>JBBIOA010000001.1:0-357092 GCA_037443605.1 Terriglobales bacterium
GCCCCGATCATCTGCGCTTCCGTGTGCCTGCTCCTCGACATTCCTTCTTCCCCTTCCCTTCGCTGAAATCATACTCAGCTTTGTTCGGAAAGCGGGGATCAGGTCACGTCGCTACAGCCCCAACGAAAAGCAGCGCGGGGCAAAGTAAACAAGTTATCCACTTCACACTCATTCTGAGAATCCTCCGAGTCGACCTGAAGCCCGCTTAGTTAAGGCGGTCCGCGGAGTCTACGGAGACTGTCTGTGGAAAAGAGATTTACGCCAGGAGCTGTCCGGATTTCGTAACCTGTGGCGTAAGTGGTGAGAGAGTTTGATGTTTTTTATTCAGTCGTGTCGAACACGCACACATCGTTAGTTCGGATTGTGTAAAGCGAGAAAAAGCCCCTGCCGCAGCAGGGGCTTGAGCCGAGACCCGGATGCTAGAAGCGGAAGACGGCTGCGAGCTGGATTCCTCGCGGCCCGCCGCCACCGATGAACGGATTGCCGATGCCTACGTCGCCGGTTGCACTGATAATGGGCGTTGAACCGCCCGGCGCTCCCAAGGCACCCACTTCCAGTCCGTTGACATTCTGGAAGCCGTGGACCGCGGGGTCCGCAATGAACGCCGGCAGGAAGGGATTGGCGAAATTGGGATGGTTGACGATGTTGAAGAGATCCGCCCGCAGTTGCATTGAAAGCCTCTCGGTCAGCGCAGTCGTTTTGTAAATCGCGAAGTTCCACTCTTTGAACGAAGGGCCATGCAGAGAATTGCGCCGTTCGTTGCCAAAGTGGCGGGTGCCGGGAATACAGTCCAGCCTCGATCCCGTAGCTGCGTTTGTCCCGATCGTGCAAGGGATTGCGAACGAACTGAGGTCGACGAAGTTGTAGGGGTCCTTCGGGTTGTACTTGATCGGGCCCACCACGTCCGGACGGTCAAATCCGTTGCCACTTCCGCTAAAGTCGCTCTCGAAGTTGTAGTTGAACTGAAACGGCTGCCCGTCCTGCAAGGTCAGGACACTGTTAAATCCCCAACCATTCTTCAACTTCTGCCAGTCACCGGTCATCTTCGGAAGGTCGTAGGAGAAGTTCCATGTGAACCGGTGGGGGATATTGAAGTTCGAGGGAGCATACTCCAGTTGAGGATTCGTGCTGTCGTTCGGCTGCGCCGCGTTGGGTACGAAGTCCTCCCCGTCGCTGGAGTTATCCATGGACCGCGACCACACGTAGTTCGCGATGGAAGAGACGCCATGCCAAGCGTTGAGCCGCAGGCTGGCTTGCAACGCGTTGTAGTTCGATTTTCCGGTGGAGTTTTCCCGGAGGATGTAGAAGGCGTCGTAAGGGTTCGAACCATAATTCCTGGGCACGCCGTAGTTGCCCGCGATCGCTCCAGTGGTCGCGCAAGTCGCAATTCCCGACGGGCAATCTGCAGCTGTAATCTGAGCCTGGCTGGGCTGGCTAAGATCAAAGAAGCGCCACAGACGATGCCCCTGCGAGCCTACATATCCGACTTGCAAGACGGCCTTACTGGAGAGTTGCTGCTGGAAATTCAGGTTGTAGTTCTCCATGTAAGGCGTCTTGAGGTTGCGGTCGAAACCAAACGCATCGCACTCGTAGTTGCACCGTGAGGCGGCAGCATAGACGGGCGTATTGGCTGCGATCGTGCCGCTGGCCAGACCGGTCGATAGAATCGGCGAAGGTCCGATGTTGTTGTACGCGGGTCCGGGATCGAAGTAGGGAGAGTACGGCAGGTGTCCCAAAGCCATGTCTTGCGAGAAGGCGTCGAAGAACATTCCCCACCCGGCGCGGATTACGGTTTTGCCCTTGCCGTCGACGTCCCAGGCGGCACTGACCCGGGGAGCGAAGTCTTTCTTGTCGGGGTTGTAGAGGCTGCTGAGCCCCGGCTGCCCTACTTGGGTCAGGGTAAACGTGTTGTTAACGGCGTCCAAGTTCGTGATGTTGCTGAGAAGGTTATTCTTCTCACCCATCACCCCGAAATAGTCGTAGCGGAGCCCATAGTTGAGCGTCACCCGCGAGGTCGCGCGGAAACTATCCTGGACATAGAACCCAAAATTGTTTTCGAAAGTGTGACGCAGCGAGTTTCCGAAATACTGGAACCCGCCGCTATTGGGACCGCTTAGATTTCCAGCCAGGAAATCGTCCAGTCCGGTCGAAGTGGGGCTGACTCCTTGTCCGCCAAACGAAAGCTTGCCGCGGAAGTATTTATCGAAGAACTGCTGCACCGACGTCCGATGGAAATCGCCGCCGAACTTCACGTCGTGCTTGCCGACCTTCCACGAAAAGTTGTCGATGACCTGGTTGTTGCTGTCGAAACGATGCCGGGGCACGCTGCTGGTTGCGCCCAACTGCGCAAGCCCGCTCACGGCCATGATAGGCAATCCCGAGTCGAAGGGCGAGGAACTGTTGCAGAGGGCTGTGCTCGTTGCAGCGCACAGATTAATCGAACTCGGGTGGAAATTCTGATCCGCTGGGAAGAATCCTTCCGCGAACCGATTCCAGCCGTAGCGCAGTTCATTCACCTTGTTCGAGCCAATCGTGTGCGTATAGGACAAGGACACAAGCTGAACCCGAGTTGGCGTGTAGGTGTTAAATCCGGGCAATTGTCCGCCAGTTGCAGTCAGCGCCAGAGGGAACGACTGAACGCTATCGCCAAAAAAATAGCGGCCGGTCAGGATATTGCTGGGGTTGAAGTCTTGATCAATCTTGGCAATGAAACTGGTCAGATTGTTGAAGCTGGGTGAAATCACGGATGCTGTGCCATTTGGTGATACCACGCCTGGGTTGGGATTGCTGAGGTTCGGAGCCGGCCAGGGATGAAGCGCCAGAAGACCCGCGATCACCGGATTACTGGCATCGCTGGAACTCAGCGACCCATCGGCGGCAGTACCTGTCGGAACAGCCGCAACCGTCACCACACCCACAGGCTCCCGCTGGCCTTCGTAGTCGATGTAGAAGAAAGTCTTGTCCTTTACGATCGGGCCGCCGAGAGACGCGCCGAATTGGTTGTTGTGAAATGGAGCTTTTTGCACGCCGGATGGATTGAAATAGTTGCGTGCGTCCAATGCGGAATTGCGAAAATAATCCGCTGCAGTGCCGTGCAATTTATTGGTTCCGCTCTTGGTCACAATGTTAACGACGGCACCGGCGTTGCGGCCATATTCCGGCTGGAAGTTTGATAGCACGTTGACTTCGGCCACCGCGTCAATCGGAAGAATCGTCGATGGCGTTCCGAAAACGCCAGCCTGGTTGATGGCGGGGTCGTTGCGGTAGCCGTCGTTCATATCGGTACCGTCGAGCAGGTAGTTGTTGGAGCGGCCGCGCGCTCCGTTCATCGAGAATTCACCGAAAGAGCCGGGAGAGTCGGAGATCTGATCGGGAGACCCTGAGACGCCAGGGTTCATGTAAATCAGCTTGGTGTAGTCGCGCCCGTTGACCGGCATGTCTTCGACGGTCTGGGCGGTGAGCACGCCACCCAATGTGTTCGACGTGGTCTCGACCATCGGCAACTGGTCCGCCGATACTTCTACTTTGGTCGCCACTTCGCCGGGCTTCATGGCGGCGTCCACGCGGCGCTCGCTGGCCACGTCGACGGTCACTCCGGACGCCACGAAGGTCTGGAATCCGCTCTGCGTCACCGTGACCGAATACGTCCCGATGGGCAATTCGGGCAGCGAGTAGCTGCCATCGGCGCTGGTCTCGGTGGAGCGCTGCAAGCCGGTGTTGGTGTTTTTCACCGTGACCTTGGCTCCCGCGATGACGGCGCCGGAGGCGTCGGTCACGGTACCGAGGATGGTGCCGCGGAAAGTCTGGGCCGAAAGGCTGACGGCGGCCAGAAGGATCAACACCAAAATGAAGCGGACTCTCATGTGCTCTCCTTTTGCGACGGATCAGTTGAGGGGGAGTGAAGTTTGACTCGGATGGCTCGCGGGGTGCCGCACAGCTGGCCCAGAAAACCTTTTGCAATTCCTTGCATACAAATGAGATGCGCGATCCCCACGGCTCCGGGCTGGGAAAACATTAGCGGAATCCCGTCTCCAGAGTCAACCAAGGAGTTCTATATGGCGGCAATAGATTTTACGAATAAGGCACGGGGGAACAGACAGGCACGAAAAATCGGAGATGCCGGCCAGAAAACCTCAAGAACAGGGGCAAAAAAGGAAAGCAAGCGCGCGATAGAGGGTAGAAAAACAACTCCAGCCTAAGTTGGATAAGGGGTTGCCGATCGCTAGAAGGTAAACGCCACGCCACCGCGTATGGAGCGCGCGGACTGCACCAGATAGACCGTTTGGCCGTCCTGACCGAGCACCGGGACGTAGCCTTGCGCCAGCAGGTTGCGCAGGTCAAGGATGGCTTCCACGTGTCCCTGCAGGATGGGAATGGGCTGGCGGATGAATACGTTCAGATACGGATCGCTCTGGCCCGGCGAAGCATTGAACATGTCGACCGGGGTCAGAGCGCTTCCGTTCACCCAGCGATAGGAGGTGATCCAGCTCGTGTGCGTTGCCGGCAGAGTCCCGCTCAACTTGGCTGCGAGAGCGTGACGCCGCTGCGTGGCAAACATAGGAGCGCCGGGTGTAGCGGGTTGTAGCGCGACGTCCGGACTGGCGAGATCGAGCACCCCACCGACAGCATAGTCGACAGTTGCCGTCAGGTCGGACGAGAACCGATGCTGCAGCACCACCCGCATGCCGCGCGTATCAAGATTCGAGCCCGCGTAGCTGAAAGTCCCTGAGGTTACATCGGGCAGAATGTAGCCGCCCGATGTGAGGACGTCGCCAGTCCCGGTCAGAACGGTATTGCCGACGCGATCCGAGAAGGCTGCGACCTGCAATCGAGTATTGCCAAGCCGGCGAGAGAGGCTGATTTCCTGGTGGTGCGCGCTCTCCACTTTCGGCGAGAAATTCGCCACGGCAACCCGCGGATCGGCCTCACTCATATCCGCCGGGGCAGAATCGAATCCCTTCTCTGCGCGAGCGTCAGGCCGGGAGGTCGAATAGGAGTATTCGAGCAGCGTGTTTGGAGAAAGATGGAAGTCCGCACTGGCGTGCGGACGGAACGCGCTCACGTGCCCAAGAAACTCAATCGTCTGCAGTTCGCTGCCGAACTTCAACTCCAGCACGTTCCCGAGGGAGAACTCGTCTCCCGCCGAAAAGGACACGGCTTGAAGGGCGAGGTTGCCGAGGTTGGGGTCAGACGCCGCAAAGCGACGGACCGTTAGGCCCATCGAGGGCTGAGAGCCGTTGGCCAGGCGCCGCGCATAGCCGGCGCGCAACACGCCCACCGGAACACCGTCGCCGTACCCGACGTTTCCGCTAAACGATAAGTGGCTGTCGGCAAAGAGCGAGCGCTCCAGCCGGAAGGCGGTGTCCATGTCAGATCCGCTTCCGAACCCGCTGCCTCCCGCCCCGCCGAAGAACGCCAGCGAACCGCTGAGGGCATGCGACGGATGCTCGTTGCTGAGTGCCGGGTCGTCCAACACGCGCAGAATAGGACGGTTTGCGACGGAACGCAGGGTCCACTTCCAATCATCGTCATCCGGCATCGCGCGTACGGGACCGAGCTGCATCATCCCAAGCAGGGTTTGCAGCGTGACGTTGATGTTGATGCTGGCTCCGGCGCGCAGGCCGACCTTCTCCCGCAACGCGGGCAGGAATGAAGGCGCTGTGACCTTGATCGAGTAGAGCCCGGGAAGCAAGCCGGTCGCAGAGTAGTGTCCTGCGCCGTCGGTAAACACAGTGAGGCTGCCGCTGGCGACACTCAGAATCTGGACGATCGCGCCCATCTGCGGCTCGCCGGAGGCATTGCGCACGTAGCCCGAGATCGCGCCTGGACGATCCGCTGCGCAAACGGGCAGGGATAGCCCCACCACGATCACCCATGCTCCGAACGATATGCTGAAACGGCGCAGTCTCAACTTCGCCCCACCCCCTGGGGGAGAAATGGGAGTTACTCTACCGCGAAAACAGCGGACGGATCAACTGTCTGCTTGGAAACGTTGTCGCTTACTTTGATCTCGATTTTGTACGTACCGGGCTGAAGATTGGCGGCGGCGATCGATTTCTGCAGCGTCACCTGGTCGCCAACATTGCCCATCGTCTCGGTCGATTCCACTTTCTGGACCACCGGTTTATTGGTGGCCAGATTAACGATGTCGTACTCGAACGTGGCGGATGCTTTGTGCGTCTTCTCATCGACGCCGAGATTATAAACCTGCATCCAGAAATTCAGCTTCTGATCTTTGTCTTTTTTGAAGACTGCGGGCTTGCCGTCGGCCGGCGCAACCCGGGGACGGACTTTCGTGGTACCGATGACGAAACTGCCCGTGCCGATCACTTTGGTCGGCACCTGCTCCATCTGGTCGGCCACAATCAACGATGAGGTCGCCAGCTTGTCTTCGGAGTACTCGGGAACGACCACGCCGCGGCTCCATACGCCCTTGCGGTCGCCGTTGACGTCCTTCACCGCGACGTACAGTTTGTAGCGGCCGGGCCGCAGCGGAAGCGCCTTCCAGTACACCGAGGAATTCTCGGCGGTCCGAGGCAGCAGTTCGGTCGGAACATCGACCTGAACGGTATCTTCGAACGTCTGCACAATCCGGCCCGTTAACGAAGACAAGCGGCCCAGAATATTCACGGTGCCGCGCTGCACGCCGTCTTTATTGGCGAAGGTGATGTCCCGATTCTTCAGCTGAATCGTGATCGGAACCAGTACCGTGTCACCGGTAACCTTCACGTAATCGGTGCGCACATCAAACGGCATGGGGTTGAGAATGACCTTCGAATTCACTTCCTCCAGCAGGTCGGCGAACTTTACCGGGGGCGCCTGCTGCAGCTTTGCGAACTGCTCCAGTCGGTCGAACTGCTTGGTCTGCAGCGTAGCGGATTCCGGTCCTGCTCCCAAGCGCTCCAGCCCGTTCCCCGAGAAACGGTCGGCCTTTTTGGCCATACCCATCTGTTCCCACCAGGTCAGGCCGGCGTTTGGCGTATAGAGCAGCGCGTCTTTCTTGGAGCGGTCCATGGTCATCTCGTAGGCGCCGCACATGCAGTCGTCTACGAATTCAATGATGATTTCCTGCCCGATTCCCTCGATATAGCGATAGCGCCAATCTTCAAACGGGAACGTCGAGGTCTCGCCGCCGCCTTCTTCCATCGGACGCTCGTAGGTTCCGCCCGAAGGATGGGATTCGATTTCGTCCGGCGGGCCATACATGATGTACATGCGGCCGCGGTCGGTCTTCCAGCCGGGGACGCCCGCGGCGAAATGCTCGTTGGAGTAGGCGATGCGGCGGTAGTGCTCTTCTTTGTATTCGTTCTCTTCGGTATCCGGAGTGGGATCGCGGCGCTGCCAGAAGGCTTCGATGAAGTTGTCGCGCTCCTCGTCGTTGGAGAGTTGCTTGAAAGCGGCGCGCTCTTCGTCGGTGATGATCCAGACTACGTCCTCATCCAGCCACTTCTTATAGGACCCCTTGATTTCTTTCGAGAAGTCCTTCATCTGCTGCTTCTTCTTCTTCGGGTCGATGGGGCGCTTGAGAGGGTCGCCGGTATCCCCGCTGGATTGGGTCTGGGCAACAGGCTGCACCTTGGCCGCATCCGTCGCCGCTGAATCGGCCTGGACCGCGACGGTTGCGTCTTTCCCGGCGGGGTCGACTGATTTCTGGGTCTGCGCGTCCTGAGCCAGGGCGCCGACCGCCGACAATCCAAGCGAAATCAGCAAAAACCGGAGAACGGAACGATACGAAGGCACCATGAGAGGGACTCCTGCCAGAGACAAACCGTTGTCTGCTTATTTTAGGCTTTAAAGTTCTGTAAACGCAAGGTTAACCCGAGCCCCGAAGGAAGGCGAGGAGCGGTCGCCAACCAGTCTGTTTAGAATCCCAGGGTTGTAAGAAAAGTTGCCTGCCGAACGTCTCTATTTATTGCAGTTTTTTGCTACGCGGGAGCGAAATCTTGACCAAAACTCAGATTGCAGCTCCGATAACGTTCTCGGCCATGCATAAGAAATCCGTGAACGTTCCCGCACCGAGCGGAGCTATAATGACAGGTTCCGGGGGCAGTAGATTCTTATCTCTCCACCGTAATGGGTCTCGGCCACTTTCTCTTCCGCCTGCTCGGGAACTTTCTCGTGTCGAGGAGCGTATCAGAGGATGTGTGTCCGTCACCCGCATCGGTGGGGGCAGGGCGTGGCTCTATCCGTAAGTTTGGTCCGTATTTAGCCCCCAGCTCGACTGCCGCGGAATACAGCTCCAGAGAGTGACGGTAAATTTCATGAAGCCTTGGAAAAAAGTAGCGATTGGCATTGGTGTGGCGCTGGTGCTTTTAGGCATCGTCGGCTTCACGGTTCAACAAAGCAGCAAGAACGTTGTGACGGTGCAGACTGGCAAAGTAGTTCACGAGGACCTGGCGACGGTGGTAAGCGCGTCGGGCGAAATCAAGCCGAAGACGTACGTCAACATCGGCGCGAACGCATACGGCAAGATCACCCGCCTGTATGTGAAAGAGGGGGATCGGGTGAAGAGAGGTCAATTGCTGGCGCAAATCGACAATGTGCAGTCAGCGGCGGACCTCAACGCCAACCAGGCAGCCGTGCAGGCCGCGGAAACCGACGCAGTGGCTTCCGAGGCCGGACTCAAGACCTCGCAGGCGGATATGGTTCGCGCCCAGGCCGACTATGATCGCAACAAGCAGGATTGGGAACGCGCCCAGAACCTTTATAAAGACGGCTTGATCTCCAAGTCAGATTTCGACAGCCGCAAGAACGCATGGGCCACCGCCGACGCGGGACTGGCACAGGCGCAGGCACGCGTCGCACAAGCCAAAGCGCAACTGGATTCCAACAACCGTCGCGTTGCCCAGGCGCGGGCGACATTAGTGCGGGTAAGCGACGTTCTGCAAAAGGCGACCTACAGCGCCCCCTATGACGGCGTGGTCACCAACTTGCCCGTACGCGAGGGCGAATCGGTGGTCGTGGGCATCCAGAACGCGCTGGGCAGCACGCTGATGACGATCGCCGATATGTCCATCATCACCGCGGAAGTCAAGGTGGATGAGACCGACATCGTCAATGTGAAGATCGGACAGGCCGCGGAAGTGACCATCGACGCCATTCCGAAGAAGATATTCCATGGGACCGTCTCTGAAATCGGCGACAACGCCATCGTACGGTCCAGCGGCGTTTCGACTTCGCAGCAGGCCACGGCCAGCGAGGAAGCGAAAGACTTTAAAGTGGTCGTAACTCTAAGCGATGCGCCGGACAACCTCCGTCCGGGACTCTCCACCACTGCCAAGATCACGACGGCGACCCGCGGCAATGCATTGTCGCTGCCGATCCAGGCGGTGACCCTGCGAACCAAGGATCAGATCGACGCGCAAAATAATCCACCGGGATCGGTGCATGCCGCACCACCGGCCGCGTCCGACCCTGCATCCAAGCCGAAGAAGGAAGATCAGATCCAGGGCGTTTTTGTGGTTCGGAATAAGAAAGCGATGTTCGTACCCGTGAGTACGGGGATTACCGGGACCACGGACATTGAAGTGCTCGACGGTGTCAAAGAGGGTGACGAAGTCATCACCGGCAGTTACAAGATTCTGCGGACGTTGCGGCCGGGAAGCAGCGTCAAAGTGGATAACAAGGCGCCGAAGAAAGAAGAAGAGAATTCGTAAACGTTCCCCGCGGAAGCACGTCCAAAGAAAAAGGCTCGAGCCAAGGGCTAGAGTGCAGGGTCTCGGTTGGGAGTAGCTGGTAACAGAGGTTGGATGAAACCGTGATCCGTGCTTTGCCCTGAAGGAACGGAGAGGTCAGTGGCATCGGACGAACCGAAGCAATCTCAGGAGAAGAACATGGCGACCGCAGACGTCCTCAGCATGCCCCCCACCGCGACTCTGGCTCCGCCAGAGTCGTGCATGATCGCAGCCGAAGACCTATGGAAGACCTATGACATGGGCTCCGAACAGCAGGTGCACGCGCTGCGCGGGGTGAATCTGCGCATCGAGCGCAACGAGTATGTGGCCATCATGGGACCTTCGGGATCGGGCAAGTCGACGCTGATGAATCTGATCGGCTGCCTGGACACGCCGTCGAAGGGGAAATACTGGCTGAACGCGCAACTCGTGAGTGAACTCGACGATGACGAACTGGCGCGTATCCGCAACAAGGAAATTGGCTTCGTGTTCCAGACGTTCAATCTTCTGGCGCGGGCCACGGCGTTGCACAATGTGGAATTGCCGCTGATCTACGCCGGCATTCCCACCGAAGAGCGCATGGAACGAGCCAAAGGCGCGCTCGCGGCCGTCGGCATGGAATCCCGCATGACGCACAAGCCGAATGAACTCTCCGGCGGTCAGCGGCAGCGTGTGGCCATCGCTCGCGCGCTGGTGAACCGGCCATCGATCATCCTGGCGGATGAACCGACCGGCAACCTTGACTCGCAAACCGGCGTGGAAATCATGGCGTTGTTCGATCGCTTGCAGAAGCAGGGGAACACCATCATCCTGGTCACCCACGAACACGACATCGCCGAGTACGCGCATCGCGTGATCCACATCAAAGACGGTGTGATCGCCAGCGACCGGAATAAGGGCGAGCAGCCGCCAAACTAGAAACACTCTGATTCGCAATTCGAGCCCGGCCCGAGCGGCCGGGCTTGTTTTTTGCAGCGGAGGATTACGCGAGTTCGGCTGCCACCGCTTGCGCGGAGATGACAGCCTCCGCGTCGACCACGCGATCGCGCCCTCCCTGCTTGGCACGATAGAGGGCGGCGTCAGCAGCATCCTGCAGTTCTTTCTGGGTCGTTCCGTGCAGCGGCAGGGTGGCGACTCCGACCGAAATGGTGATCATGCCCAGGGAGCGGCCCTGGTGCATCACCGTCATTTCCCGAAGCTTGGTGCGGATGCGCTCGCCGCGGGCGTGCGCTGTGCCAAGATCGGCGGTCGGCAGAATCACTATGAACTCTTCGCCGCCGACGCGGCACACGATGTCCTCGACGCGCACACTCTTGATGAGAAAATTTGCCGTTTCGCGCAACACGGTATCGCCGGCGTCGTGACCGTAGGTGTCGTTGAAACTCTTGAAATGATCGAGATCGAGCATGAGGAGACTCAGCGGCAACTCCGAGCGCACGGCGCGCCGGATTTCGCGCTCCAGCATCTCGCTCAGGTAGCGGCGGTTGTAAAGCCCGGTCAGCGGATCTTTGATGGACTGCGCGCGCAGCGCTTCGCGCAGCCGAATGTTCGCCACCGAGAGCCCCACCTGCGCGGCGAAGGTGGTCTTCAGAGACAGCTCGGAGTCGGCGAGAGTCGGAACTTCGTCGGTGGCCTGAAAGTGCAGGATGCCCAGGGTCTCGCCCTGCGCCAGGATCGGAACGCACAGGTAGGTGTGGTCTACATCACGAGCGTGCGCACAGCGTGAAGTGTTGTCTCTCGCCATGACGAGATGTGGATTCCCAGTGCGCAGCGCCCAGCACGCGGCCGGTTCAAAGGCCGGGACCGGCAGGACACAGTCGAGCCACGAGCCGGTAATCTCGGCCAGGTCGCGACCGGAGTTGAGCAAGGCGACCGCGCCACGGCTGTTGGGGAAAATCTTAGGGGCGAAACCGATTGCCGCCGCGAACACTTCGTCCTTGCTCATGCAACTCTGCAGCAATTCCCCCATTTTCGCCAGCAGGGTGGCTCGCTCCGTGCGCGTCGCCAGATCGCGTACCATTCGATCGCTTTGTTCGTCCAGGGCCTTGCGCGCCCGGTCGCGCTCGATGACTTCCGACTGCAGGCGCAGGTTGGCCTCCGCCAACTCCTCGGTGCGTTTCTGAATCTGCTGCTCGAGAGCCTGCTGCTGATATTTCTGGTCTTCAATGTCGGTGCAGGAACCGTACCACTTCAAGATCATGCCCGCACCATCGCGCACGGGAGTGGCCCGCACCAGATACCAGCGGAAACCGCCGTCTGCAGTGCGCAACCGGCAGTCCAGTTCGAAGACATCACCTCCCCGCCGCGCCCGGTCCCACAAATCCTTCGTCAGCGGCAGATCATCGGGATGGAGAGCCTGCTCCCACTTCAGCCACAAATCGCCGCCCTCCGGGATTCCCGTTGTCTCGAAGAAGTGGCGGTTGCAGTAATCCAGGTGCCCGTCAGGAAGGCTGGTCCATACAATCTGCGGGATGACCTCGCTGAGCAGATGAAAGCGCGCTTCTCCTTCGCGCGCAGCCTCGGTCCGGGCCCGCTCGACCGACATCTTCTGATCGATGAGGGCTACGGCTGTGGCCAGCAGCAACATCAGGCAGCTGATCACGATAATCGCGAGAGTTCCGACCGCGGTGATGCCCACGGCGTGCTCCGTGCCGAAAGGCGCGTTCGACTTCCGAAACACCACCGCCCACATTCCGGTGTAGTGCATGGTCGGAATCGCACTGCCCATGACCAGCGCACTCAAAAGCTTGCGTCGCGACGCCTTCTCGTCTTGCCGAACCTGAAACGCCAGCATCAGCGCCACCAGCGAGATGACGACGGCCAGCACGACGGATACGGCCACACGTCCCCAGCGATATTCCATCATGGCCGGCAGTCGCATGGCGTCCATTCCAAGGTAGTGCATGCCCGCGATGCCGAGCCCCATGACTAGGCTGCCAACCAGATACGAGGCGGTTCCCATCCGCTCGCGCCCCACGGTCAACAGGGCCACGGCAGAGGCGGCGATCGCCGCAAGTAACGACAGCAGAACGGTCGGATAATGATAAAGAACGGATACTGGCAAAATGAAGGCCAGCATCCCGACGTAGTGCATCGCCCAGATGCCGAGCCCCATGGCGGTCGCTCCTCCAATCAGCCAGAACAGCTTCCGCCGGCTCTCGGTCCCGGCGATGCGCCCTGCCAACTCCAGCGCCGCATAAGCCGCCAGCAGCGCCAGGAGAACCGATACCGCCACCATCGGGTAATCGTAAGTGCCTTTTAATTCTTCCGTACGTTCGTCCTTGCCCGTGCGAGTGTTTCGCGCTGGTCTGTTTATCGGCCAGACCGCACGCTTGGTTTATGCCAGCAGTGGGACAGGAGGAATAAAAAAGACGCGGCCGAAGCTGCGTCTCTCGGAAACGGATTGGTTGATTGGTTACGGGGTGGTGCTGACCGGCTTCATGGTTGCCGTGTCGGATGGGCCGCCCGGGGTAGCCGCAAAGAAATTGTGATCATAAAGGTTGCGGTACATGCGCCCAGCGATCTCAGCGGCTTTGGGGCCGAACGTCGGTCGACCACCTTGCAGGAAGACGACGACCACCACGCGCCCTGCGCTGGTGTTGGCGTAGGAAGCGAACCATCCGTAGCGGGTGCCCGCATGCGAGCAGGTTCCAGTCTTGCCCAGGATCTCTTCTTCGTTGAAGTTCAGGCGAACGCTGCGCGCGGTGCCATACTGAACTGCGCCCGCCATTCCATCGGAGATCTCAGGAATCAACGGGGCGATGTCGAGTTGCCGCTTGACGCGCGGCTGGAAGTTGGCCACTTCTTCGGGTGTGGTGGGATGCTGCAGGTAGTAAAGGGTTCCACCGTTCGCAATGGCCGAAACCATCGCGCCCAATTGCAGCGGCGTCATGGAAACGCCTTCGCCGAAGGAGCACATCTTGCCTACGCCGCCGAGCTTTTCCGGAATCGCCTCATCGGGATACTCGCCCAGCTGTTCGCCGGCAATGTCATAACCCGCCAGTTCGCCGAGGCCGAACTCGTGAGCGTAGTAAGCGACTTTTTCAAATCCCAGCTTGCGGCCCAGAGCTTCGAAATAGGCGTTGTTCGAGTGCGCCAAAGCCGTGGTCATATCCATGCGGGCGCGGCCGCCGATCGCCACTTTCGTATCGCCGGAAACCAGGCCTTCGCTGAGGGCAGCCAGCGCGACCGAGAGCTTAATGGTGGAACAGGGCTGCGCACCGCTGGAGAGCGCCAGCTTCTGGTTGACCATGGCGAGCACGCGTCCGCTGGTCGGTTCGACTGCGACTACGGTGCCGTTCATGTTGCCGAGCGCGTCGATGGCGGCCTGGCGCACGACTGAATCTTCGCCCGTCGTGACGTCGCCCGCCGCGATGCCGGAGGCGAACGAACTCATGGTGAACCTCTCGTGCCAGCGGCGACGGCGCGTGGTCGCGGTGACCCGGGTCAGATTGGCACTGCGGCTGCGCGCCAGATGATGCAGGCGGCGGCGCGTACGCGTGCTCTCGCTGATCTTCGTGGTCGATTTCGCCTTGCCGCTAGAGTGCGAGGTAATGTGCGCCGCCCAGCTGGTTCCCGCCAGCGGCAGACACGCCAAGAATCCCAATACCAGACGAAGTACGCTCGGTCCCTTGAACATCTGTCCTATTTACTCCCCAGAGGTTTACTTAACTTTGATGCACGCTCACTGCCAGCCGGGTGGTAACCGCGCCCGAATCTCGCGTCAGAGCTAACTCTTCGATAGTAAGAGACTTAGCTCAAGCCGGGCAATCACAAAGTTTCGATCGGCGGCAACATTATTTCCGCTTTAAACCGTTCTGAAACATCGACATACGGCGGGATTACGAGAGTCCGAACCCCTTCCGTAACCGGTTACCGATTACTGGAAACTCAATTCCCAGTGTGAAAAACCTTTCCTCTCCTCTCGAGTCCCAATCCTCGAATTCGCGGCGAACCGCCTGAAGGCCCGGAATTCGCGACTCTACATCACTTCGTTGCGCTTGCGCAGAAAGGCCGGCACGTCGAGATCGTCCGGTTCGAAGTTGCCGCCCAAGTTCGTCAAAACGCCGTTGCGCACGATGTCCCGCGAAACGCTGTCGAGGGAAATCACCTCCGCGGCGTGCTCGGCCTGCGCGGGAATTTCTTCGACGTAGTGGCCGTCGTCGCCGGACCGGTCGTCGTTCATCGCATCCGCCGCGATCATCATGGAAGAGTCGCCGCTGGCCATGATGTGCTTCGGCGGTTCCGCGTCGCGCGATCCGAGCGAATCGGGAAAATCCATCGCCTGATCGTGCGCCGACGCAAACGAAGTGCGCACCTCCACCGCATGATGCCGCGCCACCCGCGCCTCGCGGAATCCGGTGGCAATCACTGTGATCTTGACGTCGTCTTTCATCTTCTCGTCCATGACCGCGCCGAAAATGATGTTGGCGTCTTCGTGCGCCGCGCTCTGGATGATGGTGCAGGCCTGCTGCACTTCCGCCAGCTTCAACGATGCCGACCCGGTGATATTGATCAGGATTCCGCGCGCGCCGTCGATCGCGCCGGCTTCAAGCAACGGCGAAGCGATCGCGCGCTGCGCCGCCTCAATGGTGCGCTTTGGCCCGCTGGCCGAAGCCGTGCCCATGACCGCATAGCCCATGCCCGACATGATTGTCTTCACGTCGGCAAAGTCGCGGTTGATGATGCCCGGAATCGTAATGATGTCGGAAATACCCTGCACGCCCTGCCGCAGAATGTCGTCGGCAATGCGGAACGATTCGAAGAAACCGGCATCCTCGGCCACCGCCAGCAGTTTTTCGTTGGGGATAACGATGGTTGTATCCACCGACTCCATCAGCTCGGCAATGCCTTTTTCCGCCTGCGCCATACGCCGCTTGCCTTCGAAGGAAAACGGCTTGGTCACGACCGCCACGGTCAGTGCACCCATCTCGCTGGCGAGCGACGCAATGATGGGCGCCGCGCCCGTGCCTGTGCCGCCGCCCAGGCCGGTGGTGACGAACACCATGTCCGCGCCCTCGAGCGCTTCGATGATCTTGTCGGAATCTTCGAGCGCAGCCTTGCGCCCGATTTCCGGATTCGCGCCCGCGCCCAGTCCATTGGTCAGTTTCACACCCAACTGCAACTTGACCGGAGCATGAGACATGCGCAGTGCCTGGAGGTCGGTGTTGGCCACGATGAACTCGATGCCCTCGACGCCGGCATCGATCATGCGGTTGACCGCATTTCCGCCGCCTCCACCTACGCCGATGACTTTGATCTTGGCGTCGTTGCGCGCCTCTTCATTGAAGCTGATGCGAATGTCGTTGCTCATTGGCTGAGTGCTCCTTTGACTGCGTGATCCCGCTCCCGGTGCTTGAAAGGTCCAAAGACTTCAGCATCAACTTTGAAACCTTGCCACCTTGAAACTTTGAAACCTGCTCTTTACGCCCCCATCAACATCGCCTTCAGTCTCGACCCAAACCCGCTCTCTTGCAGTCCGCGCGCGATGCGAGCCCGCTGGCCGTAATTCACCATGCCGAGGACGGTGGCGAACTCCGGCTCGGACAGAGTCGAAGGCATCTTGGCCAGCGGCGCCGGCCAGGAGAGGCGCACGGACCGCCGCAGCATGGACTCCGCCACGTCGAAAATGCCCGGCAGCCGCGATCCGCCTCCGGTCAGGACAATCCCGGCGATACAAACGTCGTACATGCCGCTCTGCCGCAGCACGTCGCGCATCATCTCAAACAGTTCGCGCGCTCGCGGCTCCAGGATCTCTCCCACCAAACGCTGTGGCAGCAGCCGCGACGGCCGGTCGCCGACAGAGGGCACCTCCACCTCGTTTCCTTCCGGGATCATGGTGACGATCGCGTTGCCGTACACAATCTTGATCTTCTCGGCTTCGCCCAGCGGGGTGCACAGGCCGACGGACAAATCGCTGGTGAAGTGGTCGCCGCCGACCGGAATCACGCCCGTGTAAGCGACGGCGCCCTGCTGAAACACAATCATCTCGGTCGATCCCGCGCCGATGTCAGCGAGGCAAACGCCCAGGTCGCGCTCGTCGTTCCGCAGCACGGAGTCGGCCGCGGCCAGCGGCTCGAAGACTGTGTCGTCCACGTGTACGCCAGCCTTGTTCACCGCCGTGATGACGTTCTGAGTGGCGCTGGTCGCCGCCGTCACCATGTGCACGCGGACTTCGAGCCGCGCCGCCATCATGCCCAGCGGATCGTGAACCCCGGCCTGATCATCGAGAATGAACTCCTGCGGGAGCAGGTGCAGAATCTCGCGATCTGCCGGCAGCGGAATCGCGCGCGCCCGGTCTACGGCTTGCTTGATCTCGTCTTTGCCGATCTCCCGCGGCCGCGTTCCCAGACTGATGCCGCCATGGCTGTTGACGCCGCGCACGTGCGCTCCGCCAATGCCCACAATCGCGTGCTCGACCGGCGCGCCGGCGGTGTCTTCGGCAGCTTCGACCGCTTTCTGGATCGAAGACACCGCCTTGTCGAGGTCAACGATGACGCCCTTGCGCGAGCCACGCGACTCGGAGACGCCATGCCCGCGATAGCGAAGGCCGGAGTCGGTTACTTCCGCAATCAGCACGCTGGTCTTGGCGCTGCCGACATCAATTGCCGTTAGAAAATTGCCTTGCTGATTTGCCATTAAGAAATTCCGTCTAACCGTTCTCTACTCATCAATTCGCACCCGGCCCTGCCGGCTTGGTGATTGCGGGACTCGGTTTTGCACCGGCTGCATTCAAAGGCCCCGCACCGCTGGGTTTCTGCAAGTTGTTTCCGGCGTGAGCCGCCCCGGATGCCTTAGCGATCACGACGGGTTTCGCGGGCTTCTTCGTGACAGCCGCCTTTCCCTTCCCCTTCACCGCGACGACCCGTTTAGTTTTAGGCTTCGTCTTCGCCGGGGGCTTCTTTCCGGAAACCGAATCCAGAGTCGTCTTCGACAATTCGAAGGCCGGCTTCGGCAGCCCTTTCGCATTCAGGCCCGATTTCGTAACCAGTGCGGCCGGCTTCACCCCCGCTGCCTCGGCCACCCTTGCCATTCCGGGCGCGATGGGCGCTGGACGAGTCCGCCCTTCCATATCCGGATTCACGATGACCTGGTTTTCGTACCGCAGGTTCACCGACTCGAGTTTCTGGAACTGCTGACGCCACTCCTGCACGTGGCTGATGTAGGTCTGGTAGCGCTTCCGATAATCGGTGGAGCCTAACTCGACCTGAACGTCTCCCGCCGTATCGTTCACCCGCACCTTCAGGTTCTCCAGATCGGAAACATCGACCTCGCTCAGATCCTGGGAATAATGCGCGCCTCCAGAATCCAATTCGCGGACCAGTTCGTTGTAGGCCTTCATGCGCGGAGCGCGAGTCGACAGCGGTTCACCTGGATTCATCCCGAGAATGACCGGGAACGAATACTTGTGGTTGCGAGGCAACTCCATCAGTGTTCCGCCCGCGTCGATGAGAGAGATTCGGGGGCCAACGCGCGCGAATGCCACCGGTGTGCGCTCGTGAATCTCCACTTTCAGGCGGTTGGGAACAAAACGCATGACACTCGCCGACTCGACCCAGGGAATCTGCTCGAGCTGAACCTTCTGCTGAGCCAGTGGCACGAAGAAGATGTTGCGTCCGATGTCGGCGCCCATCACTTCCATGATCTGGGCCTGGGTCACGTTCTGCGTGCCGGTCACTTCAATGTTGTCGCTGGATTCGATCCGAAACCGCCACGAGTGCTCGCCATAGTTGTACAGAACGGCGGCAATCACGGTGAGAATGGCCAAACCCGCGAAGGCAACGGCGGCCCACAGGAGGCGATGCGCAGTCTTCTTGGGAAGCGCGCTGCGACGCGCAGAGACACGCTTCTGGCCACGAAGGAAGGGGGATTCCTCGTCGACGTCCAGATCGACCAGGCGGGAGTCGTCCAGTTCCGTCCGCGGCGTGGTGCCACGGTCGTCGAGCCGGACTTCGCGCCGCCTCCGCGAGCTTTCGCGCACAGCTTCGGCGGGCGCCACGTCGGCGTCTGGATACAACTCCTCCTGCAGGATGGTGCCGCTCTCTTTGCGCGCCATCAATTAGGACAGTTGTCGTGAGGAATCGCTGAGCTTTTTCACTATAGCTGCAATTTGAGGCGTCCGGTAGACAAAAAATGGGTTTTGCACGGGCGGGAACCGGATTGGCAATGGGGGGAACAAAGAAAGCGACGGCGCCAGCCGTCGCTTTTCAATTCTCGAAAAGAGGAATGCCGACGAAGCTAGATCGGCTCGTGGTTGAGCGACTCGATCACGGGCACCGCCGGGATTTCCACGCGGGGTGTCCGCGGTACTAGGACCACGATCGGGCGGGACGGCGGCAGACGGAACGTTAGCGGCCGCATGGTAACCGCGGCTACCTGCATGCGGTCGGCCCGCATCCTCATTTGTGCTTCCATCCGCACGCGCTTTGCCGCCAGGCGGTCGAGTTGTTCGCGCTCCCGGGCCGACACGACCTCGAAGCGGTCCCAATTCGCCGCCAGATTGCACCGCGGACTCTCGTCCACGCTCAACCTTTGCGCCTGCGTCAGAAACTCATCCGCTCGACCGGAAGCCAGTGCCAAAACCGCGGCCGAGCCATGCTGCAGCCGGGCTTCCACCCGATGCGCCAAGCTAAACCCGCCGTCGTGATACCAGGCGTTCATGCCTGCCGCCAGAACCCCCGCCATCAACCATCCCCACGCTTGTGTTCTCATCGCCTTCACTCCGTATGCCAAATAGACGGGCCCCAGGGAATTCGGTTAGCCAGAAAAGACAAAACATGGCAACAGCGGCGGAGAAGTGGTCACTTCGCCAGCGTATAGTTCACCGTGATCTCGGTTTGCACTCGCTGAGAGGAGGGTCTCCAGCAGAACTGCGGTGCTGCTCAACGGCCGCTCTGGTACAGCCACCACGCCGTCGCCAAATCCTGCACCACGTGCCCCAGCGATTTGTACACGGTGACCTGCTCGGCGGACTGGCGCCCCGGAATCGCTCCAGCCAGCACTTGTCCGATCTCGCCGACAACGTGGTCATCGGCGACCAAGCCGGCGTTCTTGGCCCGAAGGAACTCCCCCCCCTGCTGCAGCACACCTTCGCGGCTGTCGGCAATGAAGCGCGAGCGGACCACAAGATCGCTGTCCACTTCGCTCGGCCCGGCATAACTGGATCCCACCAGATTCAAATGCGTACCGGGACGCACCCAGGCACCCTGCAGGATCGGCTCGTACGACGAGGTCAGGGTGCAGACGATGTCGGCCTCTGCGACCGCGTCGCGAACGCTGGGGGCAGCCGTCACGCGTAGGCCGAGTTCGGACTGCGTTTCTTCCGCAAAAGCACGGGCACGCTCCGGCGAGCGTCCCCACACCACGATCGACTCGAGCGGGCGTACCTTCAGAATCGCGCGCGCATGTGTACCTGCCTGCTCGCCATAGCCAAGCAGAGCTAAGCGCTTTGAGTCTTTGCGAGCCAGGGCATCAGTCGCAACCGCACTGGCCGCGGCAGTGCGGATTGCCGTTAGTTCCCCCGCATGAACCGCGCACACTGGCGCGCCGCTCTCGGGATCGAACAACAGGACGAGCCCCTGATGCGACTGCACGCCCTTGGCAAAGTTCTCGTGAAATACGCTGATCAGTTTGGCGCCAAAAACTCCGTGCGCTCCCATGGCTCCGGGCATGACGCCGAACAGCCGTCCCTCAGAGAGCGGAATGATGGAGCGCAGCAGTTGCTTCGTGTCACCCCGGGAGAGAGCGATCATGGCGTCGCGCACCAAGGGAATGCAGATGTCATAGGTCAGCCGGCTCGCGACTTCGTCCCTGTCGATGAATCGCATAGGGGTCTACCGTTGGCCGAGTCTTTCCAGAATCATGGGCCCCAGTTGCGACACGCTGCCGGCGCCAAGGGTGAGGACCAAATCGCTTTCCTGCGCGGCTGAACTGACTGCGCTTACGGCATCGCCAAAAGAAGCCGCATATTGGACGTTCTTCCCTGCTTGCTGAATCCGTTGGGCCAGCGCGTCTCCGGAGATACCCTCGATGGGCTTTTCGCTCGCTGCGTAGATATCGAGCACAAACAGGGAGTCGGCGTCGTTGAATGCCGTTGCGAATTCTTCCATCAGATCGCGTGTGCGGGTGTAGCGGTGCGGCTGAAAAACGACATGAATCTTGCGGAACCCGCATTGCCGTGCTGCCGCCAGCGTGGCCTTGATCTCGGTGGGATGATGCCCGTAATCGTCGACGACACTCACCCCCGCCGCACGGCCGCGCAACTGGAATCGACGATCCACTCCGCGGAATTGCTCCAGCGCCGTGCGGATGGCCTCGACATTGACATCCAGCCCTACCCCCACCGCAATCGCCGCAGTCGCGTTCAGCACATTGTGAACGCCGGGCACATGCAGCGTAAATTCGCCCAAATCTTCGTCCCGATACCGCACACGGAAAGCATTCACCGGACGCCCCGCTTCTGCCACGCCCCTTGGGGTGGAAGTGGGAACTTTGATCCAGAAATCCGACCCGCGCTTCGTCCCATACGTCACGGTCCGCCGCTGCACTTCGGGCAGAAGCTTGCGCAGAATGGGATCGTCATTGCACGCGACAATCATCCCGTAGAACGGCACCCGATCCATGAACTGCAGAAATGTCTGCTTCACGTCGCGCATGTTGCGGTAGCAATCCATGTGCTCGCGGTCGATGTTCGTCACGACCGACAGAATCGGCGACAGCTTCAGGAACGACCGGTCGCTCTCGTCGGCCTCGGCCACCAGGTATTGGGATTTGCCGAGCCGCGCATTCGATCCCATGGCGTCGACACGGCCGCCGACGACCACCGTGGGATCGAGCCCTCCACCCGCCAGAACCGCCGCCACCATGGAAGTGGTGGTGGTTTTGCCGTGCATGCCCGCAATGGCGATGCCGTACTTCAAACGCATCAGTTCAGCCAGCATTTCGGCTCGCTGAATCACGGGAATGTGCAGCTTGTGGGCTTCGGTGACCTCGGGATTGTCGTTGGCAATGGCGGAACTGGTCACCACGACTTCGGCGCCGATGATGTTCTCCGCCCGATGCCCCTCGAAGGCGGTCGCACCCAATCCGGCCAGCCGTTGCGTGACTGTGGAACTCTTCAAGTCGGAGCCTGAGACCTTGTAACCGAGGTTCAGCAGCACTTCGGCAATCCCGCTCATGCCGATCCCGCCAATGCCCACGAAATGAATACGCTGAATTTTGGCGAACATAAGATTGATTGAGTAATTGAGAAATTGAGTAATTGAGCAATTGAAGAACTGAAACGGACGCGCTCGCGGCGGTTTTCAATTACTCAATTGCCAAATTGCACAATTACTCAATTCTTCCCAGTTTCGCCGCCATGGCCGCAATGTCTTTCGCCGCGTTCGGATGCGCCAGACGCCGCGCTGCCTGGCCCATCCGATGCTGGCGTGTCGCGTCGCCGAGCAGGGTGGCGATGGTTTCCGCCAGCCAGACTCCTTCCAGCTTCGACTCCTCGACCACAATCGCCGCCCCCTCGCGCGCCAGAGCCTCGGCGTTGATGCGCTGATGATCATCCGCCGCTCTCGGAAACGGTACGAATACCGCCGGCTTCCCTGCCGCCGTGATTTCCGCCACTGTGCTGGCGCCCGAGCGGCACACGACCAGATCCGCGCGCGTAAATGCCGCCGGCATGTCTTCGATGAACTTGAACACGTCAAACGTCAACGCCGTCGACGGCCCCATTCCACGATACGCCGCCAGGGTTTCCTCGTAGTCGCGCTCCCCCGTCTGATGGATCACGTGAATTCCCGGCGCCTCTTTCGCCAGTACCCGCAGGCAGCGCATCATCGAGGCATTGATGGCGTGCGCGCCCTGACTTCCGCCAAACACCAGAACCGTGGGTGCTCCTTCACGCTTGGGGGAAATCTCAAAGAACGCCTGTCGCACCGGCACGCCGGTCACTTGGCCATGGCGGAAGTACTTCGCGGTCTCTTCGAAGTGCACCGCCGCGCCGGAAACAAACTTCGCTACCATCCGGTTGGCAAATCCCGGAACCACATTCGGCTCAAACGCCAACGTCGGAATGTGCTTGATTACCGCCGCCAGCATCGCCGGCCCCGAAGCGTATCCGCCCACACCAATCACCACATCCGGGGCGAACTCGTTGATCATCCCGCTTGCATCCCAGAGGGCTCTCGGCAAATCAAATGACGTCTTCAGCCGGGTCATCAGGCTGACGTTCTTCAGCGCCCCCACCTGCACCAGTCGCAACGGATATCCCGCGGCCGGCACCAGCCGGTTCTCAATCCCGCGTGCCGTTCCAATGAACAGGCACTCGGCTGTATAGCATTTCTTGAGCTCGTTGGCGATCGCCAACGCCGGGATCACGTGCCCGCCCGTCCCTCCTCCCGCCAGAATGGCCCGCATGAGTCGAATATAAATCAGTAGTGGGCAAAGGATTCGCGGCGCATCTAGTTTGTGAAGAGATAGTTAAGAGGCACTTCTCTTCAAAAGTAGGATGCAAGCGACGATGGCGGCAGCGACTCCAACCGCCCCGCTGATTGCGACCAACTTGCGGATGTGCCCTCTCTTGGAAAAGTTGACACATGCCACCTCTCGTAATAACATGTGTTATTACAATGATTTCCCTCAAGCTCACGCAAATTGGCAATTCGCTTGGTTTTGTTCTTCCAAAAGAAGCGGCAGCTCGTCTGAAACTGGAGAAGGGCGACGTCGTTTTCCTGACCGAATCTCCCGACGGCTACCGCCTCAGCCCATACGATCCAGCTTTCGAAAAGCAGATGCAGGCCGCCGAGCGCATCATGAAGAAGCGTCGCAACGTTCTTCGCGCGCTCGCCAAATAATCGAATGCAGTGGAACTGGGTTGCGGACAGCGTAGTGCTCGCCATCCACGAGGCACAATTGGCGGAACATGGCGGCCCGGCGGGCACACGCGATGAAGGATTGCTTGCCTCAGCCTTAGCGCGCCCGCTCAATCTAGCGGCGTACGGCGAAGGAGTCGACGCGCCCGCCTTGGCGGCATCCTACGCTTTTGGGATTGCACGGAACCATCCCTTCTTCGACGGCAACAAACGCACCGCCTTCGTAGTCTTGGAGCTGTTTCTGAGCCTGAATGGCTGGGACTTGAAAGCAGAGGACGCCGACTGCATCACGAACCTGGAGTCACTCGCCGCCGGAAATTTGAGCGAGAATGCATTGGCCGGCTGGATGCGCGAGAATATCGAGCGCTCTTAGTGGGCTCAGGCCTCGGCTTTATCCGTGCAAATCCGCGAGAAACCGTGGCCTACTTCTTCCCCGCGAACTTCTCCGGCAGTGGATTGTCCGGCCGCTCGGAATCCCAGAAGATGCCGACGATCCACCAGCGCTTCCCGTCGTACAGTGCCTGAAACGAATTGATGCCACGCTGGAACGGCTTTTCGCCCGGCGCATGTCGCGATTCGTAGCTGCTCAGCACCTGCCGCATGTTGCCGTAGCCGGACGGCTCATTCACAAGTCCGTTTTCGTAGAACGCTTCCTTGGCGAAAACCGCGGTCGCATCGTGGACGAACTCGTCCACGCCCCACGCAATGATGATGGTCGATCCATCCGGCGCCTTGCCCACCTGCGTAAAGCGCGCCTGCGGCAGGAAGATGGAGCGGAAGCGGTCCCAGTCGCGCGGACCGGCTGGACCGGAGATCGCTGAATACGCGGCGGCGATGATCCCATCCAGCGACTTCACATCGTCCGGCTTCGGCGTCGGCACCTTCGCTGCCAGGTCCGCTGGTGACATGACCGGCGCAGAAGGCGGCATTTCAGTCGCCTTCTCCTCGGACTTCTGCGCGACGGCCAGGCCGTTGAAAACCCACATCCCTAACAACGCGACGACCAATCCCGCACGCAGTCTCTTCATGCCGTCTTCCTCCGCAAACGATGTCACTTGGATTTTCTGAGATCACGGGGAATGGTAAGGCAATGCGTGACGAACCGCGGGAATCGGCGGCTATTCTGCTTGCTTCGTGATATTCAGCAGCACTCCCACACACGCCAGCGTCACGAACAGCGACGACCCGCCGTACGAAACCAGGGGCAAGGGGATGCCTTTCGTGGGCATCAGACCGAGCACCACGCTCATGTTGATGAACGCCTGCAGCACGACCATGCTGGTGATTCCAACGGCGAGATAGCGCCCGAACAGATCCTCCGTGAGCCACGACGCCCGCATGCCGCGCCACAAAAAGATCGCGAACAGCGCCACCACGAACACCGAACCGACCAGCCCCAGTTCCTCGGCAATGTTGGCAAAAATGAAGTCGGTGTGCGGCTCGGGCAGATAGAACAGTTTCTGCTTGCCTTCCATCAGACCCATGCCGGTCAGGCCGCCCGTTCCAACCGCGATCAGCGACTGAATAATGTGGAAGCCGGCTTTCTCACGGTCGGCGTATGGATTCCAGAAAGCGAGCAGCCGGTCCCGCCGCCAGGCTACGCGGAACAGCAAGACGTATAGAACCGGCAACACCGCAGCAAACGAGTAACCGAAATAGCGCAGCCGCATCCCGGCCACATAGAAAATGCACGCCGCAATTCCCGCACAGGCGATCGCCGTCCCAAGATCCGGTTGCAGCACGATCAGCCCCAGAAAAACCAGCACGGGCGCGGCCGCCGGCACCAGCGTATTACGCACATCGTCCATGGTCTTGGCGCGGCTCTCCAGGAAGAAGGCCAGAAAAAGAATCAGTACCGGTTTGGCCAGTTCAGACGGCTGAAACGAGAAGCCTCCGGCATGAATCCAACGGTGCGTATGGTGCGAGCGGTCGAGGAAGAACACAGAAATCAGCAGCAGCGTGGTCACGCCCATCAGCGAAAACACCAACGCCGGATGCTTATAGCGTTTATAGTCCAGGCGCATGGCGACCACCATCGCCGCCAGCCCGGCCACCGCCCAAACCAACTGTTTGGAAAGGAAAGCGTAGGGAGAACCGAACCGCTCGCGCGCCATCACCGCCGACGCCGAAAAAACCATCACCAGCCCGACAAATACCAGCAGCATGGTTACGGTAAACAGCCAGCGATCGACACTCACGCGCTTCGCCATGGGACATTTATTTCACCACGGAGCGGATGGTGAGATCGCCGATTGTTGATTGGTCACTGTTGATTAGTCTGGTGCGCGCTCTCCCAAAGCGGTACCCCGATCAGCGAACCTGCCGGGCCGGGCGCCAAACCCAGTGCTCGAAGGTGCCTCCGGAGGCAGAGTTTCGTGCTATAGTCTCACCCCAGTTCGCAGCGGCCTGCTTCGTTTCTCCGACGCGGTGGCCGTCACTCACCTTCAGCCGACCTTGAGGAGGATACCCTCTATGAAACGCAGAGAATCAGTCTTTGCATCGGCATTGCTGCTGATGCTGCCCTGGATGTCCGCCGCGCAGTCCGCCCAACCCAGCCGCGGTCCCGAAGTCATCGAAGAGCTTTACCATGACACGTCCGATCCGGTGTGGACCTACAACTCGTGGATTCCCTTTGAGCTAACCGGCAATCGCATCCGCCCACTGCGCACCCGTCCGCTAGCCGGCGTCCTGCATGATGATGCAGAGCAAGCCTTCAGCCTGCTGCCGGTGGCCGCTGTCCTGGGTGTCAATCAGGCTGGCATACCCGATTCCGCCAATGGCAGCCTCGCAGGTATTCCTTCGGACAGCAATCTCGCGGTGGGAGCAACCCAAGTGGTGGAGACCATCAACACCGCGTACGCGGTTTACAGCAAGACAGGAGCCGTGTTGCAGGCTCCTCGGCAAATCAGTTCGATCTTTACCGGTGTCACCGGCCTTTGCGGACAAGGCGTCAGCAGCTTTGACTTCTCCGACCCTGTAGTGCTTTACGACCAGATCGCCAAACGATGGATCATCACGATTCTGGCTTTCAACAGCACGGGAACCACCGGGAACGAGTGCATTGCGGTCTCGACGAGTTCGGATGCCACGGGCTCCTACCATCGCTACGCCTATGGATTCGGCACTGGAGTGTTTAACGACTACCCCAAGTTCGGCGTATGGCCTGACGCGTACTACGCTTCCTACAACATCTTCACTTCGTCGACCTCATACGCCAAAGCCTGCGCGTATAACCGCTCAGCCATGCTCGCAGGTACTGCCGCAAAAGCAATTTGCTTCAACAAGACGACGGAGTTTTCTTTCCTGCCGTCCAACCTGGAAGGTTCCACGCCGCCCCCGGCCGGTGAGCCCGACTTCTACGTCGATTTGTTCAACAACACGTCGCTGCACCTCTACCGCTTCCATGTTGACTTCGTCACTCCGGCGAGTTCCACCTTCACGGGAGTATCGGTGCCAGTCACCGGGTTCACGGAAGCCTGCGCTGGCGGAACCTGCATCCCTCAGGCTGGCACTACGGTCCAACTCGATTCGCTGGCCGACCGGCTGATGTTCCCCCTGCAGTACCGGAACTTCGGTTCGCACGAATCCCTGGTGGTCAGCCATGCCGTCAAAAGCAGCAAAGCGGTGGCGGGCGAACGCTGGTATGAGATCCGCAACCCGAGTGCTGCGCCGGTCGTGTTTCAGCAGGGCACTTTCGTTAACGGCGCCTACTCGCTGTGGATGGGGAGCATCGCCATGGACAAGGTGGGCGACATGGCGCTCGGCTACAGCCGCTCCAGCAGCACCACGCATCCGGCCGTCGCCTTCACCGGACGCACGCCCAGCGATCCTCTCGGAACCATGGAGACCCCGGTCACGATCTTCGTGGGCGGCGGATCGCAAACCGGAGCCGGGGATACTCGATGGGGAGATTACTCCAGCATGCAGATCGATCCCGTCGACGACTGTACGTTCTGGTATGTGAATCAGTACATTCCTTCGAATGGAGCATTCAACTTCGCGACCCGGGTGGCTTCGTTGAAATTCCCGACCTGCCAGTAAAATGGCGCCACCAATAGGAAAGCCCGGGACCCAAGTCCCGGGCTAATATTTTGCGGCAGGTTCAAACCTACGACAATCCCTTTACGATTTCCTTGAACACCTTGCCCCGGTGCTCGTAGCTCTTGAACTGATCAAAACTCGCGCAGGCCGGCGCGAGCAGCACGATGTCGCCGGGTTGCGCCACGGCGTGCGCCTTGCGGATCGCATTCTCCAGCGTTTCGGCGGGGAGCACGTCAGCTTTGATCTGGGATTCAATCTTCGCTGCCGCCGCGCCAATCGTGTACACGCGCTTCACCCGCTGCCGCAAGAGCTCGTTCAGCACCGTATAATCGCTGCCTTTGTCCTTGCCACCCAGGATGAGATGGATGTTCGCGGGAAACGACTCCAGCGCCTTGATGGTCGCATCCACGTTGGTGGCCTTCGAGTCGTTGTAGTAGTCGACACCACGCACCGTTGCCACAAATTCCAGCCGGTGCTCGACCGCCTTGAAGCTCTGGACAGCATGGCGAATCTTGTCGGGTGCGCACCCCATGAGCAGCCCGGCACAAACCGCCGCCAGCACGTTTTCCAGATTATGAGCGCCCTTCAGCGGAATCTCAGAAACCTGCAGAATCTCGCGCTGGCCTTTGGGATCGCGGAACACGATGTTGCCGCCATGCACCCACGCGCCTCGTTCCACTTCTTTGTTGCGGCTGAACCAGAACACCTGCCCACGGCTTTGTGCCCCCATCCCGACGCAGGTGGGATCGTCCGCGTTGAGCACGGTAAAGTCGTCCGCACGCTGATTTTCGAAGATTCGCGCTTTTGCCGCCGTATAAATCTCGAACGTGCGATGACGATCCAGATGATCTGGTGTCACGTTCAAGATGATCGCTACCTTCGGTCGAAAGCTCTGAATCGTCTCCAATTGGAAACTGGAGATCTCCAGCACAACCGCGGTCTCGGGCCGCGCGTGATCGGCTAGCGAAATCGCCGGAGTCCCGATATTTCCGCCAACCAGTGTCGGGAATCCCGCAGCCGTCATGATCTCGCCTACCAGGGTGGTCGTGGTCGTCTTGCCGTTCGATCCCGTGATCGCCACAATGGGCCCCGGCAGGAACTTGGCGGCCAGTTCGACTTCGCCGATGACGGTTTCGCCCAAAGACCGCGCCTGCACCAAAGGCGGCGCATCGACTGGCACGCCTGGCGAGACCACGATCAAGTCCTGCCCGCGAAACGCACGCTCGCCGTGCCCGCCCGTCTCCACCGTGATGCCATGGTCGAGCAGCACCGGTATCTCGTTGCGCAGCTCGTCGCCGCTCTTGGTGTCGGACACCGACACGCGCGCCCCCTGCTTCTTCAGGAACAATGCCGAAGCGACGCCCGATTTCCCGAGCCCGACCACCAACACGCGTTTTCCGTTCAGATCAAGCATGCTTCAAAGTTTCACAGGTTTCAAAATTCCAAGGTTTCTGTTTGCCGGTCTCACAGATAAAAACTCGCTTTGAAACCTTGAAACCTCTGAAACTTTGAAACCTGTTTTATCTCAGCTTCAACGTCGTCAGCGCGAACAGTGCGAACACCAGCGACGCAATCCAGAAGCGCACAATCACTTTCGACTCCGACCAGCCCAGCAGTTCGAAGTGATGATGAATCGGCGCCATTTTAAAGATGCGCTTCTTTCGCAGTTTATACGACCCCACCTGCAGGATCACCGACAGTGCCTCGATCACGAATACTCCGCCGATAAACGGCAACAATAGCTCCTGCTTGATGATCACCGCGATGGTCCCGATGGCGCCACCCAAGGCCAGCGAACCAACATCGCCCATAAACACATCCGCCGGGTGCGCGTTGTACCAGAGGAATCCAATCGACGCGCCGACCATCGCGCCGCAGAAAATGGTCAACTCCGCCACCTGTGGCATGCGCTGCAGTTCCAGGTAAGTCGCGAACGCCGCGTGCCCGCTGACGTAGGTGAGCACCGTGAGCGCGCCCGCGGCAATGACCGTGCAGCCGATCGCGAGCCCGTCCAGGCCGTCAGTCAGATTCACCGCGTTGCTCGAGAACGTAATCACCAGTGCCACGAATGCAATGAAGGGCAAAAACGCCAGCCACCAAAAGTGTGCCGAATGCTCCAGCGATTGCACCACCAGGTCGGGATGAAACTGCTTAAAGAAAGGCACAATCAGCCGCGTGGAATACATGTTGTAGGTCTGCATTGCGATCAGCATGGATGCCACCACGATGCCGGTCGCGATCTGCAATGCGAGTTTCGCGCGCGCCGTCAGCCCAAGGTTCCGCCGGTGCGTCACCTTGGTGTAATCGTCGGTAAAGCCGATCGCCGCATACGCACAAGTAGAAAAGACGGCGATCCAGATGAACCGGTTGCCGAGATCCGCCCACAACAGCGTAGGCACGATGATCGCAATCACGATCAGAAGCCCGCCCATGGTTGGCGTGCCCGCTTTTTTCTGGTGGGCTTTTGGGCCTTCCTCGCGGATGTACTGGCCAATCTGAAAATCGCGCAAGCGGCCAATGACCAGCGGCCCGACGATCAGCGCGGTGAACAGCGCGGTCAGGCTGGCAAACGCCGTGCGGAACGTCACATAGCGGAAAATGCGGAACGGCGCAACGTAGTGCTGCAGCTTGACGAACAACAGCCAGTAGAGCAATCGTCCTCCGTTCCGCAGAGTTCATTGACCACGGAGCCGAGTCACGGAGAAACCTCGCATCTCGAAGACTCTGTGGTGAAAAACTATTTCCGGTCGCGCCCCGCCCTCCAGGTCTCCAGCGCTTTTTCCAGCTTCACGCCACGCGACGCTTTTAGCAATACGACGTCGCCTTCGCGCGTTTCCCGCGCCAGCCACTCGCCGGCTTCTTCCGGTGTGGCCACAAACTCGGCGCGCACTCCGGCTTGCTTCGCGCCTTCAACCAGGGCCTGGGCAAGCCCGCGCACCCCGATGATCATGTCGATCTTCTTCTCGGCGATATGCTGTCCGGCTTCGCGATGCATCTGTTCACCCGCCGGACCGAGTTCCAGCATTTCGCCCGCAACCACAATGCGCCGCTTCGCCTGCATGGCCGCCAGGGCATCCACCATGGCATCCAGCGCCTTCGGATTGGAATTGTAGCAATCGTTCACGACTGTGATGTTACCCAGTTGGACGACCTGCCCGCGCTTGTCGGCCGGAGTCAGCGTGGCAAGGGCCGCGACACAATCGGAAAGCTTCAGTCCCCGAACCATCCCGACCGAAACGGCGGCGAGCGCGTTCAGGATGTTGTGTTCGCCGACCAGCTTGAGCCGCGCGGATTCACGCCCGGCCGAAGTCACCACATCGAACTCCGAACCTTCCGCGCCGCGCGATTGAATATTCTCCGCCCGGACGTCCGCCGTGCCCTTGGTGCCGTAAAGAATGACTTTGCCTTTGAAGTTGCGCCCGAATTGCGAAACGTATTCGTCGTCGGCGTTCAGCACTGCGGTTCCCGACGAAGGCAGCGCTTCCACCAGTTCATACTTCGCGCGCGCGATGCCCGCGAGCGAGTCGAAAAACTCCAGATGCACCGGCGCGACGTTGGTCACCACGCCGATCTCGGGTTGGGCGATGCTGGCCAGCGCCGTAATTTCTCCCGCATGCGACATCCCCATCTCGATGACGGCGACATCGTGCTCAGGCTCGAGTTTCAGAAGCATCAGGGGCAGGCCGAAATGGTTGTTAAAATTCCCTTCCGATTTAAGCACCCGGAAACTCGCACTCAACACGTGCGCGATCGCTTCCTTGGTGGTGGTCTTCCCTGCCGATCCGGTCACGCCCACCAGCGGTTTCCCCCACAGTTTGCGCATTGCGGTGGCCAGCGTTTGCAGCCCGGCCAGGGTGTCATCAACGGCCAGCAACGGCGTTCCTGCGCCATAGCGATGGATCTGATCGCGCCGGATCACAGCCGCCACCACCCCGCGTTCCAGCGCCGCGGCGACAAAATCGTGCCCATCCAGCCGCTCGCCCTTCACCGCAAAGAACAACTCGCCCGGCTGGATCGTGCGCGAGTCAATGGAATAGCCCTGCGCGACCGTTTCGCGGGGGAGGCTCCCATCGGCGGATAGGAACTCGGCAATTTTTCCAATTGTGAGTTTCATTCGTCGTTTGACCTGACGCCGTTCCCGCCGGCGTTAGGGTTTCCCCGTTTCACCTTCAAACCCTGCGGCTTTCAACGCGTTCCGCGCCACTTCGACGTCATCGAACGGCAGGGCCCCGTCACGTGTGGTTTGCGTCTTCTCGTGGCCCTTGCCCGCCAGCAGCACAATGTCTCCCGGGCGCGCCTCCGAGATCGCCAGTGCAATCGCCTTGCGGCGGTCCACTTCCACGCTGTACTTCGCGCCCGACTTTTGCAGGCCGACGAGCGCATCGTTGATGATCGCCCGCGGATCCTCGCTGCGCGGATTGTCCGACGTCAGCACCACGAAATCACTGTTCCTTCCCGCCGCCTCACCCATCAGCGGTCGCTTGGCGCGGTCGCGATCGCCGCCGCAACCAAACAGCGTGATCACTCGCCCGCCATCGCGTGATACGAACTCACGCGCCAATGCGGTCAGGTTCTTCAAGGCATCATCCGTATGCGCATAGTCCACCACCACGGTGAACGGCTGACCGCAATCGACACGCTGGAATCGTCCTGGGACATGCGTCAGCCACTCGATGCCGGTCACCATCGCCTGCGGCTTGCATCCGCGCGCGTACGTGGCAGCCGCTGCGGTCAGGATGTTGTATACATTCACCCGCCCGATCAGCGGCGAGAAGATCGCCAGCTTTCCTTCCGGCGTGACCAGATCAAAGCGCGTGCCCCGCGGGCCGATGTCGACTCTCTCCGCGTGAAAGTCCCCGCGATCCCAGCCGTAGGCCAGCACGACTTTGCTGCGCTTGCGGCTGAAGTCCGCTAACTGCGCGCCATATTCGTCATCGAGATTCGTCACCACGGCCCGCGGCGCATCCGTGCCGCAACCTTCAAACAAAACCCGCTTGGCGGCAAAGTAGTCTTCCATCGTTTTGTGATAATCGAGATGGTCGCGCGTCAGGTTGGTAAACACCGCTACATCGAAGGGCACTCCGAAAACCCTCTGTTGCGCGAGGGCATGCGACGAAACTTCCATGACGGTCTCGGTGGCGCCCTGTCCCGCGGCGCCACTGAGGATGCGGTTCAACTCCAGCGCTTCCGGCGTTGTGTGGGGTGCGGGAAATACAGTCCCGGCAACGTGATACTCGATGGTTCCGATCAGCGCGCTCTTGCGCATGGCTGCCAGGAAGATCGATTCCACCAGGAATGCGGTCGTGCTTTTGCCATTCGTTCCGGTGATGCCGGTAATCGCCAGCCGCTCTGCCGGGCGCTTGTAGAAATTTGCGCTGACGCGTGCCAGCGCCCGCCGTCCATGGGGCACCACGGCCCAGGCGACGTTCTCCCGCGGCTTCTCTTCGGGCGAATCGGTCACTACCGCGACCGCACCCGCCCGAATCGCTGCATCGATAAAGCGGTTCCCATCGGACGTTTCGCCGCGCATCGCCACGAAAAGGCAACCCGGCTTCACCCGCCTCGAGTCGTACTCCACACCACTCACCGTGCGGTCCCCGGTCTGGCTGAGAACTTCCGCGCCATCCAGCAGATGTTGGAAGGTCATTGCGGGAATTATACAAAGTGGTAGCGAGTCCTGAGTCGCTCATCTGTTCCCAGCGGCCTACGGCTTGCGACCCTGGGACTCGCGACTCACCCCTCCCTCATTACCTCCGTCACGTTTGCGCAGCCGAAAGCGGTGAGTACCATACATGCATGGCCACCGGAACCGGTCCTGCCCGATATCGCTGCGCACAATGCGAGAAGCCCGAAGACTCCTGCGAGTGCGAGAAATTCTGCTGCCTCTGCCAGTCAGGACTCGACATCCGCATCTGCGCCGATGGCTTGATGTATTGCGACCCCTGCCGCAAGGCCTGCGACTATAAGACGTCAGGTTGAAGGTTACTGGCGGTTACGATTGGGCCACGGCCGGATTCTCGCCGCAAGTTTCCTTACCCCGTTCGTTCCTTCGATGGACGCGAAAAGCCGCGTCCGACATGAGTCGCCGCCGCCCCCCGTGCCGCTGCGACAAACGATCTGTCGACCAACGATCCATCGACGGAACCAGGAGAGACCAGCCATGCACCGACTTCTGACCGCATTGTTCGCCGTTGTGCTGCTTACCTCGATGAGCACCCCTTTGGCGGGGCAGGATAACGCGCCCGCGCTCACCATCTACAACCAGAATTTCTTCGTGGCGCGGGAGCACTTGCCGCTCGACTTGACCGCCGGCGTCAACCATGTGGAATTCAACGGCATGACTTCGCATCTCGAGCCCGATTCCGTCATCCTTCGCGACCTCACCGGACGTCCGCTCCAGATCCTCGAGCAGAGCTACCGCAACGATCCCATTTCAGAGGGACTCCTGCTCTCCTTCTACGAAGGCAAGACCATCGACTTTCTGGTCCAGCATGGCGACAAGACCGAAACCATCTCGGGCAAGATCATCCGCAGCGGCTACATGCCCACCAGTTCCTATCCGCAAAACTACGGCTATCCCCAGGCCGCCGCCGGCCAGCCCATCATCGAGGTGGGTGGCGTTCTGCGCTTCAGCTTGCCCGGACAGCCGCTGTTTCCCGCGCTCTCCGGAGACTCCATTCTTAAGCCGACCTTGAGTTGGCAGATCGGTACCACGCAGGCGGGCAAGTCCGAAGCCGAAATCTCGTATGTCTCCGGCGGCATGACGTGGCAGTCGGACTATAACCTCGTCGTCGCCGACAATCCCAAGGTTCCGGGCATGAACTCGCTCGACCTGGTGGGTTGGATTACCATGCAAAACCAGAGCGGCAAAACCTTTGAGAACGCGCGTATCAAGCTGCTTGCGGGCGACGTCAGCAAAATTCAACAACTACCCGTCTCGGGCCGGATGTACGCCGCCGAAATGAAAGCCATGGATGCGGCGGCCCCCGCACCCGTCGTGCGTGAAAAATCCTTTGACGAGTTTCACCTGTATACCCTCGAACGTCCGGCCACGCTGCGCGACAACGAAACCAAGCAGGTTGAGTTCGTCCGCGCCACCGGCATCCAGTCGCAGCGCTTGTACGTTTACGACGGCGCGCAGACCGATCAGTACGGCTACTATTCACCGGAGCAGGTGCGCAGCGATGCCAACTACGGCACGGCCTCGAACAAGAAAGTGTGGGTGATGCAGGAGATCAAGAACTCCGAGTCCAACCATCTTGGCATCGCTCTGCCCAAGGGACGCCTGCGCTTCTACCGACGGGACTCCGACGGCAGCCTGCAATTCATCGGCGAGAACACCATTGACCACACGCCGAAGGACGAAATGATTCGCGTTTACACCGGCAACGCTTTCGATATCGTGGGGGAACGCAAGCGAACCAACTATAAAGTCGATTCAAACCAGCGCTGGATGGACGAGACCTTCGAAATCCGCGTGCGCAATCACAAGAAAGAAGCTGCCAATATCCGCGTCGTCGAGCATCTCTATCGCTGGACGAACTGGAAGCTGACCGAACAGTCGCAGAATTGGAAGAAGCGAGACGCACAGACGATCGAGTTTCCGGTCTCCGTCGCTCCTGATGGTGAACAGGTAGTGACCTACACGGTTCACTATTCGTGGTGAGGCTTGAGAACAAAACTGGCCGCCGAGGCGCATCGCCCGCCTCGGCGGCCTCACACATTTCGCCGCTCCTGAAACTCTAACCGGCTGCAGAAGAACTCGGCCTTGCCTTGATCTTGGGTGGCGCAGCGCTTCAGCGCTGCGATAAGCAGTCTATTTTTCAACGTCGGCTTTAGCCGCTTAGGGTCAGACTCCTGGGTAAAAAATGGTTTTTCCGCAGCCTACCTAAGAGCTGGAAGCTCAGAAAGTTGCTCCTTCTTTGTGATTCCATTCCTTGGCAAGGTCGTCGCTTTTAGGGCAGAATAGAACGTTTTCGCTCTGTCCATTTTTGGCGAGCCTTCAGGAGATTCCCCCATGGCGACCACTGTGCATATCAGCGATGTGGCCGAGTTACTCAGCGAAGGCAGGACCCATTTCAACCTTTCCCCGGCCTTGCTGGTGGAGCACTCTCTGCGCCGGAATGAAGCCAAAGTGGCGTCGAACGGGGCTCTTGTCGGCTATACCAATCGCACCGGGCGGTCTCCGAAAGACAAGTTCATCGTCCAGGACGAATCCACGGCGCACCTGGTCAACTGGGGATCGGTCAACGCTCCCTTCGACACCGAGAAGTTCGACGCACTTTACGCACGCGTAATGGAGCATCTGCGCGGTCGCGAACTGTTTGTGCAGGATCTTTTCTGCGGCGCCGATCCCGCCTACCGCCTGCCCGTGCGCTTCGTCAACGAATACGCCTGGCACAACCTGTTCGTGCGCCAGCTCTTCCTGCGTCCCACCGCGGAAGAACTCAAGATCCATCGTCCGGACTTTACCGTGATCGCCGCACCCGAGTTCAAAGTCGATCCGCAGCGCGACGGCGTGAATTCCGACGTGTTCATCATTCTCAACTTCACCCGGCGCACGGTACTCATCGGCGGCACCTCGTACGCCGGGGAAATGAAGAAGTCGATTTTCAGCATCATGAATTTCCTCCTCCCCGCTCGCAATGTGTTCCCCATGCACTGCTCGGCGAACGTCGGACACAACGGCGTCAGCGCGCTGTTTTTCGGCCTTTCCGGCACGGGCAAGACCACGCTCTCCGCCGATCCCTCGCGCGACCTGATCGGCGACGACGAGCATGGCTGGAGCGCCGACGGCGTCTTCAACTTTGAAGGCGGATGCTACGCCAAGTGCATCAAGCTGTCGAAGAAGAACGAACCTCAGATCTGGAACGCGCTGCGCTTCGGCTGCGTGCTCGAAAACGTCACGCTCGATCCGCACACGCGCATTCCCGACTACAACGACGATTCAAAGACCGAGAACACGCGCGCGGCGTATCCGGTGGACTTCATCGAGAACGCCGTCATCCCTGGCATTGGCGGGCATCCGAAAAACGTCGTGTTCCTCACCGCCGACGCGTTCGGCGTGCTGCCTCCGATTTCGAAGCTGACCCCTGAGCAGGCCATGTATCACTTTCTCTCGGGATATACCGCGAAGGTCGCGGGCACCGAGGCCGGCGTGAAGGAACCTTCCGCCACGTTCTCGACCTGTTTCGGATCGCCGTTCCTGCCGCTGCCGCCCAAGGTCTATGCCGAGATGCTGGGCCGCCGCCTCCGCGAACACCACGCCCAATGCTGGCTCGTCAACACCGGATGGCAAGGCGGACCGTATGGCGTCGGCAAGCGCATGGACATTCCCTACACACGCGCCATGGTCGACGCAGCGGTTGAAGGTGAACTAATCCGCGAAGAATTTGAAGTCGAGCCAACCTTCGGCTTTGCGATTCCGAAAGTGTGCCGGGGTGTTCCTCCGCAGGTTCTGAATCCGCGCAACGCCTGGCCCGACAAGGCCGCCTACGACAAGGCCGCCGCCGATCTCTGCCAGCGCTTCGCCAAGAACTTCGAGAACTTCGACGCTCCGGCAGAAGTGAAAGCGGCGGGACCGAAAGCGCAACGCTAGCTTCCTCCAGCCTGTTCTTACGAGTGGGGCGAAGTCGTTATCCCTTCGCCTTTCCCTCGTCTTCTCGCGCTCGCAAGTAAGTTTCAATCTCCGTCCGGCCCATATGGTGTGCCCAACCCGCCGGCGTACCGTGCCAGAGAATGTCTTGCATATCGACTCGCGCTCCGCGCTCGACGAGCAACTGCACCAGGTCGAAGGGACCATATCCTGCTGCCTGATGCAACGGCGTGCAGTGTGAGTGTCCGCCAACTGGGTTGTAGCGGTTGGGATCTTCGCCTGCATCGAGCAGCCAGCGCACGATATCCGTCCGGCCATATTGCGCCGCCAGGGCCATCGTCAGATGACGCTCGCCGGCCGTCGATTGCGGAAGCAGACGGCGAACAGAGTCGGCGCGGCCTAACGCCGCCGCGACAGGCAGATCGAGGCGCGCGCCGCGATCGAGTAAAGCCAAGACAGCTCCGACACTACCGTGCAGGGCCGCCGGGCGAAGCGCGCTGTCGGGGTCGGCTCCGCGGTCAACCAGCAGGTCAATCAGGGGCCGCTGCACGCCGCATTCTTCCGGCACGCTTCCGGTCGCGACCAGTGCCAGCGTAACGTCCAGCGAGGAATTCTCCACCCCCGCGTCCAGGATCACGCCGGCAACCTCGACAATGTTCGCTGGCAGCTTGCCCCGGCGAATCGGATTCTCGGCCACGAATTCCAGCAACGAGGGGTTGTGAAAGTAGTTTGTGCCCTCGAATACCACGTGCTGCTTCGTTAACTTTGGATCATTTCGCAGATGCTCTCGCAGTCCGGTGGCGTCGCCGGCGTCGATCAAATCCACGGAGCGCCGAAAAGCCGCATCTCCGATGCGCTCATGATGCGGCTGATCGAGCCGGTCGCTGGGCTCGGGCTTTTCCACGCGGCGCTTGAGACGTGCCCAGCTGGGGAATCCGCTCTCGCGGGCGATTGCCAGTTGCGCGTCGCTTAAGCCCAGGCGACTTGAAAAAATCTCTTCGTCACTCGCTTGACGAAAGCGCGGATGAAACTCGCGCAAGCGCTGCGCGGCGCCAACATCGCGCGCTGCGTGCGCCTTGCGCAGGTCTTTGGCTTGGTACTTGAGATGGTCGAGACTGGGATTCGGCGGGAGTGGTCGTACCGGCATGGCGAACTTCCTTTCATATGCCCAGGTCCGCTTGTTGAGGGCGAAAGTCAGTTCGTAGAGCTGAGGTTGTGCAGAGCCAGGTGGACTTCTGTCCTTTCCGCGGACCGGATGCGCCCTTGTGCGCGAATCGATGTTAGCACGACGCCAGACGAATCCCTGTAAAATCGCGACGGACGATTCAGCCATGAAGACCTTGCGCCTCGCGGAATTCCAAGCTCTTTGTCTCACCGCTACCTTGCTCACGCTCTCTGCCCTCGCACCAGGGCAGAACCGCGACGCTCCGGTCCGCGATCCTCACACGACCGGCTATGTCGCAGCGAAGGACCTGCCCGACGGTGGAATTCCTCCTGCGGATGCCGACGGCAATTTCGTGGTTGGCCCCGCCCACACGCTCGCTACGGAAATGTCGGTACACGAGGGCGCTCCGCAAGGAACGGTATCGGACTTCACCATGAGTTCGGCAGACAGCAAGATCTATCCCGGCATTGCGCGCGACGCCGGCACATTCGGCACGCCCGATCCCGCCAACCCGGCGAAGCTGATCGTCACGACCAGCCATCCGGCGCCCTACACGCGGAAAGTTACCGTGTACGTGCCCAAGCAATATGTGACGGGCACGGTCGCTCCGTTCATCGTGACCGCGGACGGACCATTCCCGCCTCTGTTCACGGCACTCGACAACCTGATCGCCGCCAAGAAGCTGCCGCCGATGATCGCCATCTCCATCGGCAACGGCGGCGGCGATGCCCAGGGCAGCGAGCGCGGTCTCGAATACGACACCATGTCCGGGCGCTACGCCGAGTTCGTTGAAGCCGAAGTACTCCCGCTCGTCGAGGAGAAGTATCACGTCAAGCTGACCCATGATCCTGACAGCCGCGCCACCATGGGCGGCAGTTCGGGCGGCTCGTGCGCGCTGATCATGGCCTGGTATCACCCCGAGCTCTATCATCGCGTGCTCGCGTATTCCGGCACATTCGTGAACCAGCAGTGGCCGTGGAATCCCGAAACGCCGCACGGTGCGTGGGAGTTTCACGAGCACCTGATTCCCGACAGTCCAGCAAAACCGATTCGCCTGTGGATGGAAGTCGGGGATCACGACTTTCTCAATCCCAACGTGATGCGCGATAACATGCACGACTGGGTTGTAGCCAACGAAAACATGGCGCGCGTTCTGGCCGCCAAGGGATACCACTACCAGTTCGTCTTCGCGCGCAACGCCGGCCACGTCGACCGCAGCGTCATCCAGCAGACGCTGCCGGAAGCGTTGGAGTATTTGTGGCGCGGGTATAACCAGAAGTGAGGTATTGGCGGCCTTCCCGAATCGGCAACAAAGCGAGCGCGCCGGGATTTCTTGGTTGAAGACAAGAGGAGCTGAAGGTTAGGATTTGGCTATGGCAAAGGCGACGAAGTTCGATCTTGAGACTCCGGTTCCGCAGCGCGACGACGAAGACGCAAAGACCCTGGCAGCCATCGACGAGGGAATTCGTGACGCGGAAGCCGGACGAGTCGTGCCCGCGGAACGCGCTCGCCAAATGCTTTCTCAGTGGACTACCGACTCCTCTACACGCAAGAAGCGCTGAGCGATCTCGCTGTCATTGTCGAATCCGTGGCTGCAGACGATCCCCAGAGCGCTTCCCCTTCGGATCCGTCTCTGCGCCTGAAATGCGGCGGCGCTCGGGATGACGCCCGATTCCTCTCAAGCTTTCTTGAGCAGTCGAGTGATCCAGATGAGGATGACAGCGCCGAGAATGGCCACGATGATGGTTCCGATGAAGCCGCCAGCGTGAATACCGAGGATACCCACGACCCAGCCGCCGACCACCGCGCCGAGAATGCCGAGGACGATGTCCATAACGGTGCCGTAGCCACCACCCTTCATGATCTTGCCTGCGGCCCACCCCGCGATCAGACCGACAATCGCCCACCAAACCAGATTCATCAGCATAGAGTCCTCCTTGAGATTGGCGCCCGAGGAGAGTACGGGCTGCCGGAGGGTCTGTCAAATCTGTGGTTAAATCAAAATCATGTTTGCCCGCAAGATTCGAGTGGAGTACGAGCGCGCTGGCCGCGCCGAACCCTGTCCGCTGAAGTGGCTCGACAGTTTTTCCATGCGCAATTTCACCAACGCCAGTGTGTTCGACGACACACTCCCTGTAGCCGACGGACGCATGGAGATTGGGTTGAACGTGCCGCTCGACCGGCTCCAGGACGCCATGGAGGACTGGTTCCGGCGCAAGAGCTACCTGCCGCAAGACTCGAAATTGACACTAGCGGAACCGTAAGAGCCGTCCCACACTACCGGGCAGTTCCTTGTCCACTTTTTGGCTTCCCCCGCATCTTTCTGGATGCGGGTGCCGCGATTGGGTTCGATCCAGACCCACATCCGGCCGCGAAAGACCCCAGAAACGGGGAGCGCGAAATTCATCAGTAGCTGCGCGGGGTTAAGCGGTTTGACGCACAGGCTAAAAGTGAGTATGCTGCGTGGCAACTTTAAGCACTAATGTTTTGACGAGTTTGTCGCGGCCGGCAAGTGGCCACGAAGTTGCTTGCCTGCTTTGAGGTGAATTGGAGGTGCGTCAATGAGCTACAGACTATCGCAGCTTTCCCCCCGGACGCACATGTTCCCGGCTCAAGATGACTTTTCCGTGAGCTTTACCCCGTCTGGCGAGGCCTCGCAGGATACCGAATTCCTGCGCTCCTGGCTGGAGCGGGACGCGGATCGTGAAGAACTGTCCGGCCGGCTGAATTGGAACAAGATTTCCGGGCTGAGCGTGGCGCTGGCGGTGAGCGCGGCGTTCTGGGTGGGAGTCGTCTGGTTCGTGAATCTGATCTGGAAATAGCAGGGATATCTGCCGATCGACGGTTGTTGATTGCGGAGCCTGTTGTGTCTCCAGACGGTCTTCAACCAGCAATCCGTCGATCGACATCCTGCTGCCTCTAGTGGTCGTAGTGCAGCAACGACATCACGTCGAACCCTTTGACCTTCTCCCGGCCCTTCAGGAAGTCGAGTTCCACCACAAAGCCCAGGCCGGCGATTTCTCCGCCTAGCGACTTCACCAGATTGACCGTGGCGACGGCGGTGCCCCCGGTGGCCAGAAGATCGTCGACAATCAGCACCCGCTGGCCTTTCTTGATCGCATCCTTGTGAATCTCAAGGGTGTTGTTGCCATATTCGAGCGCGTAGCTCTCCTTTACCGTTTCCGCCGGCAGCTTGCCGGGCTTGCGGACCGGAACAAATCCCGCGTTCAAACGATAAGCCACCGCCGGGCCAAAGATGAAACCGCGTGCCTCCATGCCCAGCACCAGGTCGATCGAACGCGAAATGTAGTATTCGGAAAACTTGTCGATCAAAGTGGCGAACCCGACTTTGTCCTTCAACAGCGTGGTGATGTCGTAAAACAGGATTCCCTTCTTGGGGAAGTCGGGCACTTCGCGGATCAATTTCTTCAGCTGGCCGGCATTCAGGGCCGAGGACATGGGAACTCCTTGCGGTGTTGGGTTCAAGGTTCGATGTTTCAAGGTCTCAAAGACCAAAGCTGGAGGCCGTCTCTTTGAAACTTTGAAACCTTGCAACTTTGAAACTTGCCTTATCCGTCTCCTGCAATGCTAAACGAGCGCAGTCCCTGAGAAGGTGACTCGTCGGAGACCTCCACCGAATCGACGCGCGAGGCGCGGGGGCCTTCGCGCAGGCGCGAATGCAAACCCGCAAGCTGGTCCCGCGTGCCCTGGGCCATGACTTCGACCGTGCCGTCGTGATGGTTGCGCACCCACCCGGCAATGCCGAGGATGTGCGCCTCCCGCTCCACGAACCAGCGGAAGCCGACGCCCTGCACGCGACCGCGAACCAGGAAGCGCCGGGCGAGGATGGAATCAGGTTTCAAGGTTTCGAAAGTTTCAAGGTTTCAAGGTTTCAAAGTAAAAGCGAGGCACTCTGCCTCGATCTCACTTTGAAACCTTGAAACCTTGAAACGTTGAAACCTATGCCCTGGACAGATACGCGCCTTCCGACGTGTCCACCTTGATCTTCTCGCCCTCATTGATAAAGGGGGGAACCTGCACCACAAGGCCTGTCTCGGTCTTGGCGGCTTTGGTCACGCTGGAGGCGGTGGCACTCTTCAATCCCGGCTCCGTCTCCACCACCGTGAGGATGACGGTCTGCGGCAGTTCGATGCCGACTGCTTTGCCGTCGAAAAATTCGACCTTGATTTCGAGATTCGGGATAAGGTATTCGACCGCGTCGCCCAGGATGTCTTTGGTCAGGTGGGTCTGCTCGTAGTTGGTGGTGTCCATGAAGTAGTAGCTGTCGCCGTCGGCGTACAGGAACTGCATCTCGACTTCGTCGACGTTGATCTTCTCGATCGGGTCCGGGGAGCGGAAGCGGTGCTCGAACATGGCGCCGGTGCGCAGATTGCGCAACTTGGCCTGGATGAATGCCCGCAGGTTGCCGGGCGTACGGTGCTCGACCGAGAACACGGAATGCAGATCATTATTGTGTTTGATGATCATGCCGGGACGTAGCTGTGTGGCAGGGATCGACATCGGTAAGAACTCTCCTCGAAGATGGCGGTATTTGCGAAGCTGGCGGAAGGCGGGGCAGGCCACAAGTTCCGCCGCTACAATGGCTAAAGGCTTATTTTACACACAGGTGCGGCCGAAGGGAAAGCGGCGGGCCATGGCCGCGGTTGCTGAATCGACCGGGCGGTGACAGAAGCTCGTAGCCGTCAGGGGGTGACAGGACCTTCGAGCATCCCACGACACTGCCCCGTCATTGCACACCCCTACCCGATTATGGTAGCCTCCTTACGATGTCCACTTTGCAACATAAAGTGCCTGCCGGGCTCGACCGCAAGGAAGCGGAAGTCTACCGGCATCTGGACCCGTCGCGGCTGCCGAAGCACATTGCCATCATCATGGACGGCAACGGGCGCTGGGCCAAGCGCCGCCACATGCCGCGTGTCGCCGGACATCGCGCCGGCGTGGCCGCCGTGCGTTCGACCGTGGAAACGGCCGCCCGGATTCACCTTCCGGCGCTGACCCTTTATGCGTTCTCCGAAGAAAACTGGAAGAAGCGTCCCGCCACCGAAGTCAATTTCCTGATGCGTCTGCTGAGCCGCTATCTCAAGGCGGAAGTGCCCACGCTCAACAAGAACAACATCCGTCTGGAATACATCGGCCGCCAGCACGAACTGCCGGAAGATGTGCAGGAGCGCATGGCCTGGGCGCATCAGGCGACTGCGGCAAATTCCGGGATGGTGCTTACCCTGGCCCTGAACTACAGCGCCCGCAGCGAACTGGTCGACGCCTTCCGCTCCATGGTCAATGCCGCGTCGCAGAACGGCGGGCTCGAGCATCTGCGCATCGACGAAGACACCGTCGGGCAGCATCTCTACACGCGCCATCTGCCCGATCCCGACCTGGTCGTGCGGACGTCCGGAGAAATGCGCCTGAGCAACTTCCTGCTCTGGCAGCTCGCCTATGCCGAGATTTACGTAACCTCGACTCTCTGGCCCGATTTCCGCGGCCTACATTTGCTCGAAGGCATCGCCGAATATCAGAAGCGCGAGCGCCGCTACGGAGGGCTCAACCACCCGGACGGGAACGGGCAACAACCTTAACCACAGAGGGCGCAAAGAAATCTGGTAATTTGGTAATCGGGCAATTTTGTAATTGAAAACCCTGCACGCGAACTGCGGTTTTCAAATTACCAAATCACCCAATTACACAATTACAAAATCTCTTCCCTTCCCTTGCTCAAACGCGTCGCGACCGCGCTAGTCCTGATCCCCATTGTGCTCGGGCTGATTCTCCGGGCGCCGGTGTGGGTAGTGGCATTGGTGGCGTGCATCGCCGCCTTGCTCACGGTTCATGAATTCCTCACGCTGACCGAATCCTACGGTGTGCAGCCGTTTCGCGTCCCGACTTATCTGGTCACGGCGTGGTTGTTTCTCATGCTGGCGGTCGGCACGGCCAACGAAACACCGCTCGCCGCGACCGGAAGATTCCTGATCGTCGCGGCCGGCGCAGCGTCGCTGCTGGCGTTTATTTTTCTGACGCGCGCCATGCGCGACTCCGACCTGCGCCGCGGATATCCCGCAGCAGCCGCTTCGGTCTTTGCGTTCTGCTATATCGCGCTGCCGGTCGCGATGGTGGTACAGATTCGCCAGCAGCCAGCGGGCGCGATCTATGTGCTCTACCTGCTCCTGGTGGTTTGGGCGGGAGACATTTTCGCGTACTTCGTGGGCAAAGCCATCGGCCGCCATCTGATGTCGCCGCGCATCAGCCCCAAGAAAACATGGGAAGGCGCAATCGCTTCAGTCGCGGCCAGCGTCGGTGTGGGATGGGCGCTGTTCACTCACGCCGAGCAGATCAGTTCCGCGCTTCTGCGCGTGGGATTGATCACCCGCCGCGACGGCATCTTCGGCCTCGAGCAGCCGGACATGCTCCCGATCATCGTCCTGACCATTCTGCTGAACGTAGCCGCGCAGCTTGGAGACTTGGTCGAGTCCCTCATCAAGCGCGGAGCCGGAGTAAAAGACTCTGGCGCGATTCTCCCCGGCCACGGCGGCATGCTCGACCGCATCGACGCCATGCTCTTCGCCGCCCCCGTGCTGTGGGTGTATCTGGCTTCGCGGGTGATGCAGTAGAAAGGCAGTCATGAGCGATGCGCCGAAGTGGCCACCGCTGAAGTCGCTTCACGCCGACTCTTCTCTAAATCCAGCGAAGCTCGCGAAGATGGACAAGGCCTCCCCAGAGAGCCTGCTCGCTTCTCTGGTTCCCGGCCTGCGGGACTGCCTGAAAACCCGACCGGATGGCACTATACTGGATGGACACCATCGCATCTGCGTCTTGCGGCAGAGAGGCGTGGATGTTGATCGTTTGCCTCGGCAAGAGATCATCAAGGATCAAACGTAGAAATGTCGACTCCGCTTTATTGGCTTGGCGAACGTTGGCCGGGCAGGCTCGCCGTCTCCCCTCGCCCACGCGGTGGAGACTGGCTAGAAGATGAAATCGCAGACTGGAAGCGATCTGGTGTGAATTTCGTGCTGTCGCTACTGGAAAAGGCGGAGGAGCGGGATCTGAATTTGAGTAAAGAGGCGGAAACCGTACGCGCAAAAGGACTGGAATTTTTATCGCTGCCGATTCCAGACCGCCAGCCTCCCGGATCTGAAGTAAAGCTCGCCCAGGCCTTGGACCACGTGACGCAGGCACTCAAGAGCGGCAAGAACGTGCTCGTGCATTGCCGGCAAGGCGTAGGTCGCAGCGGTTTGGTGGCCGTCTGCCTGCTGATGAAGAACGGCATGAGTCCGGGCGCTTCGCTGGAGAAGGTCACAGCCGCACGAGGCGTCGAAGTCCCGGAAACGAAAGAGCAGCGCGAGTGGATCGATCACTACGCTCCCGCATACGCGAAATGAGACGCATCGCCATCCTCGGTTCCACCGGCTCCATCGGACGCAGCACGCTGCGTGTCGCCGAATCGTATCCCGACCGCTTTCAGGTCGTGACCCTCGCCGCCGGAAGCAACCTCGACGCCGCTTTCGACCAAGCCCAGCGCTGGCGCCCGAAAGTCATTTCGATGGCATCGGAATGCGACGCCGACGCGCTTCGCATACGCCTGAAGCAGGTCAGCCTAAGCGAGATCGAAGTCGTCCACGGATCCGCCGGCACAGTTCGCGTCGCCACGCACCCCGAAGTTGATTTCGTCGTCAGCGCCATCGTTGGCGTCGCCGGACTCGAAGCCACCTACGAAGCCGTAAAAGCCGGCAAGATTCTGGGCCTCGCCAACAAAGAATGCCTCGTCGCCGCAGGCGAATTAATCACCGCGGAAGCCCGCAAGAGGAACGTACCCCTGCTCCCCATCGATAGCGAGCACAACGCCGTCCATCAGTGCCTGCGCGGCGGGCGGATGGACGAAGTCGAACAGATCTGGCTCACCGCATCCGGCGGCCCGTTTCTGAATACTCCGGAATCCGCGTTCGCGTCGATCACGGTCGAACAAGCGCTCAACCATCCCACATGGAAAATGGGCCGCCGCATCACCATTGACTCCGCCACATTAATGAACAAGGGCTTTGAAGTCATTGAGGCATGCAGGTTATTTCACATGCCTCCCGACCGGGTGAAAGTCATCGTGCATCCGCAGTCGACCATTCATTCCATGGTCGAGTTTGTCGATGGCAGCATACTTGCTCAGTTCTCGGTGACGGACATGCGTTTGCCGATCCTGTATGCGCTCACTTATCCGGATCGCATCCCCTCGGATATGCGCTTTGCGGTCAGTGACTTGCGTCATCTGGACTTCTGCCCTCCCGACCTGAAAAAATTCCCTTGTCTGCGCCTGGCGTATGAAGCGGCGGAGGCTGGCGGAGCGAAAACGGTTGCACTCAACGCTGCCGACGAAGTCGCGGTGGCGGCGTTTCTGGATGGCAGCATCAGGTTCCAGGATATTCCCAGGATCATCGAAGAAGTGCTGGTTGCAACCAATTCCGGGAAGCTGGAGTCTATTCGTGGAGTGCTTGAAGCCGACGCCGAGGCCCGCCGATTGACCACGCAGCGGGTCGCGACGGCTGGAAAGCTGGCTCAGCCCCGGGTCCAATCGTTTGCCTGATTTCGGAATCTAATCTGTTGGAGAATGCGTACCTCGATTATGCCTGACCTGAACTTCCTCTACTTCTTGTACGTCATCCCGGTTCTGGGCTTCATGATCCTGATCCACGAGTTCGGCCATTACGCGATGGCCAAATGGCTGGGCGTACGGGTCGAGCAGTTCGCCATTGGGTTCGGCAAACGGCTCATCGGCTACCGCAGGGGTGAGACGGACTATCGCATCAACGCCATTCCGTTGGGCGGCTACGTCAAGATGAGTGGCGAAAACCCGATGGATGAGCACAGCGACGATCCGCGCGAGTTCGTAAACCATCCGCGCTGGCATCGGTTTCTGATTGCCATCGCAGGGCCGGCGATGAACATCATGCTGGCGATCGGGCTGCTGACCCTGGTGTACATGGTGCACTACGAGACTCCGGCTTACCTCGACAAGCCTGCCGTGATTCAAGGTGTCCGCAAGAGCTCCCCAGCGGCTATGGCTGGCCTGCAGGAAGGCGACCGCATCGTCAGGATTGCCGGCATTCAGAATCCGACGTGGGAACAGGTTCAGCCCGAAGTCTGGCTCAGCCCGAATCAGCCCCTCACTTTCACCATCCAACGCGGTGACCAGACTCTTGAAAAGACCCTCGTGCCCAAGGCGGTGACCTCTTCGGAAGTTGGCTCGGCCGGATGGTATCCCGAGGACGCTGTCGTGGTCGGTCAGCTGGAACCGGACCTGCCCGCGGCTAAGGCGGGCATAAAAGAAGAAGATAAGATCACTGCAATGAACGGCCAGCCGGTGCACTCGATCGAAGCCATGATCGAGCGCCTGCAGGAGACCAAAGACCAGCCGGTCGACCTCACCATTGAGCGTGGCTCGCAGACGCTGCATTTCAAGATGACTCCGGTCCTTTCAAAGACCGAAGATCCCAAAGAGTCGCGCTATCGCCTGGGCTTCTTGAACAGCGGCGAAATGAAGGTCTCAAAACTCCCGGTGGCTCAGGCGTTCAACCAATCGATCGAGCAGAACCGGAAGTATTCGCTGCTCTTGCTGGAACTGGCCAAGAAGATCGTCCAGCGCAAGATCTCGCTGAAAGCCGTCTCTGGGCCAATCGGCATCGCGCAGGAGACCGGGTTCGCGGCCCGTCAGAAAGGCTGGACTCCGCTGTTGGAGCTCGTTGCCGGCATCAGCCTGAACCTCGGTATTTTCAACCTGCTGCCGATTCCGATTCTCGACGGCGGCGTAATCCTGTTCTTGCTGATCGAGGGCCTGATGCGCCGCGATATCAGCCTGGCCATCAAGGAGCGCGTTTACCAGGCGGCGTTTGTCTTCCTGCTGCTATTCGCCGCGATGGTGATCTACAACGACCTGATGAAGGCCATCGGCTGAGGAGTCCCCTCGACCGCTCAGAATCCGCTTCAACAAAAAGAGCCAGCGGCAGCCGCTGGCTCTTCCATTTTTCCGCGAATGCTCTTACGCTGATTTGGTTTTGCGGCCCTTTCCCGGCGGCAGCAACCGCTTCGATTTTGGCGAACAGACTGCCGGGGCCATGGGTCTGGCCGCCGGAGCCATCGCGGCCCGGACGTTGGCCGCCAACTGCTCCGCCGTTCTTCCGGCAGTCAGATCGGCCACCATCGAGGCCAGCACCCTGCCCACCAGTTCCGCCGCCCGCGGGGCCACGTGCGACATCTGGATGGCTTGCGGCAATCCGTTGAACGGATCATCGTTGACGATGCTTGCGCTCCCGTTCGGCAGGTTCTGGATCGCGTTCTGGAAGTTGTTCCACGCATTGCCCGCATCGTCACCCGTCAACGTGGCGTAGAGCTGCGCGAAGGTGCCCCCATCGCCCAGATTCACCATGGCCGGAGCGATCTTGTCGAGGCTAAAGCCCTGACTGATCATCCAGGAAATGAACGCCATGCCACAGCCGGTGCTGTCGGCATCGCCGTCGGTGTTTTCCGTCTGGTCCACCCAATTCGCCATGCCGTCCGCCACCCACTGCGGGGCGGTGGCGAAATCGGCGAGCGAGTTGTTCCCGATTTTCGTGGCGCACCACCGCGACAGCGCTTCGCCCGTACTCTCGCCGCACAGATTGCCGTTCATCGAGCACTCGCTGAGTTCCGCCTCGAACAACGCAGACACGCGGATGGAACTCCCGAACGAGGCATCCACCTCGATATTGTTCCCCGTCACGTAGTCGCAGCCGTTGTGGTCGGCGCCGCCGGTGCCGTCCGTATTGCCGCCCAGCGCATACACAATCACGTTCACCGGGCCGCCGGTCGTGCCGAAAATCCCGTCGTTGGCCGTTACCACACGATCGGCGTCATTGAGCAGGTCTTGCGCATTCTGCAGGCCCGGATCCCCCAGGTTCGGATCCACGTACACCGTGACTCGGCCGCTCGGACTCGTACCCACGAACTGCGACGTTCCCTTGAAGGTGGGCCACTGCGGTGGCGCCGCGGCGTCGCGTCGAATGTTGAGGGGTCTCTTGCCGGTGTGAGTTGCCTTGATGCGATGATTCATGTCTCTCCTCCATTGCGGACAAGTGAATGGTGAGCCGTTACCGCGGGTCGTTACAGACCCAGAGATGGGCCGGATCGATCTTGGAGTCCCCAAACTGCCAGTAATCGTACTCCTCGGCGTCGTCGAAAGCGCGGCAAAATGCGGCACCGAATCGCAGGCGTGGTCGAAAATGGGACGTCCCGGTGACGGCGTTCGGCCCTACCGTTTCTGGGCCGAATGGACACCCGGATTCGCGGGCCGTGGAAGGCGATGTCCTGAGGACAGTCCTGGCCTGAGGCCCCCATTTTCCCGTGATAAACTAGGATTTCCCTATATGGCTACGATTCATCGCAGAAAGACCGTCACGGCCGTGGTCGGTGGTGTCCGCGTCGGCTCCGATGCACCGGTCGTGGTGCAATCCATGACCAATACCGACACGGCGGACATCGCCGCGACCGTAGAACAGGTTGCTGCGCTCGCCCGGGCCGGCTCGGAATTGGTGCGCGTCACGGTGAACAATGACGACGCAGCTGCCGCCGTGCCCCACATCGTCGAGCAACTCGACAAACAGGGCGTGCGCGTGCCCATCATCGGCGACTTCCACTACAACGGCCACGTTCTGCTGACCAAATATCCGGAGTGCGCGCGCGATCTGGCAAAGTACCGCATCAATCCCGGCAACGCCAGCATTGGGGCCAAAGGCGACGCGAATTTCCGCACGATGATCGAAGTCGCGGTGAAGTATCAGAAGCCAGTGCGCATCGGCGTCAACTGGGGATCGCTGGACTCTGCGCTGCTGACGCGCATGATGGACGAGAACTCAACGCTCGCCGAACCAAAAGATGCGCGTGAAGTCACCATGGAAGCGATGGTGGTGAGTGCGCTGAACTCGGCCACATCCGCAGAGAAATACGGGCTGCGGCCGGACCAGATTATCTTGAGCGCGAAAGTCAGCGGCGTGCAGGATTTGATCGACGTGTATCGCTCGCTGGCCGCACGCTGCAACTATCCGCTGCATCTGGGACTGACCGAGGCGGGCATGGGCGCGAAAGGCGTTGTGGCCTCAAGCGCGGCCATGGGCGTGGTGCTGCAGGAGGGCATCGGCGACACCATCCGCGTTTCTCTGACGCCTGCTCCCGGCGGCGATCGCAGCGAAGAAGTTCGCGTGGCGCAACAGATTCTGCAGTCCATGGGCATCCGCAGCTTCACCCCGCAAGTCACAGCCTGCCCCGGCTGCGGACGCACGACCAGCACATTCTTCCAGGAAATGGCCGAGCAGATTCAAACGTATCTGCGCCAGCAAATGCCGACGTGGAAGGGGAAGTACGTTGGCGTAGAAGAGATGAAGCTCGCCGTCATGGGATGCGTGGTCAATGGCCCGGGCGAATCCAAGCACGCCAACATTGGTATTTCGCTGCCCGGTACGTTTGAAGAACCGAAGGCCCCGGTCTACGTGGATGGACGCCTGTTCACCACTTTGAAGGGCGATCGTATTGTGGCGGAATTCATCGAGATTCTCGACGAATACGTGGATTCCCACTACGTTCCGAAGGATGGGTCGACGACAGAGGTTGCGTCCCCACGTTTGACGGTTCTTCAGTAGCCGGGGCTCGACCGACCGGGTGTAAAAGGCGATCTGGTCGCGTCACCGGATACCCCGGGAGCATAGTTTCCCTTCCCGTACGCGCACTTTTGTTGCCCGACCCGAGCTCCTGCCCCACCCAGAAGTCTGGCGGCCCTGTAGCGGCGTCCTTGGCGGTTTTGGGCAGGCATACTTCCGCCGGCAGGCCGAAACTCGGCGTATCTAATTGATAAAGAAAACGTTAGTTATCCTCGGAATCACTGACCTGTAAACAGGAAGACCGGATTCTGCGGCAGCGGCTCGCCGTTGGGCTGCAGCGGGCCAGCCCCGAAGGGAGCCAGCAAAGCCGTCACCAGGATGTCAGGCGTATTGTTGGTGCCTCCGCCGATGCTGCTGGTGGTGGCGTCGATCACCGCGACCGCGCCTCCATCGCACATGCTGGCATAGACGCGCGTACTGTCGGCGGCAGCCGCGGCCGACATGCGGAAGCGCGCGAACGATGGCGTGTAAGGAATCGGCGCCACGCACAGCGCCAAGGGAGCCAGCGCATACGGCTGAACGCCGCTGGCCGGACTCGCCACCGGAGGAAGAAGCGGGTAGATGGTTGTTTTGACCGTCAGCGCCGCTGCATCGAATACAGTCACTTGCGGGATCACGCAGCCGGCAGTCGTTATATTCGGATCGGGGCAGGCTCCCGTCGCGATGGCATAACTAGCAACGTAAAAGCGGCTGCCGTCGGGCAGAGCCGCGACCGAGACCGGCATCACCGGCCCGCAGGTTCCGGGGGCTGCCGTGCAAGCAGGCGGCGGAGCAATGCTGAGGATGCCGTTCGCGGTTCCGGTCGCAACCACCGGCGTCGGCGGATCGGTAGTCGCATTGAAGATGTAGAGAGCCCCAGGCGCTGCGCCCGTTCCCGGATTCGCCACGTAGAGCCGGTTGCGGCTCTTGTCATACACCACCAGGTTCGCGCCCACTCCGCCCACTGACTGTGTTGACAGCACCGTATTGGTCGCCGTCTGGATGGTGGCCAGGTTTCCGTCGCCCTGGGTCACCACGTAAAGCCGCTGTCCGTCCGGACGCAGAGCGGCCCAGGTCGGTAGTGGCCCGACGGGTATGTTGGCGCGGAAGGACAAATCGGTTGGCGAGAGGTTTGTCACCGTGGGCACTCCCTGCACCAGTCCCGAGTTCAGCACGTACAGGTTCTGCTGATCCGGCGTCTCGACCATGGCCACGGGATGCGATCCGGCGGGCAGATAGCCGATATTGACCATGGAGTTGCTGGTCGTGTTCAGCTGCGAGACCGAATCGGTGCTGCTGAGGTTGCAGTTGGGATCGTTCTCCTTCCCATAGTTCGCCACGAACACGGCGGAGGTCTGCGCGGTGGCCACGAAATCGGGTTGATACGAACAAGTCGTGGCCACGGTCGCCGTTCCGCCGGAAGACGCCGACAAACCGGTAGTGGCGTCGATATAGGAAATCGATGAGCCTCCGCCGCCGGCGGCGGAAATCACGAAAGTTCCGTTATAGCCATTCACGCTGACGCCGGAAACCTGCACCACCTGCCCCGGCGCCGCGCTGCTGAGCGCAGGGCTGACCGCCATGGTCACCACACCCCCCGCCGCCTCGCTGATGGAACTGATGCCAGACGTCGACGAACCCGTGGTCGGATAGGTAAACACAATCGGCTGGCCGAATCCCGTCGCCAGACTACTGTCGACTGCCGGAGTGAAAGAAGTCACAACATCGGCATCACCCGCCGACAGGCTTCCGGCGCTGGCCACAAACACCCGCGAATTGTTCGGCAGGATGGCGCCGTGCGTAGGATTGACCCCCATATTCGCAGCACCAATCTCGGTGTCGCCGGAAACGTCGAACTGCACCGCCGTTCCCTGGGTGAAAGGCACGTTGGCGTTCACCGCAAATACCTGATGGAAGTTCCCGGAGTTTGGCGGTATGACGTTGATGGGAATCACCACCGGGCGATATACCTGACCGCAAGACAGACACACCAGCGTCGCCGCTACAACCGAAAAAAAGCCGCACACACGTCGAAAACTCATCAGCACTCCGAAAAAGGTGGCGTTTCGAATGATTTTCAGACAGAAGCGATTATTGTAACGATTGCCGCCGCGATGCGCCAGGGACGGACCCGCGCCCCAGCATGTGTTAGGGATGCGATCCGGATTATCGGGGATGCCTGGGTGCCCGATTCCTATCCGCGACCGCGCCGTGACTTGACGGCAGCGGCGCGGGGTTCCTCGGCTTCGGCGGTTGCCGCCGGCTTCTTCTTGCCTTCCATCTGCGCCAGGCTCTGCTTCAGCGCTGCCATGAGATCCACAACGGGAGCCAGCTTCTTTGGCTTCTCGACCTCGGCGACTTCTCCGCCTTCCAGTTTGGTCTCGATCAACTTCTTCAAGTTTTCCTGGAAGCTATCTTTGTACTTTTCCGGATCCCACTCCGCGGCGAGCGCTTCAATCAACTGATGCGCGACCTTCACTTCCGCGTCTTTCAATTCCACCTCGGGCGCGCCGAAGCCTTCCACTTTTCGCACTTCCTCGGAGTAGTACATGGTGTGCAGCATCATGCCGCCTTCGGTCGGGCGCAGAAACACGGTGTACTCGCGGTTGTGCATGGTGATCTTGGCGATGGCCACGTACTCGCTTTCTTCGAGAGCCTTGGTCAGCAGCGCATACGGCCGCCGTCCAGCTTCCTCCGGCATCATGTAGTACGACGACTCGAAGTAGACGGGATCGACGTCGCTCTCCTTCACGAATTCAAGGATCTCCATGGTCTTGGCGGTCTGCGGTTCGATCTTCTTGATCTCGTCGGGCTCGATGATGATGTACTCGTCTTTACGGAATTCGTAGCCCTTGACGATGTCCGCGCGATCGACGACCTGTCCGTCGGCCTGGCAGACGTATTGCTGCTTGAGCCGTGACTTGTCCGGGCGATGCAGCATGTTGAAGGAAATGCTGCTGCTGCGCGCGCCCGAAAACAGGCGCACCGGCATCGAGATGAGTCCAAACGTTAAGTGACCCGACCAGACCGAAGAGGCCATGTGTTCCTCACCAAGTTTCAGAGAACCAGGTTTCAGAGAACCAGGTTCTCCGCAATGACGTTGCTAAACCCCACAGCACAGAGAGTTTAGCGTAGAAGCGCAAGACTTGCACCAAACCGGGGGCACCCGGAACCCCACTGCGAAGCCAAAGCCAATGTGGCCAGAGACCGCGAGCCCCAACCGCTTGTGTTAATTTCCAGGGTGCCTGCAAATCGGCGTAGCGCTTCGTTTCTTATCCTGAACCTTCGCTGATGCTTCCCGCATCTGAGATCGAAAACAAATTGACTGGGGGTTTGATGACCGACGCTCGCTTCCCGATTGGAAAGTTTCACTACGAAGGCCCGCCTTCCGAAGAGCAGAAACAGGCATTCCTTGACGCAATCGCTGAGACGCCCGGCAATCTGCGCTCGGCGGTAAGCGGCTTGTCGAATACGCAACTCGACACGCCCTACCGCGAAGGTGGTTGGACCGTGCGGCAAGTCGTGCACCACGTGCCCGACAGCCACCTGAATTCCTACCTTCGCTTCAAACTCGCGCTGACGGAAGCCGAACCCACGATCAAGACGTACGAAGAAAGCCTCTGGGCAGAACTGCCGGATACGATGCTAACGCCGATCGAAGTTTCGTTGACGCTGCTCGATTCGTTGCATGACCGCTGGATGCGGTTGCTGCGCGCACTGACTCCGGAGCAGTGGAAGCGGACTTTTCGCCATCCGGAACTCGGCCCGATGACCCTGGAGAAGGCTTTGGCGCTTTACGCCTGGCACGGACGCCATCATGTAGCCCACATCACAAGCCTGCGGGAGCGCGCGGGCTGGTAAGAATTGCACGGCAGTGCGGATCGGCCGTAACTTCAGTCATCTATGCGGGTCTCGAGTGTGATATCAGAATGGTGGGTGATGCGAAGTACCCTGCCAAAGTCGTTTCTCGGCACTGTTCTGGCGGTTTGCTCCACTCTGACGCTGGCGCAGAATCAACCGGCGCCTCCACCGGATTCCACAGATTCGAACAACTCCCTGGTCTCAGCCGCACAGAGCGCCAAGTCGCAGAAAGCCGGCCGCGCGAAGAAGGTGTTCACCGACGACGACATCGAGGCGATGGCTGGCCCATTGCCCAGGCTGAAAATGACGGGACCGGAGAATTCCGAGGAAATTATTGCCGCGATCGCCAAGTACCTGGACGGGCACACGCGGGAAGAAACCGAAACTGCCGTGCACAACTGGTACGACCGCTATGATGAGATGCTGGCGGCGACGATCCATGGCAACCGCGAGATGTCGAGTATCCGCACCGCGAATATCACCAACGGCAACGATCTATGCGAAGAAAGCGGCGACTACGAGCAGTGCAACTATCGTAGACGAGCCGACATGCGCGGCATGCGCAGCGATCAGGCAGAGATGATCAGCAACACTGCCTTAATGATGAGGATCCAGCAGGCATTCCGGAAGGTGCGCACCGGACTCATGCAGAAGCAGATCCAGTATGAGTGGTTCAAGATTCGCATCAACAGCGTGCCGGAATCTTACGACTAGCCCCAAACCGTCGCCGAAGGCCGCCTAGCTAGGTGATCCCGAATTCCCACGCGGTATAGCTCGCCACCTCACGCAGGACGGCAAGAACCCGCTGCCCCCGGGTGCGCGGCCGCGAGTCTGGACGGGGCGCCACATACACCGGCCCAACGCCTTCGTGCTGCAGCATTTTACGGATGCGAAATACGTGGTACGCATCGCTGACCGCGACGCAACTGCGCAGGCCGTTGGCGCGCATGATCACGGCCACGCGGACCGCCGACTGCGCCGTGTCGTTGCCCTGGGTTTCTGCGATCAGGCTGCGCTCAGGAATACCGTGATGCATCAGGTAGTCGCGGCCCACTCCGCCCTCGCTGAAACTGGGATCGGCGGCGGCGCCGCCGGTGGTGATCATGACCGGCGCGACACCGTGCTGAAACAGGACCAGGGCATGATCCAGGCGGGCGCGCAGCACGGGAGAGGGACGGCCCGAGTACTCCGCCGCACCGAACACGACAATCGCATCGGCGTGCTGTGTTTCCTGCAGAGCTGCGGTTTGTACGATGCCAATGGCGGTGGTGAGGAAGAACAACAGCAGCGCCAGCCCGGCAGCAATCCATAGACCAAGCCACCAGCGCCGTTTCCGAAGCCGGCCGGCGCGGGTCATCCTTGGGCAAAAAAGCTGGAGATCTGATCGGAGGGAATGGCGCCCTCGCGAATGACGCGCCAGCGGGCATTTGCATCGCTCAAATCAATAATGGTGGACGCGACGTCGCGGGGCGAGGGTCCGCCATCGACAATGATGTTAATGCGGCCTTGCAGTTGATCGTGCACTTGCTCGGCGCTGGTGCACTCGGCCGCGCCGCTCAGATTGGCGGAGGTTGCGGTAATCGGAATCGCCGCCGCGGTCACCACCGCGAGTGGAATCCTGGCGTTGGGCACGCGCAGCGCAACGTTCCCCGTATTGGCCGTTACTTTGAGAGGCAACCGCGAACCGGCTTTCACGATAATGGTAAGCGGCCCTGGCCAGAACTTTCGCGCCAGAGCATAGAACTCTTCGGGCAATTCCTTGGCCAGTTCTTCGGCCTGATCCACATCGGCGATGAGCAGGGAGAGAGGCTTGTGCCGCGAACGCGTCTTGATGTCATACACCTTATCCACGGCACGCAGATTAAATGGGTCGGCCGCGAGTCCATAAAAAGTGTCCGTGGGCATGCCCAGCACTTCGCCCGCGCGGATCTGATCGGCCGCGTACTTCACCAAAGACGTTTCCGGAGTCTCACAATTGATTTTGACAATCTCAGCGCGCACGGGCGCTCCCTTCCATAGCCTGCAGGATGAAGTTGTTTGGAACGCGAAACCTATCATAATACGGCAAAAGGCCGCAAGAAGAGTCGGCCAGCGTATCATTCATGGCATCATTCGACAGACATGAAGAAAACCTCGCAATCCCCTTCCGCGGATCACGCACGGCTTAGGCGCATTGAAGGCCGTCACAACGCGTTGGTAAAGAACCTGCGCCAGGCGTTCGCCCGCGCCGAGCGCACCGACGAAGGCGATTGCGCGATTGAAGGCGTACGGATTGTGGAGGAGGCCATTCAATCCGGTCTGCGCTTTCACGCCATCTTTTTCCGTGAATCCTTCGCGGACCGAGCCTCGCGGCTGCTTCCGCAAATCGGAGCCCAGGTCGAGACCCTGCTGCTGCCCGACAAGTTGTTTGACGGTGTTGTTCCGAGCGAAACTCCTCAGGGCGTGGCGGCGTTGGTTCGCGTAAAGGAATTCACGCTGGATGATCTGCTCGAGCGCGTGAACGTTGGGCCGATCCTTGCGCTGGTTGGATTGCAGGACCCGGGGAATCTGGGGACGATTCTTCGTTCTGCCGAAGCGTTTGGCAGCGCGGGAGTGCTTCTGGGAGAAGGCACGGTGAGCGCATTCAATTCGAAGGTGATTCGCGCGTCGGCGGGATCGATCTTTCGCCTGCCGGTGGTGATCGCCAAGAATGCCGGCGGGATGGAATCCGTTTGCCAGAAGCTTCGCGGCGCCGGGGTTCGCTTGCTGGCAACCTCGTCGCACAAAGGAGCGGCGCTGGATCAGGCGCAACTCACCGGATCGACGGCGATCTTCATTGGAGCGGAAGGCGCGGGGTTGCCGCGAGATTTGATTACACGCATGGACGAGACGATTGCGATTCCGCATTCGCCGCAGGTGGAATCCCTGAACGCCGGCGTAGCGGCCAGCATTACTCTGTATGAAGCGGCGAGACAGCGGCGAACCGCGAGTTAAGCCAGGCCCCCGCCGTCCACCACCAGCGCGGCGCCGGTGATCCAACTCGACATCGGGCTTACGAGAAAAAGAACGGCGTTGGCGACGTCCTCCGGAGTGCCGATGCGCGCCAGCGGGCGATTCGCCGCTTCCCGCATGAAGTCTGCCATTGGCTGGCCCAACTGATCGCACTCGCCGCGCAGCAGGGGCGTATCCACGTCACCGGGGCAGACGCAATTCACGCGGATGTTGTGCTTGCCGTGATCGATGGCCATGGCTCGGGTAAGATTCACCACGCCGCCCTTCGCCGCACAATAGGCTGCAGCGCGCGGGCCGCCTTTCAGCGACCATCCGGAACCGATGTTGACGATGCTGCCTCCACCGCCGCGAATCATATGCGGGACCACTTCGTGCGAAAGCACATAAACACTCTTCAGCGTCACGTCGAGAGCGCGATCCCACTCTGCCTCGCTGAGTTCGACCACGTCTTTGCGAATCGCAATCCCAGCACAGTTGCAGAGAATGTCGATTTTGCCGTTCGCGGCTACAACGCTCTCGACGGCGCGACGACAGTCCGCGCCGCTGCACACATCGCACTTGAAGAATCTTGCTTTCCCGTTCGCCGCCGAAATCTCGGATTCGGTTTCGCGCCCTTTCGTGTCACTGATATCAAGCAGCGCGACAAACGCTCCCATTTCCGCCAGACGACGGGCTATTCCACGGCCAATACCGGAAGCTGCGCCGGTAACGACGGCGACTTTGCTTTCGAGCGAGAGTAGCGGAACCGCGTGTTCTGCGAGCGTTTTCATGAGAAATCGTTCACCACAGAGGGCACAGAGGAGCACAGGGGAAATCTCTGCGCCTCTAGCCTCTTAGCGGTTCATTCCGTCCAGAGCTTTCGCGACTGCTTCCAGCGTGCGTTCGACGTCGTCGTCGCTATGCGCCAGAGTCACAATCGAGTGCAACGCGGCGGAGGGTGAGGCATAAATCCCAAGCGGGAATAGCGCCAGGATGAATCGACGAAACGCCGCTCGATCCACGTGCTCGCAGAAATCGCGATAGTCCTTGATCGCCGGCTGTTGCGTGAACATCACCTGGAACATGGGCCCTACATTCTGCACGATCGCCGCCGCGCCCTTCTTCCGAAAAACCTCGCGCAAGCCCGCGCACAGCTTCTCCGCGAGCCGCCACTTGTGCTTGAATGCCGCGTTGTTATCGCGCGTCAATACCCGCAGGTTCGCGCGCGCCGCATGCATTCCGATGCGCGAGCCATTGTGCGTGCCGTAGTGCAGCACGCCGCCCCACTGCAGCGCGTCCATGATGTCGGCACGCCCCATCATCGCCGCCACCGGCAATCCGCTTCCGAGCGCTTTGCCGAAGGTCACCAGATCGGGCGAGAGTTTGTAGTATTCCTGGCAGCCTCCGGGCGCAATGCGGAAGCCGGTGACGGTCTCATCCAGGATGAAAAGGATGCCGTGCGCACGCGCCAGCTTCTGCAGCCCATGCAGGTATCCTTCCGCCGGAGGAATCACGCCCATATTAGCCATGATGCCTTCGGTGATGATGGCCGCGATCTGCCCGCGATTGTTCTGGATCGCACGTTCCAGTGCCGGCAGATCGTTCCAGGGCACCACGATGGTGTCGTCGAGTGCCGTTCGATTTAAGCCCGAGCTGTCGGGAATCTTGATCGGATCGCTGCGCAGTCCCAATGCCGCCGCAGGCAGCGCATTCGAGCTGACCAGCAGATCGTCGTGCCAGCCGTGATAGTGCCCTTCAAACTTCAGAATCTTCGGCCGTCCGGTCACGCCGCGCGCCAGGCGAATCGCCGCCATCACAGCTTCGGTACCGGTGTTCGCAAAGCGCACGCGCTCGGCATTCGGAATCATCTTCTGCAGCATCTCGGCGACTTCCAGCTCGATCGCGGTCGCAGTGGCAAAGTGCGCGCCAGTGCTGGCCGCCTCGCAGATCGCCTCCACCACCTCGGGATGCGCATGGCCCAGCGGCAACGCGCCGAACGACATCATCCAGTCGATGTACTCGTTGCCGTCGACGTCGTAGATTCGCGAGCCGCGCCCGCGCTCCATAAACAGCGGATGCTGGCCAAAGTTCGCCGGCCCGCGCGACGATGAACTGCTCGCTTCGATCAGCACTCCGACGGTGCGCTCGTACAATTCCTTCGACTTTTGCGTGCTGAACGCCAAACCGCGCCTCCGGTTGCAACTCCTTGCGACCTGCCATGTTACAGCAGAACTACCGTAATTTGCGGGGCACACCCAAAGTAACCCATGAAGATTGCGCGCAATATTTCGGCGCCGCCGCATTCTTAACTAGGAATGGCTGCTAAAGCTCCTCCGTAAAACGCTCCAACGTGATCCCCTCCCCTAGCCGTAGTGTCGCGTTCTTCGAATGCCGTGTCTGAACGAAACGAGGTGCATATGACGAAGCCGCTTCTGTCGCGATTCAGTTTTGTTGCCAGGCGAGTACTCCTTCTCCTCGGCGTTGCATCCTGCATCGTGACAATCGCAACAGCCCAGGAAAAGGCCGCTGAACCTTCCCATGCCCCCGGATGGGTGGTCATCTCCGTCGACGATTACAAGGTGCTGCGCGCCAAGGCCTATCCGGTCGAACCCAATCCCGAGCCACCGCCGATGGACGCCACTCTCAGCCGGGTTGATTACGACTTGCGGGTGGCGGGCGATCTGGCCTCCGGACGCGCCAGCCTGACCGTCGACGTATTAAAGGATGGATGGGTCCGCGTCCCGGTGCCCGCCGGACTGCTCGTGCGCGAGGCACGGCTCGACGGAAAACTCGTCTCCCTGGTGCCCGGCGATCGCAACAAGGGTGGACATCTCTCAGCGCTGCTTTCCCATGCCGGACGCTCGATGTTGTTACTCGACGTCGACGTGCCGGTCACGATTTCTGCCGGCGATGAGAGCATGTCGCTTCCCTCGACCGACTCGGGCGTGACCCGAGCCACGGTTGAGCTTCCAAGGCAAGGCGTCGATTTGCGCGTCGGCGGCGGACTCCTTTCCGAACAATCGGAAAGCGGCAGTGAAACCAAGTGGCTGGCCTACGCTCGCGGCAACGAACCATTAACGTTCACCTGGCGCAGAAAGATCGAGGATCATCACGTCGAACTGCCGCTGCGCATGCGCGGCGCCCTGACCCAGCTCACCAGCCTGAACGAGGATTCGACTTCGATCTACGCGGAAGCCAGTCTCGATATCGTGCAGGGAGCAGCCCGCGAGGTCCACCTTCAGCTTCCGGAGAAAGTCACCATCAACCAGGTCGCCGGAGCCATGGTGGCCGACTGGGAAATGAAGAACGGCGATCTCTCGGTTACCTTCCTGGAGCCGGTCGAACACAACGCGCGTTTCGTGATCACCGGAGAAACGCATCTTCCGCGCGACGGCGTCATCGACATTCCCCTGCTTCGCATCCTGAATACGGAGAAAGACAACGACGGCGTCGCGGTTGAGATTCTGGGTGCGGGCGAGATCAAGGGACAGAAGACTCATGGCCTGGAAGAGGCCGACGCCAGCGATCTGGGAGAGACGATCGCAAGCCGGCAGTCGCCCGCGCTGGTCGCTTACCGGGTGCGCTCCGGAGAGGCCGGCCAGACGCGGTCCCTGAGCATCAACCTCGCCCGCTACGACCAGCAGGCGGTGCTGATGGCGAACATCGAGGAGGCTCGTTACCAGATTCTCGCCAGCGCTGACGGCAAGTTGCTGGTGCGCGCGCGCTATGCCGTGCGCAACAACCAGCGCAACTTCGTCAAGATCACGTTGCCTGCCGGAGCTACGGTGTGGAGCGCGTCGCTCGGCGGCCGTCCGGTGCGCCCCGGACAATCGCCGGATGGCAGTCTGCTCTTGCCGCTGGAGAAATCCCGGGGGGGCGAAGATGCCTCTGCCTTCGCGATCGATGTCCTGTATCTCACGAAGGCGCAGGCGTGGGGAGACAAAGGCACGGAAAGAGTCACGCTACCCGCGGTGGATCTACCGATCTCGCGCACCGGCTTGCTGCTCTACTATCCGCCGCTGTTTCGCGTGAACGTGGAGCCGGGAACTTTTCGCACGCAGGAGTTTCAGAATCCCACTTCGTCAGCGTTCGGTGGAGTGATCGACATGGCCGCGGCCTCTGGCATCGAACTGCGCCAGCCGACTGCGGCCAAGCAACGCGATGAAGTGGACAGGAAAGACTCCACGCTGGCGCTGGTGGATAGCTTCCGCGCCAAGTCTTCCGCCGGAAAGGTTACGGGCATACTCCCTATGAACGTCGACTTCCCGGCGTTTGGCCCATCGATCTACCTGGTCTCTGAACTGACCAGCGAGAACCAGTCGCCCTCGGCGGAATTCAGCTTCCAGCGTGACAAAAAAGGAGGTACGCGATGAAAACCAGATTCCTTTGGACGATCGTATTTTGCTGCGTGACCTGGGGACGCCTGTGCGCCGCACAGGAGAAGTCGAACCTGCCGTTGCCCGATCCCGGCAATGTCACGCTCACCCTCGACGAATACAACAAGCTGGTTGAACTCGCCGGTAAACCTCCAAAGAAGACAGACCTGCCGCCGCTTCCCTATTCGATCAAGCACGCCGAACTTAAGCTGCGCGTCGAAAAAGACGGCGTACTCGGCACAGTGCAACTTGAAGGCGAGGTTTTCCGGAAAGGCGTGAGCAAGGTTGCGCTCACCAGCGGCATGACCATCCTCGACGCACACCAGAACGGCAAGGGCGTTCCTCTGGAACAGGAAAACGGCACGCACAGCGCACTGCTTTCCGGACCGGGAGAATTCTCGGTCGATCTGGAAACCGGACTGCCGCTTCGCATTGAGACCGGGCGCGCCTCCTTCACTCTGCCTGCGCCTGCGGCCGGGAGCGTGCACCTCTTGCTCACGATTCCCGGAGACCACACCTATGCCTATCTCAACTCCGGGTTAATCACCAGCCGCAAGTCGGAAAGTGGTCATACGGCAATCGAGGCTACGCTGGTTCCCGGACAGCCAGCCACCGTGTGGTGGGCAACGCGCGAAGTGGTTGCACCCGTGGTCCCGCGCGAAGTCCGCTTCCTGGCCGAGGACAAGACTCTGGTCTCGGTGAGCGAAGCGGAAATGCGCGTCGCCGTGCTCGCGGATATCACGGTCGTGCAGGGGGAGCCTTCGCAATTCCAGGTTGAACTGCCGCAAGGCTACGAACTCACTGGCGTGACCGGCGCAACTCTGGAATCGAGCGAGACGAACTCCGGAGTGCTGACTCTCAAGGTGAATGCACCTGGGCAGCGCGCGCATCAGTTCCTAATTTCGATGGAGCGGTCCATCAACGACGCCAAAGCTGACGCGCCGTTCCTCAGCTTCAAAAAAGCGCAGCGGGAAACCGGCGAAGTGCTGGTCGAGGGCGCGGGCACGATGGAAATCACGGCGACGGAGGGCGGCGGCCTTAAGCGGATGGATGTGAAGGAAGCGAATCCCTATCTGCGCGCGCTGGCGCATTTCCCGGCGCAGGCGGCCTTCCGCTATCACAAGCAGGCCGACGAAACCCCGTCGCTGGCGCTGCAGTGGGTGCGCTTTCCAGACAGCAGCGTGCTCGCCGCCGTCGCCGAAAATGCGGAAGTCACGACGCTCGTTACGTCCGAGGGCAAGTCGCTGACCGAAATCAAACTCACCGTCAAGAACCAGGCACAGCCATTCCTGAAAGTCGCGCTGCCGCAAGGCGCGAGCATTCTGTCAGCTGACGTGGCTGGCGAGCGCGTGAAGCCGGTGCAGGGTCCCGACGGCAACCGGGTGCCGCTCCTGCGTCCCGGATTTCGCCCCACTGGCGCGTACACGGTGTCGTTCGTGTTCATGCACTCGGGAGCGCCATTCGCCAAGAAAGGCGGCGCGGAACTCACACTGCCGAATATGGACATCCCCATCAACCTCATGTCCTGGGAAATATTCCTGCCTGAACAGTACAAGGTGAAAGATTTCGGCGGCGACGTGATTGCCGCGGGTCTGGTGCCTGCGGCGTTTCACGAGGAATATGCGATGAATGTGCCGCCACCTCCTCCTCCGGTTGCGTCCCCAGCCGCCCCCCAAATGATGGCCGCGCCCGGTCAGATGGGCGGCTATGTGGTCGATCCTTCGGGCGCGATTGTGCCCAATGCGCGCATTACGATTACTTCAAATGACAAGCAGTTCAGCCGAGCCGTATCGACCGACAGCACCGGCCGATGGTTCATTCCCGGCCTCGGTTCCGGCGTTTACAAAGCAAAGGTTGAGATGCCGGGCTTCCGGACCAGCGTCAACAATCTGAACTACGACGCGAACCAGCCGTCGATGTACAGCTTCCGGCTCGATGTGGCCAATGTGTCCGAAGTGGTGGAAGTGACGGCGGCGTCTCCTCAACTCAACACCGAGAGCTCAAGCCTTAGCGCCACGATCAGCAGCCAGGAGATTCGGAATCTTCCAGCGAACGGACGCAAGCTCACGGAGTTGGCGGCGCTGACGCCCGGGCTCTCGAACCAGGCCTCCGCCAACGTGCTCAATCTGCAAAAGCGCGTGGCCGGGGTGCTGCCGGTTCCCGTCGACGTGCCGCGAGCCGGAACTTCGTTCAGTTTTCTCCGGCCGCTGGTGCTCGACGAGGAAACCAAGGTGACGTTCAGCTACCGCAGCCGCTGAGCGTTTAGAATCACGACTCGCGAGGAACTTCTGTGCCACCGGCATTTTGCCGATGACATAGAATGTTCGTCGCGGGTCGCCGCTTATGCCGGATCTTGAAACCTGGAAAACCTGGGAAGGCCGTGTCGTTGACGGGAAGTTTCCGCTCCGGAAGTGGATCGGAGGGTCGGATCGCAGCGCGGTTTTTCAGACCGAGCGCGGTGGAGTACCGGCAGCGATCAAACTGATTGCGGCCGGCGATGACGCGCAGTCCGAACTCGCGCGTGTTCGCGCGGCAGCCCAACTTGCGTATCCCGGGCTGCTTCCCGTCCTCGAATCTGGAATCGATCCGAAGCAGGATGCAATCCTCTATGTGGTGATGGAACTTGCCGACGACGATTTGTCCCGCATCCTGCCGGACCGGCCCCTGTCCGCATCGGAAGTCGGCGAGATGATGTCGTCGCTGCTCGATCTGTTGTCTTTTCTACACGAGAAGGGATTTGCGCACGGCCACCTCAAGCCTTCCAACGTGCTCGCCGTGGGCGAGCGCCTTAAACTTTCCTCCGATCGGATCACGCCCTTTGCCAGCACCGCCAATCGCGTTCGTCGCGATGCCTTCGACGCGCCTGAGATATCATCGGAAAATCTTTCTCCCGCCTCCGATGTCTGGTCCCTGGGTACAACCCTGGTGGTGGCACTCACTCAGAATCCACCACTCGATGAATCTTCCCAGCGCGACCCGGTCATCCCGAAAACGGTTCCCGAGCCTTTCCGTGGGATCGCGCGCGAATGCCTGCACCTTGATCCGAAGCGCCGCTGTTCGCTGGCCGACATCCGCGCACGCCTGGAGACGTCATCGCGCTCCGTGCCTGCCACACCAGAACTGCCGCAGCCGAAACCGCCGTCACCGCGCCGGCTCTCGTGGCGGATACTGATTCCCGTCGCTGTTTTGTTGATTGGGATCGTCTGTATCCGGCTGTTTCGCGGTGAGTCCAAACCGCCCTCGAACCTGCAAGTGAACGTTCAACCAACCTCTGAGCCTTCTGTCGCGCCCGTGCGCCAGCCCGCTGCCCAGACTCCGGCCTCGTCGAAAGGCGCGGTCGTGCATAAGGTCTTGCCCGACATCCCCCCCCAGGCGCGTCACACGATCAGCGGAACAGTCCGCATCGCCGTCCGCGTTGAGGTCGATGCCTCTGGTGCGGTGACCAACGCGACTCTGGCCGACGCAGGTCCGAGCCAATATTTTGCGACGCGGGTTCTGAAGGCGGCACAGCAGTGGGAGTTCGCTGCCCCGAGGGTGAACGGCCAACCCGTAGCCAGCAAGTGGCTGCTACATTTTCGGCTGAAGCGGAATTCAACCCAAGCCGACGAACAACGGCTGAACCGCTAGACCGCGACGCTGCCGGGGCTACTCCTTCTGCCGCAACTTCCAGGCAATCTGCCGCACCATCCCCAGAAACACTTTGGCATCCATCGCGTCGAGCCCGAGCCTCAGAATCAGCCCACGAACTTTCTTCTCCGAGACCTTCTCGGTTCCGGGCTTAACATATTCGCTGGCGGCAAGGGATTCCAGCAGCAACTCTGAGATCTGTTCCGCCTGTCCGGAAGTTGCTGGCTCGGCGCTTTCCACCGCACGCGGTTCCGCCGAACTTCGAGAGAGTTCATACAAACAGACCGCCACCGCCTGCCCCAGATTCATGGAAATGTTTTCCGCGGTCGGAATGTTCATCAGCCAGTGGCAATGGCTGAAATCGTCATTGGTCAGTCCGATTTTTTCCGAGCCCAACAGGATCGCAACCCGCCCTCGTTGCAAATGTTCACGGATAAGCGACCCGGCATCTCCGTCGAGCCGGCGTAAAGGCTGACGCAGCACCCGATCACGCACGGCGGTGGTTCCGACAACTTGCGCGCAATCCGCCACCGCTTCAGCAACCGTTTTGTATTCCTCGGCCTTCTTGAGCACTTCCGACGCGCCGACTGCGGATCGTGCGTCCCGAAATGCCACGGCATAGGGGTTCACCAGGCGCAGACGCCGGACGCCAAAATTGCTCAAGGCGCGGGCCGCGGCTCCAATATTCAGCGGATTCCGCGCACGCACCAGCACAACCACCAGTTCGCTTAGGTCTGAAAGAGCAGACACGTTCCTCGCAATCTCCAGTGCAGGCGTTTTCCGCCGAGCAAGATGAAGTCCTTAGTTCTTCAACACGGGGTCTCGTAATTGTAAAAATATTGTCAAATGGGAGCGGCCGAACGTAAACATCTGGCTAAAGCATTGTAAGCTTGGGCCTACAGTCGAGCTGATGCTTACGGGTAGGGCGATTCGACCAGACCGGAAGCTCCCCCCCTGACGCTCGGGACGGAATTCTTATGGGGAATCTTGCTACGCCGCTGAGCGCCGCCAGAACGATGACTCACCCTGCAGAAAGCAAGCCGAATAGCCGAATTTTGATCGTTGAAGATGACCCGGCTGTGCAGAAAGCACTGCGGCGTCTGTTCGAAACGGAGGGTTACTCGGTCGAGACGCAATCGGACGGGCGTTCTGCCGTGGAGAGCTTCCAGGCGGCAACACCGGCGGCCATTGTGCTGGACCTGCGGCTTCCCCGGCTTTCCGGTCGCGACGTCTGCAAGGAAATCAAGGCGGTTGCGCCGACGGTGCCGATCATCGTGCTGAGCGCCACCACCGACGTTTCCGACAAGGTCTTGCTGCTTGAATTAGGGGCCGATGACTACGTCACCAAGCCCTTCAGCCCGCGCGAACTTCTGGCCCGCGTGCGCGCCGCCCTGCGCCACACCTCTCGCACACCCGAGACTCCAAGCGTGGTCACGTTCGGCGCCATTTCCGCCGACTTCAAGAAGATGGAGGTGAAGCGCGACGGCAAAGTGGTCATCCTGACCGCGCAGGAATTCAAGACGTTTCAGTTCTTCGTACAAAATGCCGACCGGGTGATCAGCCGCGACGAGTTGCTGAACGAAGTCTGGGGCTACCAGAACTATCCCTCGACCCGTACCGTCGACAACCACATCCTGAAGCTGCGCCAGAAGCTGGAGAATGATCCCTCAAGCCCGGTACACTTTCGCACCGTGCACGGAATGGGATATAAGTTCGTTCGCTGACTCGCGTGAATTCATCCTCGGAATCCGGCTCCCCAACCAGGCAGATTCAGTCTGCGCGTGAAGTGGTTCCTCGCCTGCGGCTCCGCACCCGCTTTCTGCTTTCCATGCTCCTGGTCACGGCTGGCCTGACGACCACCAGCTTCTTGCTGGTACAGCGCAGCATTCGCGAGAACGTCCGGGAGAGCATCGGCATTAACCTGCGCAACTCGGTCGCCGCGTTTCAGGATTTCCGCCACGAGCGCGAAACCATGCTCACCGGCAACGTCGCCCTGCTCGCGGACCTCCCCATCACGCGCGCCATCATGACCAGCCCGGATCCGGTCACGATCCAGGACGCCTCGCAGGACGTCTCTCGGATTGCCGGCAGCGACCTGTTCGTGCTGGTTGACCGCGGCGGCCGCGTCGTGGCTCTTCACACCAAGACTCCGGGATTCACCCGCGAAGCCGCGGAGAAATACTTTCCGCAGTCGCTCGAGGAAGATCGTGGTGAATCCAGTCACTGGTGGCTGGGCGGGCACCATCTTTACCAGACGTTCGTGGAGCCCATCTACCGCGGCTCCCGCACCGATGGCACGCTTCTCGGCTTTTTGGTCATTGGCTACGAGATCAACGACCGCCTCGCCGAAGAGGTCAGCAAAGTCGCCGGTAGCCAGGTCGTGTTTTCGTGTGGCCCGGATGTCGTGGCGACCACGCTGATGCCGCCCCAGGTCCAGGCCGATAGTCTTCAGCGCATGATTGCCGGCTCGGCGGAGAATGAGGCCCACGACGTTGCCATCGGCAAAGAACGCTTTCTCGCCACGTCGCTGGTCTTGTCCGGTTCGCGCGAAACCCCGGTCCGGCTTAGCGTTCTGGGTTCTTACGATCAGGCTACAAAATTCGTCGATCAATTGAACCGCTACCTTCTCCTGCTCGGGCTGGCTGCGATTCTCGCGGGCAGCGGCCTCGTATACTTCCTCTCTCACACCTTTACACGGCCTCTGGCCAGCCTGGTGGCCGGTGTGCGAGCACTCGAAGAGGGCGACTTTCATCATCCGCTCGATTCGCGCGGGGGCGATGAAGTCGCCGAATTGACTCGCGCCTTCGACCGCATGCGCTCCAGCCTGCTCAAGACGCAGCGTGACCTGCTGGAATCCGAGCAGCTCGCCACCATCGGGCGGATGGCCAGCTCGATTTCCCACGACCTGCGCCACTCGCTGGCCGCCATCGTGGCCAATTCCGAATTCCTCTGCGATTCCCACTTGACGCCTACCCAGAGGGAGGAGCTGTATCAGGAAGTCCGCACAGGCGTGAACCTGATGACCGATCTGCTCGACTCCCTGCTGGAATTCGCGCGCACCCGGGAATCGCTGAGCCCGTCCTACGCAAACGTGTCGGAGACGATTCACCGCTCGGTGCAGGCAGTCCGGTTGCATCCCCGGCATCACGACCGCACCATCGACGTGCTCTGCCCCACTCAACTCGGTGGCTGGTATGACGCGCGGCGGCTGGAGCGTGCGCTCTACAATCTGCTGTTGAACGCCTGCGAGGCCGCACCCGTTACCGGCGGACGGGTCGAGATCACTGCCGCGGAACGAAACGGGATCATCGAAATCGCAGTCTCCGATAATGGACCCGGTATTGCCGACTCGATTCTTGATCGCCTGTTTCATCCGTTTGTCAGCTTCGGCAAGGAAAACGGCACCGGACTGGGACTTGCCGTTGTCCAGAAGATCGTTCAGGATCACGGGGGCGAGATATCGGTGGAACGCGGGGCTCAGGGCTTGACCGCCTTCAAGATCGCGCTTCCCTGCCGCTCGGAAACCGACTTTCGCAGTCCCAAACCGGTCGCAGTGAGTCTGCCTCTCGCGCCCGCTCAGCGCGACGAAGCCAGCCACAATTCCATTTCCCATCCGGCGCCGTAGGCACCGTGCTTCCGTGCCGGTCTCCGGATGCGTAGGAGGAAGTCGTGAAGAGTTTCAGGACTCCTGCCGTTTCGCGCACCACGTTGGCGGTAGCCGCAGTGCTCGTATTCTCCCTCTGCAGCCAGGGGCAGCAGGCGGCTCCGGCCGCGCCCAGGGCCGAGGCCGGCGCGGTGCACGATTTGCAGGATCAGGTGCGCGAGCTGCGCTCTCTGGTCGAGCAGATGCGCAGCGAGAACGCCGCATCCCGCGCCGAGATGGCGCAACTGCGCCAGGATCTCAAGGCCACGAGAGCCTTGCTGGAACGCCCGGCCCCGGCGGCGGAATCGAGCAACGTAGAGGCGTCATCGGCGAACCCTCAAGGCGAATCCACATCCCTGGAACAACGAGTTCAGAAGCTGGAAGACTCCACCTCCCTGATGGGATCAAAAGTCGACGAGCAATATCAGACCAAGCTGGAAACCGCATCCAAATATCGCGCGCGACTGCACGGAATTGTTCTGATGAATGCCTTCCGCAACGTGGGCGGGTCCGACAATCTCGATTTCCCGAACTACGCCCAGCCCGTCGATATGGGCTCTCCCCAGGCCACGCTGGGAGCGACTTTCCGCCAGTCGGAAATTGGGCTTGAGATCTTCGGCCCAAACGTCGGCGGCGCTCGTACTTCCGCCGATGTTCAGCTCGATTTCGCGGGAGGCTTCCCGTCGACCGCCAATGGAGTGAATTTCGGCCTCGTGCGCCTGCAGACGGCCAATGTCCGCTTCGACTGGCAGCACACGTCCGTGGTTGCCGGGCAGGATTCGTTGTTCATTTCGCCGCTGTCCCCCACTTCTTTCGCGTCGCTGGCCACCCCCGCCTTCGCGCTAGCGGGAAACCTGTGGGGCTGGACGCCGCAACTCCGCGTGGAACATCGCTTCACGCTTTCCGCTCAACAGACTCTGACCATGCAGGCCGGATTGCTCGACAACCTTGACTGGGAACCCAACTACAGGGCGTTCGAGCGCACGCCTCAAGCGGGGGAACTCTCCGGTCTCCCGGCGTATGCCTTGCGCACGGCCTGGTCCCGCCCGGTTCACGAACGTCCTCTCAGTGTTGGTGTCGCAGGCTATTACGGACGGCAGAACTGGACGTGGGGCCGTTATGTCGACGCCTGGGGCGCCATGGCCGACTGGCAGATCCCGATCGCTCCGCGGCTCGCGCTCTCCGGCGAGTTCTATCGCGGACGCGGCCTTGGAGGTCTGGGCGCCGGCATCGGCGCTTCGATCGTCTACGGCGGCAATCCGGCGAATGGGGAGTCTCCGATTCGCGGGCTCAACTCCGCGGGCGGGTGGGCGCAACTGAAATTCCAACTCACCCCGAAGATTGAACTCAACGGCGTCTTCGCGCAAGATAACGCCTTCACCGGAGATATCCGCGGATTCGCCGGCGATGCCAACAACGGTGGTGCGCCTGGATCGCTTCTCGGTCGTAACCGGGGGACTCTCGGCAACATCGTCTTTCGTCCGCGCTCCGACCTCATCCTGGCAGCCGAGTTCCGCCGCCTGCGGACATTCCCGGTGTACACCAGCAGCAGCTTCACGAACCAGGTGAATCTCTCCGTGGGGATGCTATTTTGAAGAGTCCCGCCCATCTGCGCCGGTTGCTCCCAGTGATGTTTGCGGTGTGCGCGCACGCGCAACCAGCGAGCCTGCAAAGCATGAAGGCTCATGTCGACCTCGCCCGCGGTGGCCACCGATTAAAAGATGCGTCCCAGGTTGTGGTCTGGCTGACGCCAATCGGTGCGTCGGTCGATCCGCCTCGGCAAACGCCGTCGCAAATACCCAGGCTGGTGCAGAAGGACAAGGCGTTTCATCCCTCGCTGATCGTGGTGCCTGTCGGCGGCAAGGTCGAATTCCCCAACCACGACCCCTTCTTTCACAACGTGTTCTCGCTGTTCGAAGGCAAGCGCTTCGATCTCGGCCTCTACGAAAGCGGCTCCACCCGCTTCGTTCAGTTCGACAAGCCGGGAATCTCATTCATTTTTTGTAACATTCACGCAGAGATGAGCGCCGTCGTGATCGCCCTGGCCACGCCTTATTTCGCGGTCTCCGACGCGCATGGGGACTTGACGGTGCCAGATGTTCCCGCTGGCCGATATAACCTGCAGGTCTTTCATGCAGCCGTAGAGCCCGACGCACTCCATGCTCTGAGCCGTGAGATCACCATCTCAGCCGGCGATACTTCGCTGGGCAGTTTTTCGCTGAATGAGATTGACGCGGTGGTTGCTCACAAGAACAAATACGGCCGCGACTACGATCGCCCCGCGCCTGAGAGTCCGGCGTATGTGCATCCGTAGGGGAGGCAGGTTTCAAAGTGCCAAGGTGTCAAAGTTTCAAAGTGGCAAGGTTTCAACGTTTCAAAGTTTCGGAAGACACAGGGCCTTTGCGGGTGGAACATACTTCGCGGGGAAAACCCGCGAACTGCAACTATAGATACCTCATCATTTTGTCACTCTGCCACCTCGCCACTTTGAAACATTGAAACCTTGAACCCTGAAAAAGAAAGGACGTGCATTCGGCACGCCCTTTCTCGCCTCGGTCGTTCACTTCGTTTACCGCAACTTGCTAAATCATGCTTTAACGATGCCCGCCATGACTGCCGCCGCCGCTGGAGTGCCCACCGCCGCCGCCACCGCCGGAAACATGCCCGCCGCCGCCACCACCGAAGCTTGGCCGCGAGCCACCGTAGTTCGGAGTGCTGCGAGATCCGCCGCCGTAGCTTGGTGCACGATACCCACCGTTGCCTCCGCCATAATTGCCGCCGCCAAAGCTCGGTCGCGAGCCGCCGCCATACGATGGCGACCGCACGATCGGCTGATGCATATCCAGTTGCGGACGACCGTAGTTGCCGGAGCTTCCGTAGGCCGGGCTGTTATAGCGCGGCTGCGGTGAACTGGGCGCCGTCCGGTTCCAATAGTTCCCGTTGTTCCCACGCTGCGGTGACGTTTCGCTGGTGCCGCGCGAAACGCTGCTGTTCGGGGGCGGCGTGAACGGGCGGAAGCCCTCGTGGTTCTGATTCGAGGTCATGCCACCACGTTCCACCGCGTTATTGTTGCCGCCCGGTTCAAACGGACGCGTGTTGTTCGCCGGCGGATTGAACGGACGGAAACCGCCTCGATTCGCCGGAGGATTGGACTGCATGCCGCCGCGCTCCACCCCGTTGTTCGTTCCGGATCCGAACGTACGCGGATTGCTGGCCGCGGTGTTATTCGGTGGTGGATTGAATGGACGGAATCCAGTTCGGGTTCCACCCTGCGCCGTGCCGGCAGGATTGCCAGTGACGCGGTTTCCGAGATTGTTCGCTTCCCGGTTGCCAAACGTACCCGCGCCCGGCTTCTGCCCGAAGCCAGCATTGTTCCCGCCGTGCGTCAGACTCTGGCCGCCACTCACACGGCCTCCTGCCGGGACCATGCCCACGTGATTCTGCTGCATGGTCTGCCGCAGGCTCGCCGTCTGCTGGTCGAACGAAACCCGACGCGCCACGTTGTTATGCGGGCTGCCGAAGAAGCGTTCCGAGCCGCCGTTGCGGATTGTGGACGGAGCCGCGGCCCGGCCGCTGGCCGACAAGCTCTCGCGCGACGGAACCACCGGCAGATTGCCGGCCATCATGCGAGCGCCGCGAATCTGCTGCCGCGTCACCGCCGTGGCCGAGACGCGTCCTGCTCCAAAGCGGTTCGCGCCCACGGTCGACATCGCGTGCAGAACATGGTCGTTGTGAATGTTGTTGATGTTCGAGAACCGGTTGCCACCATGCAGCGGACGGAAGCCGCCATAGTTGTTGATGTTGGTAACGTGGACATTGGTCACGTTCATCACGCCAAAGCGTCCACCATACCCACCCCACCACGGGTGGTACCAGTCACACGGCCCAACCGGCAGCCAGCCGAATCCGCCCCAGCCGCCAAAACCCGCTCCAAAGCCCCAGCCGCCGCCCCAACCCCAGAACGAGACGTACGCCGGCGCCCAGAACGGACGATAGAAACCTCCAACCGGTCCCGGCCACCACGCCCACGAATTGCCATACCAGAACCAGCGCCCATAGTGATACGGCGCCCAGCCCCAAGGCTCGTAGCCAACCCAGGTCCAGCCGTAGTAAGGCTCGTACGTCCAGTTACCTTCGCGATACGGAACCCAGCCATCGGGCTCGTTGGGAACCCACACGTCTCCATAGTCGTCGACGTGCTTCCACTGGCCGTAAGCATCCAGATCCTGCGCGCCCGTGTAGTAGCGATTGGTGTGCTTGTACGACTCCGCGTTGCGGATCATGTGATCACGATCGCTGTTCCAGCGATCCCAGTCGTCACGGTCCGGAGCGGACGAAATCTTGTATTGAGCCGAATTCGAGTCACCGCGCACGGTCGCCATTTCTCCGGCGCGAACTTCGGTGCTGCCCTGCGGGGTAGAAATCTGCGCTTCGCCCGAGCGCACGATCACAAGCGTGTCGCCATCGGGCTGAACTTCTACGCGGAACACGCCATCGTGATGCGCCGGATGCACCGAGACGTTCGGCGTATCGATCTCGGGCTCCGCCTCGCTATCTTTCGAAACGCTGTAGTTGGCGATGCCCTGGCTGAGCTGAATCTGAATATCGCGTTGGGTCAGGTTCGCGATGTTGGCTTTTGAGTTGGCGCCAAGGCGGAAAGTGTTGGCAAAGTCGAGTTGTAGCTCCGCACGAGCGCCATCGGCGGTCGAAACCTTCTCGCCGGTGACGACCGGCTGATTCAGCGTGGCCGCCGACCAGTCGCCGGAGTCGCCGCGCTGCGTCGAGACATCGCCGTGAATCATGCTGATGCGCGCCACACCCTGGTCGGTCTGCGCCGGCGCTTCTCCGGTCGGCCCACCCGGCTGTGCCTCGGTCGGCTGCGCCTGCGGCTGTCCGATCTCCATGGGAGCGCTCGGCTGCTCTGTCGGGCCCGTGCCTTCGTCGGTGGTCTGCGCCGCTGCGCTGATCGAGAATGCACCCGCCAGCGCCAGAATCATTACTGCCGAACTTGCCATGAATTTGTTTTTCATAACCACCTCGAACCTACCCTCCCAAATTCTGGGAAATCTTCCATTTGTTGAGGGGCAACTGCCATGCCAAAAGCCCAAAACGGGAAGCGAAATAAACCGTTTGTTTTCAACGTGAAGACCACGGCTTCGCACAGCAAACCCTAGTTTTTCCTTCAGATCGGTTGCTGTCAGCCGAGGGTGGTGGTTTTCAGCCAGTCTGCTTGCGATGTGCATTTAGCTTGATGGCGCAATCGGTGGGTTGGCCGGAGGACAGTTCGTCTTAGCTAGTGCTTCGCGCTCTGCTTGACCTTCTCCAATAGCTGCCCCAGGTCGGCGGCCGAAAGATGCTTGCCCTCCAGCCAGACTCCATCGATCTGCGTGGTGTTGCGAATGTCCGTCAGCGGATCACTCTTGAGCAGTACCAAGTTCGCGATCTTCCCTGCCTCCACCGTTCCGAGGTCGGCAGTTCTTCCCATGAACTTCGCTGGATTAATCGTCGACGCCTGCAAGGCCGCCAGCGGCGTCAAACCGGACTCGACCAGCAACGCCAGTTCCTCATGCAGACTGAATCCCGGAAAGCAGTACGGATTCATGGCGTCCGTTCCGGCCATCAATGGCACACCCGCACGGAACATTTCGCCGACGATCTTCTGATCCGCTCTGAATAAACCCCGCGTCATCTCGTACATTCCGTTGTTCCATCGATGCAAGGGGAGATCGAGCCGATCCCGCCACCGGTCGCGCGACTGGTGATCGATATAGGCCATGCGCGGATCGGAAAGAAAATGCGAATCGTCGAGCCGCGCATACACTCGCTCGAGGACCAGCGTCGGCACCTGCCAGGTCTCGCCCTTGCGGAACTCACCCAGCAACGCCTGGCATTTCTCCGGATCGAAGTTGCGGTAGGCGTCCGCTTCTACCATCAAGCGATCGCGATAATAGGGCGCGCGCTGCATGTCTCCCATCTCAGCTTCCTGCCGTTTGGAGCATGCCAGGGCAATGCCCGTCAGGTGCTCGATGGAACGCTGGCCGGCGGCCGATGCCTCCTGCGCCGTGATCGCGTCGGGCACGTGGCCTTCGAATTCGATGTGCTGGGCTTTCGCTTCCTGGGCGAGCGCGAAATACGCGTCGCGGGGAATGTGGTTGTAGACCTTGATGAAATCCGCGCCCGAGGCCTTGATCTCATCGACTGCACGCCGCGCATCCGCCGGTTTCTTCACCACGATCGATCCCGGCCAAACCGGTGGATCTCCATCCACAATCGCGCTGGCCAGATAGATTTCTGGCGATGGCGAGCCCTGCGCCAGTTCTCGCCGCGCGGCAGCGGTGTCCTTCTCGCCTGACATGATGCGGATTCCGGTGACGCCATTCGCGACGTAGAGCGGCAATTCGTTGGTGTCATGCACATGCACGTGCATGTCCCAAAGACCGGGAATGAGATACCCGCCGTGGCCATCGATGGATCCAGGCAGAATAGAGTCGGCGTCTGTCGTCGCCGCAATTGCGGTGATCCGATTCCCTTGAATTCGGACCGTCTGGTCTTTGATTTCGGCGCCGGTCGCAACGTTCACGATCGTCACGTGCCGAATGGAAGCTTCCGCACTCGGGTGATCGGCGACGGGACGATCTTGAGCGACGGCAAGGCAGGAACAAACGGCGAGGGCCCCAAACAGAATCTTCACCTTCACCCCCAGAAGAACGATCCGCTAAACTTCCTTCTCCTCGTCCGCAATCCCAATCTTCGATAGCCGGTACCGCAGCGCGTTCCGCGACAATCCCAGCAAGCGCGCCGCCTGGCTCTTGTTTCCATTCGCGCGGCGCAGCGCCTCTTTGACCATCTCGTCTTCCCACTGTTCGAGTGTCATGCCATCCGGCAGGAATCCTGTTCCGCCGTTCGCCGCCTTCGCCGGCCGCAGGTCCAGATGAATGTCCCCCACTTCCAGCACGCTGCCCTTCGCCAGCGCACACGCCCGCTCCACAATGTTCTGCAACTCGCGCACATTTCCCGGCCAGTGATAGTTCGCCAGAATCTGCATCGCGGCCGGCGAGATTCCCTCCACCGGCTTGCGCGACTCGTTCGCAAACCGCGCGATGAACAAATTCACCAGTTCTGGGACATCTTCCTTGCGCTCGCGCAGGGGCGCGATATCGATCGGCACCACGTTAAGCCTGTAATAGAGATCCTCGCGGAACGTGCCCTGCTCCAGCGCCTCGCGCAGATCGCGATTGGTGGCGGCAACCAATCGCACGTCAACTTTGATCGTCTTGGTCCCACCCAGCCGTTCAAACTCGCGCTCCTGCAGCACGCGCAGCAGTTTCACTTGAATCGCGGGAGGAACGTCGCCAATTTCATCGAGAAAGAGCGTCCCCTTGTCGGCCAGTTCGAACTTTCCTGGTTTGCTGGCCGCTGCTCCGGTGAACGCTCCTCGTTCATACCCAAACAATTCACTTTCCAGAAGATTCTCCGGGATGGCGGTGCTGTTGATCTTGATGAACGGGCCCGCCGCACGCCGCGACTTCTCATGAATCGCACGCGCCACCAAATCCTTGCCCACGCCGCTTTCCCCGCCCAGCAGCACCGTGGAATTCGTCGGCGCAACCCGCTCCACCGTGGCCAGCACTTCCTGCATCTTCGGACTGCGCGCCACCACATTCGGGTGCGTGTACCGCTTCCCCAAGGCCTCGCGCAATTCGCGATTCTCTTCGCGCAGGTTGCGCACATCCAGTTCTTTGCGGATTACCATCCGCATCTCGGTCAGCGAAAACGGCTTCAGCACATAGTCGCTGGCGCCCGCCTTCATGGCTTCTACCGCCGTTTCCACGCTGCCGAACGCAGTCATGACCACCACCGGAAGCGCCCCATTCTGCCGCTTGATCGTCTGCAAGAACTCGAGCCCGTTCATGCCCGGCAATTTCAAATCGGTTACGACCAGATCGACGGAATTTTCGCGCAGCAATTTCAGCCCGGTCTCGGCGTCTCCCGCGGAGAACGTGGTGAATCCGTCTTCGCCCAGATTCAACTCGAGCAGCCGCCGCATCTTCGCTTCGTCTTCGACAATCAGGATGGCCGCCATCTTGTCCGTTTCCTTAACTTCGACTCTTACCCAACGGCTGCCTCCGCCGCCGCGATCGGGAAGAACAGCACAAAGCACGCGCCCGATCCGTTCTGGTTCGCATTTTCCACCCGAATCGAGGCATGATGCCCATCTACGATCTTCGAAACTATCGACAACCCAAGCCCCACGCCCGACTTCTTTGTGGTCACAAAAGGATTGAAGATCTGCTCGCGCTGCTCCGGCGGAATTCCAGGGCCCGAGTCCGCGATCCTCACCTCAACCCCGTCGCGCCCCATCGAATGCGACCTGCGGACAGCCACGCGCAACGTCCCTCCGATGTCGCCCGTCGCTTCATAGGCATTCTGCACCAGATTCAGGAAAGCCTGTTCACACAATCCCTCATCGAGCGGCACCGGCGGAAGACCAGCCTCGTACTCTTTCTCGACCTGCACCAAAGGGCCTTTCCACACCGCAGACACGTCATTCAGCGCACGCTCCAGCACAGCGGTAATGTCATGGGGTTCGACTTCGGCATGCAATGGCCGGGCGAAATCCAGAAACCGGGTCACGAGCGCGCTCAGCCGGTTCGTCTCGCTCAGGATGTATCCCGAAAGCTCCGTCGCCAGCGGATTTCCGTTCTCCAGCTTCTGGGCCAGCATCTCCGCCGACCCTTTGATCACGCCCAGCGGATTGCGAATCTCGTGCGCCAGCCCCGCCGAAAGCTGCCCCAGCGCCGCCAGCCGTTCGGAACGCCGCGCTTCCGCCTGGGCCTGCTCCAGCCGCCGGTTGGTCTCCGCCAAAACCTCCGCCGTCTCCTGATAGCGCTGCGTCTGCCTTCGGCTCTCGACTACATAACGATTCACGATCATCGCCGCCAAAAAGAAAAACAGCACGCGGATGCCCAGCAGTCCGTAACTTTCTGCCGTGATCTCATACTCCTGCTGCACCTGGAACAGATACGAACAATAGGCAGCCGACGCCAGGATCGTCCAGGATAAGGTCGCCAGCGGGCCGAAGAATTCTGCCGCGGTAACCACCGGCAAGAAATAGATTGGCCAATAGCTGCTATTGATGGAGATTTCGCCGGTGTGGTCAACCAGCAGCGTAGCCAGTGCGATCTTGGCCACCACAACATAATGCGGGCCGCGCCGCGGCACCCTGGCCACCAGCCACCCTTCGCCGAGTTGAACGACGCCGAACGACAGAATGATGATTTGCTTGTGGTACTCCTTGACCGGCGGCAGCAATGCCAGCCCGGCCAGAAACAGAAGCCACAGAAGGTCCATCCAGTTGAACGTGGAACGTTTGCGTTCGATCGTCATTCTGCGCGGCCGTACCAACTCAGCCAATCCATCTCACATTAACAAATGCGCCCACAAAAATAACGCCGGGAGTGGTGTAGCGGCTCCCGGCGTGCGTGAATCGTGTTGCTCGGCGCATCCCATGCGAACCGTATCACATCGCCGGGAAGCGCGTCAGCCTTAGTGGTTCTTCTTCGGCGGATCCGACTTCGGAGCCGCGGAAGACGGGTGCGGCGGCGGAGGTGGCGACGCCTGACGCGGTTGCGGCGCCGGAGGAGGCGTCACTGGCCGCTGCTGCTGCCACTTGTTGAACTTCTCCGCCTGCTGCCGCTCCTGCTCCTGGTTGCGCTCCTGCACAGGAGGCGTCGGCTTCACCAGGGGATGCGTCTCCGTCGGCGGCTGGAACGTGCGGTTCTGCTGCTGAGGCGTGCGATAGTCCGGCTGCGCAACCCGGTTATCCTGCAGGTTTCGGTTCTCCGGCTGGACGGTGCGGTTCTCCGGCTGCGGATTTCCCTGTTGCTCGTACGCCCGCGGCTGCGTTTGCGGGATCGTCTTCACCTGCGGATTTCCGCCCGGTTGCGCGTTTTGCTGCCCCGACGCCGGCTGAGCGAAGGGCTTGAATCCCTGATCGTTCTGCATCGGGCGGCCACCGTGACTCAGTTGGCCAGGCTGGCTCGGCCCGGCTGGACGCACCAGCACTTGCTCGTTCAGGCGTCCGCCTACCTCAGCCTGCCGTTGCTCGATCGGGCGCGGCGGAGGCGGCGGTGTTCTTACCGCAACCACCGGCCGGCTGATGATCGCCACCGGAGGCCTGACCCCAACCGGGTGTCCGGCTCCCACCACGCTCTGCTTGATCGGTTCGGCTTGCACCATGCGGCTGATCGGCGCCGCCGCAATCTCTCGCGGCTCGACCCGCATCACGTTCTGCGCCACCGGCCGTGCATTCACGAACGTATCGTGAGGCACCACGGTGACGGCATTAGTCACGTGCTGGTTCACGTAAACGTTGTTGATCACCGTCGTCTTGTTCACGATGACCGTGTTGTAGACATTCGTCACCTTGGTGACATTCACCGTCGTATTCGTGACGTTGATGTTGTTCACATAGCCGCGGCTCACGCGATATCCAGGGACATAGACTTCCCCCGGAGCCAGCGGGAACCATCCCACACCGGCGCCAGCCGAAAAGCGGAAACTGGGGCCACCGCCCACGAACGCCACCAAGGCGGGCGCCCACACCGGACGGACCACCACCGGTCCCGGCACCCAGAACCAGCCGCCGCCTACGAACGCCCAGCGTCCATAGTGGAACGGGGCGAATCCCCAGGGCTCATCTTCCACCCACGTCCAGCCCCACGGCCCAACATAAGCCCAGTGGCCGTACCGGTATGGAGCCCAGCCCACAGCTACCGCCCGCGGACGCCAGCACGGGCCGTAACCCGCCACGTAGCTCCAGTCGCCGTTTTCGTCCAGATCTTCATACCCGGTCATTTCACGCGATACATAGTTGGCCGAGTCGGCGTGATCCTCGCGCGCGTCGCGCTCGAACGACCAATCGTCGAAATTGTCGCGGTCGGGAATCTGCCCAAGGTCATAGTCCAGATGATCGTTGTTACCGGTAAAGGTCGCCGACTGATCGGCCACCACCGTGTAGCTGAACCCGCCACCGGTCACGCGGCCACGACCATGAAACACCGTCGTGATCGTCTGGCTTCCGTCCTGGCTCACATCGATGCGATACTCTCCCGGCTGCAGCAGCGTGAACGCGACATTTGGCGTATCGATCTCGTAGGTATCGTCGTCATCCACATGGCGCACGCGCACCATCAGCGATCCCTGCGCCAGCCGTATCTGGGTCGTGTAGTCATCGAGGGCAAGGAGCGTAATGCCCGTGGTGGAGTCCATGCGGATCGCTGCCGACCCCACATGCACTTCTGCGCGGGAATCCTGATCGGTCCACAGGTCGTCGCCCGCCACCATGGGACGGTTCGGAACCGCCGAGACCCAGTCGTCTTCTCCCGATGGGCGAAACGAAACCGAGCCGTGCGCATAGTTCAGCCGCGCCACGCGAGCTGGAGGATCGTCCTTCTGATCGTCGTAATCATCTTGTGCTTTGGCTAAGTTCGAGGCGTGCAGCACGAGCGCGAGGCTCGCCAGCAACAGCGTCCAGTTCCAGAACTTGCGTGTCTTCATAATCTTCGCCCCATGACGGATAAAATTCATGCCATAGCGATCTTACCCGCATCCGCTCAAACCCCATAGAGACGGTTTAGTTTCCTCAAGCCTTAAGTAACCACGGCACAGACACTTGCGCGGCCCGGCGCAGAGACGTTTCGTTACGTCTCCGCGCCGCACCCTGGCAAGTTAAAGAGGGATGTCGATCAGTTCTTCAGCTTCGGGCGCTGACAGGCATCGACGATCTTGGTCGGATCGATCGCCGCGTTGTCCACCTGCTCCTCGAGAATCTTCCCGTCTTTCCCGATCAGGAAATTCACGCGCCTTGGCGCCTGGTATTCGTTTTTGTAGATTCCGTACTGGTGGGTGATTTTGCCGCCCCAGTCGCTCAGCAGCGGGAAGGTGACTCCAATTTGGCCGGCAAAGGCTTTGTTGGCGAAGGCGCTATCCATGCTCACACCCAGGACCTGGGTGTCGGTCGCTTCCAGCTCTTTCAAATGCTGCTGGAAGTTTTTCATTTGCTGCGTTCAACCACCGGTAAAAGCGAAGATATAGAACGCCAGCACGACGTTCTTCTTGCCCCGGTAGTCGCTCAACTTCACGTCTTTCAGGTCGTTGCCGTCGAAGTATTTCAGCGAGAACTCGGGAGCCATGTCGCCCACTTTCGGCATGCCCGATGCCTCCTTCTTCGCTTGCGCGAAGGCAAGGCCGCTCAGCGCCAGCAACAAGCCTGCCGCCAGAACCCAGGAGCGTATTTTGTGCATTGAACTCCTCCCCTTGTGGAGTGCCTCCTAGCATATCCCGGCGCAACGTCGCGGTAAACCCGAAGGTTACTCGCCGCCCGCCTTTCGCATTGCCGAAACTCCTCCCGAACCGTTAAAGTTCTTGAGCAGAGCAGGCATTCGGGTCCCCGTTTCCCGATCGCGCGAACTCTGGCGTCCCCAACGACGTCCAATTCGATGAGTATCGCTACCCTTAACGATATTTTCTTCGCCGCCGTCGAGCGCAATCTGGATCGCATGATGCTCCACCGCGAAAACGGCGAGTGGAAACCCATTTCCTCGCGCGAGTTTGGGAAAAGCGTGGTTCGCACGACCAGCGCCCTCCACAGTTGGGGAATCCGGAAAGGCGACCGCGTCGCCATTTTGAGCGAGAACCGCCCGGAATGGCCGATTGCCGACGTGGCCAGCCTGCTCCTCGGGGCGGTCACCGTCCCGCTCTATACCACGCTCACCGCCGAGCAGATCGCCTTCCTGCTGAACGATTCCGGCTGTCGCGTACTCTTCGTGTCCTCCGCGCCACTGCTACACAAACTGGCCCCCGTTCTTTCCCAGACGCCGCTGGAGAAAATCGTCGTCATGGACACCATCGAGTTCATCGGCGAGCTTGCCCCGTTCGCCGATCGCTGTGTAAGCATGAGCCAGATCGCACGCAACGGGGACGTCCTGAGCCCCGAACTCGAAGCCCGGGCGCGCGCCATCTCCGCCGACGATCTGGCCACCATCGTCTACACTTCCGGCACCACGGGCACTTCCAAGGGCGCGATGCTCACTCACGGCAATCTCGCCTCCAACATTCAGTGCTCCCTGCTGGGCTTCACCGGGATGCGGCCCGGCCAAATCAGCATTTCGTTTCTGCCGCTCTGCCACATCACCGCCCGCCACGTGGACTTCTCGATGCTGTATCACGGGGTGACGCTGGCCTACTGTCCAGCCCTCGATCGTCTGTCTGTTTCCCTGCTCGAAGTTCAACCCACGTTTTTCGTCGCTGTGCCCCGCGTCTACGAGAAGATCTACGCGCAAGCGGTGCAGAAAGCCCAAGGCCTTCCGAAGCGCTCCATTTTTAACTGGGCTCTCTCCGTCGGCCGCACGCACAAGCCGGAGACTCTTGCCGGAAAGACACCCTCGTCTGTTAGCTGGAAGCTGGCCAACAAACTAGTGTTCTCCAAAATCCGCGAGGGCCTCGGGGGCGGCGTCGAAACCTTCATCTCCGGCGGCGCGCCACTCGGACGCGAACTTGCGGAGTGGTTCGCCACCGTCGGCATTCGCATTCACGAAGGCTACGGCCTGACCGAAACTTCCCCGGTCATCGCCGTCAATACGCCCACCAATCACCGGATTGGCACCGTCGGCAAGACCCTTCCCAACCTCGAAGTCCGCATTGCCGACGATGGCGAAATCCTCGTCCGCGGGCCATCCGTATTCATTGGGTATTGGAATCGTCCGGAAGAAACCCGCGCCGCGTTGAACGATGGCTGGTTCAAGACCGGCGACATCGGCCACATTGACGAAGACGGATATCTCTCCGTCACCGACCGCAAGAAGGACCTGATCAAAACCTCCGGCGGAAAATTCATCGCGCCCCAGCCCATCGAGAACGCTCTCAAGTTGCATTCTCTGATCGGCGTCGCCGCCGTTCTCGGCGACAAGCGCAAATTCCCGGCCGTGCTCATCTCCCCCAACTTCGCGCTGCTCGAAGACTGGGCCCGCACCAACGGTGTTTCGTTCGCCTCACGCGTGGAACTGATTGCCAATCCCAGAGTGCAGGCGGTTTACGACGAGATTGTCGAAAGCATCAACCAGAATCTTGCCCGGTTCGAAAAGCTGAAGCGCGTCATGCTGGTGCCCGATGAATTCACCGCCGATAACGGCGTCCTCACGCCGACGTTAAAGCTCCGCCGCCGGGTCCTCGAAGACCGCTACAAGAAACAGATTGACGAGCTGTACGCCCAGACAGAAGCCGCGACTACCCGGTAGTATGTGGGGACAGCCGCCCTCGGCTGTCCAGGCGCGGAGCGCCGCGCGGGCTCTTCCGCACTCGCCCGGCGTTACAATATCCGCATGTCGGACTCATTCATTATTGCCGGACGTTCCTTCCGCTCCCGTCTGATCGTAGGCACGGGAAAATACAAATCCTTCCAGGAAACCGCGCGCGCGCTTGAATCGAGCGGCGCCGAGATGGTCACCGTCGCCGTGCGGCGCGTCAATCTCGACCGCAGCAAGGAATCGCTGCTCGACTACATCGATCCCAAGAAGTATTTTCTGCTTCCCAACACTGCGGGATGCTATACCGCCGACGACGCCATCCGCGCCGCGCGCCTCGGACGCGAAGTCGGACTCTCGGACTGGGTCAAACTCGAAGTCATCGGCGATCAGGCAACTCTTTACCCCGACGTTCAGGCCACGCTCGAAGCCACCCGCGTGCTGGTGAAAGAAGGCTTCACCGTTTTGCCCTACACCTCGGATGACATAGTTTTCGCCAAGCGCCTGATCGACGCCGGAGCCGCCACCGTCATGCCGCTGGGCGCGCCGATTGGCAGCGGAATGGGCATCCAGAATGAAGCCCATATCCGTATCCTGCGCGAGATGATCACCGCCGTCCCGCTCATCGTCGACGCCGGAGTTGGCACCGCTTCTGACGCCGCTATCGCCATGGAACTCGGCGCCGACGCCGTCCTGATGAACACCGGCATCGCCAATGCGCAGGATCCCGTGCTGATGGCCGAGGCCATGAAGAACGCGGTGCTTGCCGGGCGGCAGGCCTATCTTTCCGGCCGCATGCCGAGGAAGTTGTACGCGACCGCCAGTTCTCCGTTGGAAGGCGTAGTGCGATAGAAGCCCCGATATGGAACCAAACTGTCCCTCTGCTGTGTACAGCAGCCTCAGAGACAAAGTCGTCGTCGTCACCGGTGGCGCGAGCGGCATCGGCGAGGCCATCGTCGAGGCCTTTGTTCAGCAGGGCTCGCGCGTCCTGTTCCTCGATATTCAGGATGACGCCGCAGCATCGCTAGTACAACGGCCGCGGCGTCCCCCACTCACCTCGCCCGAATACTTTCACTGCGACCTCTCGAATATTTCCGGGCTCCAATCGGTCATGGCGAAGATCCTTCAGTCGCATTCCGCCGACGTGCTGGTGAACAACGCCGGCAACGACCAGCGGCACAAAATCGAAGAAGTCACTTCGGAATTCTGGGACTGGTGCATGCAAATCAATCTGAAGCATCAGTTCTTCATGGCCCAGGCAGTCCTGCCGGGCATGAGGCGCGCGAAGTGCGGTTCCATCATCAACATGAGTTCCATCGGTTGGGTGATCCCCTCCACCGGAATTCCCGTCTATGTGACCGCCAAGGCCGCCATCGTCGGCCTGACGCGCACTCTGGCTCATGAAGTCGGCATGGATGGCATTCGCGTGAATTGCGTGATGCCGGGAGCCATCGTCACCGAAAAGCAACGCAGGCTCGTCTACACGGAAGAATACAAACAGCAAATCCTGGAGCGGCAGGCCCTCAGGCGCGACATTCAACCCGAAGAAGTTGCTAAACTCGTCCTCTTCCTGGCCTCCGACGAAAGTCTGTCGATCACCAACCAAAGCTTCGTCATCGACGCCGGCTGGGTGTAATCAGTCGCTGCCAAAAAGAAAGGGCGGCCATCCGGCCGCCCGTGTTTTCCAGGTTATCCTTCTACATCATCTTCATGCTGTCCACGTGCATCGAGTCCTTGCCCATGTGTCCGGTCACGGCGACGTGGTGTCCCTCGTGCCCTTTCAGTGCATCGGGATTCTCGACCGCGATCACTTTCTGATCGCCATCGGTCACGATGACCATCTTCGCGCCGGCTGCCAGGCACTTCTTGGTGCATTCTTCCGCGCCCGCATGCGCGCCCTTGGCCCCGCACTTGTCGTCCACGATGTAGCCGTTGACGGTGGTGCTCTTCCCCATGTCATCGAACGCCAGCGCCGTCAAGGCAAACACGAACGACAACGCCACACAAATCAGCAGCACTTTCTTCATCACAGGATTCTCCTTTTCGATCTCACTTGCGGCCCCACACCGCAACGCCCAACCTCGAGCAGCGCACCCGCGCAGTCTGCGCAAAAGTGCGTCGGTCTCCGTTCATTGTGAGATGAGGCAGGGGGAACTATACCACAGCTAAAATCCGGGTTTGTCAGCAGCCTGACACACTTGGACCACCTTTTTTGGGCGCAGGAAAACTTCGAACTATTTCTTGGCGGACCGGCTCACCGGAGGCGCGGCGGGTTTCGGAGGCGCCGGAGGCACGTAGACAACCTCACCCGGCTTGGCATATCCCAGTTGTTCGCGCGCCTCTTTCTCGATCGCTTTCTGGTCGCTCTTCAATCCCTGGATCTGCTGGGTGTAGCGGTCATTCTCCTGCTGCACCTGCTCGATCTGCTTCTGCAGCGTCTGGTATTCAGTGCGCTTCTGCTTGTAGACGATCATGCCGTTGGCGCCAAACATCACATGCACGAACAGCGATCCCGCCAGGATCGCCACGGAAATCGTGGCGATCTTCCGCCGCACCTGGTAGATCTGCGTGGCCAGCGGACGCAAGCGTTCAATCCACGATGCCGCCAGCGCCTCGGCCTGCGGGGCGCGCTCGACCATGGCGCGCAGCCGGTCCTCGGGCTTGGGAAACTTCGTGATTTTGGGTAGCGGATTCATGAGTCGTATTGAGTTATCGTTCATGCGCCAAAAGCCGATCGCCAAGGCGCCCTACCGAAAGATCCGCTGCTTCGCCACCGCGACACCGCGGCGCCAGTCCCCGCAAGGCGCCCTTCGCCCCGTCGCTGAAGACGAGTTTCAATCCGTCGTGCGGACGACTTCGCCGACCTTGTAGCCGCACAACTCCTCAGTTCTTGCCTAACTTTCCAGTGAACTTCTCCGTTGCCTCAGGCGTCAAGCGGAAGTTCCGCGGCTGTGGAAAAAAGGAATCTACTTTGTCACTTCTTGTGCGTAACCGTTCGGCGTTTTGCCACGTTCTCACCGCCGGGTTCTTCGGCCATCAACGGACCGCCACACCGACATCTCGAACTTGATTTGCGCGGACAGGATTGATCTCTCTGGATCTCGCCGAGATGTTACGCTCTAAGCGCTGACAGCTGCAGGCGGAGAGCTGACGGCGGATTTTATATGACCGACAAACAGATCGTCCTCACCACTGCCTCTTCCGAAGCCGAGGCCCACAAGATTGCCAGCCATCTGGTCGAGACCCAGCTCGCTGCCTGCGTCAACATTTTGCCGCACGTGGAGTCGGTGTACCGCTGGCAAGGGAAAGTGGAATCGAACCGCGAGTGGCTGCTGCTCATCAAGACCAGCGCCGAGCGCTTCCCCGCGGCCCGCGATGCCATCCGCGCCATGCATTCGTATCAGTTGCCGGAATGTATCGCCATCAATATCGCCGACGGAAGCGAAGGTTACCTGGAATGGCTGTCGGATTCGCTGCCGCCGCTGTAGTCGATGGATCCGTGAGAACCGGGGTAAATCCGTGGCGGAGGTTCAGATCGCGTCCAAGGCCTGATCCAGATCGTCGAGAATGTCGTCCACATCTTCGACACCTACCGAAATCCGCACCATCCCATCCATGATGCCAATCGCCTTGCGCCCCTTCGCGCCCAGTCCCGCGTGCGTCATCGTCGCCGGATGCGAAATCAGCGTTTCCACGCCGCCCAACGATTCGCCCAGCGAGCAAATCCGAACCTTCTTCAGCATTTTGTTCGCGTTCTTCTGGGATCCCGTGTCGAAGGTGATCATCGACCCGAACCCGCTCATCTGCCGTTTCGCCAGCGCGTGATGCGGATGATTGGCCAGCCCTGGATAATGCACGGACTTGACCTTCTTATGCTTTGAGAGGAAATCGGCCACAATCCGCCCGCTGCGGTCGTGAATCTCCATCCGCGCCGCCAGCGTTTTGACCCCGCGCAGCACCAGCCAGCATTCAAACGGCGACAGAATCGCCCCGGCCGCTTTCTGCAGGAAGGCCAGTTTGTCGGCGTCCACCTGATGCGCGCACACCACCACTCCGCCCAAGCCGTCGCTGTGGCCGTTCAGAAACTTCGTGGTCGAGTGCACCACCATGTCCGCGCCCAGCGCCAGCGGCTGCTGAAAATACGGCGACATGAACGTGTTGTCCACCACCAGCTTCACCCGCTTGCGCCGGCAAATCTCGCTCACCGCCCGCAGATCGGTCAACCGCATCAGCGGATTGGTCGGCGTCTCCACATACACGAGCCGCGTGTTCTTGCGGATTGCGCGTTCCACGTTCTCCGGGTCGGACGTGTCGATGTAGGAAAACTTCAGCCCGAAATCTGCCATCACTAAGTTGAACAGCCGCGGCGTCCCGCCATACAGATCGTTCCCGCACACCACGTGATCGCCCGACTTCAACATGGTGACGATGGCGTGGATGGCCGCCATCCCGCTGGCGAACACTCGTGCCGCAGCGCCGCCTTCCAGCGCCGCCAGATTCTCTTCCAGCCGGGTGCGCGTCGGGTTCGACACACGCGCGTATTCGTATCCTTTGTTCTCGCCGATGCCCTGTTGCACATAGGTCGACGTCGGATAAATCGGCACGGTCACCGCTCCGGTTAAAGGATCGGGTTCCTGCCCCCGGTGAATGGCACGCGTAGCAAAGCCTATCTCTCTCTTGTTCTTCATCTAGTGTTGATCCATGAAAATCCGTGGCGCCAGGACTTAGATGCCACCTTCAAAAATCTTCTTCGACAAATACCGTTCCGCCGAATCCGGAATAATCGTCGCCACGCGCTTCCCCGTCCCCAGACGCGCAGCCACTTGCAGCGACGCGAACACCGCCGCCCCGCCGCTCGATCCCGCCAGCACGCCTTCCTTCGCGGCCAGCTGCTTCACCATGCCGAAAGCATCGTCGTCGCTCACCGCGATCACTTCGTCGCACACCGAGCGATCAAAGGTTTCCGGAATGAAGCTCGCGCCAATGCCTTCCACCTTATGCGGCCCCGGCTGCCCACCGCCATACACCGATCCCTGCGTTTCCACGACGACGCCTAGCACCGCCGGAGATTTCTCTTTCAAGTATCTCGCCACTCCGGAGAACGTGCCCGCAGTCCCGCATCCCAGCACCACGGCGTCGACGCGCCCCTCCATCTGTTCGAACAGTTCGCGCGCGGTGGTTTCATAGTGATAGTCGGGATTGGCCAGATTTTCGAACTGACCCGCCATAAACGCCATCGGATCGCTCGCCACCAACTCTTTCGCCTGCCGGATTGCTCCCCGCATCCCGTCCGCGTCCGGTGTCCGGGTCACTTCCGCGCCCAGCGCCCGCATAATCGTGACCTTCTCCTGGGAGAACCCCTCCGGCACGAACAATCGCACTGTGTACCCGCGATTCACACCGATGAGCGCGAGCCCGATTCCGGTGTTCCCCGCTGTTGCCTCCACGATCGTACCGCCCGGCTTGAGTTTCCCTTCCTTCTCCGCCCGCCAGATGATGCCAATCGCGGCGCGGTCTTTCACACTGCCGCCCGGATTCAGATACTCCAGTTTGGCAAAGATATCCGCCGACCCGGCGGCCACCAGGCGCTTCAGTTGTAAAACAGGAGTTTGCCCGACGAGTTGGGTGATGTCGTCGGCGACGCGCAGGCGGGACGTTCCAGAATCGTTCAAGCGCACGTTACAGGGTACGGTCGCACTCGCGCGCTCGTCAAATCAGAGGAAGCACTACAGAAGCGATTCCTCGGTACTCGGTACTCACTTCCCCCCCGCCGCCCCGCTCTGCGCGGCGGCGTAATAGCCGCTCTTGGTTCGCACCGTCATCTTGCCGTGCCCCTTTGCCTTTGCGTCCACGTGCACCATGCGGAACCCACCCGAGCCCTTGGGGTTCGTCGGCTTATACCCGATCGTGTACTGGTTCCGGATATCGTGCGCGATCGTCTTGGTAATCTCATCCACTTCGTCGAGCGTTTTCGGAAAAAACGCCATCCCGCCGGTTCGCTGCGCAATGATCTCCAGCGCCCGCTTCGCTCGCTTCGGATGCTCTTCTTCCCCTAGAATCCCGATCGCATACACTTGCGGCCCATTCTCTTCCTGTAACTGCTTCACCGCCTGCTCGAGCGACTCGTTGCTGGCGTTGTCCTCGCCGTCAGTCACCACGAACAGGACTTTCTTTTCGAGGCGCGCGTTTTTCTTCTCGTGATCCGACGACGCCACGACCGCATCGTACAGAGCCGTCCCGCCCCGCGGATCGATCTTCTCCAGGGCTTCCTTCAGCTTCAGCAGATCGTTGGTGAAATCCTGATCCAGATAGTATTCGTCGTTAAAATTCACCACGAATACTTCATCCTTCGGGTTGCTCGACCGCACCAGGTTTAGCGACGCCTGATTCAGCTTGGCGCGCTTCTCCCGCATCGATCCCGAGTTGTCGATCACAATCCCCATCGCCACGGGAATGTCTTCGTGCCGAAACGAGAGGATGTTTTGCGGCTTGCCGTCTTCGAGCACGCTGAACGCGGCCCGATCCAGATCGGTCACCAGATGATTGTGATCATCTTGAACGGTAGCGTGCAGCAGCACCTCGTCCGCTTCCTTGTGGAAGACAAACACGCCTTGCTCATTGAGTTTCTGATCGGGGAGTTTCTGATCGGGGTTCTGCGGAGCCGGATTGCCGGGCGCTTGTCCGCTTTGTCCGGAATTGGCTTGCGTCTGAGAGGATGATGCCTGAGGGGAAGTTTGAGAACTGAAGGCGAGGTGAGTCGGAGCCGCGTTCAACCCAGCCCAGCCCGCGACGATCAGAAGTGCGAAAACCCCAGCGGCCCTATTCCGCAGGCGCGTAGTATCCCGTCCTGGCATACACCCGTAGAGGCGGCAGTCCTTTCGGCGGCAGCAACTTCACTTTTATCTTACGCCATTTGCCGTCACGCACGATCTTGTTCGGACGGTACCCCAACACATACTGGTTTCTTAACTCGACGCCAATCTTGGTCGCCACGTCGCCGAGATCGTTCGGATTGTCGATGGTGAACGCCCGCCCGCCGGTCAGTTCGGTAATGTCGCTGAGCAGTTGCGGTCCCAGCCGCTCTTCCTCCGCCGAGGCATACCGGTCATAAATACCGATCGCGTACACCATCACGTCGGCCTCCTTCACCAGCGATCGAATCTCGTTTTCCGTGTACCGGCTGTGGTTATCGCCGCCGTCGGAAATAATCAGCAGCGCCTTCTTGGCATACTTGGCCTCGCGCATCTTGTGAACGCCCATGTAGATCGCATCCAGCAGCGCCGTGCGATGCCGGGGCACGGCAAACACCAGCTTATTCTGGATCTCGTCCACCGAACTGGTGAAGTCGCTCACGGTTTCCGGTTCGTCCGAGAACGTGATCATGAAGAACTCGTCCTGCGGATTGGCCGTCTTGAAGAACTCCATCACGGCGTCTTTCGCACGATCCATCTTGCTGCTCATGCTGCCGCTGGAATCGAAAATCACCCCCAGCGAAACCGGCGCGTCCTCGCTCGAAAACGTCTTGATCTCCTGCTGCGCACTGCCTTCGAACAGCTCGAAATTCGGCTTCTCCAGTCCCGTGACCAGCCGGTTCATGGGATCGGTGATGGTCACCGGCACCAGCACCATGTCGACGTCCACCTTCAGCGGCCGAACATGCGCCTTTAGTCCAGCATTCGCCGCGATCAGTCCCTGCGTCGGGGAGTCCTTCGGCAGGTCTTTCACCTTCTCCACTTCGCGCGGCGAGATATGCACGTCGTTTACGTCCGTCTGCCCCAAGGCCGCGGCACCCAGACACATCAACACACTTAGACCCATTACCATTGTTTGCCGCATGGATTTCACCAGTGAGAAGCACAGAGGCTGGCCGACGCACGACCGGGAAGGTATCGGATCCCAGGGACGATCCGAAAAGATGCTCCGAACTAGGGCCTTCGGGCGAGATGACCAACGCCCTGCATCAGGCAGGCGGGCCATAAACTACCTCTTCTGACCCGGATGTTAGCACAGCTTTTCCCCCGCGCAGCAGGCTTTTTGTCAAATCTTCAAGACAATTTTCATGTTGCACCCCGTTGTTTTCTTTACCTGCAACTGCCCGTCGCTACCGGTGCCTCCGGATCAGGCGAAATCGGGAACCCTCGGTGTGCGGAGGTTTTGGTTCTCCTAATGTTGAGACAGCACCCGGGTCTCTATGGTGTAGGATCGTATGCAAAATTTGTCGTCGATTTAGCCATGTTCCCGCACCCGACTCCGATGGCACGCAGAATGGACACTTCCATGCCGAACAAGACGCTGCATTTCCTGGCGTTTGCACCTTTCGTTAGCCTCCTCTTGTTGGTTGGCGTGATCTGTCCCGCTGGAGCCCAGTCCGAGAAAGCGGACTATGCCGTGATGGCACCTCTGGACCAGTACTTAATGTCGGACAGGAATTCTGAAATAGCGCTGGCTCGCAGTGCCGCCCCAGCCTCCATTTCCGACACAGCCGAAGTAATGGTTCTCGGACCAAACGGTTACACGACCGCGGTCAAGGGCACCAACGGCTTCCTCTGCATCGTGGAACGATCCTGGGGCGCCGCCACCGACGAACCGGAGTTCTGGAATCCCAAGCTGCGCGGCCCCATTTGCTTCAATCCTCCAGCCGCCAGGACCTTTGCGCCGATCTTCCTGATGAAGACCAAACTGGTGCTGGCGGGAAAGTCCAAGACGGAGATCGTAGCGGCGACCGCTTCGGCACTAGACAAAAAGGAACTGCCCGCCCTGGAGCCGGGTGCGATGTGCTACATGTTATCGAAACAGCAGTACTTGAGCGACCGCGGGGTGAACTGGCATCCACACCTCATGTTTTTTGTCTCGGGCGACGTGGCGAAAACCTGGGGAGCCGATCTGCCGGGCTCACCCGTTATCGCCGCGCGTGACCCTGAAGAACGGGTAACGATTTTCATGGTCTGGGTCGGCAAATGGTCCGATGGGACCCTGGCTCCTCCGATCGAGCACTGATTCCAGGTAAAACAGCGCAGGAAATAGCCTCCGCATCCGGCATTCGCCTCACCCATTCGTCTTGTTACAATCATCCGTTCCCATGGCAGACATACTTCCCTTTCGCGCGCTGCGTTACGATCTGCAGGAAGTTGCACCTTCCCAGGTCATCACCCAACCCTACGACAAGATCACTCCTGCCATGCAGGACGCCTACTACGCCGCCAGCCCCTACAACCTGGTTCGGATCATTCTCGGTAAGCGTGAATCCACCGACGATGCCACCCATAACATTTACTCGCGCGCCGCCGCTTTTTCCCGGGACTGGCAGGCCCAGGGCATTCTCCGCCGGGACTCCTCGCCGGCGATCTACGCCTGCTCCCAGACTTTTAGGACGCCCGCAGGCGCCCAGTTCGAACGCCGCGGATTCATTGCCCTCGGCCGCGTCGAAGACTATGACGCGAAAGTCGTTTTTCGCCACGAGCAAACCCTCGCCAAGCCCAAAGCCGACCGCCTCGACCTGCTCCGCGCCACCCGCGTTCATTACGAGCAGCTTTTTCTGCTCTACGAAGATTCCGGCGACATCGATTCACTCCTGGCCCAGAACTGCGCCGCTCCCGTCATCGAAATGACCGACGAATACGGGGTCGTGAACCGCCTCTGGCAGATTTCCGATCCTCAGATCCTCACCGCCGTCCAAGACAAGATGACAGACAAGAAGCTGGTCATCGCCGACGGCCACCACCGCTACGAAACCGCGCTCAACTTCCGCAATGAATCGCGCGCCGCAGCCAGCCAGACAAAACCCGGCGCCCCCTACGAATACGTCATGATGACCTTCGTCAACATGAACAATCCCGGCCTACTCGTGCTGCCCACACATCGCGTCGTGCACTCGCTGCCTTCGTTTTCAGTCGACGATTTCGCTCGCGCCAGCCGCTCCTACTTCGCCGTCGAAGAAATCGATCCCTCTTTCGACGCGGCCCGCGCCACCTCGCTTCTCCGGGAACGCGGACGCGCCGGAACCGCCCTGCTCGCCGTCACCGCCAATCGCGCCTTCATCCTCGACAAGCCCAAGTCCGCTGGATCGCCGCAGCTTGCCGGCCTTTCCACTCGCCAGCAAGCCCTGGATGTGGTCCAGCTTCACAAGTGCCTGCTCGAAGGCGTCCTGCAATTGTCGGAAGAATCCATCCGCAACCAGCAGAACCTGTCTTACTTGCGCGAAGCCTCCGAAGCCCTCGCGCAAGTCCGCAAAGGCACAGCGAACATCACGTTCCTGATGAATCCCTGCCCCGTCCAGCAGGTTCGCGACGTGGCCTTCGCCGGCGAAGTCATGCCCCAGAAGTCCACCGACTTCTACCCCAAACTTCTCAGCGGTCTCGCCGCCTATGCGTTGGACTAGAGGAGAGATGAGCGTGGTTGCCCCATCCTTCTTTCGCGCTCTTTGCGAAAGAGGGTGGGCCTCCTGCTCCGCGATCACTCTAATCTGCGTGCTCGCTGCCTCCGCCGCCCCCGAAAAACACCTCGCCGTTTACTCCGTCGCCGCCAACTACTCGCTCCCCCTAGTCCAGCATGACTCCCGCGACTACGTCGGCCTGCTCGAACTTCTGGAACCTCTCGGCCGCGTCACCGCGAAGTCTGACGGTTCCCGCTACCGCCTGCGCTACAACAACGTCGACGGCGAATTTCAGGCTGGCAAAACTCGCGCCCGCATCCAGGGGAAAGACGCCGATCTCGGCGCAAAGTTCGTCATCGACAACAAGCGCGGATTCGTCCCCGTTTCCTCCCTGAGTGCCCTGCTCCCGCGCATTCTTGGAGGCCCCGTCACCCTCCGCGAAGACTCGGGGCGCCTCTTCATCGGCAGCGTCGCCACCCACTTCACCGCCTCGCTCGCCTCCGACAACGCTGGGCGTCTCGTCTTCAACTTCACTGCGCCGGTCAATCCCACGATCGCCACCGAACCTGGCAAGCTCCGCATGACGTTCACTCGAGAGCCGATTGTCGCTCCGGCTTCACCCACGCTGACTTTCGGCAGCAAACTGATCCCGTCCGCCAGCTACAGCGAAGCCAACGGCACCGCGATGGTGACGGTAAATTCCACGACACCGGTAATGGCCAGTTTCTCCAACGACGGGCGCACCATCACCATCACGCCTTCCTCCGCCGCAGCCGCAATGGCACAAAACGGCACCACTCCCGCCACTACGACTGCCGCCAATCCTGCGTCCCAAGTCACCCCACCCACTCCGACTCCTGCGCCGCAGATCTACCGCCGCTTCTTCGCCGTCGTCGATGCCAGCCACGGCGGCGACGATCTCGGAGAAACCCTCAGCAACACCCTCCTGGAGAAGGACGTCACCGTCGCCTTCGCTCGCAGCCTGCGCCAGGAGCTTGAAAGCCGCGGCATGACTACTTTCGTCCTCCGCGACTCCGACGCCACTCTTTCCCCGGACCAGCGCGCCACCTTCGCCAACTCCGACCGCGCCGCCATCTACATCGCTCTGCACGCCGCCTCCAGCGGGCACGGCGTCCGCGTCTACACCGCCCTGCTCCCCTACGGCGACGAAGACCGCGGCCCGTTCCGCGCCTGGAACGTGGCCCAGCACGCCTCGCTCCCTCTCAGCCTGAGCGCCGCCACCGCAGTTGCTGCCGAACTCCAGAAGCGTCAGATTCCCGTTCGGAGCCTCAGTGCTCCGCTGCGTCCGCTGAACAACATTACCGGCCCGGCCATTGCTGTCGAGGTCGCGCCACAAGGCTCCGACACGTCCCAACTCACCGCCCCTGACTACCAGCAACTCGTCACCAGCGCCATCGCCACCGCCATCGCCTCCACCCACGACCAACTCGGAGCCGCCGCCCCATGATGATTGCGACGATACGAGTGGCGACGAGAGCGACACCCAAGCGTCACGTCAGCTTTACCCTGTGCACCTCTGTGCCCCCTGTGGTGAGTCCTTGCTTGAGGTCCACACGCGAATACGGGAATTCTCTCCGCGCCCTCGCCGCCCTTCATGCTCTTCTTAGCTACCTTCGCGTTCCCTTAGCGATCTTCGCGTTCCAAGCTTTCCGGAAACCCGAGGAGCCTCGCGCATGATCCCCCGCCACCTCCTCATTGCTCTCCTCGTCCTGCTCCTCGCCGCCTCCGGCCTGAGCATGTACGCCTGGCACATGCGCAAAGTCGTCACCACCGCTCCCACCTCCTCCACCGACACGCGCCCGCTCGCGCCCCTCATCGCCGGCCCAACCGAACGTGTCACTCTCTTCGTCGCCCATGACGAAGACGGCAGCCTGCGCGCCGAATCCGCTCAAATCCCCATGCCCACTGACCGCCAGCAGTGCGCCGAAGAACTTCTTCGCGCCCTTGTCTCGCTCTACACCGACAAGGCCTCGCCCCACCGGCTCGGCTCCAGCGCCGACATCCGCGGGGTTTTCCTCGTCGACCCCGGCGTCGCCGTCATCGACGTCAACTCCGCCTTCGCTGACACCCACCGCTCCGGCGTTCTGGTTGAGGAACTGACTATTGCCTCGCTGATCCACACCGTCTCAGCGAACACTCCTGGAATCTTAAAAGTGAAAATTCTGGTGGATGGACAAGACAGAGAAACTTTAGCCGGCCACGCCGACCTGTCCGCCTTCTACGACGTCACCGCCGTCAATCAACTCGCGGCGCAATTGCAGTCGGCACAATAATTCTCCGACTCAAACGTCTTCAAAGACAGGAGTCCTTTATGGCACATCGGGTTTGCCCATGGTGGTTAGGCTTTTTCCTGATTTCCCCCATGCGCCGCTGGCGTCAGAATCCAGCAAAAATCCTCGATGGCTGTGTTCGTAAAGGAATGACCGTGCTCGAACCCGGTCCCGGCATGGGATTCTTTACACTCGAATTGTTGCAGCGGGTGGGGGCGAGCGGTCGTGTCGTTACCGTAGATGTCCAGTCGAAAATGCTGTCTCGCTTGACGAGTCGCGCAGGCAAGCGCGGATTGGCGGACCGCTTGGACGCCCGTTTGGCTTCCTCCGAGTCGATGGAATTGGGCGACCTCGCGGGAAAAGTGGACTTCACACTCGCCTTCGCCGTGGTCCACGAGTTCCCGGACGCCGCATATTTTTTTCGTCAAGTGGCCGCCGCTTCCAAGCCGGGAGCGACGGTGTTGCTGGCGGAGCCCAAGGGTCACGTCAGCTCGAAGGATTTTGACGGCGAACTCGAGGCCGCGCGCCAAGCCGGGTTCCACATTCAGGCGCGGCCAACGATTGCGGGATCCACGGCAGCTTTGCTGCGGAAGGAATGATCCTCTACGTCACTGCAATGCCCGGGAATTAAACAGAGGCACAAAAAAATCGTTTTCTCTGTGCCTCTGTGTCTCTTGTGGTGAAAGGGCTCTTACGCCTTCTCCAGCCCCTCGATCTCGTGCTTCGTCCGCTCCAGGATCTCGCGGATCTTCGCAATCTTCGCCGCATCGTGCGATCCGCGGGTCGCCGCCCGCAGCGCCGTCTTCATCAAATCCGCCGCCGGACGCATCACCTCGGCTCCCTCGAATCCCATCCACGGAGCCCAATCTCCCGCCTGCTCCGCCCGATGCCAGATCCGCTTCACCGTCTCGGCCTCGCGCTGCAACTCGGCGCGCCCTGCGTCGGTCACCGTGTAAGTCCGCTTTCCCGCCGGCTGGTCCGAAGTCACCAGGCCTTCATCTTCCAGTTGCTGCAGCGCAGGATAAATCGCCCCTGCACTCGCCTTGTAGATTCCGCCCGACTTTGTCTCCAGTTCCTTCATCAGCTCGTACCCATGCTTGGGTCCGCCTTCCAGCATCGAGAGCAGTGCCAGCCGGATCTCTCCCGGCCCAAAAAACCGGCCCCAACGCCCTCCGCGTCCCCAGGGAAAGCCGCCACCCATGAAACCAGCGCCCATTCCACCGCGAAACCAACTTCCACAACGTCCGTACATACTCGTAACTCCTTCCAATACTTTGTGTTGCGTGATCGCAGCCCCAGCCTCGTCCAGCGGCACTCGTCCTCCACTCTGGATTCCAAGCTCGTCAATCAATATCCGATCGGTGCAACTGTCGATCATTCTTTATGTATATCTTTAGATATACCGATTGTCAAATCGGATTCAAGGACAATCACGAACTCCGCTGTGACTTTGAGCAGCAGCAAAGCCGCGGCGAGGAACCCTGCATCGGATGGAAGCTGCGTGGCCGAGGACGCCAATGAATGCGATGTATGAATTCCTCAAGGCGTAAACAGTGAACGCCGTTCGCTTTCATCTCGGTACTCGCTACCCGGGACTCGCCACTCATTTACAATCCCGATCATGTTCTACCGTTCCGACAACCGCGCCCCCGAACAGCTCCGCCCGGCCGTCCTCACCCCGGACTTCATTACCACCGCTGAAGGATCGGTCCTTATCGAGGTCGGCAACACGCGCGTCATCTGTACCGCATCGATTGAAGAAACTGTCCCTACGTTCTTGCGCAACTCCGGCAAAGGATGGATCTCCAGCGAATACTCCATGCTGCCGCGCTCCACGCTGACCCGCACGCCGCGCGAAGTTTCCAAGGGACGCCAAAGCGGGCGCACCCACGAAATCCAGCGCCTGATCGGACGCAGCCTGCGCGCAGTCACCGACCTCACCCGCCTCGGCGAACGCACGATCTGGATCGATTGCGACGTCATCCAGGCCGACGGCGGCACCCGCACCGCCTCCATCACCGGCGCCTTCGTCGCTCTGGGCCTGGCGCTAGAAAAGTTGGTGGATGCCGGAACCCTGACCTCGGTTCCGCTCAAGGATTTCGTCGCCGCCGTCAGCGTCGGCATTGTGGATGGAGAAATCCTGCTCGATCTCGCCTACGAAGAAGACTCCCGCGCCGACGTCGACATGAACTTCGTCATGACCGCCGGCCACAAGCTCGTCGAAGTGCAAGCCACAGCGGAACACCAGGTCTTCGACGACGCACAGTTGCAGAAGATGCTGGGGCTTGCCCGCGAGGGCGTGAAGCAGTTGATCGCGAAGCAGCAGTCGGTGCTACGCGCGTTGACCCTAAGACATTAAATGCGAGGGCGGACATGTCCGTCCCCCGCATGATCCTGCCCATTGAAAATCCGCCCGTTCCCGCTATGATGCTTCCTGAGCTTCTACCATGCGCCGTTTCCTGATCCTGCCCCTCTCCCTCTTCGCTGTCATCCCCGCCCTCCACGCCAAGCCTCTGACTCTCCGCGGCTACGTCACCGCCGTCCAATCGCCCACCAGTTTCCAACTGGACGACTACAGGATCACAGACGCCACCGTGGACGCCCGCCTGCGCGTCAAGCCCGGCACTCTGCGCGTCGGCCTCGAAGTCGAAGTCAAGGGCGACTACGACCGCAACAGCAATGAACTGACGGCAACCGAAATCAAAGCCATCTTCGACGATTCCGACCCCGCCACTCCCATCGAGAGCATGGGACTCGTCGAAGACAAGTCATCGCTCCAAAAGACGCCGCAAGGATGGTCCGGCCGCTTCGTCGCCGAAGGAGAGACGATCGTCGTCGCGCCGGAAACACAGATTTCAGTCCGACACAGCCGCGCCGAAAAGAAAGAATTGAAGAGCGCTCGACAAGAAATTGAAGATAACTCCTCCTTCTCCCCCGACGACGTCAACCTCGACACCTTCGCGCACTACATCGGCGTCCGCCAGCCCGATCACTCCATCCTGGCCAAACGAATCGAGTTCCGCCAGGACCGCGCCGCCGCCGAATCCGGATGGAATTCGAAGGACACCAGGGTCGTCTATTCCGATCGCAAATCTGAATCTGGCTATCTCCGCATCGACGACAAGATCTACCGGACTTTTCCTTCGCCCGAAGCCTCGGCATATCTCAGCCAGCTCGGTACTACCCTCATTCCTGCTCATCAGAAAGAACTTCCAGACAAGAGCCCCGGCAAAGTCAATTTTCGATTCTTCCTCATCAACAACGACGCCTTCGACGTGGAGGCTAAACCCGACGGCGTGATCCTCGTCAGCGCCCACGTGTTCGACGTGCTCGAGAACGAGTCAGAGTTGGCCTACGTGCTGGCTCACGAAATGGCGAAAGTAGTCGAGAAGCAGGCTTGGACAACGTCTGAATCCACCGGCAAGCAGCGCACCGAAGTTGCAGCCGCTGGCCTGGCAGCTTTTGGCTTTCCCGGGATGGCGCTGAGCGACGTATTCGAAGACAAGCACATCGCCCACCGGTTCGCCCGCAGCCTGCAAGGTCAGGCAGACCGCGTCGCACTCGATTACATGCTCACCGCCGGATACGATCCCAACGTAGCAGCAGATTCCTGGAAAGCCCTTGAGCGACGACACGCCCACGGACACTACTGGGGCAACAGCGAAATCAATCTCTGGCGTCGCACCTACATCGAGTCAGAACTGCAATTGAAGTACGCCGGCCGCGACTTCTCAACCCTGAAGCGCGAAAGCCCCGATTTCCGCGCCGCCGCCGACGCCGTCGAAGCCGCCCGCCACCGCTCCAGAAATCACCAGAACTAAAAGAAAGAAGAACAAGACTTCGGGATGCCCCACGTTTCGCCGTTGTTGAGAGACTGGGAACTTGTGCTTGGGCGCCCCTACTTCTGCTCCGCCTTCTTCTCCGCCGCCCTCTTCTGCGCTTCTATCGTCCACGGCGGCGTGACCCCGATTTCCCGCGCGTACGCCACAGACTGCCCCAGATGCTCATGCGCATCCGCAACCAGGATGTACACCACGTCCCCGGCATTGGCCTGCGGACCCAGCTTCGGCAGCAGCTTGGCAAACTCCGCGTTTGTCATCCCGTCAATCGCCTTCTGCGCGAACTCCCACGACTTGTTCAGCTCCTCCACAATCTGCGCCCGATCGGTCGTTGATTTCTCGAACGTCTTCCCATCGAATCCCGCCGGCTTCTCCGCCCCCATCATTCCGAGAATTCCATAGCGCTCGCCGGCCACATGCAGAAACACTTCCGCAAAGGAGCGCGCATCCGGCGCCGGCCGCCATGTCAATTTCTCCGGCGGGACGGCATTCGCCAGCATCACCATCTTCTTCTGCACGTTCTCCAGATCCAGCAGCGCCTGCGCCTTCATGTCATAGCTCGGAGCCGTGTGGTCCGCCGGCTTCTCATCCGCCCCGCGCGCCCACGCTCCCGCTCCCAATACCCCTACCAGCAGCAATACTCCCAACACTCGCTTCATGTGATTTCTCCTTCGGACGCCTGCAGCTTAGACGATGCCCGGGCGCAACCGGGACGATCGAGGGACGAACACACATCCCACCGCTCTCAGCACCCCGAATTCGGACTCTACTCACGCCGTGTGGATAGCAAGCGGAACCGACGCGTCCCGGAATTCCCATTCGGGGATAGTCCCAAAATGAAACTTGCCGCCATGAATTCTCTCTAAGAGTCCTACTGGGAATCTTTACCCCCCTGCCCCTCCGCGTTACCGTGGTCCCAGCGATGGGCATTGTGAGTCCGGGCTTCTAATCAGAGCTGGACCTGAGCGCCGCTCCTCAACCATAGACCTGGAGCCTCGCAAAGCCTGAACCGGCAAGGTGCCGCCGCAATCGCCGGCGGAAGCGCAAGCAACCACCTGCGGGAACCGAACCGGACTCAGCCGGCGCCCCCACGCCGCCAAGAAAGAAGGAAAGAGAGAAAGAAAGAAGGGGAAGCCAAGGAACGAAAGGAGACCCTCAGCAGAACCGCATGTCCACCCTCCGTATCGTCGACCGCCGAAGCGAGCCTCGCGTTGAAGCCGATCTCGGTCTGCTGATCTGGAGCGTGGAAACCAAGGAAGAGCATTTCATGCAGGAATGCCGCGCGCGCGACATCAGCGCCAGCGGCGCGCTGATCACCGGCATCGACGCCGATGTCCGCTCCGGCGACGTCGTCGGCGTCCGCTACGCCGGCAAACAAGCTCGCTTTCGTGTCGTTTGGATTCGTTACGATGCTGCCGGGGACAAAATGCAGGTAGCCCTCCACCGCCTCCCCTCAGACCCCTGCCCCTGGCAGCATCTGCTCGAAGAGGTCAGCGAACCCGCCCCCCTGACCGCCCGCATCTGACACGGGGTCTTCAGTGCCCCAGTTCAGTACGTCAGTCAGCCTCCAACCATCTCAATCAACTCCTGACGAACAAGTTTCATCGTTGCCTTGCGACCCCGATTACTCACCGCGCAGACTTTTGGCGATTGATTTCCTTCTTGTTGACTTTTAGGAAATTCCGTTCGAGAATGCTCACACTGGTTGTGCCTGTTCCTGTCCCCAGTAGGTTCCAATCCCCGTCACTCAGACGAACGAACTATCCCGAGGAGGTTTCTCCATGCTAAACGGGCCCAGAGTTGACGGATCTACCCGCTTGTGCTGCCTTCTGATGGTTGTTCTGATGTCCGCTGCCTCAGGCGCACAGACTTCCGACATGCAGTGTGGCGCGTCAGGCGTCGCCGGTCTGGCATTGGGGGGCCAAAGCACGACACTCGAGCCCTGGATTTACGTAGCATGGGCTTCGCATTGCGACGCAACACCCTACAACGGCATCGTCGCCTCTTTCTCCTATTCCATTCCCCTGAACAAGCTCACCTTGGATTCGGCCTTCTACACTCAAAGCTCCACCGGGGACCACGGTGGCATTTGGATGTCCGGCGCTGCGCCCGCCGTGACCAGCACGCCTGAGAGCACCATCGTGACCGATGTTTATCTTTCCTCCGGCAATGGCCTGTTTACGCCGGGGCAGATTGGGGCGAGAGCGTCCTTCGTCTGCATCACGGCGGCAGCTCCATCACTGTAACTGGTTCCTATACCCCCAACGCGTGGCTGACCCTGAATCAAGGAACGCAGTCGACGGGCTTGAACCTCAACCTGCCAGCTCCCTACACTTCGGGCAGTCAGATTAAGTCTCCGGGCGACATGGATCTTGCCTCCGGTGGGGTTACGCTGGCTCGACCAGCAGGCTCGGGTTTTCTGCCATCCAACGATCAATACCCTTTCGTTGTATTGGCGGGCGGGAAAGAGGGCGTGTTCTACGACCTGAACCCTTCCACCATGAACAACTCCGGCGCAGACACGGTCGACCCCTGCTCCACCGGAACGGGCGGCCAAACCGTGCAATGCTTCGGCGCCATTCAGTTGCTGGGCAAATCCACGCTGACGCCGTCGGATTGTTGCAGCGGCGCCATTGACTACGGCAAGCGCGGCAGCACCGCGTTCTGGGGAGGCAACAGCACCTTCCCGGAAAACGTGCTCTATGTCGCAGGCAGCCAGGACAGCGAGGTCCGAGCGTGGCAGATGACGGGTTCCGGCGGGGGCGTCTTCACTACTTCGACGATGTTCGGCCATGCGCCTGCGCCCAATCCAAACAGGTCCTCCGGGCTAATCTCCTATCCGGGATCGTCGCCGGTGATCAGCTGGAATTCGAACGGTGGCTCGCCGCGCGACGCCATATTGTGGATTCTGGACACGAGCGGCATCCCGAGTACGAATCCAATTGCAAAACTATATGCCTACGGCGCAGTCCCGAACCTTGCCGGAGGGCAGTTCACCTCGCTATGGAGCGATACAACTAGCGGGCCCCTTCCCACGAAGTTCATGGTCCCAACTGTGGTGAGCGGCTACGTTTACGTCGGCGGCCAGAAACCAAGCGCAACGTGCTCCGCTGGAAGCTGTATTGGCCGAGTGGTTTCCTGGCACTAGCCGGAAGCACGGAGGAGGGAATCATGAAACTGTTCAGAAATATATGTGCCGCGGTATTGTTCCTTCTCGCCATGGGTGACGCAGCGAGTGCATGGGCTCAGGCCGGTTGGAACTACGACTTCTACCCGACCGGCGATTTCCCCGGGGCGGTGGCGACGGTTCCTCTAGCGATCCGAAAGAATCAGATCGTCGGGGACTATCAAGTGACCGGCGGCGGGCATGGCTACGTCCAGACCGCAAAGGCGTTCATCACTGCCGAGCCCTCTGGCAGTAAGGACTCCTATCTCTCGGGGATTAATGTCCATGGGTTGGCGGTTGGAGGTTATTGCCCGTTGGGCTGCAACCCCCAAACCGGCCAGCACGGTTACACGTATAACACGCGAACCGGTACGGTCTACAGCTTTGATTTTCCTTTAAAGGGCGCCGGTACAGCCGCATACGGCATCAACGACTTCGGCATGATCGTAGGCGGCTATTGTCCAAAGAGCCCGGTTTGCCCGCAGGGGTTGTTTAATCCGACCGCCCATGGTTTTGTGGATGATCATGGCGTTTTCACCACTCTGGATTTTCCCCAGGCCCAAGATACTAGCGCCATCGCGATTAACAACTCGGGTGTGATCGTTGGATATTATGTGATCAACGCCACTGGCCCGCATGCCTTCCTCTATGAGAACAACACGTTTACCACGATCGATTTTCCTGGCGCGAGCTACACGCTCGCGACGTCGATCAATAACTCCGGCGTGGTGGCGGGGCTTTTCGCTGACGCAAGCGGGCTGCACGGTTTTGTATATCGCAAAGGAAAATTTACGCAGGTCGACAAGCCGGGAGCGACAGGCACAGCAGTGAGCGGTATCGATGACCATGATCGGTTGGTCGGGTCCTGGTATCCCTCGACCGGCTTCCCGCCTCCCTTCAAGGCCGTCCCGGAGAAAGGGCCCACTGACGCACCGTAAACGTCCCCCCAGAAGCAAAACCGCATGAGCACCGCGCGACACCAAGTTCATGGTGCCAAGGGTGGTCAACGGCCACGTGTACGTCGGCGGACAGAAGTCAACTGGCGCCTGTTCCGCGGGAGCTTGTCTTGGACGCGTCGTTTCCTGGCACTGAGATTCGACCTGGCGCATTTCGATTCGAGGAGGAGCGATGAAATCCGGGCATCTTGCGATTGTAGCTTTCGCGCTTTGGGCGGCCTCGTCGATCGCCCAGACCGCGCAGTATGACTTTTACGCAGCGGGAGTGTACCCCGGTGCGGCGGCGACCACACCGTTGGCGATTGGGCGCCGCCAGATTGTAGGCTATTACCAAGTCCCTAACGCGCTGCACGCCTACATTCAAACGGGCAAGTCCTTTGTAACGGCAGAACCTAAAGGCAGTCGCACAGCCTACTTGTCAGGGGTCAACAGCCACGGCGTCGCAGTGGGCGGCTTCTGTCCTCTGGGCTGCAACCCCAGGACTGGTACACACGGCTACACCTATAACATTCGAACCGGAAAAATCCACACCTTCGATTTTCCCCTGCAAGGTGCAAGCACAGCTGCCTATGGCATCAATGACGCTGGCGTGATCGTGGGCGGCTATTGCCCGAACAGCCCGGTGTGTCCGCAAGGAGCTTTCAATCCGACGACTCATGGTTTCGTAGATGACCATGGCGCGTTCACCACTCTGGATTTCCCGAACGCTCAGGCTACCAACCCTCGCGCTATCAACGACGATGGCGTAATCGTGGGGTTCTATCTGATCAACAACACCGGTCCGCACGCGTTTGTGTATGAGGATGGGAAATTCACCAACATCGACCCGCCGGGTGCCGGGGACGCCGAGGCGGAAGCGGTCAACAATCACGGTGAGGTTGCCGGCTGGTTTAATGACGCAACGGGGTCTCACGGATTCATTTACCGCAGAGGAAAGTTCACCCAGATTGACCGGCCCAAAACGAGTGCGACGACCGTGCTGGGGATAAACGACTGTGGCGATCTGGTGGGGGTCTGGTCTCCACCTATCGGATTTCCCATTCCCTTCAAAGCCATCCCGGAGAAGGGCCCGACCAGCGCAGAGCAACCATGAACAACTCCGGCGCGGATACGGTCGACCCCTGCTCCACCGGAACGGGCGGCCAAACCGTGCAATGCTTCGGCGCCATCCAGTTGCCGGGGAAGTCCACCCTGACGCCGAGCGACTGCTGCAGCGGCTGCCCCTCTACGCAATCCACACCGTCTTCTGGTTCAAAAACTCCCGAATCCCCACCAACCCCAGCTCCCGTCCATGCCCGGAGGCCTTCACGCCGCCAAACGGAATCCGCGGGTCCGACGCCACCATCTTGTTGACGAACACCATCCCCGCTTCCAGTTCGTTGATAAACTTCTCCTGCTCGAGTGGATCATTCGACCACACACTCGATCCCAGCCCGAAGCGCACATCGTTCGCCAGCCGAATTGCCTCATCCGCATCCTTCACGCGAAACACCGACGCCACTGGGCCAAAGAATTCTTCGCCGTACGCCGGAGAATTCTTCGGCACATTGGTCAGAACCGTCGGCGCATAGAAATTCCCCGCACGCTCAATCGGATGTCCTCCGGTAAGCAGCTTCGCCCCCGCCGCCACGGATTTTTTCACGTCCGCATCCAGATCCTTCACCGCATCGGGCGTCGCCAGCGGCCCCACGTCCGTCTTCTCGTCAAACGGATCCCCAATCTTCAAGCTCTGCATCTTCGCCACAAACTTCTTCTCAAATTCCTCGGCAATCGGCTCGGCCACAATAAACCGCTTCGCCGCGATGCACGACTGCCCGTTGTTCTGCACGCGCGCCGTCACCGCCGTCGCCACTGCCGCATCCAGATCGGCGCTCGGCATCACGATAAACGGATCGCTCCCACCCAGCTCCAGCACAACCTTCTTGATGCGCTTGGCTGCGCCCACGCCCACCTGAATCCCGGCCTGCTCGCTCCCGGTCAGCGTTGCCGCCACGATCCGCGGATCATTCAGCAGCGCGTCCACCTGCCCCGATCCGATCAACAGCGTCTGGAACGATCCCTCCGGAAATCCTGCTTCCAGAAAAATGCTCTCAATCGCCAGCGCGCACTGCGGCACATTCGACGCATGCTTCAACAGGCCGACGTTGCCCGCCATCAACGCCGGCGCCGCAAACCGGATCACTTGCCAGAACGGAAAATTCCACGGCATCACCGCCAGAATCGGACCAATCGGCAAATACCGGATGAAGCTCTTCTTCGCGCCTGTCTCCACCACTTCGTCCGCCATGAAGCGCTCGGTGTGCTCGGCGTAGTACCGGCAGGCGGTCGTGCACTTCACCGCCTCGGCCACCGCCGACTTGTAGGTCTTGCCCATCTCGAGCGTCATCAGATGCGCGAACTTTTCCTTGTCGCGCTCCAAAATGTCCGCCGCCTTCAGCATGCGTTTTGCCCGCACCGCAAACGGAGTGCTCCGCCCCGCCTTGAAGGTCGCCACCGCCTGCTGCAGTTTCTGTTCAATCTGAGCGTCGGTCAGCGCCGTGAACGTCTTGACCACCTCGCCCGTCGCCGGATTAATCGTCGCAATCGCCATAGGAATCCCTTTTCCCCGATGAAGTAACTGTGAGACTTAGAATTCTACTCCGAAAACGGGTGGTCATACCACTAGACCACACAAGCAAAAGCCCCGGGGACGACTCCCGTCCGCTTGCGCGCGAAGTACGCAATGACACACTCTCGATGTAGACGGGACCATCCAGAATTCCCGTGGCCCCTTTTACCCGGAAGTTGAGCCGCTCCCTCCTGACCATCCGCAGCTTCGCCAAAGCCTCTTCGTAACAAGCGATTGATCGGCTGGTGGCGCGTCGACGCGGTTCATTTTCCGCCAGCAAGAAGCCAAAAAACTCTGGAAAAGGAGGAATAGAGACCGGCTATTGACGCCTTTCCTGGTGTTTTGTAATATACGCAGAACAAGTTCGCTCCTCTTTGATTGGAAGGGCGGACCTGAATTTCATGCAGAGTGGCTGAGGGACGAGCCCTGAGACGCCACGGCAACCGATCCGGGATCATCTATCCCGGGTGCTTGGTGCCAACTCTCTCCTGGAAACAGGGAACATGGGATTCGGCAAGCGCGCTGTATTTGCTTTCCGATAGCCTCTTTTCCTTTTCCTGGAAAAAGAGGCCATATTTTTTTGTGGCCGATTTTTCCGGCTCGTCCTCAGCTATTCGCGTAGAAGCAAGGTTTCAAAGTGGCAAGGTTTCAAGGTTTCAAAGTTAGCGCTCCTGACATTGTCACCTTGCCAGCCTTGCAACTTTGAAGTTCCAAGAAAGCGAGTAGCGAACATGTCTCATTACGAACTGCGGTGCCGCGAATGTGGACGGAGTTGGGGAAACCAGCCCCGCTCCATCTGCGACGAGTGTTTCTCTCCTCTGGAAGTTGCCTACGACTACGAAGCGCTGAAGGGCACGATCGATCGTGAGCGCATTTCCCAGCGGGCAGCGAACATGTGGCGCTACTCGGAACTATTGCCCCTCCCCCAGGGCTATGAACCGCGGCTGCCGGTCGGTTTCACGCCGCTGTTCAACGCGCCGCAGCTCGCCCAGAAGTTGAGTGGACGGGCTGCGGCCAAAACTCTGTACATCAAGAACGACGCCGTCTGCCTGCCGACCCTGAGCTTCAAAGATCGCGTAGTTGCCGTCGCGCTGGCCAACGCTCGCGAGTTTGGGTTCGAGACGGTATCGTGTTCGTCGACCGGGAACCTGGCGAACGCCGTCGCGGCCCACGCGGCGCGCGAAGGCTTCAAGGCGTGGATCTTTATCCCGTCCGATCTCGAGCCCGCGAAGATTCTGGGCACGAACGTGTTTGGAGCGAAAGTTGTGCGCATCAATGGCAACTACGATCAGGTCAACCGGCTGTGCTCGCAGATTGCCGACGAGCATCGCTGGGGATTCGTGAACGTGAACCTGCGTCCCTACTACGCGGAGGGATCGAAGACCGTGGGTTTCGAGATCGCCGAGCAACTTGGCTGGCGCCTTCCCGACAACGTCGTCTGCCCCATGGCCGGCGGATCGTTGATTACCAAGATCAAAAAGGCGTTCGACGAACTGGTAAAGCTGGGTCTGGTTGAAGCGAAGGAAGTGAAGTTCTTCGGCGCGCAGGCGACGGGATGTTCTCCGATTTCGACCGCGGTGAAAAGCGGAAGCTCCGAGATCGAGCCGCAGAAGCCCAATACGATTGCACGATCCCTTGCGATTGGTAATCCCGCGGATGGGCACTACGCCATCAAGACCATCCGGAATAGTGGTGGATGGAGCGAAGACGTCAGCGATCCGGAAGTGATCCATTCCATCAAGCTGCTGGCGGAAACGGAAGGCATCTTCACGGAGACGGCTGGCGGAGTGACGGTTGGCACGGCGGCGAAGTTGTATCGCCAGGATCGCATCCTGCCGGAGGAAACCACGGTGCTGTGCATCACCGGCAACGGCCTGAAGACCACGGATGTGCTGGCGGGCTCGTATGAGGTGGAGCGTCCGATCGCACCGAAGCTGGCGGAGTTTGAAGCGCATCTGCAGCAGTCGCTCAACGTGGTCGAAATTCCGGGCGTGGCCGCGGAAGCGGTGGGAGCGTAATCATGGCGATCAAAGTACAGATTCCCACTGCGCTGCGGCGCCATACGTCGGGCGTGGCTTCGGTCGAATGCGCGGCTTCCAATCTGAACGAACTGTTCACCGTGCTGGACGAGAAGTTCCCTGAGTTGAAGCCCCACCTGCGCGACGACAAGGGCCAGATTCGCCGCTTCCTGAATGTCTACGTGAACGAAGAAGACATCCGGTTCCTGGGGGGACCACAATACGCCTTCCAGGAAGGCGACGAAGTGCTGCTGGTGCCGTCGATCGCGGGCGGAAAAGAGTAAGGCAGCACCCTCACTTTCCCAGGTGGCGGTCGAAGAAGTTGATGATGACGCTATAGCAATCCCTCGACTCGGGCACGTCTGCGTTATAGAAGAAGCCGTGGAACAGCCCTTCCCAGACGTGGAGCTCCGCTTCGACTCCCAGTTTCACCAATTGCTCGTGGGTGTAAAGGGTGTCGCTGAATTCCATCCCACGAGTTCCCGTGATGAGCAGGGTTGGCGGGAATTTCGCCATCGCTTCCGGTGAGTAGAGAGGGGCGATGAGCGGGTCTTTCGGGTCCGTTCCTTCAAAATAGCCTAGCCTCGGAAAGGGAGCGTGGCCGGGCTTGATGATGCGCGACTCGCCGAGCGGCATGGCGGTGTAAGCAGCATCGCCCAGGCGGCTGAACCCTCCGGCACCCGCACAGAAAATGCCGATGGCGCCGGGACGGGGCAGCTCGTGGCGCTGGAACCAGACCATCGACATGCCCGTCAGCCCGCCACCCGCAGAGCAGCCATAGATGCCGATCTGTTGCGGCGGGTGCGTCTTCAGCAGTTCACGATACACGGAGGCGACATCTTCGCTGGCGGCGGGGAACTTGTTGTCGGGCCCTTCGCGATAGTCCACACTCACCACCTCGATGCGCCCGAGCGCAGCGATCGGCATGGATTCCAGTTCGGCGCAACCCGGCCAGCAGCCGCTGAATCCGCCGCCGTGCAGATTGATCAGGACACGTTTCTTGTTGCTGGCAGCAATGCCTGCTTTCGGTTTGTAGTCGTAGACGTGAACGCCCGCGATTTTGGTGTCATCCCGATCGACCGCGTAGAGCGCCTTCTGGCGCTCCAGATAAGGCTTCATGAAACGCGGCACGCCCTGATCCTGCTTGAGAATCTCGGGATCCTGCATCTGCTTGAGGTGAAGCGTGACGTACGCCTTCGCTTCCGGACTGAGGAAGTCCGACATCGGCACGTCCTGCGCGGGGACATGCACCGTGCCATCGTCGTCAATGGTCACCGCAGGTTTTGGCGCCTCCTGCGCCGCAAGGAACTGCACCGGCACCGAGAGGATTCCGACGAGAAGCCCGAACATGAATCGATTAAAAGAACTGTGCATAGAACTCCTCCGCATTGGCTGCCTGATGATGGGAAACCGTCCCCGAAAGCATACTCGTTTGTGAGGCGAGGTGCCGCGCCCGGGAAAACAGCGCGGGCCAGGAAGACTCTTGGCATCTGTGGCCGGGCATGCTACAATCTAACTAACTAGTTAATTAAGGTATTTATGGCTCGCCTATTTCGCCATCACCAGGTCTTGCGGCAACCGCGGATGGGAACGCGCGGACAGCCGGAAGAAAGCCGCGCAGCCATCCTGGAGGCGGCCGCCCGCGAGTTCGCCGAACACGGGATTGCCGGAGCCCGCACCGATGCCATTGCTCGCGAAGCCGGCGTCAACAAAGCGCTGCTCTACTACTACTTCAAGGACAAAGATACGCTTTACGCAGCCGTGCTCGACAACGCGTTTGCGGGCCTGAAGAAATCAGTTTTTCAGGTGCTTGACGGCGATCTGCCGCCACGCGCCAAGATGCTGGCGTATGCGGGTGCTTATTTCGATTTCGTGGCTTCCAACCAGCTTTATCCGCGCCTGATGCAGCGCGAAATGATGGCGGCGAAAGAAGGACACTCGCAGCACATCGAGAAAATCATCAAGAACTATTTCCGGCCAATCTTTGAGCGGGTCGGCGGGCTGATTCAGCAAGGAATTTCCGACGGCGAGTTTCGCCCGGTGAACCCTGCGCAATTCATTCCCTCGATGGTCGCGATGACGATCTTTTACTTCAGCAGCGCACCGGTCATGCAGAAGATCGTCGGCTTCAATCCGCTGACGCCGGAGCGGATCGCCGAGCGCCGGGCTGCGGTTCTGGACTTTATTTCGGCGGCGTTGTTTCGTCCGCCAGTTGCCTCGCAAGGAGCACGCTGATGAGCGCGCGCAATCGTTTCTTCATTCTGCTGGGAATCATTTTCGTGATCTCAGCCTGCTACTACTACTTTTCCACCGACCACTCGCGCGACCTGGTGCTGATCGGCACAGTGGACGCGAATCAGGTAATTGTGAGCGCGCAGGTCGAAGGCCGCATTCAGAAACTGCTGGTGGAGGAAGGCACGCCGGTGAAAGCCGGTGACCTGATCGCGGTGCTGGATCCCTCGGAGTTGCAGGCGCAGGAAGCGGCCGCAACAGCGACCATCGCCAGCCTACAACATAAAGTCGCGGAGATGCGCCACACGGAAGAGTCCACCGCGGGCTCGACTTCGAGCGACGTGGCCAATGCGCGCGCCAAGTTGTCTTCCGCGCAGGCGCAGTTGCTGCAGGCCAAAGCAACGCTGGAGCGGACGGAAAGCGACAGTCGCCGCACCATCGAACTGGCCAAAGCAGGCGTGGCATCCGATCAGGATCGGGTGCAGGCCGAAACCAACCTGCAGTCAGTGCAGGCGAACGTTCAGGCGCAGACGGACTTGGTTAAGGCAGCGGAAGCTGATCTGAACGCAGCGATCGCGCGGACGCATCAGGCGAACGCAGCCAAGAGCACCGTGGAATCCACGCAGGCCGATCTGAAGAATGCGATTGCGCAGAAGAACCAGGCAGCGGTGCGGCTGGGTTATACGAACGTCTATGCGCCGGTCACCGGAACGGTTTCGGTGCGGGCGGCGCGGCAGGGAGAAGTGGTCAACATCGGAGCGCCGATCGTGACCATCGTCGATCTGAGCGATACCTGGGCCAGGGCGGCAATTCCGGAGACCTATGCCGATCATATCGGATACGGAGATGTGCTGCGGGTGCGCTTCCCGGGCGGAACCATCACCAGCGGAAAGGTCTTCTTCAAGGGCGTGGAAGGCGACTTTGCCACGCAGCGCGATGTGAGCCGCATGAAGCGCGACATCAAGACGATCGTGCTCAAGATTCGCCTCGACAATCCCAAGGGCGCATACGTTCCGGGGATGACCGCGGAAGTGCTGGTGTCGCCCGATCAAATGAAGGGCAGCGCGACCCAGGACGCCGCGGCCACGGGACAGCAGCGATGACGGAGAATCTCAAAGCGCAGACCGCAGCCGCGACCCCGGAATCGATTGAGAAACCAGCCTATGATCCGGCGGCGCCCTCAGCGATTGCGGTGGAACACATCGTCAAGAAGTATGGCGACTTCACGGCGGTGGACGATGTTTCGTTTGACGTACACGAAGGCGAGATATTCGGCCTGCTGGGACCGAACGGGGCGGGAAAATCGACGCTGATCCGCATGATGACGACGCTGATCCCGATCACGTCGGGCAGGGCGCGCATCGCGGGACATGACGTGGCCAAGGAACCGAATGCAGCGCGGCGAATGATCGGCGTGATCCCGCAGGCGCTCACCAGCGATCTCGATCTTACCGTCGAAGAGAACATGAGCATTTACGCCAAACTCTACGACGTAGGAGCGAAGGAGCGTAAAAAGTCCATCGACGAACTGCTGGAGTTGGTCGACCTGACGAAGTGGCGAGATGCGCAAACGAAGACGCTCTCGGGCGGCATGCGGCGGCGGCTGGAGATTGCGCGGGGTCTGGTGCACCATCCGAAGATTTTCTTCCTGGATGAGCCGACGACAGGCCTGGATCCGGTTTCGCGGGTCTCGGTGTGGGAGATGTTGGGCAACATCAAGGCGCATCGCAATCTGACGATTCTGATCACGACGCACTACATGGACGAAGCCGACCGGTTGTGTGACCGCATCGCGATTGTGGATCACGGGAAGCTGGTTGCGCTCGACGCGCCGGCAACGCTCAAGGCGAGCGTGCCGGGATCGAATGTGATCGAAGCGCAGTTTGAGAATCCTCCGGGCGATTGGGAAACTAAGCTGGGAAAGCTCAGTGAGGTGACGTCGGTGCAGCACGAGGGTGCAGGCATGTATCGGGTGCTGACGGGAAACGGTTCGCGCACGACCACCGAACTGGTGGAGATGGCGGTGGCGGCGGGGGTTCCGGTGAAGTCGCTTTCGGTGCAGAACACCACGCTCGATGACGTGTTCGTGCACTACACCGGACGGCAACTTCGCGACGAATTGCAGAAAGCGTATGCGTTTGTGATGCCACAGGCGCCTGGTCTGCGGCCTTGAGAAGCTCCGCTAGTCGTTGGTCGTTGGCAAAGCGGGGCTAACAACGAGTTGGAGTTTTTGCTATGAATCGGATGATGGCCATTGTGGAGCGCGAGATGCGGAAGTTCTTCCGCTCGCCGGCGCTGATGCTGGCTTCGATGATTTTTCCGCTGGTGCAGCTGATTATTCTGGGCAACGCGTTTGGCGGAAAGATTCACGACGCCAAGATCGCGATTGTCGACGAAGACGGCGGGCCGCAGGCACTGAAGGTCCACCAGGCGTTCGACTCGGTGCGCGCCAACATTCGGACTTTCACCCCGCTTGCCTACGACGATGAGCAACAGGCGAAGGATGATGTCCGAAACGGAAAGCTGCAGGGCGCGGTCATCATTCCGCCGCAGTTTTCGCGGCGAGTGTACGAGGAGAATCATCCGCGGATCGCACTCATCGTCGATAACAGCGACAACTTCATGAGTTCCGCCGTGGAAGCCGAACTAAGCGACCTCACCAATGCCTTGAATCAGCCCGCAGTTTCGCCGCGTATTCTGCAGCAGACGGCACTCGATATCGTCGAACTATATCCCTACATCGAATACATGAAGTACCTGCTGCCCGGCTCGCTGGTGCTGGCCATGTTCGTGTCGGTGATGATCGGCGGAGGCATGCTGTATATCGACGACAAGGCGCGCGGCGTGCACGAGGGGTACCTGGTTACTCCAATCACCAAGCTGGAACTGGTGCTCGGGCTGAACCTGGCCGGCGCAATTAAGGCGGTGATGACTGGAGTGATTATCGTCGTCATCGGGTCGCTGCTGGCGGGCGTCAGTACGATCTTCAATCCTGTGACCGTGGTTGGCTTGCTGCTGATGATCACGTTAACGTCACTGGCCTTCAACACGATGATGTTTCTGCTGATGGTACGCATCGAAGATCCGCTGGTGCCGCGCGCCATGTTCGGCATCCTGAATACGCTGCTGTTTTTCCCCAGCGGATCGGTGTACCCCATTCAGGCCTTCCCGCCGTGGCTGCGGGGCATCGCGCGCGTCGACCCGTTTACGTACGCGGTCGACGGTTTCAAGTGCCTGCTGCTGAAGCAGACGAGTTTGTCGGCCGTCTGGGGCGACATGCTGTTTCTGGCGATCTTCGCGGCGATCACGCTGGGGACAGCCATTCCGTTGTTCAAGCGGACGCTCTGAGAGATTGAGTTATTGAGCGATTGGCGATTGAGCGATTGCAAAAGCCGCATGCTACCGCGTTGCAAAATCGCCAATCTTGCGATCTCCCAATGGCTCAATTTGCTTGGAACTTTTGACTTGCCCCGCGTGTCCGTTATGCTAATGGACATGACACTGCTCGATGCGCAAGAGATCGATCCGCAAAAGGCTCGAAGACAGAAGCGGCAACTGGTCGCCGCAATCGCCGTGGTCGCGCTTCTAACCATCGTGGGTGTGCTGGGATTCCTGCTCGGACATGGCTGGTTCTTCAGCTACTGGCCGGAGGAACACGTCGCGAGCCGCTTCTTCAACGCGCTCCAGAAGCAGGATTTCAACACCGCCTACGGCATCTGGATGCGGGATGCGGAATGGCGGCAGCACCCGGAACGCTACACGAAATATCCCTTCAACGAGTTCTACCGCGATTGGGGACCGGGCGGAGAGTGGGGCACCATCAAGACGCAGAGAGTCTACGGGGCAAGCAACTGTCCGGGCGGCGGGACGGGACTGGTCGTCGATGTGATCGTCAATGACCGCTCCGAACACGCGCAGGTGTGGGTGGAGAAGGGCGACAAGACGATGAGCTTCCCTCCCTGCGAGTTAATGTTCCATTGAGCCAGCCGGAGACGGCGCGAGTGCGGCGAGCGCTTTCGTCAAGCTTGCGTCATCGCCAATGTTTACGCAGGTTTTCGAGCGGTCGATCTGGCGCATCAATCCGCAAAGGACTTTTCCGGGACCCACTTCAACGAACGTCTGCACGCCTTGTGCGATCAGCACGCGCATGCAGGCGTCCCACCTGACGGAACCCGTCACCTGGCGGGTGAGGGTGTCGCGGGCGCGAAGAGCGTCGGTCACCGGTTCGGCATCGACGTTACAGATGACCGGATAGACCGGCTTCTCCATATGCAGTGCGTTGAGATCCACGGCAAGGCGATCCTGCGCCGGCTTCATCAACGAGCAATGGAAGGGGGCACTGACGGGAAGGAGCTTGGCTTTCTTGGCGCCGCGCTCGTCGGCGAGTTTTGCGGCGCGCTCGACGGCGGCGCTGTTGCCGGAGATAACGATTTGCTCGGGCGAGTTGATATTGGCCGGCTCGCAAACTTCTCCCTGCGCGGAGTCGTGGCATACGGCAGCGACTTTTTCCGGATCCATGCCGAGGATGGCGGCCATGGCACCCACGCCCACGGGCACGGCTTCCTGCATGTATTGTCCGCGACTGCGGACGGTGCGCACAGCGTCGGCGAACGCGATGGTTCCGGAGGCAACATGCGCGGAATATTCGCCCAGGCTGTGCCCGGCGACGTAGGCGGGACGGGGCATGCGCTCTTGCAGCACGCGCAACGCGGCGATCGACACGGTGAGGATTGCTGGCTGCGTAATCTCAGTGAGGCGAAGCTGATCCTCTGGGCCTTCGAAGCAGAGTTGCGAGAGCTTGTAGCCCAGAGCTTCGTCGGCTTCGTCGAAGGCCTGACGGGCAATGGGATATTTCTCGGCCAAGTCTTTCCCCATGCCGACGGCTTGCGAGCCCTGGCCGGGAAACAGGAGAGCGATGGAGTTGGGGGAATCAGTCATGATCTTTATGGGGCGAGGCTGAGACGCCTGTGCCAGCCCGAACGAAATCGCCAGCGTTACTTAGCTCGAAGGTCCTAGCGCTGTCTCTGCGAGTACCGTTTTTAATGCCGCCAAGCCGCGCTCGATGGCTTCGTTGATGCCGCGCTCGGAAAATTCCGCCGCTACGCGAACGGCATTCTTCATGGCGTTGGCGTTCGACGAACCGTGCGTGATGATGCAGACGCCCTTCACACCCAGCAGAGGCGCGCCGCCGTATTCGGTGTGGTCCACGCGCTTCTTGAAATCGGCGAAGGCGCTGCGCGACAGAAATGCGCCGACCTGGCGTGTGATGGTCGCTTTGAGCGAATCCTTGAGCGCGGTGCGCACGAAGTTGGCTACACCTTCGGAAATCTTGAGGGCGACGTTGCCCACGAAACCGTCGGCGACAATCACGTCGACCTGTCCGTTATACAAATCGCGCCCCTCAACGTTGCCAACAAAATTGATGGGAAGTTGCTTCAGCAGGCGGAAGGCTTCGCGGGTTAACTCGTTGCCCTTGATTTCTTCCTCACCCACTGAGAGGAGTCCAACCCGCGGGCCATGCTTGCCGAACATGGCGCGGAAGTAGGCATCGCCCATCACCGCGAATTGTTCCAGGTTTTCCGGTTTGCAATCGACGTTGGCGCCGACATCGAGCAGCATGGCGGGATTGCCTGGCGCGGTCGGGAAAACCGCCGCGAGCGCCGGACGGTCGGCACCCGGCACAGCGCCCAGCACAATCTTCGCGGTGGCCATGGCCGCGCCGGTATTTCCGGCGGTGACGAAGCCATTGGCGCGGCCCTCGCGGACCATCCGCAGGCCGACGCGCATGGAGTTGTCGCGCTTGGCGCGAATCGCCTCCACCTTGTCTTCCATGGTGATGTACTCGCTGGCATGGACGACTTCGATGGGTAGCCGGGCGGCAGACCGGTGACGGTCCAGCTCGGCTTTGACAACCGCCTCGGGACCGACCAGCAACACGCGCACGCCGTATTGGCGCGCGGCCAGAATGGCGCCCTCGATCTCAGGCTTGGGCGCGCGATCCGAGCCCATCGCATCCAGCGCGATCACGCTAGGCATGGTGTGAAGAACTAGCTGGCTTCCTCAACGTCGAGAACTTCGCGTCCCTTATAGTACCCGCACTTGGGGCAGGCGCGATGAGGCATCTTCTTCTCGTGGCAGTTGGGGCATTCAGAAAGTGAATGGCCCTTGAGGGCATCGTGAGCGCGCCGGGTGGAAGTGCGCTTCTGGGAGTGACGTCGTTTTGGATTCGGCATGGTATCGATTCCTTTGGAGCTCTCAGCGATCAGCCGTCAGCTTTCAGCGGGAAATCTCTGAAATGCTACTGCGGATCGCTGGGCGAAAACTTGTTGGTCTAGCAATACTTCTTCGATCTTGCACGGCTGAAAGCTGATAGCTAACGGCTGCTTTTTAATGCTCCAGCCGGTCGCGAATTTCTTTCAGCGCTTCCCAGCGCGGATCCTCGATTGGAGCCGAGCAGGAGCACGCTTCCTGATTCCAATTCTTGCCGCAATGCGGACACAGGCCCTTGCAGTCCTGACGGCAAGTGACTTTCAGCGGCAGGGCCAGCAGAACCTGCTCGCGCAAGACATCTTCCAGCAGGATACCGTCGCCCTGATAATACCCGATCTCAGCTTCGGCGTCGGTCACCGAAAGCTCGTCGCGGCCGGCGTCGGCTCCGAGCGGACGGTACAGTAACTCAAACTCGCGATCGACTTTCTGCGGCACCGCTTCCAGGCAGCGTGCACACTGTAACTCCAGCCCGGTCGACAGCTTCCCGCGCAGCCGTATGTCCTTGATTACCTGATGCTTACCGTGGTGCTCCTCGACCAGTTCGGCACGCCCTGTGGCCTTCAGCGGACCCTTCTGGCGCGCCTCCCCTCCCAGGTCGACGACATCAGGCTGAAACTCCTCGTCGAAATCGACAGGATGAAGTTCCAAATCATGAATGTCGAGGAACATCGCGAAACCTCCGCGGCAATCTGCCGATCCAGCCCGCGGAGCACGCCCGGGAAGGCGTAAGTGCCGCAAGGAACAAGACTTAGAATAAAGGCAAACGAGCGGCAGTGTCAACCGTTTGACGGGCAAGGTCGGCCTATGGATATACTAGAATATCCCTAGGAGATACCTATGGCGACGTTATATGTGGAGAATGTACCCGACGATTTGTACAGGGCTTTGCGCAAACGGGCCCAGCGGAATCGTACCTCGATGGCTGGAGAGGTCATTGCCCTGCTCAAACAGTTCGTTCCCACAGAGGCGGAAATCAAGCGCAGGCAAAAGGCCTTCGATGAATTGACCAAGCTTCGGGCAATGCCGCCGCTGAGTCCCGGGCCGTTTCCCACCGCTGAAGAAATGATTGGTGAGGATCGGGGACGGTGACGTCGCGATACGTGGTCGATGCCAGCGTCGCGCTCAAGTGGTGTTTGCCTGCTCCGCAGGAATCATTAGTTGAGCAGGCCGAAGAACTGCTGGAATCCTATCGCCTAAACGAGGTACATCTTCTGGTACCGGATTTGTTTTGGCCGGAGGTCGGAAGCGCTTTGTGGAAGGCGGTCTGGAGAGGAAGAATTGACCGCAGCGCCGCGGAGAAATCCCTGACCCAGATTCAAAATCTCGGCCTGCTGACGATTCCCTGTTCCGAGTATGCTCTTGACGCACTTCAGCTTGCCATCGGCTACGGACGAACCGCGTACGATTGCCACTATGTAGCCCTAGCCGCCAAGTCACAGGCAGCGCTCATCACCGCAGATGAACGACTCGCGAACGCGATGGCAGCGCGCTTTCCTGTGAAGTGGCTTGGTGCTATGTGACTACTCACTCAAACGCAGTGCTTCGATGGTGCGCGCGGCGGATTCCTCGAAGATGACTCGCCTTTCGATCTCAATCGTACTTTTCGTGAAGTGGCGCGGGATGTACCATGCGGCGGCCGCGATTGGAAGCAGGCTGAGTAGTCGTACCGGCTCGGCGAGGGCCGTTGCCTCGAACTCGGGCGTGGAGACGGCGTAGGTCAGGTATCCAAAGCAGAATGCCAGCAGGATCACGATGGAGTGCTGCTTAAAGACAGGCAGAGAGCAGGTAAATGGCAGCTTGCGAAAACGGGTGAGCACGATGTTCGTCAGCAAGACGGCCCAGGCACAGGCGACAAGGGTATGCAGAGAGGCAACGCGAAGGCCTACGAGATAGACGTAGGCGGGAAACGCAATCAGCACCACGAGAGGCAAGACAACCCCCAGGATGACTCTTCGCGCCAGCGGACCGCATTCCTGTAGATCTGGATCGAGCATGAGTTGAAAAATCCAGTTGGCACGTAGCTCGACCGGAACCTCAAACACGTTGCGCAGTCCGACGATGATCAGGAAGCTGAAGATAAATGGGATGGACAGCGCTTCCGGGGAGAGCAGCGCATCGCGCCAGGACTTGGCGGAGAGGAAAGCGTTCATCAGAGCTTGCGAGCCCAACACCAGAGCCAGGCCGCTGACGCCAGTCAACACAAGTCGATGGGCTTCGCTGCGCAGCATGGTTTTCCAGATAAATGCAAAGCCCGCACGCTGGAACGGAGTTCGCAAGAGAATGCGTGCCACGGTCTCAAGGAACCGGGGACGAAGTGGTGGGTGTTCGACCACCACGGTATCGGCCATCTCCGCGATGCGAATGAAGTGCCGCCGATAGCCGATTGCGTAGGTAACAAGAGAAACAGCGAGGACGACCAGGACCGAAGGGATGGCGTAACGCGCCAGATGCGCCATGATGGGCGTCGCGCGTCCGTGCATCGACTGACACAAACTGAGGAACCAGCAAGATGGCAGAAACATAGTCCATGTGGGAACTTCTGTCGCACGCGCCAGCGTGCTTGGGACTGCGGCACTCGTGCACAGAAGCGTGACCAGATAGACCACAACTCCTCCGCGCGCAAAGGCGGACACCCGGCGCAAGGCACGCGGAGGCAAAATCGTCATCAGCGCTCCCAGAAGACAAAAGACCGCGAAGAACGCAAAGACACTGGCCAACAAAACTGCCAAGGCATGCACACAGGCAAATCGGGCGAAGAACAGGAATCGCACCTGAGTCGCCCCCACCACCGCCGGAAACAGGATGCAGGACACCGCGTTGACGTCGACGGCAATCAAACCCGCCAGGTAGAGGACGGCCAGCAGGTTGGCGAAAAAGATGGTCCGCGTCGAAACCGGAAGATGCACCAGATTGACGTAGTCGCGGCGGTCGGGGAAGATCGCGTCCCAGCGCCACACGGCCGCAGCACCAGTGACCACCATCGACAGCACGATAAAGAAATATTCGTCGGGGAAGGATTCGCGCAGGACATCGACATTGGTCACGCCGCGCAGCCATTGGAGAAACGTTCCGTATTTGTCGAAGAGAAACAGCGACACGAATCCGCCGGGCATGGCGAGCAGAGTGAGCACTAAGCCCACTCCGATGTCCACACCTTCCGTATCTGCATCGCCTCCGCCGCGGAAGATGCGCTCCACGAACAACTGCACCAGCCGCCCGAACGGACGCTGGCGGTAGTGCTCCCAGTTGTGGCGGATCGCGTCGGTTGCCTGCATGTTCAGGCTGCCTTCTTTTGCATGACGTCGACAATGTCGGAGGCCACTCGCGCCGTGTCCACGTCGTCGACGAGATGGAGAAACGTGCTTTCGAGGGACTGCCCGAGAATCTTCCCGATATTTGTGACCGTATCCTGCGCGATTACCAAACCCTTTCGCAGGATGAGCACGTCGGTACAGATTTTCTCGACGACTTCCAGGACATGCGAACAGTAGAAAACGAGCTTGCCCTGCCGGCCGAGCGCCTGTACCAGGTTCTTGAAGATGAGTGCGGAGGTAACGTCGAGTCCGGAGAGCGGTTCGTCGAAAATGAAAATGTCCGGATCGTCCATGATGGCGGCAATGATGAGAATCCGCTGCCGCATGCCCTTGGAGTACGACCCGATCGAGGCATGGCGGTGGGGATGCAGGGAGAACAGGTGCAGCAGCGCGTCTAGCTTGACTGCGAGTGAACTGGTCGGTATTCCTCGCAGCGTTCCGATGAGTTCAAGATATTCCCAGCCGCTGAGGTATGCATAAAGATTCGGCTCCTCCGGCACGTAGCCGAGCCTCTTCCGATACTCCGCCAGGTTGTTCTGGATGTTATGTCCGTCGAATTGAACCAGGCCGCGCGTGGGCTCAAGCAGGCCGGTAAGCATCTTCACCGTGGTGCTCTTTCCCGAACCGTTGGGCCCGAGGCATCCAAGAACCTGCCCGGGGCGCAGGGAAAAAGAGAGGTCCTGCACGGCCGGCAACGACGCGTAACGCTTGGTAAGGCGCACGGCTTCGAGCATCTCGACCCCCAGGGTGGAGAGTTGGATGTTTTGTCGGGACCCTGTGAGCGGCAGAAACCCACTCGCTTAGACACCACGACCGCGAAAGAAAGTTCCCCAAATCTGAAAACGCGCAGCCGCCTGTGCGCTCACGGCATCTTGAGCCCGAGTGCCTGTACGGTGACAGGGTCGGCGATCGGCTTGCCCTCCTTCTTGGTGACCACGCCGAAGCCGCCGGAATAATCCCACATCGTCCAACCAATATCGTGGCGCTCGAGGGCGGTGTGAACGTCACGGAGCCAGGCGGCGCGGTCGGAGGGATCGGAGAACGTCCGGTACACCCCAAATTCGTTGCAGATGACGGGCACATGACGCTGCTGTCCCCACTCCGCGGCCTGATTGATCTCAGCTTCGATGCGCGAGGGATCCCAATGATCCTGGCCGTAGCGGATTACGCGCAGGCGATCATGAGCCTCAGGCACCAGCGTCGCGATCTGCGCGGCATTTTCAGGTGTAGACGGATAGTGCAACCCCTTCAGCCAATGCCAGTAGTATTCACCCCAGGTCGCGCCCTGATGGGTAAAGATGTGCGGCTCGTAGAAGTGAAACACGTAGACCACGTTGGGGTCGGGCAGCGGTTCGAGGAAGACCATGTCGTCATCGTCATCCCAGCGCGCGCCGGCGGCGATGATGGTATGCGCAGGCGCCGCACGACGGATGACTGTGGCGAGTTTCATTTCAATTCCGTACCAGCGATACGGATCGCGCATTTCCGGTTCATTCAGGATTTCGAAAAAGACGCGGTCCGCATCCCAGGATGAATAGTGCTTCGCCACCACGGTCCAGTAATCGGCGAAGCGTTCGACGAACTCGTCTTCTTTCAGGCGAGCCTTGAAATCCGAATCGGGATGCATGTCGAGTTCGACGGCAAGACCGGCGTCGAGAATCATCTTCATTGCGGCGTCCAGATAGCCGAAGTATTCGCCGCCACGACCTTGCTGCATTGCCTGCATCATGGGCTGCGGATTCACGCTGAGGCGCACGTGATCGAAGCCCAACGACTTGATCAGCGCAATATCGGCGGTCGTGTTCCAAGATTCGAAGTGTTCTTTCGCGTATCCCTTTGAATCGTAGACCTGCGCGAACCACTCGCTGAGATTGATGCCGCGGCGCATGTGGGCCAGGCGCGAAGCGGGGACCGCGCTGGCTGTAATTTGGGCGAATCCAACGGTTGAGAGAATGGAGAAAAACAGCAAAGCGGCAACGATGATTCGCCCACGCACGGGATTTGTCTCCAGGTTTAGATTCACGAACTCGAAATCGGCAACGCACGAATCCGTTTCTTGGTTGCCGCGTAGATCGCGTTGCACAACGCGGGCGCAATGGGCGGCACCGAAGGCTCGCCAATTCCGCTCGGCGACTCCGTGCTCGGCACCGCGTAAACTTCGACGACTGGCGTTTCGTCCATGCGTAAGGGGGCATAGTCATTGAAGTTGCTTTCGACGACGCTTCCCTTCTCGATCGTGATCTTTGCACGCAGGGCATTCGCCAGGCCGTAGACAATGCCGCCCTGAATCTGTTGTTCGAGAATGCTGGGGTTCACGACCTGTCCGCAATCGACGGCCGCAACAACGCGGTGGATGCGCGGTTCGTTGTTCTCCATGCTGATCTCGACGACCTCAGCCATGTAGGAAGCGAAGCATCCGAAGCAGGCGATCCCGCGGAAATGGCCGGCGGGTAGCGGCTTGCTCCATCCAGCTTTCTCGGCGGCAAGTTGCAGCACGCCACGCATGCGGGCGGTGTGCCAGGTGGTGGTGAAGTAGGTGAGGTCCTGATCCTTGGCCAACAGGTGCAGGCGATACTCTAGCGGGTCCTTGTGGGCTTCCACCGCCAACTCATCAATGAAACTCTCCAGCGCAAAGGCTGCCTGCAGCGCGTACACAGACCGCATCCAGCCGAGTGGCACAGGAGTTTGAGTCATCACGTATTCGATCGAGTAGTTGGGAATGCCGTATACGGGCCCGGCTTCGTCGGGAAGATCAGGATCGACGTTGCCCGGAGTGGGCTGACCTTTCTGGCCGGAAATCGACGGCGCGATGATCTTGTGCGACAGAGCCACTGGATATCCCGAACCATCGAGCATCGCAGTCAGTTGATGCAGGCTTGCCGGGCGATACGGCGAGGAGCGCATGTCGTCTTCGCGCGTCCAGATCACTTTGACCGGGGCGTTGATCGACTTCGACACCAGTGCCGCCTCAACCGCATAGTCGTGTTCGAGGCGCCGACCAAAGCCGCCGCCCATGAGCGTGACGTTGACTTTCACCTGATCGGGATCGAGTCCGACAGCAGTTGCGACGGAATCACGGCAATCTTGCGGAACCTGAGTCGGAGCCCACAGTTCACACTTTGTTCCCTGAAAATGCGCGGTGCAGTTTCCCGGCTCCATCGGCGCGTGTGCCATGAATGGCGATTGATACTCCGCCGTCACGCGACGCCCACCGGCCTTTGCCGGATCGCCCGCCGCGTACAGGCTCGCGCCTTTCTTCGACGCTTCCTGCTTGAGTGATGCCATCACCGCCGCTGTGTTGAGATCTTTGTTCGCGCCCTGGTCCCACGTGACGTTCAGCTTACGACAGCCCTCCATAGCACCCCACACGCTGTCGGCGACCACGGCGACGGCAGAGTCACCGATCTTTCCGACGTAGCTGACGCCAGCGATCTGCTTCGAGTCTTTGTCATCGAAGCCCGATACCTTGCCACCGATCACGGGACAACGCGAGAGCACCGCGAACTTCATATCCGGCACACGGAAATCGATGCCGAAAACGGCCTCGCCCTTCACCTTCGACGGCGAATCCACGCGCGGCAGACGCTGGCCGACGATCTTGTAGTCTTTGCTGCCTTTTAAGGGGACATCTGTGGGAATGGGTAAAGTAGCCGCTTTGGCGACGAGGTCGCCGTAGCTAAGGCTGCGATTCGAAGCAGCATGTTTCACGTGACCGGCTTCCGCAGTGCAACCCGACCGCGAAACGCTCCAGGTCAGTGCAGCAGCGGAAATCAGCATCTCGCGGGCGGTCGCTCCAGCTTTGCGCATTGGGTCCCATGTGGTGCGAATGCTGGCGCTGCCACCGGTTGTCTGATCGCCGAACAGCGTACTTGCTCCGGCCTGCTCGATATCGATCTGCTTCCAGTCGGCTTCGAGTTCTTCAGCCAGGATCATGGGCAGAGCGGTGCGGACCCCCTGCCCCATCTCCGAGCGCGGAACGACGACGGTCACTTTGTTGTCGGGAGTGATGCGCAGATATGCATTGGGAGAGAACGATTCTTTCTCGGCCTTCTCTCCATGCGGCAGGTAGAAGCCGATAACCAGCCCGGCCCCTGCGGCAACGCCGATGCCAACAAAATCGCGGCGGGATAGTGGGCTCATTGCGCACCTCCGTTGCCGGCGGCGCGATGGATCGCCTTGCGGACGCGCTCGTAGGTTCCGCAGCGGCAGAGGTTGCCATCCATCGCTTCAACAATCTGATCGTCGGTCGGATGCGGCGTCTTGGCCAATAGCGCCGCTGCTGACATGATCTGTCCGGTCTGGCAGTAGCCACACTGAGGGACTTCTTCCTCAATCCATGCCTTTTGGAGAACATGCAGACCATTCGCGCCGAGGCCTTCAATCGTGGTGATGGTCTTGCCTTCGGCCTTAGAGACAGGAGTCGAGCAAGAGCGGATCGCGACTCCGTCGAGGTGAACTGTGCAGGCGCCACATAATCCGGCACCGCATCCAAATTTTGTCCCGGTTAATTGCAATGTGTCGCGCAGCACCCAGAGCAGCGGCGTTTCGGGTGCGACACTGACTTTCTTTTCACTGCCGTTGATGCGGAGTGTGAGGTCGGCCATGAGTTTCCCGTGTTGGAGTTTGATAAACCGACAACATGGTACTCAACCGAAGGGAAAAGGGAAATGCCTATCCCGAGCCGCCAGGAGATCGGGCGGCCAAAGAGATCAGACCATGCGGTTTCATCCGAGGAGTTGCCAGACCTACTTCAGTTCCGCCAGCTTCTGTGCGGCGAGCTGTCCCGCCTCATTGGTAGGATTGTCTTTTTTGATCTGCTCGTAGATGCGCTTGGCGTCGAGGGGCTGGTTGGTGTTCTGGTAGAGCTCGGCCAGTTGCAGCTGAGCGGTCACTTTGCTGACCGAGGCGGTGGGCTTGTTGATCAGTTCCTGATAGAGCGCCGCCGCTTCCTTGCTCCGATTCGTCTGGCCGTACAAAGACGCCAGGGCGATCTTGGCGACTGCGGCCAGGTCTTTGCCGCCTGAGGAAGCCACTTCTCTGAAGTCCTTCTCGGCCGAGGCATTGTCGGAGAGACTCTCAGCCGTCACGCCCAAAAGGTAGCGCGCCTGGTCTGCGGTGCGCGTGTGCGGATACTTGTCCAGAATGCTCTGCAACTGTTTCTTGGTCGCTTCCGCGCGTTCCTTACCGGACGTAAAGGAAAGCAGGTCCGGTTGCGCCGGGGTGCCGGCTGGGCGCAGCATTGCATTCATGGTGCGGACCGCCTGCGACAATTCCAGGCTGGCCTTCTCGTCCTGCGTGCCGAGGTAATACCAGCCGCCCAGCACCAAGGCGAGCACTACGACGACGGCAACGGCAACGGTAATGACGGTCGAACGGTGTTCGACCGTCCAGTGCGCCGTCTTTCCGGCAGCTTCGATGGTCGCACGGCTAAAAGCATCCTGTTTCAGTTGATGGCGGGTTTCTGCGCGCACGGACTTCCCTTCAGATGGTTATGAGATGGATGGACAAAACTAAAGTTTATCAGGGGGCAATAGGCCCGTCAAAAATGAGCTTCCGGCCAGCCAGGACGGCAACCGACAAAATCTCATTCCCCGGTTCCGCCCAACGAAACACTTACAGCCACGTCTTGTCCTGTCTTGGTCTCTTCATTACTGCTTTCTTCTCCCGGCGGCGTTCTGCTACCCTTCGCTTTCTGTTTTTCCCAAGGAGCGAATGCATGCCACGCAATCGACGTCTTCTCACCGCATTGGTCGTTGCCTCGCTGCTACACCTTTCCCTCTTCGCGGCAGACAAAAAAGCGAAGGACACAAAAGCGGACGACAACAGCAAGCCTTCCTACGAACTCCTGCAACCCTCCACGGAAACTCTCGATCTAACCGCCTACCAGCGCATTCGCGACGAAGGCCTGCAGCATTCGCACATCATGGAATTCGCATCGGCCTTGATGGACGGCATCGGCCCGCGGCTGACCGGATCGCCAAACCTGAAGAAGGCGAACGAGTGGACGCGCGATCAACTCACCGCCATGGGCTGCAGCAACGCTCATCTGGAGGACTGGGGCGAATTCGGCATGGGATGGCGGCAGTTGAATGCCTGGGTCCGCATGTCGGCGCCGGATACTGCGGTCTTCATTGCCCAGGCGCTGCCCTGGTCACCTTCCAGCCACGGACCGGTGAACGGTGCGGCCATCTGGATCGATCCGAAAGACGAAAAAGATCTCGACAAATACAAAGGCAAGCTCGCGGGCAAGATCGTTTTCCTTGGACCGATGCGCGACGTGAAACCAGTCGACAAAGCACTCTGGGAACGCCGCGACGACGCCAACCTGAAAACCACCGTCGAATATCCGGTGCACGTGGGCGAACGGGAGGACTTCTTCGCCTCATTCATCAAGCGTCTTGAATTTCGCGAGAAGATCGGTCAATTCCTCGCGTCCGAGCATGCCGCGGGCATCGTGGTGCCTAGCCGCGACGGCCGCAATAACGGCGGCTCGGGTGGCACGATTTTTGATGACGGCGGCAGCGGCATGGGCTGGTTCACCTACAAACGCGAGCATGCTGAGCCCCTCCCCATCGTCGTGATGGCGATTGAGAGCTACGGTCGCGTCTACCGCCTGCTGAAGGCCAACGTTCCCGTCTCCATCGAGATGGACGTGGAATCCGAATTCAGCGGGGACCACGAGCATGGCTTCGACACTATCGCCGAAATTCCCGGCACCGATCCCAAGCTGAAAGATGAAGTCGTAATGGTTGGCGGCCACCTCGACTCGTGGGCCTCCGCCACCGGCGCAACCGACAATGGTGCCGGCACGATTGTGGCGATGGAAGTCATGCGTATCCTGAATGCGCTGCACGTGCAGCCACGCCGAACCATCCGCATTGGTTTGTGGACGGGCGAAGAGCAGGGCCTGTTCGGGTCGGCCGGCTACGTCAAGCAACACTTCGGCCAGGCCGCGCTGTCGACCGCTCCCGACCAGGTTGCCCTACCCGATTTCCTGCGCAAGACCGTTGGTCCGCTTGAGCTGAAACCGGAGCAGCAAAAGATCTCCGGCTACTTCAACGTCGATAACGGCACGGGCAAAATCCGGGGGGTTTACCTGCAGCAGAACGCCGCCATCGCTTCCATTTTCGACCAATGGATCAAGCCGCTGGCCGATCTCGGGGTCACGACCATCACCATGCGCGATACCGGCGGCACCGATCACGAATCGTTTGATGCGGTCGGCATCCCGGGCTTCCAGTTCATCCAGGACATGCTCGACTACAGTGCACGCACCCACCACTCGAACGAGGATACCTACGAGCGCCTGCAACCGGAAGACTTGGCGCAGGCGGCTACGGTCGAGGCGATCTTCGTCTACAACACCGCGATGCGCGACCAGATGCTGCCCCGCAAGCCGCTGCCGCATCCGGAAGCGGAGGAGCAACGCAAGGCTCCGCTGAAGAACCTGATGCCGGGCGCACAACCGCAAGCCGAAGAAAAGAAATAGCCCCTCTGTGAGCTCTTGCGAATCCCGAAATACAAACGCCGCCGAGAGATCGGCGGCGTTTTCTTGCTAATACCCCAATTTATCGCGAGGTCTCTTCCAGCATGCCCTGCTCCAGCTTCTCCTGGCACTCAATGCAGTGGCGGGTCCAGGGCACCGCCTCAAGGCGCTTGGCGTTGATCTCCTTGCCGCAGTGAATGCACTCGCCAAAGCTGCCGTCATGGATGCGGGCCAGCGCCTTATCTACCATCTGCAGAAGCTGGCGCTCGTTGTTGCTCTGGCTGAAGAGGAATTCCTTGTTGTAGGAACTGGCCGCGCGGTCCGCGATGTCGGCGGCAGCGGTATCTTCGTCCGCCGTCCGGCCATCGGCCTGAGTGCGAGTCACGGTGCGGCGCAGTTCCTGCTGCCGCGTCTCTAGACGTTTCTTGAATGCTTCCAATTTCTTCTTATCCATAGTCACTTCTACCCGGCCTGCTTGCCAAATTCTCACCCAAAGTCGGAGGACGCCTACCGAAGGCGTCCGTAGTCTCTGAGCCAAACGACGATGATATGCTCGCAATCCGCACGCGTCAACGGGTGAAGACCTTACGCGGATCTTGCTGCCCCGAAGTCGCCCTATCGCGGCAGAGGATCCTTCATGCTGGCCAGCGCGTATCCCATCACTGCCATGGCGGCCGCATTTTCGCGCAGTTCGATGGGAACGACCTTGTCGAGCGTGTCGGCCGCCGAGTGGTGATAGTGGAAGTAAAGGCGCCCATCTTCATCGATGCCGAGCGCGGGCACGCCTGCATCAGACATGTGGGCGATGTCGGCGCCCGGCGGATAGGTGCTCTCCCGCAGAAGATTCGCCCCGATGCTTTGTAGCGCATCGAGTGCCGGCCGCAGCACGTGGGCTGCTTTCTCGCTGATCTTCGCCTCGAAACCCAGCGGATGTCCTGCGCCGGCGTCGCTCTCAATCGCAGCCACGTGGTTGGCGAACTCCGCCTCATGATCCTTGCTGTAGGCCTGGCTGCCGGCTCCGCCAGTTTCTTCGTCCATCCAGGCAATCACCCGCAGCGTGCGCTTCGGGTGCAGATGCAGCTTCTGCAGAATCTCCGCCGCCTCCATCGCAATGACCACACCCGCTCCGTCGTCGATGGCGCCCGTCCCCAGGTCCCACGAGTCGAGGTGTCCGGACACGACCACAATCTGTTCCGGGTGCTCGCTCCCCTTGAGGTCTCCGATTACGTTGTAGCCGACGGTGTCGGGTAGCTTCTGCGGTGTCAGAGTCAGATGCATACGCACCGTACCCTGCGCCGCCAGATGGGAAATGGTTTCGGCGTCCTCGGCGGAGACTGCACCTTGCGGAATGCCCGCAGGATAACTGAATCCCGTGTGCGGCAAGCGAAAGTCGGCGCTGCCCACCGAGCGGATCAGCGAAGCAACCGCACCCAGTTCGGCGGCGGCTTTCCCTCCGATGGCGCGGTAGCCCACTGCCTCCCCATACGCCATGAACGCCAAGCCAGCCTCGGCCTTGCGCTTGTCGAAGAGCTCATTGAAGAAGACGATCTTGCCTGCAACTTTGTCGCGCCCCAGCGCCTTCAGTTCGTCAAAACTGTTCACCGAGACTACTTCGGCAGTGATTCCCTCCGGCTGAGTCGCGGTGCTGCCACCGAGAGCGGTGAGCACGATTCTCTGCGTGGTACCCGGCGCTTGCCCGGGGAACTCGACCAACTCCGCCGTTTCCGTACCGCGTACCCAGTGCGGAACCGTCACCGGCTCCAACTGAACTTCCAGTCCCAGTTTGCGCAGTTCAGCGGCAACGTACTCGGACGCAGCCTTGGCCTGCGTCGATCCACTCGGCCGCGGCCCGATGTTCTCCGTCATGTGCGCCAGTTGCCGGTAGGCATAGTCATCGGCCAGAGCAGCGGCTTTGACGCTCGTCAACTCCTGCAGCAGTTGCGGCGGAAAGTTCTCCTTCTGTACGTCGCTCATCTGCGGCATGGTGCCAAAGGGCGGCGGGGTGGCGGTCGGCTTTGCCTGAGCATGCAAGGAAAGGGCAGACAGAACCAGAAGGGCGGATAGCAGCTGCTTGTTCATAGGGTTTGGGAAAGGTAATCAGTGTATCTGAACGAGCGGCCTTCTCCATAGCCCGCCCCATCCACCGCGGACATTTTCTGTCCTCAAGCGGTGATCGGCTGGACGAACCACACCAAGAAAAATGGCCCCATTGCTGGGGCCACATTCAGAGGCTACGGATGGTGGGCAAAATCAGGATAGGCGATGCGAGATGCCGTTCCGCCAGCCAGAACGGATCGAGAAGTGACACGACGTTGCGAGAGTGAAGGTCATACCTAAGGGTGCGGCCTCTAGTACACAGGACAGAAGCACTTCCCGCGCCAAAGCCGAAAAGCTCGTGATGTGCGTCACTCAAATCTGTAACCAGCAGATTAGGGGACAGTTAGAACAGGTCCGAGGACGGCCGGAAGGCCGCCGTAACCCATCGGTCGAGCCCGCAAGTGCAGAACAATGCACAATCAATGCATTCCCCTGCCCGCACAAATACGAAACCCCTGGCTCACGCCAGGGGTCCGGAACCTGAAGATTCTCAGCAGTTTAGCTATTTCCCGCCACGGTGCGCAGTTTGCCAGGCAGGAAATGATACGGCGGCCAAGGTCCGCTTACCGATACTTCGCAGTTTTTCAACTGCTTAGCGGCGGCGGAGTAGCGGTTCTGGTATTTTTCCACGCTCTTGGAATCGATCAGGTGGGCAATATCGATCAGCATGCCTTCGGGAGCTACCTTCTTGCAGCTGACTTCTTCCTCCAAAGGATTGAACAGCTTGTGGACTTGGACGGAGAGTGCCCGAGCCTTGGTCTGGCGCTCGCGCTCCCGGGAGGCTTTAACCTTGAGCTTGGAGAGGTAGTCGCCGCCGACAGTATCGGGGAGCTGGATGTCAATCATAGCTTCGCGTAGCGATCCGTCCCGCACGACCAACTTGATGTGCATTTCGGACTTGCCGCGCAGCTTGGCGACGCTCACCCCGAAGGCACGCCGGTTGACCCGGACAGCCTGGCGGAGGGCATCGTCACTGTCGAAGATGGTTCCGAACCTGAAGGGGAGAACGGTGGAATTGCGGAAACACGAACTGACGACCCGGGCATGCTCGATGGCCGCTTTCTGATCGAGTTCGCCGGCTGTGTGGTCATACTCGCTGACAATCACTGCGAATTCACCACTGGGATAGCTAAGAACCGCTGCGCCATTCACGCCTTGCACGCCTTCGAGCAGGAAAGGACGGCGAGTGCGGGTTCCATTGGGGAGGGTTTGATGCTCGGTCAGACAATACGCGTACCACGCCATGTTGAACTCTCCGAACCGGGATGGAGGCGTGCCGATACGCCTCTCACGTCGAGTTTTTCGCCAAAGCTTGTACTGCGATTTTGGAAGTTAAGAACCGGGCGGTACTGGGTCTATTTTCGGAAACGATTACAATCCATTTCCTATTTGCATATTACTTGGGGAATCATCAAAAATGCAACTTTTTAATTACGAAGCGCATCGATTGCCTTCTTTTCCTACTCTATCGCAAATTGTAAACTCGCGACCTGCCTCTTTGCCCGCTGACGCAGCGCAAAAAGCTGCGCAATCGGGTCCGAGCTGATCGTTTCAGGCTGGTCTTTAGTGCCGAATCCACGCGATCCAGTTTCCAACATTGAACTGGCTGTCATAATACTGGCCGGCGATGGTGGAGCCGTCGGCGGAGATGGTGACGGCCGTGCTCAGAACGACATTGGAGGGAATCTTGGCGCCCATCCCCTTGAGCACGTCGGAGAGCCTTTTCATTCCTCGCTGCGGGCTCCAAAAAAAGGCTTCGATTCCGGCCCCGAACATATCTCCGCTCCAGCCCACGATCTGTTCGTTGTCGGAAATACCATTCGGAAAGCTCTGGTCGGTTTGCCGGTGCGTGATGGTGCCCAGCTTTCGCAAGCCATACCGGTCTGTGTGCACGAAAGCAACGCCGTTGCCGTTAGCTTGGTACACCTGCCCGACAATGAACTTGCCGTCACGGCTCACTGCGCTCGCCTCACCCAGAGTCGTCTCTCCGAGAAATAAATCGTGCTTGCCGGCAACCCAGCGCACCGGCCGACGAGGGCCAGTGGGGTCTTCCCAGAAGCCCACAATCGTCTCGCCATTGGCAGAGATCGCGCTTGCCCGGCTGCTGTGGGCGCCGGCCGGGTGCCCCAGCGACCAACTTCCATGCTTGGCTGTCCAGGCGAACGCTTCAGCATCCGAACAGGTCCATGCGAGTCCCACAGCGACCGAACCGTTGGCGTTCAGCCCATAGCCGCTGCCCCAGCTGTTGCCGATTTGCGGGCAGCCGTTGGCAGGATGGCCGAGATCGATCACTCCTCCATCCTTCCAGATCGCGGGACTGGTATAGCCGTCCGCACCCGGATGGCCGCTGATGATGGTGCTGCCGTCGGCAGAGATTGCGATCGAAGACGAGTACGGATCGCCCGGCCCCAAATCCTCGAATCCCCCCTTGGCGGTCCACCGGTAAATCTCCCCACCATAGTTTGCCGCCATGACACTGCCGTCGGCCGATAAGGCAAAGTTCACCCAGGTTTGCGCCACCGGATCCTTCAGGATGTGGAAGGTTGCGGTCTGTGCATTCGCCTCAAGCGCCATGCCGGAAAAGAGACCCACCGAGACTGCCATCAGTAGCCAGTTCTTTACCAAGGTTTGCTTCCTTGCTGTTTGATTTTTACGGATAAGGCCGCCCGAGAACAGGCTCCAGACGCGGGCTGCCGAACAAATGCGACTCCGGAGGATACCTTAAATCGCATTTTCTTTACAGGAAATTAAGTCGGTTCTGTCGGAGCGCAAAGCTTTGCAGGGGTTGCGTCTGCGTGGCGATAATCGACTGCGCTCGGATGGCTGTGGGACCCCGGCATTGTTATTTGCCGGCGGCTGTGCGATTGGAGCGTTCCTGTAAGGCCAGCAAAACAACCCGCAGCATTTCGTCCCACGGCGCGGGCTTTCCAGTCCAGATTTCGAACTGTCGCGCCGCCTGATGCACAAACATTTCGATCCCGGGGATCACCTGCGCGCCGCGCTCTTTGGCCAGTTTCAGCAGCCGCGTTTCAGCCGGATCGTACACCATATCAAAGACATAACGCGCATTGATCTCTTTATCCTGAAGCGGCGTCTCGCGCGTGTTGCCCATACCGACTGGGGTTGCGTTGATAATCACATCGAAGGCCAACTTCTTCAGGTCGGGCCGCTTGATGACGCGGGCCCTCGCCTGATGCGAAAGTTTTTTGGCCTTCGCCAGACTCCGGTTCAGAATGTAAACCTCCGAGCCACGCTCCTTGAGTCCGAAAACCGCAGCGCGCGCCGCCCCGCCCGCACCTAGAACCAGGATCCTCGCTCCCTCCAGTGTGTTCAATCGACGTTCCAGCGGGCGGACAATTCCCGCGGCGTCCGTATTGAATCCGTAGAGCTTTCCGTCCTGTGCCCGCACCACAGTGTTGCAGGCTCCGATCTTGGAGGTATGCGAGTCGGTGTTGTCCAGAAACGGGAGGATCGACTCTTTGTAGGGCATAGTCACGCTGAGACCATGGATCGGAATCTCCCGCACACAGGTCAACAAATCTTTGAGGGCCTTCGCGTGTAGGGGCAGATACACGGCATTCACGTTCTCCCGCCGAAACGCCGCATTCATGATCGCCGGCGACAGCGAGTGTGCAATCGGATCTCCTACCACTCCGTACACACGCGTGGCCGCATCGACCTGCTCAATCCGATAAACATTGCGCAGTTCTTGCGCCGTCACCTGTCCCGGCGCCGTTTCTTGGCCAATCCCGGCAGAGCCAAACGTAAAGACGCTGCCCGCTCGCACGGCCAGCACTCGGCTGATTAATCCCTGCTCTCCCATGCACATGCTGACCATGGAGTGCCGGTCGCCCTCGCGCCCCAGGAACTTCATCATGGTCACATTGTCGGAGAGGGTAGTCGCGGTGCTGACCACTTTGTAGAAATCAGCCGGATACGCCAGCATCTTCTCCAGCGTCTCTTCCAGCTTCTTTGTGGCCCGGAAATCGTGGAACGACAGGATGACCCCGGCTCGCGACCGCAGCTTCTGCAGGGGCCCCGGCTTGCATTTGCTGGCGGTCTGTAGCTCCACGTCTACCAGTTGACAGCCCACTGCCGCTGCCTTGCTGAGAACATCGAGTTGGGACGCAATGGAACCGCGGAACTTTCCGCCTGCGGCGACCCGCCGGCAGGTGGCAATCACGACTGTCCCCGGATAGGCATCCATAAAGCGCTTAATTCGCGGCATGGCCAAGCCGGGTTTGGATAAGTAATCTAACCTGAACTCAAGAAAGGAGTTATCCCGGACCAAGGCTTCGGCCCGCTCTACCATGTCGTTAGCATCGGCTCCGATCACAGCCACGCACAGGCGCGGCAACCGACGTGGAAGCATGCGGGGCACAAAGCTGGGAGGCGGACTCATCGGGCGGGGCTCGGGCCGCGCCTCAGGCAGTCCGGTCGTTGAGAGTCGGGGTGCTGCTGTTCCCTGCTCGGGAAGCTTCCGGTTCTGTAATCGACGCTCTGCCAATCTGGTTTCGGGCACAGTTCGCGCAGTTTCTGCGCAGTTTGAAGGAACGGCGCATTATTACAGGCACTTAATTCCTGATGCAACAGCAGATGCGAACTTTCCCCAAAAAAACTTTCCGCGGTTGTGCCTATCACCCTCGTAACCTTGACCCCTCCTTACCCCCTTGTTACCTTCCGCTTGAAGCCTTTCTTTTCTGGCATTTAACGCTTTTTCCACTAAGGGAGGGTCCGCCCGGCGGACACTTCCGGAGGTAACATGAAGAAAACAGGACTGTTGGTGTTATTGCTCGCCACCGCCGCGTGGGCGCAAACCGGTTCGGACGCCACCGCCGAAGCTCCTCAGGGGACTTCGCCGACCTCGAACAGCTTTCCCACCCTGCGGGTTCAGACCCCCACGTATGCCGATCTGTATTGCGCCGGCTTCATCAGCAAACAGATGCTGCCCGACGCCAACTTTGTAGCTGGCGGTCTGCAAACACCAACCACCACTAAGTTCACGCGCGGCGACCTCATTTATCTTCGGGGCACCGGATACAGCGCCGGGGCCGAGTTCGAAATCGTCCGCGCCCTGCGCGACGTCAACGAATACGAGATGTTCCCTGGCCAGCGCAAGCTGTTGAAGGAAACGGGGCAACCCTACGGAGAAGTGGGCCGCGTCAGGATCGTCGACGTGCGCAGCAAGACCGCCATCGGCGAGATCGAATACGCGTGCGACGGCGTCAACCCGGGCGATACCGCGATCCCGTTCGCCGAAAAACAGGCTCTGAATTTCCATCCTCCCATGCGTTTTGACCGCTTCCTGCCCGCCAGCAGCAAGGTCAGCGGGCGCATCGTCATGGGCAAGGACTTCGATTCTCAGCTGGGCACCGGCCACAAGGTGTATCTGAACGTCGGCGCCAACCAGGGCGTAAAGATCGGCGACTTCTTCCGCGCCGTTCGCTCCTACACTGCCGACCTGAACGATCCGGTGGACTCGCTCTCGTTCAAGGCCGCGATCGCCGAGGACACACAACTAAAAACTCCGTCGGTCGATCCTGCAATGTTCACCAAGGGGAACGGCCCGGTGATTCACGTGCGCGACCTGCCTCGCCGAGCGGTTGGCGAGATCGTCATCATCGGAGTCACCAACACGACCGCCACGGGCATGGTCGTTTTCGCTCTGGAAGACGTACACGCTGGAGACGGCGTTGAACTCGATCAGTCGAACTAGCTCCGAGCCGTACGAGTCAAGAAGCCGGGGGCGGGCAACCGTCCCCGCTTTCTTTTGCGTGAAAACTACGACTCCTTGCCCGATTTCAGCTTGCGCTCACAACCCATCAACCAGAAGCGTTCACGCCCGCAGATCCAGTTCCACGGCATCGATGAGAGGCACCAGCCACGCCAACAACGCCTGATGGGCCGGGTGTGTCACATAGGCATTCAGAGCCGCCTCATCCTTGAATTGCATGATGCCACCGAACGTATAGCCCTTGCCTCGCGGAGAGATATTGGGACCCACATGCGTCTGGAGCAGGCCAGGGATTGCTCCCTGGAACGCCGCAATGTCTTTCCTGGCTCTGTCCTTCTGAGCGTCCGTCGTCCCCTGCTTCCATTGGAACGCGAACACGTGAAAAACTCCGCCCGACTCACTTTGCGCCTTCGCCGCTTTGGGCAGACTGGCCGATAGTAGCCCGCCTCCGACAGCGGCGCAGGCATGTTGAAGCGCAGCACGGCGTGTTGGTTTTGCCATTTGGAATCCTTTTCTTTTGCGAATATCCGCGTTCTTTTGGCAAGGATACAGGAACCGGAGGGCAGGGATTACACAACACCATGTGTGAGACTTCACACACGGCTACGAATCTGGACTGGTGGCAATCTCATTGAATCGCGGAAGACCGGTGGCCATTTTGCCGGGTAATGGCTCGGCAATCCAATGTGAACCGGACAATCGTTCACCACGGACGACGTGAGAATACGAAAGTTACCCTGGGCCGCCCTTTTCCCGAAAGACTTCCGCCGTAAACGCTTCGATGGTTGCACCCTGCCGCCACGCATCGCGCGGCAGCCCCGCCTTCCGGCAAGTCTGTTCGAGAAACATCACTCGATCCCAACCGTGTTCCACTGGCACTTGAGGCAGCAACAAGCCCCGCTGCCCGGCCATGCTGATCATCAACCCATGGCGGCCGATCTCTACGCCCTCGGCTGAAATCGGCTGCAGAGGCGAGAGAAGGCTGAGTTCAATGGTGAGGTTCGGTGCTTCGTCTTTGGTGACCGGATAGAATCGGGTATCTTCAAAGGCCGCAGCTTGCGCCGTTTCTGCCACAGCACGATAAACCGGGCTGGTCGCAATCACATAGCCAACGCAACCGCGCAGTTGCTCGTTCAGATAGAGCGATGTGAATACGCCGCGCAGTTCGGAGAAATGAGAAATAGGAGGATCGAGCGATATCACGCGCCCCTCCAGTTCTGCGGCAATCGACTCATGCGCCAACTGGAGTAACTGTCTTCGTTCTTCCGGAGAGAATTCAGCGGATGACGGAGACTCAACCGAAGTCGAACTAGGTCGAGGTAGCGACATCTCGGTCCCCCTGCGCGGGGACGGGGACAGGCTTTCTGCGCCGGCTCAGAATAAAGGCGCGGCGGCGGCGCTTCACCACGCGCTTGTCGATCTTCGACCAGAACGCCACAAAATAATCGATTGCCGACCACAGCGACACCCCCACCATGAACCAGATCGCCAGATACGCAATCCAGTGGATCGGTAGGAACACCGGCCCGTAGATCGGCCACGATTTCCAGCGATGATCCAGAATCACCGCCACCACCGAAACAATCTGCGACACCATCTTGAGCTTGCCGAGTTGGCTGGCCTCGATGGTGAAACCCTCCGACGCCGCGATCGAACGCAGGCCACTCACCATGAACTCGCGGCCAATCACGACCACGGCGATCCAGGCGGGCACAAGACTCGGATTCAGTTGCACCAGCGTGACAAACGCGGCAGCGATCAGAAGTTTGTCGGCCAGCGGATCGAGCAAAATGCCAATGGTCGTAATCTGATCGCGCTTGCGCGCCAGGTAGCCGTCAATGCCGTCCGTCATGGCGGCGGCAATAAACAGAAGCGAAGCCAGCAACTCCTTCGCGCCCGTCGCACTGCTGAAATGCGAACTCGATAGAATCCACATCAGCAGGGGAATGCTGAGGATGCGCGACAACGTGATGGAATTCGGCAGATTCACTCGAGGGTCGCCCGCAGGCTGGAGGACACCACGATTATCCTCCACGGCAAAGGGGAACGCAACGCACGGCGGGCCGTGGCCAAAAAAAGAACCGGCGCCTTGCGAGCACCGGTCCTTCATCAGGATGTCTCTGCTTATCCGTTCGTTCCGGTCTTGCCGAGAGAAGCCAGCAGGCTTTCTCCCATTTGCAACAGGTTAGAGTGCTCCGGGACCTGTCCGTTCGGCGTGAGCTTGTCTATCACCGTGGGCAACAATTGAGACAGGGTGGAACCGGCCTGATCCGGTGAGATGCCAAGTTTCTGAGCCAAAGCCTGCAGTGGACCAGAGCCCAGCACCTGCTGGATCTGATCGGGCGACACCGATTGATTGGCGCCGGTACCGATCCACGAATTCACCGCGCCGCCAAGGCCGTTATCGTGGAATGCCTGCACCAGACCGTTGATCCCGCCGGGATGATTCTGAATCATCTGCAGGATGGCGCTCGCTTCCGGATTTGATCCACCGACCTTACCGAGTGCCATGCTTTCGAGATTGTCGAGAAGACCCATAATTGCTCCTTTTCAAGTGACGGGACATTGAAGGGGCGGAAGACGGGGCCGAAGTTCTGCTTCTCCGGCCCTTCTCCCTCTTACTTCTGTTTCGCGATGATCTTGTCTTTGATCTTGTTGTAAGTCGCCTGCGGAATGACCTTCTTCCTTACGAGATCTGTCTTTGCCTTGTAGGGACGGCCGTCGATGATCTTCTGCGAGTAAGCCGCGCCGATGCCCGGCAGCGCGTCCAGCTGATCCTTGGTGGCGGAGTTGATATCGAGCAGGTCGGCGGACGCAGCCTGCGCCGTGGGCTTGCTGGCGGCTTTCGTGCCTGTCGCCTGGGCAACGCTCATGGAACTGAGCAGAGCCAGAGTAGCCAGACCCAACAGAATGTGGGTGAACAAATTGCGTTTCATGTTTTCTCCTTTCGAGTTTTTATTAATCAGTTTGCGACGCTTTGTAGCCGGCAGCCTTCGCTTCATCTTCCGTCATGAATTTGCCATTCTTCGTCTTGCCATACCAGCGCCCGCCCTTGTGGTAGACCTTGCTGTCCAGGTTGACCCAGACCTTGCCCGAGGACTTGGCGGAGGAGATGTCAGCATCGGAAGCGGCCGGTGCCGGTGCTGCCTTGGTGGTCGTCTTCTTGGCAGGAGCTGCCATGGAATTCGACGCGGGCGCTGAAGAAGTTGCAGGAGCGCTGCTCGCCGCCGGGGTAGCCTTCGCGGCCGGAGCGGGACTGCCGGTGGGCGCCGCCATCGAGTTCGAAGGCGCAGATTTCGCTGCCGGTGTCGAAGCCGGTGCCGCCATGGAATTCGACGCCGGAGCAGCCGCAGGTGCTGCCATGGCCGACGCGTCTGACTTTTTGCTTCGCTTCGACTTGGACTTGCTGCCCGCTGCGGGCGCATCGGAAGCGCCGGCTGCAGTCGACGGGGACGCTGCCGCGGGAGCACTGGCGGCGGAGTCGGACTTCTTGCTCATCTTGGAGGACTTCGACTTGCTGGCGCTCGACTGCGAAGACGCAGTACCGGCAGCCGCACTGGAACTGTCCGAACTCGACGACTTCCTGGACTTCTTCGACTTCTTGGTCGACGTGGTCGATGCCTGATCGCTGGTCGAACCGCTCTGAGCCTGCGCCCAGCCCGCAGTCGCCAGCAGCAGGACGCACAGCATCACGCTCAGCAACGGCAGTGTGATCCGCTTGGATCGAGTCATGTTGTTTTCTCCTGATTTCCGAGTGCGTGTTGAATACGAGCGATCCGAAAGGCAGCAGACATTCGCATGTGAGGAAACGTATGCGCGTACGGATAGCGAGGGGCCCGAGTGCACGCGTGCACGTCATCATGCCAATCCAGCCGGGAATGGTCAAGCCGGAAAACGAAAAGATGACGTCCCAACAAAAAGGGCCTCCACGAGATGGAGGCCCATCAAAAGAATGAAAGACCTACGCGTAGATGCCGCGCTGCCGGATGGTGTACGCCACGCGATCAATCGCCAGCATATAAGCGGCGATGCGATTGTTCACGTGATGCGTTTCCGCATAGCGCACCACGTCGTCAAACGACGAGATCATGATGCTCTCCAGTTGCTCGTTCACCACGGACTCTTTCCAGAAGTAGCCTTGGCGGTCCTGCACCCACTCAAAGTACGAAGTGGTTACGCCGCCGGCGTTGGCCAGAATGTCCGGGATCACGAACACGTGCTTGTCGCTCAGCACGTCGTCGGCAGCCGAACTCGTCGGCCCGTTCGCCCCTTCGGCGAGGATGCGGCACTTCACTTTGTCCACGTTGCGGCTGGTGATGACATTTTCTGTCGCGGCCGGAATCAGGATTTCGCACTCCGTAATGAGCAACTCCGCCGCATCGCACTTCTCCGCACCTGGGAAGCCGTGCACGGCGCCATTTTTCTGCCGGAACTCCACCAGCGCTTTCACGTCGATTCCGTTCTTGTTCAGCAGGCCGCCGCCGACCTCGGCGATGCCGATGACCTTGTATCCCGCCTCGTGCATCAGCAATGCGGCGTTCGATCCCACATTCCCGAAGCCCTGCACGATGACTCTGGCGCGAGAGCGATCAATATTCAGTTTCTTGCAGGCTTCATCGCACACGATCATCACGCCGCGACCCGTAGCCTCGCGCCGCCCGCGTGATCCGCCAATGTTGATCGGTTTCCCGGTCACAACGGCAGTCACTGTCTGGCGCATGTGCATCGAATACGTGTCCATCATCCACGCCATGACTTGTTCATTGGTATTGACATCCGGCGCGGGCACGTCTTTTTCCGGGCCGATGAATTCGATCAGTTCCGCGGTGTAGCGTCGCGTCATGCGCTCGACTTCACCCATCGACATCTTGTGCGGATCGCAGATCACGCCGCCTTTGGCTCCGCCGAACGGAATGTTTACCACCGCGCACTTCCAGGTCATCCAACTCGCCAGCGCTCGTACTTCGTCGAGCGACACGTCGGGCGCGTAGCGGATGCCGCCTTTGGCGGGTCCGCGCGCAATCGAGTGCTGCACCCGGTATCCCGTAAATACTTCCAGGTGGCCGTCATCCATCTGCACCGGAATGTGCACGGTAATCTCGCGGTTCGGCGAGCGCAGGACTTTCCATAGGCCTTCGTCAAGATTGAGCTTTTGCGCGGCCAGATCGAAGCGCGCGCGTTGCGATTCCCACGGATTAGCTTCCTTATCCACGTGCGGGGCGGTGGTTGTTGTCATAAAAGGGTTCTCCGGAATGATGGCTGGTTACGATGCGGGCCGGCGCCGGGCGGGTCCCGGTCGGAGGCGGGCAAACGTTCCGAGTATATGAAGGAAGACTGTAGCGAAGCAAGCCAGCCGGCACTCCGGGGTTTCCTGACTTGCTAACCCTCCGCAAAAGCCGCAGTTCCTATTCAGGACGCGACCCAGTTCTTCTTTTTTGCGGACTGCCCATCCTGCCGATCAAGGTTGTGACTCCTTCCCGGCAGGCTTCGCGCAACGCATCTTCGTGACCTTCGGGGATCGCTTTCCACAGCAGCAACATGCTCGTGCCGTGCAGCAGTGCCCATATGGCCAGCGCCCGTTGCGTGTGATCGGCTTCTGCCCCGCCGAGTTCCTGCGCCAGCAACTTTTCGACGAGCGCGAAGTTCGCGCGCGATTCACGAATGGGTTTCGGCTTCCCCCTCCCCTTGCGCGGAGACAACTCGTGCACATGGGTGTAAAACAGCGCGTACTCATGCGGCATGCGTAGAGCGTACTCGACGTAAGCTTCTGCCATCCCCTCGAGAGTCTCGCCCGCAAGAAAGTGCCCGCGAATCTCCGCCGAAAAGCCCGACACCAGGGCCTTCACCAGGTCGGATCGGTCTTTGAACCGGCGATAGACGGCGGGGGTGTTCGTCCCCGCCGCGCGGGCTACGGCCCTCATGGTGAGGGCTTCTTCTCCGCCGCGCTTCCACAGCTTGTGCGCCGCCTGCAAGATGCGTTCTTCAAGATCGGGGTCCGGGTGCCGGGGCATCGCCTGCTTCGTCCTCCTGCTACGGAATATCAGCACTATTTTGTTGACGGCGTATACATAACATTGTTATCCTTATTTCTGCAAGCCCTCCCCCTTCCTATCTAGATGCCCTCGCCAGGAAAGGCAGGAAGCAATTGGCCTCCGGCCTTAATTCCGTTGACATTGTTACTATAACGAGGTATAAATATCAGTAAGAGTTTTTTGGGCCCCTTCCCGCGTTATCTCAGTCCAGCTTCAGGAGTTTGAATCGATGTGTCCCGACGAGAATCCCGACAACTGGGGTTCAATCCTGCAAATGAATTCCCAACTGCAGCATGCGCAACTGGAGTTGTTGAGCGCGCACTGCGCCACGCATCAGCTTCGCCTGCACTACTCCGCCGACGATCTCGCCCGCTTCGGCCGCCGCGACTTGCTCCGCAAGTCGGCCGAGGCCGCCAGTGCGCTGAGCGAGTTCTACGCGACCATTGAGAAGAGAATCCGCCACTCTGAGTCCGGCGCGGTTCCGTCCTCCACTCCCTCCCCCGAACAGATCTCGGAAGCCGTAGGATGGCTCTCTACGTTTCTGAGTTCCGCGCAGGAGCGTTACGCCGCTTTCACAAAACCGCTGCCCGGCCCCCATAGAACCGCCATGCAGCCTTATTTTTCCTCGTCCTTGCTCGATCGGGTGCGCGTCCACGAACTGCACGGAGAGCGGATTCCGGTTCCGGATTTCTTCGCCACGGCACGCGCTCTGGGTTTCGACCCCCCGGAAATCAGCCATATGGATTCACTGACTTTCGTGGACGTCATTGTGTTCAACGAAGAAATCACGGAGCGAGTTCTTTTCCATGGCCTGGTGCACGCGGTGCAGATTCAGGCGCTCGGCCTGGAGCGGTACGCCGAGCTTTGGGTGCGCAGCTTCGTCAAGACCCGAGCCCACTACACGGTGCCTACGGAAGTGCACGCCTTTTCCCTGGCTTCACGGTTTGCGCGTTCCTCGGCGCCGGCTTTTTCCGTCGAGGAGCAGGTACAGCGCTGGATCGACGAAGATCGCTATTAACTCCATTTTCTCCCCCACGCACAAAGAGGGGGCGGCCAAGTACCGCCCCCCTGATTTCTCCGCCCGATTCCTCCTGTTTCCGTTTGGCTAACTGAGGTAGAATTCTTTGCGGCGTTCGCCCCTGCACCCTGGACAGGTCGGCCACGCAATTTCCCCGGCTCGGATCCACGTCTCATCGCGAGCGTCTGCGGCAAGATGGCAGCGCTCGTCCGCAAGCCGGATGGAGGGGGTTTCCGTTATGACCGACGATCCCAACAGACGCATTGGCGATTATGAAGTGCTCGGCGTGCTCGGCGCCGGCGGCATGGGCAAAGTCTTCAAAGTGCGCAACGTCATCTCCGACCGCGTTGAAGCCATGAAGGTTCTCCTGCCCGACCTGGCTGGACGGCAGGAACTGGCCGACCGGTTCCTGCGCGAGATCAAATTGCTCGCCGGCCTCGACCATCCCAACATCGCCCAGTTGCGTACCGCGCTGACCCTCTCCAATCGCCTGGTCATGGTGATGGAATACGTGGAGGGCACGACCATCGCCGCTCGGTTGGAGCAGGCGCCGGTTCCGCCCTCCGAAGCAGTCGGCTATGTCATTCAAGTGCTGAACGCCCTTGCCTATGCCCATGGCCGCAACGTGATCCACCGGGACATCAAGCCGGCCAACATGATGGTCATGCCCAACGGCACGGTGAAACTGATGGATTTCGGAATCGCCCGCGCCAGCAACGACGCCAGCATGACCGTCACCGGCACCACGCTTGGCTCGCTCTACTACATGTCACCCGAGCAGGTAAAAGGCAGCGGCGTCGACGCACGCTCCGATCTTTATTCTCTCGGTGTGTCGCTCTACGAGATGGTCACCGGCCAGACTCCATTCAAGGCCACCAGCGACTACTCCTTGATGACTGCGCAGTTGCAGGAGCGCCCCAAGCCGCCCAGCGAATTGCTCCCGGGCCTGCCGCCGCAGTTGAACGGCATCATCCTGCACGCGATGGCAAAAGAACCCGGCGACCGCTTCCAGACTGCCGACGAATTCCGCCAGTCCCTCGAGGCGGTTCGCCAGTCTTTGCCGGCACTCGCCGCACAGCCGATCCCGGTCGCACCGCCGGTCACTGCAGCGCCGATCATGCCGACTCCGGTTACTGTGACTTCACCCGCGGCCGCTTCGGTGCTCACAGGCTCGACCGCCAACGCGCCGACTGTGACCGCGCCTGCGTTTACTCCGGTCGCGCCCCAGCCGGAGTTCGCGCCGGTTAAGCCGCCGCAAGCAGCTCCCAGCGTCATGGCCATGTCCCCGGCTCCATCCAAGGGACGCGGCTTGTACATCACGCTTGGTGCGGTCATCGTTCTGGTCGTGCTGGTCTTGGCTGGCATTTCGCTGCCGCGACTGCTGAAGACCCGCGCCAACGATCAGCAGCAGCAACAACCTTCCGGCCAAAAATCGCAGGATCAGTCCAGCCCACCTTCTTCCGGGCAGTCTCAGTCAGGCCAGCCGTCCGGCCAAGCGCCATCGGGACAAACTTCCGATCAGTCCGCCTCCGGCCAGAGCGGATCGCAATCCGGCAGCGGCTCGGCTGACGCCAATGCCGGCAACGGAACGGGTTCCACTCCACAAGCGCAAAGAGACACCTCCGCGCAAGGTCAGGCGGCGGGCGGCAACGCTGGGGGAACGGACACCTCGACCGCCAGCAGCGACACCGGAAAGCACAAAGGCAAGAAGAGCAAGGCCAAGAGTTCCGACGCTGGAACGAGTTCAGGCTCTGACCTGGGCTCAACCACAGCCGGCAATCAAGGTTCTTCCAGCGATAGCGCAGCCGATTCGGGTGACTCTTACGAAGCCGTCGAGCAGGAAGTGGATGAAGTCTCCAGCCGCGCCACTTCGTACAATCAGAGCCTCGACACGATGAGTCGCAGTATGAGCAGCCAAGGCCTGAACCTGCGCGGAGATATCGTGTCCGCACAGGAACTGATGAAGACCAATCTCGACCGCGCACAGCAGGCGCTCAACGCCCACGACACCAAGAACGCCAAACGGTACCTAAGCGTTGCCCAGGCTCAAATGGAAAAGATCGAGAAATTCCTGGGCCACTAAAATCATGCAGGGACAGCCGCCGTCGGCTGTCCTTTTTCACGCCAGCCGCCGCTTGTGCCACGCCGTAGCCTGCTCATAAGCGTGCGCCACACGCAGCACCAAATCTTCCCGCCAGTGCGGCCCCGCAATCTGCAAGCCGATCGGCAATCCGCTTTGCGTGAATCCGCACGGAACGGAAATCGCCGGCAATCCCCAGACATTGAACGGCCGCGTATTGCGGAGAAGCTTTAACTCCGTGGGCCGAAGTTCATCTGGATTCGCTTTCAACGCAGCAATCGATGGCGCGGGAATCGGCGTAGTCGGCGTCACCAGCACATCCACACTTGTAAATGCGCCGAGAATGCTGCGCCGGGCTTCGTCTTGCTCTCGACGCCGCTGAATATATTCCGCCGCCGACACCGCCTCGCCATTTCGTATGCGCTTCAGTGTTTCCGGAAGATACATCTCTGGATTCGCAGCGACCGTCGCCGCGTGAAACGCATAGGCCTCCGCCGCCTGCAGCGTTCGATCCGTTGGCACATCCAGGTGCACTTCTCGAATCTCCGCCACCAGCGTCTTGATTCCTCCCAAGGCGTGTTCCATCGCGGAAGCAATTTCTGGATCGAGTTCTTCAAAGAAATAGCTCCGCGGTACTCCGACGCGCAGCGACTTCGCATCCTCGCGCAAAGCGCCCAAATAATCCTCAACGGGAGCCTCGACAGAAGTGATGTCGCCTGCGTCATAGCCCGCGATCGCCTGCAGCACAATCGCCGCGTCCGCGACGCTCGCCACCAGCGGCCCCACATGATCTAAAGAGGGAGAAAGCGGAATCACGCCGCGACCCGACACCCGCCCATACGTTGGCTTCAGCCCAACGCATCCGCACAACGCCGCCGGCTCGCGCACCGACCCCGCTGTATCGGTTCCGATGGCCGCAACCGCTAAACCCGCTGCCACCGCTGCCACCGATCCTCCCGACGATCCTCCCGCAATGCGACTTGTATCCCAAGGGTTGCGCACTTCGCCAAAATAACTGACCAGCGAACTTCCTCCATACGCAAACTCGTGCAGATTGTTCTTCCCCAGGATCACGGCACCCGCCCGGCGCAACCGCTGCACCACGTCGGCGTCTTCCGTGGGCACGCGGTCTTCATATAGAGCGCTGGCCGCAGTGGCTCTCACTCCCGCCGTGTCGATCAGATCCTTCAGCGCAATCGGAATTCCGTGCATCGGCCCGCGCCACTGCCCGCGCAGAATTTCGGCCTCAGCAGCCTTGGCGTCCGCCAGCGCCGATCCCGCGAGCACCGTGATGTAAGCGTTCAGCTCCGCATTCTTCTCGCTAATGCGATCCAGGCATCTCTGTGTGATCTCGACCGGCGAGATCTCTTTGTTCCGCAATCGCGGCGCCAACTCGGCAATCGTTCTCATGTCGCTCATGATCAGGACACCATTGTAAAGTCGCGGCCTGCCTTCACCTGTGACCTTGGTGTCTTTGTGGAAAAACTGGGCGCCATCTTCGAAAATCGAATCGTCCTATAATCAATCGGGAGTTCTGACCGATGACAGCCAACCTGACGATCGCCCCTGTCGCAACTCACGGATATTTTTTGGATGGCCAGTGGCAGGAAGCGGGCGATCTCGTCGAGATTCGCGCCCCATATGACAACACTCTGATCGCCCGCGTCGTGCAGGGGCGCCGCGAGCATGCCGAGGCCGCCATCGCCGCAGCCGTCAAGGCCTTTGGCACCATCCGCCGCCTGCCCGCGTTCGAGCGCCAGCGCGTTTTGCGCCGCATTTCTCAGCAAATGACCGAACGCAAGGAAGAATTCGCGCGGACGCTGGCCATGGAAGCCGGCAAACCGATCAAAGGCGCCCGCACCGAGGTTGAACGCGCCATTTTCACCTTTAACGTCGCCGCCGAAGAAAGTACCCGCATCTACGGCGAATACCTTCCCCTCGACTGGCAGGAATTCACTGCCGGACGCTGGGGCATCGTCCGCCGGTTCCCGCTCGGTCCAATCGCCGGCATTACTCCGTTCAATTTCCCGATCAATCTGGTGGCGCACAAGGTCGCGCCCGCGATTGCCGCAGGCTGCCCCATGATTCTCAAGCCTGCACCGCAAACGCCGCTCTGCTCACTGCTTCTCGCCGAATGCGTACAGCAGGCAGGATGGCCTGACGGCGGCCTCAACGTGCTCCCGCTCTCCAACGAAGACGCCAGCCTGCTCGTCACCGACGACCGCATCAAGCTCATCAGTTTCACCGGCAGCGTCCCGGTGGGGTGGGACATCAAGAGACGCGCTGGGAAAAAGAAAGTCGTTCTCGAGCTGGGCGGCAACGCCGCCGTCATCGTCCACAGCGATGCCGATCTCGCCTATGCTGCCGATCGCTGCGTCACCGGTGGATTCGCCTATGCCGGCCAAACCTGCATCTCGGTACAGCGCGTCTTCGTCGAACACTCGGTCTATGGCCGTTTCAGCGACCTTCTGGTCGAAGGCGTCAAGAAACTCGTGGTCGGCGACCCTCTCAACGATGCCACCGACGTCGGCCCTCTGATCCGCGAAAGCGATGCCATCCGCACCGCCTCCTGGATCGAAGAAGCCGTTCGTGGCGGCGCGCGCCTGCTCTTCGGCGGCAGCCGCAACGGCATGATCGTCGAACCCACGGTGCTGACCGGCACCAAGCCCGACATGAAAGTAAACTGCCAGGAAATCTTCGGCCCTGTCGTCACCGTCGAGCCTTACAAGGATTTCGACGATGCCATCCGCAAAGTCAACAACTCCAACTACGGCATGCAGGCCGGCGTCTTCACGCGCGACGCCAACTTGCTGTTTCGTGCTTTTGAAGAACTCGAAGTCGGTGGCATGATCGCCGGAGACGTGCCCTCATTCCGCATCGACCACATGCCCTACGGCGGAGTCAAAGACTCCGGCTTGGGCCGCGAGGGCCTGCGCTACGCCATCGAAGAGATGACGGAACCCAAGCTTCTTGTCATGAATCTGCGCTAATGGCGTGATCCGACCACTCTTGTGCACGCGAGTTGAGCTAACTGCTAGGAACTAGCAGCTTGACCGTTGAAAAACTCAACAATTTTTTAGTAATGTTCCTTTCGGATTTTTTTTCTCGTTCAAAAACTAAAAACTCGCGACAAAGTCGCTCCGAGTATTTATAATTTTGAGTTTCATAACAGATGTGGAAGGCCAGTGGGTGGTTTTCCTGTCATCGTACTAGAAGGCAGTTGGTAGGGGTCCCCGTAAACCGGTTCTCGTAAGCGCATGTCGCAGATCTTTCATCGCAGCACGAACACTTTGTCGCGCGCCACCATATTTGGCGCGGTCTTTGTTGTGGCTATCCTGGGCTGGGTCCTGATGGAACTGGAGCGTTCGCCCTACATTACTTATGCGGGCGTCCGCAAGACGCAGCCAGTGCCCTTCAGCCATCAGCACCACGTGACCGGGTTGGGCATCGACTGCCGCTACTGCCACACTTCCGTCGAAAACTCCAGCTTCGCCGGCATTCCGCCAACCAAGACGTGCATGAATTGCCACTCGCAGATCTGGACCAACGCCCAGCTGCTTGAACCAGTTCGCGCCAGCTACAAGTCGGGGGAATCGCTGCAGTGGTCGCGCGTCAACCAGCTTCCCGACTTCGTTTATTTCAATCACAGCATTCACGTGAATAAGGGAGTTGGCTGCAATACGTGCCACGGCCCGGTCGATCGGATGCCGCTGATGTACCAGCAGGAGAGCTTGCAGATGGAGTGGTGCCTGAGCTGCCATCGCGATCCCGGAAAGAACCTGCGGCCGCGCTCCGAAGTGTTCAACATGCGATACGAGCAGCCGACTGCCTCGCATCCGGTGGAAGTCGACGGCCAGAGTTACGCGAGCCAGGCAGAACTGGGAGCGGCGTTGATCCAGAAGTACAGCGTGCGCAACGCGAAAGACATAACCAGCTGCAGCACGTGCCACCGGTAGGTGGAGAGTGTGGTCTCGACCAACGTTGGGGTCGCAGAATCGGAGCCGCGAAGCGGCGGAACGTGAAACCCTGGCACGGTAGCGCTGGGGAGGCTAGTGAAAATCGGTACAAGTCCCGCAGGGACGGCATAAGACTTACGCATGACGAACGATTCAAAACCTAACGGTGGCTTGATCCAGATCACCAAACGCGAAGACGTTTGCCCCGGCAAGAAGGACAAACTCTCCCTCGCCTCCGTCCGCGAGAAAATCGACGCCGCGACCGCGCACGACGCGACCGAAAAGACTGGGCCCGAATACTGGCGCTCGCTCGCAGAACTCGCTGGCAATCCCGAATTCCAGGAAGCCCTGCACCGCGAATTTCCCAAGGGCGCTTCCGAATGGCTCGACAGTGTGTCCCGCCGCGGATTTCTGCGCGTGATGGGCGCATCGCTCGGGCTCGCGGGCATGACCGCCTGCACGCGTCTTCCCATCGAGCCGATCGTTCCCTACGTCCGCCAGCCCGAAGGCGTCATTCCCGGACGCCCAATGTACTACGCGACCGCAGTCACGCTGGGCGGATACGCGAGTCCGGTTCTGGTGGAAAGCCATCTAGGCCGCCCGACCAAGATTGAAGGCAACGACCTGCATCCTGCCTCGCTGGGCGGCACCGACGTGTTCACCCAGGCTTCCGTGCTCGGACTCTACGATCCCGACCGCATGCAGACGGTCAATTCCATGGGCGACATGCGCTCGTGGAAAGGATTCCTGAATGCCCTTCGCGCGCCGCTCATCTCCCAGAAAGCACTGCAGGGCGCGGGCATCCGCATTCTGACGCCGACGATTTCCTCGCCCACGTTGGCCGACCAGATCCGCACGTTCCTGAAGAACTATCCGCAGGCCAAGTGGCACGTGTATGAGCCAGTGAATCGCGACAATGTGCTCGAAGGCGCGAAGCTCGCCTTCGGCCAGCCGGTCGAGACGCGCTACGATTTTTCGAAGGCCGATGTTATCGTCTCGCTCGACGCAGACTTCCTGTACGCCGGATTCCCCGGCAACACCCGCTACATCCGCGACTTCGCCAGCCGCCGCAATCCCGATGGCAACATGAACCGCCTGTATGTCATCGAGAGCACGCCCAGTTCAACGGGCGCGAAGGCGGATCATCGCGCGGTTGCGAGAGCATCGGAGTTTGACAACGTTTTCAAGAACGACAGCACTTGGCCGGACGCAGCTTTCACCCGGCCCATGTCGTCCGATCTGCATTCTCACGCCGGCTCGAGCGTGGTCATCGCCGGCGATCATCTGCCTCCGGAGGTTCACGCCTTCGCTCACCAGATGAACGCGAAGCTCGGGAACGTCGGCAAGACCGTCTTCTACTCCGACCCCGTCGACGCCAACCCGATCAACCAGACCGAATCGCTCAAAGAACTCGTCGCCGACATGCGGAGCGCGAAAGTCGATCTCCTTGTGATCCTGGGCGGCAACCCGGCCTATGACGCGCCTGCCGACCTTAACTTCGCCGACGCGCTCAAGAATTCACAAATTCCCCTGCGCGTCTATCACGGCCTCTATCAAAACGAAACCGCCGAACTTTGCCACTGGAGCGTCAACGCCGCCCACGAACTCGAAAGCTGGGGCGACGCCCGCGCTTACGACGGAACCGCGAGCATCATTCAGCCGCTGATCGCTCCTCTTTATAGCGGCAAGAGCGCCATCGAATTCGTCGCGCTGCTCAACGGCCAAGGCGACGCCGCAGGATACGACCTGGTTCGAGCCTACTGGCAGAAGCAGCACGCCGGCGCCGACTTCGACGCCTTCTGGCGCAAGTCGCTGCACGATGGCTGGATCGAAGGCACCACCTTCGCTCCCAAGCAACTTACAGTCAAGCAGAGCAGCTTCTCCGAGTCGACCATTCCCGACCCCAACGCCATCGAACTCAACATTCGCCGCGACTCCACCATCTACGACGGACAGTTCTCGAACAACGGCTGGCTGCAGGAACTCCCCAAGCCGATGTCGAAACTCACTTGGGACAACGCCATCCAAATCGGCCCCAAGATGGCCGACCGCCTCGGCATCAAAACTGAAGACGTGGTCGAACTCGAAGCGAACGGCAAGAAAGTTACCGGTCCGGTCTGGATTCAAGCGGGCCACCCCGATAATTCGGTTACCATCACGCTCGGTTACGGACGCACTCGCGCCGGCCGCGTCGGCAGCGCGCAGGGCTTCAGCGCCTACGCGTTACGCACCACCGCCGCTCCCTGGATTGCAAAGCTGGCTCAGCCGCCGCGCAAAACCGGCGACACCCTCAAGCTCGCCACCACTCAGGGCTACCAGTCGATGGACACGCCCGACGGCGAGCATCGTCCGCTGGTTCGCGAAGCCACGCTCGAGGAATACAAGAAAGAGCCGACCTTCGCCAAGGAAGAGGAAGTTCCGAAAGATCTCACGCTCTATGAGCCATATCCCTACGACAAGGAAGACTATGCGTGGGGCATGGCCATCGATCTGAATAAGTGCGTGGGCTGCAACAACTGCATCGTCGCCTGCCAATCCGAGAACAACATCGCGGTTGTGGGAAAAGAGCAGGTCGTCGCCGGCCGCCACATGCACTGGATTCGTGTCGACGCCTACTACCAGGGCGACCGCGACAATCCGAAAGCGTTTTTCCAGCCCGTGAACTGCATGCAGTGCGAAAACGCGCCCTGCGAAGTCGTTTGCCCGGTCGGAGCCACGAACCACTCTGCGGAAGGCCTGAACGACATGGTCTACAACCGCTGCGTGGGTACGCGCTACTGCTCGAACAACTGTCCGTATAAGGTGCGGCGCTTCAACTTCCTGCTGTTCCAGGATTGGGACACGCCACAATACAAGATGATGCGCAATCCCGACGTCAGCGTGCGCAGCCGCGGCGTCATGGAAAAGTGCACCTACTGCGTGCAGCGCATCAACGAGCGCCGCATTGACGCCGAGCGCGAGAGCCGCAAGATCCGCGACGCCGAATTGCAGACGGCCTGCCAGCAGTCGTGCCCGGCCGACGCGATCGTTTTCGGCAACATCAACGATCCGAACAGCAACGTATCCAAATGGAAGGCGCAGGCTCGCAATTACAGCCTGCTGGCTGAACTGAACACCCGCCCGCGCACCACGTACCTGGCGGAAGTTCGCAACCCGAACCCGGAACTGGAAGGTTAAACATGTGGGGACAGCCGCCTCGGCTGTCCGGCCAGCGCGAAGCGCGGCCGAGCTTTCGAGGCAAGCACGGCAGGGGCACGACATCGGGTGCCCGTAGATTTTGGGTGGCGCAGCGCTTCAGGGCTGCGACTGCATCCTGGCTGAGACTGGGGCGTTAGCCCTTGAGGAACGACGCAAGCAGCATGAGCGAAACTTACAAATCGACGACCATCGAAAAGACTCCGGTCATCGAGCCCGGCCATACTTTCGGCACGATTACGGAAAAAATCAGCGCCATCGTGCTGACGCGTCCGGCGTCCTTCGGCTGGGTTGCCGGATTCCTGGTCTGCTTTGGGCTCACCCAGATGATGCTCCTCGCCATCGGCTACTTGTTCCTCAAAGGCACGGGCATCTGGGGCGTGACCATTCCCATCGGCTGGGGCTTCGCCATCGTCAACTTCGTGTGGTGGATCGGCATCGGCCACGCCGGCACCCTGATTTCGGCGATCCTGCTTCTGCTGCGTCAGTCGTGGCGTAACTCGATCAACCGCTTCGCCGAAGCCATGACCCTGTTCGCGGTGGCCTGCGCCGGAGTTTTCCCCGGCATCCACGTCGGGCGTCCGTGGCTGGCCTATTGGCTCTTCCCGATTCCCAACACCATGGGCGTGTGGCCGCAGTTCCGCAGCCCGCTCATGTGGGACGTCTTCGCCGTCTCGACCTACGCTACCATTTCTGCCTTGTTCTGGTTCACGGGTCTGATCCCTGACCTTGCCACCCTGCGCGACCGCACGGAGAACAAGGCGCTCAAGATGGTCTACGGCATGTTGTCATTCGGCTGGCGCGGATCGGCCAGGCACTGGCATCGCTACGAAACCATGTATCTGCTTCTGGCCGGCTTGGCCACGCCCCTGGTGCTCTCCGTCCACACCGTCGTCAGCTTCGACTTCGCCGTCGGCATCGTCCCCGGATGGCATACCACCATCTTCCCACCGTATTTCGTGGCGGGCGCCATCTATTCCGGCTTCGCCATGGTGTTGATGCTGGCCATTCCCATCCGCAAGATTTACGGCCTGGAAGATTTCATCACCAGCCGCCACCTCGAGAACTCCGCGAAAGTCATGCTTGCCACCGGCCTGATCGTCGGCTACGGTTACATGATCGAAGCGTTCATGGGATGGTACGGCGGTGACCGCTACGACGCCTTTACGTTGTGGAATCGCCTGCACGGCCCATACGCGGCAGACTACTGGGCGCTGTTGCTCTGCAATCTGATCATTCCCCAGGTACTCTGGATCCGAAAATTGCGCAACAGTCCGGTGGCCCTGTTCTTCATCTCGGGCGTAATCCTGGTCGGCATGTGGCTGGAGCGTTTTGTCATCGTCGTCATGAGTTTGCACCGTGACTTCCTCACCTCCTCGTGGGGCATGTACTACCCGACTCGCTGGGACTGGATGACCTACATTGGCACCATCGGCATGTTCCTCATGCTGATGTTCCTGTTCCTCCGTGTATTGCCGGCGATCTCGATTTTTGAAATGCGCACACTTCTGCCTGAATCGCAGGTGAAAGAATGAACGCCAAGGTGATGGGGGTCGGCGCGAAGGGGAAGGGCACGAATTCAGTCGTGCCGTCGACGGCCATCATGCGTACGGCTTTAGCCGCTGAGGGCCTGCGAACGGCTCTCGCGAAGCGGGGCGAATTTTAGACAATGAAGCACGAACCCATCTACGGCATCATGGCGGAGTTCGATTCGGCGCAGGCCCTGGTCGACGCCGCTCATGTGACACATCAGGCCGGCTACAAGAAGATTGACGCCTACAGTCCCTTTCCAATCGAAGGCCTGGCGGAAGAAATCGGATTCCATTTCGACGAAGTTCCGTTGACCGTGTTGATCGGCGGCATCATCGGCGGCGTCACCGGCTATTTGATGCAGTACTGGATGTCGGCCGTCGACTATCCACTGAATATCGGTGGCAAGCCGGCGCACTCGTGGCCGGCATTCATCGTGATCACGTTTGAAATGACCATTCTGTTCGCCGGAATTTCCGCGGTGTTCGGCATGCTGGCCTTTAATGGCCTGCCGATGCCCTATCACCCGGTGTTTAACGTGGAGCGTTTCAAGATGGCCTCGAAAGATCGCTTCTTCCTGATCGTGTTCTCTTCCGACAAGAAGTACGATCCCGCCGAAACCCGGAAATTCCTCGAAGCCCTGAACCCACGCTCGGTCACGGAGGTGCCAAGCTAGCATGCTGCGCCTCTCCAAACGTGCTTTCCTCTTTGGACCTTTGTGCCCTCTGTGGGTGAGGGTTTTCGCCGCGGTGGCGGCGGTAGCCCTGACTTCCGCCTGCCGTCTCGACATGCACGTGCAGCCTCGCGTGAATCCGCTGGCCAGGAGCGACTTCTTCGCCGATCAGCGCGGTGCCCGTCCGCTGCTCGAGGGTACCGTCGCCCGCGGCGAACTGCGGGCCGACACGTATTTCTACACCGGCAAGGTGGATGGAAGCCCCGGCAACGTCATGCCCTTCGCCGTAACCCGCGAAGTTCTTGATCGCGGCCGCGAGCGCTATAACATTTTCTGCGCGCCGTGCCATTCCCGCGTGGGCGATGGCAACGGATTTGTTCCGTCCCGCGGATTCGCCCGCAAACCACCTTCGTTCCATATCGCGCGCCTGCAGGATGCGCCGGTGGGCTACTTCTACGACGTGATGACGAACGGCTTCGGCATCATGCCCGACTACGCTTCGCAGATTACCCCGCAGGATCGCTGGAACATCGTGGCTTACGTCCGCGCCCTGCAGTTGAGCCAGAATGCGACCATGTCCGATGTTCCCTCCGGCCAGCCGATTCCGTCCGCAGCCCCGAAACTGAGCGACACCGGAACCGGCGCGACCCTGCCTGTGGTGGAACCCGAAACTAAGTCCGAGGAAAAGAAATGAGCGCGCCGAACATGAACCAACTCGACTTTGCGGCGCCTCCGATCGCGAAAACGATCGCAACTCGCTCGCTGATCATCGGCGTCATCTTCAGCATCGTCGCCGTCGCGCTGGCTTTCCAGAATCTGGATCACTTCTATCACGCCTATCTCGTCAGCTACATGGACTGGCTCGGCATCGCACTCGGCTCCATGGCCATCCTGATGATCCGCCACCTGACCGGCGGAGGCTGGGGCATGGTCATCCGCCGCATTCTGGGCGCGGCCATGCGAACCGTGCCGCTGCTGTTCGTGCTGTTCATCCCGATCGCCTTCGGCATGCGCCATCTCTATGTCTGGGCAAGGCCGCTCGATCCGGGGATGGATAAGCACCTGCTCGAACACCTCCAAATCATCACCAAGACCTATCTCACGCCAAGCGGATTCGTCTATCGAGCAATCTTCTATTTTGTCATCTGGTATCTCATCTCGTTCCTGCTCAGCAAGTGGTCGAAAGAGACCGACCGCCCCGGCGCTCCTGACAACACGCCGAAGTTCAAAGCGGTCGCCGGCCCGGGCCTGATTCTCTACGGCTTCACCATTTCCTTTGCCGCCATTGACTGGGTTATGTCGCTCGATCCCAGCTGGATCTCCACCATCTTCGGCCTGGTCGTTCTTATCGGCGAAGTGCTGGCCGCCATGTGCTTCTCCGTGGTCGTCGAGCGCATCCTGTACAACTACAAGCCGATGTCGGAAATGCTGCAGCCCAGTTTCGTCCACGATCACGGTAAGTGGATGCTGGCCTTCACCATGGTGTGGGCCTACTTCAATTTTTCCCAGTGGCTGATCATCTGGGCGGGCAATCTGCCGACCGAGATCACCTACTACCTGCGGCGTCTGAACGGCGGCTGGGGCTACGTCGGCCTGTTCATCGTGATTTTCCATTTCGCGGTTCCGTTCGCGATCCTGCTGTCACGTTCGTTCAAGCGCAACATTTACAAGCTGGTCTGGCTGGCGGCGTGGATGCTCGTCATGCGTTATGTCGATCTCTACTGGATCATCGAGCCCAATTTTTCGAAAACATTCACTGTAACCCCCGCCGACCTGGTTCTGCCGTTCGCCATCGGCGGCCTGTGGATGGCCTACTTCTTCCGCAACCTGGCGGGACTGCCTTTGCTGCCTGCCTACGATCCGGCCGCGGCGGAAGTGCTGGAACCGGCGCATCATCACGGAGGCGTGTAAACGAGATCGCATGAGTAACGATCCCCATTCCGCGAAATCGGGCCACGGTGGCTTCGAGCAGCGCGACATCGGCGTCAGCGGCGTGATCTATTTTCTCGTCGGCCTCGCCGTGTTCGGCCTGCTCAGCCATTTTGCCGTGACGGCTTTGTACAGCTTCCTCGACAAGCAGAACGCCGCTCAGCAGGAACCGGTCAGCCCGATGGTGAATGCTCCCACCGACACGCGCCATCTACCGGCGGAATACACCACCGACGCCGAGAGCCACGATTACGAGAAATATCTCAACAAGAGTTTCCCCGCGCCGCAGCTCGAAACTGATGAGAGGACGCAACTGGAAACCATTCGCCAGAACGAAGAACAGGTTCTGCGCTCTTACGACTATGTTGACAAGAGCGCCGGGACGGTGCGCATCCCGATCGATCGCGCCATGGATTTGATCGCGCAGCGCGGCCTGCCTACCCGGCCGGCCGAACCTGCTGCCGCCAAGAAGGAAGCCAAGTAGTGAGCCGTCAGAATCACAATTCGAAAACAGATGTGGGGAGAGCTTCCCTCTGCTGTTCGGCCGAGCGCAGCTCGACCTCTGCCGCCAGCAATCGTCTCTGCTTCAGGAATTTCGCGTTGGTCGTTGTGCTGGTGGCCATCGCCTCGGGACAGGCAATGTCACAGGCCATGACTCGCGGCATCATGTCGCCGCCGTCCAACGTTCGGCCTCCGCACCTGCAAAACGTCGGTATCGAGCAAAAGCTCGACGCTCAGGTTCCTCCCGATCTCACTTTCGTCGACGACGGCGGCCACACCGTCAAACTCGGCGACTACTTCGGCAAGAAACCCGTCATCCTGAATCTTGTCTACTACAACTGCACCATGCTCTGCGGCGAGGCCATGGCCGGATTGACGGGCGCACTGAAGATGGTGAAGTTCGATATCGGCAACCAGTTTGACGTTGTCACGGTCAGTTTCAATCCGCAGGAGACTCCGGAAATCGCTGCCGCCAAGAAGAAAGATTACATCGAGCGCTATGGACGCCCCGGCGCAGGCGCGGGCTGGCACTTCCTGACGGGTTCCGCCGAATCCATCAACGCCCTCACCAAGGCTGTCGGCTTCCAGTATCAGTACGATCCCAAGATCAATCAGTACGCCCATGCCACAGCGATCATGGTGCTGACGCCGCAAGGACACATCTCACGCTACTTCTACGGCGTGGATTTTCCGCCCAAAGATCTGCGCATGGGACTGGTCGAAGCGGCCGACAACAAGATCGGCAACCTCACCGACCAGGTTCTCCTTTATTGCTATCACTACGATCCCGCCACCGGAAAATACGGCGCGGTCGTCAACAATATTCTGCGGCTCGGCGCCGCCATCACCGTAGTGTTTCTCGGAGGATTTCTTTTCATCCTCTTTCGCTTGGAAAAAGCCGCTCCTGCACGCCGCGACTTGGGAGCCGTCAGACATTAGAAGCGGGAACGAAGAAGTATCTTTGTCAAGGTTTGGAAAGCGGTTTGGGAACTAAGAACTTGGGAAGTCCCAAGACCTCGGATGTCACGAGACTTGGGAAGTTACAAAACCGAGAAGTTGCGAGGCTCGGGAAGGATACGGCTTCAGCCGTGCCTTCGGAGGTTGTCCTCGACCGGCTTTAGCCGCTGAGGGCAACGGTGAGAAATCACCAGAAGCAGAATGCTTTCACTTCTGACTTCTCACTTGCCTTTGTTTTCGGGTTAAGGGATTCAAGTAAGCAGATATGCTAGAAAATCTTCCATTGTGGCCGGACCAGGCCTCTACCGCGGCGGGCAACGTCGACGCGCTCTATATTTTCCTGCTCCTGGTATCGGGAGTAATGACCGCGCTGATCTTCGCCGCCATCATCTACTTCGCGGCGCGCTACCGCCAGCGGCACGGCGTTCAGGCCACTCAGATTGAGGGCTCCACGCCGCTCGAACTGACCTGGTCGGTTGTTCCCTTCATCGTCTTCATGGTGATTTTCCTCTGGGGCGCGGTCATCTACTTCAAGAGCCGCACGCCTCCCCGCGATTCCACCGAAGTCTACGTGGTCGCGAAGCAGTGGATGTGGAAGCTGGAACACGCCGAGGGTCAGCGGGAAATTAACGAACTCCACGTGCCCCTGAACCGCGACGTCAAGCTGATCATGACTTCCCAGGACGTCATTCATAGCTTTTACGTGCCCGCGTTTCGCATGAAACAGGACGTGGTTCCCGGCCGCTACACGGTCGCGTGGTTCCGCGCCACCAAGCCCGGAACCTACCACCTGTTCTGCGCCGAATACTGCGGCACGCAGCACTCTGGCATGATCGGCTCCATCGTCGTGCAGGATCAAGCCGCCTACGAAGCCTGGATGAGCGGTGGCTCGACCGGTCCCCTGTCGGCGACCGGCGAGAAGATCTTCGCCGAACTCGGCTGCTCCACCTGCCATCGCTCCGACACGCAGGGCCGCGGTCCCAATCTCATCGGCATCTTCGGTAAACCGGTGCTCCTCGAAGACGGACGCACCGTGACCGCCGACGAAAATTACGTCCGGGAGTCGATCCTCGATCCCGGCGCGAAAGTCGTGAACGGATTTAAGCCCGTCATGCCCACGTTCCAGGGCCTGGTGAGCGAAGAACAATTGAACGCGCTGATCGCCTACGTGAAATCATTGTCCGGCCCTGCCGCGACGAAAGGGACAGCTACGCCAGTTTCGGCCCCTGACAAGGCCAAAGCGGCAACAGGAAGTCGGGTGGAATAAATGGCTACCGCAACGGTTCAACCGGTTGAACGCACCAATTATATAAACGCGAAGTACGGCCCATGGTCGTGGTTAACCACCACCGACCACAAGCGCATCGCGTTGCTCTATCTGCTTTCGGTGACGTTCTTCTTCTTCATCGGAGGCTTTTTCGCGCTCCTGATTCGCCTGGAACTGCTAACGCCTCAGGGCGATCTCGTGCAGGCCGATACCTACAACAAGCTGTTCACCATGCACGGCATGGTGATGGTGTTCTTCTTCCTGATTCCCGTAGTGCCTGCGGTTCTCGGCAACTTCCTCGTACCGATCATGATCGGCGCCAAGGACCTGGCTTTCCCGCGCATCAACCTGCTGAGCTGGTATCTCTACATCATCGCCGGCCTGCTGATCACGCACTGCATGCTGACCGGCGGCGTCGACACCGGCTGGACCTTCTACACCCCATTCAGCACCGCATTTACGAACACAAAAATCATCGAGGCCGGACTTGCCGCCTTCGTTGCCGGATTCTCCTCGATCTTTACCGGCCTGAACTTCATCGTCACCATTCACCGCATGCGCGCCCCGGGCATGACTTGGTCGCGCCTGCCGCTGTTCATCTGGGCGCACTACGCCACCAGCATCATCCAGATCCTGGGCACCCCCGTCGTCGCCATCACGATTATTCTCGTCGCGGCTGAGCGCCTCTTCCATCTCGGAATCTTCGATCCCAAGCTCGGCGGCGACCCGCTTCTATTCCAGCACTTGTTCTGGTTCTATTCGCACCCCGCCGTCTACATCATGATTCTGCCCTCCATGGGCATCATCAGCGAGATCATTGCCTGCTTCTCGCGCAAGCGCATCTTCGGCTACAACTTCGTCGCCCTGTCCTCGATCGCCATCGCCGTGCTTGGATTCCTGGTCTGGGCGCACCATATGTTTGTCGCCGGAATTTCGCTCTACGCCGCGCTGATCTTCTCGTTCCTGACCTACTTCGTCGGCGTGCCCTCGGCCATCAAGGTCTTCAACTGGACGGCGACTCTGTACAAGGGCTCGATCCGCTACGACGCGCCCATGCTTTACGCCTTCGGCTTCCTCGGCCTGTTTACGATCGGCGGACTGACCGGACTGTTCCTGGCCAGCCTGGGCATCAACGTTCACGTCACCGACACCTACTTTGTCGTCGCTCACTTCCACTACATCATGGTCGGCGGCGTCTTAATGGCCTATCTTGGGGGAATCCATTTCTGGTGGCCCAAGATATCCGGCCGAATGTATCCCGAGGGCTGGGCCCGCCTGAGCGCGCTGGTCGTGTTCATCGGCTTCAACCTGACGTTCTTCCCGCAATTCATCCTGGGCTACGTCGGCATGCCGCGGCGCTACTACCAATACCCGCCGGAATTTCAGGTGCTCAATATTCTCTCCACCGCCGGCTCCACTGTCCTCGGCATCGGATATCTGCTGCCCATGACCTATCTGCTGTGGTCCATGCGTTACGGCAAGCCTGCACCTGACAATCCGTGGAACGCCGCCGGACTCGAGTGGAAGATTTCTTCCCCACCTACCACGTTCAATTTTGAGGAAGAGCCTGTCGTGACCTGGGAAGCCTACAACTACGAGGAAATCGACGCCCCTCACAAGGAGGAAGACCCGTCGCCGGGTAGCTGAACGCGGGTTAGCTGAATAATGGAGAGCCAAGCAATGGCCGGTCAGACTGTCAACACCCACGAGGCGCACAATCCCGCCCTGCTCCACCACTTCGCCACCGAGGAGCAGCAGCGCAACTCCGCCAGCCTCGGCATGTGGATCTTCCTGGCCACGGAAGTCATGTTCTTCGGCGGCCTGTTCTGCGCTTACCTGATTTACCGCCTGAAATACTTCGGCGAGTTTGCCGCGGCCAGCCAGCAACTGGACTGGAAACTCGGCGGCACCAACACCATTGTCCTCATCTGCAGCAGTTTGACCGTCGTGCTGGCCGTCTGGGCCGTGCAGCGTGGCAAGCGCGCTCTCCTTTTGGGCAGCCTGGTCCTGACGATCATCCTTGGTTTCTGTTTCCTTGGCATCAAGGGAGTCGAGTACGCCGAGAAGTTCGAGAAACATCACGTACCAGGCGCCAGCTTCCAGTTCGAAAACGTGCCCGTCCCCGGTCATCCCGGGCTGATGGCCAACCCGTATCACGCGCAGATTTATTTCTCGTTGTACTTCGTGATGACCGGCTTGCATGCGCTGCACATGATCATCGGTATCGGCTTTTTTGTGTGGCTTCTCTACGCCGCCTGGAGGGGCCGCTTCACGCCTGAGTACAACACACCGCTCGAAATGGGCGGCCTGTACTGGCACTTTGTCGACATAGTCTGGATTTATCTGTTTCCGTTGCTCTACCTGATTGACTTGCGTAAGTGATCGTGAGTCGCAAAGAATCGGCGTCATCCTGAGCGTGGCCGTTGTTCAGGCGAAGCGAGGGATCTCGAAGCTCATAGGTTTGGGGTAACCAGATTGAGGTTTTATGTCTGATCACTCGTCGTCGGAACATTCCTCGTCGCTCGGCACCTACATCGCCATCTGGCTGGCGCTGCTCGCCGGCACGGTTCTCACCGTAATCGCTGCCCACATCAACCTCGGCCCATTCAACGCCGCCGTGGCCCTGATTATCGCCACCACCAAAGCCCTGCTGGTCGCGCTGTTCTTCATGCACATCAAGGGTGCCAGTGAGAAACTGCTGAAGCTGGTCGTCATTTCCACCATCTTCTTCCTCTTCATCCTGCTCTCGTTGTCGATGGCCGACTACGGCACGCGTCTCTGGTAGCGTAGCGCTGACGCCCTCGCCGGCTGTCAGCGCGGCCGTCTCGGCCACGCTGCAATCATTCGAACTGCCGCCCATTCTGCGGTATACTCGCGCGTCAAGTTGATTCACTCCACAGCTCGAGGTGACTTATGGCATTCTGCAATTCTTGCGGCGCGACGCTCGCCGACGGCACGAGGTTCTGCAATAAGTGCGGATCGCCCACCGGTGCGACACCGGCCGCTCCTTCCGCCGCCCCCGCCCCCACCGCGCAACCTGCCGCATTTTCCCCGATCCCAGCCTCCGCCGCCGCTCCTCCGCCTTCCAAGAGTGGGAGCAGTGCGCTCAAGATTATCCTCATCATCGTAGGTGTCATCGTACTGATTGCCATCCTCGGCATGGTCACCTGCGGCATCGTCATCCATCGCATCGCCAAGAGCGCCAAGGTGAGTCAGCACGGCGACAACGCCAAAATCGAGACGCCTTTCGGCAACATGGAGACCTCCACTGATCCCGAACAAACCGCCAAAGATCTCGGCGTCGAGATTTATCCTGGCGCTCAGGTCCAGAAGGCGGGAACTGCCTCAATGACTTTCGGCAGCCTTCACACCGTCACCGCCAACTTCGAGAGCAGCGACTCCGCGGAGAAGGTTTGCGACTTCTACAAGTCGAAATTCGCCAATGCCGCGGTACAAAGTTCCGACCAGACCCACTGCAGCATCGTCTCCGGAACTCCCGGCAACCAGACGACCATCTCCGTTCAGTCCGACGGCGACGGCTCTAAATTCCAAATCGTTACTCTCAATAAGAAGTAGTAGTCGGGGCCCATGTCTCAGAATCTCGCATCCATCGCGCCAGCTCCCGGAACCTTCACCGCCGCCGCGGAGCTGGCCGATGCCCTTCGCTCCCAAATCCGAGGCGACGTCCGCTTCGATTCCGGCAGCCGCGCCCTCTACGCCACCGACGGGTCCAACTACCGCCAGGTTCCCATCGGTGTCGTTCTGCCGCGCGATAACGACGACGTTCTCGCCGCCATTGCGATCTGTCGCGAGTTCGGTGCGCCCCTACTCTGCCGCGGAGGCGGCACGTCGCTTGCCGGCCAATGCTGCAATGTCGCCGTCATTCTCGATTTCTCCCGCTACATGGATCGCATTCTCGAGATCGATCCCGAGCGCCGCATCGCCCGCGTGCAGCCTGGAGTCGTGCTCGACAGCCTTCGCAACGCTGCCGAAAAACATCATCTGACTTTCGCGCCTGACCCGGCCACCCACGACCGCTGCACCCTTGGCGGCATGATCGGCAACAACTCCTGCGGCGTCCACTCCGTCATGGCGGGCAAGACCGACGACAACATCGAAGCCCTCGACGTCGTCACCTACGATGGCCTGCGCATGAACGTCGGCCCGACCACTTCGCAGGATCTGCATCGCCTCTGCTCCGAACCCGGCCGCCGCGGCCAGCTGTTCAGCACGCTCCGCGCGATCTCGACCGAATACTCCGGCCTCATCCGCCAGCGCTTTCCGAACATTCCGCGCCGCGTATCTGGCTACAACCTGAATTACCTGCTTCTCGAAAACGGATTCCACGTTGCCCGTGCGCTTGTCGGCTCGGAAGGCACCTGCGTCACCGTTCTCGAAGCGACCTGCCGCCTCGTACAGAGTCCGCCCGAGCGCGTGCTCGCCGTTGTCGCCTATCCCGACATTTTTCAGTGCGCTGACGCCATTCCCGAAATCATGGCGCACGGCCCCATCGGTCTCGAAGGCTTCGACGATCTTCTCGTCTACTACGAGCGCATGAAAGGCATCAACACCGAAGGCCTCGCGCTCCTGCCCGAAGGCGGAGGCTGGCTGCTCGTCGAATTCGGCGGCCAGACGTTATCGGAAGCCGAGTCGCAGGCGCTCAAGCTGATCGATTCCCTGAATCGCAGCGCGGCGCCACCCAAGGTCAGCCTCTTCTCTGGCGCGCAGGCGAAAAGAATCTGGGAAGTCCGCGAGTCCAGCCTCGGCGCCACTTCCCACGTTCCCGGCGAACCGCTGCATTGGGAAGGGTGGGAAGACGCCGCCGTCGATCCCACAAAGCTCGGCAGCTACCTTCGCGACCTGCGCAAGATGATGGGCGAATTCGGCTACAAGGGCTCGCTCTACGGACACTTCGGTCACGCCTGCGTCCACACGCGGCTGAATTTCGATCTGCAATCGAAGCAGGGGATCGCCAAGTTCCGCAAGTTCATGGAAGAGGCCGCCGACCTCGTAGTCAGCTACGGGGGATCGCTTTCCGGCGAACATGGCGACGGACAGGCTCGCGCCGAACTTCTGCCAAAAATGTTCGGCCCCGAATTGATGGAGGCCTTCCGCCGCTTCAAATCCGCATGGGATCCCGACTGGAAAATGAATCCCGGCAAGCTCATTGAGCCCAACAAACTCGACGACAACCTTCGCCTCGGCGCTGGCTACGCGCCCTGGGAACCGGCGACGCACTTCCAGTTCCCCGCCGATCACGGCAGTCTCGCGCATGCCACCCTGCGTTGCGTCGGCGTCGGCAAGTGCCGCCGCGACGAAGGCGGCGTCATGTGCCCCAGCTTTCGCGCCACCCGCGAAGAAGAACATTCCACCCGCGGCCGCGCCCACCTACTCTGGGAAATGACTAAGGGCGATGTGATTCAAGATGGCTGGAAGAGCGAAGAGGTCAAAAACTCGCTCGATCTCTGCCTTGCCTGCAAAGGCTGCAAGAGCGACTGCCCCGTCAGCGTTGACGTTGCCACCTACAAAGCAGAATTCCTGTCGCACCACTACGAAGGCCGCCTGCGTCCGCTCAGCGATTACGCCTTCGGCAATATCGACTTCTGGGCGCGCCTCGCCTCGAACGCTCCCGGCCTCGTCAATCTCACAACGCAGTTGCCTTTCCTTCGTGACATCGCAAAAAAAGTCGCCGGAATCCCCAAGCAGCGCCGCATCCCCGCCTTCGCCCCGGAGACCTTCAAGCAATGGTTCAAACGCACCGGCATCGGCGAGCGCATTCGTCTACCCCGCGAAGCGAAGCGCGCGAAGGTTTCAGACACCGAGCCTTTCAATGACTCAATGACTGAATCACTCAATGACTCAATCCCCACTGTCCTCCTCTGGGCCGACACCTTCAACAACTACTTCCTGCCCGCGACCGCCCGCGCCGCCGTCAACGTCCTTGAAACCGCCGGATACCGCGTCGTCGTCCCACAAGCCAATCTCTGCTGCGGACGCCCGCTCTACGACTTCGGCATGCTCGACCGCGCTGAACGACTACTGCTCGAAATCCTCGATCAACTCGAACCCGAAATCGAAGCCGGCATTCCCGTCGTCGGACTCGAACCCAGTTGCGTCGCCGTCTTCCGCGACGAACTCATCAATCTTTTTCCGCACGACGCCCGTGCCCAGGCACTGAGCAAGCAGACGTTCCTGCTCAGCGAATTCCTGGAGCAGCAATCCGCCGGAGCGCAACTTCCGCAATTTCCCCGCAAAGCGCTGCTCCACGGCCATTGTCATCACAAGTCGATCATGAAGATGACCGCCGAAGAGTCGCTACTGCGCCGCATTGGGATCGACTTCACCAGCCCCGCCCCGGGATGCTGCGGCATGGCCGGCTCCTTCGGCTTCCACAACGATACGTACGAAATCTCCGCCGCCATCGGCGAACTCGAACTCCTCCCCGCCGTCCGCAAAGCTCCCGCCGACTGGCTCATCATCGCCGACGGCTTCAGTTGCCGTGAACAGATCTCCCAGGAAACCGGCCGCCACGCCCTGCATCTCGCCGAAGTGCTAGAGATGGCGCTGGAGTCGCCGGAGGTCACGACCAATGCCTACCCTGAATCCGCGGCAGTCCGCCAGCGCGAATCCGAAATCCGCGAATCGATGAAGCGCGCCGGATTCGGCGCCGCGGCCGTCGGCCTAGGGGCGGCGTTACTCTGGGCGTTTAGCAGAAGAGACTAGACGCCCCCTGGTTGCCCGGGATGCCAATCACCCTGCGCAGTTTGCGGGACGTGGGACCATATTGCCCAGAGGCCGGCAGCACGACCTCAACTCCAAAAGTAAAGCCTTTGGAATTATAGAGTTAGAATGACCTCCAACCTTCGACCCTAGCCCAATCCCCCGCTTTCTGGGACAATAGAAGAGACCTTTCCGGTCGCCCACTGGCCGCATCCGGCTTCCGTCAGCCTACCCTTGCATGGATCGCGAACTCAGCACCGTCGTCGGTACCGACACTGCCCTGGCCCTCACGGAAGCCGTGTCGTCGGCCAGCCGCACCCAAGCTGAGGCTCTGGCCCCGCTGCGCGGGTCGGTTCTGGTCGTCATCCAGTTCGACGTCTGCGAAGAGATTCGCCTCGACGTTCTCCGCAACATCTTCGGAGCCCGCACCGCCGAGGCCAGCTTCAAGAAAGCTCCCGCCTACGTACGCTATCAGCGTCCTCCCGTCGAAGAGACGCTCGAGCCCATGACCCTGGAAAGCGGCGAACGCCTGGCCGGTGAAATCAAGTACTACGATTACGGCGTAGTCAGCGTGGAGTTTGAGCTGCCCTTCTCCGGAGGGTGGGACAAGCTGATCGACCTCTCCTGTCGGTGGACATCCGACACCAACTTCGAAAAACTAGCCACCCGCGTGGTGCAGCAGAAGCTGGAGCGCGCCCGTCCCGCGCTGGTCAAACCCTACGACGTGAAAACCTCCGAGTGGCTGCAGGAAGACTACTTTATCTTCCACATGCGCGAGATCAAGCTCGACGACAGCAACACCACCCCCTCGGCCGCCGATCTTCTCGCCGCCCACGGAGACCGCATCGCCCAGGTCGTGCGCGGCGAAGAGTCTACGCTCAGCGAAGGCGAGCGCCAGGAAATCCTGCAATCCCGCATCTCGTACTATCCCAACGATCTCGCCGTGATCGGATGGAACGCGGCCTTCATTTACGACACGCCCGCTGGCGCCGAGACCGCGGTCCAACTCTTGCAGTACGCCAACTCGCAGTTGCTCGAGTTCCGCCATTACGACGAGTTGCTCACCACCGAGCTTGAGCAGGTTTACGATTTCCTCGACGCCGGCGGCACCGGCCTCTGGGGACGCTGGCGCACCGCCCGCGCCGCCTCCAAGCTGCACACTGTCCTGCTCGACGTGAACGAGCTCACCGAGCGCGCCGACAACGCCATCAAGTTCTTGAGCGACATGTTCTCCGCGCGCCTCTACAAGCTATGCGCCTCGAAGGTCGGCGTGCCCGACTACAAAGACCTGGTCAAAGAAAAGTTGCAGACCGCCGAAGATCTCTACAAGTTCATGGTCGAGCAATTCAACCAATCCCGCGCCTTCATCCTCGAGCTGATGGTCGTCGTCATCCTGATCATCGAACTGATCTACTTCTTCAAAGGCAGACCGATCTAGGGTACTCTGATGCTATTCAGGGGGTACCCACGCCGTGATCTCGGTCGGCAAGCGATCGTTCGCCCTCTTGGCACTTCTCCTGCCGTGCTTCGCGTGTAACCGCCCTCAGGGGACTCCTCAGAGCGCGCCCATTACTCCTACCGCAGGTTCTGAAGCATCCCAATCCCCCAAGCTCTCCGTCAAGCGCCGGTCCGACTCTGGCGGCCCTGACACTTCGATTCGCGCTTCGGACTTCGAGAAGCTGATGAATGCGTCCTTTCTGAAAAGCGTGCACGCGACCAACATGGATGAGGCCTGCAAAGATGCCCTGAGAAGGGAAATCGAGATTTCAACAACAGCTTTTGGTGACTTGGATGGAGACGGTCGAGAAGAAGCAGCAGTAACGGCGTTCTCCTGCTTTGCGGGAAACGGTGGTCCGGACTTGATTTCGGTTTTCAAAATGAATCCGGATGGCGCGCTCCGGGAACTGAAGATCGAGCCGCGGAAATCGACCGATCGATTCAAAGGGCGTGACCCAAGTCAGGGGCTCCGTGGGCAGATGACTGTGGCCATGGATAAGGGCCGAATGATCGAGAGGTTCCCGATTTTCAAGGAAACGGACGGAGGCTGTTGCGCTAGCGGCGGGTTTCGCGAATTCATGTACCGTTGGGATGGGTCTCAGTTAGTACTGACCAACGTTGTCGATGCTCCCAAACAAGCTGCGCAACCAACGCCATAATCAGCAGCAATGCGTTGTGGCCCCTTGGCTTGTCTTAAAGCGATGACTAGAGCGGAGTCTTTCCGCAGCCTACTAGAGTGTTGTCATTCCGAGCGAAGCGCGGAACCTGCTTCTCGCTTTCGGCGAACCTGAACATAACACTCTATCTCCGTCGCGGTACGGCCCGCGCATTCCTTCGTGAAGGTTCCCAAACTCTTCCTGTACAATCTCTCGTTTGCCCGAAGTTATAGTCCGTCCCGGAGCTCCACATGCGATCCCTTCGTCTCTTCGTTCTCGCTGCCCTGCTCTGTTCCACGCTCGCCTTCTCGCAATCGTCCGAAGGCCGCCTCCTCCGCTTTCCCGACGTTCGCGGCGACAAGATCGCCTTCGTCTACGCTGGCGACATCTGGCTCGCCTCCACTTCCGGCGGTACAGCCCATCGCATCACGACACATCCCGGCCGTGAACTCTTCCCCAAGTTTTCTCCTGACGGCAAATGGCTCGCATTCACCGGCCAGTACGATGGCAACTTCAACGTCTACGTCATGCCCGCCGATGGCGGCCAGCCGCGCCAGCTCACGTTCTATCAAGGCAGCGCGCATCCGTTGAACGATCGCATGGGCATCCACAACCAGGTGATCAACTGGACGCCCGACTCCAAGCGCATCGTCTTCCTCACGCGCCGCGACGCCTCCAACGGCTGGACCAAGCGCCCCTGGACCGTCTCCGTCGACGGCGGCCAGCCGACGCCCATGCCGATGGATCAGGGCGGCCTCACTTCCTACAACGCCGACGGCACTAAGATCGCCTACAACCGCATCTTCCGCAACTTCCGCACCTGGAAACGCTACACCGGCGGCCTCGCCCAGGACATCTACATCTACGACGTCAAGAACAACGTCTTCGAGCAGAAGATTCCCCACACCGACTACACCGATACCTTCCCCATGTGGCACGGCAACACCGTCTACTTCACCTCGGATCGCGGATCGGAGCATCGCCTCAATCTCTACAGCTACGATCTCGGCTCCAAGCAGGTTGCGCAACTCACGCACTTCACCGACTTCGACGTGATGTGGCCGAGCCTCGGCGACAACGCGATCGTCTTCGAAAACGGCGGCTTCCTTTATCTCTTCGACCTGGCCTCGCAGAAGCCCACCAAACTCACCATTACGCTGAACGGCGAACACGACCTGACCATGAAGCACTGGGCCAGCGCCAACAAGCTCATCGCCGACTTCGACATTTCTCCCGACGGCAAGCGCGCCGTCTTCTCTGCCCGCGGCGAAGTTTTCACCGTCCCCGCCAAAGACGGCCCTACCCGCAACCTGACGCACACTCCTGGCGTGCGCGAGAAAGAAGTCACCTGGTCCCCTGACGGCCGCTGGATCGCTTACGTTTCCGATCGCACCGGCGAAGACGAAATCTACGTCACGCCGCAGGACGGCATGGGCAACATCGACCTAGGCAAAGAACCCGAATCGAAGGATAAAGAGAAAGACAAGGATGCAGCAGCCAAGGAGGCTGCCGCTGCGATAGAGCGCGGTCACGACAAAGAACAGCAGATCACCAGCGGCCACAAAGGCTTCATGTACCAGCCCGTCTGGTCGCCCGACAGCAAGAAGCTCGCCTGGTCTGACAAGGATCTTCGCCTTTGGTACGTCGACATCACCGAAAAGAAGCCAGTGGAAGTCGATCGCGGGAAATACTTCGAGATCAACAATTACACCTGGTCGCCCGACAGCAAGTGGGTCGCGTTCGACAAGCAGCAACAGACCGGCCTGAGCGTCGTTTATCTCTACTCGCTCGGCGATAAGAAGCTCACGCCCGTCACCGACGAACTGGTTAACAGCATCGGCGCCAGTTTCGATCCCGACGGCCACTACCTTTACTTTCTGTCAGACCGCGACTACAACGAAGTCCTTGGCAACTACGATTTCGATTTCGCCAATCCCAAGACCACGCGTCCGTATCTCGTCACACTCCGCGCCGACGCGCCTTCGCCGTTCCCGGCGCTCAGCGACGAAGCCGCCGTCAAGCGCGAAGTCGCGCCCAGCGAGACTTCCGCCGCCGCGCCCGAGAAAGATAAGGACAAGGCCAAAAAGCCTGAGCCGAAAAAAGAACAAAAGAAAGAGGACGATAAGAAAGACGACGCCACGAAGAACTTCCGCATCGATCTCGACGGCATCAAAGACCGCATCGTCGCCCTTCCCGTTCCCGTAGCCAGTATCAACGGCATCACCGCATCCAAGGGATTTGTCTATTACTCCACGCAGCCCGTGCAGGGTCTCTCCGGTCCGCTACCCGGCGAGGAGACCGCGCTTCACGCCTACGATATGAAAGAGCGCAAGGAGAAGACCATTCTCGAAGGCATGCAGAAGTGGGCGCTTTCCTTCGACGGCTCCAAGGTTCTCTATCAGGGAGGCCCGGGCTACGGCATCATCGACGCCAAATCCGACTCGCCCAAGAAAGCCGGCGAAGGCGCTCTCAATCTCGCCGGCATGACGATGGAAGTCGATCCCCCCGCCGAGTGGCAGCAGATGTTCAACGAAGTCTACCGCCAGGAGCGCGACTACTTCTTTGAAGCCGCCATGAACGGCAACGACTGGGACGCCATCCGCGCCAAGTACGCGCCGCTCGTACCCTACGCCGCCAATCGCTACGACCTGACTTACATTCTCGGCGAGATGATCGGCGAACTCTCCAACTCGCACACCTACGTTGGCGGCGGCGATCAGCCCGATCTCCATCCCATCAACGTCGGCCTGCTCGGCTGCGATTACGAACTCGACTCCACATCCGGCCTCTACCGAATCTCAAAGATCTATCACGGCCAGAACTGGAACGGCGACACGCGCTCGCCGCTGACTGAGCCCGGCATCAACATCAAGGAGGGCGACTACCTCCTCGCCATCAACGGACGCCCGCTGCACGCGCCGCAAACGCCCGACGAACTGCTCATCGGAGCCGCCAATCAGACCACGGCCATCACGGTGAACTCCAAGCCCACCGACGACGAGTACGGCCTGCGCGAATACGCCTGGGTCGAGAGCAACCGCCAGAAAGTCGACGCCGCCACTCACGGCCGCGTCGGCTACATCTACATCCCTGACATGGGCGACGCCGGCCTGAACGCTTTCGTCCGCCAGTTCTTCCCGCAGATTCGCAAAGAGGGACTCGTCATCGACGTGCGCTACAACGGCGGCGGCTTCGTCGACCAGCTAGTCCTGGAGCGCCTGCATCGCGTGCTGGTCGGCATGGGCGCGGCGCGCAACTGGGCGAGCGGCACCACACCCCCCGTCGTCTTCCACGGATACATGGCCGCCATCACCAACATGTACGCCGCTTCCGACGGCGACATCTTCAGCCAGTTCTTCAAGGTTTACAAACTCGGCCCACTCATCGGCACCCGCACCTGGGGCGGAGTGCGCGGCATCCGCGGCGACATTCCGCTGATGGATGGCGGCTACATCACGCGTCCCGAGTTCGCTGACTACGGACTCGACAGCAAGTGGGACGTCGAGAACCACGGCGTCGCCCCCGACATCGAGCTCGACAACCGCCCCGACGACGTGGTCCGCGGCAAAGACGCCCAACTCGACCGCGCCATCGAAGAAGTGATGAAGCAGATCGAAGCCAACCCGAAGAAACTGCCCGCGCGTCCTCCGGATTTGCCGGCGTATCCCGACGGTCCGGCGATGTAGCAGCATCGAACAAAGATGGTTATGTACCATGGTACACAGGTACATAACATTGCTGTCATCCCGAGCGAAGCAGGCCGGTGAGCCAAGCGAACCGGCCTGCAATGCCAAGCCTCAGGTTGTCATTCCGACCGAAGGGAGGAACCTGCTGTTTGGGCTCAATATTTTTTTTGATACCTCCCGCTAAACCGTTCCCTACTTTGCACTTACTGCTCATAGATCTCCCGATCTCCCGGCAAAATCTTGGCAGCGCAGGACTTACAGTCAAAATCTTGCGGGGAAAGGAGTTGCTCCGCGATGCTCCGCGGCCAGCGCTGCGCCTTCCCGTTTTGGAACCCGCGACGGGTTGATCTGCCTTCAACGGCGCGATGCAGAGCGTCCTGGCTTGGCGCACGAGGCCAGTTTGGAGGAATGGAAATTCTCAGTCAAGGTTGGATGTCACAGCCAGACCGAAGATGGCTGTGGAAAATGACGCTAGCTGGCCAACCTGGCGTTGATCACTTTCACTGCCCTGTTGAATTCCTCGACCTCCTTCTTGGAGTAGTCGGTGTGTAGTTCTTCGTTTTTATCGAGAGCAGCTTCATCCCGTTTGCCTCCCCAAAAAGGTCAACAGCCGACAACCAAAAAGGGTCCTACGGCATTTTGCCGTGGGACCCCCGTCCTGACGCGATCTTTGTACACGGGGAAGTGAGGAATCACAAGTGGCACGATGGTGGCGAAGAGTGGCACGAGTTAGCCGGGGTAAGTGGCAGCTCAGACAAACAGCAGATTCCTCGCTTTGCTCGGAATGACAAATGAAAGCGGGCTGTTCGGACGCCGCGTTGTTTCGCTGTATGGATGTTATCGTTATGCCCGCTTCCTTCGGCATGTATAGTCGTCACCATCCGCGCTCCGGCACTCGCCGGAAACAGCAGGTCCTTCGCTTCGCTCAGGATGACAACCTGCTTTACTTTCACTTCTAACGTTCACTCCTGACTCCGATCTTCGCTCGCGCTGTTCGCTCTCGCTCTTTGCATCCGCTTTTAGCGTGCACTTTGTAACTTCTACTCCCCACGCAGAACTTATTTCGCAGCAGCGGGTTTTTGTGGAGGACCTTTGGATCCTACGCAGGAGCAGCGATGAACTCGAGCAGTTTACAAAGTATCGTGCAGAGATATTTCCTGGTGGCCGTGGTTCTCGGCATCACGACGGTGGCCTGGGGCGGCAGAACTCCACAAAAGCCGGAACCGGAACACAAATCCGCGCCCAGCAAACCGGCAGCGCGCCATCCGGCGCCGGAACATAAGTCTGCGCCGCACAAATCTTCGTCCCGTCCTCCCTCGTTCCATTCGCCCGCGCACCGTCCGCCCGCGTCGCACCCGGCGTCGGCGCACAAGTCGAATCCGAACAAACCGGCAACGCATGCAGCGCCTGCGAAACGCGCGGACGAACGAGAGGGAGGCCGCGAGCCCAGACCGGCCGCGGAGCACGGGGAAGCAGAGCGCCCGCGCGAGGGCGAACATACGGAAAGGGCTGAGCACTCTCCGGCAGGCGAGCGCAAATTCACGCCGGAACATGCTCCCATGGCGAGAAACGTCACGCTGAAGGGCGGCGGGAGGGCGAGTATCCGCCCGACCGGCCAGATTCGTTCGGTCGATCGCGAAGGCATGCACATTGAACATGGGGTCCACAGCGAGCGCACGGTCGTGAGTGAACATAATGGAGTGCGCGTCGTCAGCACCGGGCGGAGCAGCGGATACGTGCAGCGGTCCTACGTAACCGTCGGTGGCCATTCCTATTATTCACGTACCTACTATGCGCAGGGCTCTTACCATACGGCCGTGTATCGAAGTTACTCCTGGGGTGGGCATGCTTACTATGCCTTCCATGCCGGCTTCTGGTTCCATCCCGCGTTTTATGGCTGGGGCATTCGTCCCTGGGGCGCGCCGGTGTACTGGGGCGTTGGGGCATGGGGATGGGGAGGAGCGCCGTGGTGGGGATTCTATGGCGGGTGGTTCACGCCTTATCCCTATTACTCTTCGCCAGCCTACTGGCTGACGGACTATGTGATCGCGGCAAACTTGCAGGCAGCGTACGCGGCCCGCCAAGCGGCTGCCACGAACGCTGAGGCGGATGCCATCGCTGCGGACGCCGCCTTGGCAAGTGCCGGAGGTGGAACTGCTTCGGCATCGGCTTCAAGCACGGTGACCCTCTCGCCTGAAGTCAAAGAGGCGATTGCCGACGAAGTGAAGGCACAGTTGGCTGCACAACAGGCGGAAGCGGCACAGAGCGGATCGGGCGCGCAGGTAGCGGCGTCGGTTTCCGTCAATCCTGCGGTAAAGAATGGAGCAACAGACGACGCCGCACCTGCTTCGGGCGATGCTCCGGCGGCGCAGACAGAGCCCGCGCCCGCCACTGCTCCGTCAAAAGAAGAAGTTCCGCCTGCGCTCGACCCGGCTCGACGGACCTTCGTGGTGGACAGCAATCTCTCCGTAGCGGCAAACGGGCAGGAGTGCGGTCTGACTGGTGGAGATGTACTCACGCGGCTCTCCGATACTCCAGATGCCAACAATATGGTGAGCGCTAGCGTCTCCGCGAGCAAGAAGGCGGACTGTGCAGCCGGGCTGACTGTCTCCGTGAAGGTGGACGACTTGCAGGAGATGCAAAACCATTTCGACGAACAAGTCGATAACGGTCTGAAAGAACTGGCGAAAAAGCAGGGTTCAGACGGCATGCCAAAAGCGCCGGACACGAACGTTGTTGAATCGGACATCCCTGCCCCGAAGCCCGATACGACGGCGGAGAAGACTCTGCAGGACCAGCAACAGGCTGCGGATCAGGCCGAAACGCAGGTCAAGCAGGAAGCCGCCGCGCCGGATAGCGAGCCGGGAAAAGCAGTTCCGTCTGGCGACAACCACAACTGATCGCCAAGTGCGCACCTGAACGAATACCAGGGAGCGTCGTCCGCGACGCTCCCTGTCTTTTTGTCCGCAGGGATAATTGCGACTTTGCAGGCTGTTGAAGACTTGGCGTTGCGCTGATTTGGGAGCGCAACGCTTCGGCGCTGCGATGACCGAACTGTTTTCAATGTCGGCTTTATAGCAGCCCGGGTCCGCTGATGGGCAGAAATACTTTCACCAGCCCGTTAGAGGGTTGGCGCTTAGCGGTGCGACTTCACTCGCACCCTTCCCGAGCAGACAAACCACTCCAGACGAACGCATCCCGGCTCCCAGCGAATCCCACCAGCGCGGCATTCCCTGAAGACTTCTCGCGTTGTCTTTCAGAGACTTGCTCAGCCGATGTGCCAGCAGTGCCCTGCCCGCTGCATCCAATGCGTAAGGGCAACTCGGGCGTTGCCGTTAGTGGTTAACGGCAAGATAGCTCGCGGCGTAGTAAGCCATCACCCCGAAGAACATGATCCCACTCACCGCGTATACGGTTACGATCCACAACTTGCGATTATCGATCTGAGCAGGACGTGGATCTTTAGACTTCGTACCAGTGGCCGGTGCATTCATGGAAGGCTCCTGAATATGCTGAATCCGACTTGGGTGCAGAACCGGGCCGCCACTCGCGCCCCACGCACGAGTGGGCCGGGGGGAATTGTACTCCGAAAATCCGCAGCAACCGCGAAAAAAATGGTGCGGGCGTAATTCGGAATGTGCTTAAACGCAGCGGGCAAAACGTTGTCAGGATTCAATCTGGTCTCGCTTCCGGCCATAGCGAAAAGCCAATCCCAGGCCAATCGTCACCAAGCCGAGGGGCGGAACCGCCAATACCACGATGGCTTTACGAATCGCCTTTTGCCCGTCTTTGGAAGCCGCGGAGGCCGAACTGTAGCACATCGAGCAGCCTTGCGCGAACGCGGGCACGGCCCCCAGCCACAGAATCCCGGCCAGAAGCGCCACTCTGAGCCGCGGCACACCCATCACCGGACCCCCAGCGACAGAATACGGAATGCGTCCGGGAAGAACATCATCATCATGGCCAGGCAAAACACCAGCGAGGTCATGGTAAGCCACTTCATGCGCGAGACCTCGTATTTCATGTGCATGAAGTAACCGATGATCAGCGTCGCCTTGATCAACGAGAGCCCCATCAGGATGGTCAGCATGCGCTTGGGTTCCATGTTCTGATAGCCGAGGTAGACTTCGATCGCCGTCAGTACCAGAAGGGTTCCCCACACCCAGAAGAAAGGAGCGACACGGTGGTGGCGGTGCTGTTCGGCGACCCGTTGTTCAATGGCCTGCTGCGAAGCGTCCATAGCTTTCTCTCAAGACTCCTAGATGATCTTGGTGGACATCAGGTAGACAAGGGGGAAGATGAACATCCACACCAGGTCCACGAAGTGCCAATACAGTCCGGCCACCTCGACATCGGCGGCGTCATAGGTCTTCGGCTTCAGCCACAAGATCAGCGAGCACACCAGTGCCACCACCAGCAGCAGGTGAGCCCCATAGTGAAACGGACTGTAAGCCGGCGTCGCCAGCCAGGCCAAGAGCCAGAGCCCGAACAGAATGGGGATGAACTTGCGCCCCAGCGCGATCACCCCCAGATAAATCACTCCCAGCGTGACGTGCAGCATGTGCATTCCCGTCAGGCCAAAGAAAGTTGACGCGAACTGCGGAACGCTTTTCGATACGGTCACAAATTCCGACGCGGTTTGCTGGTGTGGAACCGCGGGGAAGATCGGCAGACGCAGGCCTTCGGCGATCAGGTGGCTCCATTCGGCGGCGTGAAGAACGATAAAACCGGTCCCGCAGGCCATGGTGGCCAGGAGCCACAGGCGGCGGGTCTTTTCGCTTCCCTTGGCCGCCGCATTGACCGCCATCACCATGGTCAGCGAACTGGTCAGCAGGAATGCGGTCATAATCGTGGCATTGACGATGCTCCCGGAGTGGAAGGGAGTCGGCCAGTCCGGCGTGGAGATGCGTCCATAGCTGTACGCATAGAGCAGCGCGCCGAAAGTCAGCGAATCGGACAGCAGAAACAGCCACATCCCGATTTTCTTGGAATACGTGCCAAACAGCGACGGCTCGTAGATCGCCGCGGCATCCTGTGGCAACGCAGCTTCAGCCATGCTCTTGATCTCCTTGCCTGCCTAGCTTGCGAACTCCAGCAAACTCAAAATGTAAATCCACAGCAGAGCCATGAAATGCCAATACCAAGCCGTGACATCCACGACGATCCGGCGCGAGGCCAAGGGCCGGCCTAAAACCGTTGACAACCCGGCCGCCAGCAGGGCCAGGACTCCGCCGAATAGATGGACCGCGTGCCCACCAGTGAGCAAATAAACGAAGGAGCTGCTGGGACCCGTGGCGACGTAAAAACCGCGTGCCGCCAGCTCCTTCCAGGCCAGCCATTGGCCCGTCAAAAAGCCGAGTCCAAGAATAATTGTCAGCGCTAGCCAGGGAATCTTCCTTTCCCGAACCAGGGATACTCCTGGAATCGAGCGTACGGGTTCGAGCGCAACCTGCCGCGCCAGCTGCCGTCGCGCGAACTCGGCGGTCACGCTGCTTAGCAAGAGCACGCCGGTATTGATCAGAAACAACAGCGTGGGTAGTTCCACTGGCACCCAGTCGCGCACCACCGTGTTCGTACGCGGGTCGAGCGTTGGCAGCCCCTGACGCATGATGTAGGCGCTGGTGAAGGCCACGAACAACATCATCACCGGCGTCAGCGCTACCGCCAATCCAAGACGCGCCCGGCGTAAGCGTGCTCCGTAGTCCGGAGAGCCGGGTTCGGAACGCCCACCATCTCCCCAACCCGCCCCTGGAGGCAGATCGCCACCGTGCCTGCGTGAGGCGGTGGGCGGCGGCGCCGGCATGGTTGGAGTTAAGCTTGCCATATGCAGTGCTCTTCTTAGCGTGCCTCTACGGCGGTTGGATCATTCTGCATCACGTACTCGCGCGGCGCTCCCGGTACGCCATACTCGTAAGGACCGTTATTGACCACGGGCGTCTGTCCTCCAAAGTTGTCGTGCGGGGGCGGAGTGGCGGTCGTCCATTCCAGAGTGGTCGCTTCCCAGGGATTGTCGGTGGCTTTTTCCCCGCGGAACATGCTCCAGAGCAGATTGAAAACAAAAATCAATTGTCCCGCGACCGTAAAGAACACCGCGAAGGTAATGAATCTTTGTACGGGGATCAGGTCGTGCAGGTAGCCGACTTCGGTGAGCTGGGAATAACGGCGGGGATGTCCGGCAATCCCCAGGTAATGCATCGGCACGAAGATCGCGTAGGCACCGATCAGGGTGATGAAGAAATGCCAGCGCCCGAGCGCTTCATTCATCAGCCGCCCGAACATCTTGGGGAACCAATGGTAGGTTGCCGCAAAAACTCCGAACAGGGCCGCCACCGCCATGATCAGGTGAAAATGGCCGACGACGAAGTAGGTGTCGTGCAGTTGAATGTCGAGCGCGGGCTGGGCCAGGAAAGGGCCGCTGGCTCCCCCCGCAACGAACAGGGATACAAACCCAATACTGAACAAGGAAGGCGTGGTAAAGCGGATCTTGCCCCGCCACAGCGTTGCCAGCCAGGCGAAGGTCAACACCGCCGAGGGTACGGTGATCGCCATTGTCGGCACGGAAAAGGCGAAGCCGGAATAGGGGCTCATCCCGCTGACGAACATGTGGTGGCCCCACACTCCAAAGCCCAGCACGACGATCGAAAGCATGGCCAGCACGATAGCCCGATAACCGAACACCGGCTTGCGCGCACCTACCGAAAGAAGATGGCTGCAGACGCCCATGGCCGGCAGGATCGCAATGTACACCTCCGGATGGCCGAAGAACCAGAACAGGTGCTGCCACAGGAGTGGAGAGCCGCCCTTATGCCCAGTAAGTTGTCCGTTGATCGTGCCCAATGGAAGGTAGAAGCTCGTTCCCAGGGTGCGGTCCATCAGAAGAAGAACGCCCGCGGAGAGCAGCACGCCGAACGCCAGCAGACCGATCACCGCGGTCAGGAACCAGGCCCAGCAGGTCAACGGCATTCGCATCAACGTCATGCCGCGCGCTCTCATATCCAGCGTGGTCGTAATGAAGTTCAGAGACCCCAGCAGCGCTCCCACACAGAACAGCGCAATACTGGTGATCCACAAATCCGCGCCCAGGCCCTCGCCAGGCCCGGAAGAGCGCAACGCACTCAGCGGTGGATAACCGGTCCATCCGTGGAGAGGCGCGCCACCAATCACAAAGAAAGCAGCGAGCATGACCCCAAAAGCCACGAATGTCACCCAGAACGACAGCATGTTCAGCACCGGGAAAGCCATGTCCGGCGCGCCAATCTGAATCGGCAGAAAGTAATTGCCGAAGCCGCCCTGCGGTCCTGTGGTGAGTACAAAAAACACCATGATCGTGCCATGCATGGTCACCAGGCTGAGATAAGTCTCAGGTTTGATCTCGCCCAGCAAGGGCAGCACTGCGGTCGGCCAGATAAGATGAAACCTCATCAGCAGCGAGAGGAACATGCCGACGAAAACCGCGACCAGCGCGAGGAAGTAGTACTGCAAGCCAATGACCTTGTGGTCGAGACTAAAAACATATTTTCGAAGGAAGCCTTGAGGGGCCGAGTGCGCGTGGGATTCTTGGGCAAGCATTTTATTGTTTGTCGGCCTCCCGTGCCGCCAGCCATTTGTCGAACTCTTCCTGACTCACCACTTTCACGATGCCATGCATCTTGTAATGCCCCAGCCCACAGAGCTGGCTGCAGACCGCATCGAAATTTCCTTCCCGAGTGGGAGTGAAATGCATGTGGATCGCCAGGCCAGGAACAGCGTCCTGCTTGAACCGCATGGCCGGAACACCAAAACTGTGAATCACGTCGTGCGCTCGCAGAGTGACTTCGACTTCCCGGTTGACCGGCACCACCATCGTTCCCGTCACCACGTCGTCTTTGGAAGCAGCGTCCTGCGGATCGAGCCCCAGCGCTCCTTCGCCGCCCGCCGATGCGTCTTCCAGTTCCGGTTTGGTGGCGCCAAATTTTCCGTCGGGACCTGGATAGCGGAAATACCACGCAAACTGCATGCCGGTCACTTCGACGCGCACCGCATCGGGCGCGGCTTCGCGAAACCGTTCCGCCGCCCAGAGATGCCCGCCTAAAAGATCCACGCCGATATCCATCGCCATGAACAGCGCGGCCGCGAAAATCAAGACTAGAATTTCAGTGCGTGTTTCGCCGGAGTGGTACCGCGCGCGGTTCGCCGCCCCGCGGTCTCGGTACTTCCAGATCAGGATGCCGAGACCCAGTTGCGCGACCACGAAGGCCGCGCCCATGGCAATACCGGTGTTGACAAACTGGTGGTCGTAGGCCGCCGCGATCGCGGAAGCTCCCGCGGGAAACCACCAGATTTTGGCGACAAAGAAAAACATGCTGGCCAATGCAATCAGCCAGATGACGAACAGAAGAAGCAGGCCCATGGAATCCAAACCCCCGGCCACGCCCGATTCGATCACTTCCGCCGCTCCGTGTAAGAGCCGCGGAAGCGATGGGATACCCCAGAACGGACGGAAGTGTACCACAGGTCAAAGTGTTTACAAGGATTTTTGAGATTTGGTTTTGCTCGCCCAGCCGCATCGCTCGCGTCAGGCGCGTGCCGGGTGAGCCAGAAAATTCCGACAACTCCATCTCGTTCGCAACTGGGGGGGACGCTTCGAATGTGCTTTAAATTCCTGCTAGCCACTCCATGTCGGAGCGACTCTGTGTGATTCGAGACTGGATTTTTGTTAGCAACTGCATTGACGAACGCTTCAGGTTTTAGTAACATCCCGGCCTCTGTGGGGTTCGACCACAAATGTTGGGAATCTCCAAGCGTGTTGGAGTAGTCCTCTTTCAACTCGGCGGGCCCGGTTCGATGGACGAGATCGAACCCTTCCTCTACAACCTGTTCAGCGATCCCGACATTATCGCCTTGCCGTTTTCGCGCTTGGGCAGGCGCGCCCTGGCGAAGCTGATCTCGAAGACACGCGCCAGAAAAGCAGCGCATCACTACGCGATCCTCAACGGAGGGTCTCCCATCCGGCGCTTCACCGAGCAGCAGGCCCGCGCCCTGGAGGCACATCTGGTGGGTCAGGGGATGGACGCGCGTTGCGTGGTGGCGATGCGTTACTGGCATCCATTTACCGCCGAAGCGATTCAGCAGCTCGAAGCTGCGCAGGTCGACCAGGTCGTACTCTTACCCCTCTTCCCGCAGTATTCGAGCACCACCACCGGCAGCAGCCTGAACGAGTGGCGGCGGCGCTGGAGGGGCAAGGCCCCGACTTTTCTGGTGGAGCCGTTCTATCGTAATCCGATGTACCTTGCAGCTCTGGTGCAGCGGATTGACGAAGCCCTGGCTCGTTTTCCAAACCCGGAGATTGTGCCTCTGGTCTTCAGTGCTCACGGTGTTCCGGAGTCGGTGATCGCGAAGGGCGATCCTTACCAGCGGCACATTGAAGAGACCGTGGAACTGGTGATGAATCGTGGAGGGTGGTGCAACGATCATCGCCTCTGCTACCAAAGCAAGGTGGGCGCCAGCCGGTGGCTGCAACCATCCTTGCTGCACACCTTGCGAAAGGTGGCGGCCGAGAAGCGGCACGAAGTATGCATTATCCCCATCTCGTTCGTCAGCGACCATGTTGAGACCCTGGCGGAGATTGATCATCATGCGCGGCACGACGCGCGGCTTCTGGGCATTGACCGCTTTGAGATGACCGAAGGCCTGAACGATTCGCCGGCCTTCATTCACGCTCTGGCGAATTCGGTCACGACCGCGATCGGCGAAACGGGAGCGAGGCTTCAACATCAGGAAAAACAATCGGTGGTGCAGGCTATGGCCGCCGATTAAAGCGCAAGGAACCATTCCATAGGAGAGGAATCATGGCAGAAAACCCGGAAGCGGCCAACAAGGCTCCCGCTCAAGGCGGATCATCAACACCCTATGTTGGATCGAAAGCGCTGGGCACCTCAAAGGCCGCTGCCGCAGGCGGAGTGGCTGCCGTTGGTCCGGACGATAATGCAGTGAACCAGCGCCGCCGCCGGCTGGTGTGGGTGTCGGTTACGGCCTTCTTGACGGCATGGTTCCTGGCGTTTTTCCGCTTCTTTCTGCCGCGCACCCTATTCGAACCCGCCACCATCTTCAAGATTGGCTATCCCGCCGATTACGGCTTAGGCATCGACACGAAATGGCAACAGAAGTATCGCATCTGGGTGGCTCGAAGACCGGACCGCTTGTTTGTCATCTACGCGCGCTGTACGCACCTGGGCTGCACGCCGGACTGGAAGTCGAGCGAAAACAAATTCAAGTGTCCGTGCCACGGCAGCGGCTACGACGACGAGGGAGTCAATTTCGAAGGACCCGCGCCGCGGCCGATGGATCGCGCGTACGTGGAACTGTCGCCCGACGGCCAGATTGTGGTCGACACCTCCCGGCTTTATCAGTGGCCCAAAGGCCAGCCCAGCCGCTTCAACGAACCGGGCTCGTACTTGCCCACATAGTCCACCGAAATTGTTCGACGTTGCGTTGGTGGGTTTCGAGGAACTCTCAGAAAAGAGAAAAACATGGCTGAAGAAGACGGCGCGAACGGGAACAAGGGGAAAACAACCGGCATTGTCGAACGAGTGGCCACCGAGGTGAAAGCCGAGGTGCGGTCACTCAAGGAAGATATGCCGGCCAAGGTCAAGGAACAGGTCGAACTCCTCAAGAACCCCACCAAGACCCAGGTATTCACCTCCATCTTTCGTCACAAGCACGACGACACGCCACGCAATCGCGCCCTGGGCGTGCTGTCGAACGTCTTCCTGCATCTGCATCCAGCCAAGATTAACCGGGATGCGGTTCGCTACAGCTACACCTGGGGCATGGGAGGAATCACGTTTTACCTGTTCCTCGTGCTCACCTTCACTGGCGTGTTGCTGATGTTCTATTACCACCCGACCAAAGTGCAGGCGTTCCGGGATGTGCTCTATCTGGAGCACGACGTGCCATTCGGGAAACTGTTGCGCAACATGCATCGCTGGGCGGCGCACCTGATGGTCATCACCGTCTGGCTGCACATGTTCCGCGTGTTTCTGACCGGCTCGTACAAGAAACCGCGCGAGTTCAACTGGAACATTGGTGTGCTCCTGTTAGTGTTCACATTGCTGCTGTCCTTCACCGGATATCTGCTGCCCGACGATCAACTCGGTTTCTGGGCGGTTACCGTCGGCACCAACATGGCGCGCGCTACGCCGGGTCTGGGGCATGAAGGCCCGTTTGGTCCACAGCTGGGCATGACTCCATACAATGACGTTCGCTTCGGGCTATTAGGCGGCTCGATCGTGGACGCAAATGCGCTTCTGCGTTCCTATATCTGGCATTGCATCGGCATTCCGATCGTGGCGTCCGTGCTCATGATCGTGCACTTCTGGCGAGTCCGCAAAGACGGCGGAATCTCGGGTCCGGCGGCGGTCGTGCTGGAATCCGAAGTCAAGGAGGCACGCCGATAATATGGACTGGAAGCAGCTCTGGGAAATCGCCTCCGCTCCGGACAACGTGCCCATCGTGGCCCTGATTCCGCTGCTTGCTTTCTATATTTATCTGGCATGGAAGCAGGCTCATGACAACGATCTCCTAATCGCGCAACTGGAAGGCGATGCCGCGCTGGCCAAGACCCACCACCGCAAAACCTGGCCCTTTCAACCCGGCTGGCAGAAGGAAGTTCACGTTTGGCCCTTTCTGTTGCGCATTGAGTTTCTGGCCGCCATCATCGTGACCATCATTCTGATGATCTGGTCGATCACGCTGAACGCACCGCTGGAGGAGCCGGCCAATCCGAACCTGACCATGAATCCGGCGAAGGCGCCCTGGTACTTTCTCGGGCTCCAGGAAATGCTGGTCTACTTCGATCCCTGGATCGCCGGGGTGGTGATGCCGACCTTGATCATCATCGGCCTGATGGTGATTCCCTACGTCGATACCAATCCGCTGGGCAGCGGCTACTACACCTGGAAACAGCGCAAGTTTGCCATTGGCACCTTCTTGTTCGGCTTCATCGTGTTGTGGGTCGCGATGATCATCATCGGAACCTTTATCCGCGGACCGGGGTGGCAATGGTTCTGGCCGGGACAAACCTGGGATCACAACCGTCTCATCTATGAGGTGAACCGCGATCTGCCGGACCTTTTCGGCATCACCTCGAACTGGGTGAAGACGATTTTCGGCGCCGCGGTCGTGGGTGGTTTCTACGCTGTGGGCGGGATGGGTCTGCACGCTTACTTCCGTCGCAGTAACCCGAAGGATTACAAGCGCATGAGCTTTCTGCAGTACTCACTCATGCAGTTCTTCGTGCTGACCATGCTGGCCTTGCCCATCAAGATGCTGTTGCGGCTTTTGTTTCATATCAAGTATGTGTGGATCACGCCCTGGTTCAACGTGTAGGTGCGAGAAGCTTTAGGAGGCTCTGGTGCCGGAAAAGCCCGTCCCCGAAAATGATCCGCTGGTGCAGAAATCCATGGCAACCTGGTTCGTCGTGGCCATGGTCGTGCTCATGGCGTCGCTGTTCTGGGCCCTGTGGGACGAAGGGTTCGGACAGCGTCCCTGGAAAACCTACCAGGGCGAATGGAAGCAACGCTACGGCGCCTTTCTCAAGACGGCGCGATCCGCCTCCGCGCAATCGGAAAAAGATGTCGAGGGCAATCCCGACTACCAGAAGCTGAAGCAGGATTACGAACAGGCCAATCAGCAAGCCGCTCCCCGGATGAAGGAGATCAACGACGAGCTGCGCGTTCTGAGCGCGAAAATCCTGGCGGTGCAGAACGTCTTCACCGATCGCCGCGCGTACGTCAATGCCCTGACCTACGATATCGAGACCACCACCGGCGCATCCTCCAAGCAAAGCAAGCTCAAAGATCTGGAGAAATACAAGGCGCAGACCGCCGTCGTCGAATATCCGGACGGCAGCAAGGTGCCTTATACCTATCCGCAGCTTGAGGAAACCTACAATGACCTCAAGGCCCAACGTACCAGCCTTAGCTCACGGCTGGGAGATGTGATCAAGCCGGTCAGCGACCTGAAAGCGGCGCTGGACGCGTATGTATCCGAGCATATGGTGGACTTGAAACCGGCGCAGATTCGCGGCCTGGTGGACAAGACGGAGGCTCTCGATCCAAAGATCCTGCAGATCAACGTGGCCGACGCCAACATTGTGGATCGCTGCGAGTCCTGCCACATGGGAATCCGCGAGCCCCTCAAGCTCACTGCGGCGGCGATGTCGCTCAAAGGAAAAGCGCCCGACAACTACGCCCGCGCGTTCACCAGCCATCCCGAACCGGACCTGCTCAAGGTCCACGATCCCGAGAAGTTCGGCTGCTCCCCCTGTCACCAGGGAAATGGCCGCGCCACTACCAGCGTGGAAAAGGCCCACGGAAATTACGAGCATTGGCTCTGGCCACTATTCCCCAAGCCGAACGTCGAGGCCGGCTGCCAGACCTGCCACGCCGCCGACATGGTGCTGGTGAGCGGAGATGTAGGCTGGACTCTCACCCAGGGCAAAGACTTGTTTCGCCAGCGCGGATGCACGGGCTGCCACCGTTTCGAGGGCTACGACCGCGAATCCGAGGACCTGAACTCCATCGCACAACAGATCAAGCAAATGGAGCAGGAGAAGAAAGACAACCTGAAGCAGGCCTCGTACTTGATGAAGCAGGCCGACTCGGCCCAGACCAATCAGGAAGCCAACCGGCTGAACGACCGCGCGGTGGCGCTGCGGGTCGGGAACAGCAAACTGGACTTGCGCATCGTTCAACTCGACCGCACTACCAAGAGCCTGCTGCAGGACGTCAAGAAGGTCGGGCCGAACCTGAAGGATGTCCGGTTGAAACTCAACCGGAACTGGATTCCGGTCTGGCTGAAGAAGCCGACCGATTTCCGTCCCATGACGCGCATGCCGAATTTCCGTCTCAATGACGAGCAGGTGCAGGCCATCGCGGCGTATCTGTGGCAGTCGGCTTTGCCCGACCCGCCGGTAACACACAAGCCCGGTAACGCCGGCCGCGGCAAGGAACTCTTCGAGACGCGCGGATGCCTCGGCTGCCACTCCATCGGAGAAGGCGACCAGATGGAAGGCGGAACGTTCGCCGCCAACCTGACGCGCGTTGGCGAAAAGGCGAACTACGACTACCTCGTGCGCTGGGTGCATAACGCACGGCAACGCACCCGCCCCTACTGCATATACGAGAAGAAAGATATTGGCCCCGAAGACTACGCAAAGAAGGGGTTGCCCTTCGTGTTCGACCTGCAGCACAGCAAGTGTCCGAACGACGGTCACGAACTGCAAGTCCAGAACATGACGGTCATGCCCAGCCTGCGGCTGACCGAGCAGGACGCAGCCGACGTCGCCTCTTACCTGGTCACGCTCAAGAAGAAAGAGCCCGGTTCCTACCCCGACGCCGCCTTCATGGACGATCCCAAGCTGAAGGACGAAGGCAAGAAGTGGATACGGCATTTCGGTTGCGCGGGATGTCACGAAATCTCCGGACTCGAAGACGAGGGCAGAATCGGCACGGAATTGACCTTCGAAGGCAGCAAGCCCATCGAGCGCCTGGATTTCGCTCTGCTGACGGAAATGGCGCAACGGGGAGACGGCGAACCCATCACCGATCCCGACGATCGTTGGCGTCTGCCCGAAGGCCCCGCGAAGGGACCGTGGTACTCACACTTGGGTTTCTTCGAGCACAAACTGGCGGAACCCAATGTCTGGGATCAGGGAAAGATCAAGTCGGAGACGGAAAAACTCCGCATGCCGAATCTGCACCTGGCTCCGGAACAGATTCGCGCCCTGACCACCTTCCTCATGGGCAGCCAGGAAAGCGGGCTCCCCCCTTCATATCAATATCTGCCTCTCGACTACCGCCGCGACATCCAGGAAGGCTGGTGGGTGGTCAAGAAATACAACTGCATGGGCTGCCACCAGTTCATTCCCAGCCAGCCGACGGCTCTCATGGGCATGAAGCACTATCAGGACATGCAGGAGCAACTTCCACCCAAGCTGCTCACCGAGGGCGCTCGGGTCAATCCGCAGTGGCTGCTGCGGTTCCTGTCGAATCCCGCGCTGAACGACACGGATACCGACCGCAACGGTGTGCGCTCGTATCTTCAGGTGCGCATGCCCACCTTCAGTTTCTCGGAGAACGAACTGGGCAAGCTGGTGCGCTTCTTTGCGGCGCTCTCGCGGCAGCCGTTCCCCTATATTCCGGAGCCGGGGACCACGTTGACCGCGAAGGAAACGGACATGGCGCGCGGCTTGTTCTCCAGCACCGCAGCGCCTTGCCTGAAGTGTCACCAGACCGGCGATGCCGAGCATGATCGCCATGCCACGGCTCCCAATTTCCTGCTGGCACGCGACCGCCTGAAACCCGACTGGGTGGAGCGCTGGATCATCGATCCGCAAGCCATCAGTCCTGGAACGGCTATGCCCTCCGGTCTGTTCAAGCGGGAGAACAACCGCTGGGTGTTCTCCGGTCCTACTCCGCCTGCATTCCAGGGTTACGACAAGGATCACACTCGGCTTTTGGTGGATTACATTTTCCAACTCACCCCGGAAGAACAGCACCGTGTGGCTGGAGCCATGGGACGCACTCAGTCCAGCAGCAACCGGAATTTTCCTCCGGCCAGGTCCGCCCGTGGGATCGCCCGGGAACACGCGAGCGTCAGCGGCGGAGGAGCGCAGTAGAATTTGGCAAGCGTGACATCTCAGTTTCAGGAAAGGTGCAGGAGCATCATGAATCGTAAACAATGGTTCGTTACCGCTGGTCTCTGTTCGGTCCTACTCGTCCAGTTGATGGCGTGCAGCAAAAAGGACGCCGAGGAGCAACCCGCCGCTCCAAGCGCTGCGGCAACTCCCGCGCCCGCTGCCACTCCGATCGATCCGGCCACCGCTGCCAGTGTCAGCGGCACGGTCAGTCTTGACGGCGTCGCGCCGAAAGCGGCGAAGATCGACATGAGCCAGGACCCGGCCTGCAAGGGCACCAACACCGCCGAGACCGTCGTCGCGGACGGCAGCAAGCTGGCCAACGTCTTCGTGTATGTGAAGGAAGGATTGGGCAACCGGGCATTCGATACTCCCAAAGAGGCCGTGACCCTTGAACAGAGCGGCTGCAAGTACCATCCCCACGTTTTGGGGGTGATGGCGGGACAGACGGTCAAGATCGTCAACAGCGATCCCACGACTCACAATATTCACCCCACACCGGCCGACAACCGCGAGTGGAATGAATCACAACCTCCGCAGTCCGCGCCTTTGGAAAAGAATTTCGCCCGCGAGGAAATCATGCTGCCGGTGAAGTGCAACCAGCATCCCTGGATGAAGATGTACGTCAACGTGGTGAAGACCCCGTTCTTCGCGGTCACCGGGCCGGATGGCAAGTTCGAGATCAAAGGGCTGCCCCCGGGCGACTACACGCTGGCCTTTGTGCAGGAAAAGCTGGGCACGCAAGAACAGAAAGTTACGCTGGCGGCCAAAGACAGCAAAACCGTCAATGCCACGTTCAAAGCGCAATAACTAATGAGTTGAGCGCCGGCTAGCGCCGCCGCCGGCCGGCATTTTAGGTTTCTTCTTGAACGGACGACCCGAGGCACTTGGGCAGGAAGGAGGGCGGTTGCTTCCGATGATGCTAGTGGTTTCCATTGTGATGGGCGTTATTCCACTCCTGGGGATTGCCTGGACCATCGCCACCGGCACGATCAAGACGGTGGATGGCTTGTTCATGAGTCTGATCCTGCTGACTCTGTCCGGCATATTCTTCTTAAACGTCTTCTGGGAATTGCGGGATCGCGGGCTTCTTGCCTTCCTCGACCACAAGAAGCCGGCTCCCGCAGGCAAAGAGTCCAAACCCTCCGAGGGTGAGGGCTAGCCCGGAAGGCCAAATATGGCTGTACAACCTACACCGCTCGCTGCGGACGACCAGCCTGCACACCTCGGGGATCCGGCAGCCGCCAAGGCTGCGCGTCCCCGCATGTCCACCCGCAACCGCATTTTGTTCTTTCTGGTGGCGTGGCTGGTGGTGCTCATGCCCTTCATGTTTTGGTGGAGCACGTGGTTTGGACGCGCGCTTACCAACAAGCAGATGAGCGAATATCTGAACGACAACGCTCATCCGCGGCACATCCAGCACGCTCTCGTGCAAATGGGCCAGCGTATGAGCCGGCATGACCCCAGCGCGGCCGGCTGGTATGGCGATCTGGTGCGGCTCGCTTCCCATCCCCGCGAGGAGGTGCGCAGCACCGATGCCTGGGTCATGGGACAGGACACGGCAGGTCCCGGCTTCCATGCGGCGCTTTTAAAGTTGCTGGAGGATCCTTCTCTGATCGTTCGCGGCAACGCGGCTCTATCGCTGGTCAGCTTCGGCGACAGTTCTGGGAAGCCACAGATCGTGTCCTTATTGCAGCCAGTCGCGATTGCCGCTCCTACCGCCGGCCGGATTGCAGATGCCACTCCAGCCGGGACAGCGGTCCATCAGGGAGGACTCGTCGCGAAGCTGCAAGAAGACGGCGGCCAGCCGATCCAGGAACTGCGTTCTCCCATCACCGGTCGCGTGCTCTCGCTTCCCGCAAGCACTGGAACCAGTGTAGCGGCGGGGGCTGTCGTTGCGACCGTCGAACCTGGGGAGGAACAAGTCTGGGAGGCTCTTCGCGCTCTATATCTGATCGGACAGCTGGAGGACTTGCCCGCGATCCGTCCCTACCAGAGAGAATTGCCGGAAGTTCCTGAGCGCCTCCGTCAGCAGGCGATTGCCACTGAACAGGCCATCCGGGAGAGAGCGAGCAAGTAGGCGGCGGAAGATCGTCAGCGGATCAACCTGCCCTAGTACTTCATCGGCCCCACTTCTTTTTCCACATCCGCGATATCGACCATCACAATCGCATCCCAGGGACAACCGTCCAGGAACGCCCCGTCCGGCCCCTTGCTGAGACACTTCTTGCATCCGATGCACAGCAGCGGGTCCACCTCGATGCGGCCAAAGGGCGGGTGGTCCTCGTCCGGTACCCAGAACATGCAGTCTTCCACCGGGCAGTACTCCACGCAGGCGGGTGATCCCGCACAACCCGTGCAGCATTCGGTGATGACGGCAAGTTCCTTGGGCTTCTTCTTGCGGGGAGTCGTCAGGCCCTTCGAGCGCGGCTCTTGCTTGAGTTCGTCGGGAACCATCCCCTGCTGTTTTACGATCTCCGACCCGGTTGCCATGGTGCCGCATTATATCCCGGGATGGGGATTTTGCAACCGCGGAAAGCGTGCGGCACTGGTCCATTTGACGGACGCGTTATCGTAGCCCGCCACCCCGAGAACACCTGCTCCCGGGAGGCGTGCGACTTCAGTCGCACCGTCAGGATCGCCGAATCCGGCTTTTCGCCCTGAGCGCTGGCAACCTCCAAATAAAGAAAAAGCGAAACTCCCGCAACCCGCTGTTTCTACGAGATTTAACTCAAACATCATACCTAAGTACGTATCACACTGTACTTACAAGTGTTTAAACCGGGACACCTGTGCAAAACTCCGCCCCGGAGGCCCCTCCTCCCCGTTCCTTTTGAGATAATCCATTGTGGTTCTTTTACTTACGGGAGGACGTGGATTGAAGGCTCTATTGCTGGAGAACATCAGCGCGGTAGCCGTGAATGTGTTTCGCGACGCGGGATACGAAGTCGAGTCGCTGAAGCCTGCGCTGGAGGAACGCGAGCTGCTGGCAAAGATGAGCGGCGTGTCGGTGCTGGGCGTGCGCTCGAAGACGCGCGTGTCTGCCGCGGTGCTGGAGGCTGCGAAGGACCTGCTGACCGTAGGCGCGTTCTGCATTGGCGTGGACAAGATCGATCGCAACGCAGCCAACGAGCGCGGCGTGGCCGTGTTCAACGATCCGCATTCCAATTCGCGGTCGGTGGCCGAGCTCGCCATGGGAGAGATCATCGTGCTGCTGCGGCGCACGTTTCAGGCGTCGACGGAAATGCATGGCGGCACGTGGAACAAGTCTGCCGCTGGCTCGCACGAGGTGCGCGGCCTCACGCTGGGCATTGTGGGCTACGGGAAGATCGGGTCCCAACTCTCGGACCTGGCGGAAGCGCTCGGCATGCGGGTGGTGTTCTACGACGTGTCGCACGTGTTGGCGCGCGGGAATGCGCGCCCGGTGGGCTTCCGCGAGTTGCTGGAAATGTCGGATGTGGTGACGCTGCACGTAGACGGCAAGCCGGCCAATCAGAACTTGTTTGGCGCGGAAGAGTTTCGCGCCATGAAAGAGGGCGCCTGCTTCCTGAACCTGAGCCGCGGGTTTGTGGTGGATCACGAAGCGCTGGCGGCGTGCCTGAAGTCGGGCAAGGTAGCCGGCGCCGCCATCGATGTCTTCCCAAAGGAACCCGAATCCGGAGCTGGATTTGTGAGTCCGCTGCAGGGGCTGAAAAACGTGATTCTGACGCCGCACATTGGCGGCTCGACCGAAGAGGCGCAGGAAAATATTGGACAGTTCGTGTCGACGCGGCTAGTGGACTATGTGCACACCGGCAACTCGCTGCTGAGCGTGAACTTGCCGCATTGTCATCTGGAGTTTGGGGAAGGCTCGCACCGGCTGATGCATATCCATCACAACGTGCCCGGCATTCTGCGGGCGATCAACGACATTCTGGCGGATCGCGGGATCAACATTGAACGCCAGGTGCTGGATACGCGCGGCACGGTGGGCTATGCCATCTATGACATCAATCGCGCGTGCGACGCGGAGCTGATGAAGATGCTGCGCGCGGTGCCGCACACGATCAGCGTGAGGACAAAGAACAACTAGACGTGAGCAATGAGCAATGAGCAATGAGCTGTGAGCTGTGAGCCATGAGTGAGTTGGGCCGCGCCTCGCGTCGTTCGCTTGCAGAATCTGAATCCTGAGTCATAAGCCGGTTCGCTCATCGCTGATCGCTCATTGCTCATGGCTACAGTTTTCACTCACTACGCTCGGGGCGGACGAATGCGTCCGCGACTACAAGATCTTCTTTGAACGGCGGAGAGTCTCGGAAGGCAACTCGCCATAGATGGCGCGGTACTCGTGAGAGAAGCGGCCGAAGTGGAGAAATCCCCAGCGCGCGGCTTCGCTGGTGACGCTGGTGGCGTCGGTGGGCCGGAGCAATCCGGAGCGCACTTCTTCCATGCGCAGGTTGCGCAGAAACTGCATAGGAGTGCATCCGCGCTTCTTGCGGAAGGAGTGTTGCAGGGTGCGGGCGTTGACGCCGGCGGCCTGGCAGACGTCGGCGAGCGAGAGCGGCAGGTGGGCGTTGGCGCGCATGTACTGCTCGGCGGAATCGATCTGCCAGAGAGAGGCGTCGGAGCGGCGGTGCAGCAGGCGGGTGTAATTGTGCGTCTGCGACTGGAGCAGGAGAGTGATCAGTTCGTCTTCGATTTCGCGCAAGGGGAGCGAGTCCGGAACGGAATGCTGCTCGGTGCTGTAGAGGATGCGGCGGAGACTACCGGCAAGTTCGCGCAGGCGACGCCCGGCGGCAGACTGCAGAGAGACGCCAGGAGAGAAGACCATTTCGGTCTGAATCTCGCGGTCGAGCATTTTCTCGAGTTGCCCGACGAGAGCATCGCGCTGAAAGCGTACGAAGAGAGCGTCGAAATCGGGCGGGGTCAAGACTTCGACCACCTGCAGAGGCGATTGCAGAAATGCGCACTCGGAGTCGACGGCGAAGGACTTTCCGCCGACGCGGTGCTCACCGACGCCGGCGCGGAGATCGAGCACGAGCGCGAACGAGTCGCCGGGAAGACTGGCCTTGACGCGCATCTCGCCGGTGGTGATGACCCGAGAGAGGTAAGTGCGCTGACCTGCGGTGATGAAGATCTGAGTGGAAAACGGCGGTGAACTGGGCGCCAGTTCCGCCACGTACGGGATCGCTGTCCCGTTTAATAAGGAGCTGGCTTCGTCAAGATCCTTGGTCTGCAGGACAAAGCCGTGTGGAAATGAGACGGTCTGTACCACCTACTCCCCCAAACAAGTAAGAGGTTGCGTTGATCGAAAGCCGAGCCCACGGTAGCAAAGGCGCGGCCCATCGTAGGAATACAAAACAACTGCAAGGATTCTAGCCGAAGCGGCACGCTCGCTGACGCGAAACGTACAAAAACGATCTGCAAAATCGGTTTAGTAAGAGTACTCAGGAGTTTCCAGCCCCAGGTCAACTGCGGAAACTGGACAAGTTTCGTGAATTGGAAATAGTCAACCAGAGTCCCAATACTGCCAGAAGGTCATGGCACCATCGTGACCCCAAAAGAGGGCCCAATTACGTCGGTGGGATTGTTGTCGTGGGCAGAATGCCGGAGAATTAGAGTCAGGAAATGTGGGATGTGCGGAAGCCTTTGGGGGAGAACGATGGCGGAGCAACGACGACGATGGGATCGCTTCGAGGTGATGATCGAAGTAAGAATCACGACGGTAGTTCACGGGGAACAGAAGACGTACAACGGGCAAGTGTGCGATCTGAGCAAAGGAGGATTGCGCTTGCTGATGACGCAGTGGCTGGAACCGGGGACAAATCTGCAACTTGAGTTCCTGCTGCCGTATCATTCGGCGGAACTCTCGCTGCGAGGAGTGGTACGCAGCCGCAACGGATTTTCGCATGGAGTGGAGTTTGTAGCACCGACGGGCCAAGAGCAGAAGGTAATTGAGCGGACGTGCGATGTGTTCGCGTTATTGCAGTGAGCGCCCGGTTGCGCCCGGCAGGACAGGGCGGCTGTCCCCACATTGTCACTTCGCAATCCCCTCTCGGCTCTTTCTGAAGTAACATTCCGGTAAGAACTCTGCAGGCACAAGGTCCCTCGGCTGCGCGGGAAGGCTGGCTTTGCTCGCCGTTCTGGCTCCGCTCGGGGTGACACAGAAGGAAATGATAATGAGGGGACTCAAGGGCAAGCGAGTACTGATCACGGGCGGAGCGAGCGGAATTGGAGCGGCGACAGCGGCGCGGTTTCTGGAAGAGGGATCGCGGGTGTGTGTGCTCGATCGCGACGCGGAGGCGGGGCGAAAGATCAAGCACGAGCTGCCAGAACTGGGCGAGGCGATTATCGCGGACGTGACAGATCCGATGCAGGTGGAAGCGGCGTTTGCCGAGGCCTTGCGATTGATGGATGGCGTGGATGTGGTGATCAACAATGCGGGCATCAGCATCCGGCATAAGTTCCTGGACATTACGCCGGAGGAGTGGGAGCGGGTGATCGCGGTGAATCTGACGGGCGTGTTTTACGTGGCGCAGACGGCGGCGCGGCACATGTGGGAACGATTTTCCGACCGCCAGGGGAGCGGAGTTATTCTGCAAACGGCGTCGACGAACGGGGTGATGGGGTATCCGTTTTATGCGGACTATAACGCAACGAAAGCGGGAGTGATTGAGCTGACAAAGTCGATGGCGCTGGAACTGGCGCCGCGGGTGCGGGTGTGTGCGGTGGCTCCGGGATATGTGCTGACGCCGATGCAGCGGGCGGAGTACAGCGACGCGATGCTGGCGGAAGTAAATGCGAAGATTCCGCTGGGACGGCATGCGTCGCCGGAAGAGATTGCCGGGCTGTTCGCGTATCTGGCGTCGGATGACGCGGCGTTTGCGACGGGGCAAGTGTTTACCATGGATGGCGGGGAGACGGCGGGCGGATTGGCGAGCCGGTAAAGGCACCTCGGCGGCTAAAGCCGCTGAATATTCTGCTCAATCGCAGCGCTGAAGCGCTGCGCCACCCGAAGGCGGAGCGAAATCACAGCGGGTTGATGCGCGACGCCGAACAAGGGCAGCGGTGAAACACAAGCGGAGTGATGGCACCGCCGGCGCCGCTGCAGATGAGGGGGCGATCCCGCAGCGGCCCGATACACCTGGGCCGCCGGACAGCCGAGGGCGGCTGTCCCCACATGCGAATACTATGAAGACAACTGTGTTTCTAGGCGGGGGACGAATCACTGGTGCGCTATGCGCGGGGGTGCGGCTGGCGGGGGACCGAAGATCGATTGTTGTCTATGATCGAAATCCCAGGAAGCTGCGGGCGCTGCGCCGGGAGTCGGGGGTGGAGATCGCGCGCGATCTGAAGTCGGCGGTCGAACGGGCAGAGATGCTGATCGTGGCGGTGCGGCCCGGATCGGTGATGGAGTTGCTCGAAGGGATTGCGGAGTGCGGCGCTAAATTGCAGGCACTGTGCGTCAGTTTGGCGGCTGGGATTCCTTTGGCGCGGCTCCGGCAGACGCGGACAGGAGTGTCCGCGCCACACGGGTCGGAGCCACATTGGGTTCGGGCGATGCCGAGTCCGGTGTGCCGAATCGGAAAGGGACTGACCGCTCTTTGTTTTGATCGCGCGGTTTCGAAGAGCGGGCGAGAAAGGGTGCGCGAGTTGTTCTCGCTGGTTGGTCCGATCGTGGAGATTCCGGAGCAGCAATATGATGCGTTTACGGCGACCTATTCGTCGAGCCATGGGTATCACGCGCTGGCGGCGCTGGCGGGCGCGGCGGAGGAAGCCGGACTGGATCGCAAGCATGCGCTTACGGCGGCGGCCCATGCGCTGGCCGATGGGATTGCGTATTGGCGCGAGAGTGGGATGAGTCTGGATGAGTTGCTGGAGGAGGCCGCGACGCCGGGTGGGATAGCGGCGGCGACAATGGCGGCCATGGATCGAGCGGGATATGCGCGCGCGGTGAAGCGGGGGATTCAGGCAGGGGTACGGCAAGCCGGGAAGAATTCGAGGCTTCGGTGATCTCCCTCGGGAGAGCGAAGAAACTCACCACCGGGGACACAGGGAAGCACGGAGGAAACCAATAAGGGATTACTTCGGTCACCATCGGGAAGAGAGATTCACTGTCAAAATGGTGATGCTTGTCTCCCCATTGACGAAGCCTGCCTCAAGGATAAAGATCTGCGATGGATGTGTTGTCACCAATAGCGAAACGGCGCAGCACGCGACTACGGGTGGAGATTCCGGTGAGCGTGATCAGCCTGGACCGCAAGCGTCCGTTTGGCGGGCGGTGCATGGTGCTGGTGGCGAGCGCGCAGGGATGCGGATTTCAGAGTCCGGAGGCGCTTCAACTCGAAACGCCGATCATGCTCAGCGGGCTACCCGGAGGACGGAGCGTAACCGGGCGGGTGGCGAACTGTCTGCCGCTGGGCGACAAGGGCGACCGGTTTCTGATAGGCGCGGCGCTGTATACGCATGGCAATGTGTGGGGGATCGCGGATCCGCCGGCGGATTGGGCGGAAGCGGCGAAGGAAGATCCGGCGCCGAAGAATGAATCGCGAGAAGAGGAGAGCAGCGCGACGCTGGTGGTGAACAAGAAGGAGTGGCCGTATAACTTGTTTGCCGAGGGCGCGGAGTTGCATCCGGGACGCAGGTAGGTCCTTTCCGATTTCCGTTCGAAAATCACTGACGCGGCAATATCCAACTCAACAAGAACCTGGGTCGAGCTTCGCCTGACCGGACTGCCGTAGGGGGCTGTCCCTACATCGATCATCCGGGCTCTCTTTTCATAGGAAACCTCTTCGTACGTTGTTCTTTCGTAACTCGCTTGCAGGTGACCAAGGCGGCATACTCTGGGTAAGGCTATGTCGGAACAGGAAGAAATCCAGTCAGCAGAGTTGGAAGCGCCGGAAGCCACGGGCAACGGAGTTTCCGCGGAATTGATTCCCGAGAAGGATGCGACGACGCCGACGCGGCCGTTTCGGGTGAAGTTGCGCGGGTCGGTGCTGGCGTTGATGCGTCTGCCGAACAAGCGCGACGTGCGGGCAGCGATCCATCAGCTGTCGACGAGCGGTGGCGTGATCCATCTGGAAAAGCCGCTGGACGAGAAGATTAAAGTGGAGATTGTGTTTCATCTGGGCCGGGCGACGATTCGCGGGAAAGCGGAAATGCTGTTTCCGATGTGGGCGACGCAGGGATGGATGCAGCCCTTCCGGTTTGTGAACCTGGCGGAGACAGATCGGCAGGCATTGGATCAGAATTTGAAATCGTTTGTGGGAGAGGGAGCGAAAGCGGCGGCAGCTGGGGCGGGAAGATAAGATCGAACGTTCAAAGCAGAATCGCGTTGGCCCCTTGCGGGGCCTTTTCTATTTTGGGGGCTGAACGAAGGGATGCAGTCGCTTCGGGGATCGGCCTGGTTCGCTCGCAGCGGTCGGGCGGAGGAATGCCTCCGCTCCTACATTACTGTGGTCACGTTCGTTCGGGAGATTAAAGAACTATCATCCGGAGGAAGGGACTCCTTACCATGAAACGACTGAGCTTTCTCATCTCTCTGACCAACGACGACAACGACTATCAACAGGAGCAGGCAGCGGCGGCGGAGAAGGCCGCGCGCCGGTTGGGTGTGGAGGTGAAAATCGTCCACGCGAGCAACGACGCGCTGATGCAGAGTCAGCAGTTGCTGCATTACGTGCAGGATTCGTCGGTGGCGCGGCCGGATGCGATTCTGTTCGAGCCGGCAGGCGGGACGGCGTTTCCGCAGGTGGCAAAGGCAGCAGCGGCAGCGGGGATCGGATGGGTCGTGCTGAATCACGAGGCGGACTACCTTGCGGAGCTGCGGCGGAAATATAAGGTTCCGGCGTTCGGCATCACTTCGAATCATCAGCGGGTGGGAGAGATTCAAGGGCAGCAGTTTGCGGCGTTGCTGCCGAATGGAGGAGCGATTCTGTATATCGAGGGCCCGGCGAACAGTTCGGCGGCGAAAGAGCGCACGCAAGGGATGCAGAAGACGAAGCCGGCGAACATTCGAGTGAAAACGATGAAGGCGAACTGGACGGAGGAGAGCGCGTACAAGACGGTGAACTCGTGGCTGCGGTTGCGGACGTCGCAGGAAAGCCACATCGATCTGGTGGGCGCGCAGGACGACAGCATGGCGATGGGAGCGCGGAAAGCGTTCAGCGAAATCGCGGCTGAGGAACGGGCGCGGTGGATGAGGATTCCGATCACCGGTTGCGACGGGATGCCGAGGACAGGGCAAACGTGGGTGAAGAACGGAACTTTGGCGGCGACGATCTTTATCCGCCCGAATACAGATTTGGCGATGGAGATGCTAGTGGAGACGATCGGGAGCGGAACGCCGCTGCCGGAAGTGAAGCTGACAGAACCGGAGTCCGTGCCCGCGCTGGCGGAGTTGGGGAAGAAGGGGAAAGCGGCGGGGGCGTAGGTCGATTCCACGACCGAGACATCGAGACACTAAGACCCAAGAAGAAGTGATTGAAAGGCGTCCCTGGCAAGGGGCGCCTTTTCGCTTGTTGGCAGATCGGTGACAAGCGGTCGAGCCTCGCTCGACTGGACAGCCGGGGGCGGCTGTCCCTACATAGAACCCAGATCGTTTCAGATCAGCCTTCCCTAGCCTTCCATAGTGCTAACGTCTCCGGCGTCGACGCCTTGCTCTTTGGCTTTGAGGAAGCGGCGGAGGATTTTGCCGGAGCGGGTTTTCGGTAAGCTCGCAACGAATTCCAGAGATGACGGAGTTGCAATCGGTCCGAGTTCGCGGCGGACGTGTTCGATCAGGGCTGCGGCAAGAGCGTCGGAGGGAACGTGATCGACGCGGACTTGCACGAAGGCTTTAATGGTTTCGCCTTTCAGCGGATCGGGAACGCCGATGGCGGCGGCTTCCGCGACTGCGGGGTGACTAACGAGAGCGCTTTCGACTTCGGCGGTGCCGATGCGGTGGCCGGCGACGTTGAGCACGTCGTCGGAGCGGCCGAGGACGGCGATGTATCCGTCTTTGTCTTTCATGGCGACGTCGCCGGTCACGTAGCAACCGTGGAAGTATTTCCAATCACGCTCGTAGCGGGCGGGATCGCGCCAGACGGTGCGCAGCATGCAGGGGAACGGGCGCTTGAGGACGAGGCGTCCGCCAACGTTGGGAGCGGCGGACTTGCCATCTTCGTCGAGGACGTCGGCTTCGGCGCCGGGCACGGCGACGCCGACTTTGCCGGGACGCATGGCCATGGATGGCGGCGTGCCGAGCGTTGGGCAGCCGAGTTCGGTTTGCCACCAGTTGTCGATGACGTATCCCCACTTGCCGTCGCCGGCGAGATGCGTCTGCGCCCAGCGCCAGGCTTCGGGATTGAGCGGCTCGCCGGCACACGCGATTACGCGCAGCGTGGTGAGATCGCGGGCGGCGGGATAACTTTCGCCGTAGCGCATGAACATACGAAGCGCGGTGGGCGCGGTGAACATCTTGGTCACGCCGTAGCGCTCGACGATTTCCCAGGCAACGCCGGGGTTGGGATAGTCGATGGCGCCCTCGCGGAACAGCGTGGTCACTCCGGCGCACAACGGGGCGTAGACGATGTAGGAGTGACCGACGATCCATCCGATGTCGGAGGTGCACCAGAAAATATCTTGGTCGCCAACGTCGAAGAAGCTTTCGAGATGGTAAGTGGTGCCGACCATGAATCCGCCGTGGACGTGGACGACGCCTTTCGGCTTGCCGGTGGAACCTGAGGTGTAGAGCAGGAAGAGCGGATCTTCGGAATCCATTTCTTCGGCGGGACAGTCGGGAGAGAAGTTGAAAAGTTCGTTGAAGTCGATTTCGCGCGGGGCGGCGATTTCGGTCTCGGCGCGATTGTAGACGATGACTTTTTCGACGAAATCGAGGGGCGCCAGAGCTTCGTCGACGATGGATTTCAGATTGACGGTCTTGCCGCGGCGGTAGCCGATATCGCCGGCGATGACGATCTTGGCTTGCGCGTCGGTGATGCGGTCGCGAAGGGCGGTGTGGCCGAGCCCGGCGTAGACGACGGAATGGATGGCGCCGATGCGGGCGCAGGCCAGCATGGCGATGACGCCTTCAATGGTGAGCGGCATGTAGATGATGACGCGATCACCCTTGGTTAAACCCAAAGACTTCAGACCATTGGCAAAGCGGCAGACCTGGCGATGAAGTTGGCCGTAGGTGACGATGCGCTCAGTGCCGTCTTCGCCGAGCCAGATGAAGGCGGCGCGATTGCGATTCTCGGAGTTGGCGTGGCGATCGAGCGCGTTGATGGTGATGTTGGTCTTGGCGCCGACGAACCACTTGTGGTGAATGCCATCCCAGTCCAGGACTTTGGTCCAGGGTTGTGACCACTCGAAGTTCTCGGCATATCCCGCCCAGAAATCTTCTGGATTGTTTAGCGCGTGCGCGCGCGCGGCGTTCCAGTTCTTGGCCAGAACGTGGATGGCGACGATGGCAGGGGCCGGATATTCCTGATCCATATTGAGCAGGTTGGAGATGTTTTCCGGTTTAGAAATGGGAAGCGCGCTCATGCAAACCTCCGAGCGAGAACGGGGATTGGGCAAGACGAGATGGATTCTGCTGCGAGCTTGGGCGAGCAACAGTGATTGGAATCACCACAAACTGTGTTTTTGCGCAAACGCTGTGGACTCCCAGCGATGGAGCCCATCAACTCGCGCGGGCGCACTTCGCAATCAGCATGCTGCGGAAATACGGCAATAGCAAGGCCCTGAGAAGTATTCGCCGGTGCGCCAAGGTCGCACAGCGCGAAGGCCGGTGCGGCCGAGACTGAATTCGCGTGATGCCAATCACAATGTCCCGTGACGATTCGCACATCCTGCAAACCAATTCCATCCTACTGTGACTCCCCACTACACCCGAGCGAAGCAAGCTCGGACGGGCCCTCAGTTCCAAATCGGGAACAAGCTGCGGGATAGGTGCATCCACCAACGTCCCGCGCGACGGTTTCAGGCCAGCAACACCCGCAAGAGTTAGAAGCAGACCTCCATGCAGAGGGGAGATTCTATGTTGAATTGGAAGCGATGGATGTGCAGCGCTTTGATGGCTGCGGTATGGGTCGCACCGTTGGCGGCCAGGGCCGAGGATGGGCCGGAGGGAAAGAACGGCACAACACCTTCAGCCGCGACGCCACCCGTTGCGGCGGCGCAGCCGAGTTTGAACGCGGGCAACGCAAATGTGGCTGCGCTGCTGACGGTGCTGGTAAGGAAGGGCGTGCTGGCGGCAGGCGAGGCAGACTCGATTCGAGCGGCGGCGCCGGAAGCGGAGTTCCAGCTTCTGGTGGAAGCCCTGGCGAGGAAAGGGGTGGTGAGCGCGGACGACTTGCGGGCGGTAAATGCGTCGCCGACGGCGACGCCGACCACGGCACCGGCGGGAGCAGCAGCCGCAACCGGGACACCGGTGGTAACCGCGATGCTGGCGAGCACGCCGGCGCAGGTGGCCCCTGTACCGAAGGAGGCGAAACCTCCGGCACCAGCCGTGGTAGCTGCGGTGGCTCCCCTGCGCGTGTTGCCGGTAGATCCGCCGGCGAAAGACGGGCTGAAGGCGGCCTTCAACCTGGGGCCGGTCAAGATGACGCCGTACGGCTTCCTGAAGGCGACGGGCGTCTACGACACCAGCAATCCGAATGGCGACGACATGCCATTTCCGGGACTGTTCTTGTCGTCAACGTCAATCTTGAACACGGGGCCGACCAAGAATCCGGAGTTTCATTTGAAGGCCCGATCGTCGCGCATCGGAGCGAACTTCGAGTTCCCGGATCTATCCCCGAAGCTGACCGTGACCGGAAGGATTGAAGGCGACTTCGAAGGAAACTTCAGCGAAGTAGACAACCGCGACGTGTCGTCGATTCGCAGCAGCATGTTCTCATTCCGGCAGGCGTGGGTACGTCTGGACTACGCGGCCAGCGAGAAGACGGACGTCTATTTTGAGGGCGGACAGGACTGGACGTTGTTTGGATCGAGTGCGCTGCCGAACTTGCTGGAAACGACGGCGCTGGGCTATTGGTATGGCGACATCTACGAGCGGTCGCCGCAGTTCCAGGTGGGGTTGGTGCAGAAGCTGGGTGGAGAGCGGAACTTCAAGATCGCGCCCACAGTAGCGATCATGATGCCCAGTTCCGGGCAGATCGAGAAGTTGGGATCGTTGGGTCTGCAGGGTCAGATCGCGCAAGCCGAGCGTCAGGGCGCCGACTCGGGACGTCCGGAGATGGAAGGGAGACTGGCGTTGCAGTTCCAACTGGACAAGGCCCCGGCGGTAGCTCCCGCGCAGATTTTCTGGAGCGGATTCCGTTCCAAGCGCACTTCGATTGTGACCAGCAGCGCATACGCCAGCTATTTCACGAACGGGGTCTGCACCGGAGGGGCGCTGGCCTGCTCCTACATCAACGCTTTCCCGAACGGGTTTACTTCCTCGAGCAACGGGTATGGCAACCAAGTGGGCATCCAGTTGCCGACGCGCTGGTTCACGCTGGTGGCGAGCGCCTATCGCGGCGGCGATCTGCGCTTCTTCTTCGGCGGGCAAGTCAACACGTTCTACACCGACGTGGCCGGGTTGAGCAATCCGATCACGTTCACCACGGTCGACGGCGGCATCGCGGCCGCGGGTCCCACGGAGTTGGCCTGCGCGGTTGCGGTAACGGTGACCACCGCCTGTCCGAACGGAGACGTGGTAATTGCCCGGCAGAGACCAACGCGAGCCTACGGGGGATTCGTCAATCTGGGCTTACCGCTGTCGCGGTGGTTCAACGCAGACCCGAAAGGCCACAATGCGGGCTGGACGCTCTATCTGCATATGGGCAAGGATCAGGTGGTGCATAGCGATCTGGTCAATGCGAACGCCGTGGGTGTGCTCCCGTTGCAGATGGGCAAACTGGTAGCCGCAACGCTGTACTACAAAGTAAACCCCTACGTAACGTTCGGCTTCGAGCAGTCGGTCTATGCGACTCGGCTGGTTCAGGGCCTGGACTACACAATTGCCGGCAAACCGAGCAACGAGTGGCAGGATCACCGCAGCGAGTTCGGCCCGATCTTTACGTTCTAGCGATCGGGCTGGAGGATGGGTTTGGGTGCAAGCCGCGCCCATCCGCACCGCCAGTTGGAGGCGCAGAAATGGGCTCCGGATTAGCCGATCGCGATTACAATGGCCGAATCTTCAGGGACCGGGGTAGTGTCATGAGGGGATGCCGAGCATGGTTGTTGCCGATTCTGCTGCTGACGGGACTGTTCGCACACGCGGCAGCGAAGAATGAGGTCATTCGGATCACGGTGCTCAGTTCGGAAACGAAATCGATCGGCGCGGCCGACGATGGAGTTCCGAAGAACTGCGATGGGGTCAATTACGACGCCTATTGTCACTCCAGCAGGACTGCGGAACTGGTCAACACGCTGCTGGTGCAGGTGGGCAGCGAAAAGCCGTTTCGCATCCAATGCACGACAGACTCGAAGTGGTCGCGCTGTGAACCACTGCAGCGCGGCGCCACATTCGACGCGAGAAAAGAAAAGCACGGCCTGACCATCTATTTTGTGGACGAAGCAGGCAAAGTGCGGAAGCAGTTGTACAGGGACGTGGACGGAAGCCCGCAAGAGGCAACCCCAAACTCCGGCGGGAGCAAGTCAGCGGTTGTGGCAGAAGAAAAATCCAACGATGGCGTCCAGTGCAGCTTCACTTCGACGCCTGGCGGCGCGGAAATCTCGCTCGACGGGCAGTATGTCGGCAGTACGCCGTCGGCCCTTCATGTAAGTCCAGGGAAGCACTTAGTGGTCGTCTCGATGCCGGGTTTTGCGGAATGGAAACGAGACCTGTCGGTCTCGTCCGGGGCGGACCTGACGGTAAATGCGATTTTGCAGAAAACGCAGTAGAGCGGCGGAACTGGAGCCAGAGACAAGTGGCTCCGGCCTGCAAAGACGTTGGCTGTGGAATTCGAACGCGAATCTCAAGGAAGGAAACCCTTATGGGAAATGCGGCAAAGAACTTTGACATGGCGCAGAAGGACGCGGGAAGGCCAGCCGCGAAGTCGATCTGGGACGAGATCGCCGGGAGCCAGAAATTCCAGGACCTGATGTCCACCAAGAAGACGTTCATCGTGCCGGCGTTCCTGTTTTTCGTGGTGTATTACTTTGCGCTGCCGGTGCTGGTGGGCTACGCGCCGGGCTTTATGGCGACTAAGGTGATGGGCGTGAATCTGGCCTATCTGTTCGCGCTGTCCCAATTCTTTGTGGCATGGATTATCGCAGGGCTATACGTCCGGGCGGCGAACGGATTTGACCGGCTGGCGAAAGACATTCTCGAAAAGGCCGAGAACTCCAAGGGAGGCAAGTAGGCGATGAATATCTCACTGGTGATGTTTCTGGTCTTTATTGCCATCACGCTGGGGATCACATATTGGGCATCGCGGCGGTCGAGTGGGTCGAGCGCGTATTTCGCGGCGAGCCGGCAGATTAAAGGATGGCAGAACGGGATCGCGGTGGCGGGCGACTATATGAGCGCGGCGTCATTCCTGGGGATTGCGGGAATTATCGCGTTCCAGGGATACGACGGATTTCTGTACTCGGTGGGCTGGCTGGTGGCGTATCTGACGGTGCTGCTGGTGATTGCCGAACCGCTGCGCAATGCGGGCAAATACACCATGGCGGACGTGCTGGCGTATCGACTGAAGCCGCGTCCGGTGCGGGCGATGGCATCGCTGAGCACGCTGACGGTGAGCACCTTTTATATGATCGCGCAGATGGTGGGCGCCGGGGCGCTGGTGAAGCTGCTGCTGGGAGGGTATGTCACGTTCAATCGGTCGGTGATTGGCGTGGGCATCCTGATGATTGTGTACGTGGTCTTCGGCGGAATGCTGGCGACGACGTGGGTGCAGATCATCAAGGCAATTCTGCTGATGGCGGGAACGCTTCTGCTGAGCATTCTGGTGATGGCGCACTTCCACTTCAGCTTTGCGGAGTTCTTTGGCGCGATCGGCCAAGTGACCTATCACGATGCGAAGGGAGCGGTGGTGGTGAAGGACTTCCTGACGCCGGGGCTGCGGTACAAGCCGCCGTACGGGCCTCTGGATCTGATTTCGCTGGGACTGGCTCTGGTGTTCGGAACTGCCGGACTGCCGCACATTCTGGTGCGGTTCTACACGGTGCCGGATGCCAAGACGGCGCGGCATAGCGTGGTGTGGGCAATGGTGCTGATTGGCAGCTTCTATATCATGACCACGTTCCTGGGATTCGGAGCGGCGACGATTGTGGGACCGGATTTCATCAAGGGGCATGGCGGGACGAACATGAGCGCACCGCTGCTGGCGCAGGCGCTGGCGGGAGACATCTTCTTTGCGTTCATCTCGTCCATTGCCTTTGCCACGATTCTGGCGGTGGTGGCGGGATTGACGATCAGCGCGACAACGTCGTTCTCGCACGACTTCTGGACCAACGTGATTCATAACGGGGTGGAACGGAAGCCGGGGGAGGAGGTGCTGGTGGCGAGGATTTCCGCCTTTGTGGTGGGCGCGGTGGCAATCGGAATTGCGATCCTGCTGGGACCGAACGCGAATGTTGCGTTCCTGGTGGCGCTGGCGTTTGCGGTGGCGGCTTCGGCGAACCTGCCGGTGATCGTGCTGTCGATTTTCTGGCGGCGGTTCAATACGGCAGGCGCGGTGACGGGTCTGGCGGTGGGGTTGCTGGCATCGATTGGGCTGATTCTGGTCAGTCCGAGTCTGATGGCCATCGATCCGCCGACGGTGACGGGGACAGCGCGGCACCTGATTCAGGCGAAGGCGTGGTTCCCGCTGGAGAATCCGGGAATCCTGAGCATTCCTTTGGGATTCCTGGGAGCGATCCTGGGCACGCTGGTGAGCCATGAGCCGACCTCGCAGGAGAAATACAACGAACTGCTGGTGCGGTCGAACACGGGGCTGGGAGCGGAGAAGGCGACCGCGCACTGAGAAGCACGTTGGTTGGTAAGAGCGGGGGACGGCGAAAGCGCCGTCCCCCTTTTGTTTGCAAATATTTGCAGAAAGGCTGCAACGTTTACTTTGTCACTTCCACTATTGACAAGTGGAGAGAATTGCACGAAACTCTCCAAGCTCGGATTGTGTGGGGTCCCCCCGACCCGTATTTCCCAGGTTCAGTCTCAGTATCCATCTGTCTAACGCAAGAAATCAACCGCTCGAGGAGCACTCGACTGCCAGCCGCTAGGCTGCGCAGAAAATGGGGAGGTTTGTATGTTTCATGATCGCAAAACCAGCCGCACAGTCGGCGGGTTAGGAATTCTGTTGGCTTTGCTGAGCGTTTCGCTAACCACGGCCAGCGCACAAGTCAAGGAAACACCAAGACCGGTCCGAGATGGATCCGCCACGCTGGTTCAGCATTTCAGTCCGACCCAAATGCTGCGCCTGACCGTAGGCTTGCAGCCCCCGCACATGGACGAGGAGCGCAAATTCCTGGCGGATGTACAGACCAAGGGATCGCCGGTATTTCATCACTTCTTGAGCGCTGAGGAATGGACGAAGCGGTTCGATCCGTCCGAGCAGGATGAGCAGGCGGTGGTGGATTGGGCCAAGTCGCAGGGCTTGAATGTTACGCACCGTTTCGCGAACCGTCTGATCGTGGACGTGGAAGGGCCGTCGGCGACGATTGAAAAAGCGTTCGGCGTCACGATCAACGAGTATCAGGCGGGAACGAGATCCTTCTTCTCCGCCGATCGCGACCCGGAGATTCCTTCGCACCTGACCAGCGTCATCCAGTCGGTCGGCGGTTTGAACAACTACCTGGTGCTGAAGCCAGCCAGCAAGACCATGAAGGAGCCCGATTTCGCGGTTTACGCGCCGGGCGAGGTAGTCGCGAAGGCAGGCGCGGGGAGCCACGACGGCGATCATGCGAAGTACCTGACCGCGCTGAAAGCCTCGGAGCAGAAAGCGGCGCAGCGGAAAGCCGCGCTGAAGAATGGCAGCGTTCCGCCGCCGATTACGGGTGGAGCGTACGATCCTACCGATATCTACAGTTCCGAAGCCTATAACACGAACGGGCTGAACCATCTCGGGCACTGCTGCAATCCGTTGGGGAATGCGGGTGGGACACCACCGCAGACCTCGGTTGCGATCGCAACCGCCGGCGCTCACCTTGGGACCGATGTTTCGGGATTCCAGGCGCAGTATCCCTACCTGGCGTACCACTGGTGGGAGTACTACATCGATGGAACGCCCTCGTGCTGCGACGGCGAAGGCACCATGGACCTGGAGTGGATCACGGCCATGGCGAATAGCTTCGGCAGCTACACGGACACGGCGTCGGTAATCTGGTATAGCGGCGTGAATGCCAATTTCTCAACCTTCAACGACATCTGGAACCAGATGTTGTCTGACGGCCTGGCGCGCACGATGAGCACGAGCTGGGGCTGCCGAGAGGTTGGCTGCTACGACACAGGCGACATGAACACCGCCGACAGCATCTTCAGTTCGATGGTGGGGCAAGGATGGACGCTGGTCGCAGCTTCGGGCGACCAGGGCGCGACCGCCGGTTGCGGCGATGCCGTCGCGATTCAATTCCCATCGTCGGATCCGAACGTGGTGGCGGCGGGCGGCACAACCCTGTCGCTCGATAGCAACTCAAACTACGTTTCGGAAGTGGCGTGGACGGGTGGCCCGGCCGGTTGCGGGTCGAACGACGGCGGCAGCACGGGTGGCTACAGCACCTTCTATGGGGTGCCGAGCTACCAGAGCTCCCTAGTCGGCGTTCCCAGCCGCGGCGTGCCGGATATCGCACTCAACGCAGACTGGTACAACACCCCGCAGAACATTTACTTCCAGGGCGTGCTGAGCGGCAATGGCGGCACCAGCATCGTGGCGCCGGAAACCTCGGGCTTCTTCGCCAACGAGGAAGCGTATCTGCTGTATCTGAGCAGCGTCATCAGCGGTGGATTGTGCAATGGCCACGGGTGCGGGCCGCTCGGGAACGGTAACTACTATCTCTACTATTTTGGAGAAAACCCGACTTACCCGTCGCACTATCCCTTCTATGACATCACGTCCGGCTGTAACAACAACGACGTCACCGCGTTTTACGGACTGGGTTACTACTGCACGCTCACTGGCTGGGACCCGGTCACCGGCTGGGGCTCGTTCAACATGTTGCAGCTCGCCTGGGCAATCAACACTTATGAAGCCGGCGACTTTGGCGCGCCGTCGGTCAATTTTACGGGCCCGACGACCAGCGTTTGGTACAACACCGACCAGATTGTCAGCTGGACGGTGACGGATACCAGTGGTTGCTGCTCCTTGCCGCCGACCGGTGTAGCTGGCTTCACTCAAACCTGGGATACCTATATTCCCGACAGCAACAGTCTGTCGACTCCAGGTTTTGGCGACGGCTACTACAGTGGTCCGCAATTCGCCAACGCAACGGCGGGTTGTGTTGAATTCGCCGGCGGCGGGAGCTGCGCGGGCGGGGTTGGACAAGGCTGGCACTATGCGGTAGTGCGGGCCTACGACAACTCCGGCTGGAATGCCGAGTACGTGTACGGGCCCATTGGCTACGACACGATCGCGCCTACCACGACAGCCGCGTTGGCGGGCACGCCACGGGGGTCGGTCTACGTGTCGCCGGTAACGGTGACGCTCACGGCCAGCGATCCTACCCCGGGTAGCGGCATTTTCGCAACGTACTATCAGGTTGATGGCGGCGCATTGCTTACCTACGGCGGGGCTTTTGTTGTATCGACCGTGGGAAACCACACGGTGGCGTTCTACAGCCGTGACGTGGCGGGGAACTATGAGACGACCAAGTCGGTGAGCTTCTGGATCAAATCGCCGGTCACTGTGGTCGTCACGTCGTCGGTGAACCCGTCGGCTTTCCATCAGTCGGTTACGTTCAAAGCGACTGTAACGGCGAGCTTCGGTCCCACGCCTCTCGGCAACGTGGCCTTCAAGAACAACGGCGTGGTTATGGGAACGGTTGCACTCAGCGGCGGCGTGGCAACGTTCGCCACGAGCGCGTTGGCACTGGGCAACCACACGATCATCGCGGTCTACGGGGGCAGCGGCAAAGATATCGCCCTTGGATCGTCTCCAATCACGCAAACCGTGAACAAAGCCTCGACGTCGTCGGTGGTCACGTCTTCAGTGAACCCGTCGTCGTGGCACCAGTCGGTCACCTTCAGCGCTACCGTAACGGGAGCGTTTGGCGGCACGGCGACTGGAACCGTAAGCTTCAAGAACGGGACCACGATTATGGGCACCGGAACGCTGGCTGGCGGGGTGGCTACCTTCACTACGGCGGCTCTGACGGTCGGAGTTCACTCCATGACGGTGGTCTACTCGGGAGATACGAATTTCACGGGCTCCACTTCGTCACCGTTGGCGCAGACCGTGAACAAGGCGGCGACCACGACCACATTGGCGGCTTCGATCAACCCAGTGACGCACGGCAACCCGGTGACTTTCACGGCAACGATTCATCCGGCTTTCGGCGGAGTCGCAACCGGAAATGTCAACTTCAAAGACGGAACTACCGTCATTGGATCCGGAGTTGTGAGTTCGACGAATAAAGCGACCTTCACAACGTCGTCCTTGGCGGTGGGAACGCACACCATCACGGCGACCTACGTTGGAGATGTTCACTTCAAGACGAGCACCTCGGCGGCAGTGAAGGAAGTCGTGCAGTAAGACTGACAAATCCTAGCTTGACGGCGGCAACCGAACCTGGTTGCCGCCATTTTTTTTACGGGCATGAGACGATGCGGTTTCAGCGCAACATTTTGCTTTGCGGGTAGAATGCTGATAACGGTGAGCGGGCCCATAGCTCAACGGTTAGAGCAGCAGACTCATAATCTGTTGGTTCCAGGTTCAAATCCTGGTGGGCCCACCAGCTTCCCTGTTATACTCGCGACGAACCGACCACCTGATATCGGCCCATGTGCTCTCGTGGTCAAACCCACATAAACACTGCAAGTCAGCCACTGGGAGCGATGCAGCACCGTCTACGGAATCGTCTACAGTTGGAGCGCGCCACTCACCATCAACTGTTGAAACTCGTTGAAAGATATCGATTCGCCTGAGTCGGATGACGCTGCCTGAATCAGCGACACGTCCCCGGAGTCGGAAACCTGACGTACTTCGCTGTTGGGCTTTGAGCACAAGAGGCAACCTTGGCGGGGCTCAGCCTACCTGTCAAGGCCAACCCGCCGCAGGAGATCCTGAAATCGAGGATCGTTCCGCAGAGGATCGAAGACCGGGTCCACCTTTAATTTGGTCAGCTCATTCGTGCGTTGCTGATACGCCTTGACAAGCCAGTCAACGGCCTTTTCCTTGTCCCCCACTCCGAGATAGGCAGTTGCCGCCAGCATTGTGACGTTGCGGGAATGCTGCTTGTCGAGTTCCAGCACTCGGGCGAGCGCCTGGCGGGCCAGTTCAGGCCGGCCGCAGCGGCCTTCCAGGTATGCCGTTCGCGCCCAATACGACCCGAGATTCTGCACCAGCTGGGCGTGCCAATCGTTCAGCGCGGCGGAGCATTGACCGGTTTGTACATACACAAGACCGATATCGTGCGCGCGTGCGAATCCAGGATCGCGGTCCAGCACCGAACGGAACTCCTTGATGGCGGGGCCATACTTGCGCGAGGTGTAGAGCAGGTAGGCATCGTCGGTGGCAATGACGAGCGACAGGGGATCGAGCTGCCGGGCGCGTTCGCTTTCCGCCAGGGCCTCATCAAAGCGGCCGAGCCACATCAAGTGCTCCGCGTACCATTGATGGGCAGTAGCGTAGTTTGGGTCGAGCGCAATGGCGCGGCGAAACTCCAGCTCCGAAGTGGTCCAGTCGTAGTCGTGGTTTTGCACGATCAGCGCCAGCGCAGTGTGCGCTTCGGCGGAGCGGTCGTCGAGTTCAACCGCGCGCGAAGCCGCGGCTCGGGCCTGCTCCGCAAAATCGGACGCGGGCAGCTGTTCGTATGCTCCCATGAGCGTATAGGAATCGGCCAGGAGCGCGTAGGCAGAGGCATATTGCGAGTCCCTGGCCACGGCTTGCTGGAAGTTCCGGATGGCCTCGGGAAACGCAGAGCGCTTGTTAAAGAAGTACAGACCCTTAAGATAAGAATCGTAGGCTTCCGAACGTTCCGGAGTCATTGCGTCCGCGCGTGCGGGGCGCGACTGCGGGGCGCCCAGTTCTCGCTCAATTTCAGAGGCGATCTCCGCCGATATGTCGCTCTGAATGACGAGAATGTCTCGCAGTTCGCGATCATATTCCTGGGCCCAAAGGTGAGTCTGATCGCTCAGTTGAATCAGCTGGGCGGTCACGCGCACTTTGCCGCCATCGCGGCGGACGCTGCCCTCCAGCACATATTCGACTCCCAGTTCCCGTCCCACCTCGGTGAGGGGCTTGCGGGCCCCCTTGTAGTTCATCACCGAGGTTCGGGCAATGACGCCGAGCCGGGAGGGATCCACGCGTCCCAGCTGCGTGATCATTTCTTCCGTCAGGCCATCGGTAAAGTATTCCTGGCTGGCATCCCCCGTCAGGTTCTCAAACGGCAGGACGGCCAGCATGCGGCGTTGACCAGTAAAGACGTGCCCGGACCGAGAGCGGAAGAGAAGGGTGGCGACCGCCGCCAAGGTGATGGCAGCCGCACCCAGCAACAACAGCCTCACCCAGTTCCTGGGAGGCAGCGCTGTCGGGACATCCGCCCGGGTTGTTGCCGCTGGCACCGACGGTGGTGATGCTACTTCGACGGCCGGGCTGACCACTTCGAGGGGCGCGATGAAGCGATAACCCTGCCCGGTTACGGTCTGGATAAAGCGGGGTTGCTCGGCGTCGTCGCGCAGTACCTGCCGAATCTTGCGGATTGCGCCATTGATGCTGTTGTCGGTATCGAGGAAAACGTCTTTGCCCCAGACGTGGTCAACCAGCTGCTCCCGGCTGACGACCTCTCCAGGAGTTTCCACCAGGCGAATCAGGATCTCCGTCGGAATGCGCTCTACCTTCAGCAGCCGTCCCGCGCGGAACACCTGACAGGTGGAACAATTCAGCTCGAAGCCGTCTCCAAAGCGGATTCGCGCCTGTTTGGTTGGCAGTTCCGAAGACACGTTTCCCCCAGCGTACCCCGGCGAATCATTCTAACCCGGCCCTCCGTAACATCGCATCCGGCGCGTTTTCTGTGGCTTGCGGCGACATGAAAAGTAATGACCGGACAGGCGCCGCGCTATTGCCCCCCTGCCGCCTCCGACGCAACATGCCTGCCATTTGACGCGGCTCTCCGGAGCTGCGCGGGACTTCTGGAGGCATCCATGGAACGCGTGAGAATTCTGATCGCCTTGATTGCTCTGTTCTTTTTTGTGGCTTTTGCCTCAGCCCAGCAAACGACCGCCGTGCGCGCAGTGCCCAACCTGATCAATTACAGCGGAGTTCTGAAGGACGGCAGCGGGAAAATCCTGAGCTCGACCACGGGCGTGACCTTCCTGATTTACGGCGAACCGCAGGGCGGAGCGCCCGTCTGGATGGAAACGCAGAACGTGCAGCCGGACGCACGCGGCAACTATACGGCACAACTGGGATCAACCAAGCCGGACGGCATGCCGGTCGATCTGTTCACGACCGGCGAAGCGCGCTGGCTGGCTCTGACCGTGAACGGCGGAGAGGAACAGCCGCGAGTACTGCTGGTCGCGGTGCCGTATGCGATGAAAGCGGCAGACGCGCAGACACTGGGCGGGCTGCCGGCATCCGCCTTTGTGTTGGCCAACAAGGCGCAACCGGGAGAAGGGAAGGCCGCGTCCAGCGCGAAGACCGCTCCCCCCGCCAATCCTGCGGTTACCGGCACAGGCGTTGCGAACTTCATCCCCATGTGGGACTCGACCAGCGACATTGTCGACTCCATCCTGTTCCAGAAGAGCTCCCAGATCGGGGTCAACACCACGGCTCCCGCCGCGACGCTCGATGTCAACGGGAAGGGAGATGTCCGCGACACCCTCACCCTGTTCCCCAATGGAACCGACCAGACACTAGCCATCAGTGGCACCGCATTCAATGTGGATCACACTGGCAGAGTGACCTTCATCAAGGGCCAGAAATTTCCCGGCGCCGTGACCGGCGTGACCGCGGGAACTGCTCTTACCGGCGGCGGCAACGGCGGCAAGGTCACCCTGAATCTCGACACGACCGAGGTGCCGCTGCTCGCGGCGGCCAACGTTTTTACCAACAACCAGTTCATCAGCGGCGGTCCGGCCACATGGGGTCTGACGGTGTCGCAACCGAATTTCCTCACCATCCTGGAGCAGGGGCCGCAATCAGGAGTCGGAACCGCCCTGGAGATGCAGACGACCGGAACCGGTGGGATGTCCTGGCAGATTCTGAACACCGGAGTGGCCGCGTCGCAGGGGGCCAATAAGCTGAACTTTCGGAATGACAGCGCCGCAGTCGATGTGATGACCCTGACGGCCTCAGACCAGGTTGGCATCGGAACGACCTCGCCCACAGCAACCCTGGACGTGCAGGGCAGTATCGCCACCTCGGGCAACGTATCGCAGTCGCGTACCGCCGGCGGCATAGTCAAGGCCATGTTTCTTTTCAGCCCGTTCAATGGCGGTGGATTTCCCACTTGCTACAACTCCACTCTTTCTGGCGCGGCCGCCACTACGCCGCCCTGCGGCTTCACCATCATCGATAACTTCAAGGGAGACTACATAATCGACCTGGGCTTTCAAATTGATGACCGCATTCTCTCTGCAACCGGAGGGGCTTCGTCCGCATTCATGGTCGCCGCCTGCACAGATATCGAAGGTTCTTGTCAAAATCAAGCCTTGCTCACTCCTCACCGCGTAGAGCTGACGAATGCCTTCATCAACAGTTGCGGGGGCAGCGGCTGCAGTTCCCTCTTCTTTGATAACAAGATCTACCTAGTTGTGTACTGACGTCATGGTCTGGGGGTCTGGGCAATCCGAAAAGCGATGCAGCCACGCTGCTGCCTTTCTTCGACTCGAAAGATTCACCTGATGGTCCATTGAGAGCCTCTTCACCTTGGGGGTTGTTATGAGTTTCCGCGCTCGTCTACTCGCTGCCTTTATTGGAGCCTCGTTGTTTTGTTCGTTCACAAACGCCCAGCAACAGCCAGTCGCTTCGACATCGTCGGCGGTCGTTCCTCGCCTGGTGAACTTCTCCGGCAAAACCGCTGATACCGAAGGGAAGATCCTCACCGGAATTGCCGAGGCAACATTCGCCATCTACAAAGATCAGTACGAGGGTGCTCCGCTCTGGATGGAAACCCAAAACGTGAGTGCTGATGTCAAGGGCAACTACACCGTTCAACTGGGGGCAACTAAACCGGACGGGCTGCCGCTGGATTTGTTCACCTCGGGCGAGGCGCGATGGCTGGGAGTGACGATCAACAGTGGAAGTGAACAGCCGCGCATACTCCTGTTGAGCGTCCCCTATGCGCTCAAGGCCGCTGACGCAGAAACCATCGGCGGATTGCCGCCTTCGGCATTCGTCTTAGCGAACAAGAGTCAGGGAATTGGAGCGGAGACCCCGACTGGTGCAACTGTGGCTGCTACAAAGAACAATGCAGCGCCTCCGGCGAATCCGGCGGTCACGGGCAAGGGCGTGGTGGACTTTATTCCGATGTGGAACAGCGCCAGCGACATCGTCGATTCGGTGATGTTCCAGAAGAGCTCCCAGATCGGGGTCAACACCAACGCTCCCGCCGCGACACTCGATGTCAATGGGAAGGGAGACGTCCGCGACACGCTAACCCTGTTCCCCAATGGAACCGACCCGACACTATCCATCAGTGGCACTGCCTTCAATGTGGATCAGACTGGCAAAGTGACATTCATCAAGGGCCAGAAATTTCCCGGCACCGTGACCGGCGTGACCGGCGTGACCGCCGGAACCGGCCTTACCGGTGGCGGCAACGGCGGCAAGGTCACCCTGAATCTCGACACGACCGAGGTGCCGATGCTCGCGGCGGCTAACGTTTTTACGAACAACCAGGCCATCAGCGGCGGCTCGGGCACATGGGGTTTGACGGTGTCGCAACCCAATTACCTCACGATCCTGGCGCAGGCGCCGCTGGCAGGGGTCGGAACCGCGCTGGAGATGCAGACGACCGGAACCGGTGGGATGTTCTGGCAGATTCTGAACACCGGAACGGGCGCATCGCAGGGGGCCAACAAGCTGAACTTTCGGAATGACAGCGCCGCAGTCGATGTAATGACCTTGACGGCCTCAGGCCAAGTTGGCATCGGAACGACCTCACCCACAGCAACGCTGGACGTGCAGGGCAACGTGTCGCAGGCGCGCTCGGCTGGCGGCATGGTCAAGGCGATGGTCTTTGTAAATGCTTATACTGCACCCTATTCCATTCTACGGTGTTTCAACTCTGCGCTCAGCGGAGCAGCCGCCACAACTCCGCCCTGCGGCATTAACTTCACCGAAGACGGTTTCGGTAGTGGCTATTGGGACTTCGACTTCGGTTTTGAAATAGACGACCGGTTCTTCAGTCTGACGAGCAAACAGTCGGCGGGAATGTACCCGCCGGTTTTCCACACGTGTTTAGGGGCTGACCCAATTTCCCCCAATACGGTGCAAGTGCTAACCAGCGACTGCAGCGGCAATACCGTAGGCGATTACTTCTATCTCATTGTGTACTGAGTGATTTTGAGCATGAGCATCGAGCTCTCGGTTAAGGAAAGCGGAAAGAGGCTACGCCTCAGAAAGGTTTGACGATGAAAAAGCTGCTGGTTGTTCTGACGTTCCTCGCGCCCGCAACGCTGTTTGCGCAAAGCGCTTTCACCGGGACCTGGCGTTTTGACATGCAAAGCGGGCAGATTGGCGGCAAGCCGTTCATTCAATCCCTGCAAAACGGCGTGTATCACTGCGATTGCAATCCCGAGATCACCACCAAGGCTGACGGGAAAGATCATGAGCGAAAAGGCTCGCCCTATTCCGACACCATCAATGTCCGCGAGGTCGACGACCACACCATCGAAGTGGTCACTAAGAAGGACGGCAAGATGGTCTCCAGGTCCAAAAACACCGCATCGGAAGATGGAAACACGTTGAAATCAGAGTGGACAGCCTGGGACAACGGACACGAAACCAGCGGGGCGGACACCTCGAAAAGAGTAGCTCCTGCTCCGGCCGGCGCGAACAAGACTTCGGGCTCATGGCAGTTCGAAAAGGTTGAGAGCGCATCCGACAACATGACGGCCGTGACTTTCAGCGCAACTCCAGACGGCCTCAGCATGACTCAGCGCACGGGCGAATCTTATACCGCGAAGTTTGACGGCAAGGACTATCCCTTCAAGGGCGATCCAGGCACCACCAGCGTTTCGCTCAAAAGGATTGATGACAACACCGTAGAGGAAACCGACAAGCGCGACGGGAAGATACTTTCGGTTAGGCGGATGAAGATTTCATCCGACGGGAAAACATTGACCCTGGATGTCGAGGACAAGGAGGACCAAACGACGGCAAAATGGACAGCGCATAAGGAATAAGGCTGGCATTGGTTATTTGTTCGTCCCATGAATGGAGACGATCCTGTAGCTGCGCAAGCACACGACTTCAACAGAATTCAATACGGGCCGAATGCCGAGCCGCAATCGATTCAATGTCAATCGATTACGATCAACATATCTCCATAGATTTCAGCAGGCTCTGGAATCTGCTTCGGGGCCAGGGGTCGGAGGTTCACATCCTCTCTCCCCGACCAATCGATTACCCCACGCGCAGCCATGGCCGCGGAACACATCACTCAGCACACGGCCAGTCGGCACCACTAACCCCAGACGTCGTCGACTGCAACACGAGCTTCAACCTCCCAGGTTCCTTCTCTGAATGTGTGTTTTGCCTCCGTTGGTTTTTGATGTTTAGCTAGGGCCTGCCGGCGGGCTCAATCTCCGTCCCGATAGTATTTCCAACACCATCGAGTACATGAGGCAATTGCGCGGAAGCGTCTCGGAGGTGCGCCTCGTGCGGCAGGCGTGAACGCGTGAAGTGACGAACTCCCGCAAAACTGGTAACTTGCGGAGAGTATGGTGCGCGAGATTTCAGCCGGCGGGGTGGTGGTTCGTTACAAGGACGACTCCTGGTGGATGGCAGCGATTGAGTTGCCCCAGGAACAGCTATCCGACAAACCTGCACCGTCGCGGCGCGGAGCCCGCGCGCGCAAGGCTACGGTCTGTCTGCCCAAGGGATTGGTCGATCGCGGCGAAAAGGCGCTGGAGGCGGCGCTGCGCGAAGTCCGGGAGGAAACGGGCATTACGGCGACTCCGATCATGAAGCTGGCTGACATCAAGTACGCCTATGTGCGTAGCTGGGGAGATGGCGAGCGCGTCTTCAAGATCGTCAGTTTCTATCTGCTGCAGTACAAGTCAGGGCGCATCGATAACATCTCCGAGGAGATGCGGATTGAGGTGGCTCGGGCGCGCTGGATCAAACTGGAAGACGCGCCCAAGCTTCTCGCCTACCGCGGGGAGAAACAGATGGCGAAGAAGGCCATCGAATACCTGGGGAGCCACGAAGATCTCAGACAGGATGCTTCTGTGACCGTGGACACACACGAAGAAAAAGCCTGAGCAGCGGTGGCACAAAGTGACAGCGGGGATTAGTATGACCTGTTCGTGCATGCGAGCTCCAAGATCCAAACTCCCTCGCTGGTTCGCTCCCTCAAATCGCATCCATACCCAAAGTGTTTTTCGTGAGGCCCGATCATGAAGCGCATTGATAGAGTCGCCATACTGGGCGCCGGCACCATGGGCGCTCGCATCGCCGCGCATTTTGCCAATGCCGGCATTCCGAGTTACCTGCTCGATATCGTTCCTGCGGACGCGGACGCCGGGTCGCGCAACAAGATTGCCGCTGGCGGCCTCGACGCCGCGAAAAAATCGAAGCCGGCCGCATTCATGGAGGCATCACTGGCTCGGCTGGTGACCGTGGGGAATTTTGAAGACGATCTGAAGAGACTCGGCGAAGTCGACTGGATTATCGAAGCGGTGGTCGAGAACCTCGACCTGAAGCGGGCTCTGCTGCGCAAGGTGGAGGCGGTGCGCAAACCCGGAACGATCATCACGACGAACACCAGCGGATTGCCGGTGGGGAAGATTGCGGAAGGATTTTCCGGCGATTTCCGCAAGGCGTGGTTTGGCACGCACTTTTTCAATCCACCACGCTACATGCGGCTGCTGGAGCTGATTCCCACACCCGAGGCCGACAGTGGCCTGATGGATGCCGTCGCGCATTTCTGCGATATGCGGCTGGGCAAAGGCGTGGTGATGGCGAAGGACACGCCAAATTTCATTGGCAATCGCATCGGGACGTTTTCGGTGCTGAATGTGATCCGGCTGATGCAGGAGATGGATTTTAGTGTCGAAGACGTGGACGCGCTGACCGGGCAGGCGGTGGGCTGGCCGAAGTCGGCCACATTCCGAACCATCGACCTGGTCGGGCTCGACATTCTCGGGCACGTGGTCGGGAACATGACGACGAACGTCCACGACGAACGCAGCCAGCTGAAGCTGCCCGACTTCTTCCGCCAGATGATCGAACGCAAGTGGCTGGGCGACAAAACCAAGGGCGGCTTCTACAAGAAGGCGAAAGGCGCGGGCGGAGAGGACGAGCGCATGGCGATCGATTGGAAGACGCTCGAATACCGTCCGCGGCAGAAGCCGAAGTTTGCCGCGCTCGACATGGCGAAGAACGTGGAAGAGACCGGGGCGCGCATCCGGATGCTGCTGGGCGATGGCAGCGGCAAAGCCGACAAAGCGGGCACGTTCCTGTGGACGGCGCTGAGCGAACTGTGGACGTACTCGGCGAATCGCGTGCCGGAAATTTCCGATTCAATTGTGGAAATCGATCGCGCCATGAAGCTGGGATTCAATTGGGAACTGGGTCCGTTTGAACTGTGGGATGCGGCGGGGGTAGAGGCTACTGTCGCGCGCATGAACAAGGAAGGCAAGCCGGTTGCCGCGAATGTGGAGAATCTGCTGGCGGCGGGACAAAAGTCATGGTACGCCGACGACAGCTCGGCGAAATCTGGACGGAAGTTCTGGAACCTGGGAACTGGTAGCTGGCAACCGGTTCAGGTTCCGGCGGGCGTATGGTCGGTCACGGTCGCCAAGAAGTCGAACGGCGTGGTGAAGAAGAATTCCGGCGCGTCGCTGGTGGATCTGGGAGATGGGGTCGCGTGCCTGGAATTTCATTCCAAGATGAACTCGCTCGGCGCGGACATCATTGGGCTGATTACGCAAACGCTGAAACCCGGCGGGCCGGGAGACAACTTTGACGCGTTCGTGATTACCAACGACGCGCAGAATTTCTCGGTGGGCGCGAACCTGATGTTGCTGCTGATGAGCGTGCAGGAAGAAGAGTGGGACGACGTCGACCTCGCCATCAAGCAGTTTCAGGGGATGACTCAGGCGATCAAGTTCTCTCCAAAACCAGTGGTCGCCGCGGCGTTCGGCCTATGTTTGGGCGGGGGCACGGAGATTTCCCTGCACGCACCGGCACGCCAGCCGCACGCGGAGTTATACACGGGGCTGGTGGAAATTGGGGTGGGCCTGCTGCCGGGCGGCGGCGGCTGCAAAGAGATGTTGCTGCGGGCGGTGGACGGCGCCGCGGCATCGCGGGGCAAAGTTTCTGGCGAGGCGTTGGCCGGCTCCGTAGAAATGATGGAAGCGATGAAGAAAGCGTTCGAGACCATCGCCACGGCGAAAGTTGCCACGTCGGCGCATGAGGCGCGCGGGCTCGGATTCCTGTCGGATTCCGACCGCATCAGCATGAATCGCGAGCGGGTCCTGACCGATGCCAAAGAGCGAGCGCTCGAACTGGTGCGCGCCGGATATAAGGCTCCCATACCGCGCACAGACATTCCGGCACCTGGCGAGAGCCTGCTGGCGGCGCTGAAGATGGGCGTGCACCTGATGCGGCAGGGAGACTACATCACGGACTACGAAGTGAAGCTCGGCGGAAAGATCGCGGAGGTGCTTTGCGGCGGCAACGTGACGCCGGGAACTCCGGTGAGCGAGCAGTACATTCTCGATCTGGAGCGCGAGAGCTTCAAGTCGCTGTGCGGCGAGAAGAAGACGCAGGAGAGAATCCAGTACACACTGAAGACGGGGAAGACGCTGAGGAATTAGCGATGCCGAACGGCTTTCACGGCCCAAAGGAAGAGTGGGACCGGATGGAGGCTCCTCTCTTGCGTGTTGACCCTGAGTTCGAAGCCTTTGCCAAGAGCCACGCGTTGCAGCATCGGCGCAAGTACCACAACTGGCCTGAACGGTCCCTCATTTGGAACACGGAGAATGTCCGCAAGTTGATTCAAGTGTTCCTCAAGGATGAGAAGGAGCTCAAGTTTACCGTCTGGGTTTGTGCTTTCGAGGATCGTGGTGCAAAGCGTTTCTGGAAGCAGAAGAAGCTTAAAGAGGCTGTCCTGATAGAAGAGGTTCTTCCGGAATTGAGTCGTTTGCTCGTCGAATGCAAGGTCATGCTTGACGACTGGAAGGGAAGCGATCCGGAACCTGTCAAGGAGTAGGGCGGAACTATGAAAGTCCGCGACGTCATCAAGCAGCTGGAGCAGGATGGCTGGCGACTCGTGCGAACAAAAGGCAGTCACCGGCAATTTCACCATCCGACGAAACCTGGAACCGTCACTGTCGCCGGACATCCGCCAGTGGACATTCCACCGGGAACGTTAAACAATATCCTGAAGCAGGCGGGGTTGAAATGAAATATCTAGTCATTTATGAAAAGTCGGCCACGGGCTGGGGCGCATTCGCTCCCGATCTCCCGGGGCTTGGAGTGGCTGGTACGACGCTCGATGAAGTGAAGTCCCTGATTCGCGAGGCAATGGAATTTCACCTCGAAGGTATGCGCCAGAACGGCGACCCCATCCCAATGCCTAGCGCGTCAACCGAATACATCACGGTGTAAATCTATGCGTGAAATCATCCTTGCATCATCGGTACGTACGGCGGTTGGACGGGCTTACAAGGGAACGCTGCGGGCCACGCGGCCCGACGAATTGGCGGCGGTGGCCATCAAAGGGGCGCTGGAGCGCGTGCCGCAGCTCGACCCTAAAGAAATCGAAGACGTGATTCTCGGCTGCGCCATGCCCGAAGCCGAGCAGGGCATGAACGTGGCGCGCATTGCGTCTTTGCGCGCGGGACTGCCGGTAGAAGTGTCGGCACTCACGATTAACCGCTTCTGCTCTTCCGGGCTGCAGGCGATCGCCATGGCGGCCGAGCGCATTATGGCGGGCGGGGCGGATGCGATTGTGGCGGGCGGGACGGAGTCGATGACGATGATTCCGATGGGCGGACATAAAATCTCGCCGAATCCGTGGCTGGTGGGAAACTATCCGGACGCGTATCTCTCGATGGGCCTGACGGCTGAGCGCGTGGCGCACCGCTTCGGCATCACGCGACAGGCGGCGGATGAGTTCTCTCTCCACAGCCACCAGAAGGCGATGGCGGCGATCCAGGCGGGAAAGTTCGACGACGAAATCGTGCCCGTGCCCGTGAGTTTCACCACGCCAAATGGGTCGAAACCGAAGCGGCAGGAGATCGTGTTCAAAGTCGACGAGGGCCCGCGTGCGGATACCTCGCTTGAGGCCTTGATGGCGCTGAAAGCGGCGTTTCATGTGAAAGGAACGGTGACGGCGGGCAATTCGTCGCAGATGTCAGATGGCGCCGCGGCGGCGGTCGTCATGTCGGCGGAGCGAGCGAAGGCGCTGGGAATCACGCCGCTGGCGCGCTATGTCTCATTTGCGACCGCCGGATACAAGCCGGAGGAGATGGGACTGGGGCCGGTGTTTGCCATTCCCAAGGCGCTGAAGATGGCAGGGCTGAAGCTGGCAGACATCGACGTCATCGAGTTGAACGAGGCGTTTGCGGCGCAGTCGCTGGCGGTGATCCAAGAAGCTGGACTCGATCCCGCCAAAGTGAATCCCAACGGCGGGGCAATCGCGTTAGGGCATCCGCTGGGATGCACGGGGGCGAAGCTGACCGCGAGCGTGATCCGCGAAATGAAACGGCGTAAGGCGCGTTATGGCATGGTCACCATGTGCGTCGGCGGAGGCATGGGCGCGGCGGGAATCTTCGAGACCGTATAACGCGCGACTTAGTTCCCCGTCGAACGGTTACGAGGCAGACTGTCGTACGAGATTCTCGACTTTCTGATTCATCTCTTTCGTGATCGCATCGCGATCGGCGAACAGATCCCACATCGGTGCGGATGCACCGGAAAACGCCTGGCTGGGGACTCGGCTCAGCAAGCGGAAACGATCCGCCGGACTGGGGTGAGTGTCGTCTTCGGAAGTCTGGCGATTGATCTCTTTCTCGATCTTCTCCTCCACTGTCTGCGAACTTGTCGGCTCCAGCGCGTAGATGTTTTGCAGCGCGCGGCGGGCCTTGAGCGCGTCCTCGATTTCCTGGCCGGCAAAGTGGTGGAACTCAATCCCGCGGCGCACCACGTGGCGCAGGCCGTCTTCAAAAGCTTTAGCGCCGTAGAGGCGGGCCGAGGCGCGATCGGCAAGCACTTCCTGCAGGCGAGTGGCGCCGTGGCTGATGCGGCGAAACAGGAAGTGATAGAGCCGCAGGAACTGGAATCCAAGATTCCACCAGACGGCCTGTCCGGCGCGCGCCATGGCGATGGCGAACTTCATCATGTCCTGGTTCACCCGCAGAGCAACATCGCCGCCAGCGGTATCGGCGTGAGCGAGATGTCCGTATTCGTGCGCCAGTACCGCACGGAAGGGATTCTGATCGAAACCGGGAATCAGGCCGAGACCCATAATCAGCGTGCGCTTGCCAAGGCCTTTGCGGCGATCGCTATAGCTGCCGCGCTCGTAAACGGCCATCTCGGTGCCGGGCGAGACGCGGATGGCATCGAGCGGGCGAGTGCCGAGTTTTTCCGCGACTTCGCGAGCCAGATTCCATAGGCCGGGAGCTTCCTCCTGCGCCAGCGGACGCCCCGGTTCCTCGGTATTCACCTTCACGAACAACGAGTGGATCATCTTATAGACGGTGACGACGGCACCCACCACCAGGATTAAAACCAGTTTGATGGGAATGCGGCCGAGCGCGAGGAAGGCGTACACAATTCCCGCGGTCACGGCGAGAACCAGAAAGATCACGAACGGGATTGAGAGGTAGTAATACGATCCGGCCAGGTTGATCAAGCCGCGGTAGTAACGGCGAAGCGTGGTTTCCGCCGGACTGACGGTGGAGTTCATGTCCGCGTTTTCGATGAAGCGGAGCGTGAGCCTGGAAAACACTTTGCCGGCCAGAAACAGAGAAAGCAGGCCGAGCGCCCACGCCGCGATCAGACCTCCGGCAAAATATCCCGCGCGCCAAGCCAGAGCGCGCGTATGTACGCCCGTGTCCAGGAATGCCTGCACGTTATGCGCAGGCAGCCCCATCTTGCCGGCCTTCTTGATTTCATCCTCGGCGGTAATCCAGTGCTCGTCCATGGCGGCTGCGATGGCGTGGAAGTAATGAGTCGTCATCTGGTCGGGAAACTTGCGAACCAGAAAGTCCGTGGCCGAACGGAATTCGTCCGTGTCATTCAGATTCAGCGCAATCTGGGCAGTGACGAAAGCGTAGCTGGAATCGTCCAAGTTCTGCGCAAGGGCGGTCGCTTCCTTCGCCAGCGTCAGAGCGCGCCGCTGCTGTTCCTCGGTGCCCTGCTTGCTTTCGCTGGGGAACGCCAATACCTCCGCGAGGCTGATGAGATTGTCGGCCGAGCGATCGATCTTGACGGCGTTCTCGACCAGCGGCAAGGCCTCGTCCGTGCGTCCGGCGGCGCTCACGCAGAACGCGAGGCGGCGCATGGCGGGAGTGAAGTCGGGAACTTGTTGCAGCACCTGGCGGAACAGCTGCTCGGCACGGGCGTCCTCGTGGTTGTCCATGGCCTGCGTCGCCTGATCGAAGACGGGGACTGCGGCGGGAGCGAGGGCGGTCAACTTTTGGCGGATTGCCAGTTCCCGCTGCGGATTGCGCACGGCCTTTTGAGCGAACAGGGTAGGAGCGAGCAAAAGGATGACGACAACGACGAGCAGCGCAATCTTACCGGCCAACTTACACATCTCGTACTCCTTCCGGCGGGCGCGTCCCGAGACCGGAGATTGTACCGCGCGGGATCAAGATTTGCAGCTTGCGACCATAGTCACTAATGCCTTCCGGCAAGGTTGAGGTAAGAACGACGGTTTTGCATGCTACATACAAATAAGCGATCTCTAAGTAGACTCGTCACAATTCTTTACCCTATTGCTAAACACGTTGACAGTGTTTCCGGATATCCTTTCAACGAGGAAGCGCGTCCGAGGCAGTAGGGGCGCGGTCTTCAGCCCTCAGTCTGTTCGTTTGGCAGGAGGTGCTCTGTGAAGTTCCCCACCGTTCTCTCCGTCGTTCTTCTCAGCACACCGATTCTTTCCGCAGCCGCACTGGCGCAGCATAACGGCAGTTCGTCCAGTTCCATTCCGCCACCTGCGCCGCCCCCGGCCGCGGCCCCCAGTCCGGCTCCGAGTCCAGCGCCGGCACCCCACTTTGAGAGCGCGGCGCCGCCTTCGACTCCGTCCCCGGCCATCAGCACGCCGCATATCAGCACGCCGGCACCGAGCATGCCGGAAACGCATGCTGCGCCGGTCATCCATACAGCGCCAGCTCCACCTCCGGTGAATGACTCGGTGTCCACACGGACCATGCCGATCGTCCACACGCCAGAGCCTGAGCGCGTCGCGCCGCAGCCTCGAGTCCCCGAGACGGGGCGCATTGTTCCCGCTCCCAAGATGGGAGAAGATCCGGAGAAACTAAAGACCAGCGAGCCCGACTTGCGGCACCGCATCTGCGTAGGCGGCGACGGCGACTGCAAAACGACGACGACGCAGCCGCCGGAGCAGTCTGACCTGCGGCACAGGGTCTGCGTGGGACCTACCTGCCCCTGCGCCCCCGGACAGACCACAAACTGCTCGACCGTCCCCATCCAGAACCAAACGTGCCCGCCAGGACAGATACGCAACGGGGCCGCCTGCATGGATTCTCAAACCTGCCCGGTCGGACAAGTGTGGAACGGCGGCGCCTGTGTTACACAATCCTGCCCTGCAGGACAAGTCTGGAACGGCGCGGTGTGCTGGAGGGACTGCAGCCTAGCAACCGCAGGACTGGCCGGCATTACCGAACGAGTCAGAATGGCACGGCACGAGCGGGACGACGCCTGCCGACAGAATTCCTCGGGAACGGCGTGTAGTCAGGCTGAGTCATCCTACAATCTTGCGGTGTCCGAGTATCGGGCACAGACGGCTGGGATACCCAGCGAGTGCAGTGCAGGGGTGCTGGACCCCAGCGCCATCATCTGAGGAAATCGCGAGGTCAAGGAGGCACTTATGCGTCACTCCCGTCTTCTGATTGCGGCCTTGCTGGTCTGGTCCGTCGGAGCCTACGCCCGGCACTCTAGCGGGGGCGGGGGCAGCGCGGGCGGAGGCGGTGGAGGAGGCGGAGGCGGCGGACACTCGGGCGGAGGCGGGAGCTCGTCCGCTTCGTCGTCTGGTATCTTCTTCCGGCTCTTCGGGCGGCGGACACTCCGGTGGGTCCAGTTCTGGAGGATCGAGTTCTCACAGCTCGGGCGGATCCAGTTTTCACAATGCAGGGTCAGGTTCGAGTTCTCGCGGATCCGGATCCCCTTCTCACACTTCCAGTTCCGGAAGTTCCTTGAGTCGAGCGGATCTTCTCAACGCTCGCGTGAACACCAATCCTGCTCTTCTTTTTCGCGCGCCAGTAACGGTCAAGACTGAGCCTGCACGCCCCGAAAAGCGCGGATTCTTCTCGTTCTTGAGGCACCGTCCGCGGATGCCTGAGCCGCCAACCCCAAGCGTACCCGATCTGCGGCACCGGATTTGCCTGACCGGAAATTGCCGCATCACCAAGACGCCGACTCCACCGCCACGTCATTTTCATGGGCGGTACGCTTGCTCGCATTGGGGATTCTGGCTAGGGAGCGGATGTGGCCAGACGGTGAGCTATCTCAACGACTGCTCAGCCGAGCGTATGGCCTTGGCACTGCAGCGCCAGCGTATGGTGGCTGTGCAAGGAGCGCAACAAACCGCTTGCGCCGTGCCGGGGTCTGCCGAATGCTCGAGCCGTGCATCAACCATGCAGAGCGAAGCGCGCCTGTATCAACAATTGGAATATCGCTATCGGCAATGCATGGCGAGGAGTTCCTCTTACCCGGTCGGGGCATTCGGATTCGGGCGATTCCGCTCAAACGGTGGAATTCTCCCATTCGGTGACACCCTGTCGTTTGAACCCTGGACCTATGAATCCTGGGGCTTCGACATCGGCTATCACTAGACCGGAATACTCTTGGGAACCTGCCGCTGGCGCGGCAGGTTCTCAGCCTACCCATTCCCTTCTCCCCGGCAGTAGAATTGGGCGAGCCCTAAACCCGGTTCGGAATGCCGGGATTTTCTCTTACGTCTTTCTTGAAATCCTCGGGAGATCACCATGTCGACCACGACAGCAGTACCCCGGACAAAGATTGCCGGCGGCAGTTTTCTTCTCGAATCACGCCAGACCGACGAGATTTTCACGCCGGAAGACTTCAGCGAACAGCATCAACTGATCGGGCAAACCGCGGAAGAGTTTGCCGTCAACGAGATCCTGCCCAATGTCGAAAAGATCGAGCACAAGGATTTTTCCGTTACCCGCGACCTGCTGCGGAAAGCGGGCGAGTTGGGTTTGAGTTCGGTGGAAATCCCCGAAGCCTACGGTGGGCTGGAGATGGATAAAGTCACCGCCGCCGTGATCGCCGACCACATCGCCAAGTACGCCGGCTTCGCCACCACCTGGGGCGCTCACACGGGGATCGGCGTACTGCCCATCGTCTACTTCGGAAACGAAGATCAGAAGAAGAAATACCTGCCGCGGCTGGCCTCGGGTGAAATTATCGGTGCCTACGCCCTGTCGGAATCCACTTCCGGCTCGGACGCGCTGAATTGCCGCGCCCGCGCTGTGCTTTCCCCGGACGGCAAGCACTACATCCTGAACGGCGAAAAAATGTGGATCACCAATGCGGGCTTCGCCGACCTGTTCACCATCTTCGCAAAAATCGACGGCGAGAAGTTCTCGGCGTTCCTGGTGGAAAAAGATTTCCCCGGATTCTCGGTGGGCGCCGAAGAGCACAAGATGGGCATCCGCGGATCGTCGACCTGTCCCATCATCCTGAATGACTGCAAGGTGCCGGTGGAAAATCTGCTGGGCGACATCGGCAAGGGACACCTGATCGCCTTCAATATTCTCAACGTGGGGCGCTTCAAGTTGGGCGCAATGTGCGTGGGCGGGGGCCGCGTGTCACTGGAGAACGCCATCGGCTACGCCAAGCAGCGCAAAGCTTTCGGCAAGGTCATCGCCGATTTCGGTCTGGTACGCGAGAAAATCGCCAACATGGCGACGCTGCTCTATGTAGGCGAATCGTTGGTTTACCGCACAGTCGCCATGATGGATCACGCCCTGAGCGAGGTCGACAAGGCAGCCGCCGACGCCGCCAAGCAGACGCTCAAAGCGATCGAGGAGTACGCGGTCGAGTGCTCCATTATCAAGGTGTGGGGCTCGGAGATGATCGACTACATCGTCGACGAGAACCTGCAGATTCATGCCGGCTACGGATTTGTGGAAGAGTATCCGGCGGAACGCGCCTATCGCGACGCCCGCATCAACCGCATCTTCGAAGGCACCAACGAAATCAACCGGCTGATCATCACCGGCTTCCTGCTGAAACGCGCGATGTCGGGGCAATTGCCGCTGATGCCCGCCATTAAGAAACTGATGGACGAGGTGCTCTCGGGTCCATCCACCGGCGACGAACTCGAAGGTTCGCTGGCCGAAGAACGCAAACTCGTAGGCCAGGCGAAGAAGCTTGGCCTGTTCGCTGCCGGATCGGCCACGCAAAAGTACATGACGGCGATTCAGGATCAGCAGGAAGTGATGGGCGCCATCGCTGACATGACGATTGAAACTTACGCCATGGAATCGGCAGTGCTGCGCGCGCAAAAGATGGTCGAAGCCAAGGGCGAGTCCGCCGCGACGCTACCGCTCGCCATGACTCGCGTGTATCTGACGCAGGCCATGGAGAAAGTCGAATCCGCAGCCCGGAAGGTGATTGCGGCGGTGGCCGACGGCGACATGCTGCGGACGCAACTCGCCATCCTGCGGCGGCTGGCGAAGTACGAGCCGTTCAACACCATCGAACTGCGGCAGCAGATCGCGCAGAAGATGATTGAACGGGGGAAGTATACGCTGGCGTAGAAATCAATTGCGCGGGCTAGGAGGGCCAGAAACCGAAATAGAGGGCCGTACCCCAAAGTAGCTCAGAAACGCGCAAAAGAACCATGCTCCCGTGCAAAAGAAGCATGTTCCAGGAGGCGGGCTGGACCGAAAACAGGCTCGGTTCGGGTAAATGCGCGGTCGGAGGTTTCTGGAGGCAGCAACCTGGCATCTGAATTATCAAGGGCGCGGTCTTGTGCTAAGATGCGCGCAAAATGGGAGGTCACACTTGAAAAGACTTGCTACGATTGTTCTTCTTTTGCTGTTGGCGGTACCTGCATTCGCTAAGACTCACAAAGAGATGTACAACGTCCCCTGCGCCACTCTGTGGCCTGCGGTTAAAGACACGCTTCGGAATTCCGGCAAGTACGGAGTGATGAGCATCGACAACGAGGACATGGCGGCCTCCTATAACATCGGCGGAACCCTGACCGGAAAGCGCACCAACTCGGTGATTCTGAATTCCCACGGGAACAACTGCGAGATGCAGGTACAGACCGCGTTCAGCGGGTTGGTCAACAGCGACGAGCCCGACTTCAAGAAGCGCGTGGATGCGTCCTTGGCCAAGCTGCAGGCGCAGGGCCCCGCAACTCCCGCGAAGCCGGATGCGAAGCCGAACGCCAAGCCCGAAGATACTCCGAAACAGTAATCGGACTCGAGTTCGAACCCGGCCCACCTGAGCGAGTCTTGTGCTCGGATGGGCTTTTTTCTGTCCGCTTTTTCTGTCCCACTCGCGACGAAGCGATCCCCGATTTTCTCTTGCGTCAGTTACCACCGTCCGCTTCTCCAGCCGGAATCAGCATGTAACTCACGAACGCCAGCCGCGAACTGTCGGGCGACCACGATGGAACGTTGATAGTTCCCTGCCCTCCGAACAATTTGGCCAGCACCGTAATCTTTTGGTCGGCCAGTGACATCAGGCGCAGCGTGACGTCTTTGTTTTCCGGATGCCCGCTGACGCTGGCGTCGAAAGTGAGGAAAACCATCCATTTGCCGTCCGGGGAAATATGTGGGAACCAGTTATTGAGATTGTCGGAGAACACCTGTTCCTGATCGCTGCCATCCGCATTCATGCGCCAGATCTGCATGTGGCCGGTGCGTTCGGAGTTGAAGTAAATGTACTTTCCATCGGGCGAGTACTCGGGGCCGTCGTCCAACCCCTTGGCAGTAGTGAGGCGCTTTTCTTCGCCGCCCTCGACCGGAATGGAATAAATATCAAACTCGCCGTTACGCTGGCCGACGAAGGCCAACGTTTTACCGTCGGGCGACCAGCCATGCCAGTAAGACGGAGATTTCTGAGTAATGCGGCGCGGCGTGCCTCCGGCGAATGGCACGATGAACACGAGGGACTCCTGGTCCTCCTGCGAATTGTCGCTCACTGCAAGTTGCGTGGCATCTGGCGAGATCCCGTGGTCGTTGTTCAGGCGTGTGGCAAAACCAGTGTCGATCGTGGTGGGCGCGTCCCCATCTACCGGCAGGCGCTCAAGGCGTCCGTCGCGATTGAAGAGAAACGCTTTGCCGTCGCGGGTCCAGTTCGGGGCCTCGAAGCGTCCTTTCGCAATGTAGCTGACGCGGCGGTCGGCAGGGTCGGTCGCGATTGTTTCCAGAGTGCTGTACAAAACCGGCTGGCCGGTCGCGGCGGCTGGTTGCTTGATCTCAACATTCGAGAACAGCGCCGTCTCCACGACGTTCTTGTCATGCGAGCAGACGCCGAGGCCAACATAAAACGCGCCTCGCAGCGGGATGCGCAGCCAGCCTCCGGCGAGTCTCAGATCCTTTTCTCCCAGTGACATGTAGACATAATCGCCGCGCCTGGCAATCCGTAGCCGCTGCGGAGCCGACACATTCGACTGGATCTGCTGCGTGGTCGCGCCGTTCTCGTCGCGGTACTGGAGCGAGGTCAGGCCGCTCGCGTGCAGCGCGACGTCAGCGTAGACGGAATCGGCGTCGAGCGACTGGCGGAGCATGAGCACCGCTTTCTTGTGCTCGTTGCCGGTCTTGGTGAGGAATGCGATATCGGCGGTCAGGATTGCGTCGCCCGACATCTTTTTCCAGACAAACTGAAATGCGTCGGCGTTCAACCACATGTTTTCGCCGCTGCCGCTGATGGTGTACGTGCGTTTGGCGGCGTCGTAATCTACCGAACCGGCGTGCAGCACCGTGCCGACGTCGGAGTGGCCATCGAATTGCCCGATGGAACTTCCGGCCTGGGCAAAAACCGGCACGCTCATCTGGCCTGCGGTCGCAAGAATAATGGCCAACGCAAATTTTCGAGAATGTGAAGCCAGATTCATTGCAGGCTCCTTTTGAATTGCGCGTTTACGGTAGCATGACGCCTTAGAGTCACGCCAACTGCGCGGAAGCGGAAACGATCGCCCGCGACAATGATGGGTCACTTTCACTCGCAAAATCCCCCGCGGTTCTGATACAACGTTCTGCATGAAAACAAGATGCTGCATTCGCCTCATGGCTGTCTGCACCCTCCTGTGCGTTGCCGCGCTGGCCTTCGCGCAGGGCGATTCCGTCACCGGACATTACGAAGGCACCGCGACCCACAACGGCGGGCAGGTCATCCAGTTGTCCGTGGATTTGAAAGAAGCGGACGGGAAGATCACCGGCATGATCAACGCGTCGGTGGGAGACTTCCCGATCGTCAGCGGAACCCGGCAGGGAGACTCGCTGGCGCTGCAGTTCCAGGCCAATGGCGGCGACGGAACCATCACGGCGAAACTGGCGGGCAACCGCCTGCTTGGAAATTTTGAGGCGGGCGAAGAAAGCGGCCCCGTCGAACTGAAGAAGACTGCCGGCCCTTTGCCGATTTCCGCAGGCCTTGCACTCACTCCTCCGATGGGATGGAACTCCTGGAACAAGTTCGCTTGCAACGTGAGCGAAGACTTGATCAAGGGCATGGCCGACACGGTCGTAAAATCGGGCATGAAGGACGCCGGATATGTGTATGTGAACATTGACGACTGCTGGCAGGTCAGCCGCGACGCCAATGCCAATATCGTGATCGATCCGCAGCGCTTTCCGCACGGCATGAAGGCGCTGGGCGACTACATTCACTCGCTGGGTCTGAAGTTCGGCGTGTATTCCGATGCCGGATCGAAAACTTGCGCGGGGCGTCCGGGCGGGCTGGGCCACGAATATCAGGACGCGGTCATGTACGCGTCGTGGGGCGTCGACTATCTGAAATATGACTGGTGCCACGCCTCTACGCAGGACGCACGCGCGTCTTACGCCAACATCCGCGCCGCGCTTGATGCCAGCGGCCGCCCGATCGTGCTCAGCATCTGCGAATGGGGCACGGCCAAGCCGTGGCTGTGGGGAAAGGAAGTTGGCGGGAACCTGTGGCGCACGACGGGCGACATCAGCGACCGCTGGCAAGGTCACGACAAATGGCCCGACGGCAGTTGCTGCTCCGACGGCATGCTGGCCATTCTCGATCAACAGGTCGGCCTGCAGTCCTATGCTGGGCCGGGGCACTGGAACGATCCCGATATGCTGGAGGTCGGCAATGGCGGCATGACCGACACCGAATATAAGTCACACTTCAGCCTGTGGGCGATCCTGGCTGCGCCGCTGCTCGCCGGCAATGACCTGCAGACGATGAGGCCCGAGATTCACGACATTCTTACCAACAAAGAAGTGATTGCCGTGGATCAGGATGCGCTTGGACGCGAAGGCGAGCGTGTCGCGAAAGATGGCGACCTGGAAGTCTGGGCCAAGCAGTTGAAAGATGGCAGCCGCGCCATCGTGCTGCTGAACCGCAGCGATGCGGCGCACGAGATTTCCGCGAAGTGGGAGGACCTGGGTTATCCCGCGAGTTTGAGTGCGTCCGTGCGCGATCTATGGCAGCACAAGGACCTGGGAAAGTTCACCGGCAAATTCTCGGCGCCGGTTGTGTCGCACGGTGTGGTGATGGTGACGGTGAAACCGTAAGAGCCTTTCACCACAGAGACACGGAGGCACAGAGACAGTTCGAGAATCTCCGTGCCTTAGTGCCCCCCGTGGCAAGTCAGTTCTTAGCCTTCAGCTCCTCCATCACGCTCTGGATCAGTTCCTTGGCGTCGGTCAGGCTCTTCATGATGATCTGAATATCCATGACCGGCTTGCCCGGCCAGCGCTGGCTCTGGCAATAGACGCCGTGCTGGCCGACCAACGCCATGGCGTCGGTGATCACGTCCATAGTCACGGCCAGGCGCCCGCGCGGCACGCCCATCATGGTTTCGTAGTGCTCCAGTTCTTCCTGCTTCTCGTCGAATACCGGCATGTTTGCATTGTAAACGCCGCGATTGTCACTGCGATGCGGCGAGGCGCATAATGGTCGCGCAACCAATTCCCTTTTCAAACGTCAAACCTGCTTGGCACAGCCAAACCGCAAAGGAGAATCCATGCAGAAGAAACTCGCCTTCCTCGCAATTTTCGCTCTCGTCGTTAGTGTCGCCTCGTTCGCTCAGATGGGCGGCGGGCGCCCCAGTCCGGCTGCTTCCGCCAGTTGCGATCTGGGCGGAGGAAAGACCGTCAAGACCGACTACTCCAGCCCGCGCCTGAAGGGACGCAAAATGATCGGCGAACACGACCCATACGGTCAGGTGTGGCGCACCGGCGCGAACGAAGCGACCACTTTTGTCACCAGCGCCGACATCAAGGTAGGGGGCAAGGACGTGCCCGCCGGCAACTACACAATCTTCACCATTCCCAACCCCGACAAGTGGACGCTGATCATCAACAAAAAGACCGGCGAATGGGGCATTCCTTACAAATATGAAAGTGACGAACTGGCGCGCGTCGACATGAAAGTCTCGAAGCTGCCGTCGCCCGTCGAGAATTTCACCATTGCGTACGACAAGTCCGCAACCGGCTGCACCATGCGACTTGATTGGGACACCACACGGGCCTCGGTCGATATCTCTGCGAAATAAGTTCGGCAAACGCTCCGGCAGGGCTGTTCCCTGCCGGAGTTTCTTTTTCTACGGCACAACTGTAGCGCTACAATTCTGGCAACGAGTTCTTACGGGAGGTTCCCATGCCCGTCTACGATTACGTCTGCCTGGATTGTCACAAGCCTTTTGAATTGGTTCTCACTCTCCACGAACACGATGAGGAAACTCTGAAGTGCCCGAACTGCGGGAGCAAGCATGTCGAGCAGGAGGCGGCTGCGTTTTCCGTGGTGACTTCGAGAAAAAGCTAGTCTGGATGGCTGGGATGGACCGCGACTGACGCGGAAGCGTCAGCGACCGGCGGGAGCTTGACCATTGGCGAGTGCCTGGGCCTGGCGATAGGCTTCGCGCGCCTCGGGGAAGCGACCGGCTTTCTCAAGCGAGCGCTCGAGTTCGAAATACGCTTGCGCCGTGGGCTGCAGGTCGATCGAGCGCGAGAAGTCCTGGATGGCTTCGTCAGTCCTGCCCTGCTTCTCGGCCAGCACGCCCATCCCGAGCCACGCGTTGAACTGATTGGGATTGAAGTGCAGCGCCTGTTGAAAGTCTTGCAGCGCGTCGTTGTCTTCCTGCAGTTGTCCGTGCGCCACGCCCATGTTCGCATAGTTCTGCGCGAGTAATCCGGGATCGGACGTCAGGGTCACCGCGATCTCATATTGTGCGATCGCTTCGCGCAACTGATTGTGCGTCTGGAAGTACGTGCCCAGATTGGTGCGGCTCATGGGGTCTTTTGGATTGATGTGCGCCGCCGCTTCGAAATGGTCATGGGCTTCGTCTTCTTTGCCTTCCAGAAGCAGCGCGCCCCCGAGATTGTCTTCGGCGATGAAGTTGTTCTCTGTGACCGCGAGGGCGTGCGTCCACAAGCCCGCGTTCGTCTGCCAGTAACCGATCTGCCGATACGTGGCGAAGGCAAGCGCGACAAGAGTCAGAATCGCGGGCATCGCGATCCACACCGGAGGAATACGCTTCGCCCAGTGCACGATTGCAAACGCCATCATGAAGAAGATTCCGATCTCCGGAATGTAGGCGTAGCGGTCGGCCATGGCCGCCTGCCCTACTTGCACCAGACCGATGACCGGAACCAGCGTGCCGAGAAACCAGAGCCAGCCAACCAACAGGTAGCGTAAAGAACTCGAGCGTGCCAGCAGCACCGTAATTGCGATCAGGATTACCGCCGCCAACGCCACACGCCACAGGGCAAGTGAGTCTCCGGGATGTGGGTACAGCGGAGCGAGCTTCGCCGGCCAGACAAATTTCCAAAGATACATCGCGTAAGCGTAAATTGCGTTTTCCAGGCGTATGCCGAAAGAGAATTCGGCGGTGGAGCGCACCGCTCCGCCGGCCCGCTGAACCAGCAACGTGATCACGGCGCTGGCAGCCGAGAGTGCGAAGAGGGGAAGCTTCTCGAGGATCAGACGCGACCACGGCGTCGGCCCGCGGTCCGGACTCACGCGCTGGAATGACCAGTAGTCGACGAGCAGCAATACAAGCGGCAGCGTGATGACCATGGGCTTCGACGCCAGCCCAGCTGCGAAGAACGCGGCCACCAGCAAATAGCGTTTCCAGTGCGGCTTTTGGGCGTACCATCCGTAGGCCCAGAGGGCGAGCAGAAAGAACAAGGTGCAGAGGACGTTCTTGCGTTCCGCCACCCACGCCACCGACTCCACGTTGATCGGATGCATGGCAAACAGCGCAGCCACGAACGCACTCGCCCAGGTTCGCCCCGTCGCCGACAAGAGAATCAGAAAGAGCAGCACCACGTTTGCCGTATGCAGCAGCACGCTGGTGAAGTGATGCCCGACGGGATTCATCCGATAGAGCGAGTAGTCGAGCGCATGCGAGATCCAGGTCAGCGGATGCCAGTTGGACTGATCGCCGGAAGTGAGCGCCCAGGCGATCGTCTGCCCGGTCAGCCCCTGGCGGACATGCGGGTTCTCGGTGACGTAGCGGTCGTCGTCGTAGTTCACGAACGGATGTTGCACCACGGGGTTATACAGGGCAAGCGTGATGGCGGCGAGCAGCAGGCAGAGGATCGGGGTGCGCTTCTCCGCCGACGCGAAAAGCCCCGTTCGCTCGACGGCACTCGTTTTCGCTTTCGGAGTCAAGCTAGAAGATTAAACCACAGGGGACACAGAGGGACACGGGGGAATCCGAGTGGTGACTTTGCGGGCAGTGCAGATGTCAGATCTCAACCTGATGACTGAGTCTCTTACCAGCCCCAGCCGACTCTGCCATCTTTCTGTAAGGCTAAGCCGGCTTCCAGCGCAGCACTGGCTTGCGTGCGGCGGCAGTTTCGTCGAGACGCGAAACCCGCGTGGAATGCGGCGCGTCGAGCACCGTCTGGGGGTTCTCTTCCACCTCGTTCGCAATCGACTTCATGGCCTCGATGAACAAATCCATCTCCTCCCTAGATTCGCTCTCGGTCGGTTCGATCATCAGCGCTCCCGCAACGATCAAGGGAAACGCGGTCGTGTACGGATGGAATCCGTAGTCGATCAAGCGCTTCGCGATATCCATGGTGCGCACGCCCTTTTTCGACTGCACTTTGTCGCTAAACACGACTTCGTGCATCGACGGCGTGTCGTACGGGAGATCGAACGTACCTTCCAGTCCTTTGCGGATGTAGTTGGCATTCAACACGGCGTCTTCGGTGGTCTGCCGTAAGCCGTCGGGGCCGTTGGCCTGAATGTAGGCCAGGGCGCGGACGAACATGCCAAAGTTGCCGTAGAAGGCGCGCACACGACCGACAGATTGCGGCCGGTTGTAATCGAACGCCAGCGTGCCGTCGGACTTCGTCGTAACCACCGGCGTTGGCAGAAACGGCTCGAGAGTCTTCTTTATCGCTACCGGGCCCGACCCCGGGCCGCCGCCACCGTGAGGAGTGGAGAAAGTCTTGTGCAGGTTCAAGTGCATCACGTCGACGCCGAAGTCGCCGGGACGCACCTTGGCCACCAGCGCGTTCATATTCGCGCCGTCCATATAGAGCAAGCCGCCCTTGGCATGCAGAATGTCGGCGATCTTGTGGATGTCCTGCTCAAAAACGCCGAGCGTGTTGGGATTGGTCAGCATCAGCGCGGCGACGTCTTCGTTCATCTGCGCTTCGAGCGACGCGATGTCGACCATGCCGCGAGCATCCGACTTCAAGTTCTCGACCGCGTAGTTCACCATCGCGGCTGTGGCGGGATTCGTCCCATGCGCCGAATCCGGGATCAGAATCTTCTTGCGGGCGTTGCCTTTCGACTCGTGATACGCGCGCACCATCAGCAAGCCGGTCATCTCGCCGTGCGCGCCGGCGGCGGGCTGCAGCGCGATCGCATCCATTCCGGTGATTTCGAGCAATTGCTCACTTAACGTCTTGATGATGCGCAGCGCGCCCTGCGAAATCTTTTCCGGCTGATACGGATGCCCGTTGGCGATGCCTTCCACTCGCGCCACGGCTTCGTTCACGCGCGGGTTGTACTTCATGGTGCAAGAGCCGAGCGGATACATGCCCAAGTCGATGGCGTAGTTCCACGTCGAAAGGCGGGTGAAGTGGCGGATGATCTCGATCTCGCTGACCTCGGGCATGTTGCCTAGATCTTTTCGCTCGGCCTCACCGAGAAGCTGCGATACGTCCACTTCGGGCACGTCGAGCGGCGGAAGCTTCCAGGCCGCCTTGCCCGGCGAGGACTTTTCGAAGATCAGCCCTTCGTTCTGATTGACTTGACGCGTGGCTTTCGTCGGATTCATCGCGCCACCTCTTCCGTCTCTTCCTTCGCTGACCGCACGGAACGCTCGCTTTCGGCGACCAAGCCTACAGCGGTGTCGATCGCGCTGCGAGTCGTCAACTCGGTGCAGCACCACAGGGCTGCATTTTCGAGTTCGGGATAGAACTTCTTCAGGGGCAGGCCGCCGACGATTTTGTGTCCGAGCAAACGGCCGTTGATGGCCGCCGGATCTTCACTGGTCTGCACGACGAACTCGTTGAAGCGTGGAACGCCACTGAACAGAACCTTGCCGTGCTTGGCGAATTGACCTGCCGCATATGCGGCTTTGGCCAAATTCTGCTTGGCTAATTCTTTTAAGCCGACCTTGCCGTACACGTTCATGAAGATGTTGACCATGAGGGCGACCAGCGCCTGGTTGGTGCAGATATTCGAGGTCGCCTTCTCGCGCCGGATGTGCTGCTCGCGGGTGGCAAGAGTCAGGACAAATCCGCGCCGGCCTTGCTTGTCGACGGTTTGCCCGACAAGCCGACCTGGCATCTGGCGAACATACTTGTCGCGGGTAGCAATCACTCCGCAGTAGGGTCCGCCGAAACCAAGGGGCACGCCGAACGACTGCGCTTCCATCGCGATGATGTCCGCTTGCCGCGGTGGCTCAACGATGCCCAGCGACACGGCCTCGGCGATCGAAACCACCAGCATCGCGCCGTGTTTGTGCGCGATTTCGGCGATTGCGTCGACGTCTTCAATGACTCCGAAGAAATTAGGCGACTGAATCAAGACGCACGCTGTTTCCGGCGTGATCGCTTTCTCCAGGGCCTTCAGGTCCAAACGCCCGTCCTGACTGAAGCCGGTAATCGCGAGCGGCATGTCCTGGTGTGTCGCGTAGGTCGCCAGCACTTCGCGATACTCGGGATGCAGGCTGCGCGACACCACCACCGACCGCCGGCCCGCAAGACGAACCGCCATCATCACGCCTTCGGCGGCTGCGGTGGAGCCGTCGTACATGGAAGCATTAGCCACCTCCATGCCGGTCAATTCGCAGATCATGGTCTGGAATTCAAAAATGGACTGCAGAGTTCCCTGCGAAATCTCGGCCTGATACGGCGTGTAGGCGGTGAGGAACTCGCCGCGAGAAATCAGCGAATCAATGATGACCGGCCGGTAGTGCAGATACGCGCCCGCGCCCAGGAAGCTGGTATAGCCGTCGCCGTTCTCGCGAGAGCGCTGGCGGAAGAAGTCCACAATCTCCGATTCGGCCATCTGGCGCGGGATATTGAGGTCGCGGGTCAGGCGATATTCCGCCGGAATGGGAGAGAAAAGTTCATCGACCGAGCTCACGCCAATGGACTTCAGCATGGCTTCGCGGTCTGCAGGAGATTTGGGTAGATAGCGCATAGAAACGTTATATAGATGCAGAGCGGTGCCGCTTGGATTGCGCCGTCGAGCAGCCGGTTTGAGTGACAAGCAAAATCCGGCCGATTTGCGCTCTTCGCGGGTTCATCGGCAATGATCGCCTCAGTGACCTGCCTCTTCCGCCACGAACTTCTCATAGTCCGCGGCAGAAAGCAGCCCATTGAGCTCATTCGAATCTTTCAGCGTGAGCTTCACCATCCACGCGCTGTGTGCATCTTTATTCACTTTCTCGGGGGAGGTGGCCAGTTCGCCATTGACTTCCGTAACCTTGCCCGACGCCGGAGCAAACAAATCCGAGACGGCTTTCACGGACTCAACCGTGCCAAAAGTCTTGCCAGCCGTGAGATCCGCACCTACCTTGGGCGTCTCGACAAAGACGATGTCGCCGAGCGACTCCTGCGCGTAGTGCGTGATGCCGACCGTCGCGATATTGCCGTTGACCTGAATCCACTCGTGCTCTTTGGTGTACTTGCGATCTGTGGGATAAGGCATATGGCTTCTAGCTCCTGGCTGCTAGCTTCTAGCGAATTCTGTGAACGCTGTGGCCTCGGTGGTTATGCTTTCTTAGGACGCTTGTAAAACGGCGCCGGCACTATCACACACCCAACGCCCTGACCCCGAATCTCAACCTTCAGTTGTGTCCCGACGGCGGCCAATTCCACCGGCACATAGGCCAGCGCAATATTTTTCTTCAGGAACGGTGAGGGTGAGCCGCTAGTGACATAGCCGATCTCACGACCACGATTGTCGAGAACCTTGTAGCCGTCACGAGCAATGCCGCGATCCGTCATCTCGATGCCGACGAGACCCCGCCTCACACCGGCGGCTTTGGCCTTCTCCAGAGCGGCTCGTCCCACAAAATCCGGCTTCTCCATCTTGCAGAAGCGGTCGAGGCCCGCTTCCCAGACATTGATCGTGTCGGAGATTTCATGTCCGTAGAGCGGGAGTTTGCCTTCGAGCCGCAGAGTGTTTCTCGCACCCAGCCCGCAGGGGACAACGCCAAATTCTTTTCCGGCGGCGAGAATTTCGTTCCACACGCGTGCGCTGGTCGCTTCATCGGAGGGGACGTAAATCTCGAAGCCGTCCTCCGCGGTGTACCCCGTGCGCCCCAGCAGAATGTTCTCCATCCCGGATAGCCGACCACGAGTCACCCAGTAAAACTTGACGCGGCTCAAATCCGCGTCGGTCATCTTCTGCAGAAGATCGACCGCCTTCGGGCCCTGGATGGCGATCTGCGTAAAGTCGTCGGAGAGATGTTCCACCGTGCAGTCGAATTGGCGCGTGTTTTCGCGGACCCAATTGAAGTCCTTTTCACGCGTGCCGGCGTTGATCACGAGCAGATACTCGTCTTCGCCCAACCGATGCACGATCACATCGTCGACGAACGTGCCCTCGGGATAGAGGAGTGCAGAATATTGCGCCTGCCCGATGGCCAGTTTCGACGCATCGTTCATCGAGATGTGCTGCACCGCGGCCAGCGCCTGTGAACCGGCCAGACGAATGTCGCCCATGTGGCTGACGTCAAAAATGCCGACGCCGGTGCGCACCGCCATGTGTTCATTGATGATTCCGCAGCCGATGGAGGCTGGATACTCCACGGGCATGTCCCAGCCGTTGAATTCCACCATTTTCGCGCCCATCTGGCGATGGACGGCATTCAACGCAGTCTTGCGGACGGTGGGCGTGGCCTCTACCAAAGACAATTGGACCTCGATCGCGAGCAGCGGCTGGTCTGCTGGTTTTTGAGGGAGTAAGAACGTGCGACCTATTACCGTATCATGCGGTTTTTCGGCGGGTCAAACGTAAGAAGCTCACCGCAGGGGACACAGAGGAACACAGGGGAAATCATGATCGGCTGTGAGACCCTGTACTCTCTGTGGTGATTTCTTAGCGTCCGAATTGCACGGTGATTCGCGCGCCGGCTGCGACATGGGTACCGGCGGCAGGAGACTGCTCACGGGCAATACCGCTGCCGACGGCGTCCAGTTCCAAACCAGCATCCTGCGCGGCTTCCACCGCGCTGCGCACGGTCTTGCCGACGAACGAGGGCACAACGATTCCGCCTTGCTCGACATCCAAGACGACGGTTCCGGAAAGCGGAGGCTTGGCTGTCGCCGTATCCGAAGTAGGGACCGGCTGCGGTGGACTCGAAGTTGTCTGAGAAGGCAAGGGCTCACGCATCGCCGCCTGGACGACGGGGCTGGAGGCCGTCTCGGCAGTCGCGGGACGGGCTTGTCCTGAGTTTGTCGAAGGCAGTGCGCGCGCGACGCCCGGTTTCGCCGCTTCGTTCAAGTCCGCCGTCTCCAGCGGCTCGCCCGGGTGGTCCGGTGTGTCGTCGGCCAGATCCTGATCCTTTACCTTGGATTGCGCCAGCAGCAACTGACGCTTCGGCGAGAACGGGACATCGTGCGGGACATGCATGTATTCCAGCACCTGCTGCGCGATGCGATGAAAGACCGGCGCGGAAACTTGTCCACCCTGGTGCGGGCCAACCGCCGAATCCAGAATCACCGTAACCACAATCTGCGGATTGTTGAGCGGGGCCATCCCGGAAAACGTCGCCACATATTTCGTCTTCGAGTACGCTCCGGTCGCGGGATCCACCTTCTGTCCGGTGCCCGTTTTGCCTCCGGACGAATACCCCTCCAGAATCGCCTTGCGGCCAGTTCCCTCCAGCTCGACCATCTGCATCATGGAGCGCATCTCGGCTGCGGTGAAAGAGGAGATGACGCGTCGCCCTTCCACCGGACGAAACGCAACGTTCTTGACGGCGCCTTGCGGCGGCACGGTTCCGGTGACCACGCGCGGGGCAACGTAGACTCCGTCGTTGGCGATGGTGGAGATCAGCGCCGAGAGTTGCACGGGCGACACGCCGATTTCCTGTCCGATGGAAATGGCCGCGATCGACACCTTGGACCAGCGGCTCGGCGGCTTGGTGATGCCGCGCGTCTCGCCGGGCAGTTCAATCCCGGTCGGCTGCCCGAATCCAAACGAGCGAATGTATTTGTAATAGCGGTCTTCGCCCAGGCGCAGGGCGATTTTGATGGCACCCACGTTGCTCGAGTGCGCGAGCACTCCGGACACCGGCAACAGGCCGTGCGGTTCTGCGTCGCGAATGCGCATGCCGTTGTAGACGATCGATCCCATCTGGCAATCGAAAATCTCGTTCGGGTTCGTGAGTTTTTCCTCAAGCGCCGCGGAAATCGTTACCACTTTGAATGCTGAACCCGGCTCATATATGTCGCTCACCGCTCGGTTCTTCAACGCCGCGGGCGTGATCTGCTTACGCAGGTTCGGATTGAAGGTCGGCCGGTTGGCCAGCGCCAGGATTTCTCCGGTGTGCGGATTCTCGACGATCACCGTGCCGGCGATCGCCTGCGTGTCGTGAATCGCCTGTTCCAGTTCTTTCTCGGCGATGTATTGAATGTTCTTGTCAATCGTCAGGACGATGTTCTGCCCCGGTTCGGGTTGTGTCTCCACGTCGGAGAACCACTGCCTGCGCGCGTCGACCGAGATGAACATCTTCCCAGGGCGCCCGCGGAGTTGGTCGTCGAACTCGTGCTCAATGCCGCTCTGGCCGGAATCCTCCATGCCGACCGAGCCCAGAACCTGCGCGGCCAGATCGCGGGCCGGATAGAAACGCTTCGGCTCCTTCTGGAAGTGAATGCCCTGCATTTGGAGCGCGTTGATGCGACCGATGGTCTCGTCGTCGGCCTTGCGCGCCACCCAGCAGAATGTCTTGTGCGCGCGGCAGTCGGCCAGCACCACGTTGTAGTCGTCCCCGGTAATGCGCGTGATCAGGGAAATCGCTGTCGGAAGATCTTTGACCTCACTCGGAACGGCGAAGGCCGAATCGACCATCACCGACATGGCGAGTTCGCGCCCCGCGCGGTCATAGATCACGCCGCGTTTCGCCGCCAGCGGAATCGCCCGCTGCTGCTGGTGTTCCGCCTGTTTGACGAATTTTCCGTAGCTGAAGACCTGCAGATAGACCAGCCGCGCGCAGATGGCGCCGCACCACAAAACCAGCACCGCGCCGAGAAGGTAAAGGCGGGAGTTCTTTCCGAGACTGCGCTGACTAGACGCCATGGGATTTGCCACTCACCTTCGGCTGCCGTCCTGAGAGCCGCGCAGTTTCCGTACCGAAGGAGCCGTGTACTTCGCCGACCGTCGTGCTCCCGGCGGACTACATAGGTCCTTCGCTTCGCTCAGGATGACAGAGAAAAACAAGTTCAGAAAAACATGGCGGCCCGCGGGCCGCCATGCACTAGCTGAATCTCAGTCGACGTATCACTGTCCGGCGATCCCCACCGGCACGTTGCTCGCCATCACCGGCGTCTGTCCTTCGCCGTTCATACCGTCCATGCGCATCACTTGTCCCGGCTCTGGCGGCACCAGGCCCATGCGGCGGGCCAACACGTCGATGCGCTCCGGATCACGCAGCGACGCGTCTTCCAGGCGCAGGGCGTGATTCATGTCGGTCATCTGGCTCAACTGGCGTTTCGCGGATTCGATTTGATAACCGTACTCGATCGCCTTGAAGTGCTGCCATGCGTAGGTGAAGACCAGCAGGAACAGGCAGGCCAGCGCCGTCCCGAACTGCTTCATCTCGCGATTGCGGCCGGGATCTTCCACTTTCACCAGGCGTGAGTTGTCGATCGCCTTCGAGAAATAGACCTCGGGCGTGCCGGTCCAGAAAGGAACCCGTCCTGCCGCCGGAACCGCGCTTTGAATTGTTGCCGCCGCTGCCGCCATTTATGCCGCTCCCTTGAAGAACTGCTCGTCGTTAACCGGAATCTGCATGGAGAAGATGTCGTGCAGTTCCTGTTGCCAGGCGTCGTGCTGTTGCGCCTGCTGTTCGGCCTGTTGTACGGCCGCCATCAAATCTGCGATCAAAGTGCCTTTGTACATGGCCCTGCTGCCTCGTTTTGGATTCCTACCACGGAACCCGGGGCAGCCTTGCCGTTCCCGCCCCAGCGGATCTGCGTCCGCGTCCAACCTGATTCCTTGACCCGGCACAGCCATCACAGCGAATGCCGGGAGCTCCAGCAGGTTTTCTGGAGCTAAACTTTTTCTCTACGCTCTCTCCGCGGCTCTCAGCTTCGCGCTGCGTGCCCGCGGGTTGCGATCGCTCTCTTCTTGCATTGCCGTCACCGGCTTCTTCGTCAGCAGCCGGTACAAACCTTCATGCGCTCCATCGCGAAAGGCATCCTTCACGATGCGATCTTCCAGCGAATGAAAACTGATCACCACCACGCGTCCACCGGGCTTCAGAATCCGCGGCGCCGCTTCCAGCAGCGCCTGCAGATCGTCCAGTTCGCGGTTTACGAAAATTCGAAGAGCCTGAAAAGTTCGCGTCGCGGGATGAATACGTCTCTCGGCAGAATTCATTGGCCGGGCCGCGGCTGATATCACGTCCGCAAGATGTGCGGTGCTGCGTATCGGCCGCGACCGGCAAATGGCTCTGGCGATTCTCCGCGACCTCCTTTCCTCTCCGAATTCGTAAATCACATCGGCAAGCTGTCGCTCGTCGAGGTGGTTTACCACTTGTTCGGCGGTGCGCTCGTTGTGCGGGTCCATTCGCATGTCGAGGGGTCCATCCGCCTGAAAACTGAATCCGCGCGCGGCGTCGTCCAACTGCAGGCTGCTGACTCCGATGTCGGCCAGAAGGCCGTCGATGGTCGCTGGCCGTTGGTCGTTCGCCAACTCCGCGAACGATCGATGCAGCAGCGTAATCAGGGGCCAGCCCGGCTCGCCAGCGACTGACGACGAACGGCCAACGACTAGCTTCTGTCGCGCGATTTCCAGCGCTGCCGGATCCTTATCGAGGCCAATCAAATGTCCCAGTGCGCCGAGGCGTTTTGCGATTTCGTAACTGTGCCCGCCCAGGCCCACCGTGGCGTCGATATAGGTCCCACCGCGCCGCACGGCTAAAAAGTCGATCGCTTCTTTTAAAAGAACCGGAACATGACTTGGTGAAAGCTGGCTCACTCTTCCACCACCATGCCCAACCCCCTGAGGGGTTTTTGTGAATCCCTCGTCGCCCACTAGATGCCCAGTTCGTCGAGCGTCTTCTCATCCTCAGGCGTAAACTTTTCGGTTTCGATCTCTTTCTTGAACAGCTCCAGATTCCTGACCACCAGATACGTCAGGTTCCCTAGAACCGCTACTTCGCCCTTGATTTGTCCCGCTTCCCGCAACAACTGTGGCAGTAGCAGCCGCCCCTGCCCGTCCATTTCCACCGGCTGTCCGTAATAATTCGTACGATCCAGAAACTTCTTCTTCGTGGGATTGAAGCTGGAGAGCCCCGCCAACTTCTGCTCGATCCGCTCCCATTCCTCGAAGGGATACACTTGAGCAACCTTGCCGTCTAAACTCGTGATGTAGAATTGCTGGCCATACTTCTCGTCGATCACCCGCTTGAACTCGGCCGGGACCTTCAGACGGCCCTTCTCGTCGACCCGGGTTGGATGATTGCCGCGAAACATGTTCGACCATCAAACAGGAGGCGAAAACGGCAAGAACGGCGGTCAAAGTCGAGCGATTCGGGCTGTTTGGCGAACTTTTCAGTCGGTTTCCCACCGGCTCCTCGTCGTCAGCTCCAGGCTCCCACGAACCGTACCGCACTCACCACTTTCTACCACTTTGTACCACATCTTAACCGTAAGTCCTTGATTGTCAAGCAGAAACTTGAAGGTAGACTTCCCACTCTGGAAGCCTCAACGGAAAATACGAAGCCTTGTGGTTAACTGATCGTAGGACCACAAGGGATTGGGTTTACGCTCTTGGTTCTTTCGCTATTCGTTCGCTACGATTTTTCTTGACCGCCGCGCCGGTGGCGGATTTCGTTGTGGAAATGGACGAATTAATCCGGGTCTGAGCGCAAAGGTGGAATGTTCAGCAGACCTGGGCTTCTTCGCCTTCGGCGGTTGATCTCTCACCGAATGTCCCCGGCAGCAGCGGCTCCGAAGGCTGGCGCGGCAGCGGCCGGAAAGCTGCTGAAAAAACATTTTCTGCCGGGAGCCTGACCCTCAGCGGCTAAAGCCGACATTGAGAATAGGCCGCTTATCGCAGCGCTTAAGCGCTGCGCCACCCAAAATCAAGGCGAGGCCGAGTTTTTTCAGCAGCCTGCGAGAGCCGATAATCGATCTGCGATTTTGAGGTTTTTCGGTTCCGCGCTGAGATAGTCTTGAGGGGCTAGCCATGCCCAGCCACCTCGAATGCTCTCAATGGGTTCCTTTCCCGCTGGAGCGCGTATTCGCGTTCTTCTCGAACCCAGAGAACCTGCCGCGGATCATGCCCGCAGCCAGCGATACTCGGCTGGTGGCGCTCAACAGAGTTACTGCCCCAGATCCCCCTCCGGGCCTTGCCTGCGAAAAACCGGCCGGCGTCGGATCAACCCTGATTACTTCCTTCCGCGTATTCCCCTGGCTGCCGATTCGCGCGCAGTGGATCGCCCGCATCACGGAGTTTGAATGGAATCACCATTTCGCCGACGTGCAGGACAAAGGACCGTTCAAGAGCTGGCATCATCGCCACGAGTTCGCCGCCGAGACTCGCGAAGGCGTCAACGGCACGGTCATCCGCGATGTGATCGATTATGAAGTTGGCTTTGGTCTTCTAGGAGAGATTGGCGATGAGCTGTTCGTCCGCCGCCAGATGGCTGCGACATTCGCCGAACGACAGAAAACGCTTCCCGAACTGCTGCGGCACGATCACTTCACCGGTTCCACGAACACCGCTGTCCCGTAGGCCAGAACTTCCGTGACACCCTGCATCACCTCGGTCGCGTCGTAGCGTGCGCCTACCACGGCGTTCGCGCCCAACTCGGCCGCGTGTTGCAGCATCAGGTCGAAGGCCTCCTGACGAGTCTTCTCGCACAAGTTGGTCAGCAGCGTGATGTTGCCGCCCACCAGCGTTTGCAGGCCCGCGCCGATCGTCCCGAAGATCGACCGCGATCGCACCACAATGCCGCGCACGACTCCCAGGGATCGCGTCACGCGATAGCCGTCCAGTTCAAACTGCGTGGTCACCATGTTGTGTCCGACCATCTTCACCGCGCCGTAGTTTGTTGTAGCCATCGCCAACCCTTCCTCCCCGCTCAGCGGATGCCGATCCGCCGAACACGTAACTATAGCGCGAGGGCGGCTCGGCTGCTGGGTTATGCTCTACCGATGGAATCAGGCTTCCAATGTGCCGGCTGCGGCGAATGGAACGCGACTACCGTCGACGAATCCGCAGGCAGTCGGCAGCGATACGTGGAAGATTGCCAGGTGTGCTGCAAGCCGAACGTGCTTCGCGTGGAGTACGACCTCTCGTCGCATGAGTTCTTCATCCGCGCAGAATTGGAATAGAGATCTCTTCGCTCTGCAAATCTGCAGGCGAAAATCTCCTTATAATGTCCCGACACCACCGACTGGGAGCCTCCATGATTTCTCGCCGCCGATTTCTCGAGCTGAGCAGCGCCACTGCAGGCCTGGCCGCCGCGATGCCCTCATCTACTCTGCCGGTTCGCGAAGAATCTCTTCCGCCTTCGCTCGCGAAACTCAAATCGCGCAAGAACGAGGCGGTCCCGATCACCAACGACGAACGCCGCTTGCGCCAGGAGCGGGCTCGCAAACTCATGGCGGAGAACGGCCTCGATGCCATCGTCCTGATGGAAGGCACTTCGCTGCGCTATTTCAGCGGCATTCGCTGGTGGGGAGGCGAACGCCTGTTCGCGCTTGTGCTACCCGCCAAGGGTGCGTCTTTTTATGTCTGCCCTGCGTTCGAGGAAGGCCGCGCGCAAGAGCAGATCGCCAACTCGCCCGATGGCACTCACGCTGACGTCCGCATCTGGCAGGAAAACGAGAGCCCCTACGAGCGCATCGCGCAGGGATTGAAAGAACGCGGCCTCGCATCCGGAAAACTGGGAATTGAAGAAACCATCCGCTTCGTCTTTGCCGATGGCATCGCGAAAGCCGCGCCGCAGGCAGCGATCGGCTCCGCGACTCCCGTCACCGCCGGATGCCGGATGATCAAGAGCGCCAACGAAATCGCGCTGATGCGACTCGCCGCGAAGATCACGCTCGAAGCCTATCAAGCCGCCTATCTGGCGGTAAAAGATGGCATGACCCAGCCCGAACTCGAAGATCTGTTGCGCCAGGCACATCAGCGTCTCGGCTTCCCGGGTGGCGCCGACGTCCAGGCCGGCGAGTACTCCGCCTTCCCCCACGGCTCGGTCACCCCGCAAGTCTTGCGTGAGGGCACAGTCGTTCTCATGGACGGCGGGTGCACGGTCGAAGGCTATCAGTCCGATATCTCGCGCACGTTCGTACTTGGCAAATCGACGGACAAGATGAAGCAGGTGTTCGACACAGTGCTGCGCGCGCAATCGGCGGCCCTAGCCGCTGCGCGACCGGGCGTAGAATGCGGCTCCATCGACGCGGCCGCGCGCAAAGTCATCACCGATGGCGGTTACGGTCCGGACTACAAGTACTTCACCCACCGCCTCGGGCACGGCCTGGGTATGGATGGCCACGAGTGGCCCTATCTGGTGCGCGGCAACCCGGTGAAGTTGCAGGCCAACATGACCACCAGCAACGAGCCGGGAATTTATATTCGTGGAGAGTTCGGCGTGCGCATTGAAGACGACATGCACATCACGGGAAACGGCGCTGAACTGTTTACGCCCCAGACGATCGCGCTTGAGAATCCGTTTGGAAAGACTTCGTAGGAAAGCTGTGGACTACCTTGGAATGATCGACCGCCGCCACTTGGCATGCAGCCACGCCAGGATCCCAACCGAGCAAACTTCCACCGGCCCTGGTGGCATGATGCTCATTTTCCAAAGGCTGTTGAAATCCATGGTCGCTACGTAGACAGCCCAGATGGTCCCCGCCGCCGCCACCAGGCTTCCCAAGCGCTCTTCGCCACGAATGCTCAGCCATCGCGCACCATCGTGCTTGGGCAGATTTACCGGCTTGCGAATCTCAACGACCGTGGCAGATGGGTCCCGGGTCGAGTCGTAGCCTTCGCGGCCGGCGTCCCAATCGATATATCCGCTGTCGTTTCCTCTCGGCACCCTACTAAGTTGACACAGGCGAGTCCGAAAGGCATCGTTACTTCGGTTCGTGTTCTCTAGGAAACGCGAAAGATCTAGCTCTCCGGCACAGGCGGGCAACCGGGAAACTCCTGCACATAGGCGTTCCCCACATATCCTAGATACGCAATTCCCATCTCGCTGGTGAAGAATCCGTCGGCTGTCAGTTTTCGCAGGAATGAGAAGAATTCAATCCCCTGGGCGAGACTCGGATCTTTCCTCGCGTTCTTGCGATACGCGATCCGGTCGAGAATCTCGTTCTTCTGCTCCGGCCCGCATTCCAGATACACCTTGCCGTATCGGTCCAGGCACGTATGATCCAGCCACATCAGACCGCCGCCAAGCGCGACCTGGTACTCGCGATTCTCACTGGTGATCAAATCGATGAACTCCGGCGCGCCCGCTTCGACTGCTCCCTTGGCATCCGCGTCGGGTGGAATAATCGCCTGGCACAAGCTCTGCAAAGTCTTGTACGCATTCCCGGTGAAAAACTTCGGGGTGTACGCCTGGCCTTGTGCAGCCGCCTTCTCCGCCTTCACCATGCGATGGGCATATTCCGCCGCTTCCAGCGGAATCACGCGCAGCACCGACCCGGCTGCCGCCGTCAGACTGAGCGATTTCAGAATGTCGCGCCGCGTCATCGTCATGATTACGCTCCCAGGTTCCCTTTCTTGGCCTGATCCAGCAGATATTCGGAAGCGCGCCAGGTCAACGCCATGATGGTCAGCGTCGGATTCTTGTCGGCATTGGTCACAAAGCACGCGCCGTCGGTCACAAACAGATTCTTCACATCGTGCGCCTGGCAATATCCGTTCAGCGCCGAAGTCGTGGAATGCTCGCCCATGCGCACCGTGCCGACTTCGTGAATGATCACGCCGCCATCGGCGATGCCCCACGGATTCGGCCCGTCGGGCTTCGTCTTCGTCAGGTAAGTCCCGCCCGCCGCCTCCACAATCTGCCGGTAGGTTTCCTGCATATCTTTCGCCATCTTGATTTCGTTGTCGCTGAACTTCCAGTGGAAGCGCAGCACCGGAATGCCCCACTGATCGACCGTGTCGGGATCGATCTCGCAGTAGCAATTCTCGTTTGGGATCATCTCGCCGCGGCCAGCAAAGCCGATCACCGTGCCGTATTTCTTTTTGCATTCCTGCTTGAGCGCCGAGCCATAGCCTTCAAAGTCATCGCAAAGATCGTCCCAGTCGCCGACGCCCGGCATACCGCGCCCGCCGCCGAATTCGGTGTGATAGCCGCGCAGGAAATCGTTCTTGCGATCGAACTTCCACCACGGCAGATACAGGTGCATTCCGCCCACGCCGTCGTGATTGTGGGCAGGCATCCGCTCCAGTTGGGGGAAGTAGCCGGCGCCATCGCTGCCCACCGTGTCCATCAGGTTGCGGCCGACCACGCCGGAAGAATTCGCCAGTCCGTCGGGAAAAAGTGTCGAACGAGAATTCAGTAGCAGCCGAGCCGACTCGCAGGCGCTTGCCGCCACGATAAACGCCTTCGCATACACCCGCTCTTCGCTGTGCGTCTCCTTATTCACGTAGGAAACAGCCGTGATCTTCCCGTCTTTGCCGACGATCAGTTCCCGCGCCATCGCGCCGGTGATCATGGTCAGCCGACCGGTCTTCTGCGCCGGAGGAATCATCACCTGGCTCGAACTAAAATTCGAAGCGGTCACGCAACCGCGTCCGCACTGCGCGCAGTAATGGCATGCCGGTCGCCCGTTATGCGCCTGCGTCAAGATCGCCAGCCGCGAGGGCACGCACAGGATCCCCAGTTTGTCGCACGTCTTCTTGATGATCGTTTCCGTACACCGCGGCTTCGGTGGCGGCAGAAAGATTCCATCCGGCGCGCTGGGAATATTCTCCTTCGTGCCGAATACTCCGATGTACGACTCCACCTTGTCGTAATAGGGCGCGACATCGTCGTAGCTGACCGGCCAGTCATCGCCCATCCCGTCGTGCGAGCGGACTTTGAAATCCACCGGCGCCATCCGGAGCGAGATGCGTCCCCAGTGATTCGTGCGTCCGCCTACGATGCGCGAGCGGAACCAGCGGAATTTCGAGCCTGGAGCCGAAACATAAGGCTCGCCATCGATTTCCCACGCCCCATTCGGAGCCAGGAATTCGTCGTTGAGTCCCTGCCGCGCCCGGCCGCCAACACCGGCGCCACGGTGCGGCAGGTCATACGGCCACACGTGTTCTTTGTAATCGCGCGCCGGTTCGACCGGAGGCCCAGCCTCGAGCAGAGCGACGCTCAGTCCGCCTTCGGTGAGCACCTTGGCCGCGGTTCCGCCCGCAGCGCCGGAACCGATGATGCAAACGTCATACGTCTTCGGTGAACGCTTGATCTGCATACCTGGATTTGTATTCCCCGAGGAAATTCCCACCTGTAGCTCCGGACGCAGGAGCCTGCCTTGAGCAGAGCTGAAGAGTCCGGGGCTCGCACGAAAATGCCGAACCGTCCCAAACGATCGGCATGTGCGCCAGGCGCGCGGGGCGGACCAATCGGTCCGCCCCTCCGCACTGCGCCTTAGAACGTCAGTTTCGACAGGTACTCGTAGCTGCCCTTAATGCTCTCCAGCGGCTGCTTCGGATGATCGTGCTCGACGATGTAGTGTTTGATTCCTGCCTGGTCGGCGTGAGCGAAGATGCGCTTCCAGTCGATGACTCCGCTGCCCACTTCCGTCAGGTCCACGGTGTCGCCGAAGTTTTGCGATCCGCCCGTGCTGATCTTCGGCATCGTCTTCACGTCTTTGACGTGAACCAGCGGGAAGCGTCCGGGATATTTCTCGAAATACTTCACCGGATCGGTGCCGGTGGTCGAGATCCAGCAAAGATCCAACTCCATCTTCACCAGACTCGCGTCGCACATCTTCAGCAGTTCGTCGTAAGGAAGCACGCCATTGGTCGGCAGGAATTCGAACCAGTGATTGTGATACCCGAACTGCATGCCGGCCTTCTTCGATAGTTCGCCGCAGCGGTTGAACTTCTCCGCTGCCTGCTTCCAGATATCGGGTGACTTGCGTAGCTCTTCGGGAATCCACGGGCAAACGATGTATTCGAGACCGATCTCCTTTGACGTGTCAATGACCTCGGGAAACTTGTCATCGAGCTCGTCATACTGCACGTGCGTGGACGGCGCCTTGAGACCGTTCTTGTCGATCACGGCGCGCACCTGCTTTCCGGTGCGCCCGAAGTATCCGGCAAACTCGACTTCCTTGTAGCCGATCTGCGCCACTTTGGCGATCGTGCCTTCGAAGTCGTCCTTCATCAGGTCGCGCACGGTGTAGAGTTGCACGCCCACCTTGTCGATCTTGTGCGTCGCAGCCCAGCTGAGGCGGCTGCCAAACAAAGTAGCCGCGCCTACCACTCCCGCGGTTTGTAAGAATCTACGGCGATTCATGGCCGAAATACTCATGATGACCTTCCTCCGATGGCGGCTTGGGATTGGAACCGAATCCGGGAAGCATTATACGCGTGGGATGAGGTGGAGACAGGCAAGAAAAACGTTTTACTTGGGAGGTGCGGCTCTCGGATCGATCCAGCCACAGAGGTCCGGCTCCCCACCTGACGGAAGGACACTCTCGCTTGTGGCTGCCGCTGAGCCGGACGGCGCTAGTCGTTTACGGCTTCACTACTTGCAGATTGTTCGTCACTTGGAACGTTCCTGAAACGCCGTTGGCACGAATGCCGGCGAGATTCTTGTCGCCGTCGCTGTCGACCACGCCCTCGAGCGTCACGCGCCCACTCTTCACGATGATGCGAATCGGCTTCTGCACGCCCAGGGCATATCTTTCCAACGCCGGGAATCCGTAGATCGCGCGATAGAGCTGCCGCCGAATACGATCGTCGATCGGAGAAGGCGGCAGCACTTCGATCTGGTTGTCCACTTTCTCTACGCCTTCAATGTGCTTGACCGCGTTCTCCGCGTCCGACTTCGTCACCGGCCGGATCACCTGGCCGAGCAGGGTGACGTTGTAGCCGTCCACCTTGTAGGCGATGTTGTCGAACACGCCGAAATACGGCAGCATCAGCAACTCGTGCCGCACTTCCCGCGTGATACGTTCCTGGGCTTTGGCCGATGGCTGATCGCGCTGACCCTGGGCTGCCGTGCGGGGAACCAAGCTGGAGACAAGCAAGAGGGTTGCGCAAACCGAGGGAATCCACAGGCGGTTGTTCATCGATTGCTCTCCTGAGACGGAGTGGGCCCTTGGCTGAGAGTCTACCCCCACCTCCGCTGCCTTGGAGGGCACACTGTTACTCATCCTTAGGTTCGGAGAGAGAAGCGCAATCTCGACCCATTCGCATTCATGCCCACGTCAGCGCAGTTGTTTACGATCCAACTGGCACCCGCTTCCCGCAGCGCATCATCGTCGGCAGTGGTGCGAAATGCAATCACCCGCGCGCCCGCCGCCTTGCCTGCGCGAATTCCGGCGGGCGCGTCTTCGACCACCGCGCAATCGGCAGCCGCGAATCCCAACAGCGCCGCCCCTTTCAGATAAGGCTCGGGATGCGGCTTGCCGTGCGTAATGTCATTCGAGGTTACAAGTTTTTGCGGCAGCGGCAATCCGGCCGCGCGGATGCGAACCTCCGCCAGCGCCCGCGTGCACGAGGTCACAATCGTCCAACGGTCTTCCGGCAACGCAGCGAGCAACTCCAATGCGCCCGGAAGCGGCACCACACCCTCCAGGTCCTCGATCTCCGCGCTCTCCACGATGCGGTTCTCCGCCTCGTGATCCGCGTTCGGCAGATATTCGCGAATCGTGGTAAGGCTCGGCCTTCCGTGCGCGCGCGCCACTACTTCCTTCGGATCGAACCCGCGTTCAATCGCCCAGCGGCTCCATACCCGCTCCACCGCGGGCGTCGAGTCAATCAGTACACCGTCCAGATCAAAGAGCACTGCCGAACATTGCATGGAAATCTCGGTCATTCTCGGGGAATCTCCGCTACCAGGTTTTATGAATCGGGTGGGCCTCGGTGTTGAACACGACTTTCTTCAAGTCGACCGTATCCGGAGGCGCGTAGAGCAGAAAAAGATATTTTAGAGTCTCGGCGAAGAAGAAACTTTCCATCTCGTCCTTCTTCGTCTTCTTTTCAACATCACTCAGGGCCGCGTAGGCCACATCCGTGCGGCAATACTTGACCAGGCTATCGAAGAACGTCATCCCCATCTCTCGATAGCGCGCATCGCCGGTGAAGTGCCGCAAATAATATGCCGACTCGATGATCTCCGGCCGCAGCACATATCCATTCGCGTCGATCTTCATGGTCGCGTAATTCAGCTCTTCCGGCTCGATGCCGAAAGTCGTCCACATCCTGTACGCCGACTCTTCCAGCTTTCGCGCACGGTCCAGATCACCCGACAAGGCCAGCGTGCCGGGAAAGAACGCGTCCAGCGCGCCAAAATCCGTGCCCACACGCGAGCCGCTATTCATGTCGACCTGCCCATACCAGAATCCGGTCGGCGCGTCGTCAGCCAAATACTTGTTCACCGCCGCGATGCTTTCCTTCCACATGCTCGCGCAGTCTTTGTCATCGAAAAGAATTGACGCCTTGAGAAGGTACTCGTAGTACGAATCGATGCCGCCGCCGATGTGGCTTACCGGATCGGTCCACTGCCCCGTCTTGACGTTGATGCCCGAGCCGACCAGTCCGAGTTTTGATCGCCGCTTATAAAGCTCCACCATGGCGCGCTTGGCTTTCTCGTAATAGACATCTTTCCCGGTCAGCTTGCTGAGCGTACCGAACTCGATCAGCAGGGTGCCTACCTCCGCGGGATTGGTTTCCTCCCCGCGGACCGCGCCGGTCTTGAGATTTACATAGACGTACGGCATGCCTGTCGGAGAATTGAATGCCGGCAGCAGCCGGGCTCCCAAATCGTCCGCCAGCGCAAGTAATCGCTTATCGCCGGTCAATTGATAACTGCTGAGCAGTCCGCCCAGCAGGCGGATCGTAATCTCGAAGTTCTTCACGTAGAGATCGCGATCGAACGACAGGTTCTTCGCGATGTACTCGCGCGTCTTCGCCGCTTCGTCGTTCATCCCCATCAGGACCATGGTGTCGAGCGCATCCACCGGCGTCATCAGAAGCGGCGCGCTGTACCAGTCGTGATACGTCTTGCTGAGCGGCTTGAGAGCGTCGTGACCCCACGCATATTGCTTGTATCCTTCCCACGCGTGGCGAAACTCCTGGCGCACGCGCTCGGCCATCTCGGCGTCCGTGAGACTCGCATACGCCACGGGCGGTGAAACCGCGGCTGGTTCGGATTTTGGATTTGTCGAGGCAGTTTGGGCCGCGGCGTCAGCGGCCAGAAAGGTCATGCAAATAACGACAACTCTTCGCAGAAAGATATCGAGCGGGGTCATCTTCGAAGAATTGTATCAGCGTGAAACGGCGATCCAGAAAGCATGGAGAGGGGGCGTGGCGATTCTGCCGCGCGCGTCTGCGCGGCACACCCGACGCCTGCCTTCTCTCGCCATCAGGACTGAACAATCTTTTCCAGCGCCACACGGTTGCGGATGACCAGCGTCGACCCTTTCAGTTGCAGCAGCTGTTTCTTTTTGAATTCTGAAAACAGCCGGCTCACCGTTTCCCGGGTCGTGCCGATAATCTCCGCGATCTCTTCGTGCGTCAGCGTCAGCTTCACTTGCGAAGTTCCGTCCGTCTGCGCGGTCTTGGTCGACCACGACAGCAGCAGCTTCGCGAATTTTTCCGACGGTGACGTGCTCAACCCCAGCGTCCGGATCTCTTCATACGCCGTGTAGTAATTGCGGCTTAGCTGCTCGGCCACGCGCAACGCCACTTCCCCGTGGTCGCGCAGAAATTGCAGGAGCGACTCCCGTGGAATGAAGTTCGCCTGTCCCGGCTCCATCATTTCCGCCGTCACTTCGTACGGACGGCTGGAAATCACCGCGTTCAGACCCAGAATGTCTCCTGAGTCAGAAATCTTTGTGATGATGGTTTTGCCTTCCCGCGAAGAGGTGGAGAGTTTGGCTTTCCCCGCGCAGAGCACAAACACTCCGCGCGGTTGCTGGCCTTCAATGAACAGCATGGCGCCCTTCGGGTAGACCGCGGTGGATTTGATTTCGTTGAGCCGTTGACCGGCGGCGACGGAGAGATTACAGAAAAGATGTTCTTCCCTCACCGCACAGGTGAGGCAGTTATCAAGAATATTAAGTCCGTAAGGAGCGCGCATTCAGCTGCACCTCCCTTTCGTTCAGATTGTAGCACCGCATTTCGCGGTGTGATCGCCGTCACGAACGCGTGTGATTAAGGGCATATGTGATCACAGACACATGTATAAAACTCTGTGATGATGCGGGTTGTGTTCATCTTCCTGCTGTGCCCCACGTGCTTCCGTCCATGAAAATGTGCTATGAAAACATGTTGCTTCTTCGCGCAGGAGAATTCCGGTGAGCGACGTCTCCAGCTCTGCCATTGCACCGCTGCCTTTCATCTCGAAACCGGTCGCGCGTCCTCCTCGCGCCGGACTTGATCCGCTCTTCTTTCCGCGTTCGGTCGCCGTCATCGGAGCCACCGATCGCGCGGGCACCGTTGGCCGCAGCGTGCTCGAGAATCTGCTCGCCACCAAATACCCGCTCAAGGTACATGCCGTCAGCCTGAGTCACGAAGAAGTGCTCGGCCTAAGGACGTACAAGCAGATCGGCGAAATCGGGCCCGTCGATCTCGCGCTCGTCGTCACCCCCGCGCAGACCGTTCCAAAAATCATTGGCGAATGCGTGGATGCCGGCGTGCGCTCCGCGGTGGTGATTTCCGCCGGCTTTCGCGAGCAAGGCTCGACCGGCGCTCATCTCGAAGACGAAATTCAACAGCACCTGCAGCGTGGCTCGCTGCGGCTGATCGGCCCCAACTGCATGGGATTCATGAATCCCACCATGGGGCTGAACGCCACCTTCGCCAAAACACTTCCGCAGAAAGGCAGCGTCGCATTCCTCAGCCAGAGCGGCGCGTTGCAGACGGCGATTCTCGATTGGTCCTTCCGCGAGCACGTTGGCTTCAGCGCCATCGTCTCCACCGGTTCCATGCTCGACGTCGGCTGGGGCGATCTCATTTACCACTTCGGCGACGATCCACACACCAAAAGCATTCTCGTTTACATGGAATCGGTCGGCGACGCGCGCTCATTTCTCTCCGCCGCCCGCGAAATCGCTCTCAGCAAGCCCATCATCGTGATCAAGGCCGGAACTTCCGAAGCCGCTTCGCGTGCCGCCGCTTCGCACACCGGAGCGCTCACCGGCAGCGACGAAGTCCTCGACGCCGCTCTGTTCCGCTGTGGCGTCCTGCGTGTGCAGAACATCGCCGACCTGTTCTACATGGCCGAAGTTCTGAGCAAGCAGCCCCGCCCGCGCGGCCCACGTCTCACCATCGTCACCAACGCCGGCGGACCCGGCGTGCTCGCCACCGACTCGCTGATGGCGACCGGCGGCGCGCTCACCACACTGGCGACGGATTCGATTCAGCAGCTCGACAGTTTTTTGTCGCCGCACTGGAGTCACTCCAATCCGGTCGACGTGCTCGCCGACGCCGATGCCGAGCGCTTCGTGAAAGCGGTCGAGATCGCCAGCAAGGATCCCGCCAGCGACGGACTGCTCACCATCGTCGCGCCCATGGGACTCGCCAATCCCACCGAAGTCGCCGAACGCATGAAGCCGTTCGCCCGCAGCACCGGCAAGCCCGTACTCGCCAGTTGGATGGGTGGCGATGGCGTCGCCGAAGGCACCGCCATCCTCAACACCGCGGGCATTCCAACGTTCTCGTATCCCGACACCGCGGCGCGCGCCTTCACCTACATGTGGCGCTATACCTACAACCTGCGCGGTCTCTATGAAACTCCGGCGCTGCCGGACGTCGACGAACCTGCCGCCGACGCCCGCAACCAATCCAACGAATTGTTGCAGCGCATTCGCTCCAGCGGCCGCACCATGCTGAACGAGTTCGAATCGAAGCAGCTTCTCTCTAACTACGCCATTCCCGTGGTTGAGACGCGCGCTGCCGAAAACGAAGACCAGGCCGTCGCGCACGCGGCTGCCATTGGATATCCCGTCGTCCTCAAGCTGCTCTCGAACACCATCGCCCACAAAACCGATGTGGAAGGCGTGCACTTGCGCCTGCAGAATGCCGACCAGGTTCGTACCGCGTATCGCGCCATCCAGAAATCAGTCACCGAGAAGGCGGGTGCCGCGCATTTCTCCGGAGTCACCGTCCAGCCGATGATCCGCCGTGACGGTTACGAACTCATTCTCGGCAGCAGCATCGACGCCCAATTCGGCCCTGTCATTCTTTTTGGTTCCGGCGGCGTCATGGTTGAGGTCTACCGCGATCACGCGCTCGCCCTGCCGCCCCTGAATACCACGCTGGCGCAGCGCCTCATGGAGCAGACCAAGATCTACGCCGCTCTCCGCGGCGTTCGCGGGCGCAAGCCCGTCAACCTAAGCGCGCTCGAAGGCTTGCTCGTCCGCTTCAGCCAGTTGGTCATCGAGCAGCCATGGATCAAGGAGATCGACATTAATCCCCTGCTCGCCACGCCCGATCACCTTCTGGCACTCGACGCGCGTATCGTTACGCACGAACCAAGTGTCCGCCTGGAACAGATCCGGCGCCCCACCATCCGTCCCTACCCCTCGCAATATGCCTGGGAATGGCGATTCCCCGACGGCACCCCGGTCACGATCCGTCCGATCCGCCCCGAAGACGAGCCGCTCATGGTGCATTTTCACACCACGCTCTCCGAACGTAGCGTCTACCTGCGCTACTTCTGTTCGCTGAGCCTGAGTACCCGCGTCGAGCACGAGCGCCTGGTGCGCATCTGCTTTGCCAGCTACGATCGCGGATTTGCCCTGGTGGCCGAAGGTAAGAATCCGGAAACCGGCCAGCCCGAAGTCTTAGGCGTCGGCCGCTTCAGCGCCATCAATCGCTCAGAAGCCGAAGCCGCCGTGCTGGTATCCGACAAATGGCAGGGACGCGGGCTGGGCACTCAACTGTTAGCCGGTGTGGCCCGTGTGGCTCGCGAAGAGAAATTCAAGCGGCTCTCGGGGGAAATCCTGCGCGACAACCTCGCCACGCAAGCCATCTTCAAGAAGGTAGGATTCAAGCTGCGGCCGATGGAAGACCCGTCGTCGGTCTCAGCCCTGCTCGATTTGCAGGCTGGCATCTAACGCTCAGGAAAAGTATCCGGAAGCGTATGGGGCCAGCGCGGTCGATGTCGTGGCATTGTGATTCTGGCGGTAAGCCGCCGGGGTGCCTGCCCAAAACAGAATCCGGACCTGTCGGTCTCTTTACAGCCCTACACCACCGCCGGCTTGCTGATTTCCAGCTGCGGCTCGAACTTCACCGTCGTCCCCAGCGCGCGCGACACCAGGCACAGCTTCTCGGCTCGCTTCAGCAGCTCGAGCGCCCGCTCCCGCTCCTCTGCCGTGGCGATCTTCAAGTTCGGACGCACCACGATTTGGCTGAACGCATATCCGGATTCTTGTTTCCGCACGGTGCCGCTGGCTTCCACCTGCAGATCGGTAAAGTTGAATTGCGCCGTACCGGCAATCGCGCGCAGCGTGGTCGTGTAGCATCCGGCCACGGCGGCCAGCAGCAACTCCTCCGGTGTCCATCGCCCTTCCAGCCCCCCGAACTCCGTCGGAGCCGTGAAATGGATCGCGTTCGGCGCGGAGTCCGACTTCGCCAGCCCTGTTCGTCCGGAAGTCCACCATGCTGCAACTCGGTATGCGTGCTCTTCGCTCATGTCGTTCGTCTCTCCTGAGAACTTGTGCCGTTCGAACCTTGAAAGGAACTTCTAAGACCACCGCTTACGCCGCGCTCTTCTCCTGCGCCGCTCCACGCTGGCGCTCGATCGACTCGATCTCCAAGCGCAGCCAATGGATCAGCGCTTCCTGCATCTCCGCGTGCGTCGCGGTGTGGTACAGGTCCTCTACCGTCCGCCCGTCTTGGGCCAGCGGGATAAACCGGCAGGGAACCGCTTCGTGCTTGTGCCCGTCGGGAACGAACTCCATCAGCGCACAGCTGGTGCAAGGATGAGGACGGGCAGACTCGCAAAACTTTGGGCAAGTCGGCGAGTCCTCGAAGATCGCCGGCGCACGCCACGGGGCATGCGGTGCGTACCTGTAGCCGCCGTCTTCCACGAAACTCAATTCCCGTCGAAGGATTTCCAGAATGTCGCGATTCAGTTGCGCCATACGCCACCCCGACCGTCGATAGATTGCCTGATGAGGTTGGGAATCTCCGTGCATTGCGTCACCGAATCAGGTGACTCAGGTCACATCGGCTCCCCGAAGAAGTCACCGCCGATGGCCGATTTCCCAGTAATTCTCAAGGAGTCGCCGGATGGGAAGCGTGACCGGCGTCACGTTCGCGCGTGATTTCAATCACTCGATGTTCCGGCCTTCCGTCCACGGCCCGGTCTGGCCAAAATTGGCGCCTTGATTTGAATCACACCGCTCGGTGTCCGGAATCACAATTTCGCCGGGAATCCGATCCCCAATTCCGCCGTCAGGGCTGGTACGCGCAACTGGGGTCGGCGGCGAAAATATCGCCGCTGGCGGCATACGCGCGAGCGCGCGAACCTCCGCAGACGTCCCGCACCGGGCACCGGCCGCACTTTCCTTTCAACCGCGAACTGTCGCGCAGCGAAGAAAACAGCGGCGCCTCGCAATACAGGTCGCCCAGCGATTGGAGCAGCACATTGCCCGCCGAAACAGGCAAATAGCGGCTCGGCAGCACCTCCCCGCTGTGGTCGATGAACGCGAACAGCTTCCCGTCGCTGATGCCGTTGGGCGCATGGGGAATGATGTCCGCCTCCGTCATCCGGCCGCGCGATTCCTTTACTTGCTGCTGCAGCAGATATCGCTGGTAGTGCTGCGCTTCCGTCGCTTTGATCTGGAAATGTACGGTCTCGGAACCCAGGTACATCTTGGCGAACATTTGTTCATGCTCTTCCGGCGAGAGCATCTCCGCTCCCTGCTCGGGCGTCGTCGGCACCAGGAAAATCACGTTCCAGATGGCGACATCCAGCCGGGTCAGCACTTCGACCATGGCGTCGACATCCGCCATGTTCTTCTTCGAAAGGATGGTATTGATCTGCACCGGCAGCCCAACTTCGTGGCAAGCTTCAATCATCTCCAGCGTCCGCCGGTGCGCCCCCGGCAAGGGCCAGCGGGCGTCATCAAAACTGGCCGTCGAACCGTGCATCCAGAACGCTACCCGGACCAGCCCCGCGGCCTTCAAATCCGCCATCATTTGCGCGTCCAGCAGCTGCGTGGGCTGCAAAGTCAGCGAGCAGCGCACCGACCGCCGCGCCGCATATTCGATCACCGGCAGCACGTCGGCGCGCAGCAGGGGATCTCCTCCGGTCAGCACCAGCAAGGGCACATGCAGAGCCGCGACTTCATTGACCAGGTGAAACGCCTCCGCTGTCGATAATTCCTTCGGATCGCGTTTCACGCGCGATGGCCGCAGGTGCGTCGCTTTCCAGTCGCAACTCCGCGTCATCTCCCAGGTCACCTGCAAGGGACGAAAGCGTCGCCCGCTTCCATTGCCGGTTTCCACCAATCCTGCGGCTCCTCCCGCCGGTCCGCCGCCTGCGCCGTTGCCATTTCTTGATCGACCTGCCAGGGTGGACATGCGGCGAATTCTAAGATGACCCCGCGCAGAACACCGTGCCGTTTCGCACGCCAGCCCGTGACCGGGGTCACAATCGTTCCGGAAAAGTCCAGTGATCCAACTCACAGGGGCCCGTGACTTCTGACATAGGTCGCCTCCCGACCACATGCGAACCTAGCCGTGCAAGTGAGTTTCGGGATGTCCGGGCGCAAGCGGAAATCGCCCGACCTCCGATCTCGGGACCGATCGCACGTCAGCCATCAGGTCGTTCTTGCGCTGTGATATCTTTGCCAAAATTTTCTTCCTAAGGAGGAAGTACCCGTGAAACATCTCTCGTTCCGAATGATCCTGGTTGTCCTGCTGGCTTGCGGCCTCATCGCAGTTTGCAGCACAGCAGCCGTCGCCCAGGATGCAGCAGCCACCTACAAAGCAAAGTGCGCCATGTGCCATGGTCCGGACGGCAAAGGCGGCAAGATGGGCACCCGCGACTTCGCCTCGCCCGAAGTGAAGGCGGAAACCGACGCGCAGTTGATCGACATCGTCACCAAGGGCAAAGGCAAGATGCCGTCCTACACCGGCAAGCTGAAAGATACGGAGATCAAGGACCTGGTCACCTATATCCGCGGTTTGGCGAAATAAGGAACGTAGAAAGGCGGCTGCTTTGAGGCCGCAACAAATTCGGTTCATCCTGAAGGATTGGCGGGTGGGAGCATGTCCATGCGAAATACGAGGAGACTTTTTGCGCCTGGAGTTGCTCTCACCCTTGTTCTAACTGCCTCGTTCGCCTTCGCCACCGGCAAATCCGCTCAGAAAAGGGATCCGAAACCTACCGCCGAAGATTGCCTCGCCTGCCACAGCGACGCCTCCCTGACTCACGACGTCAACGGGAAACCCGCCAGCCTGCATGTCGATCCCCAGGCCTTCAAAGACTCCATTCACGGCAGTATGTTCACCTGCGTCGACTGCCACACGGACGTCACCAGCGCCGCCCACGAAACTACCCCGAAGAAGATTAGCTGCGCCACCTGCCACGCCGACGAGCAGGCCGCCTACGAACGCAGCTTCCACGCCAAAGCGGTGCAGGGCGGCAATACTCACGCCGCCACTTGCGTGGACTGCCACGGCAGCCCCCACGAACTGCTGCCCGCCGCCGATCCCAAGTCGCGAGTCAATCACGCGCGCATTCCGGCCACCTGCGGCGCCTGCCACAGCCAGAAATATGTAACGGAAGATGGCGCGCAGATGGTCGCTTCCTACGCCGCAAGCGTTCACGGACACGCCGTCGCCGCCGGTTCCGAGAAGGCTGCCGTGTGCACCGATTGCCACGGCACGCACGAGATTCTCGACGCCAAAGATTCCAAGTCATCCATCTTCAAGTTCAACGTGCCGCTGACTTGCGGCAAGTGCCACGACACGATCTCCAAGGATTTCCAGCAGAGCATCCACGGACAGGCGATCGCCCTGGGGAACTGGCAGGCGCCGGTCTGCACCGATTGCCATGGCATCCACTCCATCAAGTCGCACCTCGATCCCAACTCTCCGGTGAATGCGGCGAACCTCGCGCAGTCCACCTGCGCCCGCTGCCATGAAGGCATGCGGTTGTCGCAGGAATTCGGTATCGAAGGTCGCCGGGCCACCACCTACCTGGCCAGCTACCACGGCCTAGCCGCCCGCAACGGATCGCAAGTTGTGGCCAACTGTGCCAGTTGCCACGGCGTGCACAACATTCTTCCTTCGAGCGATCCTCGCTCCACCATTAACAAGGCGAACCTGGCCCACACTTGCGGCCAGTGCCACCCGGGCGTAACCGAAAAGTTCACCGCCAGCAAAGTTCACGTAGATGCTCCGCTCTCCGCCGACATCGGCAGCATCGCCGTGCGCTGGATTCGCAAGTTCTACCTCAGCATGATCTTCGCCGTCATCGGCGGCATGATTCTTCATAACCTGATCATCTGGCGTGCCAAGGTCATCGAACGCCGCAAGTTGCAGACCGCCTTCGTCACCCGCATGCCGCGCCGTTTCCGCTGGCAGCATGCCACGCTTCTGACCAGCTTCTTCGTGCTGGTACTCACCGGCTTCGCGCTGGGGTTCCCCAATTCCTGGTTCAGTTCCATGCTCTCGCTCGGCGAGCGCATGCGGCGCCTGGTACACCGCACCGCCGCCGTGGTCTTAATCGGCGTCAGCCTCTACCACCTGTTCGACGCCGTGTTCACTCGCGAAGGCCGCAAGCTGGTCCGCGATCTGTTTCCCACCCTGGACGACGTCCGGGGCGCGTGGCAGAATCTCAGCTACTATCTCGGCCTGAGTTCGCGCAAGCCCGAATTCCCGCGCTTCACCTATGCCGAAAAAGCAGAGTACTGGGCGTTAGTCTGGGGCATGATCGTGATGGCCGTCACCGGCGTCATGCTCTGGGCCAAGGTCATCGTGGGGAACCATATGCCGCGCTGGTGGCTCGATGTCGCAACCGCCATTCACTACTATGAAGCGGTTCTCGCGACTCTTGCCATCGTCGTCTGGCACTTCTACCAGGTCTTTTTCGATCCCGATGTCTACCCCATGAACTGGGCCTGGTGGGACGGCAAAATGACGCTGCACCACTATCGTGAAGAGCATGGCCTCGACAGCGCCACGCTGAAGGAATTCAGCGCCGACCACAGCGAGCAAGCCGAAGAACCCGAGGCCGCAGAGATCAAACATGGACACTGATAAGACGCCCCCGCTTCCCACCGAACCCTGGCACCGTTCGCGCATGTTGATGCGCAACCCCATCAGTCTGGCCGGCGTGGCGCTGGTGATCGTCAGCGTGGCCAACATTTTCATCTTCTTCATCATCGATCAGATCGCGGTCCGGCCCAGCCCTTACATCGGCATTCTGGCCTACATGGTGTCCCCGGCTTTCCTGATTCTTGGCTTGCTGCTGATGCTGGCCGGCGTTTTGCTGGAACGTCGCAAACATCTGGCCCCAACCGCCTTCTATCCGCGCCTGGACCTCAATGACCGCGGCCAGCGCAGCGCCGTCATCTCGTTCACCACCTTCCTGGTCGTGTTCATCGTGGTCAGCGTAGGCGGCAGCTACAAAGCCTACGAATTCACCGAGTCGGTCTCCTTCTGTGGACAGCTTTGCCATACCGTGATGAGCCCCGAGTACACGGCGTATCAACTCTCGCCGCACGCGCGCGTGGCCTGCGCGGATTGTCACGTCGGCTCGGGCGCCACCTGGTTTGTGAAGTCGAAACTTTCCGGCAGCCGCCAGGTGTTCGCCGCCATCTTCAACACGTTCCCCCGGCCCATTCCCACCCCGGTGAAAAATCTGCGCCCGGCGCAGGAAACCTGCGAACAGTGCCACTGGCCCAAGAAGTTTTATGGCGGACAGCTGAAGGTCTTCTCGCATTACGCCAACGACGAAAAGAACACGCTGCGCCAGGTCCGCATGCTGATCAAGACCGGCGGCGGCGATCCCGCCACCGGAGCCCCCGAAGGCATCCACTGGCACATGAACATCGGCAACAAGATCGACTATCTTGCCGCCGACGAAAAGCGCCAGGTCATCCCCTACATTCACGTCGAAGACTTACAGGGACGTGTGACGGAGTATTACGCCAAGGATTCCACGCTGAGCAAAGACCAGATCAAGGCGCAGATCACCAAAGCCGGCTTGCACCACATGGATTGCGTTGACTGCCACAACCGCCCCACGCACATCTACGTGCCGCCCGATCTCTCAGTCGATCAATCGCTGCTCGCCCGCCGACTCGATGCTTCCCTGCCCTTCATCAAGCAGGAGTCCGTTACCGTTCTGACCGGAACCTACGCCACTACCGACGCCGCCATGCAGGGCATTGCCAGCGGCATCCAGGATTTTTACGAGAAGAAATATCCCGACGTCATCAAAGCCAAACAACTTGAGATTCGCAACGCTGTCACCGAAGTCCAGGCCATCTTCAAGCGCACCACCTTCCCGGAGATGAAGCTGAACTGGCAGACGCATCCCAACAATCTGGGGCACTACTACTACCCGGGATGCTTCCGCTGCCACGACGGCCAGCACGTCAGCGCCGACGGCAAAGTCATCAGCCGCGATTGCAACCAGTGCCACTCTATGATGTCGGAAGCCGAAGGCGCCGCCGTTGCCGCAGTCGCACCGGCAGCGCCCACGTTCCAGCATCCGGTCGATATCGGCGACCTCACCCAGGTCAACTGCGCCGACTGCCACACCGGCGGCACGGGACCGTAGCGGATTGAGGTAGTAAGGTACGCCTGCGGACTCGCCCGATCGGTGCGGACAACACGGGACAGGTACGTGGCGCGCCGCAGACTCGGCTCAGCCCTTTAACCTGCCTAAGTCCACGACGTGCTGGAACCGAATTCCGCAAGCCGCCTGAATCGTGTGCTCGTACAGACCGCCAGACGGAATCGGATATAGGTGCTCGCTTCCAATCAGAACAACCGCGCCAGGCTCGGCTCCGTCTGAGTGTTCCTGGAACACTGCGCCCATCGTCTCGTTGCGGTTTTTCATCCCTTGAGGCGTGGATGGGTTCGGCTCAGCGGCGTTATCAAAGAAGAAAACCTGCACATTGTGGAGTACGGCGGCCCGCAGCAATTCGGCAAATGTGACGGGATTTCCCCACTTGTTGTCGAGGTATCTGATCACAAATGCAATCTGTTGCCATTCCTCGTCCTCGGCAATGTCCTTACCGAGTTTGTCATTCGAGCGAAACTTCTCCCACTCTTCCAGCTCTCCCATCTCCAGGAATAATTTTTGCACCAGGTGGGCTTCGATGAGGTCGAAGATGATCGCTCTGGCGCACGGGTTGTCGTGTGCTTCTCCCAACGCAATCGCTCCTAGCTGGAGCTTGCGGAAAGCGGACTTGTATTGCCATTCCATGGAGTTGGCACGGTTGCCACAATGCTGTTGGATCCTTGCCGGCATTCGCACCTCCTGAGATGTTCCGCGTCAGAATTTGGGGATTGCCTCGGCGAAGCGACCGTTTCGGCTCGCCTGGGGGCAGGACGGCAAAGGCCATGAATTATATGCAGGCACGCAGAACCCTCGCCGGCAGATCAAAAGGTGTCCGGTTTTCGTAACAGGCGTTGGCAGCCGCCGCCCCGTGAGTTGTTCCGCCGGGCGCCAATCACGACACTGGGGCTTTCGAATCTCTCCTCAGGCGGGTTTCAGGGCGATTGACATGTGCATCGCATGTGACTATGCTCGGCACATGTCCAAGATGATTCAGGTTCGCAACGTGCCGGATGCTTTACACCGAGCCCTGAAAGCTCGCGCCGCTATGGCAGGCATGTCTCTCTCCGACTATCTGTTGGCTGAGATCCGGGAGATCGCGGAGCGCCCCACTCTCGCCGAATTCCGCGAGCGCCTCCACGCACGCACGCCGGTATCCGGAAACCTCGATGCAGGGCGACTCGTCCGCGAAGAACGCGAACAGCGATTCGCGCGATGATTGTTCTCGACGCCTCTGCCGCCGTGGATTGGCTTCTTCAGTCCGCGGTCGGCCTGCAAATCGAGCAGCGCATCTATTCGCGCCATGAGTCTCTGCATTCCCCCCATCTGATTGATCTTGAGGTCGCCCAGGTTCTGCGTCGCCTGGTGCGCGAGGGAACCATCTCCGCGCCCCGCGCCGACGACGCTTTGCGAGACTTGCTCGATCTGCGCGTTACCCGTTATCCCCATTTCGCCCTCTTGCCGCGAATCTGGCACTATCGCAACAACCTCTCAGCGTATGACGCTGCGTACGTTGTGTTGGCTGAGCAACTCCACTCTCCGCTCGTCACCTGCGACCGACATCTGGCGGCCGCTCCAGGACACGGGGCAATGATCGAATTGTTCTGATTTCTCTCCCACTCGACCGCCTCAACGCTGGGGCGAAGCTCGCAACGAGGATGAATCGGCCAGGGAGAGTCTTGTCTCGGGGATAACGAAGAAGCAACTGCCTCGAAGCTTTGTCTGCACCATGGCGAGAGCGAGGAGCAGTTGTCACTTCGCGATGGCTACCTCCAAAGTCTGTACAGATTTCGCTCACCATCCTGATGCAGGGCAAAGGGTTCCAGAATTTGTGTGATCCGAGTCACACCACCGTGTGAATCCAAGTGCCGACATGCACGCCCCCTATCCGGCATCCTGAAAACATCGCCGTCGGTCCTCGAGGCCGCTGTCGAGAGTTCCGAAATAAGGGGATGTCATGAAGCGCAAATTCAAGACCATGGACGCCAACGAGGCGGTGGCCAATGTTGCCTACCGGGTGAGCGAAGTTATCGCGATTTACCCGATCACTCCTTCCTCAGCCATGGGCGAATGGGCGGATCAGTGGGCGTCCGAGGGCGTGCCCAACGCCTGGGGTAGCGTGCCGCATGTGATCGAGATGCAGAGCGAAGGCGGCGCCGCCGGAGCGGTGCACGGAGCGTTGCAGACCGGATCGCTGTCGACCACGTTCACGGCGTCGCAGGGATTGCTGCTGATGATCCCCAACATGAACAAGATTGCCGGCGAACTGACGCCGGCGGCGTTTCATGTTTCGGCCCGCACGGTCGCGACCCATGCGCTGTCGATTTTCGGCGACCACTCCGACGTCATGTTCTGCCGCACGACCGGCTGGGCCATGCTGTGCTCGAACTCGGTGCAGGAAGCCATGGACCTGGCGCTGATCGCGCACGCGGCCACGCTGGAGACGCGCATTCCCTTCCTCCACTTCTTCGACGGATTCCGCACCTCCCACGAAGTCAACAAGATCGAAATGCTCAACGAAGACGATATGCGGGCGATGATCGATATGGATCGGGTGATCGAGCACCGGCAGCGGGCGCTTTCGCCGGATCATCCGGTGCTGCGCGGTACGGCGCAGAATCCTGATGTGTTTTTCCAGATTCGCGAAACCGCGAACAAGTATTACGACGACGCGCCGGCGAAAGTGCAGGCGGTCATGGATAAGTTCGCCGAAGTCGTGGGCCGGAAATATCACCTGTTCGACTACGTGGGCGCTCCGGACGCCGAGCGCGTGATCGTGATGATGGGCTCGGGCGCGGAAGCCGCGCACGAAGCGGTCGAATATCTGAACACGCGCGGAGAAAAGGTTGGACTACTGAAAGTCCGGCTGTATCGGCCCTTCTGTGTGAAGTCATTCCTGGCAGCGTTGCCGAAGACGGCAAAACAGATTGCAGTGCTGGATCGCACGAAGGAACCGGGAGCGATCGGCGACCCGCTCTATCTGGACGTGATCAATGCGCTGCATGGCTCTGGAAGAACGCCGAAGGTCGTGGGCGGACGCTATGGCTTGTCGTCGAAGGAATTCACGCCGGCGATGGTGAAGGCAGTCTACGACAACCTGAAGCAGCCGGAGCCGCAGATCAAAGATCATTTCACGGTCGGCATCAATGACGACGTGACCCACACCAGCCTGACGTATGACGCGACCTTCTCCACCGAACCCGACAGCGTGGTGCGCGCCATGTTCTACGGACTGGGCGCCGACGGCACGGTCGGCGCGAACAAGAATTCCATCAAGATCATCGGCGAGAACACCGACAACAACGCGCAGGGTTACTTCGTCTACGACTCGAAGAAATCCGGCGCCATGACGGTTTCGCATCTACGCTTCGGACCCCAGCCGATTCATTCCAGCTATCTGGTATCGAAGGCGAATTTCGTCGCCTGCCATCAATGGATCTTCCTGGAGCGCTACGACATGCTCAGCACGCTGGTGGAAGGCGGCGTGTTCCTGGTGAACAGCCCGTTCGGTAAGGACGAAGTCTGGGATCACCTGCCGCGCGAAGTGCAGCAGCAATTGATCGCGAAGAAAGCGAAGCTCTATGCCATCGACGCGTACAAAGTGGCGGCGGATGCCGGCATGGGCTCGCGCATGAACGTCATTATGCAGGTGTGCTTCTTCGCCATTTCCAAAGTGTTGCCGCGCGAAGAGGCGATTGAAGCGATCCGCAAGTCGATTCGCGACACCTACGGACGCAAAGGCGAAGAAGTGGTCGCCAAGAACATGCGCGCGGTCGATGAAACGCTGGCGCACTTGTTCGAAGTGCCAATTCCCACCGCGGCCACCAGCAAGATCGAGATTCCGGGAGTGTTCCCCGGCGCGCCGAAGTTCGAGCGCGAGGTGCTGGGCACGATCTATGCCGGGCGCGGCGATGAACTGCCGGTGAGCGCGTTCTCCTGCGATGGAACCTTCCCCACAGCAACCGCGAAATGGGAGAAACGCAACCTCGCTCTCGAAATTCCGGCGTGGGATCAGAAGATCTGCATCCAGTGCGGCAAGTGCGCGATGGTCTGCCCGCATGCCGTGATCCGCATCAAGGTTTACGACAGTAAGGAACTCGCGGGGGCTCCGGCCACATTCAAATCCTGCGAGGTGCGCGACAAAGAATGGGCCGGGATGAAGTACACGATCCAGGTCGCTCCCGAAGATTGCACCGGATGCGGCGTCTGCGTGGACGTTTGCCCAGTGAAGAACAAGAGCGAAGTGCGGCTGAAGGCCATCAACATGGTGCCGCAACCGCCGCTGCGCGCGCCGGAAAGCGAGAACTGGGAATTCTTCCTGAAGCTTCCGGAGCTCGATCGCCGGAAGATCAAGGTCGGCACGATTCGCCAGCAGCAGGTACAGGAACCGCTGTTTGAGTTCTCGGGCGCGTGCTCGGGATGCGGCGAGACGCCCTACATCAAGCTGGTCTCGCAACTGTTCGGCGACCGCTCGGTGATCGCCAACGCGACCGGCTGCTCGTCGATTTACGGCGGCAACCTGCCGACGACGCCGTACGCCAAGAACGCCGACGGGCGCGGCCCGGCGTGGTCAAACTCGCTGTTTGAAGACAACGCCGAATTCGGTCTCGGGTTCCGCATCTCGATCGACAAGCAGACCGAGTACGCGCAGGAACTGCTGCAGCGTCTCGGCGGGACGATCGGAGACGAACTGGTTCAGTCGATTCTGCACGCCAAACAGAAAGATGAGGCCGACATTTACGAGCAGCGGCAGCGCGTCGACATCCTGAAAGAACGGCTGCAGAAAGTGGACAAGCCGGAAGCCAGGCAACTGCTCGCGCTGGCCGACATGCTGGTGAAGAAGAGCGTATGGATCGTGGGCGGCGACGGCTGGGCCTATGACATCGGCTACGGCGGCCTCGATCACGTGCTGGCCAGCGGACGCAACGTCAATCTGCTGGTGCTCGACACCGAGGTGTACTCGAACACGGGCGGGCAGGCTTCAAAGTCGACGCCCCGCGGCGCGGTGGCAAAGTTTGCGGCAGGCGGAAAGCCTGGGCCGAAGAAAGATCTCGGCCTGATGGCCATGACGTACGGCAACGTGTACGTCGCGAGCGTGGCAATGGGCGCCAAAGATGAGCACACACTGAAGGCGTTCCTCGAAGCGGAAGCGTATGACGGGCCGAGCATCATCATTGCCTACTCGCACTGCATCGCGCATGGCATCGATATGACGACGGCGATGACGGATCAGAAGGTGGCGGTCGAATCCGGACAATGGCTGCTGTATCGCTACCATCCGGAGCGCGAGGCGGCGGGAGAGAATCCTTTGATCCTGGATTCGCGCGCGCCTTCGCGCAAGGTCCAGGATTATTTGCTGCAGCAGACGCGTTTCAAAATGCTCACCAAGAGCAAACCGGCTGACGCCGAGAGGCTGTGGAAGATGGCGCAGAAGGACGTGGAGCATCGCTACAAGATGTACGAATACATGGCCAGTCGCAAGGAAGCTGCCAAGGAGCCCGAGAAGGCGGCAGAGAAGCCGGCCGGAGAAAAACCGGCTCCGGCCGGAACCACGCGCTAGTCGCGACCAAGGAGGAATGGCATGACCGATCTGAGCACGAAGTATCTGGGCTTAAACCTGAAGTCGCCGCTGGTGGTGTCGGCCTCGCCGCTCTCGCGCGATATCGATGGCATCCGCCGGCTGGAGGACGCGGGCGCATCCGCCGTGGTGCTCTACTCGCTGTTTGAGGAGCAACTGCTGCAGGAAGAGGCGGACCTCGAATATCACATGCAGGCGGGCACGGAGAGCACGGCGGAGTCGATCACCTATTTCCCGAAGGCCAGCGAGTTCTACACCGGGCCCGAGGGATATCTGGAGCACATCCGCAGGGCGAAGAAGGCGACCTACATCCCGATCATCGCCAGCCTGAATGGCTCGACGCTCGGAGGCTGGACGAAGTTCGCGGCGCAGATCGAAAAAGCCGGCGCGGACGCCATGGAATGCAACATCTATTACATCCCGACCGATCCCAAGCTTACGGCGGCGGATGTTGAGAAGACGTACCTCGACATTCTCAAAGCGGTGAAGTCGACGGTGAAGATCCCGGTGGCGGTGAAGCTGAGCCCGTTCTTCAGCAACATGGCGAACATGGCGCATCGTCTCGACCACGCGGGCGCCGATGGATTAGTGCTGTTCAACCGGTTCTACCAGCCGGATATCGATCTGGAAGAACTGGAGCTGACCCCGAACGTGCTGCTGAGTGGACCGCAGGCCCTGCGGCTGCCGCTGACGTGGATTGGAATCCTGCATGGCCGCATCAAAGCCGACCTGGCGGCGACCAGCGGTGTGCATGGCGCCGAGGACGTAATCAAGCTGCTGATGGTAGGCGCGCGGGTCACGATGATGTGCTCGTCGCTGCTGCGGCATGGCGTGAACCATCTGCGGCACGTGGAGCGCGAGTTGCGTGAGTGGATGGAGCAGCATGAGTACGAATCCGTCGCGCAGATGCAGGGCAGCATGAGCCAGATCAAGTGCGCGGATCCGGGAGCCTTTGAGCGGGCGCAGTATATGCGCGCGGTGAAGGGCATGCAGCATCTGCATATGGCCGGCTGGCGCTGATGGCGATCCGGCAGTGTAGTATGTCGAGCATGGGTGGGGACGATTCGGCGATTCAACGGGCACAGGCGGAGCGCAAGCGTCTGCTGATCGTGCCCCGCGAGCATGGCGCGTGGGGACTGCTGCTGGTGCCGATGATCACCGGCGCGGGCGTGGGCCTGCTGGAAAAACCCGGACAAATCTTTCCTTTTGTGCTGCTGCTGACCGCGGCGCTGGCGCTGTTCTGGCTACGCACGCCGGTTGAGAGCCTGCTGGGAACGTCGCCCCTGCGGGCGGAGACCGATGAGGAGCGCAACCACGTGCTCTTCGCGGCATTCTACTTAACTGTGGTCGCGACCCTGGCACTGGGCATGCTGTTTGGCACTGGACGGCTCCTGATGCTGTGGCCGCTGGCCGGGGTGGTGATCGCAGCGGTGGTCGGGCAGGTTGCGCTCAAACGCATGGGCCGGAAGAAGCGCATGCTGTCGGAGATCGTGGGCACGATCGGGCTGACGGGCGCTGCCGCGGCGGCATATTACGTCGTCACGGGAAGATTCGGCGCGACGGCGGGCGCGTTGTGGGTGGCCAATCTGCTGTTTGCCGGCGATCAGATTCATTACGTGCAGGTGCGGCTGCACACGGCCCGCGCGGAAGGCATGCGGGCGAAGCTGGAGCGCGGCTGGACATTTGCCTTCGGCCAGGTGCTGCTGGCGGCTGCGCTGGCGGCCGCAGCCTCGCGAGGATTCCTGCCATGGCTTGCGTTGGTCGCCTTTGTACCGCTTCTGCTCCGCGGATGGATTTACTTCTTCCGCAAACCCGCGCCGCTGGTGGTGCGGCGGCTGGGCTGGAGTGAACTGGCGCAGGCGGTGGTGTTCTGCGTCCTGTTCATCGCGGCGTTCAGGCTGGGGCGGTAGTTCTCCGCTGGTGGCCTCGAATTGGGTCGTTGGACTTCCCTGACTCTTGCAGTATCTGCAGATCCAACCGCGCGGACTTACCAGACCCTGCCAAAGAACACGGTATAGGACCGCAACTGGCCACTCAGGTCGGGGCGGGTGAATCCGTTCACACTGAGACGGCCAATGCGGTCGGCATAGCTGCCGTAGCTGAAGCGAAGTCCGCCATCAAAGCCGGAGTGGGTGTGGTAGTCGGCGATGATTCCGACAACGCTCTGCGGAACATCGACCTGGGAAACCAATATAGAGCTCAGGCCGAGCGCCTGACTGAACGCATTGGCATAGTCCGCCTGCGAAGCGTATCCGGCGACATCGACGGCGCCGGGAAAGATCGGGTAATCCGCAGGATTCAGGTCCGGACGGTAGCCGCTATGGGCCAGGGTGCGCGCAAAGTCGGCTTTGAGTCGCAGCTTCTTTTTCATTTCGTACTCGGTGCGCAGGGAGTACGACTGGCTCACCTCCTTGTAGGGCACCAGCGGCTGCAGGTAGAGACCCACCGCCGCATCGTTATCGAACTGCATGCTGGTCCGCAGGTTGTCCTGCAGGTAGGTGTAGGCGGCGGCGATGCTCCACAGCGGCGCGGGCTTTACGGTCAGAAATGTAGTGTTGGTGTAGAGGTGATTGCTGCGCTGCAGAGGTACACCTTCGGCGGGAAGAAAACCAGCGAACGATTGCTGCAGCAGGATGCTGGCGTCGTCACCGAGGTTGAGCCAGGAAACGGGAGTCAGCGTAACGTCGCCGAAGATGCGATGGCTGGTTCGCGGATCGGTAACATAACCGGGCGCGTGAGTGCCCGTCCATTCATAGCCGGTTCTCGCATCCCAAAGCTCGCCGGAGTGGTAATGCAGCGCCAGGCCCGCGATATTGCTGAAGGTGGCCGGCACGATGTTGGTGAAACCGCTCCCCACGAAGAAGATTGGGTCGATATTGTTGGGCGAAGAGACTTGCGGCCACAGGGACGTGTTCGACCGCGTGATGTTCATCCGTTTGTAGTACGCCTCGGCGTCAAACTGCTTGCTCAAACGGTACGCCAGCTTCAGCCCGGCCCAGTGGCGATGCAGCGAGGGATTGCCGAACGGATACAGGACGGTGGGGTCGGAAAGGGCGAAGGTCTGCACCCAATCGTTCAGCAGGTTCTGCTGGTGATAGTCGGCGATCGCGTGCAGGCGGGAAACAGGATTCCAGGTCAGGGTGACATCGGCATTGAGGGCGTTCTGCGTGTTGTTTTGAAACACCTGTGTGGCCGGGACGGCAAACACCGTCGGAGCCTGGCTCACCGTCCGTGCATAGCTGATGTCGCCGTTGAGGGTGAAGTGATGCGCGACCGCCATGGTCAATTGAAGAGAATCAGCCTGGGTTTGGTGACGCGGCAACACGTTGTTGACGTAGAAGCCGGCTGGATTGATCGGGATGTTCTCCGCCCCGTCGAATGATTCGGAAGTTCCGTAAATCCCCACAGGGCTCTGGATGCGGTCGTTGAAGCTGCGAAACTCATGCTGGTAGACGAGTTTGGCCGAACCGAGCGTGACTTCGGCGCCGCCGGCGATGTTCCGCGTGGTGTAGTTGTAGGTACGGTACTGCGAGCTGGAGTGGCAGTTGTCGCAACCGGTGTCCGTGAGCGTGCCGTTGCCGCCCATATCGAAATACTGCGACTGGCCATTACCATCGCGGGCTTGCCAACCGCCCTTGACAAACAGCTTGACCGGTACCTTGGGCAATTTAACCCGAGCTTGAACATTGTTCATTCTGCGCCGGATACCCAGCAGAGCTTCGGGAGGAATGGAATCGACGCGCACGATATCGGAGGAAATGGCGCCGGCGCCGAAGAAATAGTTGTTGTCCAGGTGGCGGACGAAGCTGCGGCTGTCGAGGGTGAAGTCAAACCACTTGCCAAGAGTAAGGCGCGATTTCGATTCATAGTCGTCACGGCTGATGACGTTGATGGTCGACTTGAGGGCGAGATGCTCGGGCACGTTCACCAGGTTGAAGGAGAAATCGCCCCCCAGAGATTGCTGCAAGCTGTCATACTCGCCCACCCGCCCGGCGTATCCACGAGTGTCGACGAACCGGTACTGGGGCAACATCAGGGTGACGTGATAGGTGACTTCCGGCGTTTCCGCAGTTTGCGAAGCAATTTGCTGACTCGACTGGCCCGGGCACTGCGGGCGCGGACCGGCTATGACCAAGACTGCGAGAAGAGCGGAACGAATTTTCATTGCGCATGCTCCTGTGGCGCCGGAGGCTACTTATCGATGAACTTGCTTCCACCCGTGGCAGACGTAACGTCGCTGCCGTGAATGGCGTTGTGGCAATCGGTGCAACGGCCGATCAGCGGCAGGCTCGCGCCATTGTGGTGAGCGGAATGACACTGCAGGCAGAGCGCAGGCTGGCTGATCGTCAGCAGGCTCTGGTTCGGCGATCCGTGCGGCGAGTGGCACTTCAGGCAGTCCTCGTTCACCGGCGGATGCTGATAGGAGTACGGCCCCTGGAACTCGGCATGGCACTGCAGGCAGAGCTGATTGGTGTTGGCCGAGACCAGATTGTTGCCCGCGCTGCCGCCGTGGGGATCGTGACAATCCAGGCAAGTCATCTTGCCTTCGCGGATGGGGTGGTGATACGGAAGGCTGGACTGGGCCTCCTGTTTCTTGTGGCACTGCACGCACCTGGCGTTCAGGGTGGAGCGAGACTCCAGCGCGCGCTCTTCATCACCCCGAGTCTCGGCGGCATGGATGGTATGGCAGGCGGTGCATTTGAGATCCTGCGCCGCATGCGCCCCGGAAAACCAGTTGCGTACGTGATCGGACTTGGCATGGCAACTCAGGCAAGCTCCGTTGGCCTGCTCGGGCGAGCGATCCCTGAAGCTGACAATCTTGTCTTGCGACTCCTTGGAGTATCCGCCCGCCGCCAAGTGGAGGCTGCCGGCGCCGTGGCATTGCTCACACTCGACCTCGCGCATGGAATGCTGGCTGCGTCCGTAGTTCTTGGCAGTGTCGGCGTGGCACTGCGCGCACTGCTCAGCCCCAACTTGGGTGGCGCCCTGGATCTCAACGTATTTGCTGAAATCCTTTTGTGGTTTTTCGGTGGACTTGGTCCTGGACTTGGCCGAAAGCGCCGGCACGAGCAAGATCAGTACTGCCGTGAGTAGTACTGCGACGCGGAGAATCCGCCTTGGCATAGCGCCCTCCGGAAATCTGACGGGAACTGCCCAGATTATTCGGAGACTTTCGGAAACTCAGTGCATGGAAGCACAGAAGCCAGTGACGGAAGCGTGAGCGGCCGGAATCAAATTTTGTGATCCCGGATACGGTGATTCTGCACACATAGAGAATTTGTCCCATGGATTCGCAATTCACCGTGCCATCTCGACCGACCGACGTAAAGGGGGACTTTTGCTTTCCGGGCGGACCGACGCTTATTTTCTATGGCTGCGATTTATTCTTGACTTTCACCCTAAGCGAAAGTAATAGTTTATGTTCGAAATAATATGAAAGTATCGTCGCTGGAGGCCAGTTATGCGTAACTGCCGTCGCCTTGCGGGACCGTTCGCCGGTCTCGTCCTCTCTCTTCTTCTCTTTGCTCTCTCCGTGATTGCACCGGCAACCAGTGCCGCACAGGCGTCCTATGAAGCACAAGTGCGGGGAACGGTCACCGACGCGACGGGCGCCGTGGTCGTCAAGGCGGCGATCACCATCACGAACGAAGCCACCGGAATCTCGCAAACCACTTATAGCGACGAGAAGGGACAATATTTCCTGACGGGGCTGCGGCCAGCCTCGTACACGATCAAGGTGCAGATGGCCGGATTCCGTATCCAGGCAAGACAGAACGCCGTGCTGCAGGTCGACCAGCAAACGACCGTGGATTTCGTGCTGCGTCCGGTTGGGGTGAGCGAGACGATGGAGGTCAGCACTGCGGCTCCCCTGCTCGACACGGAGAGCGCCACGCTCGGTTCGGAGATCACCGGCCAATACCTGAAAGAGATTCCGCTGATGAATCGCAGCTTCTTCGGGCTGACGTTTCTGGCAGCGGGCGTAACGGAGGTGGCAGGCTCGGGCACATCCGACAATTATCCGTCGGGAACCAACTTCATCTCCAACGGGCAACGCAACGCGACGGCTGAGATACGTCTCGACGGTTCGCTGATCAGCGCGCCGGAACAGGGCGAAGGCGGCAATTCGAACGTCTACTACGAGCCGCTGGTCGAGGGAGTGCAGGAATTCAAAGTGCAGAACAACAGCTTCTCGGCCGAGTTCGGTAACAACGGCGGCACGGTCGTCAACATGGTCATGAAGAGCGGGACGAATAAGTTCCACGGCAGCGGCTGGTATTTCCTGCAGCGCTCGCAACTGGCGGCGCGAGATTTCTTCAATCCGGCGCCCAATCCCAAGCCGGACAGCAAGCGCGACCAGGGAGGGTTCACGCTGGGTGGTCCCATCAAGAAGGATCGGACCTTCTTCTTTACGGATTTTGAAAAAGTCAACAGCTCCAGCGCATCCAGCGGCGTGGCGACCGTACCGACAGTGGCGGAGCGGCAGGGAAATTTTTCTGCCACGGCCACTCCCATTTATGACCCGAAGGCGCCTCTGGTTACCTGTCAGGCGCCGAACACCGGGATGTGCCGCCCGCAAGTGCAAGGCGTGATTCCGACGGGCGAACAGGATGCGATCGGCATGGCGGTGCTGAATCTTTATCCGCAGCCGACGAATAACGGCGAGTTCAATAACTACAACTGGACAACGGTAGCCAACGCACCCGATTATCAGTTCGACATCAAGCTCGACCATCAGCTCAACGACAAGCATCGCCTCAACGGCCGCTACAGCCGGGGCTGGTCGAACTTCACGACCCCTCTACGGCTGGGGGATGGCTTCGACAACGACGGAATCAAGAGCGGTGTGACCATAGCCCAGAACGCTTCCCTGGAATACAACTGGACGGTGAGCCCCAAGATCGTCTGGACGAACCATGTGGCCGTCGACCGCGTCCATCAGCTCTCGGTGCCGGGCATCCCGACCATCTCCAGCTTCAACGCTTCCCTTCCAAGCGGCACCGCACCGTTGCCGGCGGTCTTCCAACAGGCCAACGGGATCGACAAAATGCCCACCTTTCTGATGCAGGGAGCTTCCTCCTGGTCGAATCTCTATGACCAGTGCTGCATCAACACCAAGTTTGCACACACTCTGCTCAGCTATTCCTCCCAACTGGTGATTTCAAAGGGATCCCACCTCATCAAGATCGGCGGCGAGCAGCGAATTTTCTACAACAATTTCTGGCAGCCGAACTATCCCACCGGCGAACTCACCTTCACGGATTTCGTGACATCGCCGACGCCAAGCAGCAACACAACTGTGATTTGCCTCGATATCAACTGCATCAATCAACAGACAATCAACACCGGCAATCCCTTCGCCAGCCTGGCGTTCGGTTACGGCGACAATGTCAACGGCACCAGCCAGTTGGTAGTCACTCCTTCGGTGGCAAACCGCTCGGGGGAGACCGGTTTCTATATCCAGGATGACTGGAAGGTGAACCCTCGACTCACCATCAATCTGGGCCTGCGGTACCAATGGAGCTCGCCCTACACCTCGCGCGGCAACCAGATTGAATTCAGCAACTTCACCGCAGACAGCGGCGTCAACATCCCCTTGAACTATGTCCCGGGCGCAGCTCCCTCGGGCACGCTCAGTCCGCAGGCACAGCTGATCAATCCCTATCAGGGGAGCGGATCGGTGAATATTCCGTCCTCCATGGAACTCCTGGGCACAACCCAGTTTGCGACTTCCAGCAGGAGAACGGTGCCGACTTATCGCAAGGATGTGGGACCGAGGCTCGGCTTCTCCTACCAACTCGATCCGAATACGGTGGTGCGCGGCGGCGCCGGCGTCTATTTCGGCATGAGCCCGGCCACCAACTTCCAGTATCCGGGATCGGCGTTCCGCAAGACTGCCGGGGTGTTCTTTACGAATGATACTTTTGCGTCCCAAAGCGCCACGCTCGAAAATCCATTTCCCGGCGGATTCACCGGGCCACAGGGCAAGCAATATGGGCAGTTCGCGAACTGGGGTTATACGAATCAGAATGACCTTGGCACCACCGCCGCGCGCGACGCCAACATCTATATGTGGAACGTTGGCATTCAGCGCCTGCTTCCCAGCCAGATCGTGCTGGGAGTTGACTATTCAGCGAATCGCAGCACGCATCTTCCCTGGGCGGGCACAAACAATCGCAGCTACATTCCATCCTCGCTGCTGGCGCAGGTTTCATCCGTGGCGCGGGCCAACTACGACAGCCAGCCGTTAAACGGCCCTGGGTCGTGCGACATTCAGAACTGCGTCAGCGGTCTGCTCCAGACCCAGGTCGGCAACCCGTTTTATCCGCTCTTCAACACCCCCTGCACTTCGACCGCGAGCAATCCGTGCTTCAACGAGCCGAATTCGAACTATGGCAGCTCGACCCTCCAGTTAGGAACTCTGCTCAATACCTATCCCCAATTCAACGGCGACTTCGAAGGCCTGATGATCGAGGAGGCCAGTTCCTGGTACAACGCCATGCAGGTGCGCTTCGAGAAGCGGACGACGCACCACATCAGCTTCGAAGGAAGCTATACCTTGTCCAAAGCGACGGACAATTCGTCCGCTGGCCGGAATGACTGGGTGGGAGCGCTCGGCGCCAGCCTGCCGCAGCAACTCGACCGGCTCTCGGCGGAACACAGCATCAGCGCCAGTGACACCCCTCAGCGGCTGGCCGCTGCCGTGGTGGTGGACCTGCCCGTCGGCCGAAAGCAGTGGATCGGCGGCGACATGAACCGCGTCCTGGATGCGGCCATCGGCGGCTGGTCGATCTCGACCATGATTACCGAGCAATCCGGGCAGCCCATCGCGATCGGCCTGGCCACCGCCCTGCTGGCGAACGGCAGCCAGCGGCCCCAGATCCTCTGCCCGCAGTTGAAGAGTGGGGTCAGCATGCACGCTGTAGCCTTGAACTGGCAAAACGCGGGCGGAACGAACCCGCTCTCCTATTTCAATCCGAGCTGCTTTGGCAGTCCCGGTGACCAGATACCCGGCAACGCTCCGCGCTACTTCTCCAGCTTGCGCACCGACGGCATCCATAACATGGATCTGAACCTCTACAAGTCGTTTGCTCTCAAGGAAGGAATGCGGCTGGAGATCCGCGCGGAGATGTTCAACTTCCTGAATCACCCGCGTTTTGGCACGCCGAATAACGCCGTCGGAAATGCTCAGTTCGGGACGATTTCCGGTGACGCCGCCGGAGAAACTCCGCGGTTCTTCCAGTTTGGCGCGCGTTTCGAGTTCTAGAGTACGAGGTTTCAAAGTTTCAAGGTGGCAAAGGTTTCAAGGCTCAGGATTGTCTATGATCTGCGAGCTCTAAACCTTGCTCTGTCATTCCGGTGACAAATCTCTTATGAAAATACTCAAGATGATCCCTGCCTTCATCCTTGCGGCGTGTGGACTCGTGGCATTTGCGCAGCAAAGCTCTTCGGACAAAGCTCCCGCCACCCAGGACTGGACGAACTACGTCCGCATCGGCGCCTACGGACTGAGGGGCGGGGACGCCCAGCGCATCGTCCAGAACGCGACCGACAGCGGCGTGTTCGGCATTGAAGTCGACAACGACATCCCTGGGCGCTACGAGAGCTTCCTGCATCCGGAAGCGAAGCTGAAGGCGATTCACGACGTGGCCGAGGCGGCGCATAAGGCGAGCAACTATGCGTTCGTCTACATTGCCGGGACGGAGTGCATCACCGCGCATGGCGATCAGGTGGCGCACACCCTGGCGAAAGATCATCCCGACTGGCTGCAGCGGAAGATCACGGGCGAGCCCGCGATTTTCGGCGGTGGGTCGGCCTTCTGGATTGCCAAGGGCGATGAAGATGTCTGGGTGAGTCCGTACGCCCCGGAGTGGCGGAAGGTTTACATGCAGCGCGTGCGCCAGATCGCCGAGACCGGGATCGATGGCATCTATGTCGACATTCCGTACTGGATGACGCATTTCGACGGCTGGGAAAATACGTGGGCGAGTTTCGACGACTATACCGTCGCGGAATTCAAGAAGCAGACCGGGCTGGACGCGAAGCATGATGTGAAGCTGGGTGATTTTTCCGACCCGGCGTTTCGCAAGTGGGTGACGTTCCGCATCCAGACGTTCACCGATTTCATGGATGAGATCGGCCGCAACGCGAGGGCAGTCAATCCGCAGATCAAGACGATCCCAGAAATTTATCCGGGAATCGAAGCCGAATCCGTGCGCGTAGGCGCCGACGTTTACAGCCTCTACGGCGTGGTCGATGCGATTGCTCATGAATACGAGTTTGGCGAAGGCGACCACATGGCCTCGTCGCGCACGCCGCTCGACTGGTTCCGCTATCAGGTGGGCATGCACTCATTCCGCGCGTTCGCACAGATGCCTGACGGCAGAGACAAACCAACCTGGATTCTGAATTACTCGTGGGATGGCGATAAGGTCGTCGACAAGCGCGAGGCCATGCAGAACCTGGCGATGTCGCAGGTGATGGCGGGGGCAAATTTCTGGGATGCGCCGGGGCATTCGATGGCCGGGTCGAACGATCTGGCGACGCGGAAGAAGATTTTTTCCTGGATTCAGGTTCACGAGAAGACCTTCTACCTGCCGCGCGCGCCGATCGATCCGATTGGAGTCTATTTTTCGCTGGAGACGCGGAACTTCTATGCGAAGGAGTTTCTTGCGTCGTATCGCGGAGTACTGATTTTGCTGATGCAGAAGCATCTTGAGTTTCAGGTGGTGACGCCGCGCAATCTGGCGGAATTTCACGGGCGAACGCTGGTGTTGCCTGACGTGCGGGTGCTGGGTTCCGAAGAACAGAAATGGTTGAAGGATTTTGCGGCATCGGGAAAGCAAGTGGTGATTACCGGCGCGGATGTAACAGAACTAGGCGGGTCGGCGAATGTGGCCCGGTTCGCGGATGATCCCGGCAAGGCTTACAACGCGGCCATGGAAAACGATTTCGAGAAGGCCTCGCCGGATTCGCAGCCTGCGTTCTTCGCCGCTTTGCAGGGAGGGAATGCAGTCGAAGTGAAGGCGTCAGAAAAGATGGCGACTTCGATCGCGCGGACGACCGACGGACACATCAACGTCTTCTTCGCCAATTTCGCGGGACTAGTGGGTGGGAAAAATCCAGTGCAGACGCCGCAGTCGGGAGTCGAAGTGCGCATGAAATCGAAATCCGACAAAGGATTCTTCCTTCCCTTCCTCGGCGAAACGCAGACTCTGCAGGGCGTCAGGCAGGGCAATTCGGTGACGTTCACGCTGCCGGCGATCACGAGGGGTGGAGTGTTTTGGGTAGAGGAGTAAGCTTTCGGAACCGGTCATCCTGAGCGGCGTTCTTTGCCGCGAAAGACCTATGGATTCCCCGCGGGATCAAAATATCCCGCAAATTGCGTAGATCCTTCGCTGCCCTTCGGGGGGACGATTGGCGAAAGCATCACCGCGAAGCCCCAGCTCGTGCACTTTGCATGGGTGGGTACGCGAGATGCATCAATCTGGAGCATCCGCATTAACTTATTTTGTTTCTTATACTTACATGTGATGACACTTCTGTGTAGACAGTCCCGTCATGACGATGTGTCCCGGACGAAACACTTCTTCGGTAGCTACGAGCGCTCCCAGTTCTTCGCCCGCGACACGGCTTCGTTCCAGCGCTCGCGTAGGGAGCGCGCCTGACTCTCCGGCATCTTCGGTTCGAAGTGGCGAGCGCTGGCGTCCATCGAGGCATCGTCTGAGGACTTCCTGAATCCGACTGCTTGCGCCGCCAGGTATGCGGCTCCTAGCGCTGTCGTCTCGGTCACTGCAGGGCGCACCACCGGCACGCCGAGAATGTCGGCCTGGAACTGCATGAGGCTGTTGTTGGCGGCGGCGCCACCGTCGACGCGGAGTTCGCGGACGGCGTCGCCGGAGTCGCGACGCATGGCGTCGAGCAAGTCTGCAACCTGGTAGGCGATGCTTTCAACGGCGGCGCGGGCGATGTGGCCGGAAGTGGCTCCGCGGGTAAGGCCGAAGACGGAGCCGCGCGCGTAGGAATCCCAGTGGGGCGCGCCGAGTCCGACGAACGCGGGCACGAAATAGACTCCGCCGTTGTCAGGCACGGAGTTCGCGAGGGCTTCCACGTCTTCGGATTTGCGAATCAGGCCGAGGCCGTCGCGCAGCCACTGCACCACCGCTCCACCAATGAAGACGCTGCCTTCGAGCGCGTACTCGGTGACACCTCCGATCTTCCAGGCCACAGTTGTCACCAGCCGGTTCGACGAAGGCACGGCGCGCGTACCCGTGTTCTGCAGCATGAAGCATCCGGTGCCGAAGGTGTTCTTGGTCAGGCCGGGACGCACGCAGCGCTGGCCAAAGAGTGCGGATTGCTGATCTCCGGCGATGCCAGAGAGGCGGATACCGTTGAGCGAGGGCAGGCCACTGACTTCGCCGTAGATTTCGCTGGAGGAGCGCACCGCCGGCATCATGGAGCGCGGGATGCGGAGGAGGCTGAGCAACTCGGCGTCCCACTCGCCGGAATGAATGTTGAAGACCATGGTGCGCGAGGCGTTGCTCGCGTCGGTGGCGTGCACGCGGCCAGAGGTAAGTTTCCAGAGCAGCCAGGAATCGACGGTGCCAAAGGCGAGTTTGCCGGCTTCGGCGAGGCTGCGCGCACCAGAGACGTTGTCGAGAATCCATGCGATCTTCGTGGCGGAGAAATATGAATCGATCAGCAGGCCGGTACGTTGCTGGATGAGCGGGCCGTGGCCCTCGCGACGGAGGCGATCGCAGAGATCGGCGGTGCGGCGATCCTGCCACACAATGGCGTTGTAGACGGGAACGCCGGTGTCGCGATTCCAGACGATGGTGGTCTCGCGCTGGTTGGTGATTCCGGCGGCGGCTACGTCGGCGGGGCGGGCGCTGGCCTTCGCCAGACACTCCTCGGCGACGGCGATTTGCGACCCCGCGATTTGTTCGGGACTGTGCTCGACCCATCCAGGCTGCGGGAAGATCTGTTCGAATTCCATCTGAGCGACGGAACGGACGTTGCCCTCACGATCGAAGAGAAGAGCGCGCGAACTGGTGGTGCCTTGATCTAACGCCAGGATGTATTGCACGTTTGCCTCCAACGACATCGGGTACGTCAGGACAAAAGCTTAAACCGCAGAGATCGCGAAGAACATCCGCAAAGGGCGCGAAGAAAACCTATTGCGGGCGCAGGGATCTGCGAATTCCAAAATCATAGAGCGCTGCGCCGAGCAGGCCTCCGATCAGCGGCGCGACGACAGGAACCCACCAGACACGGGCGCCGTCGGTCAGGCCGTTGTTACGGAAGCCGGCGAAGACGGTGAACAGACGCGGGCCGAAATCGCGCGCCGGATTGATGGCGTATCCATGCATTCCGCCAAAACTCATGCCGATCGCCACCACCACCAGGCCCACCATCAGCGGCGTGAGATTGGCGCCGGGCGGCATATTCCATTCGTCGGTGATGGCGAAGATCATCAGGAGCAGCAGCGCGGTGCCGATCACCTGATCCAGAAAGCCCGCGCGCAGCAACTCGGGAAACGCGGGGAACGTGGTAAAGATTCCGGCGGTGTGGTCGAGTTGCGGATCGGCCTGGTGAAAGGCGGGGAGGTAATTCCAATAGACGATTGCGGCGGCGACGAAGGCTCCTGCCGTTTGCGCAATGCAATAGGGAAGGACTTTGCGCCAGGAAAAGCCGCGAAACGCTGCCAGCGCCAGTGTGACCGCCGGATTGAGGTGCGCGCCGGAGATTTTCCCGGCAATGTAGATGCCCATGGTGACGCCCAGCCCCCAGGCGAGTGTGATGTTGGTGAAGCCGCCGTGGATGGTTTCACCGGGATTTTTCGTGGAGAAGAGTACAACCATGGCGACGACGCCGTTGCCAAACAGAATCAGCACCAGGGTGCCAAGAAATTCCGCAATCAATTCCGCCAACAGGGTGGGCTTGGGACTCATCCGGATCTCCGCTCTCGGCCCGGCTACGCTGCCGGGCCGCGAAGTAGTCTACCAAGGCGCCGGGCGTTTCGGGCAGTAGCGTGGGGGGAGCGGCAGGGTCGCGGCAATGACCATCGGGGCAGTGAAAATCAACGGAAACCCGTGATTTCCCCTTGACATCCGGGCGCAGGACCGTAATATTAGACATATTTATTCACAATACTGAATATTTATTCATTATGAATAAAACCCTTCGTCAACGCGCCGTGCTGGATACGCTGAAGCACGGTTCGGTCGCCAGCCAGGAAGAACTGCAGCGTGCGCTGCGCAAGCGCGGCTTCAAGGTGGGGCAGGCCACGCTGTCGCGCGACATCCGCGACCTGAACCTGGTGAAGACCACGCATGGCTACACCGTCCCCCAAGGCGAAAACGGCGGCGCGGGCGTGGCCCTGCCGCCGGTGTCGCGACTGGTGCGGGAGTTTGTGCTCGATATCCGTACGGCGCAGAACCAGTTGGTGATCAAGACGATCGTGGGCAGCGCGCAACCGGTGGCGGCGGCGCTGGACGAGACGGACTGGCCGGAGTTAGTGGGCACGATCGCCGGCGACGACACGATTCTGATCGTTTGTCCAGACAAAGACGATGCCAAGGCTTTAGGGGATCGCATTGGAGAAATGCTGGGCTGAGCCCGCGGTTGGGACTTTGAGGCGATGACAACGGGCAAGCTCAAAACGGCGGTACTGGGTGCGACGGGGTACTCCGGGCTGGAACTCACGCGGATTCTGTTGCGGCATCCGCGGCTCGAGAAGCCGACTCTGCTGCGGCGTTCGGCGGAGAAGGCGGGGCCGCTGGATCTGGCAGATGTTTTTCCGGCGCTTTCAGGGAATGGCGGGTATCCACTGTCGCCGCTGTCGTGGGCGTCGCTGAAGCAGCAGGGCGTGCAGTTGCTGTTTCTGGCGACGCCGCATGAAGTATCGCGGACGCTGGTGCCCGAGGCAATCGCGCAGGGATCGCGCGTGATCGACCTGAGCGGCGCGTGGCGGTTGAAGCAGGAGGAGCATCGCGCCATTTATGGGTTTGAAGATGCGGATGCGGCAGCGGCCGCGAGCCTGACCGAGAAGGCGGTCTACGGATTGCCGGAGTTGCATGGCGATCGCGTCAGGGATGCGGCGCTGGTAGCGAATCCGGGATGCTATGCGACTTCGGTGATTCTGGCGCTGGCGCCGCTGATGAAGTCGGGCGTAGTGGATCGCAGCCGGGGCATCATTTCGGATTCGAAGTCGGGCGTGTCGGGCGCGGGCAAGGAACCGACGTCGAAGACTCATTTTGTATCGGTGGCCGACAATTTGTCGGCGTATGCGTTGTTTCAGCACCGGCACGTGGGCGAGATCGTGGAGCAGTTGGGATTGCAGGATGCGGAGCTGACGTTTACGCCGCATTTGCTGCCGATTCCGCGCGGGATTTTATCGACGGTATATGTGCAGTTGAATCGCGAGATGACGGCGCTGGAAGTGGAATCGTGCTTCAAGAATTTTTATGCGGGCAAGCGCTGGGTGCGGCTGTTTGACACCCCGAAATTGCCGCAAGTGCAGTTTTCGCTGCACACGAACTATTGCGATCTGGGCTTTTGCCTGGCGGAAGATAAGCGGCGGTTGATTGTGATTTCGTGCATCGACAACCTGGTAAAAGGCGCGGCCGGGCAGGCGGTGCAGAACATGAATCTGATGTTCGGATTTGGGGAAGACGAGGGGCTGCAATGACCATCGTGGTGAAAATTGGGGGCGCGGCGCTGGAAGATGCAGCGACACTGCGGAAGTGCGCGAAGTCGGTAGCGGAACTGGCGCAGGACGGGCATCGCGTGGTGGTGGTGCACGGCGGCGGCAGTGCGCTGACGCGGATGCTGAAGGCACTGGGCAAAAAGAGCGAGTTTGTCAGCGGACTGCGAGTGACGGATGCGGAGACACGCGACATTGCACTGGCGGTGCTCGGCGGCATGGTCAACAAGAAGCTGGTGGCGGCGATTCAGGCAGCGGGCATGCCCGCGGTCGGCTTCTGCGGCGGCGACGGCATGTCGTTCCGGGCGCGCAAGAAATATGTCCGCGGCCACGATTTGGGATATGTCGGCGAAGTGTGCTTTGCCGAGCCGTGCTGGATTGAGGCGTTGTGGCAGCAGGGAGGGATTCCGGTGCTGGCGTCGCTGGCGCTGGGCGCGGATGGCGAGTACTACAACGTCAACGCCGATGAAATGGCGGCGGCGTGCGCCGTAGCCTGTCATGCGAACGCGCTGATTTTCCTGACGGATGTGCCGGGCGTGAAGAACGCCGAAGGCGCGGTGATTCCGTGGCTGAGCACGAAGCAGGCGGAGGAACTGACGGCAGGATCGGTGATCAGCGGCGGTATGTTGCCGAAACTGGCTGCGTGCAAACAGGCGTTGAAGCAGGGGGTCGGGCGGGTGCGGATTCTGCCGGCGGCGGAAGCCGGGGCGTTACCGCAGTTTTATATGACAAAGCTCGAGTGCGGGACGGAAGTGACGTGCGCGTAGGAAGCAGGTTTCAAGGTTTCAAAGTGGCAAGGTGGCAAGGTTTCAACGTGGCAAGGTGCCAAGGTTCATACGACGAACGTAGGTCCGGTCTTTGAAACGTTGAAACCTTGAAACTTTGAAACTGCTCAAGAAAAGAGGAATTTGAGTTGAACAGTCCATTACAAGGCAGAACGCCAGTCACGCCGGATACGTTTCCGGGCGTCTTCTGGTGTCCGGATTTGATTTCGACGCGCGACCTGGGGCCGCAGGGCGTGGAAGCCGTGCTGCATCTGGCGGAACTGATGAAGTCGCGACCGTCGGTGTTTCAGCGGTCTCTGGCGGGCAAGCAGATGGTGATGTTTTTTGAGAAGCCGTCGCTGCGCACCCGGCTCACGTTTGAAGCGGGGATGACGAGCCTGGGCGGTTCGGCAATTTTCGTTGACCAGACCAAGGGCCGCATTGACGAACGCGAATCGCTGAGCGATATCGCGCACAATCTCGAGCGCTGGGTCGACGTGATTGTGCTGCGCACGTTTGCGCAAGAAACGATCGAGGGTATGGCGCAATACGCGTCGGTGCCGGTGATCAACGCGCTGAGCGACCTGGAGCATCCGTGCCAGGCGCTGGCCGATTACCTGACGTTACAAGAGCGGTTCGGCGATCTGCGGAAGATCACACTGGCCTACGTGGGCGACGGGAACAACGTGGCACACTCTCTGTTGCTGACCGCGGCGTGTTTGGGATCGAACATTCGCGTTGCGACGCCGAAAGGTTATGAACCGAACGCGAAGATTGTGGCCGATGCGCGCAAGATAGCGAAGCAGACCGGCGCGAATCTGGAACTGGTGGATGATCCGCTTGTCGCTGTCGCTGGAGCCGATGCAGTCTACACCGATGCATGGGCGAGCATGGGGCAGGAAGACGAGGCCGCAGAGCGCGCGAGGATTTTTGAGGCGTATCAGGTGAATCGCGGACTCATGGCGAACGCCGCGCCCCATGCGGGTTTTATGCATTGTTTGCCGGCGCATCGCGAGGAGGAAGTTACGAACGAAGTGATGGATTCAGAAAATTCATTGATTTTCGAGCAGGCGGAAAATCGGCTGCACGTCCAGAAAGCCATTCTTTATTTATTGCTGGGCGGCGCGGTGCGTCTGCCCGCAAGGAGCGCTCATGCCTGAGAAGGTCGTACTTGCTTATTCCGGTGGACTGGATACCTCCATCATCATTCCATGGTTAAAAGAGAACTATTCCTACGAAGTCATCGCGATGGTCGGCGATGTTGGACAGGGTGACGACATTGAAGCCGTGGTCAAGAAGGCCTACGCCACGGGCGCAAGCAAGGTGATCGTGGAAGATCTGCGCGAGGAGTTCTTGACCGGTTACGTCTTCCCTGCCCTGAAGGCTGGCGCTGTGTATGAGCACAAGTATTTGCTGGGCACGTCGATGGCGCGTCCGGTGATTGCCAAGCATCAGGTGGAAGTGGCGCTGCGCGAAGGCGCGACGGCGGTGTCGCACGGATGTACGGGCAAGGGCAACGATCAGGTGCGCTTTGAGTTGACCTATCAGGCACTGGCGCCGGAGTTGAAGATCATCGCACCGTGGCGCGAATGGACGTTGAAGTCGCGCGAGGATTGTCTCGACTACGCCGAGGCGCATGGGATTCCGGTGGCCGCGTCGCGCGAGAAGATTCACAGCCGAGACCGGAATTTGTGGCACATCAGCCACGAAGGCGGAGAACTGGAAGATGCCGCGAACGCGCCGCTGCCGGCCACGTGGCAGATCACGCGTTCGCCGCAGGAAGCTCCGGACAAAGAAGAGAAGATCAGTATCGGGTTCGTACAGGGTGTTCCGGTTTCGGTGAATGGGATGGAGCTGGATCCGGTATCTCTGGTCGAACTCTTGAACGAAATCGGCGCGCGCAATGCGGTGGGCCGCGTAGATCTGGTTGAGAACCGCTTTGTCGGCATCAAGTCGCGCGGATGCTACGAAACTCCGGGTGGAACTCTGCTGATAGCGGCGCATCGGGAACTGGAAGCGCTGTGCCTGGAGCGCGATGTCGCACACTTCAAACAACACATCGGACTGAAATATGCCGAACTCGTCTACTTCGGATTATGGTTCACGCCGCTGCGCGAGGCGCTGGACGCGTTCGTTGAGAGCACGCAGAAGAACATGACCGGCAAGATCACGCTCTCACTCTACAAAGGCAACGTTTCGGTGGTGAGCCGCGAGTCGGAATATTCGCTATATCGCACGGATCTGTCGTCGTTCACCATGGGCGCGGAGTACGACCAGAAGGATGCCGAGGGGTTCATCAAGATCCTCGGGCTGCCTTCGCGGTCACGGGCGCGCGTGGGAGAAGCGATGAAAGAGGTTGCACGATGAAGATGTGGTCGGGACGATTCCGGCAGCCGCTGGACGCTGAATTCGAGCGTTGGCAGCGGTCCTTTGGATTCGATCGCCGATTGCTGAAGTATGAATTGGCCGCGAGTTCAGCGCATGCGCGCGCTCTGAAGAATGCTGGAGTGCTGTCGGGAGAAGAACTGATCGGCATTCTGCAGGGACTGGAGCAGATTGGCGAACGTGCGGCTGCTTCGGCGGCATTTCTCGAGGATGACGAGGCAGAAGATGTTCATCACTTTGTCGAGAAGCAACTGGCGGCGCTGATTGGCGATCTGGGCTACAAGTTGCATAGCGGGCGCAGCCGGAACGAGCAGATTGCGACTGATCTGCGTTTGTATGTGCGGGCGGCGATCGACGAAACGCGGCAGCAACTGGCGGATTTGTGCGGCGCGATTGTCGATCGCGCGGAACAGGCCGGACACGCTGCAGTTCCGGCGTATACGCATTTGCAAAAGGCTGAGCCGGTGTTGGTCGGTCATTGGCTGCTGGCGTATGTCGAGATGTTTTTGCGCGATGCAGACCGGCTGGCGGACTGCCGCAAGCGGCTGAACGTTTGTCCTCTGGGGTCGGGCGCGGTTGCGGGGGCGACGATTGTGCTGGATCGCAAGTTGATGTCGAACACGTTGGAATTTGATGCGCCGACTGCGAACAGCATGGATGCGACGAGCGATCGCGACTTTGGACTGGAGTTTGTGAACGCGCTGTCGCTGCTGGCACTGCATTTGAGCCGGTGGGCGGAGGAGATGATTTTGTTCTCGTCGCAGGAGTACGGATTCCTCGGATTGCCGGAGGCGTATTCCACAGGCAGCAGCGCGATGCCGCAGAAGAAGAATCCGGACTTGCTGGAGCTGGTGCGGGGCAAGAGTGGACGCGTTGTTGGTCAGGCCACTGCCTTGCTGGTCACAGTGAAAGGCTTGCCGCTGGCTTACAACAAGGACCTGCAGGAAACGCAAGAACCGGTATTCGGGGCGGCGGACACGATTCTGCAGATGCTGCCTCTGGTCACGGAGTGGATGAAGGCGGTTGAGTTTCACGAAGAGACCATGAAGCAGGCGGCGCAGTCGGGGTTTATGAATGCCTGGGCGGCGGCGACCTATCTGGTGCAGCACGGCGTGCCGTCACGCCATTCCCATGGAATCGTGGGCAAGGCGGTGCAGCTTTGCCTGGAGAGAAATTGCGAACTGCAGGACCTGCCATGGAACGATCTGCAGGCGCTGAGTCCCGCGTTCGGCGCGGACTTCCATGAATCCCTGAAACTCGAAGCGGTGCTCGGAATCCACGACGTTCCGGGCGGCACGGCACCGTCCCGCGTGCAACAGGCCATTGGCAACACCAGAAAGAGAATTGCCGCACTCCACGAAGAGGTTCGTCAGGAAACCCATGCGCACGCGTAGAGCCATTTTGCCCGATGCCCAGCATATTCACGAACTGATCTCGGCGTATTCCGGCGACGGCACGCTGCTGCCGCGCACGCTCGCCGAGATTTGCGAGAACGTCCGCGACTTCGTGGTTCTGGAAGACCAGGGCCGCATCATCGGATGTGGCGCACTGCATCTTTACGGAACGCATCTGGCGGAAGTCCGGTCGATCACCGTGGCTCCATGGGCACAAGGCAAGGGCGGAGGCAGCCGGGTGGTTAAGGCTCTGATGGCGGAGGCGAAGCGTCACCAGGTGGATTGCATTTGCCTGTTCACTCGCAAGCCGGCGTTCTTTGCAACGCTCGGATTTTCCGTTGCGCAGCGCGAGGACATTCCCGACAAGATTTACAAGGACTGCCATGCCTGTCCGCGCTTCCATTGCTGCGATGAAGTCGCGATGGTGAGGGGCGATCTGCCGAAGTTCGCGATTCTGCCCGAGCCAGCGGACTGGCTGGTGAAGTTGCAGGGTTGGGCGCCGAACGCGAGCGAGCAGAGTTCGTAGGGCAGTCGTTGGTCATCCGTCCCGCGCGGATGACGCGCGGCAGGTCAACGGGTTCGCCCCTACGGGGTCAGTGACAATTTCTAGCGGAGTTCCTGGGCGCCGTCTTCGGCGGCGCAGAGGTAGACCTGCGGACAGATTCCGGTGGCTTTCTGGTAGCGCTCGGTAATTTGGGCCGCGAAGGCGGGCGCATGCTCCTCGCGCACGAGATTGACGGTGCAACCGCCAAAGCCGCCGCCGGTCATGCGTCCGCCGCAGAAGCCGGGCAGGCTATGGGCAGATTCGACCATTACATCCAGTTCCTTACAACTCACTTCGTACAGGCCGCGCAGGCTCTCGTGCGACTCACGCATGAGTTTTCCGACGCGGTCCAGATCCCCGGCGGACAAGGCTTGGGCTGCGTCTAAGGTCCGCTGATTCTCCCGAACGACGTGCGCGCAGCGTTTCCAGATTGCGGGTGGAATGTCGTTCTTGTGCTGATCGAGCAGTGCAACCGAAACATCGCGTAAGGCGTGAACTTCAGGATCCCAGCGCGCGAACAGGCGGGCGCCTTCCTCGCATTCCGAGCGGCGCGTGTTATAGGCGCCGGTGGCGAGATCGTGCTTCACCATCGTATTGCAGACGACTAACTCCATGCCTGCCGGAATGGGGACAAACTTGTATTCGAGCGAGCGGCAGTCGAGCAGAAAGGCGTGCCCAGCCTTGCCCATGCAGGAAACGAATTGATCCATGATGCCGACGCGCGCCCCGACAAATTCATTTTCGGCGCGGCGGCAGAGCTTGGCAATCTCTGGCAGTGGAAGTTGGGTACCGCTCAAGCGCAGCAGCGCCAGCGCGGAAGCGACTTCGATCGCGGCCGAAGAGCTCAGTCCCGCGCCGATCGGCACTTCTCCCCGGACGAGCACATTGGCACCAGCCAGACGATGTCCGGCTTGCGTCAGCACCGAAGCGACCCCGAGCACGTAATCGCACCATGCTCCCGAGCGCTGCAGGGGCAGGTGGTCAAGATCGAATTCGAATTTCTCTGGGAATTCTTCGGAGTGAATCACGAGCTTGCGATCGGGACGCGCGGCGATGGCGACGTAGGTGGAGAAGCCGACGGCGGCCGGCATGACGAAACCGTCGTTGTAGTCCGTATGTTCCCCGATCAGGTTCACGCGCCCGGGGGCACGGAAAACGAGCGGCTGCGCGTGGAAGCGCCTCTCAAATTTCTGGGCAAGGTCCGTGCGGCGATCAGGCATGCGCGTGTTCCTTCGCGGTCCGCGCGGGCAGATAAGGCTCGATGGGAATGTCCGGCTGTGCGCCGGTGACGTAATCCGCGAGAAGCCGTGCCGTTCCGAGGGAAGTGGTGATGCCAAGACCTTCGTGTCCGGTCGCGAGCAGCAGCGACGGGTCGGAGGGGCTGGGGCCAATCAACGGGAGCTTGTCGGGCGTGGCGGCGCGGAAACCAGTCCAGGATCGAATCGCCGAGAGCTGACCGAGGGACGGCATGTATTTCTGAGCGCGAAGGAGCATTTGGGAAAGAATATCGGAATCTACGTCTTTGTGCTCGGCTCCATATTGGCGGGAGGAACCGATTAGTATCTGGCCGGTCCGGCGCGGCTGGACGTTGAAAGCGACGGAATCGCTGGTCACGGCGTGGGCGCTCTTCAGGTATCCAAGTTCGACCAGTTGATGCCGGAGGAAACCAGGATAGCGGTCGGTGATCACCAGATGACCTTTCCTCTTCTTGATGTCCAAACCGTGCGTCAGTGCAGGCGACGCAGCTCCGGCAGCATTGACCACGAAATTGGCGGAAAACTCGGAGCCATCGTCGCACTGGACGCGCCCGCTGCCTGCGCGAACGACCGTCTTATCCAGTTCGACGCGGGCACCCTTTTTGAGCGCACTCTGGATCAGGAAACGAGCGACACACGGCGGATACACCACAGCATCTTCCGGGACGAGGAGTCCGCCTGATAGACCCGGCCGCAGGTTGGGCTCGTGCTCGCGCAGTTGGGCCGCGCTCAGTTCCTCGACCGGCACCCCGCGTGTGGAGTAGTAGTCTTTCTTGCGCCGAACTTCGTCCATTTCCTCGCCGTCGGCGGCAACCCAGATCGTGCCGGCTGGAACGTACTCCGCGTCATCGGGCAATGCGGGACGGAGCGCCTGCCAAAGTTGTTGGGAATATCGCGTGAGGGCGAACTGAACTTCGGAGTCGTCCATGACGACGACGTGCCCCATCCCGGCGGCCGTCGCGCCACCGCCGATCATCTCCCGATCGACGACGACCACGGCCATGCCGCGGCGGGAGAACTCGTCGGCGCAGGCGGCCCCTACAATCCCAGCGCCAATGATTACGACGTCGCAGGTGGTCGCGCTCACGCGCGGATCCCCATGCAGAACGGGTCGCGCGAATCCAGCACCAGATCGGCTTCCGAGTTCACGTACGCGGCACCTTTAATGCGCGGATACACCTTGCCATCCCGCACTTCCACGCTGCCTTCGAAGACGCTGCCGACGATGCTCTCCTGCTTCCAGACCTGACCTTCGCGCAGCTTGCCGTCGGAGTAGAGGCAGGCCAGCTTGGCGCTGGTTCCTGTGCCGCAGGGCGAGCGGTCATAGGCCTTACCCGGACACAGGACAAAATTCTTGCTGTCGACGCCAGGCTTCTGCGAAGAAGTGAAGAGTTCGATGTGGTCGATCTCCCGTCCTTCGGCGCCGGTGATGCCCTGGCTCGGCAGGGCCTGTCGGATTTCCCACGTGAAGTTGGTCAGCTCTTCGACGTTCTGGAGCGAGAGTTCCAGGGAATGACCGCGGACGAGGAAAAACCAGTTGCCGCCCCAGGCAACGTCGCCATAGACCGCTCCGTAGTTCGGAACCTCGACCTTGACGTTGGCCGCGAGTCGATAGCTCGGCACGTTGAAGACGGTAACTTCCCCGCTGGCATGCAGCACCGCCGAAATGGTTCCAACGGGCGTTTCGATGAAGTGCTCGCCCGTCCCGATGCGATTCATGTAGGCAAGCGTCGCCACCAGGCCGATGGTGCCGTGGCCGCACATGCCAAGATATCCCACGTTATTGAAGAAGATGACACCAGCGGCACACTTGGGGTCGAGGGGTGCGCACAGCAGCGCACCCACGATGACATCGGAGCCGCGCGGCTCGTTCACGACGGCGGAGCGGAAATCGTCGTGAGCGCTGCGAAAACGTTCGAGGCGTTGCGTGAGCGGGCCGGACCCAAGATCCGGCGCGCCACTTACGACCACGCGCGTGGGTTCCCCCCCGGTGTGGGAGTCAATAATGCGGACTTTGCGGTATGTGCCGTCGTTCATGAACTTGAAATCATACAAAACCAGCGCGAAGGTTCCTAGACTATCGACACCCCGCCAGATCGTGAGAGGAAGCTCTCCGTTACATTCTAAACGGGAGAACGACCGGGGCGGCGAGAGCTGGCGCAGTCTTCAGTACGACTGCTGCATCTTCGACTTGACGCTGTGAGCCAGTTTATGTCCCCGCCCGCGCCGACAACGGGCACCAGTCGCTACTGCAGAGGTTCCTTCACCGGAAGAACCCGGTCGACGGCAACGTCATGCAGCTCCTGCACAATGCCGGACGGCCAGTGGATTTGGACAAGATCGGCGGTCGCGTTTTGGCCCAAGCCGAAATGCACCGGTCCGGCGCTCGATGAGGCGTAGCCGAAGGCGGTGGTCATGTGGTTGTACTGCGCGCCGGACTTGGTTACGACTTTAATGCGCGCACCGATCCCGTCCCGGTTGCTCTTGGTTCCCTGGAGCTTGATATCCAACCAGTGATTGTTGCCGGGGCTCTGGTTGATCCAGATTTCGGCGGGCGCGCTGATGGCATTGACCACCACGTCGAGGCGGCCGTCGCCATTGAAGTCCCCCACCGCGGAACCGCGATGGCGCGCTGGGGGCTGGGCTGTGAAGCCAGCCTCAGCGGTCAGAGCGGCGAACTTCATTCCACCCAGGTTCCGAAAGACGGTATTCGGTTGCGCAACCGTGATGCGAGGCTCCGACAGCAGTGATTGCACATGCCCGCGCGAGACAAAAATGTCTTTCCAGCCGTCGTTGTCGAAGTCGGCGATCATCGGCGAGTAGCCAGCCATCGGCGAACTGAGCGCCGTCATGCCGCTGGATTCAGTAACCTCGACGAATCCGCCCTTCCCGTTATTTTTGTAGATGGGGAACGTTTCGTTATCGAGCGCAACCACTACGATATCAGGATAGCCGTCGTTATCGAGGTCGCGGAAGTCAGTGCCCATCCCGGAGATGAAGACTCCATCTTCGCGCAAGGCCACGTTGGCCTCGAAGGCCATCTCCTCGAACTTCGCCTTGCCGACGCTGCGGAAGTAAGAGTTGACCAGCTTGTCGTTGGGGATGAACAGATCGAGGCGGCCATTCAGTTGGGCGTCGGCGACACCGATCCCCATCCCTTTACCGGGATGCGCGCGCAAGCCCGACTCAACCGAGGCATCGCGGAAGGTGCCGTCGCCGTTGTTGAGAAACAACTGGTTCGGCGTCGGCTTATACATTTTAGGGTGGCAATAGTCGTGGCGGCCCTCGACCATGCAGGCCGGCTCGTGCTCTACACTCCACTGCATGTAATTGACGACAACCAGATCGAGCAGGCCGTCGTTGTTCACGTCGACCCAGGCTGCGCCCACCGACCAGATTGGACCGTATTCCCGGTCGGGCTTGTTCAGGCCGGCTTTGGCCGTGACATCGGTGAACGTCCCGTCGCCGTTGTTGTGGTAAAGCGTATTTTTGTAGACGCCGGCAACAAAGATGTCTTCGTAGCCGTCATTGTCGTAGTCACCGACGGCGACGCCCGTGTCGTAACTCGTGCCCGCGAGTCCGGCTTTTTCTGTAACGTCTTTGAAGTTTCCCTTGCCGTCGTTTTCGAACAGGCGGTTGTAGTACTTGGGCGAGTCCTTGTGCAGCGACTTGATGTCGGCGCCGTTGGTGAAAAAGATGTCGGGGTGGCCGTCGTTGTTGTAGTCGAAGACGGCGACGCCCCCGGCCATGGTTTCTGGCGCATGCCGCTCGGGAGTTTCGTCGCTGTCGAGCTTGAAATCGATGGGCTGGAAGGTGAAGCGGATCGGACTTTCGGAAACGGGCTTCGGACCGCTCGCGGATTGTTGGCCGGCGAGCAACGTGCTCGCAAGCAAAAATCCCGCGATCCAGGATCGGAGGCGACTGATTTTCATCCTGAGTAGTATTCAACCACAAAGGACACGAAGGAGGAGTAACCAGACCCTCGTGTCCCTGGTGGTAAGCGACTTCGCTATTCCGGCAGTTTCTGCTCTCCCTGAATCATCAGATGCGATTCGGCATGAGGCGCACCCGTGCCGGGTTGGCCTCCACCGACTGTAATCAAATAATCGCCCGTGGAAACGAAACGGTCGCCCGCATCGTTCACGTAGCTAAGATCCCGTGGACTGAGCGTCAGTTTCACATGCTGTTGCTCACCCGCTTTTACATGGACGCGCTTGAAAGCGCGCAACGCCTTGAGCGGGGCACCTGGCAGTTTGGGGAAGGTGATGTAGAGTTCGGCTACTTCATCGCCGTCGCGTTTGCCGGTGTTCTTCACATCGATTTCGACATCGAGCGGGGTTCCAGCCTGCAGCGGCGCACTGGAAAATTTCATCCCGCTGTATTCGAATGTGGTGTAGCTCAGCCCGTGTCCGAAGCCATAGAGCGGCTCGCCCGTGAAGTACCGGTAGGTGCGGTTCTTCATGGCGTAGTCTTCGAAATCGGGAAGTTGCTCGGTCCCCCGGTAAAAGGTCACCGGCAAGCGTCCGGCGGGGTTGTTCGTGCCGGCCAGCGTTTGCGCGATGGCCGTCCCTCCCTCTTCGCCCGCATACCAGGCATCGAGAATGGCGTTGGCATGCTCGTTGGCCCAATTCACGGCCAAGGCGCTGCCGTTCATGAGCACAACGACCAGCGGTTTGCCGGTTCCCTTGAGCGCGCCCAGCAGGGCTTCTTCTTCCGACGGCAGGTTGATGCTGGTGCGATCACCACCACGGAAGCCGGGCACTTCGACCTTCATCTCTTCGCCTTCGAGCTTCGACGTAATACCGACGACCGCGACCACCACATCGGCCTTTTGAGCGGCGGCGGTTGCGGCAATCAAGGGATCCTTGCCCGCAGGCTGCCAGACCAAGCGAATGTCAAAGGCGCCCTTGAGGAACTCTACTTTGACCGGATAACGGTGCCCCTTGGTCAGTTCGACGCTGACCGTCTGCAGGTTGGGGTCGTGCAGAACCGGATCATCGACGATCAGCTTGCCGTCGAGCCACATGCGCTCGTTCGAGCCGGAGAGGCCGATCAGGTAGGTGCCAGACTCAGCTGGCGTCAAGAATCCGGTCCAACGCACAGAAAATCCCTTCATGCCCTGAGGCGCAGGAAGCGCGTTCGGATCGGGAGCGAACGTAAACGTCTGGAGATTGACGATCGGATCGACGCGTGTCACTTGTGGCGTTCCGGTCATTTCGGCGGCGAAATACTCTCCCTTGAGCCCCGGCTTGCCGTCGTCCGTGGTGAGCACCGCAGTCGGAACCGTCGCGAGCTCGCGGAGGAAGTTCGTGCCAGGTTCATAGGCCACATCAGAACCGAATTGCTTGCGAATTCCTTCAAGAGCGGTTACCGCGTGGGAAGCGGTCCCGGCGTAGTTGCCGTGCAGCACCCGAACGGATTCGGCGAGCGGGCCGACGACCAGAATCTTCTTCATGCTTGGAGCGAGCGGCAGGATGCCGTCGTTCTTCAGCAGCGTCATCGATTCGTTGGCGATCTTCAGGGCAAGGGCGCGATGCGCAGCGCTGTCGATTTCCGATGCCGGGGTGTTGGCGTAGGGCACCATCGACGGTGGATCGAACATGCCGAGGCGCATGCGGGCGGTAAACAGGCGGCGCAGCGAGACGTCCAGGTCAGCTTCGGTCAGCAGGCCTTGTTTCACGGCGTCGATGTATGGCTTGTAATCGTGGTCATCATTGGTGAGGGTGAAGAAGTCGGCGCACTCGTTGTCCATGCCGGTCTTGATCGCCGCAGCCGCGGCTTCGGCCTGGCTCTTCACGAACTTGTGACCTTCGAACATGTCGACCACGGCATCGCAGTCGGAGACGACGTATCCTTTGAAATTCCACGCGCCGCGCAGCTGATCCTGCAGCAGGAAATTATTGGCGCAGGCCGGCTTGCCGTTCACGCGGTTGTAGGCGCACATGATCGACTGGGCTTTGCCTTCCGTGACCGTGGCGCGGAATGCCGGCAGGTAGGTATCTTCCATGTCGTGCTTGGAGACCTGCACGTCGATGGTGTGACGCGAAGGCTCCGGGCCGCTGTGCACGGCGTAGTGCTTGGGCGTGGAGATCACGCGAAAATACTTGGCATCGTCGCCTTGGAGACCGGTCACGAAAGCGACGCCCATACGGCCAGTCAGAAAGGGATCTTCGCCGTAGGTTTCCTGGCCGCGTCCCCAGCGGGGGTCGCGAAAGATATTGATGTTGGGCGACCAGAAGTCGAGACCTTCCATAATGTCGCGCCGACCTGCTTTGACGGCCAACTCGTGCTTGGCGCGGGCTTCGGTGCCGATCACAATGGCCATCTGGTGAATCGCAGAGTCGTCGAACGTGGCCGCGAGGCCGACCGGCTCGGGAAACACAGTCGCGGTGCCGGCGTTGGCGACGCCGTGCAGGGCTTCGCTCCACCAGTCATAGTTTGGCACCTGCAACCTGGGGATGGCGCGGGCCTGGTTCACCAACTGTTGGGCCTTCTCCTCCAGCGTCATGCGGCTGATCAGGTCGTTGACGCGGGCGTCGACGGTCTGGGAAGGATCGAGATAAACCGGGTTTTGCGCGAAGGCTGGGACGGCAAGAATAAAGACGAGAAACGCAACCAGCCAGAGGCTGGCGGTAAGCCGAGTTTCCTGCATGGGCGTGCTCCTTGGCAACGTATGCGACCCCCGCAACCGCCAACCGGGGCGGCTGGAAATCGTCTTTTCGTGAACGATTACGGTCGAGGGACTTTTAGCACACCCGGGACGTGCGGTCAAATCCATGTGACCGAAAACACAGCCCTTAGAAACCCGCTGTGCGAGAATCTCCCCCGGACCCGGGAATGAACGCTAGGAAAACGATTTTGTTCTTGACAACGGCCATGGAATGCATGTTTTATCGTAAACGCTTACGGGTCTATGGGGATTTCTCGAATCCCCGCAACGTCCGCCACGAAAGCGGACGAACCAATCGGAGGCTGGCAATGAATTCGCTCTCGCCCAAGTTAGTCGGGAGTTGTGGCTCTGTGATACGCAGCCGCAACCTCGTACGTTTTGCGGTATTTTCCCTATTCCTCGCGCTTCTGGCCGTCTTTGCATTACCGGCCTCCGCGCAGGAAGCAACCATCGTCGGAACGGTAACGGATCCTTCCGGCGCCGCGGTTCCCAATGCCAAGGTAACTGTGACGAACACCGACACGAACATTTCCAAGGGGTTCGTCACCAATGATTCCGGACAGTACGTAGCGGTCGACGTCCACATCGGCCACTACACGGTCAAAGTCGAAAACAGCGGATTCAAGACCTCGGAGAAAAAGGACATCCTTCTGCAGGTCGGCGACCGCGCTCGCGTCGACTTCAAACTCGAAGTTGGCGGCTCCCAGGAAACGGTAACGGTGGAAGCCAACACGATTGCCGTGCAGGCCGATAGCGGTGAAGTCAGCAACGTTATCACCGGCGAGCAGATTGCCAACCTGTCGATCAACGGCCGCGGCATTTATCAGTTAGCCGCTCTGGCGCCAGGAGCCTCGAGCCAGATCGACGTTACCGCTCCGAACACTCCGGTGGGCGGCAGCGCTGGCGTGGAATACAACGGACTCCGCCAAAACCACAACATCTACCTGTTGGACGGTGGCGAAGACGATGACCGCGGCGGTGCCGGTGGCATGAGCATCGCGCCGTCTGCGGATGCAATCGCCGAGTTCCGCACCCTCACTTCTAACTACAGCGCAGACTACGGCCTGTCTTCGGCGGGAACCAACGTGATGGTTCTAAAGTCGGGAACCAAGCAACTCCACGCGTCCGCCTGGGAATTCAATCGCAACGACGCTTTCGATGCTCACACCTATAACAACCGGGGAAAGAAGGCGGAACTGCGCCAGAACACCTTCGGTTTTAACGTTGGAGGTCCGGTCGACTTCTGGGCCAAGGAGCACAAGACCTTCTTCTTCTACAACATGGAGTGGCGGAAGTATATCCTCGGTGGAGTCTTTCAGACAGTCGTGCCGCCTAACGGCACCAACGGCATTGGCTCGGACTGGTACACGGGGGACCTCAGCTCCAGTTCCACAGCCATCAACGTGCCTTCCACGACTCAGGTGGCTCCATCCGTGCTTTTTGCGAACTGCCCGGGCGGATTGCCGCCGAATGGAGCGGACGGGAACCCGGTCGTGCAGGGATCGCCCTTCGCCCAGAACAAGATCCCGAGTTGCATGATCAGCGCCAATGCAACGGCTCTGCTGAACGCGGGTGGCAAGTACGGCGGCATCTTCCCGGCTCCGACCGGTCTCGACAATAACGGGAACCCCACTTTCTTCGGCGGCAACAATTCTCCGACGAACCTGCGGGAGGAGATTGTCCGCATCGACCACAACTTCAGCAGTAAGTTCTCGGTGTTCGGACATTTCGTCGACGAATCGGTGGGCCAGACTTACGGAAACAGCTTGTGGAATAATTCCAACACTCCGGTGCAGGGCACCTTTTTTGGCAACCCGTCCTACAGCGCCGTCATTCACACGACCTATGCCATCAGCCCCACGCTGCTGAACGAGGCCGCGTTCAACTACAACGGCAACCGGATCAACATTGTTCCGATCGGTTTGATTTCCGCCCCGACTGATTTCACCTTCCACCGCCTCTTTAGCGGCCCAAATAGTGATACCCGTATCCCGAACATCAATCTGCAGGGCTCGACGGGCACAGTGTTCGGGAACAACAGTTGGCCGTGGCACAACAAGGCGGACGATTACCAGATCCGCGACGACGTCTCTTGGACCAAGGGTGCGCATCAATTCAAATTCGGCGGCAGTTGGGCGCTCTATAAGAAGGTCCAAGACCTGTTTGGGAACACACAGGGCGCGTTTAACTTCGGCAATAGCTTTACCGGATTGGACTTCTCCGATTTCCTTCTCGGCCTGTCCACTGGCTACACCGAACTCGCTGTGCAGGATAAGGGCCTCTGGAACAACGTTTCATATGCCTTCTACGCACAGGACAACTGGCGCGTGAACAAACGGCTGACCTTGAACCTGGGCCTGCGCTGGGACGGCGTGCCCCACACCTACGAAGCCAACAACCGGATGGGCAACTTCTATCCGAACCTGTACAACCAGCAAAATGCGGCCCTGCTGGACACGAACGGCAACATTTGCAGTGGCGCTTTCAATTCCACCACCGGGGCTAATCCCGGTTGCTCGACCGTCAGCCCGGGACTGGGCACAAGCCCGAACCCGATCCTCGCTGGTTATCAGTTCTACCTGAATGGTATCGGAATTCCGGGCAAGACGCAGGGCGTTCCGAAGGGCTTGGTCAATACCGATTGGGCAGCGTTTGGTCCGCGGCTTGGCTTTGCCTACGACCTGACAGGCTCTGGCAAAACGATTCTACGCGGCGGCTTTGGAATCATGTACGAACGGATCCAGGGCAACGACATGTACAACGCCGGTCCGAACATTCCGTACAGTGCCAACGTCACCTTCAACAACGTATCGCTGGACAACCCCAGCACGTTCCTGATCAACGGCGAAACGGCTGTCGCTCCGATCACGGTCGCGGGCATCACCGGTCTGGCGGTTAACCAGTACAAACTGCCTAGGGCTTACCAATACAGCGTCGGCGTTCAACACTCCCTTGCTTCTCGGACGGTGCTGTCCGTCATGTATGTTGGCAACCAGAGCCGCCAGCAGAACTACTACCAGGACGTCAACCTCCCGAATCCGACGGACCTTCTGGGGGTGATCGGCCATACCACTCAACGCAACACCGTGAATCCATACAAAGGCTTCGGCTCGATTAGCATGTCTACCGATGGAGCCGAAGCTCATTACAACGGTCTGCAGGTGGACCTCAACTCCCAAATCAAGCGGGACCTGAGCCTGCGTGTGTTTTACACGCTCTCGCGTTCCGATGACCCCACTACGGGTGGCAGCGGCGGCGGCGACCTGGCTGGTGTCTCCAACCCATATGGCGGCTGGCAATATGATACTGGACGGTCTGGTTATGATCGCCTGCATAACCTGTCGTTCAACTTCATCTACGACCTGCCGTTCCTGCGGCACAGCTCCAACGCGGTGGCAAGAACGGTTGCTGGGGGTTGGGAGGTTTCGGGCATCGTGACCATTGAATCCGGGGTGCCGTACAACGTGACGCTGAGCAGCGGCCAACAGATCTGTCCGCCTCCAGCGAAACCATGTGGCACTTACGACCAAGGTGGCAACGGTGTCGGCGGATCCAACCGGCCTGATAAGGCTGGCAACATCGTCGCACCGCACACGAAAGCACAGTGGGTTACTCCTTCGGCGTTCAACTACCCGGCCGTCGGCGCTTGGGGCAACTTCGCCCACAACGGTCTCGATGGCCCGGGGCGCGACAACTGGAACCTGTCAATCTTCAAGAACTTCGTGTTCAGCGAAGCTCGGGGCAGCCAGTTCGAACTGCGGCTGGAAACCTTCAACACCTTTAACCATCCGCAAATCTCCGGCATCGCCACCGGTTGGGACAAACCGAACAGCACCACCTTCGGTATACCCAACGGATTCTTCCCTGGGCGCATTGTTCAGCTCGGCGGAAAGATCACCTTCTAACCCCTCTATCCCGAGGGCTTGAATTCGCCCCGCTCACAGATACTGTGAGCGGGGCGTTTCATTTCCGGGAAAGGCGATTTCCGTAAGTGGTCAGGAGTCGCCAAACGGAATCCGCGATCAGGTGGCCGCGATCCCGAGGTTGTGCTTCCTTCTTGACGGTTCTGCCTTGGGAGACTACGCTTTGATGCAACTTCAGTGGGGTTCTATGTTTCCCGTCGAATTCGTTACGGTTCGGTGGACGCCGTATTTGCTACGCGTTGCAGCCGCTGCACTTCTGTTGGCTTCCGGCGCTCACGCCCAAGACAGCTCCGATGACACCATGCCGCGAACAGACAGACCGGAGATCGCCGTCACGGTTCGTGACAGCTCTGGCGCAGCCATCACCACAGTTGGAAGTGTGAAGCTGTATCACGACGGTGTGCTCGACGATGAATCGGGATTGTCCCGCGGACGCGCTTTTTTCGTTCCGCGGAGGTTCGGGGACTACACACTGGTCATCGACGCCGCCGGGTACAGATCCGTGCAAAAGGACGTGAACGTCTCAGTCGCCATGCGCTATGAAGTTGAAGCCGGCCTACGCCTGGAAGCAGCCAGTGATGTCGCAGGAGGGCTGGGCAAGCCTCTCCTGGCTCCCAAGGCGAAGGAGGCGCTCGACAAAAGCGTCAAGGCCCTGAGCGCGAACAAGCTGGCCGAAGCCGAAAAATATGTGAACGAAGCGGTGAAGCTCGCACCCAGCCACCCCGACGTTCTCTATGTCGCGGGAGTGTTGTATTTGAATCAGCAAAAATGGGCGCAGGCACAAACCGCGCTCGAGAAGGCGTCGCAATTGGACTCTACCAATGCGCGCATCTTTGCAGCCTTGGGCATGGCTCTTACGGATCAGGGAAAATATGAGCAGGCGATTCCGCCGCTCGAAAAGTCGCTGCAGTTGGATCCCGGCACGTGGGAGGCGCACTGGGCGCTTGGAAAAGCTTACTATCACCGCCAGCAGTATGAGCAGGCCCTGAAGACGTCCCAGCTTGCGCTGACCGAGTCGAACGGCAAAGCTCCACAAATCGAGCTGCTTGTCGCTCAAGCCCTGACGGCCGTGGGGAAATATGAAGACGCGGCCCAATCCCTTCGCGATTTCCTGGCGCACTATGGCGAGCGGCCGGAGGCAGCCACCGCGCGACGCTGGCTCTCGAGTTTGGCCAGCGACGGGAAAATTCGTCCCAACTAAGCGGCCCGCGAATGCGAACTGCATGCGAAGCTTGCGGTATCCTTGTTTGGTACGTGTCATCTATCTCCCCTCGAAAACCTGAGGCGCGGTTGACCGTTCCCTTATGACTCGCATGGCATCGAACTTTGCGCCGGGTTGGATTCTGGCGGGGCTGCTTGCCGTCCCGATTGCTCTCGCGGCGCAGACCGCAGCCGACGCGATCGCGCTCACCCAGCAGGGAAAACTTCCGGAAGCCGGACAAGCGTGGAAAGCGGTGACCGAGCGGAATCCGAATGATGCTGGGGCGTTTGCCAGCCTTGGCGTGGTGCTTTCCAAACAGCAGAAGTATGCAGAAGCCGCCGTCGCGTACCGCAAGGCACTTTCCCTCCGACCGAAGTTGCAGGGAGTGCCGCTGAACCTGGGGCTGGCGGAGTTCAAGCAAGGGCACTTCGAAGCTGCGATTGCTCCTCTCCGTTCCGCGCTCGCTGCAGATCCCAACAACATGCAGGCTCGCACGTTGCTCGGGCTCAGCGATTACGGCGCCAAGAAATTCGCCGATGCATCCCGCGACTTGCAGCCCGTGGCCAAGGCCGATCCCGGCAACGTTGAATTGAACCAGGTGCTGGCTCAGAGCTGCTTGTGGGCCAAGCAGTATGACTGCGCGCAAGAGGCTTTTCGGCGGATACTGGAGAAGGATCCGGACTCCGCCTCGGCGCACGTGCTGCTGGGCGAGGCGCTGGACGGCTTGAGCAAGACGCCGGATGCGATTGCCGAGTTTCAGGCTGCGGCGAAAGCGTCGCCGCGGGAGCCCAACGTGCATTTCGGCCTTGGCTATCTGTATTGGAGGTCGCATCAGTACGAAGACGCCAAGCGCGAATTCGAGGCGGAACTGGCGCTCGATCCCGATCACGCGCAGACGCTCGCATATCTGGGCGACATCGCGATGAGGACGAACGATTTTGAGAGTGCGTTGACGTATCTGCGCAAGGCGCTCGACCGGCAGAAAGACGTCCGCATCGCGGCGATCGATCTGGCAGTGGTCCTGGCCCAGCAGAAGCAGTATCCCGAAGCTGAGACTATGTTGCGGCGCGCCATCGCCTTGCAACCGGAAGAACCGGACGCACACTATCGGCTGGCCCGCTTGTATCAGGAGATGGGCAAGGCGGCAGAATCGCAGAAAGAATTTGCCAAAGTGCGCGCACTCAAAGAAAAGGCCGACAAAGCAGACGAAGACCTTGTCCGGAAGATGTCGTCTGCGCCACCGGCGTTGCCTTCGCCGGAAGCTCCGCCAGCCAAGTAATGAGACAACTCGTTAACGAGTGCGAGTATGTTTCGCGCGGCTTCAACATAAGCAGGCCGAGATTCAGAATTCCACGACAACGAATAGCAGGCCAGCAAAACGCAATTCCGACCACCACTTGACCAGTCCTATGTCGGCTACGACTAGTGTGAGACTTTGCTGGAGGGGCATTTCGGCTGTGGGATCAGGCGGTAGTCGCATGGAGAATGCCCCGGTTGAATGGGCAGCGAACTCTGACACAGACAGCGCTTGAAAAAATGGAGACGGCGACGAATCGCCGTCTCCGGAGGCTGCTTACGAGACGCTTAGAAGCTCAAGCGCAACCCAATCTGCAGGTTACGTCCGCCGGTTGTAACTGAGGTGATCGTGTTCACGCTCGTGTAGGGTTGGCCAGCCAGAACGGAAGTGCACTTGTCACAAGTGCCCAGGTTAAGGCCGCCAGGAGTGCTCCAACTGGCGTGATTGAACACGTTTTCTGCATCGGCGCGGAACTGGAAGCTCATGCCTTCCCAAGGCAGTGCAAACGACTTCGCCGCGGACAAGTTGAAAACGTTGATGCCTGGACCATAGAGGCTGTTCCTCCGCACGTTGCCCCACGTTCCATCGGCCGGTTTAAGGAATGCCGCGGGGTTGAACCACCCGTTGATACCCTTGTTAGGAGCATACAGACTAACGCCGGGGTTACGGTCTGGAAACTGCGTGCCTGCCAGGGCGTAGTTGGCCTGATCGCCGTAAACGGTGAATGGATTCCCCGTTTGGAGAACGACAGTGCTGGAAACTTGCCAGCCGCCAACGACCTCATCCAGAGCCTTGCTATTGTTCAGGAAGCGCTTGTTTCGGCCAAAGGGCAGTTGGTAGACCACATAGCCCTTAAAGGCATGGCGCACATCGAAATTGGAGTTGCTGTAGTTGGCCGCCGGGTTAGTAGCGTCCTGATAGTCCTGCGGACCCGCACGGCTGCCCCATCCGGAAGAATCCAGATCGTCGAGGAAGTGCGACCATACGTAGTTGAAGCTGAAACTTACGCCATTACTCATGCGCTTGGTGATCGAAGCTTGCAGCGAGTTGTAGTTTGAAATCGCATTGGTCCGGGTCGCCGGACCGGTAATACTCTGGAAGTTCGGGTACGGGCGAAATGCCGAGTCGTTGGACGACCACTTGGCTTGCGGTACCTGATTGATGTCTACCGGGTACGCGAGATTAAACCCGTGGCTTCCGACATAGGCAAGCTCGAACATCAGGTTGTTCGCCACTTCGCGTTGCACGGATGTGTTCCACTGGTAAATCTTAGGAACAGGGGTGTGGTATGCCTGGTAACTGGCTCCCTGTCCGTTGAAGCGGGTGGGATCCTGCGAAGCCGAGGTGTAGGGCAGCGCGGCTCCGGAATCACCTCCAGTGACCGGAGTGATAACGTCACCGTTACCGCCTAGAAGGGCTACAGGCGTAATGCCATTGGTGTTGTCGCTAAGGCCGCCAGAAGAACCGAACGAAGCGCCCATGCCGGGGCCATACGTATCCAGACTCCAGTTGTAGGAATAGAGTCCGAAGCCCGCACGCACCGTGGTGTTCGGTCGCGGGGCCCAGGAGAATCCAATTCGAGGCAGGACCGTACTGGACACGTTCGACTCCAGGGCGGTACGACCATTGGCATGCGTGCTGGCAAACCACATCGCGCCGAGTGTGTTATCGGCCGGGTTGATCACCCTCGGATCAAAGCTGTCAATGTTGTTTTTGACTTCGTTCCAGCCATGGTTGATCTGGTAGCGGAGCCCAAGATTGATGGTCAGGTTCGGACGCAGCTTGAAATCGTCTTGGACGAACATCTGCGGGCTCTTCAAGCGCCCGCCGTACTCGGGAGTGACACCTGCCGACCAATTGTTGATATAGCCCAACAGAAAGTCCGCGTACTCCATGCCGGTTCCAGGCACGGTACAGGCGAGACCGGGCTGGTTCTTGCCATCCGGGTTGCAGATCGCGTCGTCCGTGGTCCACTGCTTGGTGTACTGCCCCGAGTACTGCATGGTTCCGGCATTTTGGTTGCCCCAAGCGGTGGAATTGTCCCGGTAGGCGAGCAATTCTCCACCAAAGTGCAAAATGTGTTTGCCGCGAATCATAGTCACGACATCCGAGTAGTCAAAAATGTGTTCTTTGTAAACCGCGTTGGAAGACGGCGTTAACCAACTGTATGGATACGTGCCGGTCGTTTCCATGCCCGGGAAGTCGTCTGCCTTGGCAAACTGCCAGCCCAGCTGGGCGGGGTATCCCTGATGCAGGGATCGATCAACAAAGTAGTTCATCTGGTTGGTATAGCCGATTCGTGCTTCGTTGACCGTTGTCGAGCTGATATTCCAGACATCGCTGACCTGGGCGTTATTGTTGTTCACATAGCCGGTCTGGCAACCGATCGGGCATGGAGTGATCGAGTTAATTCCGGGGTACGAGTAGTCGCCTTGCGTATCGGACATCGTGATACGGTTCTTCGCGGTTACATCGTAGTCCAAACGACCGAAATACCGCTTCGCCGGGTCGGACACCAACTGGTTGTAGTAGTAGTTATTCTGCAGCTCGCCCTCGCCTCCGACGCTTCCCGCAACGGGGGTCAAGAAAGAAGGATGGCTGGACGTCGTCGGATACCACTTCTGGAAATTCGCGGCAACCTGATCGAACAACGTCGTCGGGATGGCGTTTACTCCCGCAAGTGCTCCGGTATTCTCACTGGCGAAACTCTTCCGGACCGGATATGGATTCCCCGCTGAGTCGTGCGCGATGGTCTGGGTCGTCGGATCGTAGAGCGCATTGATTCCAGTGAAATCTCCGGCAATCATGGCATCAGTCGGCAGGCTGTTATATCCGTGGTTGTTGCCATGGTTTACGACCTGATCGTAGTTGAAATAGAAGAACATCTTATTCTTCAAGATCGGCCCGGAAATCGATCCGCCAAAGTTGTTGTAGCGGAGAAAAGGAATCGCCCCTGAAGTAAAGTACGGGTGGGCAGTCAGCATGTCGTTCTGAATAAAATCGTAGCCGGTCCCGTGGAACTTGTTCGTTCCGCCCTTGCTCACCTGGTTGAAGATGATTCCGCCGATACCGTACTGCGCGGAGAACGACGATGTATTCACCTGCAGTTCTGCCACGTTCTCAAACGTGGCCGGATTCGCGTTCTGGCTGTGTGAAAGCGTTGTGGAGGATCCATCAGCAATGATGTTGGAGTAGGGGAGGTTGCCGTTGACGGCCACTACCTGGCCTGGGTTCGCTGTGCCCTGGGACGAGCCAGTGGCGCCGGTTGCCCCGGGCAGCAGGATCGTGAAATTCTCCCAGTCCTGCGTCACTTGTGGCAAGGCTACCATCGACTGCGAAGTCAGCGTCGTGCTCTGTTCGCTGGTCTCGGTCTGGAGCAAGGCCACATCCGCTGTGACCTCTACCGATTGCGTGGAGGCACCGACTCTCAACTCGCCATTTACGGTTGTAAACCCGACTTGAACCGTCACCGGGCCGCGAACCAATGTCTCGAAGCCGTCCTTCGAGAAAGTGATCTTGTAGCTGCCGGTCACGATGGAGTCCGTATCGTAGATGCCGGCGTCGTTGGTGACTAATTTCTTCGTTACCCCGGTATCGACGTTGACGACCGTAACCGTCACTCCGGGAATCAGTGCACCCGAAGAGTCTGTGACCGAGCCGCGAATGTCTCCCGCGTTTGTGCTTTGTGCGACCGCAGCCAGGGTTCCGAAAATCAGCAGGAGCGGAAGAACCAGAGTGGTTTTCTTCATAGATGACATCTCCAAGAAACGTGAACGTGACGAACTTGCGTTTCCGCAATGCCGGCGATCGCAACCTGGCGCGCCAGCGTCTTAGCGCAAAAAACTGTCAATACTGTTTTTGTAATAATTACGATTTGGAAAACAGCAGATTCTAGATCGCAGTGAAGGGGAAAATCTGCTATGCAGAAGTATAGGTTTGGGGATCGGAAAATCGTTTTTGCAGTCAACCGGTAGACGGACAGTAACTATTCCAGAGAAATGATGCCGCGTTTCAGAGCGGCCGTCGCGGCTTCTGTGCGATCTTTCACGTTCAATTTCTCCATCAAGTGACTCATGTGCAGCTTGACGGTGACTTCCGCAATGTTGAGTCCGGCGGCAATTTCTTTGTTGCCCATTCCCCGCACCACCATTTTCAACACTTCGAGTTCACGGCTCGTAAGCGAACGATGTCCCATGCGTTCGGCCAGTCGCGGCGCCACGGCGGGATCGATATAGCGCTTGCCATCGCGCATCTCGCGAATGGCCCGAAGCAGTTCTTCGCGGATCGCACTCTTCAGGATGTAGCCGTTCGCGCCGGCCTGCAGCGAGCGGTAGACATCTTCCTCGCCGGAGTGCGTGGAGAGCATGAGAATGCGCGCCTCGGGAAACTCTTGAATCATAGCGGCAACTGCGTCGGGGCCGCTCATTCCCGGAAGGCGGACATCCATCAGCACCAGGCTCGGACGATGCTTGCGATAGGCCGCTAGTGCATCCTCGCCATTTCCGGCTTCAGCGATCACTCGCATGTCGGCCTCCGCGTTCAGCGACGAGGTCAATCCCATGCGCACCATGAAATGGTCGTCCACCACCAGAATCCGCAGTACCTGCGCCTCGGTCAATGGCTCACCCGCTCTCGAATCGGAATCTCAATGGCAATGGTCGTGCCCTGTTGCGGCGCGCTCTCCACCTGGAGAACACAGCCCATCGAGTGCGCTCGCTCCCGCATATCCAACAAACCGAAATGCCCGCTGGGTGTGCTGTCTTTGATGCGAAAGCCGCAGCCGTTGTCAGAAACGCAGAGACGCACTTTTTCCTCGTCGTAGTCGAGAACCGCCGTCACCTGGCGCGCGTGCCCGTGCTTGATGGCGTTGGTCATGGCCTCTTGCCCAATCCGCAGCAGATTCATCTCGACGGCGGTTGGCAAGCGTACAGGATTGCCGCGGACAGTCACTTCCACCTTCAGGTCATCTCTGGCGCCAGAGGGCTGGACGGTTTGCCGTAACGCCGAGACCAGGTCTCCCTCCTCCAGTAAGTGACAACGCAGATCCCAAACCGACCGGCGGGCGTCGACCATGCTGTGCCGGCTCATGTCGCGGGCAGTTTCCAGCGCCTGCTGAGCCACCTTGGGCGCCTGCTGAAAGCAGTCCACCGCCAGATCGAGTTGCATGGTGATACCAGCCAACTCCTGCTCGAGGTTATCGTGCAACTCGCGGGCAATCCGGTTTCGTTCCTGCAGAACCGCGCCGCTGCGAATTTTCTGCCGGATCAACCCCATCTGCTCGCGCAACCTGCGCCCCAGCACCACGATCCAGGCAACGACAAATACCAGCGCACCCACCGTGATTCCCAGCGCCCACAAGGTGTGCTGCAGGTTCCACCAAGAGGGTGCATGGAGAACGACCAGATCCCGCGGCGAGCGCAACAACACGCGAAACGACTGCGGCACCGACCAGAGCCCACCGCTCTGTACCAGACAGATTCCCGTGACTCGGACCTGGCTGTTGAGCGGAACCGCAAGCAGCGCCGAGTCGGGAGTGGCCGTCGACAACATGGCGTTGAACACGATCTGGCCCTGCTGCATCAGAAGATGCAGGCCGTCGGACTGTTGATCTCGACCCAGCAAAGTGGCCGTGGTTGCAATCAGCACTCCGTCAAATTCCTCCCAGGGAACCGACAAATCCAGAGGAATCGGTTTCACCAGAGCCTGTTCACCGGTGCGATAGAAAACTGCGTCCTCCAGCACCGGAGCCGATTCGCCCATGGCCGGAAATCCGACCGCGTCGACCACGTCTCCAACACTCAGGTTCATCGGCTGCTCGGTCAGAACGCGGAGCCCGCGTCCCTCCGCCTGAAGAAAGAAAGCTTTGCCGGGCTGCTGAAATCCCACTACACCGCGCACTCGCACCCGACGCTGATTCCCAGTCCCAGGAGCAAACGTCAGCAGCGAAGAAAGAGGCACATCGTGGGTGTGCGACTCAACCACCACGGAACTAAGTCGCGGCACCTACAGCAAAACGGCAGTTAACTGCCGCTGCGCGTTGAACAGGCTCCCGCACACTCCTTCGAGAACCACTTCAGAGTCGATCCAGGAAGAAAAATCCTGCTCGCGCGCGAGGGGTACGCGCACCGTGAGCTGGCCTCCGCCCGAAGCGACTCGCATTGCTAGAGTTGTTTCTCGCCACGAAGTGCGATCAATCGACACGGATCGCACGATGCCCCGGACTCGCACCCACTGGCTGTCCAACTGACCATCCGCCAGTTCGCCGAACGAATAAAAGTGGGCCTTGGGTAGCGGTGCCCGGCCCAGAACTCGTGACTTCACTTCCTGAATGACCGGCGCAAATTTTCCCGGACCGGTGACGCCTTCTACCTCGATGAGATCGCCAAAGTGATGAATGAAATGGCCCGACCTCGAACCCTCAACGTAAACGCCTGCCGTGGAATCCTGGACAAAGAAATCCGGTGATGGAACGGCGTCCGTTATCACGCCACGCACGCGTACCCGATACCCCAAGGCCGCCTGGTCCGGCGTGAGTTTGCGTACCTGATCCGCGCGAGTCAACAAAGGCAGTACACGGCCCGTGGATTGCGCATGGATGGTCGACGACAATATGAGGATGAGACAGACCAGATACACAGGCCTATGCGCGCGGCGCATGCATCGTCGGCGATCGACTGAAGAGGCGACAGTCATGGCATTCTTGGGTTTCTGCTAAGCTAGCCTATCTGAAAACGCGGGCTCGATTAAAGACCGCATTCTTCCCTGTGTCAATTTCCTTGCAATGCTCGATCAAATGCAATGGCAGGTTGCTGGCGCTGTGCCTGCTTTGCGCTATGCCCTTGGCGGGGCAAGGCGCCAAGCCGCCGCAGAATCGCAAAGCTGGTGCAGCAACGCCTGGAGTTTCGGAAAAGAAAGCTTCGCACAGGGCTTCGGGCGAAGTTGGAATCCGTTTCCAAAATGCGCTCGCTTCGAGCAAGATTCAATTCAAACTCAAAAACAGCGTCAGCCCGCAGCGCTATACGTTCGAAACAATGGTGGGCGGGGTCGCGCTTTTCGACTACAACAACGACGGACTACTGGACATCTTCTTTACGAATGGAGCCGCTATCCCCTCCCTCGAGAAGACAGGCCCTGAGTATTGGAATCGCTTGTTCCGTAACAATGGGGACGGCACCTTCACAGATGTGACCGAAAAGGCCGGCCTGAAGGGGATTGGCTACTCGATTGGAGTGGCTGCCGGGGACTATGACAACGATGGATTTGTCGATCTCTACGTCACCGGTCTGAACCACAATCAACTTCTTCACAACAATGGCGACGGCACCTTCACCGACTTAACTTCCAAAGCAGGAGTCGAAGGCATAGTACCCAAACTCGGCAAAGTGTTGTCGGCGGGTGCGGGATGGCTCGACTACAACAATGACGGGCTGCTCGACCTGTTCGTCGTCAACTATCTGAACTACAGCGTCGGCAACGCGAATCTCTGCGTGCAGCAGGGACATCCCGCTTATTGTTCGCCGGTGGGCTTCCTGGGAACGCCAAACATTCTCTACCGTAACAATGGCGACGGAACTTTCACCGATGTATCCGAGCAGTCGCACATTTCGCAATATGTGGGCAAAGGCATGGGCTTGGCCTTCGCCGACTATGATAACGACGGGTTTACCGACATCTTCGTGTCGAACGACACCTTCGAAAATTATCTTTTCCACAATCAGGGAGACGGGACCTTCAAGAATGTCGCCCTGCCGGCGGGCGTCGCCTACAACGCATTCGGTGACGCAATCGCGGGCATGGGCGCGGATTTCCGGGACATCGACAATGACGGACGGCCGGACATCTTCGAAACCGCGATGTTTGGCGAGGGCTTCCCGCTCTACAAGAATCTTGGTGCTGGCCAATTTCAGGACGTCACCGCCAGCTCAGGTCTGGCTGCCTTAACAGGCCCCTCGACGGCGTGGGGAGTAGGAGTGTTCGATTTCGACAACGACGGCAACAAGGACCTGTTCACCGCCAACGCTGATATTCTCGACAATGCCATGGAGCTGGCGAACCGCCCTTTCCCGCTTGCGAATCGCGTCTTCCGCAACCGGGGCAAACTCGCGTTCGACGACGTAAGCAGCAAGGCTGGACCATCGTTTCAGGTTCCCGCGCCGCACCGTGGAGCGGCTTTCGGCGATCTGAACAACGACGGGAAAATCGACGCCGTGGTCATCGTGCTCAACGGTCCTCCAGAAGTATGGATCAATCGCTCGAACCCACAGAGCCACTGGATCCTTCTGAAATTGGTCGGCGTGAAATCGAATCGCGACGGCTTGGGAACCAAAATCAAAATCTCCACGTCATTAGGAACCCAGTACAACGCCGCGTCCACCACCAACAGCTACAACTCTTCCAGCGACAAGCGGGTCCACTTCGGCCTGGGAGCGGCCACCTTCGTCGACAGCATTGAACTCACCTGGCCGAGTGGAATCAAGCAGGTTTTGAAGAACGTAAAGGCGGATCAGATTCTGACTGTCACGGAAACGTCACCGTAGATTCCATCGATCGCCGTCAGAGCCCGAGATGTTTCACCAACTCGGTCTGCCCGTTACGCACCAGAAGTTCCTTTAACCCTTGTAGAACATCCGGCTTGTTTCTTGCGTAGGCCGCCATGGTCTCCGCGTTCAGATCGGCGTCAGCGACTTTGCCCAGCCGGAAATACGCATCGCAGAGCATGTACAGCAGTTCCGGAGTCATGGTGCGTGACTTCGCCAGCAACTCCGCGGCATCGGCCCAGCGTTGCTGGTGGTAACGGACCTCGCCCAGTTCGGCGATCGCCGTCTGATAATTCGGATCGTTCGCCAGTTCGGCTTGAAATTCCTTTTCTGCCCGGCCGAAGTCGTTTCCCTTCATGGCGAGGATGCCTTCATACGTGTGCGCTCCCCGAACCGACGGCTGCATCTTGAGCGCTTGGTGAAGGCAGCGCAAACCGTCGTCGGTGCGTCCCATGAAAAGGTAGAGTTTGCCGAAGAGCACATAGGCGTCGGCCGGAGTCGCGGACGTTCCCTTGAAGTGTTGCAGGTAGAGTCGCAGCGCGTCCTCTTCGCGGTGCGCCGCCAGTAATTGCTGCGCCTGATCTCTGATTGCGCTGTCTCGCTGGTCGCTTTCCAGCGAGCGGATAAACGTCAGTTGTTCCATCATGAGTTGATGCAGCGCCGCCTCATGTTCAGCGTCTTGAGTGCGGCCTAACCCGGTATAGGCACGCGACAGGTAGAAGTGCGCCAGCAGCCGGGTCGGATCGAGGTGGAGCACTGCCTGCAGGCGTTCGATCGCTTCCGGATAGTCTTTCAGTTCCACTTCACACTGCCCGAGTCCTAACAGGCTCTCCACATCATCTCTTTTGAGCCTCAAGATACGTTGAAATGCAGCCTCCGCCTCCTGCCAGTGCGCCAGTTTCACTTGAACCGTGGCGAGCAACTGCAGGGCCTGCAGATCGTCGGGGTGGGTTTCGACGGCGCGTGAAGCATACTGGGCCGCATCGGCCAGATTCATTAGTCGGTATTCCATTGCGGCAATGGCGAAGTCGATCCGCGGCAGAGTCGCGTCGGCATGTTGCGCCTTGATCATCCAGCGCAGGCCGCCTGGGCAATCTCCCGTGCTGCACAGCAATCGGCCGTATTCCTGCCAAACCGATGGATTATCCGGCTCGGCTTTCAAACTTTGCCGGATCTCCGCCAGAGCCAGCGGATCCTTGCCATTGAGGTGGTAAGCCTGGGCGAGGTAGAAATGAGCGTCGCCATCATTTGGAAGAAGACGCGTACAGTGTCGCAAGAGTGTGATCGCCGTTTCACGGTCGCCGGTCGCAAGTTTGTACACGCCGGTCTTCAACAGGAGATCCGGATCGTTGGGCGCAAGCTTCAGCGCTGCCTCGTAGATAGGTCCGGCCTGCGAAGCCTGGCCTGCGTCCTCCAACAGCATCGCCTTCAGCTTCAACGCCGGAACAAATGTCGGACTGCGCTCCAGCAAGTGCTCGGCGATGGCCATCGCTCCCTGCCGGTCTCCCCGGCCGGCGAGACTGAGACCCTGACGCAGTTGCTGCATCAGGGCTGCATCGGAACCATTCGCACCTTGCGCGCCCCCGACAGTCGACACCAAAGCGATCATCGTCAGCGCCACCGCCCAAAAGACGGGTCGACGCCAAATCCCCCAAACCCGATCTCTCCCTTCGCCTCCCATCCTATTTCTGTTCCTGTTCATCGGCTCGAATCTGTTCCGGCTGCACCTGCAGTTCTTTGTACAGGTCGCGCAGCTTCTCCTTCATGTCCTTGTAGGTCTTATAGAGCTCTGCTTCCTTCTTGGCATCGTCAGCTCGGCCCAGCTGCCGATACAGCGTGCTCATCCGGTAGTGCACCGTAGCGTTGGTAGGCTCTTGTCGCGCAGCCTGCTCCAGCAAGGCGAGCGCCTGATCCTTCTGATTCATTTCCAGCAACGCTTTCGCCAGCCCCAGCTTCGCATTGGCATCACCGGGCTGCAGCTCGACGGCTTTCTTGTATCCCTCGAAGGATTGCTGGCTCCTCCCTTTTTGCGCATCCATTTCAGCCAGCCGGAGAACCGCTTTCTCGTCCATCGGATTCTCAACCAGCGCTGCGCGATATTCCTTTTCCGCTTCGTTCTTCAGCGCGTTGTCCTCTGAAGAATGCAGCAACTCTGCCAGTTCGAAATGTACGCCGGGCAGATGCGAATCGATGGCGATTGCTTTGCGATACTGCGCCGCCGCTCCATTTGTGTTGCCCTGCTTCATCTCCTCATGCGCCAGCAACTGATGCATCTGCGCTGAATCCGGCGCGGCTAGAGACAGCGCCAGCATGGCCTCACCCGAAAGATCGGAATAGGTTCGATACGCTGCGTACAGGACTTCGGGGTTGTCCGGCGCGGCCTTGCGCAACTGGGAGAGCACCACGCCTGCCGATTCCAGATCGCCCGCCTGCGTGTATAGGCTGGTCAGTTCGAGCCCGATTTGAATTTTGAATTTTGTTTCTGTAATCAGCGGAAATGCGGTTTCCAGATCTCTCTGCCCGTGTTCGGCATCGCGGGTCCGCAACTCAGCCAGACCCAGTAATCCCTGAAGTTTGGACATTCCAAGTTGGTGCTCCACCGCGAAGCGCAAATGCGGGATCGCGTCCGCAAGCTTTCCCTGAAAATAGAGCAGAACCCCCAGATTGCCCCGCACCTCAACATTGTCTGGATCAATCCCCGCAGCCGCCTGTAATTCCGGAATCGCCAAATCAGGACGTTTCTCGTCGAGGTACGCCTTGGCCTTTTGGAGGTGGGCGGCGAGATCGTTTTGGTTGCCAGTGGACTGGGAGAAACTGGGCGCGGTGACCCACGCCAAGGCGAGAATGACAGCAATCATCCGGAGCATGGCACTCATCCGCTCCAGATTATAGGTCGTCGGCAAATATTCGGAAGGACCGTCTCTGGAATCACGGCATATAGTGGTTCACGGAAGTCGTCGCCTGAGGCCTTTTGCACCATCGAGTCCGCTCTCAGGGGCCGTTCGACGCGGATCGTTCCCAAACCAGCTTGCGCTCGTGCGCTTCACCCATCTCGTGAACCGTGGCGTACAGCGTCAGACGGTTGCCATCGAGGTGCAGATGCCGGGGCGAACTCTCCCCATGCTCACCCGGCAGCAGAGACTGCTGAACATGGTGGATCACCGTCGTCCCAGCCCCGTCCAAGCTCCAGGTGCCGAAATAGGCGTAGTAGCCGTCGGCCGCGACCGCCTTCTCCGATGCTGGGGCCGCCAGAAAATCGGCGCGGGAATCGGTGGCGGGCAGGCTCGGCTTCGGATCGGAAACAATTTGCACGCTCATCCAACCCGACTGGTCGTACATGAGCAGCCCTTCAGGATGCTTGCCGTAGAACGGATAAATGACTTCTCCGTTGGGGCGAATCGTCTCCACGCTCACCAGGCGCCAGACGCCGGCGAGATGGCCGGCGAGCGACGCGGCGCTCTGGGCAGACGCGTGCGATCCCGCAGAATTCACCCAGCGAGTGGTTCCAAGAAGGATTCCGAACCCAAGCAATGTCGTCAGAATGCGGATTTGCATTCTTTAACTCCTCCGATCGTCACTCTCTCGAGCCTGCCGACGTCGTCAGAAGATCTTCTCCACCACGATCAGGGTGTTGAACGGCGCATCCATGCCGGCGTAGTTGTACTGCATCGCAGTGCCGCCCCGGACGTGCGCCAAAACAGACCCGTGCGAGGAATTCAGTAGGCTGCAATTGGGCCCGAAGACAGCATCGCCATCGTTGCCGCCGTTCGGTGGGGTCCAGTTCAGTCCCAGAGAGAAATAGGTGCTGCCGCCACTGGTGGCGGCACACTCCTGAAACGCGGTGATGCGATAAACGCCGTCGGTGGGGGGCGTATAGAACGTCTGGTAAATGTTGTTTCCCCCACCGCCGGAGTAGAACGAATATTGCGAGACGACGCTGGTCAACCCATTTCCCGTGGTTGCGAGTCCGTTATAGGAGGTGACTCTGCCGGTGACCTGAACATCGCCGACAAACAGTCCGGCTGTCCCTCCAGGAGAAGAAGCGTACAGACCAATGCCGCCCGATGTAGTCGTGCCGTACAAACCGATTCCCGACGTGGACTGCCCGTAAGCACCGACGCCTCCGGCGCTTGTACCGACGACTCCGGATCCAGTGCCATAGTCGTCGCCACGCACGGCCGTTGCGTTTGTGGAAGCGCCTTGCACGCCATTTGAGTTTCCCCCGGCAGTGGTCGCCGCCCCATACACACCGGCCGAGGATCCATAGCCGGTTACTCCGACGCCGGTCGTCGACACGCCGACAACCGCTGAACCCGTGTCCACGGTGCCCAACACACCGATGGAGTTGGTGATGCCCGAGTCGCCGTGCACCCCGACCGCGGCGTAAGAGTTCCACATAGAACTCGTGAAGCCCGACCAGCCCAGAACGCCATTCATGGCGCCCTTGCCCTGCACGCCAAAACCGGCCGCACCGTTACTCCATCCCCAAACGCCGACGCCGTCCGAACCTTCGGCGCCACCGACCATTCCATAGGCCGGCCCCGATCCGGTGTTGGTCGCGTGGCCGAAAACGACTCGCGCAGTCGGCTGCGAACTACTTACGGTCAAACTCGTCGATGCCGTCGAGTTGATCGTCTGCGGTTGCGAGAAGGTGTTGATGGCTCCGAGTTGCGAGTAGCGCGCGTCGTTGGCGGTTTGCAGAGCGGCGGTGTTCAGATTGAGGGTGACATTGCCGCTGGTGCCGCCGCCGGTCAGATCTGTGCCGGCAGTGATCCCGGTGATGCTTCCGCCTCCGCCGCCTACGGTTGCGCACGCCCACGCTGTCCCATTCCACTGCAGCACTTGCCCGTTGGTACACGACTTGGTCAGGCTCAGCGCCAGGCTGCCGGTGGTTCCGCCGCCCGCCAAGCCGCTGCCGGCGGCCGTCGTCACACCGGTGAGCGTTCCCGTGCCCGGGAACGTCTGCCCCGGGGCGAAGGTGAACTGTCCGTTGCTGCCGATCTTCAATCCGGTCTCGGTTGGAAGCGCCGTGCCCGAGCCAAACAACAGATTCAACGTTCCCGATGGCGTCGCCGTGTTGTTGGTTGCGGGTTCGGCCTGCAGCAGAAAGGTCTGAGCGACCGCCGCCGCTGTGCCGCTATTGAACGCGGAGGCCACGAAGGCATCGGGCCGCGAGTTCTTTCCGGCGGTCGCTGTTGCCACTCCGGCAGCCGGATGGTTCAACTTGCCCGCCACGTTGATGGTGGTGGTGCCAGTCTGCGTCAGGATGGAGTTCTGGATGTTGGTCGCGGTGCTGAACAGCGGGATGGTATTCACCGTGCCGCCGCTGGTGGTCACATTCGACGTCGCCGGCGGAGGCACGGTGTTACTGCCGGTCGCGCTCGCAGCCGGAGACGTGCTGGGGGAAGCGCTGGCCGGGGCGGCGAGAACGAATGCGGAAGGCGGCAGTCCGCCGATGGTCTCGGCGTCGGCTGCCTTGAGGGCGTAGGGGACCGCGACCAGGAGCACGCGCGGTTGCTCCGGCTGACCTTGCATCTGCACGGCCAGCCAGCGGGCGGAGCCGGAGCGGAACAGATCAGAGGGCAGGCCCTTGGCGGACGTGGCGCCGAGTTGCACGGAGTAGCGGCCCGACGAATCGGGCGAGACATTCTGTGTTTCCATCCAGAGCGGGGCGCCACCCTGAGCTTCCGCGTAAAGCAGGAAGGTGACGCCGACGACGGAAGAGAGCGGATTGCCGGAAACGTCCTTGAGTCGGCCAGTGTAGTTGATGAGGTTCGGCACCGCGCTGGCTGTCGCCGTGGTGGGCAGCGATTGCTGCGCTGAAACGCACAGTCCCAAAAGCAGAAACACCACCGACAGTGAAGCGAGTTTTTTGACTCTCATATCCTGACCACTCCGTTTTAAGGAAATTTGGTATCGACCGCTCCGATGACACGTAGAACGCCGTGACATCAGGCCGCGCTTGAGACTGTCGGCAACTCTGGGGTCACCATCGGAATTCGGGCGAGTTTGCTCAGCGCGCCGTGCGCGTCCGGTTCAGGAACGAGCAGAAGCGTCGTGCTCAGAGCGCCCATCTTCGTTTGGATCCGGTAGACCAGTGTGTCGCCCGCCTTCGCTTCAAGCGTGAGATCGGTTGGCTTGTACTGGCTGGACATCCCACCATTCATGCCGACGCTCAACTTGTGAGTGCCGGGAGCGACGGTCGTCCAGGTAAAGCGAGGACTGCGCAACTGCGCGAGCAGCGCGCCATCCAGCGACACGTCGAATCCCACAGCTTTGCCGGCAAAACCCTCCCGGTAGATATAGAGAGCAGCCCGCCCCGGCGGAACCGAACTCTGCAAGGCGGCCTGACGCGCGGCGTCATCTCCACGAACCTCCTTGCGGTTTCCCGATCTCATCTGCAGGATGAAAAAGACAATGACTCCCATCGCCGCCGCGACGGGAACGCTCGACTGCGTTGGCGATCCACCGATGGTCGCCAGAAACGACATCCCAAATGCCAACGCGAAAGCGACTCCAAACCCAATCAGCGCGTTCTTGATGAACTTCGGCATAACTCGTCCTCCTTCTCACTCATTTTGCAAACACGGGACCGCCAGATCGGAAGCACTCAGATCGGTAGAGGCGCTTCCATGATTTCGAGCAAGACGGACCGACGCAAGCACCGCGAGCCCGCGCCGGCCTCACTCACTGCACAACTTGCTTCAGCACTGCCGAAGTACTCGCGGTCGAGTGGACATCCCCCGGATACACGGCCGTAATCGAGTGCGTACCGACACTCAGGGTCGAGGTCATGAACGTCGCCTTGTTGCTGGCATTCAGAGTCCCGGTGCCCAGGATTGCCGTACCGTTTTTGAAGGTGACCGCACCGGTGGCCACGCCGCCGAAAGCCAGCTTCACGGTCGCAGTGAAAGTCACTGCGGTTCCGTGAGTGGAAGGATTCTTCGACGACGTTACCGTCGTGGCGGTTGAAGCTTTATGCACCGTCTGGGTCAGCGACGGAGAGGTGCTCGCCAAATAGTTTGAGCTTCCAGAGTAGGTGGCTGTGATCACCAAACTGCCGACCGCCAGACCGGTGGTCGTGAAGGTTGCCGTTCCAGCAGCCAGAGTCGCAGTACCGAGAATCGTCGCGCCGTGTTTAAAGGTGACCGTGCCCGCGGGTACTCCAACCGAGGAGGTAACCTTCGCGGTGAAGGCCACCGCTTGCCGGAACTGCGACGGATTCACCGACGACGCCAGGCTGACCGAGGTCGCAACCTTGTTGACGGTCTGAACCAAACCCGCCGATTTGCTGGCTGCGAAGTTGGCAGAGCCGCTGTACGCCACGAAGATGGAATGCGATCCACCGGTCAGAGCCGCGGTCGTGAGCGATGCCGTTCCGGCCGATAGCGTCCCGGTGCCGAGCGAGGTTGCGCCATCCAGGAAGGTAACCGTTCCCGTCGGTACGCCGCCGCCGGAAGTGACGTGCGCGGTGAAAGTCACCGCTGTTCCGAAGGTGGATGGATTCAACGAAGACGACACGGTCGCTGAGGTGGCCGCCTGATTTACCGTCAGGGTGAGCGAATTGCTGGAACCGTTGAAGAAGGAACTTCCAGAATAGGTGGCGCCCAGGGTGTGAACCCCGGCATTCAAGCTTGAAGTATTGAAAGAAGCGCCACCGCTGCTGAGCGCGACCGTGCCCAGAGTGGTCGCACCATCGGCAAACGTGACGCTGCCTGCAGGAGTCCCCGAGGTTGATGAAAGAACGACCGCAAACATACTTACGTTCTGGCCGTAGGTCGACGGATTTGGACTGGCGCCGATCGCGGTGGTTGTGTTCGCCGGGACCGAGTTGCCGGACAGGATTACGGATGCCTCTCCTGTGTTGTCCGGCAGGAAGAGCAGTTCAGTTTCATTCCCGATGAAGGTCGGCGCGAACGTCACCCCGACAGTACAACTCTGGCCCGGCTGCAAGGTGACGCCGCAAGTGCTGGAGGTGATGCTGAAGTCCGGATTCAACCCGGAAGTTCGGGCGGTACCGGTAATGAGTGCAGCATTGCCGGTGTTCGTAAAGTTGACGACTTCCTGGGCGCTCGTGGAATAGACGGCGGTGTCGGGAAAGTTGAGCGGACTCGGGCTGGGTGTATCAACTGGGAAATACGACCGGTAGCTCGACTCGATGTCGGTCGACCATGCGTTGGGGGAGGAGACGTACTGTCCTTCCACCCAGATGCCGATTAGATCCGGGTCGGTGCTGGCTCCCTGATAATCGCCCCATCGATTCTTCGCGCCTCCGCCTGTGTTGACGTAGTTCGCAACCCCGGCTTGCATGGTGGTTTCACCGCCCGTACAGAACGTGCAGGTCGCCGAGCTCGGAATCGTCGTGTAATACGCTCCTGGAAACGTGGAACTGGCATCCGACCGCGTGTAGACCATCGTCTTATCGCCGTTGATGTTTACATCGACAAACGGGAAGTAGACGTCCTCGCCGGCAGGCTGGGAGTAATACCAGTCGTTGAGGTTGGTCATCGTGGGATAGGAGCTGACATTGATTTCGGTAAAGCCCGCGCAGGCGTCGCTGGTGGTTCCTCCCTGAGTGCAAGCGAGGTTGTGCCCGTAGGAGAGAAGGCCGAATTGATAGAAGGCAAAGAGAACCCGAGTGTCATCGGTTTCAATTGCCTGTACGAAGTTGGGCTGTTGTCCCTTCGGTGGAACACCGTACGAGCCCACGCTTTGTTCGTTACCGGTCAGCGATGGCCCGCCACTGCCGTCGCAGCATCCGGTTGGATTGGTGAGTTGCCACACTTTCACTGCACTGCCGGATCCGCCGGCTCCCACCGTATTCACCCAGTAATCTCCGAAACCGTGCCCGGTAAAACGTTCGATCGCGGGTCGGATCGTGAAGGACGTACCGCCGCTGTCGGACAAGTTGGTGTAGTCCCACCAGGAACAGCAGGTCGCATTCATGAACTCGTCTTTGTTCATGATGCGAATCTTGGCGTACTGAAACGAGCCCGCTGCCGGGCCCACGCGCGGGAAAGCAAACTGGTTGCAGCTCATGTAAAGGGCGTCCGCATCGATGCCCATGTGCGGGTAGTCGCACCAGTTGTTGGTACCACCGCCGCCATCGACGGTCGCGTCCATCCAGTATTCGAACCAACCCTGCGTCACGTCATCCGCCGCCGAAACGGCGACCAGCAGGTTAGAACGATTCGGAGCGTCGTTTTCCGACACCGCGAGAATCCAGAAGCGCCCGGTCTGCATGTCGTAAAGGATCGACGGGTCAAAAATGAAATCCTGCGCCGGAACTCCGAGGAAGCTGAAGAAATTCGCCAGCGTCTGCGAACTGAGCAGGTTGCCATTCTTGTCGTAGACGTTGATGGTCGAATTGACCACTTCTACAACCTGCAATGACCCTGCAGCGACTCCGCCATCCGGCGGGATAAATCCGTCGTAACCGATTCCGGCGAACGACGGACCGGCCACGGGAACCGAAGACGAATTGGACTTCAGTGGCTTGACCGGATGTTCGACAGGTTTCTTCAGCCAGTCGGAACTGATCATCGGGTTCTCCGCCGGATTGAGCGAGTTCGGATTCCAATGCAACAGCGATAGCTGGCTCGCGGTCAGGCTGCTGGAAGGCTTCTTGGTTGTCGGGGTGAGAATCCCGGCGTCGGCCAGCGCGCGCGACTGCTCGACTTGCAAGGTCTCGGTTTCGTTCGGGACGCTCGCTGCCTTCACGGGGGTAACGCGCTTTACTTTGCCATCGGGTCCAAAGGGTCCCGGAGTGAAAGGCACCCGCACTCCCGATCGCTGGGCATGACCGCCGCTCCCCTTGAAATCGGGGGCACTCTGCACTGCCGATTGAGCGAGAACCTGACCGATCAGCGAAAACGCGATGGCAAAGATGCCGACCACAGCTCGGCTCCACTTGCCGTGAGCCCAATCGGTAGATGGAATGAGGAGGGAGTTCTGCTTTCCAAGAATCATTGCAAGCTTCCTTCTGCCTTCCGGCGTTACTTTTCTGGAATAAAAGGTAGGCGCGTACAGGAAGCTGCTGTCTTTAAAACGGCAGGACCATTCGCCCCACGATGGTCCCAAAGATTTTCTACGAGCCCCAGCCCCCGTGCTGCGATCCACTTTCCACGGACCGAATCCGACGGTCAAAGGACTTGCGAAGAAATTAAGCCTGTACCGTTATCTCATTGTAATAAAAGGGTTTCTTTTATCTTGTGAACTGGTTGTGGTAGCATGCAACAGCGTCGATACAGGATTCTTGGGGCTGGGTCAGAGCAAATGGCGGGGGAGAAGCTGCGGGGGAAGGTTCGTTTCGGAGTCTACGAAGCAGATCTGGAGAATCGGCGTCTCACCAAGAGCGGGTTTCGTATTCGCTTACAAGACCAGCCATTTCTGGTACTTGCGCTTTTGGTGGAGCGCGCCGGGCAAGTCGTCACCCGGCAGGAGATTCAGGAGAAGCTCTGGGCGACCGACACTTTCGTCGCTTTTGACGAAGGCCTGAACACTGCCATCAAGAAGGTCCGCGCAGCCTTGAACGACACCGCGGATAACCCACGATTCGTCGAGACTGTTCCGAAAGTCGGGTACCGATTTATCGCTCCCGTTATCTCGGATATCGTCAATTCTCGGGACACTCCTTCACTCCCATCACCCGCAGTCACCACGGAAGAGTCTCCGATCAAGCCGCCACCAGTTGTCCCGGCGTCTGGCTCCTCGACCTCCCGCAAGCTGGCACTGTGGAGTGCAGCCGTCTTGCTGTCCCTGTTGGCTGCGTACTTAGTGCGGCCCGTCGCTCCCTCTCCGCGCCTGCGCCGAATCCGGCAACTGACGCATCGGGGCACGCTCTACGTGAATCAGAACTTGGTCTCGGACGGCACCCGCGTCTACTTTACCGTAGATGAAGATGGCGGGCGTCAGATCGCATACATCCTGGTCGACGGAGGAGAAGTAAGCAAGATCAAGATGCCCTTCCAGTTCGTGGACATCCATGACCTCTCGCCCAGCGGTACGGAATTCCTGGTGACTTTTCCCCGCGAAACCCCTCCTCGACAACTCTGGCGCCTGCCGCTGAACGGAACTTCACCGCGTCAGGTTGCTGGACTGAAGATCAATGATTCTTCCTGGATGCCCGACGGCCGCATCAGCTACACGGTCGATACCGATTTGTTCGTGCTCGACCCCGATACCGGCAAGCAAAACCGCCTCGCGCATGTTGAGCAAGTACCCATTGCGGTCCGTTGGCGGCCGGAAGGCGATCTCGCCCGCTTTATGCTGATCGGCGAAAATCAAAATACTCTCTGGCAGATCAAACCCAACGGCAGCGGCCTGCGCCAGGTTCTGCCTGATTGGAAAACTTCGATTCGCACCTGGCCCGGACGCTGGACTGCGGACGGACGTTACTACTTCTTCGTCGCCGCCGACGGGTCGATCCGCAATATCTGGGCGCTTCGCGACAAAACCGACTTTTTCCACCGCGCGAGTCAGGAACCGGTCCAGATCACGACTGGCCCGATAAATTTTTTCCAGCCCCTTCCGTCTCGCGATGGCAAGACTGTCTTCGTTCTGGGAGAGCAGCGGACCGGCCAGTTAATGCGCTACGACGTGAAGAGCCGGAAGTTCTCACCCTTCCTGCCCGAGTTTTCAGCAGATCATGAGGCCTTTTCCGCCGACGGCAACTGGATCGCCTATATCCGATATCCCGAAGGCCTGCTGTACCGCAGCCGCACCGATGGCTCGGAGAAAATGCAACTCACCTTCGCTCCCATGCGGGCCTACTCGCCGCACTGGTCTCCAGACGGGCGATGGATATTGTTCTATGCGTCCGGGAGTACGGGGCTGCTGCTGGACGGCTATTTGATTTCTCGCGATGGCGGCGAAGTGCGCCCTCTGGGCCACCGCACCGCGAGCCAGGAAGTGAGCATTTGCTGGTCTCCCGATGCCAAGGCCGAGTATGCGGTTACCGAAGATCAAACCGGCGCACCAACTACCCTCTATTCGCGCGACCCGAACACGGATGCCACGACGCAAAGCACCATTAACTTGGGATTCGATATGTCCGAGTGTTCTCCCGACGGCAAATACATCGCCGGACTGGACTCCGACAATCACGAACTCATGCTCTACGATGTCTCTGAAAAAAAATCCCGGCGCGTGAGCGGCTACGCCGACTACCCCACATGGTCCGCCGATAGCAAATCCCTCTACTACAACAATTTCTTCGAGTACGCGGGCAAGAACCCGCCGGGCGTCTATCGCGTGAGTATCCCGGAAGGCAAAGTCGAGTCTGTCATGACTGCCCCCGTCTTTCCTCTCACCGGAATATTTGGCAACTGGGCCGGCATCTCGCCCGATGGCTCCATCCTCGTGCTGCAGGACAAGAGCACACGCGATCTATACGCCTTAGACGCCGATCTCCCTTAAGTCCAGCCGCTCGGGAAGCCCCCGCGGAGGCAAATCCCCATCCCCTTCAGAAGGCGCCAGCGTTTAATCAGCAAGGGCGCAGCCCGACGGTCGAGTAGAGCGAAGAAAGAGCGTCAGGACTGGCCGAGAGCGTTGCTGACGATCTGCCGAGCTTCATGAATGATTACCTTGAGATGTGGCTCGTCTTTGAAGCTCTCAGCATAGATCTTGTAGACGTTTTCTGTTCCGGAGGGCCGAGCCGCAAACCAGCCAGATCTCGCCACCACCTTCAGTCCGCCAATCGGAGCCTGGTTGCCCGGGGCCTTCGTTAATTTGGCAAGGATGGGCTCGCCCGCCAACTCTGATTCTTTCACTGAATCCGGTGAGAGCTTCTGCAGTGTTCGCTTTTGTTCAGGCGAGGCCGGGGCGTCAATCCGCGTATAAAGAGGGCTGCCAAACTCCGCAGTCAATTCACGATAGTGCAGGCCGGGATCCTTTCCGGTTCGTGCCGTGATCTCTGCAGCAAGAAGATCCATAATGGGTCCATCTTTGTCGGTGGTCCATACGGTACCGTTGCGCCGGAGGAAGCTCGCACCCGCGCTCTCCTCTCCTCCAAAACAGACCGAACCGTCGAGCAGTCCGGGAACAAACCACTTGAAGCCCACTGGCACTTCGTGCAACGGGCGTCCGAGCTTCTCCACGACTCGATCAACCATACTACTGCTTACCAGCGTTTTACCGACTGCAGATTTGGCGCTCCACTCCGGCCGATTCGTCAGCAGGTAACGGATCGCGACCGCCAGGAAGTGGTTCGGGTTCATCAAACCCGAGGTCGGCGTGACAATGCCATGACGGTCGGAGTCGGGGTCATTGGCAAAGGCCACCTGGTATTGATCCTTCAGGCCGACCAGCCTGGCCATAGCGTAGGGGCTTGAGCAATCCATCCGAATCCTGCCGTCATGATCGACAGGCATGAAGGAAAATGTTGGATCCATCGTAGAATTCACGACCGTTATATCGATTCCGTAGACGGAGTTGATCGGTTCCCAATATCGGAGAGCAGCTCCGCCCAGCGGATCCACAGCCAGTCTTAGCCCTCCATCTCGAATCGAGTCCATGTCGACGACACTCTTCAGATCTTGCACGTACGGCAGCACCAAATCTTCCTCGCGAGTGGACGGTGTTTTGATTGCCTTCTCATATGGAATTCGTTTCACTTCGCGGTTGCCGGCTCGCAGGAGACTGTTTGCCCGATCCTGTACCCAGCGCGTGACCTCCGTGTCGGCAGGACCGCCGTTGGGCGGGTTGTACTTGAAACCGCCGTCTTCCGGAGGATTGTGCGAAGGTGTGATGACGATGCCGTCCGCCAAACCAGCCTGTCGAGTACCGTTGTGCACCAGAATGGCATGCGAGATCACCGGCGTTGGTGTGACGCCACCGTCCTTCTGGATGATGGTTTCTACCTGGTTCGCGGCGAGAACTTCCAGCGCAGAACGTTGCGCCGGCGACGACAAGGCGTGCGTGTCCTTCCCCATGTAAATGGGGCCCGTTATACCTTGCGCCTTTCGGTACTCGCAAATCGCCTGGGTAATGGCAAGCACGTGCGCTTCAGTAAACGTTCCGCTGAGGGACGTCCCGCGATGACCGCTTGTGCCGAACGCAACCAACTGATTGGCATCTTCGAGGTCCGGCCTGCGGTCAAAGTATTCCTTCTCCAACCTGTCCAGGTCGACAAGCATTTCCTTTGGAGCAGGTTTCCCGGCCAGCGGTGAAATCCCGGCGTCGCTCACCTGTGTTACCGCTTGTTTCTTTTCCAATCCACTTGACATCTTTTTACCCCTCCGATCTTGTCATCGCAATCGGGCGCTCGTGCGGTCACCTGGCAAGAAGCTGTGCAGATAGCTTACCAATCTGCTCTCTTCAACACATCATTTTCCATGGATCTCACGCACCTGATTCTGTTCACCCGGCATGTCCCTCGGGCAGTGCCTCATTGCGGGCAGGGGCTTGAACGATATATCCCGATATTATGACGACACAGGATCGTAACCGTTCGTCTGGAGTGGCATGCCGGTCGAGTTCGCGCGGGAGATGCCAAACTATAAGCGGAGCGATGGTCAACGCACGTTTACGCTCTCCAATGCAGAGAGGTTTGCACAAACAGTTGCATCATTTGGTGGTGATTTCAACCCAAGTATCGGTCGCCGATAGGTCGAAGACGTAGGCACCTCGGTCGACTGAAACAACCGGAGACACGTGGAATGCCCCGACACCGCGAAGGTGCGGCGGTTGTTCAATTCGCAGATGGGCCTGCGGCGTGAATTCGTCAGCGGCAGTCAGCGCAACCCGCAGCTTTCCGGTCCTTTCATTCCAGACAACACGGTTGAAATGTCCCGAGTCCAGGGTCAGCCACAGACCTGCCGGGGCGAAGTAGATTCTCATGCGCGCCGCGTCGCGTGGCTCTATCGTGACGTCTTCTGCGGAAATCGAGACGTCCCCACCGAAAGCGATCCAGCCAAAATCCGGGTGCTTGACGACGTAGGTCGCTGCGTTCCAGGCGTGGCCGAAGAAGTTCGGACCGTTGTCGCCAGAAAGCGGATCGAAGCGCAGCATGTCGGGGAAGGAATGAAACGCGGGTGCGTCATAGCCTTGCTCGTCGATGTCCGTCAGCGCGCCCATCACGCCGCCGTAGCCTGCGCGCAGCAAATGGAACTCGTCGGGATGCTCGCGATATTCCGCCAGCATTGGAATCGCATTAATGCCCGATCCGTAGTGATGAAGTTGGCGCTCAATGCGGCTGTACTTGCCGGCGTAAAGAAAATCCCAGTAGCGGCGCGCGCTGCCGTTCCATCCCCAATGCGGCACCGTCGGCATGTACCCAAGGATGGCGTTGAGGGTGACTTCCGCCTTGTCTTCGTATCCGAAGTATTTGCTCCAGGCGTAAACCTCTTCCTGGCCAGTAGAATCCCACGGCATTTCACTGCCGAAGGGGAATGCCTGCGACTTCCAGTGTTCCGCTCTCGCCTTCATGGCAGCTTCAAGTTGAGCGGCTTCTTCAGTCTTCCCTTCCGCTTTTAGGTCGTTCAGGATGGCAACAAAGATGTCGCCCTCCATCTGCCCGAATTGCGCCAGATCCTCGGCAAAGTGACACATCGCTATGCTCGTTTGGTAGGCATGATCGAGGTACCAGTCCCACGAATGTGCCTTCACAAGTCCGGTGTGGTTTCGAGCAAGGCGGTACAGAACCCAATAAGCTGCGGCGACGTGGGGATAGTTAAATGACCGACCGACATCCTCGGAGGCCTTCTTGTTCCAACTCGTCCAACTCCTCCAATCCAGGTCGGAGCGGTAATAGTTCGCGGGTAGCTCATCCGGCTGGTAGTAGAAAAGGCTCTTTCGCACACCGTATTTTGTCGGGCCATCGCTAAACTGGATGCCTCCCCACACCACGCGATCCACGAACTGCTCGAACTTGGCTACTTCCTGTGGATCCGGAGCGACGTACTCTTTCATTGCTGCGGTCAGCCACGAACCTGCGCCGCCTTCATCGCTCAGACCGGAGATCCACACACGGCTGTCTTGGGTCACGATGTGGTTCTCCTCCCGGTCGTAAGTCATCACAGATGGGCTGCGATGAAACGGATCTTTCGGATCGTCGAACCACTGTTCGTGCGTCAGGAAGCGGCCCATGTCAGCAATCGCCTGGGCTTGGGCTTTCATGACGAAGTAGTGGATGGCCTGGGTAAGGCCATCGGCGTAAGTAACCGTGACGCGCGACCGTCCCCAGCGCCTTCCTCTCAGTGCATACGCGGCAAAAGCGGGATTCGGCGCCCGGCCCTCCTCCTGGATTTCGATTGCACCCGCTGGCTCTACGACAATCGATTTCACTGGCTGTGCGTAGCGCAGGAACAACTTCGCATCAAGGTCCATAGGAAGCACATACCCGGGAATACCGATGGCAACAGGCCGGTGATTTTGGGCGAGCGCATCTTCAATGTGCGGAATGGAATCTGCGACGACAAATTGGAACCCAACCGTCCAACTCTCGTTGGGTTGAAGGATTTTGGAAGTCGGAGGATTCCACGGCTCCGCCTTCTTCCACTCGCCCTCGGCGAATGCCTTGCTGACCACCATCCAGTCATAGAAACCTTCAAACGTCATTCCCCGAGGCGTCAGATCCATGTAGATTTCTGGCTTTGGTTCTTGATGCGGATGCCAACGCGGACTCAAAATCGGTTTATAGGCCTCGAATGACGTCTTGCCTTCTGGGACAACGAGTAACGCAGGCCCGTGGCCATTGAGGCGCGTGACCTGGATGTATCCGGCTTCCTGACCGATGTAAGGATCAGAGAACGAGCAGATGGCGTGCGCCTGCTCCAGGGTGCGCTCGTTCATATCGTTGTTGAAGACCATGGGTGCGCCCAGGCCACCGATCTCAACCGGAATCTTCGTGGGATTGGCAAGAGTGAACCGGAGGGTTAGTTTCCCGTTGGAGATACTCCAGGTTCGGATGACCTGTAACGGAATCGCTTCGGAAAAGGCGCCGCTCAGATCAGCGGCCGCCAGCACGCCACGGCCCGGGGAAGTCTTCCTGACCGGCTTGCGGAGAAGAGCGGTAGAGTAGTCCTTCCATTCTCCATTGCCGACTTTCAAGCGAATGTCGATATCGCCGAGATGGTAGTAACCGTCATGCGAACGTTCGACGAGGCGGTCTGCTGGACTGAAGTCGAATTGGGGGTCCAGTTTCGGATGCAGGGCCGCGACCGTCTGCGAAGAACGCACGAGAGAAATCTGAAAATCTGGAGTCTCGAAGCTTTCGATCCCGTCGCTCATCATCGGTCCGGGTTGCGGCGGAGCTTTCTTCTGCTCTTGGGCAGAAGAACCGACTATTGCACCCAGGAGAATGGCTGCAGTTGCAAGACCCGACATCGATACGCGCGATCGACGGTCCATCATTGTTTTATGTCCTTTGTATGAATTCGCAGGATGTTCAGAGACAATGGGGCCAGGGAAAGCGAAGAGTCAGTTCCTGTCCTGACCGAGTGAGCCACAGGAACAATATTTGTCGGCTGGTCGAAGGAATTCTCGTCGTCAGCTTTCTGCGAAGTGAGGACCGCGAGATCGCCTTCGGCTTGCACCTGGCTTGCGCCGTCAATTCGGACCGCGGCCTCTACCGGCTGGCTGGTCGTATTGAGAATCTTCAGGATCACATCGCCCGAATTTGCTTCCATTCCTGCGATGGCAAGAACCGTGTCCGGGCGGGGCACGATTACATCGGAAACCAGCGCTCCGTCGAGATAGCAACGAAGCCGCCGGCCCTCTACTTCAATCATGACGTCGTACCACCGATTCTCGTCGATTTTCGAAACGACCGGACTGCCGACAATCGCATCGTCGGTCTCCACTGCGTGCTGGTAATTTCCCCAGCCTCCCAGGTTCCATTGCACGCGGCGCCCCTCCGCCTGGCCGACCGAGATGGCGAATCCTTCCCTGCCCCGCAACTTGCGAGCCTTCGCGTGAACCACCGTGCGGGCGCCGGTCCCGTCCGAAAGGACGGGATCCGATAGATAGGACCAGCTAACGGCTTCCTCACTCTGGCGATAGATGCCGTGATCGGCGCTCCAGTGTCCGGACGGAGACATCCAGTGAGATGTATCGTCGAAGGCGGCGCGATAAATCGCCCTGCCGCCACGCTCAACGTAAACGTCCTTGAATTCGGCTGCCGTATCATAAGTTCCGAACCCAAGCTGGAAACGAATGGGACTTGGCGCGGGCACAAAGTCGAGTTTGGTGCTGAGGTTATACGTCGGGAGATTTTCAGCGAACAGCTTGTTCACATAGTAGGTGGCGCGCCCAAAGACCCGGCTGCTGTCGAAGTGAATCATGTTCACTTCCCAGTCGGGGTGATTCACATTTTCCAGCAGGGGAGCATAACTGCCCATCTTCACGAAGTCAGAGTTCTTCTCGATGCTCATCATGTAGGCAGCATCGTTCAACGCCGCCAGCAGGTTCCCACTTCCCACTCCGCCGTTCGTCGCGAATTCTCCAATGTAGAGATCCCAATCTTTGCGGGGATAGGAAGCGAAATGATCGAAGTGCTCGACCGGCCAGTACAACGGCTCGTAGGCATGCTCGTCGACGATATCCACGTGCCCGGCGGCTTCAATCGCGCGCTCGTCGATTCCGGAAATCCAGGAACTCAACACTACTTTGATCTGGGGATACTTCGCTTTAATGGCTGCCTCGAACCTCGCTACGCGTTCGCCGTATCGCGGACCCTGGTCTTCATTCCCGACTTCGATGTACTTCAGCGGAAATGGCGCAGGGTGGCCGTTGGCGGCGCGTTTTGCACCCCACTTTGAGTCCGTGGGGCCGATGGCATAGTCAATCGCCTCAAGCGTGTCATCGATCAATGGCTGCAATTGATCGTCGGGGATGAAGGTTCCGCTGCGAAAGGCGCAGGAGATTCCGGCATTCACCACGTACAGCGCATCGGCGTTGATGTCCTCGGCAAACTGCAGGAACTCGTGATAACCGAGACCGTCCGTGCTCCAGTATCCCCAAGGACTGTAGGTACCAGGACGTTCATCCAGTGGTCCAAGAGTGCGCTTCCACTGAGGGCGATCTTCAACGGTGACACCTTCGACAAAGCATCCGCCGGGAAACCGAATGAAGCCAGGCTTTAGATCGGCGATCATCTGAGCCAGATCGGAGCGGACGCCGTTGGGACGATTGTGAAATGTCTTCACCGGAAACAACGACACAAAATCGAGCCAAACCTGGCCGGCAGACCGAAAGGACAGGACCAGGCGGGCCTTCGAATCGGTCGCCGTCGCGTGCAACGTCGCCTCGTATTTTGTCCACTCTGGACGTCCTTCCGCCTCTAACTCGGATCGAGCCAACACGACGCCGTCCGCGGTTTCAAGCGTGGCTTGGACCGGAACCGCCTTCCCCATGCCGCGAAGGAAGAACGACAGCCGGTAATTCTCTCCGCTTCGGATCGCCATCCCCCAATAACCGCCATTGATTACGGCAACGCGGCCCTCGGGATTTACGGATCGAACCGTCACGTGCAGCGCATGCGGGGTCGCCGCGTTCAGGGGATGATCATCGACCAGTTTGAAATCCGCGTCGCATCCGCCGGTGGCCTCGGTGGTCCAGCCGGGATACTCGCCGTCGACGTGCCACTCCATTTTCCAATCGCTGGCCTCAAGCCTTTTCCAGAAATGCGGGGTTCGCGGCGGAATCAGATAGTCGCCCTCGCGCCGGCAAGCCGGGGGGAGATTCGCATCCTCGAATCCGCGATTCCTGACGAGTTCGGCGTACAGGCCGCCGTCTCCCGCGTGATTGATCTCTTCGAAGAATATGCCGTAGAGACGACTTGAAACCGGAGCGCCTTGCTTCTTCAAATCGACGGTGATCGTAGCCTTCTCCGCAGCCACGACTCGGGCTGCAATCCCGATCAGGAACGCCAGCAAGACACCGCGGATTGCGCTCTTAGTCAACAAGTTGCCCTCGGAATCACACCTGTGCAGCCTCGGACCTCGGTCAGCGGGTTTCGTCGGCCCGCACCGTGCGCACGCCGAAGACGCCGCCGATGTCGCTGCCGTTTGTCGCCTGAAAACGTACGGTCACCTTGCGCTTGCCGGCAATGAGTTCGGGCGGAATCGAATAGTTCAGATCAACAAACTTTTTTTCCTGGTCGGGACTCAGCGGCGGTTCGGTGTGGTCGCCAATTTTGGTGCCGTCGACCAAAATGTCGAATGAGTTCTTTCGCCACCGTTCACCGCCGCAGGTCACCCACAAGCCTGTGGGCCGCGAGTTCTCCACCGGCATATCGAAAGAGAACCACCCCCTACCCGCGCGCCCGTGCCGCCCTCTCCAAAGAAGTGGAGCGGAGTCTTCGCCTCGCTCGTTGAAATCGCGCTCCGATTGCATCTCTCCCGGCTGGGCAAACGCGATCGTCGCAGCCTGAAGCTTCTGCTGTTTCTCCTGTTCGGCCTTGTACTCCGCAGATCGCTTCGCCCACTCTTCTGGCGTAAACACATCCCAGTACACGGCGTACTTCCGACGCGGGAGTTCGTACAGTGGGGCAAACGCGATATCTTTGCTAAGACCAACGCCATTCGTCTGGAACCAACCGGGCTTGCCCGATTCTGGCTTCAGCCACTGATCAATCGGCCGATGAGCAACCACCAGCGCCGGCGCAAAGGGCGCCGGGATGTTTTCCTCGTCGTCCTGCTGAACTTCCGGCCCAAGATCTCCGGCAAGCACCAACGGGCCCCACATGAGCGCCATCCGACCGGGATTATCGGGCACTGGCTCCGTGCGCAGTACCTTCGGAAGATTCAAGGCAACGGTGTCACCTTGCCTCCAGGAGCGAGTGATCTTGACGTAAGAATCCGCTAGTGGAAGGTCTTTGATTGGCTGGCCATTGACCGTGACACTGAAGCCATCTCCGGCCCAATACGGCCTGCGCAAGGCCAGCGTGAACGTCTTCGGGGTCTTGGTCTGAACCTGAACTGAGGCCGATGCTCCAAGCGGGAAGTCTGTCGTCATTTGCACGTCAACACCCGCGGAGTCCCACTTCGCGGTCGAGGGAGCATAGAGGCTGATCCAGAGTTCGTCGGATCCTTTGTAGTAGTAGATTCCCGCACCGTGCAGGGCATGGCTCTCCATGCCGGTTCCGACGCAGCAAGTGAAGTCCTCGAACATGCGCTGGTATTCGTGTTGCACGCCACGTCCCACCGGCAACATGTAGGTCACGGTACCGTCCCCGGGATCTTGCGAGGCGAGAATATGGTTGAACAGGGCGCGCTCGTGGAAGTCGGCATAGCGAACGTCCGGCTCCACGGAAAACAGCGTGCGCGTCATTTTCAGCATGTTGTAGACGTTGCAGGTTTCCGCCGTCCGCCCATCCACCATGTCGTTCAACTTGTCGGGCTCGCCGAAATATTCGTTCTTGCCGTGGCCGCCGGTGGCAAAGCTGTAATGATCCGCCACGCGATCCCAGAAGAACTTGGCGGCTTCTTCGTCGGCAGCATTACCCGTGTACACGTAGCGCATCAGCACACCGTAGAGTTTCGGCACTTGCGTATTGCCGTGCGTGTGCGAAATGACGTCTCTGTCTTGTGCGAGAGGATCAATGATGGCTTTCTGATGGAATTTGTCGGCAAGGTTCAGCCAGCGCTCGTCGGCAGTATCGGCGTATAACTCGGCAAGAACTTCATTCATTCCACCAAACTCGGTGCCCAGCATCTTCTGGAGTTGACCGTCGTCGAGCCTGGAAAGAGTCTTCTCCACCCAGCCCGCAAACTTGATTTCCACTTGTAGCGCCGTTGCATTGTCGGTGTACCGGTACGCGTCCCGGAGTCCAGCAAAGAGTTTGTGCTCGACGTACCACGGCGACCACATGCCATTCAGGTCGAAACCGCCAGACTTGATTACGCCATTGCTTAAGTCGACGAAGCGCTGCTTTCCGTCCACTCCCTGACCGTCTTCCAGAGCGCCAATGTAGCCATCCCCCTGCGCATCCTGAATCTCCTTCAACTGATCGACGATGTTATTCGCTCGCTCTTTGAAGCGGACGTCCCCGGTCGCGGCCCACATCAGACTCACAGCCGAAAGATAGTGGCCGGCAATGTGGCCGGTCAGGTTGCGTCCGGGACCGTCCCATCCACCGTAGCCCTCGGCCTTCGGCTTCAGCCCTGCCCGCTGGCGAAGAAACGCGAGCATGCGGTCGGGTTGGAGTTCGAGCAGATACTTCGCATCCGCCTGCTGAGCCGCTTTCAGCGGTCCACCGGTCAATCGGACGTGATCCAGCGGGAGAGGCTTGAGCTTGAGAGTGTGATTCTCCGAACGCAAGGCCGGATTCTCTTGCGCGGCCGCAGTGAGCGCCACCATCGCGCACAGGAATAGGCTGATAAACGAGAACCTTATGCTGCGCCCTGAACCATGCATGACTCCAGAATTCGCCATTGGAGCACCTCTCGTATGAATTCCTGGAACTGACTACATCAGTGCTTTCGAACTGTAGACTGCGCAGCCTGAACGTTGACCGGCAGCTGCACCGCCCCTTCGCCGAAGGTTGTTGCATAGAGGCTGCCATTGGCCCACTTCACGTCAGTAAAGGCAATTGGCACGACATTGCCCTGGGCACTGAGCCAATGGCCGCCGTTGTCGCTGGACAAATAAATTCCGTCCCAGCGCGCCGCGGCCGCCAGGCCCGATCCACTGGAGTCGTAGGCAACCGCAAACAGCGGGTCTGGCCAGGGTTGCGGGTACAAAAGGGGATTCGGTCCCAGCCCAGTACTCGCCGGCGAAAAGGTCCCGCCCCCGTCGTTGCTGATCAAGGCTCCTCCGTCAGCTTGTGCCGGCGGACCGGACATGCCAACCATTACCAGTTTCGAATTGGCAGGGTTGACCGAGAGCGAGACCGGCCAGCTTGGAACCGGTTCGCTTGAACTCCCGCCACCGCCCACCATCGTCGAGGTCCATGTCGTCCCGCCGTCGTGGCTCACCTGCAAAGTGCCGTCCTGTTCGCCAACGAAAATGTTCTTGTCATTCGCCGGATCGAATGCGATCAACGATGGCACCTGCGGCATCGGCCACTTCAGCGCGAACGTCATGCCGTAGTCGGTGCTCTCGAAGATGCCCTGCGGCCTGGCCGGAGTCGTGTTCCAGGCTTGAGCGGCTACATAGACGTGCGCCGGGGCCTGCGGATCAACCGCGATGACTTGTGCGCTGCAGCATGGATACTGCGGGGCATCCAGATAATCATTCAGGCTCTGGTAGTTCATGCCGCCATCGGTTGAGGTCCAGAATCCGCAGGCTGGATTGTAGTTATAAACGTATTGCGAATTACCGGAATTGATGAGCACCAGGCCGCCCTCGCCGCAAGGCGTATTCGCGCTTTGCGAGTTGGACCAGGTTTTGCCACCGTCAAAACTGGAAATCATCGAATAGTCCTGCATGGCAAGCACGATGCTCTGCCCGGATATGTCCACCCCATATGCCAGCGATGTACTCAAATCCCCGTTCAGACTATTCCAGTTGTTGCCGCCGTCGGTACTGGCGAAGATTCCCTGGTCTGACCCGGCCACCGTCAGGCCCGGAGCACCGCCGAACTTCGGAACGATCACTCGCAGGTCCCCGACCGATGTAAGTTGGTTCCAGTTCAATCCACTGTCGGACGATCCGGTAAACTGATAATCCGCCCCGGCATAGACGGTCTTTCCAGTAGCGTCGGAAGGATCGAACGCCACGTATTGGATCGCCCATTGCATTGGATTGAACGACTGCCACGTGATCCCCCCATCCTGAGTTTCCCAGACGTCCGGGTTTTGATAGTAGCCCTGCTCCACGACGATGGCATGGAGTGCATTCGCCGGATCGGCGCTGATGGAGTCATTCCCGTTGAACGCCAGGGGCTGACTCGAAGCCCAGGCGGCGCCGGGTGCGCTTTGCACCATCACCACGCCATCGCCACGGCCTGCATAGATGTAGGTACCGGAACTCGAGAGGCTCTGCACCCACGCAGGAGTAGCAACGGCCAGGATCCAAGTCGCGCCCTCATCCTGGGAAACGGCAATTCCCTTCGACGTTCCCGCGTAGAGGGAGGAACCGATCTGCAATAGCGCCGTGGTTGGCCCGAACCCGGCCGAGACCGCCTGCCACGTAGAACCTGCATCGGTGCTGCGGTACATTCCAACATTCAATGTCCCAACTACCAGGATGTTCGGATTCCCTTCGTCGAGCCAGATGGCAGCCACTGCCGGATCGGTTAGGCCGGTATTCGACGGCATCCAGTTCACCCCGCCATTCGTCGTCTTGTAAACACCTGTAGCGCTGGCCGGACCGAACCAACCGGCGCACGCGGCATAGATGATGGAGCGATTTGCAGCATTCACCGCCACCGCGCCGATCTGACCAGCACCATAGGTTCCCGAGAGGAAGCTGGTATAGATATGCCGGGGACCAATCGAACTCCACGAAAGCGGAAGCGATCCGTAAGTCACAGAACTTGTGGCCGCACTTCCGGCATTCACCGTCACTGGATTTGCGGAATAGATCGGAACCGTCAGTGAAGCCGACGACGCCGATAGAATTGGCGCAGCGAGGCCGTAGCTGCCCGGCGCCAGGCTGGACAGCGTGGTCGTCTGAGAAATTGTCTGACTGAAACCTGCGGGACCTGTAACCACCACACTCGCTGTGCTTCCGGCGGGCACTCCATTGACATTCACCGTAAGACTGCCCACTCCCGGCGGTGGTGGAGTCGAGCCACCTCCGCCTGTTCCGCACGAGGTGGCCAGGAAACCGCTGATGGTGACAGCGAAAATCAGAGTAACCCTCAACCAATTCATCGGACGCAGCGACTCCATACTAGGGGTTTCCAAATTCCGCCAGCCAAGCGTGCTCCATGAGCGCATTACCCCGACAATCACTTGGCGGGAACGCAATAGTTCAAGACCTCAGGTCGTGTGCACAACGCTTCGCGAATCACTTTCCGGGTGTGTTCCAGTTCATTCCCAACCAGTTCGAGGCGTGGCGGACGGACGCGGGCGTTTCCCATGCGCATTTCAACCTGTACCAACTTGATGAGTTGAACGAACTTGGGGACGGTGTCCATCCTTAAAAGAGGCAGGAACCAGCGGTAGATCTCGAAGGCCTTTTCATGCTCGCCATTGACCGCGAGGTTGAACAATTCCACTGATTCACGCGGCAGGGCGTTGGCGAGTCCAGCCACCCATCCCTGCGCTCCCACCCCGACGGCTTCCAGTACGGCGTCATCGACACCGACCGAGATCTCAAGCCGGCGGTCGACGAGCGCCCGGATCGCGGAAACACGCCGCGCATCCGTACTCGACTCCTTTACAGCCTCGAAGTTCTCGTATTCGCCAGCGAGTTCCTGGATTTGTTCCGGGAGAAAATCAGTTCCATAGGCCACTGGATTGTTGTAGAGCATGCAGGAGAGGGGCGTTGCTTGGAAAACTGCCGCCACGTGCGCCTTCATCTCACCCCAGTCCCCGAGATAGATATAAGGAGGCAACACCATGAGCCCTGAACAACCGATGTCGTGCGCCGCCTTCGCCAGGGCTACGGCCTCGGAGGTTGTAAGCGATGAAATAGAAGCGACAACGCTTCCTCGGCCCTGAACCGCAGCTACGCAGGTGCGCAGGATGGCCAACTTCTCCTCGAACAACAAGGTCGCTCCTTCTCCCAGTGATCCCAGCGCGACCACGCCCGAGCATCCGCCGTCCAGAAGCCAGCGGCAATGTTCCGCGAGGAATCCATGATCAACACTCAGATCCTCGTTGAAGCAGGTTGTAATGGCCGGCGTCACGCCCTTCCAGTTCATTGAAGCCTCCTGTAGCTCTCTAGCCCAGAATCCGGCTATCCTTCAGCTCGCAAGCATATACATTATGGATACAATATGCAATTATTGCCTTTCAATCCTCTACTCTTGAACCGGCCAATCCTCAAGGCAAAAACCGCCCCCTTCCAAGTTTATGAAAGAAAAGCCCCTCCTTGCCATCCGCAATCCTTCCCCGTAGGGATACAACCTGCGATATACTTCCTTCCGACTTGCGATTTTCGAATCGTCCTGCCGATGGACTTGGAGAAAGCATCGTATTCGGGCATTCCCCGGCAATCGCTACCCTCTGCGGTAGCCGATAAGTTACGGGACCAGATCATTCGGGGTGAAATCCCCGAGGGAGCCCAGCTTCGCCAGGACGCGATCGCCACTCAGTATCAGGTGAGTCGCATCCCGGTCCGCGAAGCACTCCGCCAACTGGATGCCGAAGGCCTCATCGCCATCGTTCCCAACCGGGGCGCCGTCGTCCCGGCGCTGTCCCCTGACGATATTCAGGAACTTTTCTCGATCCGCGCCCTATTGGAACCGGAAGTCCTGAAACTGTCGATCCCTCATCTCACCGAAGAGGATTTTTCCGAGGCAGATGCTGTCTTGCGCAAGTATGTGAGTGAACTTCGCCGTCAGGACCACGTGTCAGCCTGGGGCCGCTTGAATTGGCAGTTTCATTCCATCCTCTACTCTCGGGCCAATCAGCCGCGTTTCATGGCCGTTATTCGCAACGTTAACAACAGTGGCGAGCGCTACACTCGCCTTCAGCTGTATTTAACTCACGGCGTGCAGCGAGCAAACGAGGAACACCACCTGATCCTGGAGCATTGCCGTGCCCGTAACGTGGTCGCGGCCTGCGATCTTCTCCGGGAACACATCCGCCATGCCGGCGACTCGCTGAAGGAAACGCTCGAGCAAAAACGCGCGGAAGCCCAAGCCGAGCAGGAAAACTCGGGGCGGCGCACCAAGTCTTAAGGACAACTTTTCCGTTCTTTCTCTCAATTCCACCCCTTATCTGCATCGGCCCAGATCATCCAATCTTGCCGGCGAAATTTCAAACCCCGCAGGAAGCTTCGTCGGTCCGTAGCAATGCTCGCAACCCGCCGTGGTCAGCGACGGCGCCTTCTGCGTCCGCCGCCGGACTCTTGATCCTCTTTGATCTGAAAGTCGGCAGGCGGCGTCACACCCAGCAGGTATTGCACAAAGTAATCCCACCGGCGACGCACGAGATACAGCGCGTGCTCGCCGCTTTCCCCGTGATACATGTTGGGCACTAGCAACATGTCGAAAGTCTTGTTGGCCTTCATCAGGGCATCCACAAATCGTATGGTCTCGACAGGATGAACGTTGTCATCGATATCCCCATGCTCCAGCAATAGGTGCCCCTTCAATCTCCCAGCCATCGTCACGTTCGACTGCTCGGCATAATCATCCTGCACCGGGTATCCCTGATACGCCTCGTTCCACCATGCCTTGTCGAGGCGGGCATCGTGATCGCCGGACGTGGAGACTCCCACCTTGTAAAATTCCGGGAACGCGAGCATGGCATGAGCTGCGCCATATCCGCCGGCCGAGGTTCCGAAGACTCCGACGCGCGTGATGTCCATGTAGGGATAGCGCGCGGCCATCTGCTTGATCATGGCGACGTGATCTTCAAACGCGCCACCCAGATTGCGATAGGAAAATTGATGAAACGCCCGCGATCGCCCGGCGGTGCCGCGCCCGTCGACCATGACCACAACAAATCCAAGTTCAGCCATCGACTGTAGCCAGAACGTGCTGTAGGTCTTCGGAACGAAGAACGACTGCGGCCCCGTATAGACAAACTCCACGATCGGATACTTCCTGGCAGCATCAAAATTCGACGGACGCCAAATCAGACCGTACAAATCCGTCGTTCCGTCCGAGGCTTTCCCTTGAAACGGCTCCGGAGCTTTCCAGCCCATCTTGGTCAGCGGGGTGGGATCCGACTTTTCGAGTTCGCGCACTTCCGAACCGTCTTTGCTTCGCCGCAAAACCACCACCGCAGGCAAGTCCGGCCGTGAGTAGGTGTCGACGAAGTACTGGCCGTCCGGGGAGAAGCTCACCGAATGGTTGGCATTCTCCGGTGAAAGCATTTGCAGTCCCTTGCCATCAAATCCAACGCTGTACAAGTGCGTCTGATAAGGATCTTCGCCCTTCTCGCGTCCATTGGCGGAGAAGTACACGCGCCGGTTCTGATCGTCCACAAATTCAATCTGCTGGACTACCCACGGCCCTTGCGTGAGCTGGCTCTGCAGTTGCCCTGTCTTGCTGTAGAAATAAAGATGATTCCATCCGTCCCGCTCTGAACTCCACAGTATCTCGCCCGTACCCTTGATGAACCGATAGAAGGTCTCGCCGGGATCCAAATAAGGATCGGCTTGCTCCCGCACCAGCACCGTCTGCTTGCCGGTAGCCGCGTCAACCACGCGCAATTCCTTGGCTTTGTACCCGCGCTCATCGTAGTCATAGAAAAAGCTCTTACTGTCAGGGAACCACTCAAAGCCCGGACCTTCCTGAAACGGCAGTTCGATCGACGCCGACACCTCCATTCGTGTTTGAGTCTGTACTTCGAAGATGATCGGCTGCGCGCTCGCCAGAACTTCTCCCGGCAATGGATAAACGTACGTGAACGCCTTCGGCCGCAACTGATTTGGTGGCACAAACTGCAGGCTGGTAAACCGCCCGGAATTCCTGGAATCGATTCGATAGGTGACCAGCCGGGAGGAATCCGGCGCCCAGAATACCGCTGCCGGCTGCTTCACATCCTCCGTACCCTGATCGACCATCAGCCGCAACGAGGGCAGAGGAGTTGCGTATTCAAATCCCGCAACACCATCGCGGGTCAGTTGCACTTGTGTTCCGGTAGAAACGTCGCGCAGAAACAAATTGTGATCTTTGACGAAAGCGGCCCAGCGTTTGTTAGGTGAAAGTTCTTCGCTGGGCCGCTCCGGCTCGGGTCGTCGCCGGCATTCGTAACTGGCAAGAGAACAGGACCACTGCACAGTGTCGATCGAGAAGCGGATCGTCTTGCCCTCATCGACAAACTCGAACTCTCGAAACGGCAAATCCGTTGCCGTGAATTCCTGACCGGTCGCGTGCGAAAGCGCAGCCGCCAGGCGCTGATGATCGAATGTAGGAGCGCTGGTGTTCTGCTCCGCGTCGACCAAAATGAATTCCGAACCGGTGGGGGAGGACTTCCGATACCAGAAGCGTTTCGTCTTTTCGATCCAGTGTGGGTTTACGTCGGCAACATAGACGAGGTGCCGCAAATTTCCCACAAGAAACTGCTGCGCCCGCTCGTAGTCTTCCAGCTTGCCCTGCGCAAGGCCCGGAACCACCGTCGCGACAAGCAACGTGACCGGCACTACCCAGAGTCGAAACTTCTTCTTGTGCCCCGTCACTTTGCCCGCCATTTGTCACAACTTGTACAGGAGGTCTACAAGGAGCTCTGGGCCGAGTGGAATACAACCCACGGTGGCGGCTCCAAGAGTTGCCGGGTGAGTGTGCACCCGGCAACCCCAATCGTCGGCTAGAACTCAATATTGGCGCGCAGTTCGAGCATACGGGATCCGCCATTCGGAGAATTCTGGTAGGCAGACACCGTACCCCCTGTCGTGCCAAACCCGAAGTCCTGAATACCAGCATCGGGAGTACCAAAGTTCGGATGGTTGAATACGTTCAGGAACTCGGACTGCAGACTGAACTTAACCCGTTCGGTAATCGATACGACTTTGGCCAGTGACATGTCAGTATCGAAAAGATGTGGTCCATACAGCCAAGGGTGGAGAGCAAAGACTCCAGGCGTCTTGTTTGGTGTGATGAAACTGGAATTGGCTGGTCCGCCAGAGACACTAGCCATGTACTTAGGATCGATCACGTCAACAAACCCAGCCGGGCTTCCCCCGTTTTCCGCCGCCGTAACCCGGTGAACGCCGACAGAATGCTGCAACTGGGACACAGTAACTCCGTTCAGGTTGATTCCGCCGTCCGCGTAATCGTTGAACGTGCCGAACCCGCCTCCCATCTGAAAAGGTGAGCCGGTCTGGTAGCTAACGATTGTTCCCAGGGTCCAGCCGCCGACCACTCGATCCAGGAGTCGGCTGTGGTTCAGCAACGGCTTGCCGTGGCCGAACGGAAGATCATAGGTTCCACTTGCGTGAATCACGTGGCGCAGGTCAAGGGTCGGGCCATAGTTCATCCGCGGTTTACGCAAGGAGAATTGGGTAGTTACCCCCGTCCAGTTGTTGGTCGGATTCGTTCCTAGCGTGTGGCTCCAGGTGTAGTTCGCATCAAATTGCATCCCGTGCCACTGTTTCTGGCGGAAATCCACCTGCAGCCCGTTGTGGGTGGCGTATCCGAAGTTGGTCATGTACGAAGTCTCAATGCCAGAGTTGAAGGGATTGACTTGGAAAAAGTTGATTGGGACGACGCCCGCTTGACCGGTCGGGAAGTTTACATTGTTCGGGCAAGGTGCGAACGATGAGCCGACCAGGTTGCAGAAATAGTCGACAGTCCCACTTGTGGTGGTCATCGCCTGCGCGAATGTCCCTGCCGCGCCATTGGTCAGGTTCAGCGCGAATGCAGAGGAAGTATAATCTTCAAGACTTCCATCCACTCCGGCCTTCTCTCCCGTAAACGCTGCATCAAAGAGCGGCGTCGCCTGCTGTCCCGTCAAACCATGATTGGCAAACGAACCCGCGTAGTTGGGGTTACCGCTGGCGTTGTTAGCCGCCAGATTCGCCTGGGCCGCTTTGAAGTTTGTCAAGAAGCCATATTGTCCCGATTGGAAGATATTCACTTCGTTGGTCTGCAAAGATAGCCACTGGTGAACGCTTCGGCTTCCCACATATCGGAACTCGACGACGTTGTCTTTGCTCAACTCGCGCTGTACGCCGAGGTTCCAAGATGTGGTATACGGCTGCTTTATGTGCGGGTCGATGCCGTGGGCATCGTTGTTGTACCAACCGTTTACGAACGTGAACTGCGACTCCGGCGCGACTTTCTGATAGGTCGCAGGGGCAAGCAAGTACGTGGGACACGTCGGGGCGGTTACGTAGCATGGTTGCGTGGACCCCAAAGCCAAACTGCCCGCAACGAATGTTCCCGCGCCACCCGTGTTACTCGCATTCGTTTGGGCGAACTGGTAGAAAAAAGAGCCGTAGTCAGAGGCGTTGTCCCAGAAGTACTGATAGGGCTCAGTGTATTTCCTCACCGAAACTCCGCCGCGGACAATCGTCTTCCCGTTATTGCGCGGATCCCATGCGAAACCAAACGCTGGCTGGGGGCTCACATTCCAGGGATGGTATTGGTGTGTGGTCGCTATCAGGGAGGGGTTCGGATCTCCGTTCAGCGATCCCGGATTGAAGACATTCCAAACACCTGAGGGTCCGAAAACAGCAGCCGGCAGGGCCTGGTGATATGATCCCGTCAGATCGTGATCGTCCCCCGTGAAGTCCCAGCGGAGGCCGTAGTTGAGCGTCAGGTTTGGCCTCAGACGATAGGAATCCTGAACGAAGAGGCCCCACGATTTCTGCAATTCGTCGAGGTAGTAGCCGGCAGGCCCAGTGTAACCTCCTGTCTTCGGGCTGTACGCGTAGGATGTGCTAATGCCTGTGATCCTTCCAGCTAGAGTTGCATAGAGGTTCTGCGCCTCAGCCAACTGACCCGGACTTGAGTTGGGAATAGTACCGCTGGGCCCAGAAGTAAAGACATTGTTCGTCGCTACCGGATCGCCACCCGCCAAACCAAGATTGATCGTTGGCCACCCTACCGGATTGTTGTAGTAGTGATCCTGCTCGCGAAACATGGAGAACCCGAACTTCAAGGTGTGCGCCGCATGTTGCCAGGTCACGCTGTCAGAGGCGTTAAACGTCGGGTAGTAGTCGGAGACAGGCGTTTGGTAGGATGCGCCGGAGGATGCCCCGACGTTTGAGTTTTGGTTGGCGACTGCCCAATTGACCTGCGGCTGGGTCAGCCAAAGCGCCGCGGCGTCATAGGAATTAAAGTCCGCGTGGTACAGATAGCCAGCACGAAACTCGTTAATTACAGTGGGACTCACTGTCCAATCGAACCCCAGACCGGCGGTGTAGTATTTCCCGTGGTTATGCCCTCCTCGATTCGCAAAAGTTGGGCCAGGAAACGGGGGCGGATTGTAAGTTGAATAAAACGCCGATACTGGCTGCCCTTTGGTCTCGTTGAACGAGACGTTGAGCCGGTATTTCTGTGAGATGTCGTAGTCAACCCGCACGGTTGGGAAATAGATCGTGCGGGGAGCGGCCACCTGCCAGGTCAGATTGCTCAGGTTCGGATCACCCGCCACCGCCGACAGGGCTCCATGCGAGAGAGCTCCGTTAATGGCACTTATTTCTCCGGAGACAGCCGCATTTGCACCAGCGTAGCCTTGGCCAGTCGCGACGCCAAGAACGTTAACCACTTGAGTCTGTCCATTCGTGTCAATGTAGGTGAAGTTCCCGGCCTGAGCCGGGGAATTCAACACCGTATTCGATACGTTGATGGTACCGGGCGTCTTGGACATAGAGAAGTTGCCAAAAACGAATAACTTATCCTTGACTATGGCTCCGCCCGCGCTGCCTCCAAACTCGTTCAAAATCACGACGTTTTTCGGCAGCCCCAGAGCGTCATTCACCCAACTGTTGGCGTTGAGTGCGGTATTGCGAAAGTCCTCAAACACACGCCCGTGAAATGCATTGCTTCCGCGCCGCGTTATGAAGTTGATCTGCATGTTCGCCGCTCCGAAGCCCTGGTTCATGTCCAGTTGCTCGGTCTGAACCGTCATCTCCTGAATGTTCTCCAGGCGCGGCTGCACGTCGGGCTCACCGTTTCCGGCAAACTTCATTCGGCTAGTGCTCGAAATGACACCATCGATGTTGTTGCCTTGTGCGATCTGGGGCATGCCATCCCAGGTACCACCCAAGCCCGGGACGTTGCTGTATCCGGGAACCAACTGCGACAACTGCGTGAGGTCGCGTCCGACCATCGGCAGATCTTCGATCTCTTTCAGGTCGATGGCAGTTCCGATCGCGTTGGAGCTCGTCACCATCAGGGGGGTCGCCGTCTCCGTGACCGTGACGACCTCGCTGATGGCGCCCACTTTCAACGTTGCCTTCACATTGGTCGTCTGTGATGCCTGCACCAGAACCGAGTCAAATACGTTTCCCGCATAGCCGGCCTTCACGACCGAGAGCCTGTAGGTGCCGTTCGGCAGGTTGGTGAAGGTATAGGCGCCCGCCTCCTGCGTCTGCGCTTTACGAACGTAGTTCGTCGCTAGGTCGCGCAGCTCCAGATCAGCCCCCGGCACCACCGCGCCAGTCTGATCCTGCACGCTCACCACAACGGTTCCCAAGGAACCGCTCTGTGCCTGCAGGGGTGAGGTGCCAATCGCGTACAGGGCAAAGACAGCAACCATGGTGGGAACGAAACGGCCTGCTGAGATTCTGCACAACATGCGTCCTCCTTCGGCGGCAGCGCGGTGCTTGCCGACGCGAAAAAACGATGGAAAAGCGCCTTCAACCATCGATCGCATTTTGTATACTTTATTCGATTCTATTGTCAACCAAAATCGCCCTCTTCGTTCCTGCCCCGCAAATGATCCTCCAACTCCTTATGAATGAACAACTTTCTACGACGCTCTACATTTTCCTTCCCTGCCGTGCGGCGGTGCGCTACCTTACCCACTACCCAGACCGGATCAGCTATGAGCAGATTTCCACACTTTTCTCGAGGGTTTTCGAGACGGACTCTCCTGCAAGCCTTCGGTTCTATGGGTCTTTCCTTCGCCAGCCAAAGGCTGTGGTCGTTCGCCCCGCCGACCGATCCGGTCACCTTCGTCGACGTCGCCCGCCAGTCTGCTATCAGCTTCCAGCATGACAACGCTGCTTCGGCGGAAAAGTTCTTGATCGAGACGATGGGCTCCGGCTGCGGCTGGATCGATTTTGACCAAGATGGCCTCTTCGATCTCTACCTGGTGAACGGCTCCGCCACGCACGCATACGCCCCAGCCCAACCGCTCCGCAGCGCTCTTTACAGAAATAACGGGGACGGAACTTTCACCGACGTCACACTAAAAGCTGGTGTTGGAGCCGAGGGACTCTTCGGCATGGGCGTTGCCGTCGGCGACTACGACAACGACGGATTCCCCGACCTGCTGGTGCTGGGATACAGACGCAGCATCCTCTATCACAACAATGGCGATGGAACCTTCACTGACGTAACGGCACGCTCCGGCGTCCAGAACTCGGGTCGATGGGCATCGAGCGCGGCTTGGTTCGACTACGACAACGACGGCAAACTCGATCTTGTGATCGCCAACTACGTGGACTGGTCTCCCGAGCGCAATTTCTATTGTGGCGACCGTGGCCCCGGCATGCGCAGCTACTGCCATCCCGATGATTTTCACGGTCAGCCGCCCACTCTGTATCACAACAACGGCGACGGCACGTTCACCGACGTCAGCAAATCCTCCGGAGTAGGCCTCAAGGGTGGAAACGGGCTCGGCATCGTGACCTTCGACTACGACAACGACGGCTGGCAAGACATCTTCATCGCCAACGATCACATGCCGAATTTCCTGTTTCACAACAATCGCGACGGCACATTCCGCGAAGTGGGATATACGGCCGGTGTCGCCGTCAGTGCCGATGGCCAGTTCGAAGCCGGCATGGGCACCGACGCTGCCGATACAACAGGTAACGGCCGGCTCGATCTCATCGTCGGTCATCTCGATATGCAACTCGCACGCGTCTACCAGAACATGGGGGACGGGACGTTCGAAGATGCAACCCTACGATCGAAGCTCTCGTATTCCACCTATCACACCAGTACATTCGGCGCCCGATTCATGGACTACGACAACGATGGCCGGCGCGACCTCTTCCTGGCGAACGGTCACGTGCTCGACAATATCGAGCGCTACCACGCGGACACGAAATACGCCGAACCGAAAATGATGTTCCGCAATTTAGGGCAAGGTGTCTTCGAAAATGTCAGCGGCACACTCGGTCCCGACTTCCAGCTTCCTCGCGTGAGCCGCGGCGCCGCCATCTGCGACTTCGACAACGATGGCGATCTCGACATCCTCATCAACAACTGTGGACAGACTCCCCAACTGCTCCGCAACGATGGCGGCAACAACAATCACTGGCTGGAGATCTTCCTAGTCGGAACAAAGTCCAATCGCGACGGCGTTGGAGCGAGAATCAAACTCTTTACGGGTGATCTGGTTCTCTACGACCAACGCAAAGGTGGCATGAGTTACCAGTCTGCGCAGGATCCGCGCCTGCACTTTGGCCTGGGGCAGAATGCGTTCGTGGACGCCATCGAGGTCTCATGGCCGAGCGGGAGCACGACCAAACTAACCCGCATCCCTTCGGATCAGATCGTCACCATCAAGGAAGGCACGGGCCTGATTGAACGACCGTTCCCGCGGGTACGCGCACGGCAATGACTATCACTCCCTAGCGATGAGGCGGCGTATCTTGCTCGATCTCGCCCCCGCCGTAACTCATTTTGCGGTCTCCCGGCGCGGACCGGATTTGCTCCGCACGAGCCAGATTCAGCTTTTCCAAAATCTTAAGCGCTTCTTGCGCGGCCTGCCCATCTCCATGACGCTGATATGCTTTGGCCAAATTGGCGTACACCGCCGGCCGATCGGGCTGCATCTGCTTAGCTGCTTCCAGATGCGCGATCGCTTCGACGAAACGTCCGGCTGCCAGGTAAAGTCGACCGAGAGCAATCTGGGAACTCGGATCACTCGCTCTCTCTGCCACGGCTTCTTCTAACACCGACCGGGCTTCCTCAAATTCTGTTTGCCCCGGCCCGGCGCCGGCGCGCAGCAAAGCTTCGCCCAGAAGTGTGAGCAGAATCGGGCTCTTGAATCCTTTCTGAATCCCTTCGCGCACCGTCTTGGCTGCGCTGGAAACGTCGCCCTCAAACAGATCTCTCTGAGTCTCTGCGACATATCCTATTTCGCTCCCCGCGGCCGCCCTCGAGACGAAATCAAAGTCAGGCTTGGCCCGATCGAATTCGTCGAGGTACGCCAGCACGATCCCACGCTCATAGTGCAGTCGGGGTGAATCCGGCAGATTGACCAATCCCATCGCAACCACCTTCAGCGCCAAGGCATACTCTTGATTGTCGGTGCAGGCCTGCGCGACGAACAGATAGAGTTTTTCGTTTTGCGGCGTGATCGCCGCCGCCTTCTCTAACGCTGACAGCGCCTGCTTTTCGCTCCCATCTCCGGCATACGCCTGCGCCAACAAGTTCTGCACTTCAGCACGAGATTTCGATTCTCGATCCAGATCGTTCAAAGCGTCGATCGCCCGCTTGTATTGGCTGGTTCCGACGTAGGAGAGTGCGAGATTGAAACTCGCCGCGAATTCGTTTCTGACTATCCCCCGAGCTGCTTCGAGGTGTGGGATCGCTTCGCGGAACTGCCCTTTGCTGGCAAGCTCCGTTCCTATTCTCAATTCCTGCTCGGCTTGCGAGTGATCGCTCTGATCGTGTGCCTGCGGCATTCGGGACGCCGACGTATTCGCCCCCGGCGGGTTTCGCTGTTGCGGAAAGCCAACTTGCCCGACGGCGACAGAAAGAAACGACAGCGCGAGTCCCGAAACCGCCACCATTGCCGTACTCTGACGCCGCGATCTCATAACCATCTCATGCCCGAAGGCGGGCCTACACTACTTCCACTTGCCTTGCCCTTCTGTGATCGTGACGTAGCGATCGACAGGCAATTCTGTAATTCGCTCGGTCTTGCCGCTCGGCTGAGGCCACTGCACCTCCACCCAGTCAATTTTGGCTCTCTTTCCCAGACCGAGAACAATGCGGGGATCGTGGGACGAAAGATAACTTCCTCCTCCCACCTTGAACTTGTGTCGGACAAGATCTCCCGATTGATAGGTGACCTTGGCGCCCACGGCATCGATGTTCGCTTTCGTGCCAATGAGTCGCAGGCCCAGCCAGTGATTCTCCCGCCCGGCCATGTTTCGCAGCAACGCGGGCGCCCGATTATTTTGCGAGATCAGCAAATCGACAGCACCGTCATTATCGAAATCTCCCAGAGCCAACCCGCGTCCCGCCAGAGGCTTCGAAAAGATTGCGCCGCTCTGGACGCTGACATTCTCGAATCCCCTGCCGCTGTTGCGAAACAGCAGTGGACTCTCCAGAAACGTCACTCCTTCGATCCGTTTGTCCACCGTGTCATCCGGATGGCCGTTGCATAGGAACAGGTCGATGTCGCCATCGTTGTCGTAATCAAAGAATTTCAGCCCCCACCCGCTCATCAGCCGGGTGGCAGTGCCGACCCCGTTGGGATTCGACACATCGCTGAACACTTCGTCCTTGTCGTTGTGATACAGCGAGTACATCTCCTGATCCACGTTCGCCTCGAACAGGTCGATCCATCCGTCCTGATCATAGTCGGCGGCATCGACGCCCATGCCCGACCGCGGTTTGCCGAAGCTGCTCACGCCCACCCCGGCCAGCAAACCGATTTCTTCAAATTTTCCCTGGCCGCGATTAGCAAACAGAAAGTTGGGCACGGTGTCGTTGGTCACGTAAAGATCCATGCGGCCGTCATTGTTCAGATCGGCCGCCACGACTCCCCAGGCTTTTGCCAGATGCTGAGCAATTCCAGATTCCTTGCTGACGTCGCTGAAAGTGCCGTCGCCATTGTTGCGGAACAGCCAGCAGGACATGGGATCGTAAATCGACGGGATGCAGTAACGCCGCTCGCCAGTGATCTGATCACCGCAAAATTTCAGCTTTGCCTTGCTGTAGTCGACAAACCTGCATACAAACAAATCCAGGCATCCGTCATTGTCGTAATCGAACCAGACCGCGCTTGTCGCCCATCCCGGCGCGGCGACGCCCGCCTTCGCGGTCACATCCGTGAAAGTCCCGTCTCCGTTGTTGTGATACAGGATGCTATGAGGGTACTGCGTGACATAGAGATCGGGAAAACCGTCACCGTCATAGTCGCCGACTGCCACGCCCATCCCGTACGCACTCCCAGGCACGCCCGCTCTCAGCGTGACATCGGTGAACGTGCCATCCCGGTTGTTGTGGTAAAGGGCGTTACGCAGCGGCGGCGACGGTTCGTAGAAATCGCAGGCGCCGCTGTTGACCAGGTAGATATCCATCCAACCGTCGTTGTCATAATCCAGAAAAGCACAGCCCGCACCAACGGTCTCGGGCAAATGCGCCATCGGCGAGCGCCCACTGACATGCGTCCACGCGATGCCGCTGGTAGAAGGGGCAATCTCTTCAAACGCCGCAGGAGTCGCCGGGACGGCGGAGAAGATCCCGGAAGGCACGCGCGCGGCATGTGCAATGGCAAACATGCCGCTCGAACTCAGCATTTGGCAGAAGCGGCGGCGAGAAAACAGGTTTCCGGAATTCACGAGAGCATCGACTCGGCTAGGGCTGCGCTGTCCGCGGGCTTTTTGCCGCGGTTTCCTGTTGCAGTCTCATTTCGCGCTGGGCTTCTTCTTTGCGTCCGGTTCGGGAATATGCAGTTCCGAGTTGATAATGCCCCGCTGGATCCTCGGGCTGCATCGTCACATATCGCTCCAGCGGCGCGATCGCATCGCCAAATCGTCCCGCCGAATTCAGCGACATTCCCAACGCGAGATACGCCTCCTGGAATTCTTGATCCAGTTTCGACGCGGCCGTGAAGTGCGCGATGGCGTCGTCCCATTGTCCAGCCTGGCGCGAAATCTCTCCCAGCAGGAACTCGGCTGCGGCATTGCCGGGGTCCGTTTTCAATTCTTCGTCCAACTCTCGCTTGGCGCTTTCCACTTCCGGCGGAGTTTTGGAGAGAAACATTCTCCCCAATCGGTAATGGATATTGCGGCGCTGGGGATGCTGTTCAAGAATCTTCCGGTATTCTGCCGCCGCGTTCTCCCATTCTCCATGCGACTCGTAGGCCTCTGCTTCCAACTGCTCAGCCTGCGCCGACGTGGGCGCAGTCGCGGCTAGATGCTGCGACGCACGCGACGCCAATTCCGAGTAATAGTGGGTCGACGTAAAGAGCACCTCAGGGTCATCTGGAAATGCGCGATTCAACTCCGCCAAAGCCAACGCCGCGGTATCGATTTGTTCTAAGCTCATCGCGCACCGCACCGTGGACATGAGCACATCGTATTTCAGGTCGTTGTTCGCGAACTGTGTTCCGGCTTTCTTCAGGAGCGGCAGCGCTTCCGCGCAGCGTCCCTTGGACGCCAGCGCGACGCCGCGTTCCGCCACCGACGAGTTGTCAGGTGCCTTCACCTGCCCACCCAGACGGCTTGCCGTCCCTAAGCAACCTGCAACGGCCATCATCAGGATGGCAGTACAAAGAAGTTTGCCAATGGAAGAATTTGGGCCCACCATTTTTTCGCGAAGTATACAGCCCAGCCTCGTCACTCGCCAAACGCTTTCGATCATGTACCTGGATGTCCGCATTCTACGGCTAAATATTGCAGGCCACCGTTTCTTCGGCCGTCGCCTTTGTGCCCTTGCCATCTGCGCCAGATGAAAACGGATACGATGGTTAAGAGCCGCCAGCGCAGTCACGCATTAGGCATCCAGCCAGGCGGATGGCGGGGAACTCAGAAGTTGTAAAGCCGGCAAATTCTGTCCCAACCAAAGAAAGTGCATTGCCTAGACATGCGCCACCTCCAGGTTTGGTTCCGGCTTTAGCGGCGTAGGCTTGATCTTCCTGATCGTCGGCTTTACTTCGAAGTTCCATTTCCAGATGGCAAAAATCGGTGGATAGATCACCAACTCCATGAGGAAGGAAGTGAGAATGCCACCGATCATCGGCGCGGCAATGCGCTTCATCACATCTCCGCCGGCGCCAACCGACCACATGATGGGAAGCAGACCGAAGAGCATGCAGGCCACTGTCATTACCTTGGGCCGCAAGCGTTTGACCGCACCGTGGACGATCGCTTCCCGCAGATCGTCCCAACTCTTCATTTGCCCTTTGTTGATCGCATCGTGATAGGCAAGATCGAGGTAAAGAAGCATGAAAACCGCTGTCTCGGCATCCACGCCAAGCAGAGCAATCAGTCCGACCCAAACGGCGATGCTCATGTTGTAATTCAGCAAGTAGAGGAACCAGATCGCACCGATTGCCGAAAACGGAACGGCCAGGAGTATGATCCCTGTCTTCACTGCTGAACCGGTGTTGAAGTAGAGCAGCAGAAAAACGATGAAGAGTGTTACCGGCAGCACGATCTTCAGACGCTCCTTCACACGCTCCATCGATTCGTACTGGCCACTCCATACAAGCTGGTAGCCGGCGGGCACGCTGACCTTCTGGCGTACCACAATTTTCGCATCTGTTACGTAGCTGCCGATGTCCCGGCCACTTACGTCTACGTATACGTACCCGCTCAGCCTGCCGTTTTCGTCGCGAATCATTCCGGGGCCGGTCTTGAGCGAAATGTCGGCGATTTGCGCCAGGGGAACCTGAGCGCCGGAGGGAGTATTCACCAACACTCGCTGGAGAGAGTCGAGGTCGCTGCGATAGTCTCGCAAGTAACGGACGTTCACCGAATACCGCTCACGTCCTTCGACGGTTGTGGTAACGGGCTCCCCACCGATTGCGGTCATCAATACATCGTTCGCGTCATCGATGGTCAAGCCATAGCGTGCCAACTGGTCTCGCTTCAGATCGAAGTCGAGGAAGTACCCGCCGGTAGTACGTTCCGCGAACACACTCGTTGTGCCAGGGATATCCTTCAGGGCGCTTTCGACCTGCTCACCGATCTTCTCGATTTCACCGAGATCGGAACCGAGAACCTTGATACCGAGTGGCGTGCGCACACCTGTCGTTAGCATGTCGATGCGGGCTTTGATGGGCATCGTCCAGGCGTTCGCGACACCCGGAATTGAGAGGGCTTCATTCATTCCGCCTGACCCGTAAATCAGCTCTTGTGTGGACATGTGATCCGGCCAGAAGCGACGCAAGAAACTCTGTGTCCACTCTGGTGCCCATTTGGAGTACCACTGCCCGCGCTTTGGCCACTCTGACTGAGGTTTCAACACAACGACGGTTTCCATCATCGAATAGGGTGCCGGGTCCGTCGCGCTCTCCACTCGGCCTGCTTTGCCGAACACGCGCTCGACTTCGGGAAAGCTCTTGATAATCTTGTCCTGGGTCTCAAGCAGTTGGCTCGCCTCGGTGACGGACATTCCCGGAAGAGTCGTGGGCATGTAGAGCAGCGTGCCTTCGTCGAGCGGTGGCATGAACTCGGAGCCTAGCTTGAAGAACACAGGGATCGTGGCAACCATCGCGATTACAGCCACTGCGATCGTCTTCCACCTGTGTTCCAGAACGAACTCGACCACCGGATGGTAGAGCTTCATCAGCGGACGGCTGATCGGGTGGTTGTCCTCGCTGTGAATCTTGCCGACCAGCAGCCCGTTCACGATCTTCTGCAGCCATTTCGGGCGGAAGTTGAAGTTGTCCATGCGAGTGAACAGCAACCGCATGGCGGGATCGACGGTGATGGCCAAAACCGCGGCAATGGCCATGGCGAAGTTTTTGGTGAAGGCCAGCGGCTTGAACAAACGGCCTTCCTGCGCCTCCAAGGTGAACACCGGCAGGAAGGAGACAGCGATGACCAACAGAGCGAAGAAACTCGGCCCGCCGACTTCCTTTACTGCCGAAATGACGACTCGGTGATAATCTCCCGGTCGACCTTCAGCGTTCCAGTGCTCCAGCTTCTTGTGTGTTTGCTCAACTACGACTACTGCTGCGTCTACCATCGCTCCAATCGCGACAGCGACTCCGCCGAGCGACATGATGTTCGCGGTCATGCCCGACAGTTGAATAGGAATGAAGGCGAGGATCACGGTGATGGGAATGGTGATGATCGGGATGATTGCGCTCGGGAAATGCCACAAGAAGATCAGAATGACGAGGCTGACGATGATCAACTCTTCCATGAGGGTGTGCTTCAGATTGTCCACGGACCGGTCGATCAGATCAGAACGGTCGTAAGTGGGTACGATCTTCATGCCCTTCGGAAGAGTAGGTTCGACCTCCGCGATTTTTGCTTTCACGCGCTCGATGGTCCTTTGTGCGTTCTCGCCGAAACGCATGATAACCACGCCGCCCACTGCCTCACCTTTGCCATCAATTTCAGACACCCCGCGCCGGATATCCGGGCCGTAGGTTACGGTTGCAACGTCGCGCACCAGCACGGGTGTTCCGGTCTGTAGGTTGACCATGACCGGAACAGCGCCGATATCGGAGAGCGACTTGATGTAGCCGCGGCCACGCACCATGTACTCCCGACCAGTCTGCTCGACGAGCCGCGCTCCTACGTCGTTGTTTGACTTCTGCACGGCATCCGCGACCATATTGATCGGGATCTTGTAGGCCAGCAGCTTGTTGGGATCGACGTTGACCTGGTACTGCCGTACGAAGCCTCCGACCGGAGCGACCTCCGCCACGCCGGGCACGGACTGCAATGCGTAGCGCAAGTACCAGTCCTGGTAACTGCGCATTTGGTCGAGTGAGTACTGGCCCGTTTCATCGACTAGTGCGTACTGATAGACCCAGCCGACTGCCGTCGCATCTTTTGCCAGTTCGACGTTGACGCCTTTCGGAAGGCGAGGTGTGACGGAGTTCATGTACTCCAGCGTGCGCGAACGGGCCCAATAGATGTCCGTACCTTCTTCAAAGATGATGTACACGTAGGAGTAGCCAAAATCGCTGAACGCACGAATGTCTTTCACCTTCGGCATTCCGAGCAGCGCCGACGTGATCGGGTACGAGACCTGGTCCTCCATGATGTCGGGGCTGCGATCCCACTTGGCGTACACGATGACCTGCGTGTCCGAGAGATCGGGAATCGCATCGAGCTTCGTATTCCTCATTGACTGCCAGCCAAGAAGAACGCCGACTCCGATGAAGAGGAAGACCAAAAACTTGTGCTTCGCGCAGGCTTCAATAATGTGATCAATCATTGATTTCCCTCCCCGGCACTCACACCGGCGAGCATTTCTCCAAGGCTTCGCACTAAACCACCATTCTTTGCGGCAAAAGCATCCGCATCATCGTGGGTCGCAAAAGCGAATGTCCCCGGAGAGCAGCGGTCGAACATCGGGTTTTCGACCTGTTTCATTTCGTTCATGTGCGTCATGTCGTGGGTGCAGGCCACGATCCCGCTTCCGTCCACATACCAGGCGTGCGCCGGATCGAGCTTGCGGCCACTGTTGTAGT
>JBBIOA010000002.1:0-323160 GCA_037443605.1 Terriglobales bacterium
CGCTTGAATCATCTGCAGTAGAGAGAGGTTCTCAGTTCTCAGTTCTCAGTTCTCAATACCTGGTTGCGGAATGATGAGCGCGGTTTTCGACCGCGCTTTTTTGTGCTCACTGGGTGCTGTGATGCCTGTCACGGCGGGTACTGGGGAATTGCGCCGATAGTTGAGCGGGGTGCGAGCCTCTCGCGCTCAGTGTGTTCGGAGTGGATGCCAGTCCACAACGCGTAATCAATCCATGGGTCGTCACCATGTCGGTGATGCTGGCGACGTTCATGGAAGTGCTGGACACGACAGTCGTCAACGTATCGATCCCCCACATTGCCGGCAACCTGGCAGCCACGAACGAAGAAGGCACGTGGGTGGTGACATCGTATCTGGTGTCGAATGCGATCGTGCTGCCGATATCGGGATGGCTGGCAAATTACCTGGGGCGCAAGCGGCTGCTGTTGTTATGCGTGGCGGGATTCACGGTGACGTCGTTGTGCTGCGGGCTGGCCACTTCCCTTTCGCAGTTGATCGTGTTCCGAATTCTACAGGGCCTGACTGGCGGCGGATTGCAGCCGCTGGCGCAGGCGATTCTGCTCGAAACTTTCCCGAAAGAGCGACATGGGCATGCGATGGCGGCGTTCGGCATCGGAATTCTGCTGGCGCCGATTCTGGGACCAACACTGGGCGGATGGATCACCGACAACTACACGTGGCGATGGATTTTCTACCTGAACCTGCCGGTGGGGGTGCTGTCGTTGTTCCTGATGAACCGGTTCGTGTTCGATCCGCATTATGTGAAGCGCGGCGAGGGGCGGGTGGATTTGTGGGGCATTGGATTCCTGGCGTTGGGCATTGGATCTCTGCAAGTACTGCTGGATACCGGGCAACGAAAAGACTGGTTTGCGTCGGGCTACATTCGGACGTTCACGATTCTGTGTGTGGCGGGGCTAGTAGCGCTGGTGATTCGCGAACTGATGGCGAAACATCCGGTGGTCGACTTGCGGGTGCTGAAAAACCGATCATTTGCGGCAGGCGTGTTTCTGATCGGGATGCTGGGATTTGTGCTGTACGCGAGCCTGGTGCTGCTGCCGTTGTATCTGCAGACGCTGATGGGATACCCGGCATATAACTCGGGGCTGGCTTTGTCGCCACGCGGCATCGGGGCGCTGCTGTTCACGCCCCTGGCGGGGCATTTGACCACGAAGACGGATCCACGGCGGTTGCTGGTGGTGGGCTTGCTGTTGGGGTCAATCACCATGTTTCAGTTGTCGGGGCTGAATCTTTACGCCGGCTTCTGGGACATTTTCTGGGCGCAGGTGCTGCAGGGAGTGGCGCTAAGTTTTCTGTTCATTCCGCTGATGGCGCTGGCCATGGCGAAGATTCCGCCGGAGAAAATGGGGAACGCGACCAGCATCTTCAACCTGATGAGGAATATCGGCGGGAGCGTGGGAATTGCGATCATGACCACGTTCCTGGCGCGGCGGGCGCAGATGCATCAGAACCATCTGGTGGCGAATGTCACGGCTGGCAGTTCGCAGACCGCGATGTTGTTTGCGGGGATGCGGGCGAACTTCATCGCGCATGGAGCCGATGCGGTGACGGCATCGCGGAAGGCACTGGCTGCGATGTATGGGATGGTTCAGGCACACGCGGCCATGCTGGCGTTTGTGGAGGCGTTCTGGCTGATGGGGGTGCTGTTTCTGGCGATGCTGCCGTTTTTAACGCTGCTGCAGTATGCGAAACCCAAGCTGGCGGCTGCGGTCACACAAACCGGCGAGGCCTCAGGAAGCATTGAGGTGCCGAAGCGGGTACAGGATTCGCCGGGTGATCCAGAGCCTCATGCAGAAGAGGTTCCCGAGGAAGAACATCATCTTGTCTACCACTGATGCTCGCGTCGTGCGCTGGAAATGGGGATCGTTAAGATTGTGTCTCGACCCGCTTTATCCGTGGTGGCTGGCGGAGGGTATCGAAGGAAATCAAAGGCTTTCACCACAGGGGGAACAGGGGGAACACAGAGGAAACCAGCAACTGATCAAAGTTAATGAGGCGCAGTGACGGAGAGGCTGACCGTGGGGTTGGTCGAGCCGGAGCCGGAGTTGCTGGAAATATTTCCGTTCGCGTCCACACCCGCGAGAATGAACTGATAGTTGTTGGACGGAGTGGTGCCGTTGGGCGTGGTGGTCTGAGTCGAACCGTTGGTGGCGCAAGCGGGAATGAGCAAGATGGAAGCGCACAGCACGAAGAGACCGAGTACGGCCCAGACCTTCCGTGAACGCTTTCCGCCAAAACCTGCGCCCAGACCGGCAAGCAAGAGCATAGGAAACGGCAACCAGGCAGCGTAGAAGGTCCTGGGAGCGGGCGCGGCTCCGATGATGATGGGGCCGAACGAGGTGATGGTGATGGTGGAAGTAACCGCAACTCCATTCACCGTTGGGGATGGCGGATTAAAGGAGCAGACCGGCGGAATGGTGACCAGCGGAGTGATCGAAATGCAGGTGAGAGTCACGCCGGTGGTGCCGGGACTGACATACCCATTGACGGGGTTAATGCTGACGATGCCAGTCGAGCCGCTGCCAGCCACGACACTGGTGGGGGACATGGGCGTCTGCACGGTGACGGTGAACTGGGGGGACACCGCTTCGACGGTCAGGTCCTGGGATTGGGAATGCGTCTGAGTGGTGCCGTGGGTGGTGCCGGTGACGGTGATGCTGTACTGCAAGGGAGCCGTGCCGCCGGTGACGGTAACGGTGGCGCCCGCCGAGGGATCGACTAAGAGCGAGGCCGGACTTACCTGACAGGTGGGCGGTGTTCCGATTGTTGGTTGAGGAGTAACCGAGCAAGCGAGATCGACGGTAGCGTTGAAGCCGGTGGTGCCGGTGAGGGTAATGTTGGTGGAGGTGGAAGCGCCGGGGGTGATGGCGTCGGGGACCGGGAACGGTGCCATGGTCAGGGAGAAATCCTGAGCGGCGGCGTTGGGCTGGGCGACGACAGATGCAGCCACGGTGAGGGCGAGGACGACTGCAAGGCGCCGCAGGCCTGAGGTCCACGGGGAATGGAATGATCTGGATGGCGACGACTCGGAATTCAACATGGGCACGTTTGAGTTCAAGTAGCTTCGATTCACGCCTCGGCACAAAGGCTGCCCGAGGCAGAGCGGCCAGGACTCTTCTGGAATCCTCAATATTACCATCAAGCGACCGGTCGGACGCTTGGGCGGACTTCTGCGGCCGGGAAATCGATCACCAGCGGGGCCACAGAAGCGCCACGGGGAAAACGGAACACCGGGCCGTGGAGAGCTACGGCACGGTGACAATGACGCCGGCGCACTCTTTTGAACCGCGGCGGCGGTAGGTGTGGGGGACGGCGGAATCGAAATACATCGCGTCCTGGGCTTCCAGCTGGTATTCGTCGCTGCCAAGCTTGACCGTCAGAGAGCCGCTCATGAGATAGAGGAACTCCACGCCGGGGTGCTGATGCGGTTTCAGTTTCTCAGGCGGGAGTTCCTGGAAGTCTGCGAGGAAGGCGCTCAGTTTGCGTTCGTTGGCACGGTAATCGAGACATTCGAAGAAATATTGGACGTCCGGAGTGCCGGGACGCTCCGGAAAGCGCACGCGCTCGCCTCGACGAACAATTCCCACCACACGACGCTTGCGCTCGTCGGTGAAGAAGAAGTCCAGCCCTACGCCGAACACCATCGAGATACGCAGTAGTGTAGGCAGCGTGGGGAAAAGTTTTCCGCGTTCCAGTTTCGAAAGCAGAGCGGCGGACAGGCCGGTGTGCTTGCCGAGTTCGACCAGGCCCATGCTCTTGCGCAGGCGCAGGGTGCGGAGTTTCTCTCCGATGGAGTAGCGACTTAAGCCATCGATCACGGTGTCGGCGACGGGCGTCATGATTTCTCTATAATAAAATATTTATTCATGATAGTAAACCACGATTGCATAAGAAAACCACGCCGCGTGGGCGTGGTTTTTGGCTTTTGCTACTTCTTCTTGAACAGTCCGCCGAGGATGCCAGCGGCTGGGTTTTGCTTGCCTTTGCCGCTCAGAGCACCCTGCAACAGGCCGGTGGCAAGGCCTTTGACGTCGGGGACAACCTTGGGATCGGAGGTGGTTCCCTGCACGCCGAAGGGGATTCCCATACCGCCGACGTCGGCATTCAGTTTGAAGGCGAGTTCGTTGGAGGGGCTGACGGTGCCAGCGCCGGTCAGCACGCCGATGGAAGGAACGTTCAAGTTGATGTTATTGGCCTGCGTGCCTTCGGGGGCAACGCGGACGTCGGAGCTGAAATTCTGGATGGTGGTGTCGTTGCCGGTCTTCTTTCCAGCGAGGGCAGAAACAGCGGCGAGTTTGGAGCCGAGATCGAAGTTGGCGAGTTGCGAGTTTTCGAGCTTCAGCGTGCCGGTGGTGACCAGCTTGTCAACGGGGCCAACGATATCGAAATTGGTGTTGAGATTGCCGCCCTTGAGGGTTGCCTTTGGAGGTAACACGACGCCGAGGGCGGGCAGCATGGTTTCGAGATCGTCGACGGGCATGTCCTGGCCGTTGAGCTTCATATGGACGGAGGTGACTTTGCCGTGGGCATCGTAGGAACCGGTGACGTGGGCGACGGCTTTGCCCATGGCAACGTCGCACTTGGTAATCTCGCCTGTTTCTTTCGCCAGATTATGGACAACCTGGTAGGTAACTTTCACGGGGTTGCCGGCGGGCGATCCCTTGGCGGCGACCTGTAGTTTGGTGGCTGTGAGCGTACCTTCGGTTTTGGCTTGATGCCCGTTGGAAGAAACCGTCCCATCGAAATCGGCGATGCCGGCGATGCCAGAGGCGGGATCGATGAAGCCGGACTCGGCGAGATTCATCTGCTTGACGGTGACTTTGGCGGCGAGCGGCGTTTCGGCGGCGTTGTCCGCGTTAATGGGGCCGGCCTTGCCGTCGAGATCGAGACTTCCTCCAGCCGGAAGTTGGGCCGTCATGGTGAAGGGGAAGGAGGAGTCGAAGGCGAAGTTTTTCACAGTGATATTAACTTTGTCATATACGTGAGTCTTGGAAGATCCCACCTGCAAGACGGTGAGGCGACCGTCTTTCACTTGTAACTTTGCGACGGAGAGGTTCGGATTGCCGGCCGTGGACTTCTCGGCTGGTTTCGCGGTGTTCTTGCCGCCGAGGCTGGAGAAGTTCCATTTCTCGCCATTTTCGGATTTCACCAGATTGATTTCCGGTTGGCTGAGGGTGAGTTCGGTGACGTTCAACTTCTTGGAAAAGATCAGCGGGATCAGTTCGACGCCCACGCTGAACGACTTGGCCTGCACGAAGGCGGTCTTGCTGAAGGCGGGATCGTCGGCGATGGAGATGTCGTCGGCGCTGACGGAACCGGAGAAGATCGAGAGCGAGAGATTACCGACTTTCACCTGGCGCCCAAGCGCTTCGGTGAGTTCGGACTCGATTTTGGGACGGAAGGAATTGGCGTCGACAAAGAATGGAACGGCGATCAAAACCACCAGGATTAGGGCCACGACGATGGCCAGAATTTTCAGGATGCCTTTCATGATTTACCTCCTGCCAGTGCGGGTGGAATGCGGTTGCGGCGTTCGGGGAAACGGCTGGCGGGGCCAGTGTATCACTGCGAGTCCTGGAGTAGCTCGGGCGAGGGGACGGGTTGGCTCGCCGGTTTCTTGGTTGGCGCGTTGTTCAATTTTTCGGCGATGGCGAGTTCCTTCTGGGCTTCGGTCTTGCGGCCCATGCGGAGCAGGATTTGGGCGCGCGAGTAGTGGACATCGCCGTGCGCGGGATCAAGTTTCAGAGCGGCGTCGAATTCGGCGAGGGAGGCGGGGTAATCCTGTTGCGACTGAGCAATCTTGGCAAAGCCCAGATGCGGATTGACCAGGCGCGGATCGCGCTGCATGGCGTCGCGGTAATACTTCCGGGCGTTGACGGTGTCCTGCTGCTGGCGGGCGATCTCGCCAAGCTGGTCGTAGTTGAGTGCGAGGTCGGGCTCGATGGCAGCGTCTTTCAGGAACTCGTCGCGGGCATCGTTGTACTGCTGCTTCCGGGCGTAGGTGAGTCCGAGATTGAAGTGAACGAAGGGGAGGGTGGGATTGGCCTGTGCAGCGGCCTGAAATTCGGCGAGAGCGGAGTCGAACTGGTTGAGATTCAGATAATACTTGCCGGTGAAGAGATGGTACTCGGCGGAGCCGTCGCCGATTTTGATAAGTTGGGTGGAGGCGCGGTCGTCGAGACCCTGGTTGCCAGCGCGATGGGCGGCGTTGGAAAGGACGTACAGGTAGGGGAATTGGTTCGATGCCTGCGGCCAGAGGGGTTCGAGGGTAGACGCGGCGTCAGCCCAGCGTTCGGCAAAGAAATAGCAGAGACCCAGAAGGTAGCGAGGCTGGAGCGCGTCGGGTTGGTCTTTGACGACGGATTCGAAGGCAGGAATGGCCTGCTCGAAATCGTTCTGACGATAGTAGGCGAGACCGATATTGAGGCGGACTCCCGGAACGTTGGGCATCAGGCTCGACGCTCTTTTCAGGTGTGTGAGGGCAAGGCCCCATTGCTTTCTCCGCATATAGACGACGCCGAGATTGGCGTAGGCCGCGCCGGCTTTGGCATCGAGGGCGAGCACCCGGCGGAAGTCGCGCTCGGCGACGTCGAGCTCTCCGCGAGAGAGTGCGTCCTGGCCGTGCTGAAAGATCCGAGCGGGATCGGGGTTCTGGCTCGCCGAAATGGCGGCGTGAGGGGAAGAGTTCTGCTCTGCCGATGAGGCCTGTGGGGAGAAGAAAAAGCCGGCCGCATCCGCGGAAAGAGGAATCAAAATCAGGGTGACGATGCAACCGTGTGTGATGCGTGCTATTGACACTCGATTTAGTCTCTGCTGTAGTGTCCGCCAGTGGAGCCCAAGAGTTCAAGCGACACGCAAGAGGGTATCGCGGTAGAAAATCTCCGGACTGCGCCTGATTCGCGGCTTCCGGCACACGGCACTCAGATGGTCACGATTCGAGATGTAGCGAAGGCAAGCGGATTCTCGTCGACGACAGTGTCGATTGTGCTGAACAACGCGCCACTCTCCCGCTATATTCCGCCCGACACGAAAAAGAAAATCGAGCGCGCGGCCAAGAGGCTGGGGTATCGGCCGAACCAGTTCGCGCGCTCGCTGCGCAGCCGCCGGAGCCACGCGGTTGGGGTGATGGTATTCGACATGACCGATCCCTACTGCACGCTGGTGCTGCGGGGGATTGAGAACACTCTGTACCAGTCGTCGTATTTGCCGATTCTGACGGATGTGCACAACGAGCGGGCGCGATTCGAGCGCTATCTGGAGATGCTGCTGGACCGGCGGATTGAAGGACTGATCGTACTGGCGAACTGGCTTTTTCTGGACATCAATCTGCTGGCGGATGTGGAGAAGAGCAGCATTCCGACGGCGATGATTGGCTGCGAACTGAAGACGGATTCGATCAGCTCGGTGATTGTCGATAACGAAGTCGGCGGATACCTGGCGATGGAGCACCTGCACAGCCTGGGGCACCGGAAGATCGCATTTATTCGCGGGCCGAAAGGGCTGACCGACACCACGCCGCGCTGGCGGGGGATTCGCAACTGTGCGCGGGATTGCCAGTACGAAATCGACAACCGGCTGATCATGGAGATACCGGAGTCGCGGGATCCGATGTCGAGTTTTGACGCCGGGCAGAAACTGACAGAAGACTTGATCCGGCAGAAGCGGCCGTTCACTGCCCTGCTGGCCTTCGACGACATGAGCGCGTTCGGGGCGATCCGCGCGCTGACGCGCGCCGGGATTCGCGTGCCGGAACACTGCTCGGTGATCGGCTTCGATGACGTGGCGACTTCGGCGCTCTATACGCCGGCGCTGACGACGGTGCGGCAGCCGATGGAGGCGATGGGAGCGTCGGCGGTGGGCGTGGTGGTGGAGGGGATTAATGCCGTGTTAGAAAAGCGCGACGTCGGGGCGACCCATCGCAAGGTTGCACCGGAGTTGGTGGTGCGAGAGTCGACGCGCAGCCTGTTGTAAATAGATCGGAACCTCATCGGAAACGTTTACGGGTCGAAATCCTCGTCAAGATTTCGATCTCGAACTGCTTAACCCTACATTTTTCTTGACAGTAGATGCCCCAAAAACGCACTATTCATACGTTTTAATACTCGCATTCGAGAATCGATTTCCCCGGCCGAAGGGTCCGGTAGTAAAGCGGTGCAACTGATTGAACTTCTCGCGGGTGAATCCCCCCGCGCAATGGGAGAGAGCGCGAATCATGAATAGCGGAAATGCGATGAGGACGGTCCGGAATTTTCTGTACGCTTGTACGCTTTTCCTCGGAGTAAGCTCGTTTGCGCTTGCCCAGGCCGGGCGAGGCAGCATCAGCGGCCTGGTTACGGACCCAGGCGGCGCTCTGATTGCGGGAGCCCAGGTGACGCTGTTGAATAAGGCCACTGGAGTGTCGCAACACACCGTCACCACAAACGCGGGACTGTACACGTTCATTTCGTTGAACCCCGGCGTCTACCAGGTGACCGCCACGCAGACGGGCTTCAAGAACTTCGTCCAGGAAAAAATCACGGTCAACGTGGACCAGGTAACCGAAGTCAACATTGCCCTGCAGGTCGGCGCTCAAACCGAAACGATCACCGTCACCGAAGGAGTGGAACTGGTTGAGCCCAGCAACTCGACGGTTGGGTCGCTGATCCCTGCGGAAGCGATTGACCGTGTGCCTTTGGTGTCGCGCAACGTTTTCGATCTGATCCAGTTGAGTGCGGGGGTGAATGCGGTCAACGGTTCGCCGAACTCCAGCGACTCGATGCAGTCGGTACAGAACATTTCCGTCGGGCGCCCGGGAGTCGATGTTTCCGCCGACACCATCAATGGTTCGCTGGTGGGCTCAGTCTATTACATGCTGGACGGGGCTCCTCTCGGAATTGCGGAGAACAACTCCGCCGCCATCATTCCGGCGATGAACGTTCCTGAGGACGGCGTGCAGGAAGTGCGCGTCGAGACCCAGAATACGCCGGCGTCGTATCAGAGCGGCGGCGCGGGCGTGATCAGTCTGGTTAGCAAGTCTGGCACCAACAAGTTCCACGGCGATATCTTCGGTGTATTTCGGCCCGACTTACTGGCGGCCAACGACTACTTCAACAAGCAAACCCAGTTGTCCATCGGGCAAAAAAACACGCCGCCGTCGTTCCATCGTTATCAGGAAGGCGCCGCCATCGGCGGACCGATCATCAAGGACAAGCTCTTCTTTTTCGGAGACTACGAGGACACGCAACAGCAGCAGTTCGAGGGCGTCAAGAATTACACGGTTCCAACCAGCGCGGAAAGAACCGGAGACTTTTCGGCACTTCTCAATCACGTGGATCCAAACACCGGACTTCCCGCTCCGATCGTGATCTACGATCCGACCCAGCCCGACAATCCAGATGGCACGCGCCAGCCATTTGCCGGAAACATGATCACGAATCCGAATCCGATCGGCTTGCTTTATCTGTCGAAAATGCCGAAGTGTAACTACCCCAATCCGACGACCTGCGATCAGGCGACCTCAGACGTGAGCCCCAATTTCAGCTTGCCGGGGCTGGACCCGTTCAAGGGGCACCGGTTCGATGTGCGCATGGATTGGGCTGCCAGCGAGAAGCAGCGCATCTTCACCCGCTTTTCGTACGACAAATTGATCTTCTCCACGGCCAACGTCTTTCCCAGCGGCTGGGATATTGACTATGCGCAAAACGTCACCAACGGGCGCAATGTTCTCATCGCCGACGATGTGACACTGAATTCCTCTACCGTCCTGAATTTGCGCTATTCCTTTACCCGGCACTTTGAAAAACAGGGAGGGCCGCCCTCGTATTTGAGCACCGACATCACATCGCTTGGCTTCCCTTCGTCGCTGGCCGCGCAGCAGGTATTCAAACAGCTGCCCTTTGTTCTGTTCGGCGATGTGGGCGGTGGCGTGGGCGGCACGGCCGACTACAACAACTTCGTCTATGCCAGTATGAACAGCGACGCCAGCGCCGCGATCACAAAAGTGCGTGGCAAGCACGAAATCTCGTTCGGCTTCGAGTGGATGAAGCGCTACCTGAACGTGGGGCAGCCCCCGGCACCAGCAGGTGCATACGGGTTTGACGTCAGCGCTACCGATCAGACGGTTGCCAGTTCGGTTGGCGGCAGCGACTTCGCCTCCACGCTCATCGGCATGGGAACAACTCCCGGCAGCGAGTCTGCGGGTTATCCGAGTTTCACAAAAGACGTCTTCGCGGCTGAATCCAATCCGTACTATGCAGCGTTTATCGAGGATACTTACCATCCCACGCAGAAGCTGACCCTCACCGCCGGACTCCGTTGGGACATCTTCGGCGGACGTAACGAGCGTTTCAACCGCCAGGAATACTTCAATCCCAACGCGACCAACACCGTCAACGGAGTTTCCTATACAGGCGCCGAGGTTTTCGTCAACGGCAGTCACCGCTCTCCCTATGCAGCGAGTCTGCATGACTTTGGTCCGCGTCTGGCTTTCGCCTGGCAGCCGCGCAACCACTTCGTAGTGCGCGGCGGCGTTGGCATCTACTATGGACCCAGTACGCAGAACGTGGGGAGCGCGGGGATTAACACCGATGGATTCTCATCCTCGACGACATGGAACGCCACCTGCTTCAACTCGGACGGAAACACCGTTTTCAACGGAACCTCGGGATGTCCGACGCCCACACCGGGCAACTACACGGGTCCGTTCTCACTGAGCAATCCCTTTCCCAACGGCGTTGTCCAGGTGTTCACCACACCGCCGAGCGGTTTGGGGAACAATCTGGGAATCGCCCTGAGCAGCGTGCTTCATACCCAGCGCACACCTACGACCTACAACTTCAATTTCGGATTGGAGTACGAACTACCCCATCAGGTGGTTGTGAGCGCCGGCTATGTTGGCAGCCGCGGACTCTTCCTGCCGTTTGGGACTGTTGACTTGAACATGCTCGACGTCAGCACGATCGAGAAATACGGTTCGTCACTATGTCTCACCTTCGACTCCAGTTGCATGGTCCCCAACGCCTGGGCGCCCATTCAGGACCCGACTAACCAGTGGTTCGGCTCTCCCACGGTGCCACAATATATTGCGCTCGAAAAATATCCCCAGTTCGGCAACGGCAGCTTCGGCAACGGTGTTGCCATCCATGGTTATCCGGCAGGCGACTCCGAATACAGCTCTTTGCAGACCAAAGTTCAGAAGAGGTTGACTGGGCACTTCACCACGCTGGCAACATTTACATGGAGCAAGCTGATGACCGACGATGGCAATCCTCCTCTGGGTTTCGTAGGAACTCACGCTGGAGCAGCGCAGGACTGGAGAAACCTCGGGTTTGAGCACTCGATCAGCCCTCAGGATCTGAAGTATTCCTTCACCGGGCAGGTGTCCTATGACTTGCCGGTAGGTAAAGGTGAGGTTGTAAATCTCAGCGGCGTGGCCAACACATTGCTTGGTGGCTGGACGGTGAACGGCATTCTGTACCTGAGCACCGGTGTCCCCATCGCTTCTCCAGGCTCCGGAACACCAAACAGCCCGCTGGCGCAGCGCGCTGACCTGATCTGCGATCCGTCGAAAGGAGCTCCGCACACGGTGGCGGCGTGGTTCAACGTCTCCTGCTTCGCGCAGCCGGGCGGATCAGCCAATCCAAATCCGTACATTCCGGGAACCGCTCCCGCCTACCTCAGCAGTGTTCGCACCCGGGGGGCGCGTAATCTCGATCTCTCCATCTACAAGTCGATCAAATTTACAGACACGAAAGCACTCCGCTTCGATGTTTCCGCCTATAACATCAGCAACTTCGCGCAATATGGATACCCAAGCGTGAACAGCGTTCTTGGTGTGCAGACACAAGGCCAGCCCTTTGGCCTGATCCAAAACACGGTGAACGCGCCGCGGCAGTTCCAGTTTGGAGCGCGGTTTACGTTCTAAAAGACGCTTAAGATAACCGAGCCGCAAGCACCGGGTTGGAACCCGAGGCTTGCGGCTTATTTCTTTCCTGCCGATTCATCTGAAGAATGGGTTTGGGCCAGCATCGACGGCTTCAAGGCCCAACACGAAGTCCGTCGACTTCGCAGGAATCGCCCGCAAATCGGTGATTCCTGCTGCGCTCGGGATGACAATTTTTGATAAGCCCTGCTCGGGTTCAGGCTCCGCTGAGCGCGTGATCAAGGTCGGCGATCAGGTCATCGGCGCTTTCGATGCCTATCGATAGGCGGATCATTTGCTCGGTGACGCCCATTTGGGCGCGCTGGTCGGGGGAGATCATGGCGTGGGAGGTGATCACCGGGATGGAGACCAGGGATTCGACGCCGCCGAGGCTGGTCGCGAGGGTGAACACACGCAGGGCTTCGCTGACGCGACGGGCGTCGGCGGCGGTGCCTTCGACCTCGAAGGTGACCATGCCTCCTCCGCCTTTCATCTGAGAGCGGGCGAGATCGTGCTGGGGGTTGGCCGGTAGGAATGGGTAGTAGACGCGGCGGACTTTCTTGTGATGACTCAGAAACTCTGCCACGCGCAGAGCATTTTCGTTCTGGCGGGCGACGCGGACGGCGAGCGTCTTCAGGCCACGCAGCAGCAGCCAGGCGGCGTGCGGGTCCATGCAATTGCCCAGCGTGGTGCGGGTTTCCCAGAGCTGATCCATGCGCGATTTCGTTCCGCAGACGACGCCGCAGGTAAGGTCGGCGTGGCCGCTCAGGTATTTCGTGCCGGAATGCATGACGAGGTCAATGCCGAATTCAGCGGGGCGTTGGTTGACGGGCGAGGCGAACGTGCTGTCGATGAGGGTAACGAGGCCGCGGGCCTTGGCAAGAGCGGCGGTCTGCTTCATGTCGACGATGCGGAGAGTGGGGTTGGTCGGCGACTCGAGGTAGAGCAGCTTTGTCGTAGGCCGGATGGCGCGCGTGTGCTGGTCGTAGTCCGTGGTATCGACGAAGGTGGTGTCGATGCCGAGCTTTGGCAGCCACTGCGAGAGAAACTTTACGACTCCGCCGTAGCTGTCGCGCTGGGCAACGATGTGATCTCCGGATTTGAGCAGCGCGAGGATAGTAGTGGTGATGGCGCCCATGCCGGAGGCGAAGGTGAGGGCGGCCTCGGTGCCTTCGACGGCGGCGACGGCCCGCTCGGCAGCGGTGATGGTCGGGTTGCCCCAGCGCGTGTAGTAGCGGTCGGTGGTGGTGACGCGCTCCTGCTCGTCGTTGTCGGTAACGGCGAAGGTGGAGGTCTGATAGATCGGTGTGGTGACGGGCGCGTTGCGGGGCTCCAGATCGCTGCCACCGTGGACGGCGGCGGTTTCGAGATTGCGTGGCTTCATGGGGATCACCCTTCGTCGGTAATTTTCAAGAGTAATTGTGGGCGGATGCCGGGGCAAGCGAAGGTCGTGCAGCCGGGTGGACATTGGCATCGCTTCAGGTTATCTTCGGATTCGCCGCCGCGGTTTTAAATGGGGGAATCGCATGGATTTCGAACAGTTCTACCTGGGGTGCCTGGCGCACGCATCGTATCTGCTGGGATCTGAGGGCGAGGGGATCGTGGTCGATCCGCAGCGAGATGTGGACATCTACCTGGAAGGCGCGCGAAAACAAGGGCTGACGATCCGCCACATCTTTGAGACGCACTTGCACGCCGATTTCGTGTCGGGACACCAGGAACTGGCGGCCAAGACCGGAGCGAGGATCTATCTCTCGCGCTTCGCCGGCGCGACGTTTCCCCACGTGGATGTGGACGACGGGTACAAGCTGCAGGTTGGCAGACTGCGAATCGAGGTGCTGGCCACGCCGGGGCATACGCCGGAAAGCATCTGCCTGCAGGTAACTGATGAAGAAAAAGGCGAGACGCCGCGGGCGGTGTTTACGGGCGACACGCTGTTCATTGGCGACGTGGGAAGACCGGACCTGTCGCCCACCCACACTCCGATACAGCTGGCGGGCATGCTCTACGATTCGCTGCATCAGAAGCTGATGACCCTGCCAGATGGCGTTCTGGTGTATCCGGCTCATGGGGCGGGTTCGCTATGCGGACGCAACATGCGGGCGGAGCGCTTCTCGACGATCGGGACGGAGCGCATGACCAATTACGCTCTGCAGATAAACGAGCGCGAGGCGTTCGTGCGGCAGATTACGAGCAACCTGCCGCCGCGGCCTGACTATTTTGTGGAAGACGCGGCGATCAATCGCAAGGGAGCACCCGCGCTTTCGGAACTTCCGCCGGTGCCGCCCTTATGTCCGCTGGAGTTGGAGACGATGCTGAAGGATGGGGCGGTGGCGCTGGATGTCCGCGCCGGCGACGAGTTCGCGGCCGCGCATGTGCCGGGCTCGGTGAGCATTCCGCTTTCCGGGCAATTTGCGTCGTGGGCCGGAGCCGTGATGGGACTGGCGTCGCGCCCGGTGCTGGTTGCAGCGAATGCCGAGCAAGTGAGCGAGGCGCGGGTGCGCCTGGCGCGAATTGGAATTGAGGATGTACGCGGATTTCTGGAGGGCGGAGTCGAAGGCTGGCGGAACGCGGGTTTCCCAGTGCAACAGACTCGCCGGATCACAGTGCAGGAACTGGCGGCGCGTCTGGACGAGATGAGCGTGCTCGACGTGCGGCGTGAAGCCGAGTTTCAGGCCGGGCACATTGCCGAGGCCGACTGGCATCCGCTGGACCGGTTCAAGGCGTCGCTGCCGGATGTGCCTGGCGACAAGCCGGTGGCTGTGCACTGCAAGAGCGGCTACCGGAGCCTGATCGCGTGCAGCTTGCTGCAGCGCGCAGGACACGAGAACGTGATCGATGTCACCGGTGGCTTCGATGCGTGGCAGGGCGCAAACCTGCCAATCGTGAGCTTGATGGAGACCGGGGTGAAGTAACCGCGACGTCTCAGCTTGCTGCAGCGTGTTTCAAAAATGCCCTTGCAGGTCGCATTGATTGAAAATGCCGCTGGAAGCATTCTCGGCTCACCGGTCAGACCCCAGCGGTTCAAGCTACCATTGAAAGATAAGCCGCTATTGCAGCGCTAAAGCGCTGCGCCACGCAAAAGCAAGCGCAACAGCAGTTTCACTTCACCTCGAATATGTACGTTCCGGAGCCGACGCGTACTACGGAAGCTCCATCCTCCGTCTGTACCTGGACCGGAGAGTCATCTTCGGTGAGATGCGCTCCGGGTATCGTCGGCAGATACACTTTGGCCGAAGTGTTGGCGGGAACGGTGAGCTGCAAGGTAAACGGTCCGGCAGGACTTCCCTTCCAGTCGCTGATGATCTTGCCGTAAACCGAGTCATATTCGGCGCGGACTGCTGCCATGCGCGTGTCGAGATGCGGATGAACGACGATTTCCTTGAAGCCTGGACGAGCGACAGGCGTGTCGATTCCCGCCGCATAGCGATACACCCACGCCACCACAGAACCGAACGCGTAGTGGTTGTAGGAATTCATCGAGGGGTCGCCGGTGTCTCCGTTCCAGCGCTCCCACCAGGTAGTCGCACCTTTCGAGAGCATGTACCCCCACGAAGGATAGGTGTCGTTCATCAGCAGGCGATAGGCCACGTCGGAGCGTCCGTGGTCGGCGAGCGTGAAAAGGAGGAAAGGCGTGCCCAGGAAGCCTGTGGACAGATGCCACTGGCGGGATTCGATGTCTTTGACGAGTTTGTCGACCAACAAAGGTTCGAGCGATTCGGGCGCCAATTTGGTGTAGAGCGTGACGACGTAAGAGGTCTGAGTGCCCGTGCCAACCGTGCCGTCGTCTTTGATGTAGGCGTTCTGAAATGCGGAGCGAATGTTGCGGACGAGTTCGTCGTAGCGCTGGGCGTCTGCGTCTTTGCCGATGGCGTGGGCCATTTGCGACATCTGGTTGGCGATCAAGGCCCAGTAAGCGGTCGCGAGCAGAGTCTTGTCGGTGTTCTCGTCGGGAGCGAGCCAGTCGGCAAAGTTGGGCCCAACGCCGTTTTTGCGGAGAAAGTCGGGGTTGCGGCTGCGAATAAACTCCATCCAGCGTTGCATCGCGTCCCAATGGTTGGAGATGACGGAGGTGTCGGCATATTGCATCCAGGTCGTCCAGGGAACAATGACTCCGGCGTCGCCCCAACCTGGAGCGCCAACCATGCCTTCATCCCATGCGGAAGTGCCTTCGGTTTCTCCACCGCCGGCGGGTAGTGTGTTGGGAGAAACGTTGGTGAAGGCGTCGTGGGTCTGCGCGTCGACGATGTCCTGAATGAACTTCTGCGAGAAGGCAGCGACATCGAAGTTGTAGCTGCCGGTCCGCCAGAAGACCCCGGCGTCACCCATCCAGCCGAGGCGCTCGTCGCGCTGCGGGCAGTCGGTGGGAACGCTGAGGTAGTTGCCGCGCTGTCCCCACAAGCCGATCTCCCACATGCGGTCGACCAGCACGCTGGAGGTGGTGAGGCGAGCGGTGGGACCGCCGGTGATGCTGCTGACCACGTTGCCCTGAATGGAGTGGCGATCCGGCTTGCCGGGATACCCGGTCACTTCGACGTAGCGGAAGCCATGGAAGGTAAAGTGAGGAGCGAAAGTTTCTTCCTCACCGCCTTTCAGGATGTAGGTGTCGGTGGCCTCGGCGTTGCGCAGGTTTGCGGTGTAGATGGAGCCGTCGGGATTCAGGATTTCAGCAAAGCGCAGGCGGACTCGGGTACCTGCACTTCCCTTCACCTTGAGCGTGGCCCATCCGACCATATTCTGCCCCATGTCAAAGATGTAGGCGCCGTCGGGGAGGGGTGTGATCGTTTGCGGCGCCAGGGTCGCGAGAGTGTGAACGGGCGCGGTGATCTGGCTCGAAACCGCAAGGGATGGCGCGGGAATGATCGCAGCCTGGTCCCAATGGGAGTCGTCGAAACCGGGCAATTGCCAGCCTGGCTTCTCCAGACGGGCATCGTAGGTCTCGCCACCGTAGATCTGGGATTCGAGGATCGGAGAGGAAGCAGCCTTCCAGGATTCGTTGGTGAAGAATTCGTCGTGGCTGCCGTCTGTATAGGTGATTTCGAGTTGTGCACGGAAGCGATCGGGCAAAGCGAAGAAGTGCACGCCAGCCCAGGTGAGTGGGCTGCCATACCAGCCATCGCCGAGAAGAGAGCTGATCTCGTTCTTCCCGGTCTTCAACGAGCCGGTGACGTCGTAGACCTGATAAAGAACACGCTTATGGTAGTCGGTAAAGTCGGGGGTAAGGACGTCGTCGCTGACGGGCGTGCCGTTCAGAAAGATGCGATAGCTTCCGAGCGCGGTAACGTAGAGGCGAGCATTTGCGATCGACTTGGCAACTTCGACGGTCCGGCGAAAGGAGGCCGCCGGTTGCGGCAAAGGTCCGGGGTCCCCGAAACGCTTATCGGCGAGTTCCGCGATGACGTTTGCGGGCTGCCATGAGGATTGACCAGCAGCCACAGCCTGCCATTTTTCATTGGACGGAAAACGCAGAACGGATCCGTTGGCGTAAGTGATCTTCACCAGTGCGGCGAGACCGGCCTTGGTGGTCTTGGCTCCGGCGTTCGGCCCCCACTCCGGACTGGCAGGGGCAATGACGTTGATCTCGACGAGGTTGTCGCCGATGTGCAGGGCTTCCGCGAGGTCCCGACGATCAAAGGCGGTCCACTCATGCTTGCGTCCAACCTCGTGGCCGTTGACCTTGGCGATGTAGTCGCCGCGCGCCGCGAGGACGAGAGCTGCCGACACCGGCTTTTCCTTGAGAGGAATACTCAGACGAAAATCCACAGACGCCTTCGGCGCGGAGGCGAGGGGGTCCTGTCTTTTGACCCACACCCAGCGGATGTCTTTGAGGTCGGCTGCGGCCTCCGGATTCTTCCAACTGATCCATTGCGCCTTCCAGTCGGTCGGGTGCAAAAGACCCATTTCCCACCAGGCCTGCTCAGTCGAGTCCAAGGTTTGGCCGGATGCGTCCCAGACGCGGACTTTCCAGTAGTAACGTTTGCGGGACTGAAGGCCGGGTCCTTTGTAGGCGATGCCGACGGATTCGTCGGAGCCGATTTTGCCGGAGTCCCAGACGTCCGCTTTGCCCGCATCCAGAAGATCCGGAGTGCTCGCAACCAGCAGCTGGTAAGCGGACTGCTTCCAGTCGCGCGCGGTCGAATCGCTTTGCCAGGAGAGGTGTGGACTGAGAGCATCCAGGCCGAGCGGATTCGCGAGGTATTCGCAGCGCAGGTGAACGGGCGCGGCAAACGCGACGATGGTCGTGCTGGCGATGACGGCAAGAAGAAGAAATGACCGGGAAGATTTCAAGCGAATCTCCTGTAGGTACGAAGTCGCGAAGACAGCCGGGATGTTTTCATCTGAAAGATGCCGGTGTCAACTCCGAGAGATTGTAAGTCGGCGCCCTGAACCCTATCGCGATCATCGCCGCCTGACTCAAGGCTGCTTGCGAGTCAGCGCGTCGCGAGTCCGCTGTCCGTCGACCATCCTCCAAATGCCCAGCGGATTGCTGTCCTTCAATTCGTCGGGCAACGAGGGGTCGGGGAATCCCTGATAGCAGACGGCGCGGGTAAAACGGAAGATAGCCTGGCTTCCGACCGACGTGGTGCGTCCATCGGAGGTGGAAGGATAGGGGCCGCCGTGAACCATGGCATGACAGACCTCCACGCCGGTGGGGAAGCTGTTGAAGACGAGGCGTCCGACTTTCCGTTCCAGAATCGCGATCAGATTGGCAAAGTCGCGAAGGTCTTGGCTGGTGCCGTGAACAGTGGCGGTCAGATGCCCTTCGAGACCGTGCGCGATTTCCAGCAGCGCTTGGCGAGAGGCATTGCGCACAAGCAGAGTAGTGGGGCCGAAGATCTCGCCTTCTAATTCCGGCTTGGTCAAGAACGTCGCGGCATCGGTTTCAAACAACACGGAAGCAGCCGAGAATGCGCTGCTCGCCGCGGGTGCCGGAGCCTCGGCGACGATCGTCGTACCTGCCGAGCGAGTCTTCACGGCCGACTGATAGGACGAGTGAATCGCGGAAGTGAGCAGCTTGTATTCAGGGGAGGCGTTGACGAGCGCCAGCAACTTGTTGCGAAACTGCGATGCGTCGCTATCTTCGGGCAGAAATACCATCCCAGGCTTGGTGCAGAATTGGCCAGCTCCGAGGGTGAAGGAGGTGTGCAGGCCGGCAGCGATGCTTTCGCCGCGCTCGCGCATTGCGCCCGGCAAAATGAAAACAGGATTGGTGCTACTCATCTCAGCGTAGAACGGAATCGGCTCAGGACGAGCGGAGCAGATGTCCATCAGCAGGCGGCCCGCGGTGCGGGAACCGGTGAACCCCCCAGCTTTTACCAGCGGATTCTGCAGCAGTGCTGTACCAATGCGCGATCCGGGACCGAAGAGGAGGGAGAAGACGCCCTCGGGCAAACCACACTCGCGGACGCTGTCGCGAACCGCCTGTCCGACGAGTTCGCCGGTGCCGGGATGGGCCGCATGACATTTCACAATCACCGGATTGCCGGCGGCGAGCGCGGAGGCCGTATCTCCACCGGCAACTGAGAAAGCCAGCGGAAAGTTACTGGCGCCGAAAACAACGACTGGGCCCAGCGGGCGCAGAAGGGAGCGCACGTCTGGTTTTGGCAGAGGTTTGCGATCGGGATCAGCCTGGTCGATGCGCGCATCAAGCCATGAGCCTTCTTCCACGACCTGGGCGAAAAGACGAAGCTGACCGCAGGTGCGGGCGGTTTCACCTTGAAGTCGAGCTTTGGGGAGAGCCGTTTCGAGTTCGGCGCGGTCCACGATCTCTGCGCCGACCGCTTCAATCTTCTCGGCAATTTTTCGCAAAAAGGCAGCCTTACCTTTTCCTGGCACGCGGCTGTACAGGGGAAAGGCCTCTGCCGCCCGACGGACTGCGTCATTTGTTTCCTCAGAAGTCGCAGAAGCGAATCCGGGTTCCAGACGTTCGCCGGTGGAAGGGTTTGTCGCGTAGAAAACGTCTGCAGCGCTGGATCCGTGGCTCGCGCCGATGATCGACCGGCCTGTCAGTGATGGCATAAGGGCCCCTTACGTTCTTTCCACGAGCGCGGATGACGTGCTCATGGGTTCCTGCCTTGCGGCGAGTGCCTTGCGAATGGTACGAAGATTGGATTCCAGTTCTTCCCCAACCAATGGCAGGCGGGGTGGCCGCACCCGAGTATTGCCCATGCCACACTCGGCCTGCACCATTTTGATGAGTTGGACGAAGTGAGGAACGGTATCCATGCGGAGAAGCGGAAGAAACCAGCGGTACAGTTCGAAGGCCTTCTCCGTCTGGTGGTTACGGCCAAGGTTGAACAGTTCGACGGACTCGCGGGGCAATGCGTTGGCGAGACCGGCGATCCATCCAGAAGCGCCAAGTCCGACGGTTTCCAGCACAGCGTCGTCCACACCGACCAGCGTATGCAGGCGGTCGCCGGTCAGGGCACGAATCGCGCTGACTCGGCGCGCGTCGGTACTGGACTCTTTCACGGCCTGCAGGTTGGGACACTCCTCGGCGAGCTCCGCGATGTGCTCGGGCAGAAAGTCGGTGCCGTAAGCGACCGGGTTGTTGTAGAGAATGCAGGGCAAGGAAGTCGCCGAGAAAACGGAAGTTATGTGCCGCTTGGTCTCACGCCAGTCTCCCTGATAGACGTACGGGGGAAGAACCATCAAAGCGTCACATCCAATTTCGGCAGCGTGTTGCGCAATCGCAGTTGCCTCGGAAGTGGTCAATGCAGAGACGGTGGCAATGACGACGGCGCGGCCGCGCAGCGCGGACACACAGGTGCGCAGGATCGCGAACTTCTCTTCCAGAGACAATACCGCGCCTTCGCCCAGGGATCCCAAGGCGGCAACTCCGGCGCAGCCGTTTTCCACCAGCCAGCGACAATGATTTGCCATGAAGCCGTGGTCAACCTTGAGGTCTTCCGTAAAGCAAGTGGTGATCGCGGGAATGACTCCCTTCCAGTTCATCGAGGAACTCCTGACACTGATTCTGCCAGATGCGATGGCGGTGAGGAAGCCGCCAGGCTCTCGACTGAGACCGGATAGAGCGGGGGACGCATGGATTCGTGATTCCATCCGAAGAGAACTTTGGCGGCCGGACCGCAGATGCGTCCCTGGCAGGGTCCCATCCCGCAGCGGGTGTGGAGCTTGGCGGCGCGCCATGACGTTTGTGCGGCGAGACGCGAGTAAGGCACGTCTTCGCACCGGCAGACGATGGTGTCAGGCTGGCAGAGTCTGGAGAGTTCGGGAGACAAGGCAAAGGCGCGGTCGAGGGCGGCGGCGAATTTACGGTGCTTCACGCGATCGCCGAAGATCTTTCTCGCCTCCTCCGTCCTGCCAGCCGCGGCCAAGCCGGCAATCTGCCCTTCGATCAACGATTTTTCCACGCCCCCGATGCCGGTGGGCTCTCCGGCGCACCAGATGTTAGCGACCGACGTTTGTTGAAAGTCGTTTACCTGCACCTGTCCCTTGTCGATCTTGCAGCCCAACAGCAACGGTAGTTCGAGGTTGGGCACGAGATGAAAGCTGCAGGCCAGATAGTCACAGGAGATTGTTTCCTTGCGACCATCTCCGTGGATGACTTCCACCGACTCCACCGCCGCGCGACCCAGAGCCCGTACAACTCTCGTGCCAGACGAGAATCTCGTGTGCTTCAACATCGGCCGCAGTTGGAACGCTTGCGCAATTTTCGACGGATGCCGCCACAGGCCGACGCCGAAGCGCAGCAAGCGCCACCATGAAGCCTGCTCGCAGATGGCGGGGATCTCAGCGCCACACTCGATGAGATAGGCGGCAACGGCCGGCAACAGCGGTCCAGTGCCGGCGATGACTACGCGCTTGCCGCGAATGGGGAGTCCGGACTTGACCATGGCTTGCAAACCACCAACGCCGACGAGGCTGGGCAACGTCCAGCCGGGAAATGGCAAGAAACGCTCGCGCGCGCCGGTTGCGAGGATTAGCTTCTTGTAGCGCAGGAAATGAATGTCCGACGTGCCATTTGGAGACGCACTTTCCGCAATCAGGAAATCGTCTTGGGCACGGTCGAAAACGGTGAGACCGCAAAGCACCGTACCGCCAGAAGCGCGCAGACGCTGGAGCCAAGGAAGGGCGTCCGAGTTATGGCCGCCTGTGGCTTTCTCGTCCACGCCGCGCCAAATCTGGCCGCCGAGTTTCGGATTGTCGTCGATGACCCCGACCTGAGCGCCAGACTCGGCAGCCCAGACGGCGGCGGCCATACCGGCGGGACCTCCGCCTACGACGAGAACGTCGAATTGATGACGCTGGCTAGCCATCGGTTCTCACGTCCATGCCGGGTTCGCACACAATGCGGCAGCTGCGCAGGTGCCGTGTTCCATTCACGGCAGCTCGACACTCGAAGCAGATGCCCATGCCGCAGAGTGGTCCCCGCGGCTCGCCCGTTACCGAAATTCGGCATGGCGCTCCGGCCAACTGGAGGGCCGCGGCCACTGAAGTTCCTCTGGGAACCGCGACGGAAGCGCCATTCACGGTGACTGTGATTGTATCCATTCGTTGATCCATTTCGATTCAAGCAAGCGGAATTCTATCGCGATGCGCCCAGAGACCCAGACCGGGATTGCCAATGAAGAAAACCTGCTCTCCATCGACGACGTTGTATCCCGGCCGCAGTTTGGTGGGATCATAGCGAGTAAGCATCGCATTCAGGTCGCCGTACGCAAAGCCGACACTCTCGACCTCATCCCTGCTCAGGTGGCCCGGACACCACGTAATTTTGAATCGGCCTTCCGATGATCCGTGAATAAGGTGCGCGGCCGCGCTCAGGTCTGCAGCTAAGTCAGCGTTTGATTCCACTGCTGCGAGCGTCGCCGGCGTGCCCTGGTAGCCGTATTTTCGAATCAGCCTGTCGATCGCGGGGTCCTCGCCAAACTCGCGAACTCCCGGAGCCATGATGATGAGCTCGGCGTCGTCGCCAAGCGCCATGCGAGTGCGATAAACGGCCTTGTTGCCCAACCATGTGGAATGGAATTCATCGGGGTCGAGAAAAACGATAGCCTTGCGGATCGGCGCGTCGAGGATTTCGAAATTCACCTGGACGCTAAGGGCGGAGGCGAGGTGAAAACACTCCGCGTCGTCGCCAACGTAAAGGCCTCGGACAGACTGAGTCCTATCGGGATTCGCGCCGACCACCGTGAGTCCGTAAACAATGGGCAAGTGCCGCAAGAAATGTTCGGCAGCATAGTTCAACACCTTGCGCACGGGAGTGTCGGCTCGACCCATGATGCGTTCCATGCCATAGACGGCACCCAAATAATGACTGCGGTTGATGCTGTCGCGCCCGCCTGTGCCGATAAGAATGTTCTTGTTGTAGTTGGCCATGCCGACGACTTCGTGCGGCACGACCTGGCCGAGGGAGAGAATCAGATCGAAATCGCCGCGTGAGATCAGGCGGTTCACCTGGGCGGGCCAGGAATAATGCAACTTGCCCTCGGATTGTTCGCCGATGAAATCGGCAGGAACTTCGCCGAGGGTTTCGACATCGGTGCGCCAATTGTGGACGTGAAATACATGCCTTGGAATTTCGCCGAACATGCGGGTGAGCTGATCGGGGCGCATCGCAGAATGGGTGCCAAGGGCGGGCAGGATGGCTTTGAGGCGGTCGCCGTAGAACTCCCATGCGTAGCGCGTCAGCAGGCCGGCGCGGGAATGCAGGCGCGTCATATCGGGCGGCACGACGAGCACCCGCTGACGTGGGCCGAGCAGGGCAAGAGTCTCCGAGAATAGCTGCTGGAGTTGGGTGGGCGAAAGGTCGCAGTCAACTCCGCCTTTTGCGCAATACAGACTCATGCAATCTCTACCCTCTTCAGCCCCGGCGCAAGCAGCACGAGCACGGCCAGGGCGATCAGATAAGCGCTGGCGGCGATGCCGAATAGTGTCGAGTAGCTGTGCGTCATTTGCAGGATATATCCGGCGTAGGTGGCCAACAAAAAGCCTCCGGCAGAACCAGCCATGCCGCCGATACCGGTGACCGAGCCGACGGCCGCACCAGGAAACATGTCGGACGTAGTGGTGTAGAGATTGGCGGACCAACCCTGGTGCGCGGCGGCGGCAAGGCTCAACAGCGCAATGGCCGCCCATTCCGATGGCACTCGCGTGGCCATGAAGATCGGCGCCACGGCACAAGCGCACATCAGCATGGCGGAAAGGCGAGCGCGGCTGGGAGAAAACCCGAGGCGGCGAAAGGGAGCAGGAAGCCAGCCTCCCCCGATGCTCCCGATCGCGGACGCGTTATAGACGATGATCAGCGGCAAGCCGAGGTGCGACAGATCGAGGTGAAATCGAGCGCTGAAATAAGACGGCATCCAGAACAAATAAAACCACCACACGGGATCGGTGAGGAATTTGGCGAGCGAGAATCCCCAAGTCTGGCGATAGCGCAGCAGTTGGCTCCAGGGAAGAGCATGCGACCGGTCTGCCGGCGCGTCTTGCTCGATGTAGCGCAGTTCGGCGGCAGACAGGCGGGGATCGTCGGCTGGTTTGCGGTAGGCGCGAGACCACCAGAGAATCCAAACCGCGCTGAACCCGCCGGTGGCGAGGAAAGCCGCATGCCAACCAAATCGAAGCGTGACCCAGGGCACGATCAAGGGCGCGAGCACCGCCCCAAGATTCGCTCCCGAGTTGAACAGGCCGGTCGCCAGCGAGCGTTCTTTCTGCGGGAACCACTCGGCGATCGTTTTGATCGCAACCGGAAAATTACCAGACTCGCCGAGGCCCAGGAAGAATCGCGCGATCCCGAACTGAAGCACCGTTTTCGCCAGCGAATGACTCATCGCAGCGAGACTCCAGACGGCCATGATCACCATATAGCCGACGCGTGTGCCGACCTTGTCCACGAAACGGCCGGCGGCGAGCAATCCAATCGCATAGGCGAGCTGGAAGGCGTCCACGACGTAGCCGTAGCCGACTTCGCTCATGCCGATGCTGTGTTCGAGAGTCGGTTTCAGGATGCTGAGCACCTGACGATCCATATAGTTGATGGAGGTCGCAGCGAACAGCATGGCGCAGACGGTCCAGCGGACGCGGCCGGTTGGCGCCGGCTCGCCGGCTCCTGAGGTGCGAATGGGCGTCATCTTTAGACTCGCCGATTGTACAGGCTGGGTCGGCGCGACGCAGCTCACGATAACGGGGAACCGCCCTCACGGCGAGCGCAACCGTGGTCTGGTACACTGGCGCGCATGACGGCAAGTACGCGAAGAACCTTTCTCGAAATGTGCGCTCTCAGCGCGGCGAGTGCGTTGGCACCCAAAGGGGTTGTGGCTGCGTCGAACTCCACACCACACGTAAAGTTCCCTTCGGCAGCTCGCGACCGGGTGGCCGTAGCGGCGTATCCTTTCCGTGACTACATCGTGGGATGGATGGGTTGGGACGGAAAGACGCCGAGTTCGATTCCGCGTGCGCAACAGATCGAATTGAAGGATTTTGCGGGACACGTAGCGGCAAAGTTCAACGTTCACCACGTCGAACTATGGAGCCCGGTCTTCCCATCGACCGATTCGAAGTACCTTGAGCAACTGCGAACCGCGGTCGAGAAGGCGGGATCTTCAGTGGTAGACATCGCGGTGGACCAGGGTCACAGCCAATATGCGATGGACCCGGAGGAACGGGAGAAGGCGGTGGTGGCCAGCCGGCAGTGGATCGATGTTGCACTTGCTTTGGGATCGCCGAGCATCCGGACACATATCGATTCAGCCAAAGACTCCAAACCGGACGTGAACCGGGCGGCGGAGACGCTGGCGCACGTGGCGGAGTCTGCGGAGAAAAAACAAATCGTCGTGCACCTGGAGAACGATAACCCGGTGAGCGAAGATCCTTTTTTCATCGTGCAGATTCTTGACAAGGTCAACAGTCCCTGGCTGCGGGCGTTGCCGGATTTCGGAAACACGGTGGCGGTCCACGACGCGGACTTTGCCTATCGCGCCATCGATGCGATGTTCGCCCATGCTTATGGCATCTGCCATGTGAAGCCCGGTGGGGTCAACGATGACGGTAAAGTGATCGATGTCGACCTGGAGCGCACGTTTGGAGTCCTGAAGGAGCACGACTACAAAGGATATTGCTCCATGGAATTCGACCAGCCGGGCGATCCGTACAAAGCGACGGCGGACATGGTTGAACAGACGGTGAAATTCCTTTCCTAGTCCATTCCTTTAACGCAGAAGCTCTGAGGCAGGCGACGTGAGCGACGATCATAGCCAGCCGGCACTTGTTGATACCGGCTCGCGCGCTTCCCGACTCCGCGAATTGGCGAAACTTTTTCTGCGACTGGGGGCGACGAGTTTTGGCGGGCCTGCAGCGCATATCGCCATGATGGAGCCCGAGGTCGTGGGGAAGCGGCAATGGCTCACCCGGCAACAATTCCTGGACCTGCTGGGGGCGGCGAATCTTGTTCCGGGACCAACGTCAACAGAACTCGCCATCAGTGTCGGCTTTGCTCGCGCCGGGTGGGCAGGGTTGTGCGTGGCGGGCGCGAGTTTCATCCTGCCGGCAGCGCTGGTGACTGGAATCTTCGCATGGGCGTACGTGCGTTACGGAGCCCTGCCGCAAGCCGCGGTGGTGATGAGCGGGATCAAGGCCGCGGTAATCGCGGTGATCGCGCTGGCCATTGCCCGTTTGGGAAGGACGGCGTTGCGCGACGTTGGGCTTGCGGTACTTGGCTTGGCATCGCTGGCGGCGTTCTTTCTGGGCGTCAATCCGATCGTGATTCTGTTTGGCGGCGGCGTGCTGGGGATGCTGGCGCGGAGAATTCGGAGTCTCCCAGGAACTGCGGTTGGCGCCTTGTTGCTCACCTCGCCTTTCCGAGTCCCCGTTCGCCGTGTGGCTCTGGGAATCGTCGCTCCAGTACTCGGCGTGGTCGCGACAGGGGCCCGGCCAAGCATCGTGAGAATCGCGCTCTTCTTCTTGAAGGTTGGCACACTGCTCTACGGCGGCGGATATGTGCTGCTGGCATTTCTGGAGCAAGGACTCGTCCAGCAGAACGCGTGGCTGACGCATCGGCAACTGCTGGATGCGGTCGCCATGGGGCAGTTCACACCGGGACCGGTGCTGTCGACCGCTACCTTTATTGGATACCTTCTGGGAGGCGCTCCGGGTGCGATCGTGGCGACGGTGGCTATCTTCTTACCTTCATTCTTCTATGTCGGACTATTGGCCCCAGTGCTTTTTAGGCTGCGGCAATCGACATGGATGTCGGCATTCATGGATTCGGTCAATGCCTGCGCGGTGGCGCTGATGGCCGGAGTCACGGTACGACTTGGGGTTGACGCGTTGCAGGGATGGCGGTCCTGGGTGATCGCGGTCGCCGCTTTGGCGGTGTTGCTGCGCTGGAAAATAAATGCCGCGTGGATTGCACTGGGCGGTGGAATGGTCATGTTGCTGCTCCTGCGCCGAGCAAGATATTCGGTTTTTGTTCGCCATGGCGAAGTGAGTGTGATACATCTATGAGGCATGCGCAAAGCGATTCTGCACCTCAAGAAATCGGATCCGGTTTTACGATTAATCATCCAGCAGGTGGGGCCGTGCCGGATCCAATATGGCACACCGGACTTTGCCAGCCTGGCTGAGTCCATTGTGTATCAGCAGCTCAACGGGAAGGCGGCGGAGACGATCTTCGCGCGCTTCGCGGCGCTCGCCGGCGATCCGCTCACTCCTCCGGGCGTTTTGAAGCTGAGTGATGCGGAAATGCGTGGCGCGGGATTATCGAAACAGAAGTCCGCCTACCTCAAGGATCTGGCCGATAAGACACAAAGTGGCCTGCTGGACTTCTCCCGCCTCCCGGAACTTCCGGATCAGGATGTAATCAAACACCTCACGCAGGTGAAAGGCGTCGGAGTCTGGACCGCGCATATGTTTCTGATGTTCACGCTCAGGCGCGAGGACATACTGCCAACCGGCGATTACGGCATCCAGGCGGCGATGAAGAGGCACTACAAGAAACGCAAATGGCCGAAGCCGGAGGTGATGGAAAGAATCGCCAAGCCTTGGTCGCCGTACCGGACCGTTGCCTGCTGGTATTTGTGGCGGAGTCTGGATATCAAGACCGTTCAGTCTTAAGCTGGCACGTGTGATCCCGGCGGCTCTGTGGTTAAATGGTGGCGATGGTCGAGACGAAGATTCGAGTGCTGGTAGCCAAGCCGGGGCTGGATGGCCACGACCGCGGCGCCAAGGTGATTGCGCGGGCGTTGCGGGACGCCGGCATGGAAGTGATCTACACAGGCCTGCGGCAGACGCCGGAAATGATTGTGAACGCCGCCTTGCAGGAAGACGTGCAGGTGATTGGACTGTCCATTCTTTCCGGAGCGCACAATGCGATCGTGCCGCGCGTAATGGACCTGCTGCGCCAGAACAAGATGGACGACGTGCTGGTGATTGTGGGCGGGATTATTCCAAACCAGGATATTGACAGTTTGAAGCAAGGGGGCGTGGCCGCGATTTTTCAGCCGGGCACCGCCATGGATGACATCGTGCAATTCATCCGCACGCACGTAAAAGGCGTGCCGACGGCCGGCTGATGAGCGGGCTCAGTTCGGCTCGCGCTCGCGAGATTCTCTCCACCGCCATCGGCCCCACCCCGTGGTATTGGGAAACGTTCCCTTCCTTCCACTCGCTTGCCGGACAACGCTTCGTCTGGACCCATCACGGAACGTCCGGGCCGGTCGGCCATCTGGTCACCATCGGACTGGAGCAGCAGCCGGAACAGCCTCGAATTGCGCTCAACACTTATTGCCGTCCATTTCTAGCGGCGCCGCATTTTCTGGGCGTGTGGTGCCCCGAGGGACGGAGTCTTCGAATCACCTGTTTCGATCTGGATCAGCTGAAGGCGTTTGACCTGGCGGAGGTCGCGGGCTGGTTCAAGCAGTCTTCTGACCGTATTTATGCCGCCACGGCGCCGATTGCGGAGTTCGAGGTTCCGCTCTCGCTAGCGCCAGGCACGCACAGGATCGAGGTTCCTGCGGAATTGCGCAGCGTGGATGAATTGATCCTTCCGACCAGCTACAAAGCGATGTCGAAGGATGATCCGGCGTTCGCTCTGTTCGTTTGTTATCCGAACGCGGGGCTGGTGGAAGTCCTGCCGCAAAAGTGGTTCACGGCAGCGCAATATCGAGTCGGGCAGGAGTGGATCACGCGAGCGGCGCGCGATCCGGACTCGCAGCGCATTGTGGGCGAGTGCTTTGGCGTAGGCACCTTCCTTCTGGAGGAAGACGGCAGGCGGCTGGCCGACTGGATCGAACGCCGAACCTAAACTTGTGATGCCGGGGTTTCAGTACGAAGAACGTGGGGACATCGGCGAACTCCGGTTGTGCTCGGAGGACGGCACCAACCGCTTGACGCGCGCCCGCGTTCAGTCACTGGCGGAGGCCGTGTCTCGGGCGGCGCTGAGGAAACGCCCTCTCATCATCACGGGAAACGTGAAGTTCTTCTCTGCCGGGGCCGAACTGGATGAGATTACGGCGCTCAATGGCCCGTCGGCGTTTGAGTTCGCGAAGATGGGACAAGGTCTGATGCAAGCCCTCGAGGACTTCCCTGCTTTGGTCGTTGCGGCGATTTGCGGATATTGCATGGGTGGCGGACTGGACCTGGCTCTGGCTTGTCATTTTCGGATTGCGGCACCGGAGGCGGTGTTCGGTCATCGAGGAGCGGCTCTGGGGCTGGTGACCGGATGGGGCGGTACGCAGCGGCTGCCGCGACTGATCGGCAAAGGGCGGGCTCTGGAAATGCTGGTGGCGGCAGAAAAGGTCGACGCGACCCAGGCGTTGCGCATCGGTCTTGTCGACGCCGTCGCAATTGATCCCGTAAGCGAAGCTGTACTGCACATTCGGTCGTGGGTAGACCGAGCCTAGGCTGCATTGCGCGCATCTGGCCGGCTGGTATAGTAAACAGTCCGCGTCCTCGAACCATTCCAGCGGGCATCTATGGCTGAGCGCAACGACAACTCGGTAGAGACTTCATCGGCGGCATTCGAAGTACTGAGTTCCAAGGTAGATGCGACCTCGGCCCGCTTCGAAGCGAACATGCGATTCCTCGCCGATCTGATGTCGCAGGTACGAAACGAAGAGGAAAAGATTGCGGAAGGCGGCGGCGGGAAGGCGATTGAGAACCAGCACGCCAAAGGGCGGTTGACGGCGCGCGAACGAATCGAAAAGCTGGTTGATCCCGAGACTTTCTTCGAACTTAGCTCTTACGCGGCCCACGGAATGTACGAAGAGTGGGGCGGCGCGCCGGCGGCGGGGGTCATTACCGGGCTCGCGCGGATTCAGACCCGCATGGCGATGATCATCGCCAACGACGCGACAGTGAAAGCGGGCGCGTTCTTTCCGATGACGGCAAAGAAAGTGATCCGCGCACAGAATATCGCGATCGAAAATCACATTCCTACTATCTATCTGGTGGACTCGGCGGGCGTATTTCTGCCGTTGCAGGAAGATGTATTTCCGGATACCGACGACTTCGGGCGCGTATTCCGCAACAATGCGGTTATGTCGGCGATGGGAATTCCGCAGATCGCAGCAATCATGGGCATGTGCGTGGCGGGCGGTGGATATTTGCCGGTGATGTGCGATCACGTGTTGATGACCGATGGTAGCGGGCTTTTCCTGGCTGGGCCAGCGCTGGTGCAGGCGGCGATCGGGCAGAAAGTCTCGGCGGAAGATTTGGGCGGCGCAACGATGCATTCGGCAATCAGCGGAACGGTGGACTTCCGCGAACCCAACGACGAGGCGTGTCTGGGACGCATTCGTTCGATCGTTGAGAAATGGGGATACCGGCGGCTTTCGCCCTGGGATCGCAAGAAGCCCTTGGAGCCTGCGCTTTCGGCGGAAGAGATCTACGGGATTTACGATTCTTCTCCCGCGCGCCCGTACGACATGAAAGAAGTGCTGGCGCGCGTGCTCGACGGCAGCCGCTTCGACGAGTACAAGCCCGAATACGGGAAGACGCTGATCTGCGGCTACGGGCGGATTGGCGGGTTCGCGGTAGGCATTGTCGCCAATCAGAAACTGCATGCCCAGCAGATTGATCATGAAGGTCACAAACGGGTCGAATTCGGCGGCGTGATCTATACCGAGTCCGCCGAAAAGGCTGCGCGGTTCATCATGGACTGCAATCAGAACCTGATTCCGCTGGTCTTCTTTCATGATGTCAACGGGTTTATGGTGGGCCGCGACGCGGAGTGGAGCGGGATCATCAAGGCCGGGGCGAAGATGGTGAACGCGGTGTCGAATTCGGTGGTGCCGAAGATCGCCGTGATCGTTGGCGGCTCCTTCGGCGCCGGCCACTACGCGATGTGTGGCAAGGCCTACGATCCGCGATTTGTGTTTGCCTGGCCGACGGCGCGCTACGCGGTGATGAGCGGCGATTCCGCGGCCGGGACGCTGGTCGAGATCAAGGTGAAGCAACTGGAGCGCGGCGGGAAGAAATTGAGCGAGGAAGAGCGGAAAGAGTTGTACGAATCCGTCAAGCGCACCTATGACGAGCAGACCGATCCACGCTATGGCGCGGCGCGATTATGGATCGACAAGATCATCGATCCGATGGAGACGCGGGAAGCGATCACGGAAGCGCTGGAGGCGGCGGCATTGAACCCGGATGTGGCGGAGTTCAAGGTCGGCGTGTTGCAGACGTAAGGCTTTCCGCCTTCCGCCGCGGCGGATCAATACCGATTTCTGAATCTGGGACATCTGTGGCTACGAACTGACATGTCTGATTCCGTCAAAGTAATTGAGTGTCCGCGCGACGCCTGGCAAGGGCTAAAGGGCATGATCCCTGCCGAATTGAAAGTGGACTACCTAAAGGCCCTGATCAGCGCGGGATTCAAGAACATCGACGCGGTTTCGTTTGTGTCGCCGAAGGCTGTGCCTCAAATGGCCGATTCGGAAGAGGTGCTGAAAGAGTTCGATCCGCCGGATGACGTAGAGATCATCGGCATCGTGGTCAACGAAAGAGGGGCGCAGCGGGCCATCGAAACACAGGCCGTACGGACTCTGGGATTTCCTTACTCAATTTCCGAAACCTTTCTCCGCAAGAACCAGAATCAGTCGGCGGAAGACGCACTGGAGGAACTCGAGAAAATCCAGAAGAAGGCCGGTAACGCGGGGCTTGACGTGGTGGTGTACATTTCGATGGCGTTTGGCAATCCTTACGGCGACCCTTGGAGCGTGGACGAGGTGGTGGACGCCGTCGGGTTACTGGAAGCCGAGAACGTACAGGTGATCTCGCTTGCGGATACAGTCGGCATGGCTAGTCCACAGCAAATTGCGGAATTGGTGAGCGCGGTAATGGCGAAGTACAACTATCTGGAAATCGGGGCGCACCTGCACAGCCGGCCGGATGAGGAATCCGAGAAGATTTTGGCAGCGTACGATGCTGGCTGCCGGCGCTTTGACTCTGCTCTAGGCGGTTTGGGTGGATGTCCGTTCGCACAGGACGCGCTGGTCGGAAACATTCCGACGGAGAAAGTACTTGAGACGCTGCACAAGCGTGGAGCGGCATTGCCAACGCTAAAACCACTCGACGTTCTGCTCCGGGCGGCCGACGGCATCCGCGCAAAATTTTCAAACTCACAGGCGGCGGATTGACATGGGCTACAACACGATCCAACTCACGCATGAAGGCAAGGTAGCGACCATCACCTTGAATCGTCCGGAGAAGCGAAACGCCATCAGCTTCGAATTGATCGAGGATTTGCTGCGCGCTTTTGATGAAGTGGAGAAGTCGGACGCAATCGTGCTCATCCTCACCGGGGCTGGCAAGGCCTTCTGCTCGGGCCTGGACCTGGAGAACCTGAAGTCCCTGCTCGGCCGGACGCCTGAGGAGAACGTGCAGGACTCGAAGACGATGGCCCGGCTTTTTCGCACTCTGTATGAGTTCCCCAAAGTAACCATCGCCGCCGTGAATGGCGCGGCTATCGCTGGGGGGACCGGGCTGGCGCTGCTCTGCGATTTTACCCTGGCCGTACCGGATGCGAAGTTCGGATATACCGAAGTACGGATTGGCTTTGTGCCCGCGATCGTTGCAACATTCCTCTTGCGGCAGGTAGGCGAAAAGCAGGCGCGCGATCTGCTGCTCACGGGACGGATTTTCGGCGCAGACGAGGCGTTACGGCTTGGACTTCTGAACGAAGTCGTCGCGCCTGAGAACCTGATGGCGAGAGCTCGAGACTTGGCCACGCTGCTGATGGAGAATAGCCCGGCGTCGTTGCGCGCCACCAAGAAACTGCTGAACGATCATGCGCGCGCCGAACTCGATGGGCAGATTGAATCCGCAATCCAGGAGAACGCAGCGGTACGCAGCACGCCAGATTTTCGCGAAGGGATCTCGTCGTTTCTGGAGAAACGAAAGCCGGTCTGGACAGGAAAGTGAGCGACAACGGGACACGAGCCATGAACGAAACCCGGGTGCGGGTGCGCTACGCGGAAACCGATCAGATGGGCGTGGTGTATCACTCAAACCACTTCATCTGGTTTGAGGTGGGGCGCGTCGAACTCATGCGGCAACTGGGGTTCTCCTATCGCGACATGGAGCGCGAGGATGGACGATTCATCGCTGTGGCAGAAGCGACCTGCCGTTACCGCGCTCCGGTGTACTACGACGAGGAAATTCTGGTTCGAACCTGGTTGAAAACGGTGCGCGAGTCGGTGGTGATATTCAGTTACGAGTTGCTCCGTCCTGCGAATGGCACGCTTTTAGCGGAGGGCGAAACAACCCACATCGTGACCGATACCGCGATGAAAGTGACGACGCTGCCGGAGAAGTACCTGACTGTCTTCCGCGTGGCTGCGGGAAAGCGCTAAGCTCAAGTGATGAACACGGGTGGGTTGATCCGGGGGACTTCTTGAAAGCACTCCACATCAATGGAAACGATCTGACGCTGGAAGAGGTCCGCGAAGTTGCGAGTCTGGAAGCGCGGCGTGCCGTACTGCTCGCTCCGGACGCACGAGAAACCGTGGACCGGGCGCGCGCGGTCGTCGATGACATCGTCGCCAGCAACAAAGTGGCGTACGCGATTACGACTGGCGTCGGCAAGCTGAGCGATGTGCGGATCGCCGGGGATCAGATTCTCGAGCTTCAGGTGAACCTGGTGCGGTCTCATGCGGTGGGAGTGGGCGAACCGCTCGGCAGTGCAGAAACGCGCGCCATGATGCTGCTTCGCGCCAATTCACTGGCGAAGGGACACTCGGGAGTGCGGGCGACGGTGATCGACACACTCTGCGAAATGTTAAACCGCGGAGTCACGCCGGTTGTGCCGTCGCAAGGCAGCGTGGGGGCAAGCGGAGATCTGGCGCCGCTGGCTCATCTGGCGCTGGCGCTGATCGGGGAGGGCGAATGCTTCGGAGAAGCCGGCGCCCGCATCGCCAGTGCGGAGGCATTGCAGCGGGCGGACATCAAGCCTCTGGTGCTGCAGTCGAAAGAGACGATTTCGTTGATCAACGGCACGCAGGCCATGCTGGCCACAGGATCGTTGGCGCTGCTCGCGGCAGAAACACTCGTCGACTCCGCCGACGTGCTCGGCGGTTTGTGCTGCGACGCGCTGAAAGGCACGGACGCAGCCTTCGACGAACGGATTCATCAAGCACGCCCGCACAGCGGACAACTGAAGACGGCGGCGAATCTCCGCCACATGCTGGAAGGCAGCCAGATTCGCGAATCGCATCGCACGTGTGGACGAGTGCAGGACGCCTACTCGCTGCGCTGCATTCCGCAAGTGCACGGGGCGGTGCGCGACACGCTGGCTCACTGCCGATCGGTATTTGAAATCGAAGCAAATTCGGCGGTCGACAATCCGCTGGTTTTTATTACCGACCCGAAGAACCCCTCGGGCGATGTGATTTCAGGTGGGAACTTCCACGGCGAACCGCTGGCCTTCGCGCTGGACTTCCTGGCTATTGCCTTGAGCGCTCTGGCGGGCATTAGCGAGAGGCGAATCGAGCGGTTGGTCAATCCCTCGTTGAGCGAAGGGCTGCCGCCATTTCTGGCCTCAGGCGCTGGCCTGAACTCTGGTTTCATGATGCCGCAGGTCACAGCGGCGGCGCTGGTCAGCGAGAACAAGGTGCTGGCGCACCCGGCGTCGGTCGACTCCATCACGACTTCGGGGAACAAAGAAGATTACGTTTCCATGGGCATGACGGCAGCCAACAAACTGAAGCGAGTGGTCGAGAACACGCGGAACGTTTTGGCGATTGAGGCCATGGCGGTGGCGCAGGCGCTTGATTTCCTGGCGCCGCTCAAGACTTCCAAGCTGGGTCAGGCCGCCTACTCGGCGATCCGCTCGGCGTGTCCGACGATCGACAAAGACCGCATCCTGTACAAGGATATGGCGCGGGTTGCCGATGTGATCGCGAGCGGAAAGCTCGCTGACGTTCTACGCTGAGCACCCCGATCAAACGAAGAACTTTTCCATGAAGACTCTGACGGAATACTTGAAGTTTCATACGAAAACGCATCGCGCGTACGTTCACATCACCCCACAGGTCGAGGAAATCGTCCGCAAGAGCGGCGTTCGGGAAGGCATGGTGTTGGTCTCGGCGATGCACATCACGGCTGGGGTCTATGTAAACGACAACGAGAGCGGACTGATCGAAGACATCGATCAATGGCTGGAGCACCTTGCGCCGTTTCGTAAAGACTACAAGCACCACGACACCGGCGAAGATAACGGCGACTCGCATCTGAAGGCCTTGTTGATTCATCACGAGGTGATCGTGCCCATCACCGCCGGGAAGCTCGATTTGGGCACGTGGCAACGAATTTTCTACGCGGAGTTTGACGGACAGAGGGACAAGCGTTTGATCATCAAAGTGATGGGAGAGTAAAGACAATGAGCGAAGAACTTCAGGAATTGCAGGAACACGCCGAGCATGCCAAGCACAATCCATCGCTGGCGCCGGTTTCGCTGACTATGGCGGTGCTGGCGGTACTGGTCGCAGTCTCTTCCCTGCTCGGGCATCGGGCCAGTACGGAGGAAGTAATCCTGCAATCGAGATCCACCGATCAGTGGGCTTACTACCAGGCGAAGAACATGCGCCGGCACGGTGACGAGTTGTTTCTGGACCAGCTATCGGTTCAGGCGACGACGGATGCCGCCGCCCTGGCAGGTTTGCGCGAGAAATACTCGAGCGAAGTGGCCCGCTACAAAGACGATCAGAAAAAGATCGAGGACGACGCGCGGGAACTCGAAGCAGAGTCAGCTTCGCAGGGCAAGCGCGCCGACCGGTTCGATTTGGCGGAGGTCTTCCTGGAAGTGGGATTGGTGATCACGTCGATTACTCTGCTCTCGGGTCGAAGACTTTTTTGGGGACTTGGACTCGTCCTTGGCGTCATCGGAATCGTATTGGGAGTAAGCGGCTTCCTGATGCACTGACTTCGTCCAGTACAACGGTGTCTGGCTAGACCTTTGGATCCGGCTTCTCCCGCTCGCTTTCGGGCTTGACGACAAAGTACGGGCCGATCGCCAGCACGTCCATGCGGGTGCGCTGGAAGCAGTCGATCGCTTCTTCCGGTGTACAGACGATCGGCTCATTTTCATTGAAACTGGTGTTCAGAATCACCGGCAGCCCCGTCTTCTTCTGGAATGTCGAGATGAGATCGTAGTAGAGCGGATTCTCTTCGCGGCTTACGCTTTGCAGACGCCCCGTGTCGTCGACGTGATTCACGGCGCATAGCGCCTTCCGCTTTTCCGGACGGATCTTGTAGACGTGCAGCATGAACGGTGAGGGATGGTCGTGTTCGAAGTATTCATGCTGGGCTTCGGCCAGAATGGAAGGGGCGAACGGCCGAAACCACTCGCGGTGCTTGATGCGGGCGTTAAGCACATCCTTCATATTCGGGAGTCCGGGGTGCGCCACGATGGAGCGATTGCCGAGCGCACGCGGCCCCCATTCCATGCGGCCTTGGAACCATCCGACGACGTTGCCTGCGGCAATCTGGTCCGCAGTCTGACTTAACAACTCATCCCGTTCCAGCTTGCGGGCCGGCAGGCCAGCAGTCTCGAGAGCAGATTGGATTCTTGATTCGGAAAACTCAGGACCAAGGTACGAGTGCTTGAGTTCGTGACGGCGGGACTGCTTCAGAACCGAGTGATAGGTGTGCAAGGCGGCGCCGATGGCCAGCCCTTCGTCTCCGGCAGCCGGCTGAATGTAGGTGCGCCGAAACGGAGTCTGAGAGAAGAGTTTCCCGTTCGCGACGCTGTTGAGTGCGCACCCACCGGCCATCGCAAGTTCTCTGAGCGGTACTCTGCGATGTAGGTCGTTCAACAAGTGAAAGAAGATCTCCTCGAAACGATGCTGCATGGCAAAGGCAAGGTCCATATCGCGTTGCGTGATGTCCGTATGGGGCTTGCGGGGCTGTCCGAATAACTTCTCCATCTTCTCTGAAAAATGACGGGCGAGCCGCACCGTTCCATCCGGCAGAACCTGCATGCCCTGATTGCTGCCCAGCGGCTTGAAATAGCTGAGATCGAGTTCAAAGTGACCGTCGCGCGTACTGATGATTTTCGCGATCTCTTCGCAATAAGAATCCTTCCCATAGGGAGCCAACCCCATGACTTTACCTTCATCGCCGTACTTCGAGTAGCCGATGAATTCGCAGATCATGGTGTAGAAGCTGCCGAGTGAATGAGGCAGATAGACGCGGTCGAGAACATCGATTGCGTCGCCCTCGCAGCGCGCCATCATGGTCGACACGAAATCGCCGGAGCCGTCGTAGCTGAACCCCGCAGCCTTTTCCCAGGGAGAGCAGTAATAGGCGCTGGCAATATGGGCAAGGTGATGCTCGAGATGATGCTCCTGGAAACGAAGTTGCGCGGCATCTACATCCAGCGCCTGCGCCAGCAGCGTACGCACGTCGCGCATCGACTCTTTGCGCTGACGCATCTTGATGAAATTCAGAATCCTGGCCGGATGGGCGAGCGCGAAGCGGACTTTCTTGGCGAGGTTGGCATCGCTGTCTTGCCCAACCGCCACGTGCTCCACATCGCAGATCTTGGCCCCGACGGCATCCAGGCAAGCCTTCACGGCGAGGGCAGGAAAGCCGCCAAAATGCTTATGCCGGTTCAAGCGCTCTTCCGCAATCGCAAACTTCACTTCCCCGTCGACCACGATGGCCGCGGAAGCGTCGGCGTGAAACATATTGAGGCCCAGAATGAGCATGAACTAACTTCGTCTCCTTCGACGTTGAACCCGGATTTGAGTCATTCGTTGCGAGTGGAGGTGCGCGGCGCAGTTTCCAGAAAAGAGGCAGCTCCGACTTCAAGACGCGCTCCGGTCGAAGCCGACTCGTCGATGCGGAAAGTGGCCAGAGTGGTGCAGACCAGTTCGTCGAAAGGAATCGGGAGCGAACGGTTTCCCTTAACGCACTCGACAAACGCAGTCCACTCAGGGCGATGCCCCTTATCCTGGCGCCACCGCGACCGAATCGATTCTTTCTTGCCATTGCGCACCAATTCCAGGCGGCGAAAATCCTCCAGAATCGCAGTTGCGCCGCCACCGAAAACTTCAATGCGCTCCTTCGACACCGACCGGTCGCCGTTCGCCAGGTAACCGATCGTCCCTTGAGAACCGTTCGCAAAGCGGAGCGAGGCCGCGACGTTATCGCCACTGTAGCGCCCGGCGTTGCCGAGTGCGTTGGCTTCGACCTCAACAATCGGCGAACCGGCCAGAAACATCAGCAGGTCGACGAAGTGGCACATCTCACCGCGGATGCGGCCGCCGCCTTGCTCGCGGTCGTTCGTCCAATGGTCGGGCGGGAGATAACCGGCGTTCACGCGGTAGTGCAAGGCCAGCGGCTCCGAAACCTGAGCGAAGAACCTCTTCATCTGCAGGATCATGGGAGCGAAGCGGCGATTGAAACCTACCGTCAGCACAGGCCGTTCGGTCGACGGGATTCCCAGATAGGCGCGAGTGATCGCGCTCAGTTCTTCTTCGGTCAGGCAGAGCGGTTTCTCGCAGAAAACGTGCTTGCGAGCGGCGAGAGCGGCAACGACCTGTTTCGCGTGCAGATGGTGCCGGGTGGCGATGACGACGGTGTTGACTGCGGAGTGCTCGATCAACTTCGAGTCATCGGTTGTGCATTCACGGAAGCCAAATTTTGCGGCGGCGTGTTGCGCGTGGGATCCGTTGGAGGCGCAGACTGCGATCAAGTCCGTTTGCGCGGAAGCCTTCATCGCCGGGATCAATACTCCACCGGCAAAAACTCCCGCACCCAATAAGCCCACCGAAACACCGGCGGCAGTTTTGGTTGCTCCCGTAGCAGCGTCTGGCACCAGAGAAAGTGTGCGCGACGCGTCTCCTTCGCCGGGATACTGAATCACTACCCCCAGAAATGACTCGCCCGTTTTGCCAGCGATGACTTCGTACGCCGATTGCGCTTGCGCAATTGGAAGGCGGTGCGTGATTAGCGCTCCAACGTTTATCTTCCCGTCTGCCAGCAACTGCACAAAGGCTTCCATGTTGCGGGTTTCGGTCCAGCGTACGTAGCCAATCGGATAATCGCGCCCCTTCTGCTCGAAGGCCGTGTCATAGCGACCGGGGCCGTAAGAACGCGAAATTCGAAAATCGAGTTCCTTCTCGTAGTAAGCCTTGCGCTCAAGGTCGAGCCCAACGGTGCCGACGGCAACCACGATTGCGCGGTCGCGTGCGATAGAGCCGGCCAGATTCACGGGATCGCTGCTCGGGGTCTCCGCAGTAATCAAGACAGAGTCCGGTCCAAGCCCGTGCGTGCGATCGGCACAAAGGTCTCGAAATGCAGAGGCAGAGATTACGGCCGCCTCTGCGCCGAGAGCCTTCGCTAGATCGGCTCGGGCTGGGCTCAGGTCCATGCCAAGAACGCGACAACCCGCAGCCCTCAAAAGCTGGACCGTAAGTTGGCCGAGCAGCCCAAGCCCGATGACCGCGACGAGGTCTCCAAGTTTCACCTCGGCGGTCCGAATGCCATGCAGCGCTACCGCTCCCAACGTGGCAAAGGCAGCTTCGTCGAACGGGACTTCCCCGTCCGAAGCGGACAGTGACGGAATGCGCGCAACCAACAACCGCGGGATGCAGGCGATCTCGGCGTGAACGGCGTAACCCGCGCCCGCACAAGCAACGCGGTCGCCAGGCTGAATGTCGGTGACACCCTCGCCGACCGCGATGACGGTTCCCGCGCTGCTATAGCCGGGGCACTGGGGCTGATCGAGGCGGCTGCGCACGGCCTGGATCGTGGACCAGATGCCGTCACGCTGCACTTTGCCCAGAACCTCGCGGACGAGATCAGGTCGCGATTGCGCTTTCTGCAACAAGCTCTTGCGGGCAAATTCCGCGGACGCGCGCTCGGTGCCGGCGGACACCACCGACGCGGCCACGCGCACGAGCACGCCACCGGGCAGCAACTGCGGGCCCGGAACTTCTTCGACCACGATTTCTCCGGTCCGCGCGTGTTGGAGTACCTGCTTCAAGCGGTCGCCACCTGCGTTGGACTGAGCAGTTCCGATTCGAAGCGCCTGGCGCCTCCGTCAAGAAACATTTGCATCCAAAGCTCCATGGTCAGGAACTGCCAGATCTGCATCGACCAATCTCTTCGGCCAGCGCGATGTTCTTCGACGAGACGCCGCACCGACTCGGGATTGAAGAGACCGCGCTCCCGAATGCGCTGGACGGAGAGCAGATCCTCCACCATTTCTTTGAGATCGTGCGCCAACCAATAGTCTACCGGAGCCGCAAAGCCGGCTTTGGGCTGTTGCAGTACTTCCCGCGGAACACTCTCGCGCATGGCGCGGCGGAAGACGTGCTTGGTTGTCGGCCGCAAGAATCCTTTCAGCTTCATGGCGGGCGGAACGTTCCAAGCGACGAATTCCGCGAGATCCCGCTCAAGGAACGGCACCCGCACCTCGACCGACGACGCCATGCTCATCTTGTCGTTGTAGGTCAGGTTCAGGCTGGTCATGAAGATCTTGGTGTCCAGATACAGCATCTGGTTCAGGAAGTCAGCATCGGAGACGCGGGCGAAGGCGGCATAGTGGCGCTCCGCCGGAACCGACTTGCCGATCGCCGCTGCCAGTTCGAGCGTATAAAGCTGTTGCTTCTGATCATCGTCAAGATAGGTGCAGTTTGCGATAAACCGATCCACGGGCGGCAAGGAAGCGCTGCCCAACATTTTTCTCGCGAGCCGCATGCTTCCCTTCATCGGAGTACCGCGCAGACTCGGCAACGCGGCCAGGGTGGCAGCCGCCAAGCCGCGTGCCGTCTTCGGGATTTTTGCGTAGGCTTGCGCCCAATAGTGAGCCACATGCTTGCGATAACCGGCGAACAACTCGTCTCCACCGACACCGGAAAGCAGCACGGTCGCTTGCTTGCGGGCTTCGCGGCAAACCAGGAAAGCGGCAATGATGGCGGGGTCCGCCGTGGGCTCGTCCATATGCCAGACGAGCCGGGGAAGAAGCTCGGTCACGTCGGGTTCGACGACAATCTGTTGATTTTCGCATCCCAGGTGACGCGCCAGCCGCGCGGCAACCTCCGGATCATCGAGCGTGCTCTCTCCCACCCGATACTTGGCAGGGAACGTGATCGTGTAGGTACGCACCGGCTCTTTGGTCAACGCGCACATGGAGGCGACGATGCTGGACGAATCCAGGCCGGCGCTGAGAAATGCGCCAATGGGAACGTCGCTGACCATTTGCGCTTTCACCGAACTCCGGAAGCGGTCACGAATCTCCTCGGCCAAGTCGGCCTCGGAGCGGGAGTATGTCTGCGTCGCCGGCGGAAACGTCAGATCCCAGTATTGCGTGAGCTTGAGTTCTCCATCCCGCCACGTCGCGCAGTGGCCGGCGGGAAGCTTCAAGATGTGGCGGAACATCGTTTTCGGATCGGGAACCCACAAGAACGTCAGGTATTGGTGCAGTGCCTGAGGGTCAAGCGCCGGTGCGATTCCCTCGACCTGCAGAAGGGCCTTGATCTCGGAAGCGAACGCGAAACGTCTGCCTTCATGGAAGTAGTAGAAGGGCTTAATTCCGAAATGATCGCGCGCCATGAAAAGCGTCGGGCGCGTCGAGCGCAGGTCGCAAATGACAAATGCGAACATCCCGTTCAAACGTTTGACGCACTGCTCCCCTTCCTCCTCATAAAGGTGAAGGATCACTTCGGTGTCCGTATGGGTAGTAAAGGAGTGTCCCTTGCCTTCAAGTTCGCGGCGCAGTTCCAGGAAGTTATAGATCTCGCCGTTGTACGTGATCCAGACACTGCCGTCCGGACTGCACATCGGCATGTGACCGCCGGGGGACAGATCGAGAATCGCAAGCCTGCGGCTGCCGAGGCCGAAATACGTGCCATCGGCAAACCTTCGCTCCCAGAGGCCGGAATCATCAGGCCCGCGATGTGCCTGGACCTGTGTCATCCGCCCCAAGGTTTCCCGGTCTCCGCAATTCACAATTCCGCTGATTCCGCACATGAGACCGGTCAGTTCTCCTTCCGGGCGCGCACCCTCATTTGCGATCGCAGTTCATAGATCTTCGCCTTGGTGTGGAACATCTGCACCGCCTGGAATCCGCAATAGATGAGTCCGGGCACGCCGTCCAGGAATCCCAGACACACAAAATAGCGATAGAAAAAGAGCAGAAGCGGAGAGCCGGGAATGGCATACAGATGCTTCTTCAGCCAGCGGCGGCGCTGCGCCTGCGTCCCGAAGAGGGCCGGCGGCAGGTCTGTGCTGTTGTCCGCGTTCAGAAGAACCCGCGCCTCCCAGTTGGAGTACTCATCATGCTTCTGAATGTAGCGCGAAAGCGACTGCACGTTGCGATGCTCGAGGGGGTGTCTGAGCCGCGCCGTAGGGCCGTCGACAACCACATGTTCGTGAACCTCCATGTCAGCCATGGAGGAATCCTGATCTTTCAGCCGGCATTCATAGCCGCCCTTGCCGCGCCGGAACAGCGACAGCTTCCAAAAACCGGCGCCCCCGTGACGGAGCAAGCGGCCGAGAAAATACATGCGAAGCGAGATGTAGTACCCGTTGATCGCCGGACTCTGCACGGCGCGTCGAATCTCCGCGCTCAATTCCGGAGTCAGGGCCTCGTCGGCATCCAGCAGAAAAATCCAATCGTGAGCCAGGGGAAGAGTCTCGATAGCCCACTGACGTTTCTTGGGCCAGCCGCCGGGGTAATGGAATTGCACGACTTTCGCGCCAAATGATTGTGCAATCTCGGACGTCGCGTCGGTGCTCTGAGAATCGATGACATAGACTTCGCCGGCATCCTTCAGCGAAGCCAGACAGGCCGGCAGATTCTTCGCCTCATTGCGCGCGGCAATGATGACGCTGACGGGCAACTTACCGGCAGCCATGTCTGGCCGCGAAGGCACGCCTTGCTCGACCCGGATTTCTTCCAACTTCTGCATGAATCAACAATTCGCCTAAAGGTGCAGTTCGCCCCAACGCTGTAGAACATACAAAGACCATGGCCGCGACCAGGAGACGGCGCCGCGAAGAAAGTCCTGCCAGATCTTTTGCACCTGGTTGCCATTGAGCAGACCGCCGAAGGGCCCGCCGTCGACGAACTTAGGTGCGAAAATCGGCTCCAACTCGGAGCGGAGTTCCTGCCTCATCCAATGCTCGAATGGCAGAGTAAAACCGCGCTTCGGTCGATGAACCGCGTCCTGTGGCAGGGAATTGGCCAGAGACTCGACCAGCAGCTTCTTCGGCGTGGCCCCTACTTTCCAGGCTCCGGGCATTGCCAACACCGTCTTCGCCAGGATGTGATCAATCAGGGGAACCCGGACCTCCAGGCCCTGCGACATGCTCATGAAATCGGAATCGCGCAATAGAGTATTGAGCATATAACAGCGCGACTCGAGATAGGAAACACGGTTGATGGGATCGAGATTTGCGGTCTTGTTCAGGCAATCGCGCTGTGGCTTTTCCGCGGATTCGCGAGTCTCAGCATCCGCCGGAAAAAGCAAATTCCGCTCCGCGCCCGTGAACAAGCTGCGCGTCAGAAAGTAGGGATGCACAAGCTGGCCATTGCCACGCGCCAGCGCGGCCAGTTTGCGATTCTGATCGTTCTCCGCCGAAAAAGCGGTAAAGGCAGAGGCAAACGAATTGCGCAGCGGTCCCGGAACGTGTTTCCAGACGCGCTCAAATCGCTCCATGCGCGGAACGACCCGGAAACTGGAATATCCCGCAAACACTTCATCTCCGCCGAGGCCGGAAAGCGCGACCTTCACGCCGGCTGCCCGGGTTTCCCGCGAGACAAAATAGGTATTGACGCCGTCCATGGTGGGTAGATCCATGGCCCGCAGCGCGGATGGCAGAGCCGCCAGTACGTCCGATTGAGAGACCGTGATTTCATGGTGGTCGGTCCGGAATGCCTTGGCGATGGCCCGCGAATGCTCCGCTTCGGAAAATTCGGCTTCGCGGAAAACAATCGAGAACGTGCTGGGAGTCACTCCGCCGCGACTCAAGATGCTGACCAGGGCACTGGAATCGATGCCTCCGGAAAGAAACACTCCGACCGGAACGTCGCTGACCAACTGAGAACGGACGGCCTCTTCCAGCGCTGGCTGCAGTTCAACCGAGGCCTGACGTTCATCCGCGACAACTGGCGGGTGCACGGGGTCGCCAACCAGATCCCAGTAGGAAGCAAGGTGCGACGAGCCCGACTCCCAGACCAGCGTATGTCCCGCCGGCAGCGCGCGTACGCCTTCTACGACCGTGAAGGGATCGTAGGCCGAGCCGTAACTGAGGTAGTTCACAAGCCCGACCCGGTCGACGCGGGCAGGCACCAATCCGGTGCCAAGCAGGCTGCGAACTTCGGAAGCAAAAATGAGATACCCGCCGGTCTCGACGTAATAAAGCGGCTTGATGCCCATGGGATCTCGGGCCAGGAAAAGCCGGTGGCGCTGCGCGTCCCAGATGGCAAAGGCGAACATGCCGCGGAACTTTGTTAGGCAGGCCTCTCCCCATTGTGCGTATGCCTTCAAAACAACTTCGGTATCGGAGTGGCTGGTGAATGCTACGCCGACTTGCTCCAGTTCCCGGCGAACCTGCTGAAAGTTGTAGGTCTCGCCGTTGTAGACGATCCAATTCCCCGTTTGCGGATCGTGCATGGGCTGGTGGGCGAGAGGCGAAAGATCGAGAATCGCAAGCCGCCGGTTTCCCAAACCGATTTCCGCACCTGTCGGCACCGAATCCCGAAGCAGAATGGTGCCGGAGTCGTCCGGGCCTCGATGAGCAAGGGACTGGGTTCCCCGCTCCAGAAGACCCTCGGGGATGCTAGCCTTCCATCCGGCAATGCCGAAAATTCCGCACATCTTGTGGTTGACCTGGAATCCGCTCTAACGCAGCGGTTTGCGGCGAAACTGCTTCTATTAAACAACAGAGATGTCCCGTATGGGTGCGTTATAATCGCAGGGATTAGGCGGTCTTTCATGCCAACCTCCGGCAACTCACTTCTGAGCTGCTTTGGAAAGATCACGTTTGTTGGCAAGGCTTCGCTTCACTGGAGAGATTTTTGATACGAATCGGAGTCATCGGCTACGGATATTGGGGTCCCAACCTGGTACGGAACCTGTATGAGGCTGAAGGCACGCAGGTCGCCTGCGTCAGCGATCTCCGGGAAGATCGGCTGAACGCGGTGGTAAGCCGATATCCCACAATCGGCACCACGCGCAGTGCTCACGATTTGATTGCTGATCCGGCCATCGACGCCGTGGCTATCGCGACCCCGGTTTCTACGCACTACGACCTGTCTCTGCGCGCCTTGCAGGCCGGCAAGCACGTGCTGGTGGAAAAGCCGTTGGCCTCGAACACTGATCAAGTGCAACGGTTGATCGATCTGGCCCAAAAGAAAAACCTGGTGCTCATGGTAGACCACACGTTCGTCTTCACGGGTGCGGTCCGAAAGATCCGCGAACTGATCGACGGCGGGACTTTGGGAGAGCTCTTCTATTACGACTCGGTACGCGTGAACCTGGGCCTTTTCCAGCACGACGTGAACGTTCTTTGGGACCTCGCCGTGCACGATCTCTCGATCATGGACTATGTGCTGCCGTTCCGCCCTTGTGCAGTTTCGGCAACCGGCCTGAGCCATGTGCCGGGAGGAACGGAAAACATCGCCTACCTCACGCTCTTTTTCGAGGGCAGCCAGATGGCTCATATCCATGTGAACTGGCTGGCGCCGGTAAAACTGCGGCGCACGTTGATTGGCGCGAGCCGGAAAATGATCGTCTACGACGATCTGGACCAAAGCGAGAAGATCAAAATCTACGACAAGGGCATAACGCTCAATCAACACCAGAGCCCGGAGAAGCTCTACCAGATGCTGGTGGGATACCGCACCGGCGACATGCTTGCTCCGCAGATCGATGGAACTGAGGCCCTGCGACGCGAGGTTGCGCACTTCCTGCAATGCATCGAGCAGAAGCAAGAACCGGAGACGGGCGGCAGCGCGGGACTTCGCGTGGTGGAGATTTTGCAGGCGGCGTCGCAGTCGATGAGCCAGCGTGGGCGTCCGGTCGAATTGCGGCTGACCCGGCTGGAAGCAACGGCATAAGCAGCCTTTGAGCTGCCAGTCGGTAGCAACAAATAGACTTCTCATGGCAAACGTCAAAGTTCCCTACCTTGATTTGAAAGCGCAGTACCAGAGCATCAAACCGGAAATTGATGCCGCGATCGCTGGAGTGCTGGAGAGCTGCCAGTTCGTGCTCGGCTCCGAGGTCGCGAGTTTCGAGCGTGAGTTTGCGGCCTTCTGCGGCTCGAAGGAATGTATCGCTCTGAATTCCGGAACCAGCGCGTTGCACTTGGCCCTGCTGGCTGCCGGCGTCGGCCCGGGGGACGAAGTGATCACAGTTCCCTTCACGTTTGTCGCCAGTGTGGCGTCCGTTCTGTACGCGGGCGCTAAGCCGGTCCTGGTCGATATTGATCCCCGGTCGTTCACCATGGACCCCGCGAAGATCGAAGCTGCCATTACGCCGCGGACGAAAGTCATCCTCCCGGTTCATCTCTACGGTCAGACGGCCGACATGGACCCCATCATGGAAATCGCGCGCCGGCACAAGCTGCTCGTGATCGAGGATGCTGCCCAAGCCCACGGCGCGCAATACAAGGGACGCCCCGCCGGCAGCATTGGGGATATGGGTTGTTTCAGCTTCTACCCCGGGAAAAATCTGGGAGCGTACGGCGAAGGCGGAGCCGTTACCACGGCAAACGCGGATTACGCGCGCACGGTGCGCTTGCTGCGCGACTGGGGAGCGGACCGCAAGTATCACCATGTGCTGCAGGGCTACAACTACCGCATGGAAGGTTTCCAAGGCGCAATTCTGCGGGTAAAGTTGCGCCATCTCGACGCCTGGACCGAGGCGCGGCGCAGGGTCGCAAAGGAATACGACGCACGGCTGGCGGATTCCGGAGTCGAGACTCCCGCCGAAATGCCTTGGGGCAAACACGTGTATCACGTTTACACGCTGCGGGCCGACGACCGCGACGGCCTGCAGCAGGCACTGCAGGCCGCGGGGATTCAGACCGGCATTCACTATCCGGTTCCAGTGCACCTCCAGCCTGCCTACGCGGACCTTGGATACGGACGGGGTGTTTTCTTCCACGCCGAAACCGCGGCCGAGCAGGTTTTGTCCCTGCCCCTGTATCCTGAACTTCCCCCAGCCTCGGTCGTACACGTGGCTGACTCAGTGAAGAAGACGATCTCAAGCAAAGCGCTGCAAGTCCGATGAGCTTGCAAGTCGTGCAGTTGTCATCCGGCGATGATGAGGAGCTGGCTAGCTTTCTAGATCGGCTGTCGCAAGAATCAGGATCGGTTCTTGCGTACCACTATCCCTTCTATCGAAGCATGTTGGAGAGGCTTGGGATTGGCCGCCCTCTCTATCTGGCTCTGCGAAAGTCAGGACGACTGTGCGGGTACCTGCCGGTATTCCTGAAGCAGGGTGCCGCGGGTTCGGTCCTTTGCTCTCTTCCCTTCTTCGGACCGAACGCCGGCGTGTTGTGCGCCGAACAGGATCGACTCGAGACTCACACCGTTCTGCTGACAGAGTTGCTTCGCTTGGCGCGGGAGTTCGATGCGCTGAGCTGTTCGGTCTATACTCCCTTCTTATCCAAAAACTTCGGCCTCTACGACTCGTCGTTTGGGGATAGCGTCGTCGTGAACAAGTTGACGCAGTACTTGGATCTCTCCCGTGTGCAGTGGTCCAAAGACATCGAATACGACCTGCGGCGGGCATGTAGAGCCTCCATCACTGTGAACTCCGAGGTGACGAGCGAACGACTCGCCGGCTTTTACGAGATCTATTCGCAGAACTGCAGGGATTACGACATCCCTCTAAAACCACGGGAATGCATCGAGTTTCTGGCCCAAGACGGAATTAAAGGACGCCACAGTCAATTCTATTTTGCTAGCATGGAAGGCCAGCTCGTCGCCGGTTTGCTCGTGCTTTTTTCCCCCTCGACGGCAAGCTACTATATCCCCTGCTCTCGCGCGGACTATCGACTTCATCAACCAGGAACGCTGCTGATCAATGAAGCCGTCAACGACGCCCGAAGTCGCAGACTGAAGTATTGGAACTGGGAGAGTTCCCCAGGCCGCAATTCCGGCGTCTATCAATTCAAAAGAAAATGGGGAGGGGCGGAGGACGAGTATCGGGTCTACGTCAAGACATTCCAGTCGGAAGAGAGGATACGGCAACTTGGACGCGATCGTATCGTCCAGGAATTCCCCTACTACTTTGTATGGCCCTTTGATTGGCTATGATCGGGAGAAAGAGCCGGAGCGTAAAGAGGCGATCAAGAAGTATGGAACAATATCCGCGAATCATCCTGGGAGCCGGGAAACAAGCTGGACACGTCCTGCACCTTCTCGAGGCGATGGGGCTGCCGTGGAAGGATGCAATGCTGTTTGACGACCGTTACGAACATTCCAAACAGGGGACACGAGACCTAGCGATCCTCGGCACTCTGGACGACGGAATCCGTGTGTGTCGCCATCGGCAACTCCCGGCCATAGTGGCTCTGGGCAGTACGTTCGCGGCAGTTCGATACGCAACCTTCCAGAAAGCCATTCAAGCAGGGGTCAGACTGGTCAGCTTAATCCATCCCAGCTGTGTGATTGCGCCGTCCGCGTCGATCGGCAGAAACGTCGTGATGATGCCGGGATGTGTCGTCGGCTCGGACACGCGGATCGGGTCCCTGAGCTGTTTCTTCAGCAATGCAACTCTGGAACACGATTGCAGGGTTGGCGATAATGTCGTCATGGGACCCGGGGTCGCCCTGTCAGGCTTCGTACAAGTGGGCGCACACTGCTTCTTGGGCACGGGTGTCGTGTGCCTCCCTGAAGTGAAGATCGAGGAGAGAGTACTCGTGGGATCGGGCGCCGTGGTGGTCACCGATCTTCCTTCGGGCAGCGTTTGTTTTGGAGTTCCCGCGTGCGCCCGACGTGAGGTCCGGCCAGGGGACGACGTTCCCACGGAAGCTCAACTGTTAAAGCTTTGTAGCAGTGAACCTGGATAACGCCCTGGTTATTGCAGTGGGAGGATGACCTTTGCAGGTTTCGGTAATTGTGCCGGTGTACAACGAAGGTAGCGCCGTGGTGCTCTCCCACGAAGCGATCGCGCGCGTTTTCTCCTCCCATTTGGCCGGTGTGGATTTCGAAATCATCTTCGTCGATGATGGCAGCCGCGACGATTCGTTCCAGCATCTTGCCGCCCTCTCGGCCCAGTATCCTTACGTTCGGGTGATCAAGTTGTCCAGGAATTGCGGCTCCCACATGGCAATCCGGGTTGGCCTTGACCACGTGCGCGGCGATTGCGCTTGTTTTGTTCCTTGTGACCTCCAGGATCCACCTGATGTCATTCCTGCCATGCTGGCCGGCTTGGTCGAGCCCGTAAAGATCGTATGGGCCGTCCGATCCAGCCGGGAGGACAGTCTGTCTTCCAGAATTTTCTCTAGGGCTTTTTTCTTTCTCGGGAGACTACTGGTGTCGAAGAACCTCGCTCCCACGGGCGCAAGCATGTTCCTGATCGGGCCGGAAGTCCTGAAGTCGGTGAGACTGTATCGTGAGAAGAACCTCACCCTCGACGGTTTGTTTGCCACCATGGGCGTCAGACACGGGTACGTCCCGTATTCGCGCCGGGCACGGACTGTCGGCACTACCAAGTGGACGTTGGGCAAACGCCTTAAGCTCTTTGCTGATTTTTTTGTCGGCCATTCGTATGTCCCCATTCGAGCTATGTCATACTCGGGCATTCTGTTGTCGGCTCTGGGCTTCCTGTACGCCTGTGTGGTTATGGTAAACCGGTTGTTCTTCAATGCACCGATTCAGGGTTGGACCTCTTTGATGATGGTCGTCCTGATCGTCGGGGGCTTCCAGATGACGATGATGGGGATCATCGGAGAGTACCTTTGGCGAGTCCTCGACGAAGTTCGCGAGCGGCCCCGGTACATCATCGAAGCTTTCCTCAACGAGCACCCTTCCTCTTTGCGGCAATTCGAGACATCGCAAAGTGATCAGTCACGGAGGGCCTAGGCGGTGGGTATCAGTATGCACGTTGGCGTATGCAGGTTCGTACTTCAATCACAACGAGCGGAGCGGCACGTTGGGGCGTAAGTTCCGCGTGCGGTCCGCAGTCGTGGGGCTGCTCATCGGCCTTGGATGTCTCGGCATTGTTCTACGTCAGGTCAACCTCGAGCGATCCTGGAGCGCGCTGGGACAGCTCAACGGCCCGTTCCTGCTGGTGCCGCTTGCGATGTTCTTTCTGAGTCTACCGTTGCGGGCCCGGCGATGGCAGTTGATTTTTCCCACCTCTTCACGGCCCGGGCTCGTTCCCTGCCTGACCATTCTCGGCATTGGCAACATGGCGAACTTCCTGTTGCCCGGCCGTGCCGGCGATGTTGCCCGCTGCGTGCTCGCTGGGCGGGAAACCTCACTGACCGACAGCGCTCGCACCCTCGCCACGCTCGCCGTGGAAAAGGTCTTGGATGGCCTGGCGCTGGTGGGAATGGTTCTGTTCACCATCTGGGCTCTACGCCCGCCACACTGGGTGATGGATCTGGTGCGGGTCGCCACACTGATCTTTGGCGGAGCACTCGTCGTGCTGGTGGTCCTCCGCTTCCGGGCACACGTCGTCGTCAATCTTGCCCGCCGGGCTTTTGGGGTTGTCCATCTTTCTGCACTCGAGGAAAAGGTTGATGGCTTGCTCACTTCCTTTGCCGATGGTTTAGGAGCCGTCGGTTCCGCCGGACGGATGCTCTCGCTGCTTCTCCTGACGGCTGTCATCTGGATTACGGAGGCCGCGTCGATCTGGGGACTGGCTCTTGCCCTGGGCTTGGGAGTTTCGCTCCGGTCGGCGGCTATCGCTTCGGCCATTCTTGGCCTCGGGCTGATGATCCCTGCGGCGCCCGGCGGCCTGGGCACCTATGAACTGTTTGGCACTGAGGCTTTCAAGCTGACCGGCATTTCTGCCAGCAGCGCTTTGGTTCTGACAGTCGTCATTCACGCGTGGGTTGTCGTGATCAATATCGCACTTGGAATGGTGCTGCTTGCAGTCAAGGGAACAAGCCTGGCACAACTCCGGAGCAGCCTGAATCCCGCCCCGGAAGGGCCGACCGAGGCTCACGCCCGCGTCGGTTCGCCGAGCAACTGATCCGTGATTCCGATCGGTACGAGTGCGCAGGAGTTGGTAAAATCGTAGACTTCAGTCACCAGGAGTGAGCGAGTGCAGCGAGTCATTGTGACCGGCGGCGCCGGATTCATCGGATCGGAATTGGTACGGCAGTTGGCCGGGCAAGGCTTTGCGGTCAGAGTGATCGACAACCTCGCAAGCGGCCGGCGGGAGAATCTCAAAGAGGTTCTGGGCACGAATGTGGAAGTCGTCGTCGCCGATGTACGCGATCGGGAACTGGTGGCGTCGCTGATTCAGAATGCGCATACGGTATTCCATCTTGCCTGCGTCGGACTACAGCGCTCAATTCAGTCTCCCGCGGAAAGCCATGCCGTGAACGCCGTTGCGACGCTCGGACTTCTGGAGGCAGCGCGCCGTCATGGCGTCAAACGCTTCGTCTACGTCTCCAGTTCAGAAGTCTACGGAATGCCGCTACGGACGCCGATCACGGAGGACCACCCGACTCAGCCCGTCACCATCTACGGTGCGTCCAAACTCGCCGGAGAGTCTTACACCCGAGCTTTCTGGCATACCTATCGCTATCCGACGACGGTTGTCCGTGCTTTCGATTGCTACGGGCCGCTTTGCCAACACGAGGATGAGAGCCGCCGGACAGTTTCCGAATTAATGCTGTGCTGTCTGGCAGATCGACCGATGCGAATTCGCGGCGAAGGATCCGAGACGCGCGACTTCACGTTCGTCAGCGACATGGCCCGGGGAATTCTGGATGCTGGCGTCGCCGAGGCTGGGATCGGTCAGACGCTGAATCTGGGAACCTCCCGGGAGACCTCATTCAGAGAGCTGGCGAAGTTGACGGCCGAGGCCCTGGGCCGTTCCGGCGTGCAGGTCCCGAGCGCGGAAGTGCGTGCTGGCGACGTTACGCGGATGGTTGCCGATATTTCGAAGGCGAACCGACTGCTTGGATTCAAACCCTCCATCGATCTGCGGGACGGCATTGCGCGCATGCGGGACTGGTTCGGGCAGCAAGGGCAGACAGCCGAAGAACTGCTGCAGAATGCAACCTCAGCGCGGAACCGGGAAGGTTTGCCGACCCATGCCGCCTAAAGAATTCATCCCAGTGGCGCGCCCCAACCTCGGGCAGGAGGAAGTGTCCGCCGCTGGGCGCGCTATTCTCTCCGGATGGGTGACCCAAGGCCCCGAGGTTGCGGCTTTCGAGCGCGAGTTCGCCGAATACGTGGGAACACCGCATGCGTGTGCCGTTTCAAGTTGTACGACGGCTCTGCACCTTGCTCTGCTGGCGATGGGCGTGCGCACCGGCGACGAGGTCATCACCGTCAGCCATTCCTACATCGCCACCGCCAACAGCATCCGATACTGCGGAGCCATGCCGGTTTTTGTCGACATCGAACCGGACACGTTCAATGTTGATCCACGAAAGATCGCATCCGCGATCAGCGAGAAGACTCGTGCGATCCTGTGCGTCCATCAGATGGGGATGCCGTGCGACTTGAGGGCAATCCTGTCCATCGGCAAGGAGCATGGGGTTCCGGTCGTTGAAGACGCAGCCTGCGCCGTTGGCAGCGAAATTCTCTGGGACCGGCAATGGCAGAAGATCGGCAAGCCGCACGGTGACGTCGCCTGCTTCTCCTTCCATCCGCGCAAGTTGTTGACCACTGGCGACGGTGGCATGTTGACCACCGCGAACCCTGACCTCGACCGCAGGTTCCGTCTTTGGCGGCAGCATGGAATGAGCGTGCCGGATGCTGTGCGTCACTCGTCGCCCCAGGTAGTGTTCGAATCGTATCCGGAGTTGGGATTCAACTACCGAATGACGGACATTCAGGCTGCGATTGGGCGGGAGCAACTCAAGCGACTTCCAGATTTGCTCGCTGCACGACGCCAGATGGTTGCGTGTTATCGGGACCGGTTGTCCGATATCCCAGGATTGGCACTACCGGCAGAACCGGTTTGGGCTCGCACCAATTGGCAAAGTTACTGCGTGCGCCTGCCGCAAGGCGCCGACCAGCGGCGGGTCATGCAGCAACTCCTCGATCAAGGCATCGCCACACGCCGTGGAATCATGTGCGCACACTTGGAACCGTCCTATCAGGCACCGCGCACGTGGCGTTGTGCTGACGTCGAGTGCAGCCCCGAGGGGAATTGCCCAAACTTGGCCGAGAGTGAGCGCGCGCAGCGAGAAGGCATCCTGCTGCCGCTGTTTCCGCAAATGACTGCGGAACAGCAGCGGCAGGTTGCCGATGCGTTGCGGCAGGCTTGCGCGGCATAAGCGCTAAGCGCTTCAGTCCACCCGCTTCGCACTGATGTAAAGACTGTCTGCAATTTTTGCCAAAGGTGGAAATTTGCCGCTGGCCCGGCGCAATCCTTCGGAAGTTCGCACGAGAGCGCGATACCGGCCTGGAAGCAAGTGCAGGTCGCTCGGCTGCACGTTCAGCGAAAAATATCCGTCCACGCTCAGCCGCGAAGGGCCGATTTCGCGACTGAAAACCTGAAGCAATTCCTCCGGCTTCCAGTAGCGGACTTCGAAATCCCTGGCCTCGCGAAATCCGCGCCGAATCTGATGATAGAGGCAACGCATTCCGAACACATTCGGCATCTGCACCAGCGCCTCGCCTCCGCAACGGAGCGTCCGCTTCATCGCCATCAGAGTCGCGATCGCATTCTCCTTAGAGAGATGCTGGAGCACGCTGTAAGAGAACATCTGGTCGAAGCTCTCATCGCGAAACGGCAGGTAGCGGCCATCCGCGACCAGATACGTCGCCTCGATTCCCAACTGTCCGGCGACACGCCGGGCTGCGCGGATACTCTTCAACGATGGATCGATTCCCACCGTTCTATATCCCAAACGGGCTGCTGAAATGCACCAGCGGCCCCAGTTGCAGCCAATCTCTAGAAATGACTTGCCTCCGCCCGCTGGCAGACGCAGACGCGGAATCGGATATTCCGTTAGCGTCCCTACCAGGTGCTGATAAAGCCCGCCGTTGGTTGCGCCGATTGCTCTCTTTACAAATGGATCGATCTCGTTGGGTCCAACGTTAAATTGCGGTAGTGACGAGGCGTCGCCGCTCTCGGCAACGGCCAGGGCACGAGTTCCTTCGATGTGGGTCTGCTCCGCATCGGAGACGAGCAAAATTGGGATGTCCTCGATGACCGCATACCGATGGCCGTCCGCGCAAGCAAGGTGCGACCCTTCCCGTCGCAGGTTCCGCTTGTCCCGAGGACATACCAGCATCTTCCAGATTTCGTCGTTTGATTTCCCGAAGGTCAAACTTGCTGGGCTCACGCAACCCTCCCGCTGTGAGATCCGAACATAGAGTGGCCCAGTGCCAATATCTGTTCGACATGCTTCTTCCAGGAAAATTCGCGTGAGCGCGTGCTGCCGACAGCCGCCAAACGCCGCGCCTCTTCCGGAGACTCGATCAGACGCGCCAGGCGATCACTCAGTTCTTCTGGTGAGAAGCGCGAGAAATAGATGGCGGCCGTCCCGCAAATCTCGCGATGCACGGCCAGGTCCGACGCCACCACCGGCAACCCGGTGTCCATCGCTTCGACAAGCGGATGCGCAAATGTTTCCGTGTACGCCGGCGTAACGTATATGTCGGCCCGTCGATACAGCCAATGCAGGCTGCGATAAGGAACACTGCCCAATTCGACCACCATTTCGCCGATCCCGAGTTCCTTGACCAACTGGGCCGCCAAGGAGGGACGGTAGTCTCCCGGATTCTCCCCGGCGGCCAATTTGCAAGTCAGCAGCAGTTTGACACTCCGTTCCGGAAAACGCTCCCGCAGGATCGGCAGCGCCCGAAGAAGGGTTTCAAAATTACGATAGTAATTGTAGTGGCTGACAAACAGAAGCTTGACGGATCCGGCGGCAGACTGGAGTTTGGCCTCAACCTCGGCATCCAACCCGCCCGTATCTCGCGAGAACTCTTCATGATCAAATCCGTGATGAATCGCGCGTACCGGCTTGCCCGTCCAGTTGCGCAATTCCGCGGCGAAGGCCTCACTCGGTGCAACCGTCACATCGGCCCAGCGGATGGATCGCCGGGCCAGCCAAGCCCGTACCTTGGTATCCAGCCAGGCGCGGTATTCTCCGCGAGCAAGCAAGTCGCGATAAAAGTCCACCGACGTATAAATTGAATTCCGCGACAGCAGAATCTGCGGCACCGGAGACTTGCGAATCGAAAAGTTTCCTGCCGATAACAGAACATCCGCGCCTGTCTTGCGAATCAAATCAGGCAAAGAAAGTTGCTCATACCAGAAGCGGCTCGCGGGCGAGACCTCCTTCTCTACATACTCGATGTTGCCGGCAGGCGGGAGTTCCTCACGCAACCACGGCCCCAGCACCACGGTGACGCGCACATCCTGCCGGACCGCCAGATGCGGGATCACGTTGCGAATGTAGGTGAGGCCGCCACCGGCACTCGCCGCCAGGGAATTGATGAACAAGTGCATCGTCGGGTACAAGAATCGGGATACGGGTCCGAGTTAACTTTCGACGCCAATCGCGCGGGCAACACCGGCTGACCACTGGCGCGGGGAGAACTCCGCAATGAGTTGCGAACTGTTCTGGCTCATCGTCGTCCGCAGGTCTGATCGAGTGGCAAGCGTATTCAAAGCCGAAGCCAAGCGCGCAATGTCTCGCGGAGGCACCAGGAGTCCGTTCCAGCCCTCTCGAACCATGTCCGGCGCGCATCCCGCGGAGTCACTCACGACAAGCGGCAGACCACACGCCATGCCCTCGTTGACCACCAGACCCCAAGTGTCAGTATACGTGGGCAGGATCAGCGCCTCGGCTAGAGCGTAGTAAGCCGCCAGTTGCTCGCGATGCACAAACCCTGCGAAATGGACGGCTCCTGCTATTCCTTCGGATTGCTGCGCCAATCGAGCCCGCTGCTCGCCGTCGCCCGCAAACACAAGTCCCACCTGCTCTCTTACGGAAGCATCCAACTGTGCATACGCTTGAAGTAACTCGAATATCCCCTTCTCGCGGACGAGCCGGCCCACGAAGAGAAGGTACCTGTCGGGCAGATTCAATTCCTTCCGCAGCACCGTCGAGTTGGCCCTTGCTGCGGCGGCGGCCCTGCCAAAAAGCTGATTGTCGACCGCATTCGGAGCACAGAAGATGATGCCGTCTTCAATGCCTCGAAGATGTAAGTACTCGCGGGCCAGTCGCCCCGGCACCACGAACCCGCTACAGCGATGCAGGAATTCATTTTTCAAGAATTCGACGAGCCTTCTGGTCCTGCGAAGTTCATGAGAGTGACTCTCGGACCAGAGCAAAAACGGGACCTTGCGACGCCGTGCCCAGGCCAGCGCTTGCCAGGAGGCCGCGTAGTTGTATCCTCCACACAAAATCGCGTCGGCCCGGAAAGCTTGCAGCGCCCCAGCCATGCCGCGGTTCAAGAGCAGTTGTGTGGAGCCTAGCCGCATGCGCCGCGAGGACAACACTTCATACGAAAACCGGATTTCCTCTTTGTAGACGCGCCACTGCCGCAATCCCGGATCTGTGTCTGCCAGGAAGATGACATGCAGGTCGACGGCAGGATGCTGCGCCAGATCATTGAACAGGGGAATGCGATAAGGCGAAATGATTTCTGTCACAATGGCAAGACGATGCTTCATGCGACGGACTCCCGGTAAATGCGCGCCAGGGACTCCGCCTGCTGTTCCAGAGTGAGTCGATCGAGAATTGTCTCTCTCGCCAAGCGCCCGATCTCCCGTCGCTTCGCCGCGTCGCGCAGCACCATTCCAAGCACCAGCGCCAGTTCTTTCTCGTTGCCGGGGCCTACCAGAAAGCCGTTCCAAGCTTGCCGGATGATCTCGGAAATACCCTGGCCGCGACACCCGATGACCGGTTTGCCCGACGACATCGCCTCGAGATAGACGCAGCCAAGCCCCTCGTATCGGCTGGGGAGTGCGAAGACTGCGCAGCGCTGCATCGCAGCCGCAACCTGAGAGCGCGACTGATGTCCGAGGAAGCTCACTCGGCCAGCGATTCCCAATTGATTCGCCAGCCCTTCCAGGCGCTGCCGTTCCACCCCTTCACCCACGATTCGGAGATGCAGGGAGGGAAACTCCGAGCTGATTTCAGCGACCGCGCGGAGCAGCACGTCGTGCCCCTTAATCGGGATGAGATTGCCGACTGATAAAACGATTTGCGAGTCTGACTTCACATCCGCGGAAGGTGGCGCAAACCGTTGCGGGTCCACTGCGTTATAGACCACGGAAGTGCGTACACCGGGCCCCGTGCCCTGCAACACCTGCTCCCGCACATGCTCGCTGATGCAGATGACTCGCCGCGAGGACGAGTACACGCGCCGCGAGATCTGCCGGCACCACGCGCCGGCGCGCCCCGTTACCTGAGTCGTCGAGAAGGCATCGAGCCCATGCACGGACACGACGTAAGGCACACCTAACTCGGAACTCAACAGCATGGCTGCGTGACCGCAAGGCAGAGGAGCGTGAGCATGAATGAGGTCAACCTGTCGGGTTCGCACCAGTTCCCGCACCCGCCCGACAATCCGGGCAAACACGAAGGCCCCGGCCGTGGGGAGACCGAAGCCGCCCGGCAAGGAGAAATAGCGCAACCATGCCGCGGGAACGTCGCTGTCGGGCGCGAGCATCTTCTTCCGATACACCGGTTGCACCGCAATGACACAACTCTCGACGCTCTGATGGGTAAGCCACGGCAGCGGCTCCGCGACAAAACAGCCCGCCGCATCATCGCCCTTGCGGGGATAAAAGGGCGTCAAGGTCAGCACGCGAATCGGCGCCTTTGGCCGGCTGGCTCCCGAGAGACTCACGCGCGCACCGTGCCCGGCTGACGGGGCGCCAACCTCACGAAGATTTCCTCCCAACGGCTGCTGATTCCATCCCAGTCAAATTGTTTGCTGTGCTGGCGGGCCGCGCGCCCCATCTCAATTCTCATTTGAGGATCTGCCAGAAGACGCCCGAGGAGGCCGAGTAATTCGTCGTCACTTCCACCCAGCAATCCGGTCTTTTCATGGACAACCGTTTCCGGTTGGTAGTCGCTGCGAGCGATTACCGGCAGGCCGCAAGCCGCCGCCTCCAGAATAACCTTGGGAGATCCTTCCCATTTTGAAGGAAACAGAAAGATCTCTGCCGACTGATATTCGTCCCGCACGGCGCTGCGGCTCCGGTTTCCTGCCAGGGAAACGTTCGTGAGGCGATTCGCGCGAATCTGTTCTGCCAGTTCGCTCGCCATGGTGCCGTCTCCGACAATGACGAAATCGGCTTCCGGGAATCGAGACGCCGCCTCAACAACCACTTGCGGGCCCTTGAACGGTCGCAGCGATCCCACGAAAAGTACGCGCACTCGGGAATTCGCCGGGCGGTCCCCGGCGGGACTGAAGAACTTAGTATCGACTCCAGTCGGCACCACTTCACTCGGGAGACCATACTCATGTTCGAGACTGGCGCGCACCGCCGACGAGTTGCTGAACAGAAAATCGCTGCGCAGGACGGTCCGTTCGAACAGACGGATGTTCTCCGGCGCAACCGTCGGCTCGTTGCGGAGATTCGCTTGCGATTCCATGGTGCCGATCACGACGCGCGGGTCCCGCCACAAGCGTCGCCACGACATATAGATTTTGGCTGCCGGAGATGCTTTCACATAAAAAAGAATGTCATGCGCGCCCAGAACAAATGCCCGAAGAATGCGCGGTGTCTGGCGACGTTCCGGCAACTGGATGAGACGAGTCCGTTGCCGCTTCACCAGCCGCGGATCGGGTCTCCCGCGCACGAACATGCTCACCTCGAAACGATCGGGATTGAGCCGGCTGACAATATCACGCGCGTTGTTCATTTGCGCGTTGAGCGCATCCTCATCGGCAAAACTGTCCACCAGAATACGAATAGGCTTCATTGTCTGCGGGTGACCAGGTCGATCCCGGCTAAGATCCGGACGCTAATTTCCCGGCTGGCCGGGGAGAGGATCGAAGCCGTTCTAGCTGAAGCTCGTGGAGACGGGCGCGGACGCGGGCACCGGGATCGCGCTGTTTGACCGAGCGCTGCAGGTGGTCCCGCGCGCATTCGAGCAGCCGCCTCCGGACGGCCTTCTGCGCCGTCGGCGACAGCGGCGCCTGTTCGCCAGGATCCTGTTCCAGATCGAATAACTGCTCAGATGGCGGATCGAAGTGGAGAACCAGTTTGAATCTCGTTTCGCGAATCGATAAAACTCGGGCGCCCATTCGATTCTCGGCATGAAAAGGATTGGTCGCACCGGCCACACATTCGGAGACCGCCGGGCCATCAAAGTCCGTGGCATCCTGCAAGGCTCGCCACTGACTATGTCCCTGACAACCCGCGATCGGCGAAACCCCAGCAGCGTCCAGCAACGTGGGACCAAGGTGCAGCAGGCTGAAGGGCGAGCGGCTCAGCTCTTTTCTTTCGGCGCCCGGCACGCGCAAGAGCAACGGAACATGAATGAGTTCCTCCGCTAATCGCGATGGCGGATGATATCGACCGCCGTGATCAAGAAACTCCTCCCCGTGATCGGCGGTCAACGCGAAGACACAGTTGTCCCATCGTCGGGATACACGGAGCGCCTCGACGAGGCGGGCGACCTGAGTATCGACCCAGCGGACGCCAGCGTCATACAGGGCCACGATTTCGTCGCGGTGACGCCTCAGCCGGCTCGGCCCGAGATCGGAACGGTTCCAGTAAGAATTCAGAGAACGTGCACGAGACGGAGTGACCGGCGAATCCCCCATCAACTCGATGGCTTCTGGTTTCGGGTAATACGGGGAATGTGGATCCATCAGATGCAGCCAGAGAAAGAATGGACTCTCCCCAATCGATGCCAGCCAAGCCTTCGCCCCGTCCACCAAAATATCGGCAGCGGGAAATCGGCGCTGCTCGTCAAGCGAACGCGCGGGCGGCATGACGCGCTGGCAGTAGCGAAAATACAGCTCGTCGTAGATGACTCTCGCCGGGCCCATACGCATCGACTGCAATCTTCGATTCATTCGACTGGCCCATCGGGGCGACGAAGATCGATAATTCTTCGCTGAATCTTCCTGCTTCGGCGGATCGTCGATGTCCGACATGTCTCGCTCTCCCGAGGCAGCCAGAAAATCCTCGAAGACGTCGAAGCCTTGGTGGTAGCCGAAACGCTCCGCGATATAAGGATTCCCCGCCGAAAACGCTGCCGTCGCGTAGCCCATTTTCTTGAGTGCCATGGGAATCGATGCCTCACCGGGAGCCAAGCCCAGGACATCTCTGCCCAAAGCCAACGGATATCGCGACGCCAGAATAGAGGGAAATGAATAGTAAGTTGGAGCACCGGCAACGATGGCAGAAGGCACGACGAAGCTCTCGCGGGCGAGGGATGCCAGAAACGGAGTCGTCGGCCGTCCATATCCCATGAAGCTGACATGGTCCGCCCGCAGGCAATCGACCGTCACGAGCACGATGGATTTTGCCGCAGGCATGCTACACATCCTCGCGCGATTCCACGGGTTTCGCCATTTTCCGCGCGGTGAAAGTCTCGCGAGTCACATTCACTCGCACTACGCCATTCACTCCCTGATACTCCCCCCGATTGATGAGTTCGTAGAGATCATCATCGTGCAGGTACATAAGATTCGAATACTTCGCTTCCAGAGCGTCGAGAAATTCATCGAGCAGCCCGATCGTGCGCGTGCGGAAGTCCTTGAGGGTCGAGTGGAAGTTGATCGAGTGGACGGAAACGATGGCCGGGATACCGCGATCGATGCAGGCTTGCGCATTCCGCATGCAGGTGTCGATCGAAAATGAGTCATCCGTAGCCGGCTCAAATTCGATGTTTCGGGATAGCTGCAGCACATTGCTGGACCCGAAATGCGGCGGCCGAAAGCTCCCGGGCCCGTTCTGTGCCACGCGAATTCCGTGTTGCGACCATGCCAACTGCGTATCCTGGTTTGCGCGATAACCCGGGGCGCACGCGGATCGAGGCAGGGCGGAGAACAACTTCGCAAACGCTCCAAAAGTCTGGCCGATCAGGGCTCGCTGATCCTCCATGCTGAGAAATCGCTGCTCAGGCGGTTGCTCGGGATTCCAATACTCAAAACCAATCCAGGGCATACGCCAGTGAATGTACGGCGTTCCGGCTTGCCAGAGGGTGCGCAGCAATTCTGCCCGCTGGCCCTCTTCTTGAAGATTTCGCTCCACTCCCGGCCGGCAAAAATGCGTGCTGCCGTGGAGCGCCACGCAGAAGACGCCGGCCTCAACTCCCTCACGGTACGCCTCGAGCAACCCGGGACGCTTCCAGCCTTCAGGCCAGCCTTGGGCGATGGTCAGCAGTTCGATTGTGGTGAATCCGCCGGCCTTCATTCGCTCGAAATCGAGGTTGACGGGAACGAAGTTCATCTCAATACAGGGTGTGCGCCCGTTCGAGTCGCGATGTCGCAGCATAACATTTCGCAGTTCGGACACATCCTCGGCGGATTCGAGCGTGTAGAAATCGTAGGCCCGCTCGCCGAGGTTCATCCCGGCTGAACGCAACTGTTCCCATCCTTCCCGGTCGCGGACTCCAACTCTCCCCCAATCGTCGCTTTGAAACAGCACGATGGGCCGGTCGAAATAGAATCCCGACAGGGGCATCACCTCCCGGACACGCTGCCAGATTTTTTGGACGAATTTCATCCTTACGAGTCAGAGGTATCCTAGTTCGCGCAGCCGCTCTTCCACGAGCCGCTGCTCATTCCGATCGAACTTCGCCTCATCTGCTTGCGACAGATCACGCAAGAGCAAGGTCAGTAATTCCTCCAGGTCCGCGAAGTGGCCGGCGAATTTTCTTTCGACCGCCGAGCAGAGATCTGCGGGCAGCCGTACGACTCTCGTGTCCGTCATGCGCTTAAAAGCGTCCGCTCAAAACCAATTCCGAAGTCTATCAGCTGCATCAAACCTGTGGAGCCGAGTCGCTAACCGCTTGCTCGACACAACCGCCGGTTAGACATTTCCGCAGAGAGGCAGGATTGGCCACCACGGGCAAAGCGGATTGGGCTTCCTTCCTCGCTTCGTAGGTTTCAAGTCTTAGTGGAATCTCGCCTATCTCCGCCGCACTGCGAAGTCTCTCGCCAACGCCGAATCGAGCGTATTGTCTAGCATACTCAAATGGACCGAGGCGGAGCCAATCACAAAGAAAGCAGGGGATGCCGTTGAGCAGGCAATCGATGACGCAAGTTGACTCGACCGTTACCCCAAACCACGCCCGTGACCAGAGGTCTTCCTGTAAAGGGCCATCGACAAGGCTGACGATGGTCCTGTCCTCCGGGGAAAGAACTGCATCCACGATTTCCTGCCGTTGTGCTCGGCTCTCAAAGGGGTGCAACTTGATGATCACCCGCCGCCCATGTTCTCGGGCGACTCCGCACAAGCGCGGAAGGACTTCCGCGTACACTTCCCGCCCTCGCATCCCCTGCACTTCGTAGGGCTCGGAGAAAAAGATCGCGGCGTCCCCGCGGGCGCTTTCGGTCCTCCTCATACTCCGCGAAGGTCCAGGCGCAGGAGCGCCAAGCATGACACGCTGCTCGGGCAATCCGCAGACGCGCAGCAAATAGTCGCGTTCCATTTCGCTTTTGGCGAGGTAGCTGTCGCAAGGCACGTCCTTCAGCAGGAAGCGGCCATCGAAGGCTCCGTGATGGAAATCCACGGTTGGAATCTTGCGGCGCGCGGCCAGCAGCACCGGCAGTACGGTATAGCGATTGCTGTCGTCGCCGCACAGGACGCCGCAGACCGGTTCATTCTCGAGAATCGAACGCCAGGCATTCCGAACCCTAAGGCCATCGCGAATCCAGTTGGGAATCGCGGCCAAACGTCCGGCGCGAACCAGTGCCCCCAGTTCCGGAACACCAGCAAACTCTTTCTGCAAGCGGCTCCAACGATCCAGCAGACTCGCGGTTTCATCTGGCGAAGGGGCGCCGCCGGAATACGCCGCGAGTTCGCGCATTTGCACATTCGGCGGCTTCACAAACTGACGGCCGCTCCGTCGTGTGACGATCATAAGGAAAGACTGCTGTGGCAACAGACCTGCATACACCGCCGCCAGGCGCGAAACATTTTCGTACGCGCTTGGCAACAAGACCACCGGGCTCTCCAGAGGAGGCGGGCGGCGCGTGAAGCGGCCTCGCCACCGATATCCCGGATCGTATTTGTCAAAGAAGATTTCTCTGATCTGTCCCGCTGAGAAGCGCCGTGCCAGTTGGGCGTAACGCGCAATGCGTCCGCCCATCGTCTTGGACGTAAACGCTCCAAGCGAACGGCCCAGCAGCACCGAGAGCAACTCCGCCGGGCCACCGGCCCTGGTCGCCCACAGTTCCGCCGAGGATGGAATTTGCGACGCCATCCGGCGAAACGCCAGTAGCGTCAGGATGTCCGGCGCTATCAGAAGGTACGTGAGTTCCCACCAGTCCAGGCCTTCCTTGTCGATCAAACGGCCTTTCCCCTCGGCCAGGATGTCGCGCACACGACGGACCTCAGTGATTCCTTCGTGGAAAGCTTCGGAGCGAAGCACCGGAGCACTGCATGCCATCGACCATGCGTCCGCCGAAAATTGGGAGGATTTCCCCAGATCTACGATCAGGTCCCAGCGTTGCTGCGACCACGGGCCAGCCGACGGCGAATCTTCGGGATGCAGAAGCAGGACGCGCATGGGTGCCAGGCGCCAGATCAGGTCTGGGGCGAGACCTCCGTCGTGGGGCTTGAACCGGAGCGGGGAGTCTCTCCGGCAATCCACTGCAGCCCAAACAGGCGCCTGCGCCACAAGGAATATCGCCTTTGAAAACCGGTTTCCGCCAAGCCGCGAACCGAGTTGGCGTTCGTTGCGGCGCTGAAAATCCAGGGCCGCTTCCCGCGTGCATGGACCAGGCTCGCGACCCGTTCCACCGCTTGAGCGTAGCTTCCCCGGCCGCGGACGGAAACGGGAGTCCAGCAATCAAACAGCATCACGCTGTCGGCCGACGGGGCTTCCACTGCCGCATTCAACTCGGAAAGGAAGCAGCCCTCGAAGTTCTTTGCCCACGCAAAATGCAGGCACCTTCCCTCTGAGTCCAGGAGGACGAACCCTTCTGCTTGTCCTTCTCGGAGACGTGCAGCCGAACGAAGCAGATAGTCCAGGGTCTGACGATCCTCCACATACTGCGTGACTGCTTTCGCCAACACATTTAAGTCGATGGGCTGCAGTCCGATGTCGTTGGATAAGGCTCGAACGGGTCGAGTCCATTCGTAGAAGAACACTTCACTTTGCATCCACAGCAGTTCGCGCAGTCGCCGCAGCAGCCAGCGCACAAGGCCGCCAGCGCCCTCATGGTGGATGCGCTTCTTCACACGGTCCCAACGTTCCACGATCCATCTCGCAGCCTGTTCAACGGGCGGAAGGCGAACTGCAAGCGCGGCTAAGCGATATCGCACCATCTCGCGATAATGCTTCCAAGCCGACGACTTAAGCGTGACGTAGAGGGTCTCGCGTGAGTGATTCGCGAAGCGGTCTTTGTACTCTTCAGCACCGAGGCCGAGGTCGACCGTTTGCAGCGCAGGATTGTCGGCGGCCTCCTCGATGAGTTTCGCCAGTAGGCAAAAGCCGGGAGAATATTTTTCAAGGTCGCTATCGAAGGTGGGCTGGTACCAGAACCACGTCTGGTGAAACTGAAACCCATAGTTAGTCGCGTACGTCTTCGTTCCCGACATCATCCGCGTTATCGCGACCCAGCCGGGTTCGGCGAGCAACTTGGCCAGTTCTTGCAGAAAGCGTTGCCGCTCCGGTCGCGCCATGTTACTGATGCGGCCGGTCACCAGGAAGCGAGCAATGTGGGCCTGCATGAAATCAGGCAGCACGGTCTCAATCGCGTTCCAGGAGCGCGCATGATCGAGACGTACGGGCTCGTCCCGCCCCATGGCGTTCAGGAACCGCCGCAACATTTTCTTGCGCGGAAGGACCGGCTTGGCATCGCCGCGCCGCTCGAGTGATTTCAGGTCGACCTGCGCGCAGATGTAACCGGTGCGCGCAAACACCCGATAGCGCTCGGCAATACCCGGCTTTCTTAGTCGCACCGCCGTCTCGGAATCCGCCGGCAGGTTTGCGAGCGTGATTTCTTTAATCCCAAGTTTTCGGAGTTCCGCCAAAACGGAGGCCAGAAGCTCCGCTCGGTTGTCCCTTGAACTCACGAAGTCGCAGTAGTCCCCGGTAGTAGCGCACAAAAATGAGGCGCGGTGCCCGCTGGAATCGCCCGCCAGAGCAGCTACTCCAATGAGCGAGTCGTCGCCGCCGTAAGCTAGGAACAAGAGCGGAGGAAGATTCCCGGGATATGCGCGGTATGCGGCCAGAGCCCATTCGTACGAATAAAACACCTGCGGATTTTCCATCCCCAGCACCAGTGCATTCCATTGGCGGCGTAGATCGGCATCCTCGGGGATTTCTCGCAGCGAAACTAGTCGCACTTTGGGCTCGTGGAAATCAGGCGATGGTTGAATACGTAATCATACCAATCTGCGGCGCCATCCTGTCGTAACTCCTGCGCAAATCACAGATCACTTGGAACCTCGGATGGGATCAGGCGCAGCGGCGGAATCCGCGTTGCATGGACTCGTAGAATCCGGAAACATGGGCTTCGAATTCGGCCGGCCCCATGTGCTGGGTAACATGCACCCGTGGAAGAGCGTATCGCTGCAGAGGGACTCCCAAGCCTCCACCGATATTCATGAACGCGGCGTCGAATCCGGCTTCCGACGCCAGCTTCAGCACCTCAGGAGTCACTGAACCCGCATCTCCGAACGGGTAGGCGAAGGCCCAGATATCCTTTCCGAGAGCCGCTTCGAGTAGCGACCGGCTCCCGGCAATCTCGGCCTGGGCATATTCGAGCGGGAGTTGCGAGAGGACAGGATGCGTCATCGTGTGAGCCCCGATGGTCATCCCGCGATCGGAAAGCTCCTGCAATTCCTCCTTCGTCAGGAAGCCCAACTGTCGCGCCCCTGAGTCACTCCGAAGAGCCTCGCTCGCGAAATCCTCCATGCCGAAGTACACGTGAATATCCTTCAAGAAACGATCTCGCTCGCTGGCGCCGATCTGTGACAGTCGCTTCACCGCGTTCCACCAGGTCGCCTGGCGCTGCGGACTGTCCGCGAGCACTCCGGAGAACTCGATTCCGCCGGAAGATAGCTTGAACTCGCCCACTGGCGCGCGCTGTAAGAGGAGCAGGAGCGCCATATACCAAAGCATGCGGCGCTCACTGCCAGCCGATATTCCGGTGACGAAGAACAAACAGTGCAACCCCTCGCTTTGAAGGATCGGCAGCATCTCGGTAAGGTTATTCAGCAGTCCGTCGTCACAAGTTAAAAGCACGGCACGTGGCGGCAACTTAGCGTCACCCCGCGACCATTCGCGAGCCAGTTCCGGAGAAATAACCGTGTAGCGCTTCTTGAGCAGCCGCAACTGCTCGCGGAATCGTTCTGCCGTAATCAGGCTGTCGTCAATCTCGGGATGAATCGGCTTGAACCCGCATGGGCGGACGCCGTGATAAGTCACAACCGCCAGTCCAGTGCGGCCAGTCCAACGAAAATATCCCGCCGACGAGAATATGGGATAGACCACGCGCTTTAAGACCGGGGTTACGAATCTCATGTACTGTCCTATTTTCTCAGCGGGTCCGATGAGCCTGGCGACTCTCTTCGGCGCTTCTCGATCAAATCCCAACTGAGCGGAGTTCCCCGCTCGATATCGCAGACCGCAACCTGTCCAAGAACTTCTGGCAAGTGGCGCGTGTGCAGTCCGTGCGCCGGACGAATCGCGCGTACATTTTCTGCAGTCAGCGCTTCCCCGCACTTCACATCGTTCACCACGAACAGCGATCTGCGGAAAACCCGACTCGCCGTCTCCTTTTCGGAGATCCCGAAGTGCACTCGGCCCAGGGCTTTTTCGGCGATACGCACGGCATTCACCATGTCACGAAATTCGGCGGGCTCGAGCGAGAACGCACTGTCCGGTCCGGGCTCCGCGCGCGAGAGAGTGAGATGTTTTTCTACGATGCATGCTCCAACCGCAACCGCCGCCACCGGCACCACCGTTCCCATCGTGTGATCGGAGAGTCCGACGGGAACGCCGAATCGTCTCGAAAGCTCCGGAATCGTGCGCAGATTCATTTCTTCCGGCGCGGCGGGATAGGCGCTGGTACATTTCAACAGGGCAATCTCGGTAGCGCCCGCCTCACGCGCCGTGCGCACGGCTTCGTCGATTTCCTCCGGTGTGGCCATCCCCGTGGACATGATCAGTGGCTTGCCGGTGCTCGCTATCTTCCGAATCAGTGGAATGTCGACCAGTTCGAATGAAGCCAGCTTATAAGCCGGAACATTCATCTGTTCCAGGAAGTCGACAGCGGTCGCGTCGAACGGCGAGGAAAACAGATCAAGGCCGAGGTGGTTGGCGATCTCTTTCAGTCGAGGCTGCCAATCCCAAGGCGTATAAGCCTCGCCGTAAAGTTCGTACAAGTTGCGCCCTTCCCAGATCGTGCCGTGAATGCGAAATTCCGGCCGGTCGCAGGCGATGGTCATGGTATCGGGAGTGTAGGTCTGCAACTTGACCGCGTCGGCACCCGCATCCCTGGCGGCATGGATAATCTTGACCGCCTCATCAAACTTCTGATGATGATTCGCGGACACTTCGGCGATCACATACACGGGTCCGCCCATCTCGATCATTCGTGGTCCGATTTTCATTGGCGCGGCACTTTCAATCCTGAACGGGGCGAATCGAGCGGATCACTTCGAAGGCCTCGGCGGCACCTAGTCCTGCCACGCTGCCCCAGCGTTTGGCGATGGCTCGCAGAGCCTCGGGGGAGCGAGGATGCAGAAATTTTCTGGCCTCGCTCTCGTAACATTCCATGGCTGCAATCTTTGCCTCCAGGGTCCGCGAGACATCGACAAAGACGTTGGGCCGGAATGCGGACTCCAGACGCTGGAACGCCCACTCGGTCGACGACGGCACCTCGAACGCATAGATGTCGCGGACCGGCTGCCCCTCCACGGGGCGAGTCGCGGTCAGAACCGCGCGATGGATGACTCCGTGATCCACGTTGAGATCGCCGCCGTGATGCGTATAAATCACCTCGGGTCGCCAGCTGGCAATCAGGTCCTCGACCATCTTGACGAGATCCGGCAGGGGCACCGTGTCCAGCCGGTTGTCCGGCAGTTTATTCAACACGACTTGTTTCACTCCCAACTTGGCCGCTGCCGAGCGGGCGTGCCGATGGAGAGTCTCAAGCTGGTCAATCTCGGTCGCCGAACGGTCCGGATGGCGCGATGTGAGTCCCTCCCCAAGAATCGCAAAACACACTTCGTGGCCTTCAGCTACCAGGCGGGCTGCGGTTGCGCCACAACTAAGAACTTCGTCGTCGGGATGCGCGGCAATGACCGTTGCCTTCACTTGCCTTTTCCCTTCCCTTCTACTCGCGTGATCGTGACGTCTGCCACAACGCGCCCGTCGTACAGGGCGGAGCGGCTGAACTCGAAGCGGAATCCGGAATGCTGCAGGAATGCCCGCGGATATCCCTCGGCATCCAGCATGCGAATGAAGTCGTGCATCTTATCGAGGGACTCACTCCGGCGATTTCGCTCTCTCCCGGTTTGCGGCGTCTAAAGGCCACTGGCTTGCCTCGTTGTGGCTTGGGCATTGGTTCCTGCTGGATGATACGTTGAATCATCGCGGCCGACAAACGTCCGGCCCGCAAATAGATTTCCTCCGCGCCTCCTTCCAGCGAGAGCGCCTCTTTCAGATACACCGGACCGGCGTCGAATTCTTGGCTCATGCGAAGCGCGGTTAGACGCGTTTCGCGGTGCCCCCGGACGATGAGGTTCTGTAGTGGGCCGCCACCGCGGCCGTACGGAACATCGGTCATGTGGAAACACACACACTCGAAACGATCCACAAGTTCGTCGGGGACCTTCCAGGACCAGTGCCAAAAAAAAGTAGCGTGGCGATAGTTGTTTCACTCGCTTGAGGGATAATTCCTCGGGCGAGCCCACAAAGTACCAGCGCCCGGACAGTGTTGTCAGGTGCTCATCAAACAGGCGGCGATTCCAGGGCTTGCAGCCGAGAACCAGATAGTTCTTCAGCGAATTCTTCATGGGTTCAGCCGCTCCCTCTGATCAAACAGGAGATGCACAGCGGCATGGCCACGAACTTCTTCGCTGCCAATCCGCCTGAAGCCAGCCCGCTCGAACGCCCGGATGGACGCCTGATTGGCCGCCTTCACGTAGGCATGGATTCTCGTACCGTGATGCTCGGCTAGCAACTGCTGGGCGCCGGTCGCTATGATCTGACTTGCCAGACCCAAGCCGCGTCTGCCCTTCGGCACACTCACACCCACGTCCCACTCGCCGTCTCCACTGGCCTCGAAACGAATCTGCCCACACGGCGAACCATCATTCTCTGCAATCAGCAAAAGGCAATCCCTGCTGTCCAACCGATTCGAGAACCAATCGACGTGTGTTTCCCAGGCAATCTGCGCCGAGGAAAACGACGCTTGGCGGACTTCGGGATCATTGACCCACTCCCAGAGCAATCGCGCGTCTTCGGGCCGTGCGCGCCGCATACGAAGATTCGGCGCATGCACGTGTGGCCCGCCGTCGGTCGCCGGTCGCCGCGACGGATCGCCAGATATCCCGCCACGCAAAGCATCCACTACTCGAGACGCGCCCGCTCCATCCACCAGCCGCCTCGCCCGCTGCGACAGGGACATCCGCAATTCGAAAGAATTCACCAATTGCCGCAACTTCGAGGCGAGTGTTTCGCTCGTGAACTGATGGTTCCCTACGTGGATCGCACAGCCTTGGCGGTCTAACTCGCGAGCCAGCGCCGTCTGGTTCGCCGCCACGTCGATCAGTAAAGCCGGAAGGCCGAGCAGACAAAGTTCCCAGCAAGTCGAACCTGCAGCGGAGACCGCAACATCGGCGGCAGCCATCAAGCCGGGCATGTCCGCGGCGTCTCTGAGCACCGTGATTTTCTGACCCGATCGCGCAGCCTCTTCCTCCAGGGCCGAGAAGTGCGGACTGCTGCCACCAACCACGATCGTCGTGCCAATTCCCTCCGTTTCCGCCAAACGGAGCGACTGAATCACCCGCGCGGAAAGATTGTCTGGGTCGCTGCCCCCCATCAGCACCAGCAAATGCGAACACGTAGGAGCAAGTTCCCTCTTCCAGTTGCGCCATACGGAAAATTCCCGTCGCAGCAGGCAATAGCTCGGCCCCAGAAGCAATCGAGTGTAAGCCTCGCGATGCTGGTAGATCGACTCGTCAAAACCGGCATTCTGATTCAGAACCAGATCCGCGAAGTAGTGTTCGCAGTGACCGTAGTCATCGAGAAACAGAACGCGGGCTCCTGCTTCCTTCAACCGACGTTGATACTCGGATCCAAACTGATAGCCGTCCACCACGACCCAATCCGCATTGCGCTCTACGGCGTAGGCGCTCAGTTGATGCGAGTCCGCCATCGAACCGGCCGGGTGGGTGACCCCAATGATTTCGCAAGACTGGCCGCCAAGGCGCGCCTGGATTGCCGGCGTGGCCTCCGCCATGGCAAAAACGGCGCGGCCTCCGGCGTCCTGCCATGCCTGAGCCAGCGCCAGACACCGCATCACGTGCCCGGTGCCCATCCGCACGCTGGCGTCCGTTCGAAAGAGAAGATTCATCGCACGCGGAAGACCGGCTGAGCTAACGGCCCTTCCAGAAAGCGCGAGGGCTCGGGATCCTCGATCCAGTGCGCCAGCGTCTTCAGGACCTCGGCATAAACTTCCAGGGTCTGATGAATGGCGTCCCCGTCATGCGCGGCCGTGAGATTGTGAGTCGCGAGCAAGAGCACGCCGCGCTTCACCAGTTCCTGCTGAAACAGATTCTTCAACAAAGGACTGTCGGCACCCTTCTCGTCGGTGAATTTCAACAGCGTCCATTGAGGCCGGCCCAGGGTGCGAACGCGCTGGCTCAGACCAGCTTCCTTCGCCAGGGACTGGACCGCATCCTGCAGAATCCGCCCGTTCGATTCGATCCGCGCCAGTGCGTCCGTCTGCTCCAGAATGTCTAATACCTTCATGGCTGCCGCCATGGCGCCGACCTCGCCGGCAAACGTAAAACTGAAGAATATCTCGTCGAACGTACGCATCACGTCCGCGCGTCCCACCACGCACGAGATGGGGAACCCGTTGCCCATGGCCTTTCCGAAGCAACCCAGATCCGGCGTCACGCCGAACAGTTTCTGAGCGCCTCCCAGGCCAAAATGAAAACCGACGCAGATTTCATCGAAAATCAGCAGCGCCCCGTGCCGGTGCGCGAGAGCCTTCACCCCTTCGAGAAATCCGGGGGTCGGGTCGACGAAGTTGAACGGCTCCATGATCACGGCGGCGAACTGGCCCGGATGGGATTCCAGCAGTTTCTCAAGGCTGGCGAGATCGTTGTAAGGAAACGGATGCGTGAGATCGCGAACGGCCTGCGGAACACCCGCGTTGCGGGTCGTGCTGCCAATGTACCAGTCCTGCCAGCCGTGGTATCCGCAGCACGCGACATGGTCTCGGCCGGTGAAGGCGCGGGCGGCGCGCACTGCGCCCGACGTCGCATCCGAACCGTTCTTTCCGAACCGCACCATCTCGGCACCGGGAATCAGCCGCGTCAACCGCTCGGCCAATTGGACCTCGAGCGGATGCGGGAGCGAAAAGCTGTGCCCTTCGGCTACCTGGGCTGTCACGGCTGCATTTACCTCATCATTCGCATAGCCCAGGATGTTGGGCAGCAGTCCCTGCACGTAATCGATGTATTCATTGCCATCTACATCCCACACGCGGCAGCCTTTGCCGCGTTGCAGGAAAATCGGCGCGACGCCCTGCACGTACTGCGTGTAGCCTTTGCTGAATGTCTGGCTGCAACCAGGAATCACCTTTTTGGCTCGCTCCAGCCACGCCTTCGATTGCGCCAGCGGCCGCTTGGGCGCAGCGCCCGCCTTCGCCTGCTGATAGAGACTCTTGTAGTACCCCTCGTTGCTGATGGCTTCCACCTGAATCGTCGCCAAGTCCGGCCTCGCTTTCAATAGATCGTAAATGTCGCGGAACCCAAAATCGCCTTTTTCTCCGAACGCTTCATACACCTTGCGGACAAATGCCAGATCCTCGGGGTGATCCACGGTCCAGCGGTATTCATCCGGCGGAACGGGGACCTCGCTCTCCACATTGACAGTCTTGAACTTGCCGGTGCGCAAGTACGGCGTCACATGCTCCCGCTCGGAAGGCTTCACCGCTTCCCGCCAGGCTTGCTCCAGTGCGGCAAAAGAAAATACTTCTACGTCCAGACCGTCCGGATACGTATAGCGCAAGACGTTGGAAGCGTAGTCGCAGTCGCCTTGCATGAAACGTCTCACGACCTTGTCAATCACCGGCGGATCGATCAGCGGACAATCGGAAGTGATGCGAACCACAACCTCCGCGTGATGAAACTGGGCCGCCCGATAAAAGCGATCCAGCACATCTTGCTCGCTGCCGCGAAAGTAAGCAATGCCAGCCTGCTCGCAGAAGCGCACCACCGGATCGTCCGCCGCACAATCGGTGGTCGCGACCACAACCTGGTCGATGGTCTTCGCCCGGCGCACGCGGCTGACGACGTGCCACAGCATCGCATGTCCACACAAGTCCGCGAGCACTTTGCCAGGAAAGCGCGAGGATCCCATGCGTGCCTGGATGAGCGCCAGCTTCACGCCTTCGACTCTCCAATCACGTCGATCATCCTTCCCTTCTCCGCCGACGCCTTTGCTGCCCACACGACCTGCATGACGCGAACTGCCTCGGGAATCGGCAATTGAGTCGGCCTCCCCTCCCGCAGGCAGGCAATGAAATGCTGCATCTCGTCAACATACATCTGGTTCACTTCCCACGTCTCGGGCTGCTCGTAGATTGTCCACTTCCGGCTAGTCGCGTCATACCATCGAACAGCCTTTGCAGAAAAATCCCAGGAGACCGAACCCAACTCGCCTGCGATCTGACAACCGCGCTCGTAGGTTCGCTGCACGTAGTCGAGATGGACTTCGGAAATAGCTCCGGAGGCGTGACGGAAAATGAGCGCAGCGACATCTTCCGTCTCGATCTCCAGCGAACTGAGGTGGCCGGCACAGCAGAAAGCCGACCGCACTTCGCCGAGATACCAGCGCGCCAGGTCAATCTCGTGAATGCAATCCAGAATGCATCCGCCGCCGGATTCGGCACGTGCGGCATAACCGGTGCGATAGTCGGCCTGGGGCCGCCAGTCGGGAAGGAATGAGCCGCAATGGATCCGTCCAAAAAGCAACTTCCCCAGAGAACCCTGCTCAACCAATTCCTTCACCTGTCCCGGACCCGGGTGGAATCGCATGTTGCAGCCCACCAGCGTCGTCAATTTTTTCTCTACCACGAGACGAGCAAGTTGCTCGATCCCGTCCGCGGTGTGGGCCAGCGGCTTTTCCACGAACACCGGGACGCCTCGCCGCACAAGCTCCAGTGCTGGTTCAACGTGCAGATGACTGGGAGTGGCTACGACGGCGAAGTCCGGATTCCAATCGAGCCCGGCCTGCAAACTGGAAAATCCGGTAACAGCGATTTCGGCAGCAAGCGAACTACGGCGGTCGGCATCGGGCTCAACCAGACCTAGGGTTCCGACTTCAAGTTTCTTCAGATTCCGCAAATGGCGGCTGCCAATCGAGCCACCACCCACCACTAACCCCTTCATTTCCGCTTCCCGCCTTTCGGCGGTTTGTACTCGGAGCACAATAGCCCCATCCAGAGCCGGTCCTTGTATTCGCCTCCCTGGAACAAGTCCTCTCGCATCCGCCCTTCCACCTTGAAACCAACCTGCTCATAGCAACGGACCGCGGCTTCATGCTCGGCGAATACTCCCAGGTCAATACGGTGGAGGTTCAGGCGGCTGAATCCGTACTCCACCATCAGGCGTGTGGCTTCAACTCCCACGCCTTTCCCCCAGAATTCCTTCTCGCCGATGAGAATCCCCAACGTGGCCGTTCGATGCAGCCAATGAATGGGTCCGAGTTTCACGTTCCCGATGTGCCGCCCGGATTTCTTGTCGACGATGGCCAGCATCACATCGCTCTTCGAGGTCTGCACACTCCGGTAGTAGTGATCAAGATCTTCGGCAGTCGTGGGAAAGATGCCGGTTTCGGTGTACCGGGTGACCTCGGGATCATTCAACCAGCTGAGATAGCGCTGATTGAGATCGGACCGCTCCAGGGCACGGAGACATACGATAGAACCTTCGGCAAACGCCGTTTGCTTGGCCAAATGCGGATCTCCTTGGGTGTCGCGCCGCGGTTATCGTGAGTAGCTGGAGATGACCTTGGTCACGGCCGAAATGACATCCTGCACGTCCTGATCGCTCATCGCATGGAACATCGGCAAGCTGATCAGTCGCGAATACGCATCCTCCGCCACCGGATACTCTCCGCCCTTGAACCCGAAACGATCGCGGTAATAGGGATGCAAGTGGACCGGAATGTAGTGCACATTGACTCCGATGTTCTCTGCGCGCAAGGCCTGAAACACTTGCGCCCGGTCAGCGGCAAGCTTCTTTAGATCGAGTCGAATGGGGTAGAGGTGCCACGCCGGATTTGCTTCCGGCAGCATTGCGGGTGGAATGACTCCCGCGATCTGCCGGAAAGCTTCCGTGTACTGCGCGGCAATTTCCCTGCGCCGCGCCAGGTTCGCGTTCAGCTTTTTCAGCTGCTCAATCCCGAGAGCACACACAATATCCGGCAGACGATAGTTGTACCCGAGCAGCACCATTTCGTAGTGCCACTGCCCCGCACTTTGCCGCTGGCGGGCGTCGCTGGAGATGCCATGATTGCGGAACCGGCGCAGCGTCTCGGCAAGTTTCCCATGATTGGTCGCGACCATCCCGCCTTCGCCGGTGGTGATGTGTTTCACGGGATGAAAGCTGAACACGGTCATATCCGCAATCGAGCCTACCGGGCGGCCCTTCAACTCCGCGCCCAACGCGTGGCAAGCATCTTCGATCACGGTGATACCGCGCTCCCGGCCGATCTCCATCATGCGGGTCATATCCGCCGGATGCCCCGCGTAGTCGACCGGAAGAATCGCTCGAGTCTTTGCAGAGAGACTCCTCGTTACTTGATCGGGATCCAGATTCAGCGTGTCTGCGGAGATATCAGCGAAGACGGGAGTAGCGCCTTGATAGAGAACGCAGTTCGCGGTCGCGGCAAAGGTCAGCGGCGTGGTGATGGCTTCGTCCCCGGCCTTCAGTCCGGCGGCAAAAGCGGCGGCGTGCAGCGCGGCCGTCCCGGAACTGAAACTTACGGCGTGCGCGGCTCCGACTCGGGCTGCGAAAACCTCTTCAAATTCGCCCACCTTGGGGCCGGTCGTCAGCCAGTCCGAGCGTAGAACATCGACTACCGCCTTGATGTCGGACTCATCGATCGACTGGCGGCCATAGGGCAGGAACTTTGCCCTCACGGGCGTTCCACCATCAATAGCCAGTGCCGTTGAACTCACGGATGTGGTGCTCATGATTGGAAGGCCTATGCCGGAACCGATTCCTGGCTGGGCTCAGCCGAAGAAACCAGTTCCTGCAATTCACGGTTGGTCAGCCAGCGGTCATTGTTTTCGCTGGCATAGCGGAATCCCTCCGGTAAAGGGCGAGCATTTACCCAGTTCTCGCGCTTCCACCATGCGTGGGACGGTTGAATAATGTAGCGGTCGTCCAATTCGAGTGTGTTGCGCGCTTCATCCTCGGAAACCAGTACCTCATGAAGTTTTTCACCCGGCCGGATTCCGATGGTCTCGATTTCGCATCCCGGGGCAATGGTTTCCGCCAGATCTACCAGCCGCATGCTGGGAATCTTAGGAACGAAGATCTCTCCGCCGTGCATCTGCTCGATGCAACTGACCACGAACTTGACGCCCTGTTCCAGCGTCAGCCAGAAGCGAGTCATGCGAGAATCGGTCAGCGTGATGCGCCCCCGCCGGCGCTGCTCCAGAAAAACTGGAATGACGCTGCCCCGGCTGCCGACTACATTGCCGTAGCGCGCACAACTGAAGCGGGAGTCCTGCGCACCACTATATGCGTTCGCCTGCACAAACATCTTCTCGGCGCAAAGCTTGGTCGCGCCGTAAAGATTGATCGGATTCACCGCCTTGTCCGTGCTCAGAGCAAGGACGCGGTGGACTCCCTGATTGATGGCCGCATCAATGACATTGCGTCCACCGATGATGTTGGTCTGAATGGCCTCGAACGGGTTGTATTCGCAAGCCGGAACCTGCTTCAGGGCGGCGGCGTGAACCACGATTGTGACGCCGGCAAATGCGCGCTCCAGGCGAGCCGCGTCGCGCACGTCCCCGATGAAGTAGCGCAGGCTGGGATGGTCCAGTCCTGACGCCCGCATGTCGTGTTGCTTGAGTTCGTCGCGGCTGAAGATGACCAGGCGCTTGGGCCGGTACTCTCTTAACATCGTTTCGACAAACTTCTTGCCAAAGGATCCGGTCCCGCCCGTGACGAGTACCACCTGTTCCGACCAATTCATCCCATCTGCCAAGTAAGACTCCTGGACACAAAACCTGCAAATCGAGCCACACAACGGGCGCCTTGCTTGCCCCGCGAAGATTCCGGCTAGCTGGTTAGTATAACGGAGTTTTCCCGGGATGGGCGTGCGAGTCCGGGTGACTGAAAAAATCGACTCGGCTTTTCTTCCTGCAATGCTAAAATGACCAACGATCTCTCCAGCGATCTGTGCAAAACAAGTACCCCGCGCGACGGACCAGCCTCTTCGAACCGGGACATTCTTGTCGCTATACAAAAGCGCCCCGTGTGGGCCCTGGAGCCATCACATTTCGGTTGAGGAGCAGGCATGGATTTTGGACCCCTGGTACCGGGGAGTAGCCCGATTGTTCGCGAAATACAACCCTCAGCGGACCTGGGGAGGACGGCGGGGCCGCAGATTTATCCCCAGCTCCCTTCCCATGAATCGGCCCTCGGCGAATACGCCCGCACCCTGTTCAAACGGAAGTGGCTGGTTGTGGGCTGCTTGGCGGCGGTCTTTTCGGTGGTTGCCATCGCCAGTCTGCGCATGCCCAAGGTCTACGAAGCCGGCGGCACTATCGCCATCAACAAACCCGATGCCAACCTGAACTTTCAGAACTCCGCCACGTTCAGCTTGGACTACTTCGATCCGACGGAACTCGAAACGGAAGTCAAAATCCTGCAGAGCGATCTGCTGGCGCTGGAAGTAATCCGCGAACTCAATCTCGATCGCCGCCCGGAATATAGCGGAGGCCAAGCCGAACCATCCCCCGCCTTGGATCTGGCGCCGGATCCGCTCCAGATTGATCCCGCCCGGGCATCCTCCATGATCAACGGATTCAAAGGCAGCCTGCGGGTGAACCTCAGCCAGAATTCGCGGATTATCGAGATTCATTACCGGAGCACCGATCCCCAGTTGGCCGCCAACGTCGTCAACACCCTGATGCAGACCTACGTGGAGGACAACCGCAAGGCCCGTTTTGAGTCAACCATGCAAGCCTCCGACTGGCTGCAGAAGCAACTGGTCGACCTGCAGATGAAGGTGGAGACCTCGCAGGAAAAGCTCGTGCGCTACCAGAGAGAGCACGAGATCGTGGGGATTGACGAAAAGCAGAATATCGTCACCGAGAAACTCGACGAACTGAACAAGGAGCTGACCGCCGCGGAAACCGATCGCATGGATAAAGAAGCTCTGACGCGTATGGTTGAGAGCGGCGATCCCGAGGTGGTTTCCGGCGCGCTGGGCGGAGAAGGAACCAGCGCGGGGCAGGGTGGCTCCGGACTGCTCGAAAACCTCCGGAGTAAGCAAGCCGACTTAAAGATACAGGCGGCCGATCTGAACACGCAGTTCGGCCCGTCTTATCCCAAGCTGGCACAGCTCAACGGCCAGCTCAAGGAGATCGATGCGCAGATTCAGGGAGAAATGAAGAAAATCGCCGCCAAGGTGCGCGGCCAGTACGTCACCGCATTGCAGCGGCAAAACATGCTGCAGGTCGCTCTCGACAAGCAAAAGCAGGAGGCGAACAAACTGAACGAGAGCGCCATCCAATACAACCTGCTGAAGCGTGACGCCGAAACCTACCGCGCGCTTTACGAAGGCATTCTGCAAAAGCTCAAAGAAGCCGGAGTCTCCGCCGGTCTGAAATCGAATAACTTCCGCATTGTCGATGGCGCCCGCCCGCCAAGCTACCCGATTGAGCCGAATATCTTCCGCAATCTGCTGTTCGCCGTCATGCTCGGTCTGGCTTCCGGAGTGGGACTGGCATTCTTGCTGGAGGCTCTAGACAACACCATTCGCACAACGGACCAGGCGCAGACGGTTTCCGGGCTCGCTTCCCTGGGCATGATCCCCCTCGGTTCCAAATCCGCCCGCGAGGGACCGAATCCGAAACGGCTGGTAATCGCCTCCTCCAAGGAGGCGGTCGAACTCGTCACACAGGTGCGCCCGCAATCTCAGATGGCGGAATCGTACCGGGCTCTGCGGACTTCGCTCCTACTCTCCAATCTGGGTTCGCCGCCCAAGGTGATCATGGTGACCAGCGCCCTGCCGCAGGAGGGAAAAACCACCACCAGCATCAACACGGCGGTAGTGCTGGCGCAAAAGGGCGTGCGTGTGCTGCTCATCGACGGCGACTTGCGCCGCCCCAGTATTCACAAGACGCTGGGCATGGGGCCGCGCAGCGGACTCAGCAACGTGCTGACAGGCAGTACCTCGCTGGAGCAGGCCATCACGCGCACCGTGATTCATTCGAACCTTTGGGTGTTGCCGGCAGGCACGCCCCCCCCGAACCCAGCCGAGTTGCTGGCCTCGTCGAACATGCGGGACGTTCTCAATCAATTGGGGCAGCAGTACGACCACATCGTGATTGATACGCCACCTGCGCTTTCCGTCACTGACGGCGTGATTTTGTCGACTCGCGCCGACGCGGTGGTCCTGGTGATCCGTTCCGGAAAAACGACCAAACAGTCTTTACGGCGGGCCCGCGACATCTTCGCCCAGGTCAGCGCCAAGGTGGTTGGCGTACTCTTGAACGCGGTCGACCTGACCTCGCCCGACTATTACTACTACTACGAGTATCAGGGCAAGTACGCCCAGTACTATCAGGAAGGCAACTCCACCGGCGAGGAAGATGAGGACGAAATCGACGAACAGTCTCCGCCTTCCTCGAGCAGCGCATAATCACCGGCCAATCGTTTTATCCCGGTGAGGGTTCTCCGCGTCTCCGCCCATGACGATTGCTCTCAATTCGAAAGCGCGAAAGAGTCTGGCCGCAGTCGCTGTCCTGATGGGCAGCCTGGCTTACCTCGGCCTGACGGCGCGCGACGGAATCGCTTCGTGGCTGGGAAGCCGCCCCACTCTTAGCAGTCTACAGTGGGCGGTGCGCCTCGACGCCGGCGATGCTGAAGCGCGCAACCACCTGGGCCGCTATTACGACCTGGTTGCTCGCGACCCCCTTGCCGCGATTGCCAATTATCGGGCAGCGGTAGACCTGAACCCACATTCCGCTCGCTATTGGTTCGACCTGGCCGGTGCCTATCAGGTCCTGGGTGACACGGCTAATCAGACCTTCGCCCTCGAAAATGCAATCCACGCCGACGCCATGACACCGGACGTCGCCTGGGAGGCAGCCAACCTGTACCTCGTCCAAGGGGAAACTGAAAAAGCGCTACGCGAGTTTCGAGTCGTGCTGGCCAGCGACCCTTCACTCGCCTCCCCATCTATCCAGCTTTGTTGGCGCATCCGCCCTGACGTCGATCTCCTGCTGCGCGATGTTGTGCCGCCCAACGCCGACGCCTACATCGCCTTCCTGTCACTCTTGCAGGCCAAGCAGGAGACCGCCGGGACCATGAAGGTCTGGAACGCCCTGATTCAGTCCAACCAAAGCTTTGAGAGGCGGTACGCGAACGATTTCTTCACCTATCTGATCCAGCACAAGGCGGTCGACGAAGCGGTCCATGTCTGGCAGCAGACTGCCTCTCGTTTCGGGCTCTCCTCGTATCTGCCGGCACCCAACAATCTCGTGGTGAACGGCGCCTTCGGTCTGGACCCCATCAATGCCGGCCTCGATTGGCAATTCCAGAAGCAGCCCGGTGTTGAACTGATTCTCGACCCGCGCGAGTTCCATTCAGGCCGGCGGTCGCTCAGCATTACCTTTGACGGAGCGGGCATTACCGATGCGGGGATTTACCAAGTCATTCCGGTCCAACCCAACACCAGCTACGATTTTTCAGCGTTTTATAAAAACGCCGAGATGGGCGGGGCTGGCGGTCCGCACCTGACGGTGCAGGATATGTACACGCAGGCGGTGTATTACGAGACCGACGAACTTAAGGACGCAGGTTTCTGGAAATCTGTGGGAGGCAGCTTCACGACTGGATCCGAATGCAAGCTGATCGTACTGCACATTCGGAGGCTTCCCGCGGGCAGTCCAATCCGTGGCAAGTTGTGGGTTGACGATCTCCGCCTGGTCCGCACCCCATCGTAGCTGAGGTTTAGAACAAGGTTCCGCATAACACTCATCCATGTTCAGGGCTAAATACAAGGCGAAGCAATTTGACAAGCGCGCGATATCCTCGCGACTCGGGCAGATCACGCTGTATGGGACCTTTGGCCTGCTGATGTTCGGCCCGCTCGCCTTCGGGGCGGTCGAACCTTGGTCGATTTTTGTTGTCGAAGCGGGTTCTCTGGTTCTCCTGCTGATCTGGTTCGCCAAACAATGGATCGACGGCGAACTGCACCTCCGCTGGAACCCGCTCTATCTGCCCATCGCCGCTTTTGGCTTGCTTGCCACCGTGCAATGGATTTTCCGCGTGACGGCCTACGCGCACGACACGCGCTCGCAAATCCTGCTTTACGCCGCTTATGCCATGCTCTGTTTCCTTTCTGGCCACACCATGGTGAAGAGTTCCCAGGCACGCCAGATTGCCGTGATGTTCGTGGTCTACGGATCGGTGGTGGCGGGATTAGCCTTGCTGCAGGGTATCGCACCGAACGGCAAGCTGTATTGGCTGCGTCAACCGCGGCTCGGCGGTTGGATCTACGGACCCTATGTAAACCACAATCACTATGCGGGATTGATGGAACTGCTGGTTCCCATCCCGCTGGTCCTCTCCCTGACTCACCTGGTTCACCAGAAAGCCCGCATAGGCGCCGGGATTGCCGCAGCCATCATGACTGGAACGGTCTTCTTGTCCGGTTCGCGGGGCGGCATGCTGGCGATCCTGACGGAACTCGCGGTACTCGGCGTACTCACCTTCCGCCAGCGCCGGGGGATCCGCCTTGCGATCGGTACCGCAGCGTTCTGCATCGTCCTGCTTGGGATTCTCACCTGGCTCGGAGGCAAGGAACTGACCACGCGCGTGTCCAGTATCGGCAGGGAGTCACGCACGGAAATCAGTGGAGGGACCCGGCTTACCATCGACCGCGACGCCATTCGCATGTTCCGCATGAGGCCCGTGCTCGGATGGGGACTGGGCACCTTCCCCGTCGTCTATCCCGAGTTCCGTTCGTTCTACACGAATTTCTTCGTGAATGAGGCTCACAACGACTACCTGCAACTGCTCGACGAGATGGGGATTGTCGGCTTCGGCCTGATGCTGTGGTTCGTGATCCTGGTTTATCGCGGAGCTCTATCGAAAATCGGCAGGTGGAGTTCCGATGTGAATGGAGCCGTCGCACTGGCATGCATGCTCGGGACAACCGGCATTCTGGTGCACAGTCTTTTCGACTTCAACCTGCAGATTCCCGCCAACGCCGCCATTTACTACGTGATGTGCGCGATCGCGGCGGCGCCGCCGCTGGCCCAGCGCACGATGAAACGCAGGCCCGTCCTGCCCACGGATTCGGATGTGGTTGAGCGCGCTTCGGAAGTCGTATAGGGGAAGGGTTAGACTCGCGGCCTGCCGCTTGTGCTCTGAGCCGATTCCGGCCTTGCACGCGAAGGTGCGAAGGAGATGGTTTCATCTCCTCGCGGTCTTAAGTTGTTCCGAATGATTAGGGCTTGCTGGGACTGGTGGGGTTGTCGCTCTTAATCAGGACCCAAGTGGTGACACCGATCGCGGCTGCTCCACCAGCGGCGATCGCGTAGGGAGAATTCAGGATTCCTCCGCCGCCGGCCGCGGAGGCACCGGCATAGCGCTTCTTGTTGCGCTTGCTTTTCTTCCCGCTATTCTGGTCGCTGTTATCCGACGACTGCTCATCCCGCGTGGTTTCCTGGCCCTGCTGCAAGGTCACGGTCTCGCTGCCGTCGGTGACCGTGACATCGCCTTTGCGCGCCGCGATGTGGACGGTTCCGTCCGTGTCGACAACATTGAACTCGGTCCAGGAATTCCCGGCTGGTGTTACCTTCACATCTCCGGCAACCGCAGCCGTACGGCTGGACGTTGCCACCAGGACTCCTCCGTGATCGATCTCGACCGATCCACCCAGGTACTGAACCAGCGAGTCCGCTTGCACAGTGATGGTGGAGCCGTTCCGATTGATATTGGCGACCGAGTCAGACCGGGTTTGGAGCAGGTCTCCCGAGAAAATCGCGGAAGAGGAACGCGGAACGAACGCGCCGTTAACCCAAGCAGCGCCATGGGTATAGAGCATGGCCGCGTTCGAATCGGCGGCGAAAAGAGACATCGGGAAAAGAATGACAAGCACGCAACTTACCATCTTGCGCACAGCGGCCTTGCTCATTCCCATACTCCGTTAATAACTATTTTGATGACCTTTGTACGAAATCGTACCCTCCCTGTTGTTGTCCGTCAATGCTTTTTGTACCCGCGATCGGATTTTGCAGTGGAAAACTCATCGAAACGTGTGCGCCACTTCCCGCTCTGAGTAGGCGAAATGCTCAACGCCAGCGATCAATCGTGTTCCACCAGAACAGTCTCAGCCATTCATCCAGAAACGTTTTCGCCCACTGCCGATGAGCCCACCAGCGCGTCCCATATTGGCTCGCATCTTCGGCTGCCGCCACGGAAAACACCTTGCCTCTCATTTCGTGGCGAAAGATGGCAAGCGCGCGGCGGGTGTGAAAATCGGAAGTAACGATCAAGATCCGGTGCGCTTCCCGCCCCCGCAGGCAGGTTTCAACATCGCGTGCCTCGTCACGCGTGGAAAGTCCCCAGATCGGGCACATCTCGATGGAAGCAGCCTGCGGAAGTTGCTCGATATACTTTCGCGCCAGTTCGGTTTGGGAAATTCCGTAAATGCGGGCAGCCGCGGGAACATCGATGACGGCACGCGGTGCGTAGCCTTGTGAGAGCAGTTCGAGAGCACGGGCAGGGCGACGATCCGTCTCCCCGGCCAGCACGACGATCACATCCGCCTTTTGCGGATCGTTCACCACCAGAACTCTGCCCGCATTCGCCGCAAGACCGAATAGAAGAAGTAACCCGGCTGCAATCAATGCGTTCCGACGACGCTTCGTGAATCCCGCCGGCCTCATCGCCCCGCCAATTGTGCCGGAACTTGCACAGTTTCCTTAGTTCCGGCAATGCATTTCTGAGTTCGGAATCGGCGCGCGCCGCATGATAAAATCATCGAGTCCCCCATTATTCCTATTTTCAAACCGAGTCTCTTCCGAAAGAATCCATGACTACTACGCCGATCGCCGATGCTCACATTGACCAATTGAAGGCAAAAATCAAACAGCGCCAGGCGCGCGTTGGCATCATCGGGCTCGGGTACGTTGGACTTCCTCTTGCCCTGCTGTACAGTGAGCAGAACTTCAACGTCACCGGTTTCGACATCGACGCCCGGAAGGTCGAAACCCTGGCGAATGGCGGCTCCTATATCTACCGCATCGCGGCCCAGGAAATCCAGGCGGCCAAGGCGCACGGATTCTCAGCCACTTCGGACTACTCGAAAATCTCCGAGATGGACGCCATCATCATCTGCGTCCCTACTCCTCTCAACGAATATCACGAGCCCGACCTCAGCTTCATTACCGGCACAACCCATTCGATCGCTCCTCATCTTCGGCCCGGTCAGTTGGTCGTGCTCGAGAGCACGACCTATCCCGGCACCACCGAAGAAGTGATGGTCCCCATCCTGGAGAAAGAGAACCCACTGGGGCTGAAAGCGACCCGCGCGAACACCTCGAACGATGCCAGCCGGGAGTTTCTGGTGGCGTTTTCGCCTGAACGCGAGGATCCCGGCAACACCACCGTCGCCCGGCGCGATATTCCCAAGGTGGTCGGCGGCCTAAGTCCGCAGGCGTCGGAACTGGCCTGCGCGCTTTACGGTTCCATTTTCAATCGCACCGTTCCCGTCTCTTCCCCGGCAGCGGCCGAGATGACCAAGCTTCTGGAGAATATCTATCGCTGCGTGAACATCGCCCTGGTCAACGAACTCAAGCTTCTTTGTCTGCGCATGGGGCTTGATATCTGGGAAGTCATCGGGGCCGCGTCGACCAAGCCATTCGGCTTTCACCCGTTTTATCCCGGCCCAGGATTGGGCGGTCACTGCATTCCGGTGGATCCGTTTTATCTTTCCTGGAAGGCGAAGGAATGGGACTTCCGCACGCGCTTTATCGAATTGGCGGGAGAGATCAACACTCAGATGCCTTATCACGTGCTTGCGTCTGTCGGCAGTGCGTTGAATCGCCACAAGAAATCCGTCAATGGAGCGCGCGTACTGGTGCTCGGCGTTGCCTACAAGAAAGACATCGACGACCTGCGCGAGTCACCGGCACTGACCATCATCGAACTATTGCAGAAGGACGGAGCACAGGTCAGCTATCACGATCCTTACTTCCCAGTCATCGGACGGGGCCGCAAATACGACCTTCAGATGAAACGGGCGGAACTGAAAGACCTTGGCCAGTACGATTGCGTCCTGATCGTGACCGACCACTCCGACTACGATTACCGCCGCATCGTAGAGGAAGCTCAATTGGTCGTCGACACTCGCAATGCGACACGGGGCATTCAAAATAGCAAAATCGTGCACTGCTAAGCCCCGACCGGGGCTTGCCAGACAGCGCGGAAATCTCTTACTTCAGGATGTAGTTTTTTGCACGGCCCATCCCCGGCGACCGTTCCGGCACTCGGAGGTCGCGAATAAGCGATTGCCAGGCAATAACTTACAACCGAAACAGAAATCGCCCGATTGGCCTCTGCCGTGCATCGAATTTGGTGGTAGTACACTTTTGTTTGGTCCCTGACGCTCCAGGTTCTCCCGGCGTTTTTATGGATTCAGGGAAAACTTTTACACGATAACCTGTGTTCTGAACTGGTAGCCCGGCTCGGAACAGTGTTTCACCCAAACGCATATGGCGGCCTCGTCTCCTGAAACGAATTTATTTTCTTCACTTCCCAAGTGGAAGATGCCCTGGTCGGAGTTTTTTTTGAGCTACGGCGTTCAGGCCGTGCTGATTGCGATTTTGATCTGGATTCCGCTGTTGCATCCCGAGATTCTTGCGGCGCCGCAGCGCGACTATCACGCAATCAATCTGGTTCCTACCACGCCCGTTCCGGTGAATCACGAGCCGCAGAAGCGCTTGCCGCCCAAGCCGGTGCTGATCGCCAAGCTCGATCCTCCGCCCGCTGCGCTGCATTTGGCGGCGCCGCAACCTAAGCCGCGAGCGGTGGAGGATACTCCCGCTCCAGAAGTCAAGATCGTGTCCAGGAAGCTGGACCTACCGCCAGATCCGACCCCGGCGCTGCCGAAAGTTGTCCGCACCAATGTCTTCTCGACGGGCAGTTCCGCTCCACAGACGATCGACCGTCCGGCGCAGCAGGTGCAGACTGGCGGTTTCGGCGATCCTAACGGAGTTCCGGCGAAGGCGAATCCGGGCAAGGTCGTCAACATTGCGTCCGCGGGAGGTTTCGACATGCCGACCGGTCCCGGCTACGGCAATGGAACCGGCGGCGCCAAGGGAGTGAAGGGCGTGGTTGCCAGCACCGGATTCGGTGGCGGCGTGGCGGTGCAGACGCCTCGCTCCGGCAACGGTCAAGTGCGCGAAGCTGGCTTTGGCAGTGCCGACGTCCCCGCACCCCCAACCGTTCAGTCCAGGCCTGCGGAGGTTGCGGCGAAAATCACGCCGGCAGAAATCCTTTCCAAGCCGACTCCCATCTACACTGAAGAGGCCCGCACCAAGCACATTGAAGGAGAAGTTCTTCTCGAGGTGGTATTTGAAGCGTCGGGCAAGATTCACGTGCTCCGTGTGGTACGCGGGCTGGGGCACGGTCTGGATGACGCTGCCGTGCGCGCCGCCCAACAGATTCACTTTAAGCCTGCGCTGCGGGACGGACAACCGTCAGACTCGACTGCCATCCTGCATATTATTTTCCAGATTGCTTGATTGAGGTCCAGAAGGTTCTTATGCGAAAAGTAAGTTCGGGATTGCGGTTGGCATTGTTTCTTTTGCTCCTGTCTTTGACATCTTCCGCGCAGGACTCGACTCCTGCAGTCCAGGCTCCAGCACCCGCGGCCGCTCCGCCAGCCCCTCCAACAGCCACCCTGAACGACGTGCTCGACCGCGTCGTCGAGCGCGAGCATTTCTTCATGGCCCAGATGCGGCACATGCATCCCATGGTCGAGACTTATCTCCAGGATCTGAAAGGCGAGAAGGGCGACAAATCAGGCGACATGGCTCCGGTGAAGGATTCCTATTTCCTGGGCCGGCTCGACATGTCGAATGGTCCCGACGATGTTTCCTTCATCGGTCAACCCGGCTTCGGACATAAGGTACTCACCAAACTCACCGGCGTCTATGCCCTGCATTATCTGCCCATGGGTTTTGTGCAGATGATCGTCATCGATTCCGACCTGCAGAAACGCAACTACAACTTCACGTTCGTTCGTCGTGAATTCCTGGGCGAAGTTCGCTGCCTGGTGATCGACGTCCAGCCAAAAGAAGGCCAGAGGACGCCGCACTTCGCCGGTCGCATTTGGGTGGAAGACCAGGACTACAACATCGTGCGCTTCAACGGCAGTTACTACCCTCAGCCGAAAATCAACTTCTTCTTCCACTTCGACAGCTGGCGCCTGAACCTGCGCCCCGGAGTTTGGCTGCCCGCTTATGTCTATTCGGAAGAATCCAACTTGAAAACCGGACTCTCCAAGACGATGCACTTCAAGGCGCAGACCCGCTTGTGGGGTTATGACCTGAAGGGCCTGGGCAAGAGCGAGGAGTTCACGCAGATCCTGATCGATTCGCCGCAATCGGTAAAAGACCAGAGCGACGCCGCCGCCGACGCCAGCCCGGTCGTGGCCGAGCGCCTGTGGGAGAAGCAGGCCGAAGACAATGCCGTGGAACGTCTGACCAAGATCGGATTGCTGGCGCCTCCGGGAGAAGTCGACAAGGTTCTCTGCACCGTGGTGAACAATCTGCTGGTCACCAATAACATTGATTTGAACGGTGACGTCCGCTGCCGCGTGCTTCTGACTTCGCCGCTGGAGTCGTTCACCATCGGTCACACGATTGTCGTCAGTCGCGGGCTCCTGGATGTATTGCCGGATGAAGCTTCGTTGGCGATGGTGCTCGCGCATGAACTCGGGCACATCGTGCTCGGTCACCGCCTCGACACCAAGCTCGCGTTTAACGACCGCATGTTCTTCCCGGATCAGGAATCTTTCGAGAAGCTCGACTTCCGCCACAAACAGGCAGATGAAGACGCCGCCGACGCCAAGGCCGTGGACCTGCTAAAAAACTCCCCGTACAAGGACAAACTCGGCAACGCCGGCCTGTTTCTCAAAGCGCTGCAAGATCACGCTCCCGAGCTGACCAACCTGATCCGCTCTCACCTCGGCAACAACATCGCCAGCGGCAAGAGCATCCGGATGTCTTCGCTCCTCGCGCAGGCTCCGGCACTCGACCAGAAGCGTCTGGACCAGATTGCCGCGTTGCCGCTTGGAGGCCGCATCAAAGTCGACCCTTGGAGCGATCAGGTCGAACTCTCCAAAGCCAAGGCTGTTGCTCTGAATTCTGCCCGGGAAAAGATGGAGTTCGAGATTACTCCCTTCTTCCCGTACCTGATGCGCTTGTCGACCGGAACCGAAAAGGTCGCGTTGACCACGACAACTCCGGCGACTCCCACGGCGGGTACCGCCCCAGAACCGAAGTAGTTTGCGATTGGGGAAGCTGCAGGCTGGAAGAGTTCTCGCGGTAAGATAGGTCAAGGGCAGCTCGTCGCCTGAGCTGCCAGTTCGCAAGCAAATTTGGAGTGGGTTAAAGTGAAGCGGGTCGGTTTACTGGATTGCGCTTCCAACGCTCGAGAACACGTTGTTCGCGTTCGATCCGATAAGACGGATCGTGCCCACTACGATGACTAGGATCACGGCCAGCATGACCGCGTATTCTGCGATGTCCTGCCCGCGCTCGTCGCTCCAGAGCTGCTGTAAGATGTTCACCACGGGGCTCCTCTTGTCGCTCTCCTCGAGCTGAACTTAGGCTCGATTTAGTCTGAAAATCCTGATCGGACTTCTACAGGCCATCTGAGCCAGAACATCACCTTCATGAAATCATAGCTGTCCGCGCTGGAGGGGCCAATGGCACCAAAGTGCCACCGAATCAACGGGCAGCAGAACCCTCGTCAACAGAGTCACTTACGAGATACTCTTCAGCGGCAATGCCTGATTCACCGCAAATAGCGCCAGTTCCAGGCGAGTCGAAACCCCGAGCTTGTCGAAGATATTGCTCAGGTGGTGTTTCACCGTGTCTTCGCTGATCTTGAAGTACTCCGCGATTTCCTTGTTGGAGTATCCGGCGACCACAGCCGACACAATCTCCAATTCCCGTGGGGTCAGCCCAAACTTTCTCTGCCGGGCTTCGTCGTGCGTGGACTGCATGAGCGTCCGTAGATATTGCACCAGGTTGGAGACACTCTCGCGCCCCACCCAGTATTCGCCAGCCAGTACCGTTTGTATCGCTTTGAGCAATAGCTGGGTGGCGGAGTCCTTCAGCACCACGCCGCGCGCTCCCAGCTGCAAAGCTTCGACGATCTGGCTCTTTTCGGCTGCCGCGGTCAGCAGAATGACCCGAACCGGGGTGGCGTTCGCCGGTTGACTCAAATCCCGCAGAGCTTCCAAACCCGGGTGTTTCGGCATCGCGAGATCCAACAGCATAATGTCCGGCTTCAACTGCTTTGCCAGTTTCACTGCTTCGGAGCCATCGGAAGCTTCTCCGATCACTTTCATCTCGGCTTCAGCCTCAAGCAACCGCCGCAGACCATCCCGGAAGATCGGATGATCGTCGGCAATCACAATGCGTGTTTGCGACTTTCTAGAATTCATGCACTTCCCCACTGCGAGCCACCTTCACTTCGAGGCGCGCTCCTTGTCCGGGATTTGATTCTACAGTGAGTTGCCCCGCAATCAAACGAACCCGCTCCTGAATGATCATGGGTCCTTTCCCCGAGGTCTCCATCTCGTCCTGATAAAGACGCCCCTCGAATGGAAAACCTTGGCCGTCGTCTTCGATCGTCAGGGTCCAGTTGTCCGGGTTTGCGGCCAGGCGAACCAGTGCGTGGCGTGCCCCGCTGTGCTTGCGCACATTCACCAACCCCTCCTGCACAATGCGCAACAGTTCGCGGCAAACACGCTGCGGCATGTCGAGTTCCTCAATATCGGTGACAAAGCGTGCGCCGATTCCCGTTTCCCGCTGAAAGCGCTCCACCGTGTCCGTCAAGACTCCGAGCAAGCGGGGAGCATCGATCTCGATGGCCTTCATCTGCTGCATCAACTCGCGCAGCTTCAGCACTTCCTCACGCAACAGGGCCTGAATTCGCCCCAGCTCTCCGCCGAGCGGCTTGCCCGCCTCGGCCTGCCTGCGAATCACATCGATCTGCATCTCCATCGCGATCAACGATTGCACGGCGCCGTCATGCAACTCCCGGGCAAACCGCGCTCGTTCGGCCGCGCCCGCTCGCCGCCGCAACCGGTGCAATAGATAGACGTTATAAACCGCCGGCCCGCACTGCCGTACCAGATCCAGCAGGAATCGCAGTTCCTCCTGCTTTTCTCCATGCCACGTCGGATCAAACAGAAATACCCGGCCTCGCCAGTCGCCGCCAAAAAGGAAAGACACGGTCACCAGCGACTTGAAGCTCTGTGCGTCGCGGAGTTGCGAAATCGGTGCAAGATTTGCCACTGGCACCGCATTCCCGTTCTCGTCCAGAGCTAAGGTCGTCCAACTGCCGTCGAAAATCGCAGAGAGCGCATTCCCGGGAAAATCGTCAAGGTAGGTCCTGCCGTCGCGAGGCTTCGATTCCAGCCAGCGGAAGTCAGAAAGCGCCCCTTCCTTCGACCGGCTCATTTCTCCCACGAACACGCGATGGCTATGCGATTCCTGGGAGGCTACCAGCAATCGGGGTGCGCCGTACATCGCTAGAACTTTGCCAAAAATCTGCTGCATCGTTCCGGTGAGTCCGGCTTCCACCCGAACTTTGGAAAGAATGCCGGTGACGAAAGCTTTTTCCGCCCGCAAATGCTTTTGCTGCTCGGCCAGATATCCCAACAGCAAGCCCATCACAATGAGGTAGATGGAAAGCATGAACAGACGTTGCGGATCGAATTCGCCGGAGTTCACCCGCAGCCCAAGCAAAACGCGCCACGGCAGCGAACCGCGCGGGCGCAGCAGGTTATGAATCAGGACAACGCTTTCCATCCACAACAAGGCAACTTCCGCTGCCGCGGTGCCCAGCGTTTCCCACAAGCCCCAGCGATAAGCCGCGGCGGCCAGGACAAAGAAAAAGAACAGGAAGAAAGGAGTCCGGGGGCCTTCGGCAAAAATGGAAATCACCGCCGGCCAGACGATATCGCCGGCGTGCACCAGCCAGCGGAATCCCGAGGTCGAGTGCTGCCGCCGCCGCAGCAGCATCAGAATCAGGATGCTGTTGGCCAGATAGAAAACGAATAACCCATACGCCGGCCACGAGTTCCCTAACTCCGTCGGATCCATTCGGATGGCGACCAGTGTGGATACGGCGAGAAACACGCGGGCGGTCGCCAGCCAGCGCTCAGTCCGGCGGGTCTCGCCGGGATCGTGTGCGATGATCAGTCTCCAGGAACTTCGGCCGCTCTCAACCTGAGGATCCAATCGCGTTTATCTCCACGGATTTGGGCGGTTGGTTTCCGTCGTCCGCATAAGCGTCGGCACGCAGCCAGTCAAAGCACGCCCCTTTTAATCTTTGAGGCATAGATTACTACAGTAACCACCTTGGCTTCGCGTTGGGCTCTAAAATGATCGCTGAGGCTGTGTCTTGAGCAACCGATCCAAACTGTGGCTGGCCGTAGTGGGCGCCGGGATAGTCACCTTCCTGGTCGCCGCCGCTACACAACCGCAGTCTTTTCGGCTCACCGCACTCACTGACATTCTGGAAAGCCTCCTCTTACTCTCCGGGGCTCTTTCGTTCGTTCCACTCGCCCTGAGATCCCATGGTCGCTTGCGGCTCTTTTGGTCGCTTCTGATCCTTGGGGTTGGACTCTGGTTCAGCTACCAGCTTTGTTGGGTGTACTTCGAGGTTGTCTTGCACCGGCAGGTACCTGACATCTTCACCGGGGACGTGATTCTTTTTCTGAACCTTGTTCCGCTGATGGCAGCCTTGGCGCTTCGCCCGCATGTGCCGCGCGACGAATACGCCGCCCGCCTCGGGCGCCTGGACTTCGCCCTTCTGCTGGTGTGGTGGTTTTATCTGTACGTCCTGGTTGTTCTGCCCTGGCAATACGCTGTTCCCGATGTCGCCGCCTATAACCGCAATCTCAATGCGCTTTACTCCACCGAGAAGATCGCGCTACTGCTCGGACTGATCGCCTCCTGGTTGGGCAGCAAGGACGCTTGGAGACGGCTCTATGGCGCATTATTCGGCATGAGCCTCTGTTATGCGGGAAGTTCTTTTCTGGCCAATTGGGCGATCGCCCGCGGCGTCTACTACAGCGGCAGTTTCTATGACATTCCCCTGGCCTTTGCCATGGCATGGCTCACCTGGATCGGACTGAGTGCCCGGGTGGAGGCAGCCGAGGGAAGCGCCCGCGAGATCCGCACCGGGTACGGAGTGTGGGTCGCCCGCTGCAGCATGATTGCCGTCTTCTCTTTGCCTTTGTTTGCGGTCTGGGCAATGTCGGACTCGAGTGCGCCCCGTCCCATCCGGATTTTCCGAATCTCCCTGACTCTCTTCGCGTCTCTGTTGCTGGGCGTGATGGTTTTCATCCGCCAGCAACTGCTCGACCTCGAATTAGTCCGGATGCTCGATCACTCGCGTGAGTCGGTCGACAACCTCAAGCGCCTGCAGGCACAAATCCTTCAATCGGAAAAACTGGCTTCCATCGGGCAGTTCGTCGGGGGCGCCACGCACGAATTGAACAACCCGATCACCGCCATGCTGGGCTATGCCGACCTCCTGTTAAGCACTCCGCTGTCAACCGAGCAAAAGCAGCTGGCGTCGAAAATCGGCCAGCACGTCCGGCGCACCAAGCAACTGGTCGCCAGCCTCATCAGTTTTGCCAAGCAGGCGCCCGTGCCCAAGAACCCCGTCGATCTCAATACTCTCGCGCGTACCGCGGCCAAGCTCACTCAACCGCAATGGGAAGCGATGGGAATCGTGGTGAATCCTCACTTCGATCCTCAACTGCCGAAAGTCCTCGGCGATTCCAACCAGCTATTGCAGGTCTGTTTGCAAGTGATCGGAAACTGCCTGCACGTGATGGCCGAACGAGGCGGCAGAACCCTGTCCATCCGCACCCAGCGTGCCTCCGACCGCTCGCTGCTGGAAATCGCCACCGAGGCGCTGGACAGCCCCGCTGGTCCGAGTCAGAACTCAACCGAGACCGATCCTGACGACGCTCTCGGCCTCAGCGCCTGTCAGGGGATTTTGCAGGAACATCATGGCCAGATTGCGCGCCACTGGCGGGAGGACGGCTCAATTCTGCTGCGCGTCGAACTGCCCTCGCTGGAGATCGCCCCGGTGGCTTCGAAGGGAAAAGACGCTACGGTGCCAGTATTGTGGCAATCTCAACCGTACGCTTGAGCTGGCCGCAGGCCGCGTAAATTTCGCGGCCCCTCGGGCGCCGAACGAAGGCCGGAATGCCGGCATCGATCAAGACCCGTTGGAAAGCCTGCACCTGTTCCGGCGCGGGGGTGGAAAAGCCAATGCCTGGCCCGGGATTCAGCGCAATCAGGTTCACTTTCGCCCGCATATTCCGCAGAAGGTCCGCGACCTCTTGCGCGTTTCGAACCGAGTCGTTCACCCCGTTCAGCAGAACATACTCAAAGGTGAGCTTCTCACGGGGTCTCAAAGGAAACTCCCGGGCCGCCGAGGTCAGCCTTTCCAGGTTCCATTTGCGGTTCAAGGGCATCAATTTCGTGCGTAATTCTTCATTGGATGCGTTCAGCGAAATGGCCAGCTTGGGACGTATCGGCTCCTGGCCAAAGTCTTGGATCCGAGGCACAATCCCCGCCGTTGAAACCGTCATGCGCAATTCCGGAACGCCCACCTCTTCCACGAGCAAGCGCACCGCCTTCATGAAGTTGTCGTAGTTGAGAAACGGCTCCCCCATCCCCATGAACACGAGATTGATGCGGTCTTCGGGAGGCGAGACTTTCTTATCCTGCAAAACGGCACACACTTGCCCCGCGATCTCTCCCGCCGTCAGATTCCGCTTGACGCCCAGCAGCGCAGTCAAACAGAACTGGCAGTCGACGGCGCAACCTACCTGACTTGATACGCAAATCGTAGCGCGGTCCCAGCCGCGCCCAGCACTCTCGTCCCCCGCGTCGCTTCCGTCGCCGGCTTCGCCGTCATCCCCCTCGGGCATCCACACCGTCTCCACGCTCTGACCATCGCTGAGTTCTATGAGATAACGCGCGGTGCCGTCCTGGGCTACGAAGCGCCGGTCGATCTTGGGCAATCCGACCGCAATTCCATCCTCTGCCAGCTTGGTTCGCAGCGTCAGCGGCAAGGTTGAGATTTCCCCGATTGACGACACTCGATCCCGGTAAACCGCCTGCAAAAGCTGCTGCGCCCGGTAGGCAGGCTCACCCTCACCCTCCATTAGCGAAGTCATCTCAGCCCGGTTCATTCCGAGCAGGATGGACTGAGATTGATTCGTCCCGGACTGGCTGAAGTCGCCCATATCGGAAATTCAAAACCACACTCAAAACATTGATTCTAAACAACTAAACTATTCTCGCACAGAGGTCTGCCCTATGTCAGAATAACAAGATAATCCTTTCGCCACGTTTTCCTCTGGGTCTACAGGGTACAGGAGTCGGGAAGTCATTCATGGTGCACGAAGTTCGCAATATCCATCGCGAAAAACTGGCCAACGGCCTCACCGTCATCACCGAGGAGATGAAACACATCCGCTCGGCATCGATCGGAATCTGGCTGCAGACCGGTTCCCGGGACGAGCAGGCCGAATGGAATGGAATCTCCCATTTCATCGAGCACATGGTCTTCAAGGGAACGAAGAACCGCACGGCCGAGCAAATCGCCCGCGAGGTCGACTCCATCGGCGGAAACATGGACGCCTTCACCGCCAAGGAGTGCATCTGCTTCAACGTCAAAGTCCTCGACGAACACATCGCGACAGCACTCGACATTCTCAGCGATCTGGTTCTGAACCCGGTTTTTGATGCCGCGGACATTGCCCGCGAGCGCAGGGTGATTCTCGAAGAAATCAAGATGGACGAAGACAACCCCGACTATCTCGTCCACGAAATCTTTACCCAGAATTTTTACAAGGATCACCCGCTGGGCAAGCCGATCCTGGGCACGAAAGAAACGGTGAAGCGCTTCGAACGCGAGCCGGTGGTGGAAGCCTATCAGCATAGCTTTGCGCCGAATAACATCATTGTCTCCGCCGCCGGCAATCTGGATCACCAGCGCTTTGTCGACCTCGTCCGCAATCACTTCGACAAGATGAAGTCCAGGGCGAATGGGCTGCATTCGTCGGTGCCCAAAACCGCTTCCCGAATCATCCTGCGTAACAAGAAGGCTCTCGAGCAGGTGCAGTTGTGTGTCGGCGTGCCCGCGCATCCCCTGGCGCACGAGCAGCGCCACGCCAGCTATATGTTGAACACTTTGCTCGGCGGCGGCATGAGTTCCCGCCTGTTCCAGAACATTCGCGAGCGCCAGGGTCTGGCCTACTCGATCTATAGCGATCTCAACCCCTACCGCGATACCGGCTGCCTGGCGGTCTACGCTGGAACCTCGCTGGCCTCCGCCGCAAAGGTAGTGCAGTCGGTGGTCGGCGAATTTCACAAGCTGAAAACCGAACCCGTACCCGAGGAAGAACTCCGCCGCTCCAAGGCTCAGCTCAAGGGCAGTTTGATGCTGTCGCTCGAGTCGAGCACGGCGCGCATGTCCAACCTCGCGCGCCAGGAAATGTACTTCGACCGCTTCGTCGGTCTGGATGAATTGATCGAACGCATCGAGGCGGTCACGGCCGACGACCTGACTGCACTCGCGAACGAATTCTTCAAGACCGAAACCGTGGCCGTGACCGCGCTCGGAAACCTACCCGGTCTGAAAATCACCCGCGATCAACTGGCCTGCTGACGTTTCTGGCCCGTTGCCTGGGAAATTCCGCCGGCACTGTAACTTTCCGCCCACAGTCTCATCCCATCTCTGCGCGCCGGTAAATCACCTGCGAAGCCATCGAGAACTCATCAAGGAGAACCTATGAAAAAGTTTTGGAGCAGTTTGGCTTTGACCTGCGTTCTGGCGACCTCCGCCGCCAGCTTCGCGCAAGACCAGATGAAGCAGGACAACATGAAGAACGACAACCAGTCTCAGAACTCCATGTCGAACGACCAGATGAAGAATGACAAGACTGCCAAGCCCAAGAAAGCGAAGAAGACCGCCAAGGCCGACAAGATGGGCAAGGACACCATGAAGAACGACGACAAGATGAAACACGACGACAACATGAAGCACGACGAGATGAAGAACAACTAAGTCGTCGTTTCAATTCCGGAATCTGAAGTCTTCGCGCTCTCCGTGAACCTCATCCAGCCGCCAATTCGGGGTGAGAGACCGGGAGCGCGAAGTTTTTTGTGTCCAGCAATATGGCCTCTACTGCCCGCCAAGTTTTTCATCCGAATTCTCTAAGTCCGCCTCCGCGCCAGGTCCCAGAGCAAGCCCAGGCCTCGCCGCACTCGCCGTCTCCAGATACTTCCTCAGGCAACGAACGCACGGCACGTACCCCTGCTGCATCGCCTCTCGCGCCGTTAGGGTTCGCGTTTTGTCTTTGTTGTGCATGAGCTCGCATCCCGGAAGGTGAAAGATCTTGGCCTCAGCGGAAACCACCACGATCATGTCGGGGGGAATATCGTGGCCGGCCTGGCTCATTGCCGATTGCAGCGATGGTTGTTTGCTGTAGGAACTTGCCAACTGCAATCCGCCGGCAATCAATGCCAGCGCCGCGACCGGAACCAGCCAGGCCGACCAAATCGACCACTTTCTCTTGCTCTCGCGGGCCCTTTGCGCCAGCCTCTTTTCAAGCCTGCGCCCAAATCCTGCAGGTACCGCGATCATCCTCTCATCGCCATACAACTGAATCACGTTGCGCGTACCTTCCAGCACCGACTGGCATCGCCTACAGGTGCGGAAATGATCGTCCATCGCCGCCCGCAGCGGAGCCTCGACTTCTCCTTCCACATAATTCGAAATTTCCCGCCACACGCGTTCGCAGTCCATTACCATGGCTTGGTTCCCTTCTCGAACGGCAAACGGCTGAACCATCCCTGATCCCATCCGCCTGCGAGCAGGTCCCGCAGCATGAGGCGTGCCCGCAGCAGCCGCGTTTTTACGGACGCCACCGAAATGCCCAATGCCTCCGCCGTCTCCTGAATGTTCAACTGCTCCATATCCCGCAGCACGAACACTTCCCGGTACTTGCGGTCGAGCGAGGCCAGCGCCTGAGCCAACTTCTGGCGGACCTCTTTCCGCTCCAGCGCTTCGGACGGAATTTCGCGCCAGTCGGCGAAGTCTCGCGGAGCGTAGTCGCTGTCTTCGTCGCGCCGCTCGTCGATTCCTTCCATGACTACGGTTCGTTCCCTTCGTCGCCGCATGAGCGCTTCGTTCACCGTGATCTGAATCAGCCAGGTGCTGAACTTTGATTCCGCACGGAACTGCCGGAGGTTGGCAAACGCCTTCAGCATTGCCTCCTGCGCCACATCTTCGGCATCGGTTTCGTTCCGCAGAATCGCCATCGCTGCCGCAAAGACGCGGCGCTCATACGGCCGAACCAGTTCATAAAACAGTTCGTTCTGGCCACGCTGCACACGCGCGATCAGGTCCGGCTCGCGCGCCACGTTCGCTTGCTCCGGGTTGTTCCAGATCACATTCGGCTCGGCCATCTCGCTCGCCCGCGCGCTCAGTACTCGGGATCCTTCTTCCAACCCGTCAGCATGGATACGAAATTACTCCAGCCATGCAGAATCACCATCACCAGATGGCCGAACACAAATCCCAAAATCGCCCACATCACCAGAAAGTGCCACAACCGTGCCCAGTGAAACCCGCCCATCAGCCATGCCAGCCAGGAAAACTGCACCGGCTTCCACACGGCCAGTCCCGTCAGCACGGAAAGGACACCCAGCGCAATCACCGTCGTGTAGGCCTGCTTCTGCAGCGGGTTGTAAGCTTCGCGCGCGGGCGGCTTCGGTCCGAAGAAAAAGTAGTGCCGCACCATCGGCCAAATGCCCGGAATATCCCGATGGGTAAACAATACCTGCCGGTAATTTCCGCTGAAAACCTGGTATCCCAGATAAACAATTCCAGTCGCGATGTAGATCCACATGAAGGTCAGGTGCCACTGCAACGCACCGCCCAGCCATCCCCCAATCGCAAACGCCTTCGGCCAGTTCAGCAGATCCTTTTGCGGAATCTTTGCGCCGAAACTGGGGAAAGCCCGGAAAATCTGCAGACCGCTGCCCGCCATCACGAACAGCGAAACCGCGTTCAACCAATGACAAAAGCGCACCGGCAGTGGATGCTCATACGCCGCGCGCCCCACCGTTTCGGTCTCATCCCCCTTCGTGCGGATGACTTCCACCACCGTCCCGCTCATGTTTGAACCCCACGTTTCAAAGTTTCAAGGTGGCAAAGTGGCAAGGACAGAAGTCTCATGCTTACTGAAGCGTGGAAGCATTGCACCTTGTCACTTTGCCACCTTGCCACTTCCTTGTTTCATAGCCCATAAAATTCCGAGTACCCCTGATCTTCCCAGTATCCGACGCGGTCGACAACACTCGTCACCTTCAGGTCCGTTAAGTACTTCGCCTGCTTGTAGCCGACTTTGGTCGGCACATTCAATCGCAGGGGCGCACCATGCTGCCGGGTCAGCGGCTGGTCATACATCTCGTAGCAAAGCAGCGTCTGAGGATGCAGCGCTGTCGCCATGTCGAGTGTTTCGTAATAATCATCGGCACAGACCACCGAAACGAATCGCGCCGATGTATCCGCGCCAATCATGGCGAGAAAATCGGACAAGCGCGCGCCGCCAAAGCGTCCGATCGCGTCCCAGCCTTCGACGCATACGTGGCGCGTGTTCTGGCGAAAACGTGGCAGGGTCTGAATCTGTGCGAGTTTGTAGTCACCCGGTTTCTGCACCTGGCCAGTCACCGTGAGCGTCCAGTTTTCGAAAATCACGCCCGGATCGTCAACGTCGTAGCCGTTGATGGGAAACTTGGCAAAGGGCGTCACTTCCGAATCGGCAAACGTAGGCGCCAGATGCCCGCGACGAAACAACTGCTTCGAAGCCCAGTCGCTGAAACCAAGCCCCTTCTTGAGCAGAGACTCTTGAAACCTGGGAATGGCAAAAGCGCCCAGCGCAAGCACCGGAGCAAGTTTCAAAAGCTCGCGCCGCGAAACCTGGGACAGCCGCCGGTCGGTCATCTCTTTGAGCCCGGCGCCACGGCTCGCCGGGGAAGACACCGCGACTGGGGGTGGCCCACTGGCGGCTACCCCGGCGGATCTTGCATCCTCGTTCCCGGCAATCGGCCCCGCAGGGGCAGGTTTCGGTTCGCCCGATTCCTGTTCCGGATCAGGTTTCGATTCTTCCGCTTCCATGATGCTCCTCTGACACAGGTATCCTGCCCATAGGATTCACTGACTCCAATAAAGTTACGGCCTGACGCCAATGACTGAAATTGAACGGAAACTTCGTGGGTTAGTCTGGCGACAATGTACCACGCCGGGAATCGGCTGTCGCCCGGGTGTCCCTCTGGCTGCTCTTTTTCTGTGCCTCCGCGTCGATTTCGAGGCATACTATCCGCATCGTCTCTGGCTCGAGCGCAAGCCCATGCTGGAATATCGCTCATTACCGGAAGGCCGGTCTCGTGGCTCCGCTGTCACGCAGCGGCGCACCATGGGAATCGCGCTCGCGTTGCTTCTGATCGCCCTTGGGCTCATCCTCTATCGCGATCGGGACTTCTGGTTTCCCGACAAGCCGGAAACGCTGGAGGGACAGGCGGTCGAGCATGTTCCGGCCGCGGCCTCGCCCGTCGTCGTCGCAGCGGCAAGCACGCAACCGCCTCCAGCCACGCACTCAGCCGCGACTTCGAAGCACATCCGGATCGCAGCGCCTGCCCCGTCCGAATCCACTCCGGAGAACACGGCGATCGTGAACCGCACGGTACTGCCGCCCCTCGAAGTCGAGGTCGTAGCCGGAGACGCTCACCGCATGGTTCATCCCGGCACGAATTCAGTGCGTGTGGACCTGCAACCCGGGAGTCCAACTCAGGCGATTGCGGTCCCGCCAGCCTCGGTGCCCCAAACGTCGCCGCATCTGAGCAACGCGGCCGATCGTATTAAGATGTCCGCCGATGCGACTCAGGTCGTCAGCAGTACGGTAAAACCCGACTATCCTCTGCTGGCGCGGCAGATGAAAGTGCAAGGATCGGTCGTCCTGCAAGCGCTCATCGGCCGGGATGGCCAGATCCAGGACCTCCACATCGTGAGCGGCCCGCCAATCCTGGCCGCTGCTGCCCGCGAGGCGGTTCGCCAATGGCATTTCAAGCCTCACTATCTTGGCGAAGAAGCCGTCGAAACCCAGGCCCGGATCACGGTGAACTTCACCATCTCAACGAACTAGGCCGTCTGAGAACATCGTAACCACCCGGAATGAATCAGCGGCAAAGGTCCCTTTTCAAGAGGGGCTTACGACTGAGAGTTCAACCTTTTCCACAAGCTTGGTTGTATCGGTCCTTGCCCTTGCCGAAGGAATGGAGAGGGGAAATGCGCGCAGCCAACACCAGCCAAAAATGACGAGCGCTCCGAAACTCAGCATGAGTTCGGAGCGCCCGGGCAGCCCTCCCCCAAGAACTGCTCACCGGAAAAACTACCCCTGCGTGCTAATGATTGCCTATGGCACTTCCGTGCCATATGGCACGACCGTCTCCGGCTATCTCTTGTGAAAAATGGGGGTTGCCCTGGGTCGCTGCGACCCAGATCAAGAACCCCGGATTCGTGCCGATGAGTCTCAAGAAACGAGACCCCGATGATGTCGGCCTTTTCCGATCCCGAAATCTACCGGACTGCGCTCGAAAGCGTTCCCACCGGACTCTGCATGATCGATCAGCAGAAAAGAGTCACAGCGTGGAGCGCGGGAGCCGAGCAACTTACCGGTCGCCTCCGCCACGAGGTGATTGGCCACTCCTGCGTCAACGAAGCGCTCCTGCAATGCGATCAACCAGGATGCGAATTCTGTAATGAGGAGTGTCCATTGGCTCGTGCCATGAAAGTGGGCCAACCGGTCGAGGCCATCGGTTTTCTGCATCACAAGCAAGGCCACGAGATCCCCGTCCGTCTGCGGGCCGTTCCGGTGCGCAACGCCCACGGCTCCATCGTGGGAGCCCTGGAAACGTTCGAGGAACAGCGGGTTGCCAGTCACGACCAGCGGCAAGACACCATGGATGTGCCCGGCTGCATGGATGAAGTCACCCTCCTGGCCAGCCAAACCATGATGCGGTCGCGCCTGCGGGATACGTTGACGACATTTCACGAGGTCCACGTTCCGTTCGCAGTTCTTCTGGCCAGACCCGCCGGGTTCGAGCATTTCCGCGCCAGCTTTGGCCCGGAAGCCGCATCCATGTTGTTGCGTGCGTTCGCCCGAACGCTCGAAGGAGCGCTGTGGCGGACAGACTTCGTCGGGCGCTGGGGTGAAGACGAATTTCTCATGATTCTCAACGGCTGCAGCGATCAGTCCATGCATGCGGTGCGCGACCGGGTACACCGGCTGCTTGCCGAAAACGCCATTGAATGGTGGGGCGAACGACGATCCCTGCCAGTATCCATCGGTCTCGCCGCGGCCCAGGCGGAAGACTCCGTGGAGTCCCTGATGGCTCGCGCCCATCAGTGTCTCGACGCCGCATCCTCGGGGCTGGCTCGTGGGGCCGCGTCGAACCATAGCTCATCGTCCGGGAGTTAGGAAATGTTCGCGATTATCGGCATTCTCGTTGTCGCCGGCTGCATCGTTGGCGGGTACCTGATGGAGCACGGCAACCTCAAAGTGCTCATTCAGCCGGCGGAATTGCTCATCATCGGAGGCGCCGCGATAGGTACGGTCCTCATCTCCAATCCCCTGCACATCATCAAGAAGATCGCGGGCGGCATCGGGGGCGTCTTCGGCAGTTCCAAGTTCGGCAAGCAGGCCTATCTCAACGCGCTGAAAATGATGTATGACCTGCTGAACAAGGCGCGCAAAGACGGCCTGATGGCCCTGGAAGCCGACGTGGAAGAACCCGACAAGAGCACGGTCTTTTCCAAGAACGCCGACTTCGTCAAGAACCATCACCTGCGCGACTTCGTGTGCGACTCGCTGCGCATGGCCATTACCGGTGTCGACGCCTTCGACCTGGACCAGATGCTCGACCTCGACATGGAAGTCCATCACCACGACGCAACCCAGCCCACCACCGCGCTTAGCACCATGGCCGATTCCCTGCCCGGCCTCGGGATCGTCGCCGCCGTGCTCGGCGTCGTCATCACCATGGGCGCTCTCGGCGGCCCGCCCGAAGAGATCGGACACAAGGTCGCCGCCGCTCTGGTCGGTACTTTTCTCGGAATTCTGCTCTGTTATGGATTCATCGGTCCCATCGCGTCCAACATGACCAAGGCCGCCGAGGAAGAGCACGCCTTCCTGTACGTGATGCGTGTCCTGATGGTCTCGTTTCTCAAGGGCAGCGCTCCCATCATGGCGGTCGAAGTGGCGCGCCGGGCGATTCCCGGCCATGTGCGCCCGTCCTTCAAAGAACTTGAACAGGCTTGCCGCGGAGGCGGAGCGGCCGCCGCAGCCACTGCTTGAAATAGAGTGTCATGGAACCCAACAAGCGCCCCATCATCATCAAGAAGAAAGGCGGGCACGGCGGCCATCACGGTGGCGCATGGAAGGTCGCTTATGCCGACTTCGTCACCGCCATGATGGCGCTATTCATTGTGCTGTGGCTGCTGAACAGCAGCAAACAAGTGCAGGAGGCGGTCGGCGGATATTTCAAAGATCCTACCGGCACGTCGAAGAAAGTCGGCTCCAACATGGCTGGCGCCGGAGAAAACTTCGTCCTCACCCGCGACAACATGCCCAAGCTGAAGGAGCAGCTACAGCAGGCCATGAAGCAGATGGTGGACTTCGAGAGGTTGAAGAATCACATCGAAATGACGGTGACCACGGAAGGCCTCCGGATTGAACTCTCAGAGTCGGCCAAAGGCACTTTCTTCGACAGCGGCAGCGCCACTCTAAAAGACGATGGACGCGCTCTGCTGGTCACGTTCGCGCAGGAGTTAGGGAAACTCCCCAATAAGCTGTCCATCGAAGGCCACACCGACTCTCAGCCCTACGCTCCTTCCGCGAGTTACGGGAACTGGGAACTCTCCTCGGATCGCGCCAACGCAGCCCGGCGCGTCATGCAGGCCAACGGCATCCGGCAAGACCAGATTACCCAGGTCCGCGGCTTCGCCGACCAGCGCCTTCGCAAACCCGACGCTCCTCTCGACCCTTCCAATCGCCGCATTTCCGTCATCGTGCAATACATCCTCAAAAATGGCGACGATGACGATAAGTCTCCCGCCCTAGATGAAAAGAAACCCGAGGCTGGCAAACCTGCCGAGACCGGAGGAGAAAAAAGCAAAGAATAGAGTGACGTCTCCCTGGGGCGTCGCCGGCTGTCTCCCGCCATACTCGCGATTGACCTCCTCTCGAAGCCAGTTCCGCCCAGCGCCGTGAGCGCCTGTTCGTTGTGAGGATTCGCCGCCCCGTCTGCTCCCAGATGCGCGGTCGCCCGCACAACTTTTTTCTTCTGGAAATTCGAATAGCCCAGCAAAAACTCAACGCCGTGGATCGGACCCGGCTGGCAATAGAAAACTTTACAATTCCTCCGCCACCGAGTCCACGTTGCGACGGTATAATCCCGGCTTAGTTTCACTCAGGAGCCACTTCGCAATGAAACTCTCTGCTCGATTTTGCTGCGCAGTTGTCGTCATTCTGTCCTTCGTTCCCGCTGCCTACTCGCAGGAAAAGGTCGACCTTGAAACCATCTCGCGCATTCGTTACGAAGGTTTCCGCAATTCCAAGGTGATGGAACTGGCCTCCGGGCTGATGGATTCAGTCGGCGAGCGCCTCACTGGCTCACCCAACATGAAGCGGGCCAATGAGTGGACGCGCGACAAGCTCACCGAACTTGGTCTCAGCAATTCCCATCTCGAATCCTGGGGACCGTTCGGCCGCGGCTGGGCGAACGAATACGTCAACGTGCGCATGACCGCGCCCGACATCGTTCCCCTGATTACCTATGCCAAAGCCTGGACACCCGGTACCAACGGCGTCGTCACCGGCCAGTGCGTGCGCGTCAATGTCGATGATAAAAGGGACTTCGACAAATATCGCGGCAAGCTCGCGGGCATGATCGTTCTCTTAGGACCCGACGCCGACGTGAAACCCATCACCGAAGCTCCATACAAGCGCCTCAGTGACGACGACCTGGCCAAGACCGGTGACTACGAAATTCCCAGCGAGCGGCCGCCCTTCCGCTTCGCCGATTTCCGCCGCCGCCAGCAGTTGATGAAAGACCTGAACGAATTCTTTGCCCAGGAAAAAGTCCTTGCCGTGATTGATCACAGCCGGGGAACGGCCGGCGGCGGTACCGTCTTCGTGCAGTCTGGCGGCTCTTACAAGCCGGGAGAAACCGCGACCGTTCCGCAACTCACCATGGCTTCCGAGCACTGGAGCCGCATCGCGCGACTCCTGCAGCAAAAGAAAGAAGTCACGCTCGAACTGAACGTCAAGAACAACTTCTATGACGACGATCCCATGCAATACGACACCATCGCCGAAATTCCGGGCGCCGACCGGAAAGACGAAATCGTGATGCTGGGCGCGCACCTTGATTCCTGGCACTCTGGCACCGGCGCCACCGACAATGGCGCGGGCACGGTGGTGATGATGGAAGCGGTGCGTATTCTCAAATCGCTCGACATCAAGCCGCGCCGCACCATCCGCATCGGCCTGTGGAGTGGCGAGGAGCAAGGTCTGCTTGGCTCGCAGGGCTATGTCGAGAAGCACTTTGGCTCGCGTCCGCCCATGGACGATCCTAATCTGAAAGGGATGCCAACGCTTTTGCGCCGCGAAGCCGGCCCCGTGTCGGTGAAGCCCGAGCAGGCGAAAGTCTCGGCGTATTTCAACGTCGACAACGGAACCGGCAAGATTCGTGGCGTCTACCTACAGGAGAACGAGGCGGTGGCACCCATCTTCGACGCCTGGATGAAGCCCTTTAAAGACCTCGGCATGACCACGCTCACCATGCGCAACACCGGCGGCACCGATCATCTTTCTTTCGATGCTGTCGGCATTCCCGGCTTCCAGTTCATTCAGGACCCCATCGAATACGAAACCCGCACCCACCACTCCAACATGGACGTGTACGATCGCCTGCAACCCTACGACCTGAAGCAGATGGCCGTCATCGTCGCCAGCTTCGTGTATGACGCCGCCATGCGCGATCAGATGCTGCCGCGCAAACCCATCGAAGCGCCGCTCCCTAAAGAACCGGAGAAAAAACAGGATCAGTAGACTAGAATCAAATCATCATGCACAGCACTCAACCTACGAAACGCATCCTTTGCGCCGCGGTGATGACTCTGTTCTGCTGCGCCATGGCATTCGGCCAGGCCAGCTCGATCCCCGCGTCGCAGCTCGTCAATCCGGAAGATCTGGTGAAGCGGCTGCAGGCCAAGGGCGAAAAGCCATTGGTTCTGCAGGTCGGCCCACGCATGCTTTACCAGCAGGCTCACATCGTCGGTGCCGAATACGTTGGTGCCGGCAGCACCGACGCTGGACTGGCGCAACTCCGTCAGCGTGCCGGCTCGCTCACCAAGAACAAGTCCATCGTTCTTTATTGCGGATGTTGTCCCTGGAGTCATTGCCCCAACGTAAAACCTGCATTTGAGGCTCTGCGCGCCATGGGGTTCACGAATGTCAAAGTCCTGTACATCGCCAACAACTTCGGCGCGGATTGGGTCGACAAAGGCTATCCTGTCGAAGCTGTGAAGTAGCGAGCCGACGGTGCGCACGAAACTCTTGCTGATCGCGGCCGTCGGGGCTCTGGCAGTTGGACTCTATTACCGGTCCCACCGAACGGCGACTCGCCCGCAAGCACCAGCTATTGCGCCGGATTTCACCCTGACGCAGTTGACCGGACAGCCGCTGCGACTGTCCTCGCTTCGCGGCAAAGTCGTTCTGCTCGATTTCTGGGCAACGTGGTGTACTCCATGCCGCGAAGAGACGCCTCACTTCGTCGAACTCCAGAACAAGTACCGCGACTCCGGACTTCAGATCGTCGGCATCTCGATGGACGACAGCCCGGATCCCGCCCGCGACTTCTACCAGCATTTTCAGATGAACTACCCCGTCGTAATGGGAACCGCCGATGTCGCCAGACAGTATGGAGGTGTGCTGGGTCTGCCCATCGCCTTTCTCATTGACCGCGATGGACTCATCCACAAGAAATTTATTGGGGCAACCGATCCTTCCATCTTCGATCGCGAAGTGAGCGCGCTACTGAAAGCCCAGTAATCGGAACCGCGCGATATACACGAGAACGCCGTCAGAGTTACAGTGAGCTGTATGTTTACCCCGAGGCCGATTGGCCACGCCCGCACCCCTTATACGGAGACAAAGCAGATCCCGAAAGGCCTGGGCGCGAAACACGACGCCGAAGGAGTGCTCGACATTCTGCCTGAATTCGAGGCCGGCCTGCTCGACGTGGAAGGTTTCTCGCATTTGTTCCTGCTCTGGATGTTTGATCGCTCAGACGGATTCGATCTGGTCGGCCAGCCTCCGATTGCCACGCAACCGCACGGTGTCTTTTCCACCCGCTCACCCCGGCGCCCCAATCCCATTGGGCTTACCGTAGTCGAGCTTCTTTCTCGCAAAGGGGCCAAGTTGCAGGTTCGCGGAGTCGACATGCTCGACGGTACGCCGATCCTCGATATCAAGCCTTACCTCTCCAGCATCCCGGAAGAAAAGTTGAGGCGCGGCTGGCTCGCCGAGGCCGAAGCTCGCTCGCAGGGCAACAAAGACTCGCAATAATCTTTCACCACTCCACGGCGCGCTTGGGGAATCGCCGCCACTTGGCCTACAATGAGCGGACTTCGTCTCTGGGGAGGATCGCATCCGAGCGACCTATGGCAACCACGACTTCCGCCAAACCGGATACCGTCCTCGACACTGCCGGCAAGGTCGCGGGCCCCTGCGTCTTCGTTCTGTTCGGCGCGGCGGGCGATCTCACCAAGCGCAAGCTGATTCCAGCCATTTTTAACCTGGTCCGCGCCAAGTTGTTGCCGGACACGTTCTTCATCCTCGGCGTCTCGGTCGACGATCTCACGGTGGATGCCTTCCGCGATCAAGTCAGCGAGTTCCTGCCCAAAGACGAAGGCGCCGAACAATTAGCCTGGCTGAGGCAACGCCTGTTCTACGAACGCGGGGACTTTGGCAACCCCGAACTCTTCTCCAAGCTTCGAGAGCGTCTCGCAGCCATCGACGCTGAACACCACACCGGGGGCAATTATCTTTTTTATCTCGCCACCGCTCCCAAGTTTTTTGCCCCAATCGTCCAGCAACTCGGCAAGGCGGGACTCTCGCGCCAGGAGAACGCCCAGTGGCGTCGTGTAGTCATTGAAAAACCTTTCGGACAGGATCTCGATTCCGCCAAGGCGCTCAATCGCGATATCAAGAGTGTTCTGCAGGAAAACCAGATCTTCCGCATCGATCACTATCTCGGCAAAGAGACCGTGCAGAACATCATGGTCTTCCGCTTCGATAACGCGATCTTCGAACCTCTGTGGAATCGCCGCTATATCGATCACGTACAGATCACCAACGCGGAAACCGTTGGCGTGGAACGACGCGGGGCCTACTTCGACAACGCCGGCACTCTGCGCGACATGGTCCCGAACCACGTGATGCAGTTGCTCAGCCTGATTGCGATGGAGTCTCCGGTATCCTTTCAGGCCGACGCCGTGCGCAACGAGCAGGCGAAAGTTCTGCACTCCTTGATTCCGCTGAATTCCGAAGAGGTCCTGCAGCGCAGCGTCCGCGGACAGTACGGGGCCGGGCTCATCGGCGCAGAAAAAGTGCCCGGCTATCGCACCGAACCGGGCGTTTCCCCGGAATCGCGTACCGAGACTTACGTCGGGCTGAAGCTCAACATTGACAACTGGCGCTGGGCCGGAGTTCCCTTCTACATCCGCACGGGCAAGCGCATGGCACAGCGGCACACGGAGATCGCGATTCAGTTCAAGCGCACGCCGTTTGAGCTCTTCCGCGGATCTCCACTCCACAAGACCCACACCAACACGCTCGTCATCCAAATCCAGCCGGCGGAAGGCATTTCTCTCAGTTTCGGCGCGAAGATACCCGGGCCGCTGCTGCGCGTCGGCTCCGTCGACATGAGCTTTGAGTATTCGGAATATTTCAAGGCAGAAGCCTACACCGGCTACGAAGTTCTCATCTATGACTGCATGCTGGGTGACGCAACTTTATTTCAGCGCGCTGACATGGTGGAAGCCGGATGGTCGGTAGTCGATCCCGTGCTCGACGTCTGGCGCGCCTTGCCGCCGCGGAAGTTTCCCAACTATGCGTCCGGCACCTGGGGCCCCGCCGAAGCGGACCAACTCCTCGCACTCGACGACCGGCAATGGAGGACCATCGAACCATGATTCTCGCAGGCGACATCGGCGCAACCTCTACTCGCCTCGGCGCGTTTGAAACCGAAGGCAACCGGCTGCAGTGCGTGACCGAGAAACTCTATCCCAGCCAGGATTACCCGGGCTTGTCGGAGATTCTCTCGACCTTCATTCGCGGCGAAGGAATCCCGGTGCACAGTGCCTGTTTCGGAGTCGCCGGCCCGGTGCGGTCTGGGCGCAGCAAGATTTCCAACCTGCCCTGGACCATCGACGCCCGCGAACTGGCCAGGCAACTCCGGCTGAACTCAGTTGGTCTGCTCAACGACCTGGAAGCCTATGCATATGGCATTGATGCCCTCGACTCGAAGGATTTTGTCACCTTGAGTGAAGGCTCCGACGATGCCGAGGGCAACCGCGCCGTCATCTCGGCCCGCACCGGCCTCGGTATGGCGGGACTCTATTGGGATGGATTCCGCCATCATCCCTTCGCCTGCGAGGGAGGACATGCCGACTTCGCCCCGCGCAACGAACTCGAAACCGACCTGCTCGCCTATCTCCGGAAGAAATACGGCCGCGTCAGCGGTGAACGGATTCTGTCGGGTCCGGGCATCCGCAACATCTATGACTTCCTTCGCGACACCCACAAAGCCGAGGAACCCGACTGGCTGCGCGAGCAATTGAACTCCGCTCCGGACCCTAACGCGCTTATCTCGAAGCTGGCCTTTGAGAGCAAGGCCCCGATCTGTGAACAGACGCTGCGCATCTTTGTCAGCATGTTCGGCGCCGAGGCCGGAAATTGCGCCCTCTATTACATGACCACCGGTGGAATCTACATCGCCGGCGTCATCGCCTCCAAGGTCGTCGCGCGCATGAAGGAACCGGTGTTCATGCAGGCATTCCTCGATAAAGGCCGCATGGAGTCCCTGCTGAAGGATATGCCGGTGAAAGTAGTCTTGAACGAAGACTGCGGCCTGATCGGCGCTGCCCGCTACACGCTCGTTCACAAAGCCTTCGGGACGTCAGCCAAGCCCCCCGCCTAGGGCCGAAGGATAAAGCGAACTTTGGTGATTGTCGGGTTGAGCCAGAGGCTGGTCTTTTATGGAAATTCCATCCTCCGGTGCGCACGGCCACCAGGGTGCGCTTTTCTTTGGCCCCGGGAACATAGTTTCCCTGCCCGTAGACGCATTTTTCTTCCCCACCCGACCTCCTACCCCTCCGCACGCAGCCGGAGGCGTTCTTGACCTCCCAGCAGGCAGCGCTGCTGCTGGCGAGTTGAGCCCGCAAAAGTTCTTTACCGCGGGGAATTTACATCATGACGAAAGCCGCGCCCCCTTCAAAGCGGGCGCGGCTCCGAATTCTTCAGAATGCTCTGGACGCGTCCAGACGGGGTTCCAACTATCCTCCGTTGGGCCCGTTGTGGCAGTCGTAGCAACTGAACTGATGGTTGGCCGGGAAGGTCTTGGTCCCGTAGTCGCCAGCGTTGAAGGTGCGCGCGACCTTGGCAACCGACAAGGCCGTCCCCTTGTACGTAGCCCCGTGGCAGTACGCGCACGACGCGGAGCCGTTACTATCCACATAGTTCGGATGCGCATTCACCCAGGCTTGTCCCACGATGTGCACTCCGTGAGGCCCGCCGTTCGCCGTCGCCGCCAGCGTGCTGGCATGGCAAGTGCCGCACTCGGTGATCTTGGCCGAGTACCCTTGCAGATGCTTCGGATACAAGCTGTCGTTCGCCTGCAGCGTCGGATACTCCGCGTGCGGAGAGCCGTGGCAACCCGAGCAGAACACGTTTCCGTGTCCTTTGCTGTAACGGTAAAGGTCCGCTCCGGTGACGGGGGTGTTGGCGTTCGTGGCAAAGGTCTGGTCGGTCGTAGCACGCCATTTCCCGGACGCAAACGTCGTGGTGTAGCGCTTGCTCGTGTTGTGGCACATCTGGCACGACGGTTCATTCAGCCAGGGGTTGCGCGCTCCGTTGTTGGCGTTGGTGCCGACGTAAGTGACGTTACCGTGACAGTTGGCGCAGGTGACCTTGTTCATGGCCCCCCGCTTGCACTGCGTCACCGGCCCGGGATGGCACAGATAACACGAGTTCAAGTCATCCGTGGTCTTGTCCAGCGTGATTCCCGTTGCCGGATTCAGCTGCGGCCCATGCAGTGTGTGCGTGTCCTTCGACAGCGAACCAATGCCGGTCAACCCGGATGCGCTCAATGCATTATCGCTGTGACAGGCGGCGCAAAGAATCGGAGTTCCAGATACCGCCGTCTGGTACAGGCTGGACTGATATGTGTACCCTTTTGCCTGCAATAGCGGCAGGTATCCCGCGATGTTCCACCGGTCGTCGTGCTTTTTGAGGATATTGAGTTTGGTGTCCTTCGCCGGATCGGAGTTGTTCACCCATCCACTGGCGGGTTGGGCTGCCGCGTCCGTGCCTGAGGCATGACAGTTCTTGCAGCTCATTTCGTCGCTCACGGCCAGCACGATCTTCGCCGTCGCCAGCACGTTGCCCGCAGAGTCCCGCGCCGTCAGCAGCGCGGTGGGATAGGGATTGAACGCTCCCTTGTCGTCGTAGGGTATAGTCGGGATCCCGACCGCCTCCCAGTACCCGACCGTCGAGTTGTAGGTGAGTTTGTTGGGCTTCGCGCCTTGCGTTTTGTATCCCACCAGGCCGGTTTCTGGCGGTACGTTCGCCAGAAATAACGCGTTCACGTACGTCCAGAAATTCGTTTTCGCAGCGCTGCTGCTATTCAGCGATCCCTTTGTGTCCGCCGCTGCTTGATAGGTAATCGTGATGCCGGTCGTGACGATGGTCGGCGGTTCGGTCTTCTGAATCAGTTGGGCGTGAATGATGTTGTACGGCGGCAGCACGGAGAAGATGGAATAATCTTTTCCGTCGATGCAGTGCATTCCCAGTTCGCTCCACGCCATCAGGGAATATCCCGCCGTCGAGGCCGCGACCGGCGCTTGCAGGGCGCCGGGGTTGGAGGCTTGCGGCCGGGCAGCGCCCGGATTTCCGCCGCCGGACAGTAGTACTAAAGTTGCACTGAGCAGGGTGAGCAAGACAACTCGCTTCATGCGCGACTCCTTCGCGGTCAAAATTGTTGGACGGTGGCACAGAAAAAGTGGCGGCAAACAACAAGCTTGCCCTTGGTTTACCACACTCCCAAATCGACGCAAGGACAAACCGCGCGCGAAGCACTGATCTGTGACGGCATGCACGTAGATCAGTGACGCCAGTCACGTTTTCGAAAAATGTCTGAGACCCATTTGGGTCCGTCGGACCCGATCATCCCATCGTTGGTTGAGCTTGGGCAGCACGTGTCATCGGGGCAACACTGTCTTCTGCAGCACACACTTTGTTCCCTACTCGCTCCTCGAATTCCTTCGATTTTCGCGTTCCGGATCTTTGGCAGGCACTTTGCTTCTGCCCTTTGCAGCACGGAACTGAACGTTTATAGTTCAGTGTCCCGGCCAGAGGAGTCATGCAGCACGCGTCTAAGTCCATACGTGTAGCAGTGGCGCTGAGCTTGACCTTCGCTCTTGCCTTCGCATCCTTCGTGATGTGGCGCAGTTCGCGCGCTCTCCGCTCCGCCACGGACGAGGTTCGTGCCCAGCACGAGTTCCGCTTTGACTCTCGGCATTACGCGCCGTCCGGGAATCCTGGGTTCGAAGGCGTCGGCGCCCCCACTGTCTTTCAGCAGGCCGCGGAATTTCAGGATCATCTCTTTCTCGCCGGACCGGCCGGTCTGCTTGAGTACGACACCACGGGCACTCTGCTCCACCGCTATTCCTCCGGCACCGATCTCCCCGGTTCACCGCTCATCGCCCTCGCGCCGGCGGTCTTGGCCGACTCTCACGAACGCGAACTCATCATCGCCTCGGCCGATCAGGGCATCCTCGCCTTCAACGGACGATCCTTCCGCCAGATCTTCCCGGCAAGTTCTGAGGCACGGGCCATCACCGCGATCCTGCCCACGCCTTCGGGGCGTCTGCTGATCGGAACCAAGAAACGCGGCGTGCTGGTGTACGACGGAAAACAAATCACCGTCCTTCATCCAACGCTCGATGCGATCTACGTAACCGCGCTGACAGGCACCGACTCCGATCTTTGGGTCGGCACGATGAACCGGGGTGTGCTGCATTTTCATGCCGGCCAGACGGACGGCTTCTCCGAAGCGCAACGCCTCCCCGATCCGCAGGTCCTATCCCTCGCCATGAGCGGAGATACGACCTATGTCGGTACGGCCACCGGAGTCGCCGTCTTCAGCGCCGGCCAGTTCTCCCGCGTCCTCGCACCCGGAGTGCTGGCCACCGCTCTGCTGGCCACAACGACGCAGCTTTACGTGGGCTCGGAGGATCAAGGCGTCATTGCCATCCCGCTGGAAGGCCGCCATCCGAACCCCAACCTGGGCCCTGCGAGCCAGTTCACCGAGGTGCGTCAACTTTTCGTGTCCGGTGATGCAACCTATGCCGTCGCTCGCGAGGGACTGTTTCGCATGGCGCCTCACGCCTTCGGCTGGCAGCGCGTTCTGGAACCCGGGGGCGCCGTCTTGAGCGATCGGAATATTTCCGCACTGGCGGCGGACGCGAACGGGCGGATCTGGGTGGGATACTTCGATCGCGGTCTCGATCTGCTCGACTCCGGTAACGGCCGAGCGCGGCACGTGGAGGATGAACACGTGTTCTGCGTGAATCGCATCTTCCCCGACAAGAAGGCTGGAACCATCGATGTGGCCACCGCCAACGGCCTGGTCCGCTTCGATGACTCAGGCGCCGTGCAGCAGGTTCTCACTCGCTCGGACGGCCTGATCGCCGATCATGTGACGGACGTCGCGGCCTACGGGGACGGCCTCGCCCTCGCCACTCCCTCCGGACTGACGTTTCTCGACGCCAGCGGCGCTCGCAGCATGTACGCCTTCCATGGCCTGGTGAACAATCACGTATATGCCCTCGCCGCCGACGGAGATCAGCTCATGGCCGGCACTCTAGGCGGTCTGTCGCTGCTGAACAAAGGCAACGTCTCCGCCAACTTCACGACCGCCACTTCCAATCTGAAACACAACTGGATCACCGCCGTCGTTCCTGTTGGCCCCGATTGGATGGTGGGCACTTACGGCGCCGGGATTCTCGCACTCGACCACTCCGGACACTTTCGGTCGTTCGAAGTCGGCACCGGGCCGTTCGAGGTCAATCCAAATGCCATGCTCGTCACTTCCGATTACGTTCTCGCCGGAACGCTCGGCGAAGGACTTTATCTGTATGACCGCCAGTCCGAGCGATGGTCGGTGATTCACGACGGCCTGCCTTCGCTGAACGTTACGGCGCTCGCCGCTGCGCACGGATTCCTCTACGTTGGCACCGATAACGGTCTGGTCCGCATTCCAGAACAGAAGCTGCACCCATGAAAAAGCCTGCCCTTATATTCCTCGCCGCTCTGCTTGCCTGCGCGCCGCTCTTCGGTGACGCCGGCGTCCTCATCCCGCGCGACAAGCAGCAACCCGATCCCTCGATCCTCTCGCTCGAAGAAATGGAAATTACCATCCGCATCGATAACGGAGACGCCCGCGTCTTCGTGCGCCAGGTCTTTTCCAATCACACCGGAGGAATTCAGGAAGGAAACTACATCTTCGCCCTGCCCAGCCACGCAACCATTTCCGACTTCGCCACCTGGGACGGCCCGGTGCGTCTACCCGCCGTCATCCTTGAGCGCAAACGCGCCGAGGAAATCTACAACCAACTCAAGCAGCAATCCGTCGACCCTGGCCTGCTGCAGATGGGGGAACGCGGCGCCGAAGAAGCCAAGCGCAGCAACGTGTTCAGCGCCCGCATCGTGCCCATTCCCGGCTACGGGACCAAACGCCTTGAAATCGAATATCACGAATCGATCCCGGTCGAGAATCTTAAATCCTACTTCGCGATTCCGCTCCGTCCTGACGCGTATCAGGCCCAGGCCGCCGCTCACTTGCGCATCAACTTCGAACTCCACACCGCGCTCGCGATTCGCAACTTCCAGGCACCGGCGAAGACATTCCCGCTCCAGTTGGAACAGAACACACCTCATCTGGTCCAAGGTCACTTCGAGGGCGAAAACGTCAATCTGGCCGAAGATTTCGTCGCCACATACGACTTGGATCCTTCTGCCGCGGACAGCCTGCAACTGCTGACCTATCGAAATCCCGTCAGCGGACAACCTTCCCCAACCGAAATGTCACCCGTGCGCAGCACGAACGAGCCCGGTTTCTTCGAGGCGGAAGCTCTGCTCGGCTTCGGGAACGCTCCGGTTCCGGTCTCGAATGCCCCAGCGGGTGTTCCGAAAACCGTGATCGCCTTATTCGACACTTCCCTCTCCATGCAATGGGAGAAACTGGAGCGAAGCTATCAGGCGCTGGAAACGCTGCTCCACTCCCTGCGCCCCTCCGATCACTTCGGCTTGGTGCTCTTCAATACGGAGACGCAGGTGGTACCGGTGAGCACAGCCGATCCGCCGAACATTCAACGCGCGATTGACGCCGTTCGTGCCAGCCGCTTGCGTGGCGGTACGGACTTGCAGCGCGCGCTCGACATCGGCCTGCAGCAGGCGGCTTCGCCCGGTACTGGCAACACTTACCTTGTGATTCTCAGTGACGGAGGCGCCACCCGCGGCACCATCCAGAATGCCAGGCTGGCTTCGTGGTACGCATCAGCATGGAAGCAACTGCCGGACACGCAGCGCCCACGCACCTACATTCTCGCCGTCGGCGACGATGCCAATCTCCCGCTCTTCCGGCTGCTCGCGCATCAAGATGGCGTGTTGGAGCAAGTCCTCTCCACCGAACCGATGGAGTTCAAGCTGAACTCGTTTCTCTCCAAGATCGGCCGCAGCCCAGTCGGGCAACTCGATCTCTCCGTCTCGCCTGATCATGTTGTCGATTCGGTGTATCCGCTGCAGGCGGCAACGTTCTCCGGCTCGCTGGCGGCATGGGTCGGCCGCTATCAGAAGCCGCAGGACAATGTCAGCTTCACAGTCCACGGCGTGCGCGATGGCAACTCCGTCGAGGTCACGGGCAAAACAAATCTCCCCAAAGAATCCTCCGACCACTCGCAGCTTCCGCGACTCTGGGCCCGCGCGCGCGTCGATGCACTGCTCGAGAAGATCGAGCGCGAGGGCGAAGATCAGGCCACGATCGACGAAATCATCCGCCTCGCTCGCCAATACAAATTTGTCACGCCGTACACGTCGTTCCTTGCCGTGCCCCGAGCTCTGTTGCGTCCGCGCGTCATTCGCCCCGGTGACCCGATTCTCCGCGTCAAGACGGACGAGTCCATCACGTCGGTCATTGCGCTGTTCCCCTTCGGGCTGGTGCAGCCTCTGCGATATCTGTCCGCGGAAGACATCTGGCAGACGCGCTTCCTCGCCCCGACCGACATGCAGGACGGCACCTACACCGTGCGCCTGATCCTGCGCGATAAAATCGGCCACACCTACCGCGAATCCAAAACCTTCGTCATCGCCAGCAAACCGCCCGTCGTCCAGGTGAAGCTCGATCGCAAGCGCTATCAGCGCGGCCAGTCCGTCGGCCTGAAGGTCAGCGCATCGCAAAGCACGCGCACGATCGTGGCACGCATGGATGGAGCAATCCCCGTCCCTCTCCGCTGGGACGCGAGGGCCGGCGCAAACACGGGCAGCCTCGCCATTCCCGAGCAGACGATCCCGGGCACGTACAAGTTGACTGTCACCGCCGAGGACATTGCCCACAACATCGGCACGCAGGAGGTGCAGATTGAAGTACTTCCTTGATTCTCACCGGCGCGTGCGACTGCTCGCCGCCGTCACGTTGCTAGCCGTCGCCAGCGCGGTTTCGGCATTTGCCGAACTGCCATCATGGGTTCGCAACATCGACGCCACCACCGCGCTGGAGGCCGTCTTCTTCCGCCTGATGTCTCTGCCCGGCGGCGCTGTCGCATTTCGCCGTCCGCCCAGCGAGACGCGGCCCGCTCTTTCGGATCTGATCAAATCGCAACCGCATAACGCGGAGCTCTATTCCTTGCGCGCGCTCGAAGACGAGCAGCAACTCGACTTCACCGCCGCCGAATCCGACTGGAAGGCCTACGTAGAAAACTCCGCCGACAAGATCAACCCCGAACTTGCTCTCGCCGACTTCTACCACCATCGCCTTCGTCCCGCCGACGAAATCAAGGCCCTCTCTCTGATCGCGAATGCGCCGCCGCTTGCGACGGAGAAGCTCACTCCCCCGGCGCAACAGCGCTCCTGGCAAGCTTTCGAGCGCATCTTCGGCGTCATCCGGGCCCAGGGATTGCCGAAAGAAACTTCGATCGTGCAATATCGCGCCTGGATCGCCCGCTACCCGCAGGAGCCATCTCTCTACGCGCAGTTCCTGCAATTCCTGGTTGCGGAAAAGGAATACTCCGCGGCGACGCAACTGGTTGCCGACTATCGCAAGCAGTTCCCCAACGATCAGATTTTTCCGGTGAAAGCCAAGGCCATGGTCGAGTACCGCCACGGCTCTGTCCGCGAAGGCCTGGCGGTGTATGAGCAGAGTTTCCAGCCGTTGTGGGATCCAGAACTGATCAAGAGCTACTTCGATCTGCTGCGCGACACGAAGAGCCTGCGCAGGTTCCGTGACGACGCGCACGCGGTTTTGCTGGCCAATCCCGAAGATCTAAACGCCGCTGCCCGCATGTTTTATTACTACCAGCAGCAGGGTAAGGCCGATGCCGCGCAGCAGACGATCGCCGACTTTCGTCAGCATAAGGACGCAGCCAAGTCGCAATGGACGTCTCGGGAACTCTATATCTGCGCGCGCCTGCTCGAAGACATCCACGCCTATCCAGAATCCGCGCGCTACTACTTTGCTCTGTACAACAGCAAAGACCTGCCGGACGCGCCAGAGACCGCTATTGCCGGCCTGGCCAACATTCTTCTCACGGCCCCGGAAACGCCGATTCGATTCGGCTCCGGCGAACTCTCCATGTATCGCGACATCGGAACCATGGATCAGGGCCCGGGCTACCTGAACGGCATCCTGTCGCTCATCCTCAACACGACTCAACCCGCTTCTCAATATTCCGAGGAAGAGCAGCGGGCCGTCCCCTACTTCCATCGTTCCCGCGCCGCCGAACTGCTCGCCTTGCTCGATGCCAGTTATCCGAATTCGTCGCGTCGCGCAGAATTGCACGCGAAACTGCTGGAGTTCTACTCCTCGACGGGCGAAAACGACGCCGTCATCCAGCGCGGCCACGAATTTCTCTCGACTTTCCCCAAGGCCTCCGAGCGCACCAGCGTCGCCTTGCTCATGGCCGATTCGTTCGCCTACAAGAACGACACGCAAAGCGAGTTCGCTATCTACGATTCAGTGCTTCAGGAGCTTTCCACGCAGGCGCAGAACATTCCGCTGGGATCGGCGGGACCTTCCTATCAATCACCGGGCAATTACGCGCGTCCATCCTCCGCCGCCTCGGCTGAAACAGTAGAATCCGCCGGCGAAGATGGCAGCGATGAGTCGCAATCCGAGTCTCCGCAAGACAATCCGACTGCACGGCGGCGCGCCAGCCAATCCTTCCAACTCGGCGCTTCGCAGCAGTCCACGCAACCGACAGCCGTGCGTTCTCCCGAATATTCGCGCGTTCTCGAGCGCTATCTGGCTCGTCTGGTGGAAACGAAACAAATTCCGGCCGCCCTCGCCGTGCTGCGCCGTGAAATTGACCGAAATCCCGACGACCCCGGACTCTACGAGCGCCTCGCGTTGTTTCTCGATCAGAATCGTCTTGGCGCCCAACAGGAAGAAATCTACCGCCGCGCCATTGCCCATTTTTCGGACAAATCCTGGTACGACAAGCTGGCGCGGTTCTACCTTCACTATCGCCGCGACGCGGAATTTGAGAAGCTCACGCGCGATGCGGTCGCCAGTTTCCAGGGCAGCGAACTCGAACGCTACTTCATGAATGTGGTCTACGGGAGCCCCGGTCTTTACCTGCGGCTCAATCAGTACGCGCACCAGCGCTTCCCGCATAATCCGGTCTTCGTGCGCAATCTTCTTGGGGCTTATCAAGCCCCGTCCACGCGCGATATGGCGGCGTGGGAGACTCTTCTCCGCCAGCACTGGTTCGAAGATACCGATCTGAGAAACGAATTCTTCAACTTCCTCTCCCGAACCGGCAAACTGGACGGCGAGCTTCGCGCCCTCAACCAGGCCGCACCGGACGATTCCAGTTGGCGGAAAAACCCCGCCGCCGCGGTGTTAATTGCCAACGCGCACCTATGGCGCTCTCACTTTGAGCAGAGCGCGGCCCCGCTGCAATCTCTGGCCATACTGTATCCAGCGGACGCCGAACTGGCCCACACCGCATCGTCCGTCCATCGATCGCTGGCCTACTTCGAGCCAAGTGACACAGCCGTGGCCGCCAAGATCGAGGACAACCTGCTCCATGCGAATCCGGCGGACACGGAAATCATGGCGCGCATCGGTGACATTTACTCGGATCGCGAGCAATTTACCCAGGCCGCGCCTTACTGGGAGCGCATTCCGCAGGTCGCGCCCGGTCAGCCCGCCGGGTATCTTGAAGCCGCGACCATCTATTGGGATTACTTCGACTTTGACAACGCGGTCCGCCTGCTGAACACAGGACGCCAGCGGCTTGCGAATCCCAGCCTCTATTCCTACGAGATGGGCGCGATCCGCGAAAATCAGCGTGACTACCCGCCAGCGATTGCCGAATACGTAAAAGGGGCGCTCGACGCCCCGAATTCTTCCGCGGAGAATCGCCTGCTGGAACTGGCCCGCCGGCCCAAGTTCCGTGAGTTGGTTGACCAAGCGACTGCGAATATCGCGCCTATCCCCAATCCCTCCATGTCTGCGGTGAACCTGCGGCTGAAAGTTCTCGAAACCCAGAGCCGCAAGGCCGACATGGAAACCTTTCTCGACTCGATCACCGCCAGCACCACCTCGATCGAACAGGCGGAGGACATCGAAACTCTCGCGCAAGAGAAGTCGCTCGAAACCGTCCGTCAGCACGCGCTCGAGAAACAGGCGGTGCTCACCACCGATCCCGTTACTCGCCTGCAACTTCGCTACGAACTCATTCGTCTCTACGAGAGCCGCAAGGATTTCCCTGCCGCGCAGAAGAACGTCGAAGCCCTGTATCACGAAAATCCCAAGATTCTCGGCGTTGTCCGCTCGACCGTCGATTTTTATTGGCGCATGAAGCTTCGCCAGCAGGCCATCGATGTTTTGCTGCAGGCCGCCAGGGACTCTTATCCAGCGTTGAAGACGCAGTTCTCCTACGAGGCCGCCCGCAAAGAAACCGACGCGAAGCAATTCGATCAGGCCCGCGCGTTGCTGATCGGCCTGCTTAACGATTCTCCCTACAACGGCGAATATCTCGCGGCCATGGCCGATACCTACGCACAAGCCGGCGACGATCATGGCCTCGAGCAGTTCTATAACGACAAGATCGCCATGTTCCGCGCGTCGCAACTGCCCGCGGACACTCGCAAAGCGCAGATCGCGACTCTGCGCCGCGGTCTGATTCCCGCGCTCACTCGAATGAACAACTATTCCGGCGCGGTGGATCAGTACATCGAACTCATCAACAACTTTCCGGAAGACGACTCCCTGGTCACCGAGGCCGCGCTATATGCGCTGCGCTATCAGCGGCAGCAGCAACTAGTCGGTTTTTACGCGAAGACCGTTGCTCAGTCGCCGAAAGACTATCGCTGGTCGATGGTCCTTGCGCGCACTCAAACCAATCTCGAAGACTATCCCGCCGCCATCGAGACCTACGGCAAGTCGATCTCGATCCGCCCCGACCGCACCGATCTCTACATTGCGCGCGCCGGCCTCGAAGAACGCCTCATGCGTTTCGACGACGCCGCGTCCGATTACGAGCGCATCTATCAACTCGCCTACAAAGACCGGCAGTGGATGGAGAAAGTCGCCGCCGTCCGCGCGCGTCAGGGCAAGCAGAAGGAAGCCGTAGCCGCACTCCAGGCCGCTCTGATCGAAGGGCGCCCCGAGAATGCCACGAATTACTTCGAAGTCGCGCGCCGCCTGGAAGGCTGGGGAATGCTCGACCAGGCCCGCGCCTACGCCGAGCTTGGCGTCAAGAAAGCTGGTTCCGAGCTACTGACCGACGAACAGCACATCGCCGGCGTGCGGACTTACGTCCGCATCATGACCCACCTCCGCCAGCACGAAGTCGCTTACGCGGTGCTGCAGAAAGCCCTGGCTGATTCCGCCGCCTATCTTCCCGCCGTCGAACAGCAGGTACAAAAGCAAGGTGTCACTGGACTAACCGACGCGCAGTGGCGTGAGAACGTGCGTCACCATCGCATGGAAACTGCCCGTGCGGAGATGACAGGAGCGCTGCAGGAAATGGGCACATCGGCCAATACTTACTTCACCCCGGAGGAACGGCTCGCGTTCGCCCACTTCGTGGAATCCAAGCGAGCCAGCATGAACCTCGACGAACTGGAACGTTTCGCGATCCCGCTTGCCGAAAGCGCCGCTCTCGCCGACCAGGAAGCGCATTGGCGCTTTGATTCCCTGATGCAGCGGGCCCACACGCCCAACGACTATCCCAACCCGACGGAACTCGTGGATCTGCAGCGTCGCCGCGGACGTTTCGCTGAATTGGCCAGCCAGATGGAACAGTTTGCCGCCGTCCTGCCTGTGACCGTGCATTCGGCGGCGCTGGTTGCCGCCGCCGATGCCTATCGCTCGGCGAGCGACGACACCAACGAAACGCGCGTGCTGGCCACGATGTTCGCAAGCGATGACCTCGGCGACTCGCACGAACAGCGCTATTTCCAACTGCTGCTTGCGCACAAGCCCGAAGAGTTAGTCGTCATCTCCGGCTTATGGAACAGACCGGCCGGACAGAAAGCCGCCGAGTTCGTGATTGCGCACGGCGCCCCCGCCCTCGCCCACGCCGTCGTTCAATCCCGCAGCAAGGCGCGCACGCCCGTCTGGAACAAGGCGTACAACGGGCTCGTCGGCCTCTACTTCGCGGAGCCCACTCCTGAGGTCAACAGCGCGTTCCTCGGCGCTCTGGGTGACGCTCCCATCGGCGCACGCCTTGGCAAGCCTGTCGATCGCAACCAGCAACTGGCCGGCAACATCTGGTTCTATTACGGCTCGCGTTACGGAGAATATCTGGGCACAACCAAACTCGGCCAAGCCGAAGATTTCCTCCCCGCCATCCTGGAGGAGAGCCCCGCGAGCGCTCAAGGCTACCTGACGCTCGCGAACTATTACGCTGACGCCGCGGACTACAAGCACGCCATCGACGATTACAACCACACGCTCGAACTCTCCCCTCAGCGTCCCGACGTCTTCGACGATCTTGCAGTGGCCTACTACAAGCAAGGCGACCGAACCGCGGCACTCGCCAACTGGAAGCAGGCTTTCGCCGCACTCTCGGCCCAACTCAACAGCTCGCGCGTGCCCGACAGTTTCTGGCCCGACTTCGGACGAACGTGCGATCAACTTGCCGCACGCCATCTCTTCCCGGAATTGAAATCCGACGCTGATGCGATCATTCGCACCTACTTGCGCCATAACGGCAACTACCGCTCGAATGCGATCCTTCACTCGGCCTACGCGGCGGCGGGCGACCCTTCCGCCGCTACTGCCTGGCTCATCGATCTTTCGTCCGCGGCGCATGATCCAAGTCAGGTGCTTTCCGACGTCGTCGATGCCTCATGGGTTCCACTTTCGCAGCGCGCTTCCATCTACCAGCGCATTCTCGAAGCCAAGGAACAGTCGCTGATCAAACTGAACGGCCTGGAGCAGCAGTATGCCGAACAAGATCTCGGCTCCTGGCAAGTACGATGGATTCAATACCTGATTCGCACCAAGCAGTTCACCGCTGCCGCCGCCGCGATCGCGGCACTGCCGAAGGAGACGCGCGGCGCACAGGCATCCACGCTCGTTCCGCTCGATCTTCAGGTCGCCGCGCAGGTTGGAACTCTCGACGCGAGACTCGAAGAATTTCGCGCCCGGCCTGAGAACGCGCCAGCCCCGGAACTGCTGCGTACCGCGGCCCGCAAGCTCTTCGAAGCCGGCGATAAGCAATCCGCGCGCAAAATACTCGAACTCGTCTTCGCCCGCGATATTGCCGAGCACAAACTCGTTGCCGCCAATTTCCTTGGCCTCGCCGAAATCCGTCTCGCCTCCGACGAGACCGCCGGCGCTCTTGACCTCTTGCGCCGCCTCGTCGTCGTAGCCGGCAACCCGTTTGAGAATCTCGACCCCGCCGCCGCGTTACTTGAGAAGACCGGTCACAACGCCGAGGCCGTCGAGTTCCTCGATCAACTCGTCAAATCCGCTCCCTGGGAATCTTCCTACCGTCTGCGCCTGGCCAAAGCGAAACTCGCTGCCGGGAAGGATGCGGATTCCTCGCAGGGCGTCCTCGCTGGCATCGCCTCGGCCTCGGACAATCCTTACGACTTGCGCCTGAAAGCGGCGGCCACGATGGCCGGGCGAAGCCATTCCGACCTCGGCAGCGGCGAACTCAATCTGCTCGCCGGCGACCCAAAGGCGATCCTCGCCGGTTCTGCCGACAAGTTTTACTACTACGACGCTCGCATGTTGGCGGCGAAGAATCTGGCTGATTCACAGGGCAAGCTGAAACTTCTCAGCCACTGCATCATCGACTTCCCGCAGCGCGACGAGGCGCGCATCGCGCTGTTCCAGTCGGCCGTTGCCGCACACTCCGACGAATATGCCGTCGGAATCATGGAGCCGCTGTTTCGCACTCAGTTCCTGAGCAACGCCGACGCTCAGCCCTCCAACGAGGAGGAACAGATCATCGGTTCGAGCGACGAGGACGAGAGCGCCGAAGAACCCTCAGCCGGATCGGGGCCCGTACTAAAACTGACGCGCGCCGAGCAGGCCCAGATTGCGCATGCGATCGGCGACACGATGGTCCGCCTAGATCGCCTCTCCGACGCCCTCTCGTATTACCGCACCGCGCGGGACCTGGAAACGGTTCCCGCAGTACGAAGGGCACTTCTGCGTAAGATCGCCGATACCCAAGGCAACATCCGCCTGCAGAGCCGCAACGCCTCACGGCAACCGCTTCTGCACGAGCCGCTCGAACAAGATCGCGTGGTGCGGCCCCGCATCCTGGCCCGAGCCACTCTGGTCTCGAAGCCCGCCGTCACCAAGGGAGGCGCGCAATGAAACGCTCTGCTCTTGCAATTTGTATCGCGCTCATTTTTGCCGGAGCGGTTTGGGCCGCATATCAAGTGGCCGCGCCCGCGAAGCCGCTCTCCAAGTATGTTCCGGCCGGCCCCCTTCTCTACCTCGAGGCCCGGGACTTCTCTTCCCTCCTCAGCGACTGGAATTCCTCCCCGCAGAAGCGGCAATGGACAGCGAGCGGCAACTACGAAGTCTTCTCTCGCTCTCGTCTGTTCCTGCGACTGAAAGGAGCGAGCGATCAGTTCGCGGCCGCTGCCGGCCTGCCGCCCGACATGAATTTCCTCACGCAAGTCGCCGGCGGTCGCAGCGTCCTCGCGCTCTACGATATCGGCAACCTGCAGTTCCTCTACATCACCTATCTCCCATCCGCCAAGTCGCTGGAGACCACGCTTTGGCAGTCGCGCGCCAAGTTCGAGCCTAGAAACGCCGGCGGAGTGAACTTCTATCTCCGCCGCGATCCCGACTCGCAGCGCGAAGTTGCCTTCGCCGTTTCCGGCGACTACCTGCTCCTCGCGACCCGTGAAGATCTGCTGGCCGGAGCCCTCCAGCTGATGTCCGGCAAAACCGACCGGACCATCGAGGACGAACCGTGGTGGATGCAGTCGACAGGAGCGGCCAAAACCGCCGGCGACCTTCGCATGGTGCTTGACCTCGGCGCCCTGGCTCCCAACGGCTACTTCCGCACCTATTGGGTCCAGCAGAACATTACCGATCTCTCTCAGTACTCCTCCGCCGTCTGCGATCTCTTCCGTGACACCAAGCAGTACCGGGAAGAACGCGTACTGATTCGCAAGAAGGAATCCGACACGCCCGCATCCGCCGACGGCTTCAACGCCGCTGCCGATTTGGTGCGCCTCGTCCCCGAGGATGCGGGCATCTACACGGCAACCGCCAATCCCACGGGCGATGCCGCCTACGCGTTGCTCGAAACCAAGATACTGGCGCCGCATCTGGGCCCGGCGCCTCCCGCTCAGATTGCTCCGCAGGTGCAACTCACCTCCGGAGAACAAGGAGACAGTTCCGATCTTGAGACGCGCATTGACCAGGCGCCCGCCGAGCATCTGGCAACCGCCCAGGCATTGTCTGCCTTAGAAGACCTGCTCCACAAGACGCCTCCGCTCGCTTCCCTTCAGGTCCAATCGACAGCGCGCGATCAAGCTGGCGTCTTCGTGCGCATCCACTCCGCCATCGTTCTCGAAGCGGCCTCAGACTGGAAAGATGCCGACGTTCAATCCGCGATCTCAGACTTCATCCGTCCCGGCCTGACCGCGAGCCAGCTCGGCGTTTCCTGGCAAGCACAGAACGGATACGCTCAACTCGACGGTCTCTGGCCGCTCGCCGTTTCTACTCACGGCAAGTACCTGCTGGTGAGCGACGATCCGGCTCTCATGCGCACTCTGCTCGCCAATTTCTCGCGCAAGTCCACACTCGAACCGGCGGAACTGCTTGCCGGGTTCAATCACCAACGCGAGCGCGCGAATTTCGGGCGCTTCACCAGCTTTGTCGATCGTCCGAACCGTCCCGCCTACTCCCCGGGTACGTCGGACGAGCCCCCATTCTTCTCTTCCAACATCGGCAGCCTCAGCTCAACGCTAGCTGGGATCACCGCTGAAAAGATTTCCGTTCGTGAAGACGGAGGCAAGATGCGACAATCAGTCATCTACGAATGGTCCCAGTAAGGCATATCGCTCTATTGCTGGAGCTGGCCCTGGCCGCTCTGTTGCCAACCCACGGCCGCGCTACGCCAGCCACGACCGGGTCCCTCGACGTTCAAGACTCTCTTTTCGCTCAGTCTGCCTCGCAAGCTCTCGCACGTGACTTTCGCAGTCCTGATCTTTCCTATCTGCTGCTCGACGCCCGGACTGGCGAAATCCTCGCCTCAAACTGGGAACGTCCTGAGCATGCGATCCCCATGGGCTCCATCGTGAAGCCCTTCGCCGCCCTCGCCTACGGCGCTCAACACGACGGTCAGTTTCCCCGCCACACCTGTCGCGGCACGGCCACAGGATGCTGGCTGCCCCACGGCCACGGAGAACTCGACCTCACGGACGGCATCGCCTATTCCTGCAATTCCTATTTCCGCATGCTGACTGCGAATCTAAGCGCCGACGATGTGTCTCCAGTCGCGGATCGCTTCGGCCTCGAACTTCCCTCGCCGGATGCCGCGGGGCCACAACTCGCCGGCCTTGGGGAAAGCTGGACAACGTCTCCGCTCCACATCGCGCGCGCCTACATTCAACTCGCCCAACAAAGCCGCCAGCCCGTCGTTCAACAAATTCTCAACGGCATGGCGGAGTCCGCACGCCGCGGCACTGGTTCAGGCGTGCATGGGGCCTTCCCCGCGGACGTTCTGACCAAGACAGGAACCGCGGCTTGCACCCACGCTCGCCATAGCGCCGGCGACGGCTTCGCCATCGTGCTGTCTCCCGCGGATCATCCCCGCCTGGCCCTTCTGGTCCGCGTTCACGGCGTCCCCGGATCGTATGCCGCCCGGACTGCCGGCCAGATGCTGCGCTGCATCGAGGATTGAGCAACTGGTGAAGAGCCTTCCGCTTATCGGAACTGCGGCCGCGTGCTTGCTTCTCCCCTTGCTCGCTCTTGGCCAATCCAACCCCGTGCGGATCGGTGTGTTCGGACTCTTTCACCCGCGTCAGCTTGCGATTACTCCCGCGGCCGGTCAGGCTCTGATCATCCATCCGAATGCCGAGGAGATCGTTCTGGAGAAGACTTCCGGGATCGACTCCGCCGATATCCGTCTCGACGGCGCCAACGCACTTATCACTGTCGGCCGCCACTCCCTGCACACTCCACTCTTCACCATCACCGGCCGCAACCGCGAGCCGGTCGACTTCGTACTCTCAGTCCCGGGAAAACTCCATCGCCACTATCGCGGAATCCTGACCATAAAGGCGTCCCCAACGGAGTTGATCGCGGTCGTAACCATGGACCGCGAAACTGCGGTCGCGTCAGTCTTAGCCTCGGAAACCACGGCGGAAACCCCGCCCGAAGCGCTCAAGGCTCTCGCGGTCGTGGCCCGCTCCTACTTTGCCGCCGGCCGGCGGCGCCATCGCGACTTCGATTTCTGCGACACCACGCACTGCCAATTCCTTCGGGACGCCCCGCCACGCTACGGACTGGCCGCGAAAGCGGCCGAAGACACGCGCGGCCTTGTGCTTGCCTACGACTCCCGCCCCGTCGCCGCGATGTACACGCGCAGTTGCAGTGGACGCACGCATACGCCCGCGGACGTTGGCCTGCCGGCGTCCAACTATCCATACTTCGAAGTTGAATGCAAATACTGCCGCGAGCATCCACAACGCTGGTCCAGGCGCATCCCGGCGAAGGATGCCGTCAGCCTGCGTCCTCTCGATGAGTTGGCACGCCTGAAAATCGGCCGCAAGCTGGGATGGTCCGCCGTCCCGGGAAATGATTTCACTGCGCAGAAAGAAGACGATCAGATCGTTTTGGATGGAGTCGGCTACGGCCACGGCATCGGACTCTGCCAGTCCGGATCGAAGGCGATGGCCCTGGCGGGCTCAACCTTCCGCCAGATTCTAGACCACTACTTCCCCAACACAAGCGTCGTCAGCGCACCCAGCCGATAAGCGGTTTCTCCGGCTCGAGGCTACGAAATTCCACGCCAGTCCAGAATCACCTTGCCCGATTCGCCGGTCCGCATCACATCAAACCCCTGCTCAAAGTCCCGCCACGAGAATCGATGCGTGATCACCGGAGAAATATCCAGCCCTGACTCCAGCATGACCGTCATCTTGTACCAGGTCTCATACATCTCGCGCCCGTAAATGCCCTTGATCGTCAGCATGTTGAAGATGACCTTGTGCCAGTCGATCGACATCTCGCCCGGCGGAATTCCCAGCATCGCGACCTTTGCTCCGTGGCACATATTGCTCAGCATGTCGCGGAACGCCACCGCCGATCCAGACATCTCGAGTCCGACGTCGAATCCCTCCTGCATCCCCAGTTGCTTCTGCACCTCTGCGAGCGGAGTCTGCCGCGGATCCACCGCGCGGGTCACGCCCACCTTCTCCGCCAACGCCAACCGCCGCGGATTCAGGTCCGTGATCACCACGTGACGCGCGCCCGCGTGCTTCACCACGGCCGCTGCCATGATTCCGATCGGGCCCGCTCCGGTAATCAAGACATCTTCGCCCAGCACGGGAAACGACAGCGCCGTGTGCACCGCATTTCCGAACGGATCAAAGATCGACGCGATTTCGAGATTGATTTTCGGATTGTGCCGCCACACGTTACTCATGGGCAGCACAATGTACTCCGCGAAAGCCCCAGGCCGGTTTACTCCCACGCCCTTGGTATGCGCGCACAGATGCCGTCGGCCAGCCAGGCAATTCCGGCACCGGCCGCATATGACGTGCCCTTCTCCGCTGACCAGTTCCCCCGGATGAAAATCCGTGACGTTCGATCCGACCGCGACAATCTCGCCGACAAATTCATGCCCAATGACCAGCGGCACATTGATCGTGGCCTTTGCCCAATCGTCCCACTCGTAAATGTGGAGATCCGTCCCGCAGATTCCAGCGTTGAGCACGCGGACCTTCACGTCATTGATGCCGATCTCCGGCTCGGGCACATCTTCCAGCCACAAACCGCGGCTCGCGCGGCTTTTCACCAGTGCTTTCATCGGGACACTCCAGAAGCATTCCTGCCGTTCAAAACGGCGTTTGAGAACTTCTCATCTTATTCCTTCTTGGGAGAAAACAGACGTTCGCGAGGTTAGAAACTGGGATCAGGCGAGCCGCGTCTCAATCCTTGTTCTTGACTAGCGAGGGATGAATCTTGCGCAGGTCGTCGAGCACCGGCCGCTTCAGCCCCTTCAACTCCGGCTTGGGTTGCGGCTTCAAGTCGAACACGATCACTTCATTCCCTTTGTTCTTCAGCCACGGTCCCGGAACATACAGCGTTCCCTGCGGGCCGATGTCCCAGAAGCGCCCCAACTGATGCCCATTCACCCACACCGTCCCCTTCGACCAGTTCCGCAGATCGAGAAATGTATCGCCTGTCTTCGCAAGGTCGAACTCGCCGCGATAAAACGCCGGACCACCATCCGCCTTCACACCATAACTCAGATGCTCAACGTCTTCCATCGGCAGCGAGAACACCTGCCAGCCGGTCAATTCCTTGCCATTCAAGAAGACTGACTTCGTGATCCCCTGCCGCTCGTCCCGCAGTTGCTTGGTGTAGTTGATCCGCCCAGTGTTCTCAACCAAAATGTCCAACCGCGCCTTGCTATCCGGAATCCGCACCGCCAGCCGATTCTGATCGAGCCGCCGGTCCAGGCTGCCTACCAACTTCCCGTTCACGTAAACCTGCGCGTAATCTCGTACGTCCGAAATCACCAGATCGCCAGAAACCGGACCGGACACCTCAATGCGATAAAGGATGTAGCCGTAGGACTGCCCAAACATCTCCATGCTCGCTGGTCTTTCACTCACCACCGGCTTCGGCAGATTGGCAAACAGCCCTGCAACTTCCCACAGCTCGATTTTCGGAATCTCAATCGCATCGGCAACCGCGGGAACTGGCGGTAGTTCGCGTCCAGTACGCCTGGCAATCACATCGCGAAACAGAGAATACTTTTTCGCCGGGCGCCCCGATTCATCCAGCGCCGACGCATAGTCGTAGCTGCTTGTGTCCGGCCAGTAGCCGTGATCGTCGTTGTTCGCACCGTTCATGAAGCCCCAGGTCGTGCCGCCGTGGAACATATAGAAGTTGATCGAGTAGCCGTGCTCCAGCGTCCAGTCCAGTTCTTCCGCCTCCTTGGCTTCGTCGGTTATGTGATGCGGACGCCCCCAGTGATCGAACCATCCGTCATACCATTCTCCCAGCATGACCGGAGCGCCGGGCCGAAACTTCTGCAGCACCGCCGTCGCACCTTTCGCATCTCCATCCACGGTTGCTACAACGTCCGGCAACGATCCATCGGGCAGCTGCTCCGGCCCATCCACGGTGAATAGCAGCGAATCGGTAAATCCGCTTTCGCGCAGCGTATCGTAAATCCGCCGCAGGTAGTCCTTGTCGTGATCAAACGACCCGTACTCGTTCTCCACCTGTACCGCGATAATCGGCCCGCCGCGCCCGATCTGCAGGTCAGCCACCTCCTTGCCCAGCCGATGCAGGAAGCGCACCGCCGGCGTCATGAACTTCTCCGTATTACTCCGCAACACCATGTCGGGATAGGCCAGCAGCCACGCCGGATAGCCTCCAAGATCCCACTCGGCGCATGCATACGGCCCGGGCCGCAAGATCACGTACAGCCCTTCCTCCTGCGCCATGCGAATGAATTCCGCCAGGTCCCGGTTCCCACGGAAGTCGAACGTTCCCGGCCGGGGCTCATGCATGTTCCAGAACACATAGGTCGAAATCGTGTTCAAACCCATGGCCCGCGCCATCTTCAGGCGCTCGCGCCAATACTCCCGCGGCACTCGCAGATAGTGCATCTCTCCAGAGATGATCTGGAAAGGCTGCCCATCCAACACAAAGTGGGAGCCCTCCACCCCAAAGTGGTGGACGGCAGATTTCGGAACCTCGCGCGCGGAGTCGGAAACCTGGCTAGATGCCGCCACTCCGGAGACGAGCAATCCAGCAAGAAGTGCCGTGAGCAGTTTCATGGAAAGGACCCCTCAAAACGCGCAACCAGAGCAAGCTTTACTTCCCAACCGGCGCCGCCTCCAGGGTCAGCACTTCAAACGGAGCCAGAGCGAACGTGTGCGCTTCACCCGCTTTCAGGCGAAGCGCTGGCTTCGCGCGGTCTTTCGCCCATGGGATGCGAGCCTCGAACTGCCCAGCCTCGCCCTCCGGAATGTCAAACGCTTTGCCTACATCCACCGCCAATTCCTGCGCCTTGTCGTTCGGATTTCTCAGCACCAGGATGGCCTTCTCCGGCGACCACGAAGCCCATCCATACACCTGCAGTTTCGCCGGATCGCCGCCCACCCAGTGCGTGTCCCGCAGAACATTCGCGTTTTCTCGTGACCACTTCGCACCCTCCGCCAGCGTGTCCCAATTCTCTTTGCTCAGCAGGGACGGAGTGATGTACATCTCCTGCAGCTGCGTTCCGGTGCCGAAATAATCATGCACCTCGTCCGCAAAATCATTGCCGGGGTCCGTCATCAGATTCTTCGCGTACCGCCCGTAGATCAAGCCGTGCAGCATCAGCGAATTCAGCGGATACAGCGGTCCCGCCGATACCACATGGGCATACACATCTCCATCCCGATACGTGATCCATTTCTGCCGCCACGTTCCAACCCCCGCAAAGGAGTGGTCCTCGCCGCCCCGCCAGATCGAATCTGCATACTGCAGCCAGAACGGAGACGGATACGTTCCGGTCGTCAGATTGACGTACACGTCCGGCTTGGCCGCTCGCAAATCCTGAATCAGCCGGATCGCCGCCGCGAAATCGCTGTCAAATTCACTTCCGGGAATCACCGAATTCACGTTTCCCGTGCCGTCGAACTTGAATTGATTCACGCCGTACTTGCTCATCATCTCCATGCACACTTCATGGAAGCGCTCGTAGTATTTCGGTCCCGAGAGCGCGAATCCGTGCGCATTCGCCTCGAATCCCTGCGCTCTCCCATACTTCAGCCTCTGCTCCCGCGCTTCCTCGTAACCACCCCACGGCGACATCCAAATCCCCGGCGCCGCACCATATTTCGCCTCTGCTTCTGCGATGGGCGTTAGCCCCTGAGGGAATCCCGAATGGAAGTGCCACAGCGTCGTCGGATCGTCCCATCCATCGTCCATCAGGAACGAATCCAGAGTCACGCCGCGCTTCTCGTGCAACTGCGTCCCGAATGCATTCACCCGGTCCAGCACGCCCGCCTGATCGAACTTCCCGCCGAATCCAAGGTCGTACCAGCTGTTGTAATGCAGAAACGTCCGATACGGATGCGCGCGTTCCCGTTCCACGTAGTTCAGAAATCCGCGCCGCAACTGGTTCGGTGGCGTCACACCAATCACGGAAGAAAACGCAACCTCATGCCCGGCACGCACAGGAAGTTCGCGCCGCAGCGAGCAACTCGCGATCCCATCCGCAACGACGCATTTCGAAAGCGGATGCTCGAAACCGGCAAAGACTCCGCCGGCCACCACCGGCGAACCGGCGACGCTGCCCACCACTCTCACGCCCGCCATCCTCCAGGCAACCAGCCGCACTTCGGTGATCGGAACATCCTGCTCCTGAGCGTGAATCGTGACTTCCTGCCGCAGATAATTCGACCCGTCTCGCAGAATCCCGCTCCAGGCTACGGTGAACCTGGGACTGGACGACTCCAACGTCAGCCGGATCTGCTTTCCGCCAATTCGTTCCGACCAGCGTGAAGCCGCCGGATTCGCCGCGAGTTCTTCGATCTTAGGAGAAGAAGTAATCTTCATCTGCGAGGCCGCAATCTCGCGCCCGTCTTGCAAGCGCAACACAAACACCTCGCCGGGCGTGGTAAATGTCTGCTGCGTGAGAGCGCTGGAGAACCTGGCGAACTTCAGCTTTCCTTCGTCCGTCGTGAACTCGGCGCCGAACGCCCGGTTGCTCAACCCGATCTCCGCACCCGTAAGCTTCGTGGCGGCGGGCCCGGGGTCCGGTTGAATCAGCGGTGCAGGCGTGTTTGCTGACTGGCTAACCGAAAATGACAGGGTTGCCAGCACGCAAAGAAGAACAAGTCCAACTTTCCTGACTCCTCGTACAACTTCCCTGCAGTCAAAATGGTGCGCTGCTTTCACGATCGGCACTCCTTGTCATGTCGTAGATCCGGTTCTGCAAAGCCAAGCGGGACTATAAATCATCTCGAAAGAGATCGCAATGAATCGAAATCCAGCGGGCAAGCCCGCCAAAATAGCGACAACGGCCGTCATTTTTGTGAGATCAGAAAGTATGCCCCGTCTCCAGCCGCCATCTCGAAATCCCGCACCGCATCGCCAGCCTGTCCGCCCGCGTCACTACGATGGATCACGACCGCCTCCCCGCCCTTCCATCGCAGTCCCGCCTTCTGCGTGGAAGCCGTCGGATTATAAAAATGCGCCAGCCAAACCCCGCTCGCCAACGGCCGAATCGACGAGACCAGTACCTGCTCGGAAGACAACTCCACCAGCGGCGCGATCGGCTTCGACGTCTCATCGGCTTCCAGCAGCAACGGCTGACGCCTCTCCATGCCGAATTTCGCTGCCTCCGCTGCCGCGAACGAAGCGTGCGGCCGGATCGAATATGAAAACGTTACGGGCCCCTCCTGATCTGCCTTGTAGTTCGTATGCCAGTAATTGTTCATCACGTAGGAGTAGATCGTCGACGAGGTCTTGATGGTTTTGATCCACGGCTGCTCCGCGGTAATCTCCCCAATCTCAACCAGCGGTGCATTCACGGTCGCCCAGGTCACTCCATAGTTGCGGTTCGAAATGTCTACCCAACTCTGCACCGAAAAAAAGTTCTTGCACGCCCCTGCCAGTTGATCCGCATCCGGACGCACCACTCCATCCGCCACGTCGTAGCGCAACTGCCCGTCGGGCACAGCAAACGGAAATGCAAGATGCACTCCTTCTTTCGACCGCACCGCCAACTTATCGATGTTCGTAACGACATCCACCCGGTCGATTCCGTCGACCAAGCGAATCTCGCTCGAATATTGCTTCGCCCCGGGCGCGTCACCTTCCACGATCAGCGACACCACCAAGTCGCCTCGCTCTTTCACTCTCAACCGCACGTTGGAGAGCCCCTGTGCTTTCTTGGCATCGGACCCCGGCACGTACAGATACCGATCCAGCCCGCCGCTCGCCGCGTCCGCCAGTTCCACGCCGCTCTTCTTCCATTTCAGGCTCGCAAGCGCACCGGTTTGCGGATCAACCTTCAGTGAAATGAAATCGTTCTCGATCCTATTCCCTTCAGCCTTCGCTCCCTCTCCAGCACCGGCCTTGCCGGAACTCACCACAAGCCTCTCCGACGAGAACGGCGGAATCTTCTCCACCAGGACCGCTAGCTCTCCCGTGGACAGGCGCTGGGACCGCATCAGCTTTCCGTCCGGCCCGGTCACGCGATCTCCCGCCGCGCTCTCGGACGGCGACAGAAATACCACATCCGTCCGCACCCACGAGTTCGTGTTGTAAACCTCAATCCCTCTCGGCTGCGAGGCGCCGCTCGACGCCCGGAGTCCTTTCTCCATCAACTCCCGCGACTCTCGATCCGCATCTACCGCAAACTTCCGCTTCGTCTCCCACTGCTGCTTCACAAACGGCAGATCCGGTTCGTCGGTGCTGTTGTACGCACCCCAGGTGTGCTCGTCGTAGAAATCGACATTCCGCCACGCCAACTCATAATCTTCAGCCGGATACGCTCCCGGCGCCACCATTGACCACAACGTCTCTCCCTGAATCAACCGGTCGGCTGCCGCACGACTCAAGGCCGTCTCCTGCGCCGTCGACGCCGCACCATCTTCCCAGTACGGCGTGAAGTCTCCCCCTACCACGGGAAGGCCTGCCCCATAACGATTCTCGAACTCCCGGAACATCTGCTCGTGTGTCGCGATGATCAATCTCGGCGTCACGTACCGTTCATTCCACTTTCTGACAAACTCCGGCAGCGTTGGATCCGGACCTCCGTTATCGCCCAGCGTGTACGGCAGCTGCACCATGTCATAGGCATACCCTGACTGATCCAGCTTTCGCATCAGCTTCATGATCTTCTCGTCGCCCAGCGAACTGAGCGTGCCCTCATGAAAGCTGGCGTAACTCGCCCCCGCCATCCACGTCAGGACCTTTTCCTTCCCCGATTGCGACGTCCAGTAGAACGGCTTATCGCCCCACGCCTGCAACGTGTAGCCGATGCGATCGCCGGAATTCGGCGCCGTCGCGAAGTACTTCACGCCACTCTGCGCCATCGCCGACACGATTCCCCAACTAAAGCCCGGAACGTCCGACGTCACCGCCGTGTTCATCGGAACGTGCTGCTCGGCTCTTAATCGCCGCGCAAAGTCGTAGAAGTGCGACATCTCATCGGCATTCGCCAGTCCAGTCAGCATGTTGGCGTAGAGCGCGCTCAGCCCCAGCGTACCTTCCCGCACATCTGCAAAAATCTCCTGCCGCACTGCGGGAGACGCCTGCCTCAAATAACTCTCCAGCGCCCAGATCGTCTCCATGTTCCATTTGTATCTCGCATCCGCCGGATACCGCCGCGTTTCCCGGATCAACTTCATCGCCTGTTCCAGGTTGTTCCACTGCTTCTTTTCGACGTCCGCCTGCAGGGCCGTGTATCCAATGTCGTTATGCGAATACGAGAGTAGATAAACTTCCCTTCTCTTCACCGGCGCAATCTCGACACTGCCCGTCTGCACAACTCGCCCGTCGAGCTTGAACTGCACGGCCAGAGTCTCTGGCGCCGACACCTTAGGAACTGCAATCTGCTGAATGTTTGCTCCAATTTTCAATGGCCTGTCGAGAATCTCCTGCGTCGCCGTGTGAATGCTGGCCGTCCTGCCCGCAATCAGATTGTCGAGACTCAGCCGCAGGGATTGCATTTCGCGGTTGCCATCTCTCACCAAAGCTGGCTCCGGGCGCACTTGCGGCACAAAGTCGAACGCATGTTGAAACGTCATGTACCAATCGGCGCTGCCGGAGTTATCGCCTCTGACGGTCAATTCAAGCGGCTTCCCTGGCGCAAAATCCTTGGCCGGGACCTTCAGCACCATGTAGCCGAACAAATCTCCCGCCTTGTCGGTCATCACTGCTTCAAAGGACAATTCCGCTCCGTCTTTCCCGCTGACCTTCCATTTCTTCGCCGTGTCGTCTTTCGCATTCCGGAATGCGAACGACCGCTCGCCGTTAATCAAAACGTCGAATGTATGGCTCTCCGTTTCGCCCGCAAATCCCGCACACTCAATCCCCGCCAGCCAGATGAACTGGACGAACTCCCGTGGTCCAGCCGGAATTGGATCTGTATTCCACGAGATCGACGGCGCACTGTTCTGCCCCCGCACCAGCAGCGCGGCATCCGCGTCGGGATGCGGAGAGTGGTAATCGATCGTCTGTCCCTGAATCGAAGATCGATATCCGCTCAAATAATGCTCTCCGTCGGCAGACTCAGCGCCCGCAGCGTCTTTCACCTCGACCAGAATTCCTTGTTCCGCTTTCTGACCGAAGGCAACCACAACTGTGGAGAGAAAAAGGTAGACCAGCAAACCAACCCTGGAAAGTCTCATCGGAATCCCATATCACGTTGATCTGACGCGAGGCAAGGGTCGGTGGAGAACGCAACCATGCAACGGCTGCAAGCGGAGCGCAGCTGGCGGCACCGGAACTGCCCACGGCAGGCTTTCCAGCACACCAGGAAAATCACTCCCCAGCCCGACAAATCACGCCGCAAGCGGCCTGGACTTGTTGTCCGGAGCCTGAATATCGTCCAGTTCTTCCTTCTTGTGCAGGAACACGTACGCGGCCAGCAGGGTGAGCGCCAGCAACGCCAGAATCATCGTGAGGAGGGCAAACCCAACCATGCTGCGGATTGGGCCCGTCAATTCCTTCGTCTCCTGGCTGGCCACAACAATCCACGGCAGATTCGCGTAGGACTCCCTGAGCCCGGTATCCGCGAATCCGATCAGGTACGACTCACGATTCGACAAGGTCGTATAGATATAGCCCGCTGCCCGTCCGTGCACTGTGCCCAGGGCATCGCGAATCGCCGCGAACTCCTCCGACTTCATCTTCATCGCCGGCGTCACTCCGGGCGCTTCAATCACCGTCCCGTCGCTGCCCACCAGGAACATGCGCCCGGTGCGGCCGATCTGCCGGCGGTTCCATTGCTGGAATAATGGTGAGACATCCACCGTCGCGGAAACAGCGCCGATCAGCCTTCCGGTTCCTTCGCTCAGCACGGGATAGCCGACGCTGATGTAGTACAGCCGGCTCTGGTCGTCGTACCTGAGATCCGAAACCTGGATGGTGCCCCGTCTATCGGACGACAGCGTCTGCCAGAACTGCTGCCCCGCCTGCGAATAGAGGGCCGGCCGATCGGTGGCGGCGACCGTCGATCCGGTGGCGTCGAGAACCGCGATCTTCAGCAGTGCCGGATTCAGTTCCCGCGTGCGGCGCAACTGCCGGGCGAGATCGGAGGTGAGAATCCTCTGCGAGACCTTGTCCGACTCCGAGGTCTCCCAACCTTGGCTAATGGCTGCGATCTTGTTTCGAATCGCATCTTCAGACAGGTGGTCGTACTGCCGATTTGCTTCGGCCGCGGCTTCCATCAGGCTCGGGGTATTTGCGATCACGCTTACGTCCCGCACATGGCTCGCAACGAAATCGGACGCCGTCTCCGCAGCCGTCTGCGTCAGCACCCGAAAGTTTTCTCCGCCCGCTTGCCGTATGTGCGTGTCTCCTTGAATCGCCACGTAGAACCCGAAAACGGTGAGCGGCACCAGAATCACGATCAGCGCAATCAGAAGTTTCTGCAGGGATGTGTGAAACTCAAGAGTATCGAGAGGCATAGGGGTACCTCCTTTTCGCCGCGGTGACCCGCGGCTTTGGCTGCCAGACCGGCGTCTGGCGCCGATGAAGACCGAACTCCACGCTCACCCTAACCCCGGATTCATTCCCCGTCTGTGACGGCCCGCACACTGGTCAACGAATTTCTTGCCACCCGTCGTGTGCGGGGAATCCGCCTCGCCAGTGCGCCCAGTCACATCCCGCCTCTGCCGCCTTTCCTAAACTTAGAGGTCGTAATTTTGCAGCAACCTGCCGGAGTTCCTTGTCCGATTTCCGGCAGCGGAGGCCCCGAATGGCGTTGCAATCTTATTTCTGCCATCAATGTCACAAGAAATCGCCCACTCACCAGAAGCTGTTCGACACACTCTACGAATTCCACAAGAGCCGGCCGGAAGACTGCCCAAACTGTGGAGGAAGCAGAGAGTTGCATCTCAATCTCGACTTCCAACTAGGCTCCGGCGACGGCGACTTCCAAGTCGTTTCCGCTTTTCTCCCCGACAAACTGGATTCCTGGCTCGGTGCCGAGGAAGAAGAGGTTACGCTCTATCCATTCATGGTTGTGTTGCAGCGGATCGGCGACAACCGCCAATTCGTTTGGACGCCCTATTGGCACGTCACCGGGAATGACGCGCGCTACGGCCAGCACGCTCTCTGCCTCGATCAAGCACAGTTTGAGAGCCTCACTTCGCAGGCACGAAGCAAGATAGAACGAGAAGCTGTTCTCGAAATCGTATAAGGGTTTGAATACCGACCGTCTGGAAAGGCTGGCGGCAGATTCGTTTCACCCAGTCTGCCACACCGTATCCAGCACCGTCCCGTCGACCCACTTCACGACCGCCACGGGCCGTTCGCGACGATTGGGCCGCTGAGGCTTGCCGCCGCAGATACGTTCCACTTCGCGCTTGATCTCTTCGATCCGGCGGATCGGCAACCTGGATCCCTTCACTGCATCCATCAGGTCCTGCCGCCGCGGATTGATCGCAATCCCGCGCTCGGTCACGATCACGTCAATCAATTCCCCCGGACCGCATAGCGTCGTCACATCGTCCACGATCACCGGAATGCGATCCCGAAACGACGGCACCGCCAGAATCGTGCATCCCGCCGCCAGGCAATTCTGCCATCCTCCGATGCCATGCAGCAGGCGTCCATCCGAGTGCGTCACCACGTTGGCATTGAAGTTCGTATCGACTTCGGTCGCCCCCAGCACCACCGCGTCCACCATCGACGCGAAGTTCCCCTTGCCGTGGTAGTTGTACGACGTAAACGGAGATGTCGCCACATGGCGCGGATTGTTCGCCATCGACCGCACTCCGTCCAGATCGAACGTCTGCCCGTCCAGGATGTAGTCGGTCAGACCTTCCTCCAATAACTCAACCAGATATTTGGTCGAACCACCGCGGACAAATCGCGCCTTCACACCGGCGTCTTTCATCATCTTCTTCAGATAGCTGACGAAGGCCAGGGCAATTCCGCCCGCTCCCGCCTGAAACGAAAATCCGTTTCGCATGATTCCCGCATCCCGCAGGAATCGCGCCACGAAGTCGGCAATGCGCAGCCTGTCCGGCGATCGCGTAATCTGCGTCGTCCCCGAAACGATCTTCGCCGGATCCCCGATCGACTCCACCTCAACCACGTAATCCACGTTGTTCCCCTGAACCTGCCAGGGAACGCACGGGAACGGAACCAGATTGTCCGTCACCACAATTACATGATCGGCGTACGTGGAATCCGCCAGAGCGAACCCCAAAGATCCGCATGCCGACTTCCCGTGCGATCCATCGGAGTTTCCGAACGGATCCGCCGTGGGCGCAGCGATCACGGCAATATCAATGTGCACATCTCCATCCTGAATCGCTTGCCAGCGCCCGCCATGCGACCGGAGCACGCCCATGCCCCGCATCTTCCCTTGCGTGCAGTAATCCCCCAGGGGCCCGTTCATGCTGCCTTCAATGTGATCGATGACGCCCGCGTCCATCAGCGCAATCGCGCCTTTCTGCGATGGAAACGACGCGCTGGGAAACCACGTCAGATCTTTCACGCCTGCTTTCGCTGCGGCCTCCAGCGCCAGCATCGCCACTCGATCTCCGTCCCGCAGATGATGATGCGACGAAATCACCATCCCATCCCGCAACCCGCACTTCCGCAGCGCGGTCTCCAGATCGGTCACGCGCTTGTCGCCGTTCGCGGGATAGTCTGCGACACTCCGGATCGGAGCCGCCGCCTTTCGTCCTTCTGGCTGATACTTCCCCACTCCCAGATACGGGGTCTGCCGTCGTCCATTCACCACCTCCGGCACCATGCGTCCGACCGCGTTCGCAACCAATTCTTTTTCAAGCACCGTCATCGGCCTACCTCAAGATTTCGTTCCCCTCTGTGTCTCTCTGTGTCCTCTGTGGTGAGCACATGCTCGCAGCTAATCCACGCCCATGGCTCGCGCACGCTCCATCAACTTCAGCGCACGCTGCACCACCGGAGGATCGATCATCTTCGATCCCAGACTCACTACTCCCAGCCCCTTGGCCTGCGCCTCGTCATACGCAGCCACAATCCGCCGCGCCTTCTCTACCTCCGCGGCGGTCGGCGCGAACGCCTCATGAATCACCGCAATCTGCAACGGATGCACACAACCCATCCCCTCGAACCCCATCGCCCGCGAGTTCAGTCCCCACGCGCGCAGCCCGTCCATATCTCCGACATCGCCAAACACCGAATCAATCGCCTGCACTCCCGCCGCGTGCGCCGCGTTCACCACTCGCTGCCTCGCGTAGAGAGACTCGGTTCCGCCCGGAGTCTTCACCACGCCGAGGTCCGCTGTGTAATCCTCCAACCCAATCGTCAGCGCGACAATCTGATCGCTCGCCTGCGCAATCGCAAACGCATTTTCAATTCCCAGTGCCGACTCCAGAATCGGCATCAGCCAGATTGGCCGCGTGATCCCATACTCGGCCTGAATCTCCGCGATCCGCGCGCTCACTTCCGCCACCTGTCCCGGATTCTCGACCTTTGGAATCAGAATCAGATCCGGCGACTCCGGAACGATCTCCTCCATATCCTCATGCCCCAGGGGCAATTGATTCATCCGCACGATCCGCTCGCATCCTTGAAAATCGATCCCCCGGAGCGCATTCCTCACCAACAACCGGCTCGCATCCTTCTCGCTGGGATGCACCGAATCTTCCAGGTCGAGAATCACGCCATCGGCTCCGTGCAGCGCCGCATTAATGAAATACTTCGGCTCGCTTCCCGGCACATAGAGCCGCGACCGCCGGATGCGATCTCGATCCGACCGCGCGGGCTGCGCCATCTGGCTGGGCAACACTCGAGTGCCCTTTCCCAGCCCCGCGCGCCGCACTGCCGCTTCCATCCGCGCCGCAATCACAAACGGCAGCGCGCCCTCATCATGAATCTGCACCTCCGCGTGCCGCACGCCCAGGGACTCCAGTACTTCCTCGGCCTGCCGCCGAATCGACTCGCCGTAATAAGGCTCGACCCGCGACGCCAATTCGATCCCGATCCCGCCCTGCTCCCGCGGTTCCACCCGGACATGCAGGTCCGACCGGATCTCCGCGCCCCAGTGCCCCGCTTCTCCAACTCGCACTTCCTCTGCGACGTTCATAATCCCCGCGCTCCCACCAACTCCGCCTTGGACGACACCCGCTGGAGTTCCAGCTTCGCCAGCACCTCGTCGGTCATCTGAATCGTGCTCGCCGCTCCCTGGCCAATCGCTTTCGGCCCGCCCGCCAGGCGCATCATGTCGTACGTGCGCGCTCTGCCCTCGTTCACCACCGCCGCGATGGCCTCCCGGATCCGCCGCGCTTTATCGACTTCTCCCACGTGCTCCAGCATCATCACCGCCGACAGGAACATCGCAATCGGATTCACAATCGGCGGATCCAGTTCCGCATACTTCGGCGCCGACCCATGCGTCGGCTCAAACACCGCCACTTCGTCTCCAATATTTCCCGACGCCGCGAATCCCAGCCCGCCAATCAATCCCGCAAAGGCATCAGAGATCACATCGCCAAACAGGTTCGACGCCACCACCACGCCATACTCCTCCGGATTCTTCGTCAGCCACATCGTCTGCGCGTCGATGTTGGTCGACCACAGCGCGATCCCCGGATACTCCTTCGCCACCGCCTTCGCCTCGTCCTCCATCATCCCGGAAGTCTCGCGCAGCACATTCGGCTTCTCGCAAATGGTCACCGACTTGTATCCATATTTCTTCGCCCACTCAAATGCCGCCTTGCAGATCTTCCGCGCCGCCGCCCGCGTAATAATGCGCACCGAAATCGCCAGGTCGCCTCCGGGCACACCGGCAAACGGCTTGAACTTTGCATGTGTTGCTAGCGCCGCCCGCACCGGCTCCGGAGGATTCGTCCACTCCACCCCGGCATACAATCCTTCCGTGTTCTGCCGAAAGACCACAACGTTGACCATCGGCTCCTCGAATCCCCCGCTGGGCTTCTTACGAATGAAGTTCAGTGGGTTCCCCGGAAATGAAATGCACGGACGGATGCAAGTATCCAGATTGAACTTCTGCCGCATGGTCACGATGGGACTGAAATACGAGTATCCCTTCCCCTGCAATGCCGGCCGCAACTCCGCCTCCGCCTGCTTCTTTGGCTTCGACGTAATCGCCCCAAACAGCCCCAGCTTGTGCTTCGCCAGCAAATCGACCGTCCGCTGCGGCAGTGCATTTCCCTCGCGGCACCAGCAGTCCCACCCGATATCCGCATGCACATACTCCGCATCGAACTCAACGGCCTTCAGCAGCCGCAACGCCTCCGGCAGCACCTGATTCCCAATCCCATCCCCCGGCATCGTCACAACCGTATGTTTCGCCATGTGCCAATCTCCTCTGAATCTCTTGTCATGCTGCGCAGTCGAATCCCTTGCGCTCACACCACCGCCAACTCTTGAAGTCCCAGTTTCCTCGCCACCACGTTCTCCGCGCCACCCGCAATCACCAGCGACTGCGGCACGCCGCCCAGCGCCGGAAACACAAACTTCTCCCCGCGCCACACCAGCGAACTCGAGGTAAAGTCGATCTCGATCGCATCCCCCGGAATAATGGTCTTCTCCTTCGCATCGCGGAACTGTTCCCGAAGCCGCTTCACCAGCTCCGGCACCTCAATGCAAAGAAATCCGTTGTTATACGCGTTGCGCAGATACGTCTGGGAAAAGCTCGCCGCAACCACCAGCGGAATTCCTTTCGCCTTCAGGCAAGTCACCGCCTGCTCCCGGCTCGATCCCGTACCGAAGTTGAACCCGCCTACAATCACATCGCCGGCGCTCGTTCTCTGCGCGAACTGCGGATCGTAGTTCTCCATGACGACCCGCGCCATCATTTCCGGCGTCATGTCATCGCGATATGTGTAGTCCTTTCCGTAGATCGCGTCGGTATTCACGTTGTCCTGCGGCATGAAGACCAGCCGCCCGCGCACCCGCTCGGGAAACCCCGGCAGAATCTCCACCTTTTCGCTTCCCTGCGCCGCCGCCGGAAACTCCTCGTACGAGCGCTTTAACCCGCTCTCCTCGAATGGCGCCAGGCCCGTGATGTACCCCGCAATCGCCGACGCCGCCACCACCGCCGGACTCGCCAGATAGCACTGCGCGTCGCGCGAGCCCATGCGTCCCTTGAAGTTGCGATTGGTCGCCGAAATTCCGACTTCGCCTTTCTCCAGCAGCCCAGTACCCAGGCCAATGCACGGCCCGCAGCTCGGCGGCAGCGCGGTCGCTCCCGCATCCAGCAGCGCCTGCCACACTCCGCGCCGTTCCGCTTCTTCCTGCACCCATCCGCTCGCGGCGCCTACGTAGAACTTCACGCCGGGCGCTACCTTCTTCCCGCACATCACCCAGGCCGCCGCTTCCAGATCTTCCACCCGCGAGTTCGCGCACGAAATCAAATATGCCTTCTGAATCGCGATCCTCTCCTTCTCAATCTCCGTCAGCGGATGCATCACCTGCACCGTGTCTGGCCCGGAAACATGCGGCACAACTTGGCTCAAATCCAACACAATCCGTGCGGCATACGCCGCGCCGGAATCGGGCTGGGGCGGATTCGCGCTCCACGGCCGGATGTCCTCCTCCCGGAATCGCTCGACCCCTAACGCCTTCAGATTCGCCTGCACGCCGCGCAGGTATCGAATCGTGACTTCATCCACCGGGAACCACGCCACAATCGGCCCCCACTCCGTGCTCATGTTGGCGACCGAGAACCGCGCGTCCATCGACAGGCTAGCCACGCCGGGTCCCGTGAACTCGATGGCCGCATTCAGCGCCTCGTCGTGGTTGTACCAGCCGCACAGCGCGATGATCACATCCTTCCCGCTCACTCCTCTTCGCAGGCTGCCTTCCAGCACCACTTGAATCGTCCGCGGAATCTGCCACCAGAATTCGCCGGTTGCCCAAACCGCCGCCGCATCCGTCCGGACAATCGGCGTGCCCACCGCTCCCAGCGCGCCATACATGTTCGAATGCGAATCCGACGCCACCATGAACGATCCCGGCACAACGTACCCGCGCTCCACCATGATCTGGTGCCCGATCCCTGTCCCCGCCGGATAGAAATCCACGCCCTGCTCTCTCGCGAAGGACTCAATTGCCCGATACTTCTTCAGGTTCGCTTCGTCCTGATTCTGAATGTCGTGATCCAGCGCAAACACCAACTGCTTTGGGTCGCACACCTTCTTCGCCCCGATCGCCTTGAACTTGCTCATCACCGCCGACGTGTTGTCGTGCGTCATCACGTGACGCGGTCGCACCGACAGAAAATCTCCGGCCCGCAGCGCCCGCTTCGGCCCGTCCGCCATATGCGCCTGCGCAATCTTTTCGACAATCGTTTGCGCCATGCCTCTCTCCAATCTCGGTTGCCCACCCTTCTTTCGCGCTCTTTGCGAAAGAGGGTGGGCGCGCCGGGTGCCCCGCTCAAGCGCCGCTTTTCGCTTGAGTGGGGATTTTCCGCCGCCTCTACGCCAGCACCGCCTTACGACTCTTCCCCTTCGTCCGCACCCTCGATGCGGCCCTGCTTTTCCCCTTCACCGCATCCGCCTCCATCAGCGCCATCAACTCGCTCACCGATCCGACACGCTCTAGACTCCACACCGCATCCTTCACGCGCTTCTGCGCCGCCGCCGACAACACTCCCTCCGCCAGCGCCGCAAACTTCTCTTCAACTTCCTGATCGGTCAACGGATTCCGCGGATCCCCCTTGGGATAATCCAGTTGCTTGCTGAACTTTCTTCCGTCTGTCGTATCGATCGTCACAATCACCCTCTGTAACGCTGGAAATACTTTTTCAATTTCCGGATCGGCCACCACTTCGACCTTCCGCAGTTGCTCGCGAATCTTCGGATCGAGAATCTTCTCCATCGTGAACTGAACCGGCGTGACCTGACGATCCACCAGCGCCGCTGCAATTACATACGGCAAGGAATGATCCGCCGTCTCTTTCGTGCGCGGATCATATTTGCTCGGGTCCGACAAAATGTCCGCCGCACGCGCCAGCGACCGAATCTGAATCTTCACCACCTGCTCGGGCTTCAGATCATTCGTTTTCACCAGATCGAGCACCGCCGAAATCGGCGTATGCGTCAGCGCTTCTGTCGGAAACGCCTTCATGCCGCACGTCGTGATCCGCCACGACTCGCCCAGACCATCCGTCAGCAAGTTCAACTTCCACTCCGGGCCGAACACGTGCGTCAGTCCTTCCTTGCCATCGATCACATGCTCCGGCCCCGAATATCCTCTCTCCGCCAGCAATGCCGCCAGCACTCCGCTCTGCGTCGCCATCGGATCGACCGTGTTCTTCATCATCGTCAGCTTGCCCGCCGTCACCGCGCCCAGCGTGCAATGCCGGCTCGCCGAAATCCCGATCGCATGCTGAACCTGCTCCCACGACAGCCGCAGCGCGCGCCCCGCCACGATCGGCGACACAAATGCCGTCAGCGTCGCGTGATGCCATCCTCGCTCGCGAATCCCCGGAAACGCCGCTTCACACAGCCGCATCTCGAACTCGTGCCCCAGCACCAGCCCGACAATCAGTTCCTTCCCGCCGCTCTTCGCCCGCTCACATCCGGCGATCGCCGCCGGAAAAATGTCCGACGGATGCGACGGATCCTGCTTCCAATAAATGTCGTTGTAGTCCATGCACCGGATCATCAGCGCATTCGCCAAAGACGCAGAGACTGGATCGATCCGCTTGCCCGTTCCAATCACCGTCGCCGGCCCGCGGCCCGCAACCTCGTCGAGCACCGCCAGCGCGATCTTCACGTCGTGCTGCTGGTACCCGCCCAAAGCGCATCCGATGGAATCCAGCAAGAACCTCTTCGCCTGATAAACCGCCTCCTGCGAAAGCTGACCGAACTCCAAACCCGCCGCCCACCGCGACATCGCAGCCGTAACCGTCTCTTTGCTTTGTGCCTTCTCCAATGCGCTCTCCTTATTTCTGTGTTTCCCCTGTGCCCCTCTGTGTCCCCTGTGGTGAAAGCCCTTCCTCACAGCTCACCGCTCATTGCTCATCGCTCACTGCTCGTTACTCGCTTCACATTCTTCGGATTCTTAAACGGCAGAAACGCCATAAAATCCGCGTGATGCACAATGAACGCCTCGGTCGTCCGCTTCACCAGATCGCCCTCCGCCGCGTGCGCCGCAATAATGTGGCAGACCTTGTCCGGCACGCCGCACTCCAGCGCCAGCGCCACTCCGGTAAACGGATGCCGCAACGCCTCTCCCCGCTTACTCTGCCGGCTCTCTCCGTCCGGCCCAATCTCGTACTCCAGCAACTTCCCCACATCCGCCAGGATCGCTCCCGCAATCACCGCGTCCACATCGATCGGCAGCGCCCTCCCCATAAACTTCGCCATCGACTCTGCACTCGCGCGCGCAATGTGCACCACACAGCGCTTGTGCTCCATAAATGTGATGGGACAGTTCGGAACCAGCAGCGTGAAGGGAATGCGGTTCAGGTCCTCGGCCGTGAGCGGACTGCGCTCCAGCGCCTTCCCCCAGGTCTCCGTAACTTGTTCTCTTAATTGGAGATTGACGATCCAGTCGATCTCGGGCCACAACCGCTTGACGGTCTCCCGCATCCAGCCTCCGGCTTACAAACCCTTAAGGCTATCCCCGGGAAAAATCGGAAACGACGACTGGAATCACAGTGGCCTGTGATCAGAACGCGGCTCGGCATCTGCGGTCACACCGCTGGGCAGGAAGCCCGTTTCCCGCAGTATGATCATTGCTCATCAACAATTCCGGCGTCGCAATTCTTTCGATTGAAACGCTCGCAAGGAACAACCATGTCCCGATACCTGTTGCTTCTCCTCGCCGCTACCAGCCTGTTGGCCCAGCAAGCTCCCACTCTGCCCGCTCCCGACCCCCGCTACAAAGTCGACATCCTCCTCATCGTCGGCCACCCTGACGACGACATCGAAGTCGCCGCTTATCTCGCCAAGGTCATCGAGCAGGACCACAAACGCGCCGCCGTCGTCTTCATGACCCGCGGCAATTCCGGCGGCAACGCCGTCGGCCAGGAACAGGCCAAGGCCCTCGCCGACGTGCGTGAAATGGAAGCCCGTCATTCGCTTGCCTCCTACGGCATCACCAACGCCTGGTTCCTGGGCGGATCCGACACTCCCGGCGGCGACGTACTCCACTCCCTCGAAGCCTGGGGACACGGTCAGGCCCTCGAAGCCGTCGTCCGCCTCATGCGCATCACGCGTCCCGAACTCGTCTTCACCTGGCTTCCCGACTACGTCGTCGGCGAGAACCACGACGACCATCAGGCTGCCTCCGTCATCGCCAACGAAGCCTTCGATCTCGCCGCCAATCCCCTCGCTTTCCCCGAGCAAGTCGAAGCGCCCCGCAATCCCGAAGGCATCAATAACTACGGCGAAGGCCTTCGCCTCTGGCAGCCGAAAAAAATCTACTTCTTCTCCGACACCACCCACTTCGATTTCCTGGCAGGCCATGGCCCCGAATACAAGACGAGCGACATTTCCCCGTCCCGCAAGATTCCCTATTCCCGCATCGCCGCCGAAGCCTGGGCCGCCTACGCCACGCAGGGCGATTTCACCGACGCGCAACTGAAAGAGTTTTCGGAAATGCCGATAAGGCTGATCTGGGGCAAGTCGCTCGTCGGAGGCTCCGTCACCGGCGACGTCTTTGAGGGAATCACCCCCGGTCCTATCCCTTACGCCAAGGCGCGCGGTTACGAGCCTCCATCCAACAGCCTGGCTCTCGAACTGGGCGGCCCTTGGGCCTTTTATAACGCCTTCTGGCCCGCGCATCATCTCGAGCATCTCGCAGCCCTCTATTCGCCCGAGGCTCAGGTTGCAGTGGGAGACACGCTGTGGGTTCCGCTCCTGCTTCGCAACGACACCGACTCCCCCAAACAAGTCGCGCTGCATTCAAGTCTTCCGGCAGGATGGACGCAAAAGCCGACCGCGACCCTCTTTACCGTCGCGGCCCACGATTCCTATCCAGTACAGTTGAGCTTGACTCCACCGAACTTGGCCAAGGGAACGTGGCAGACTCTCTCGTGGTCCGCCGAAGCCGACGGCCACTCCATCGGCGAAGCAAAACTCCGCGTCGCCACCGAAAGCAACGGCCTGCCGCAGTAGATTACGAGAAGAGGATTGGAACGAAATTGGAAGGCCACGTCTCGCCGCCTTCGCGAGACGTGGCCTTTCTTTTCCACACACCAACTCACTTCCCGGTCAACGCCACACCCGGTTTTCAGGACTCCCGCTGGAATGCTATGATGAAAGAGCTTTACCACACTCCTCAGTAGCTCAATGGCAGAGCATCCGGCTGTTAACCGGAGGGTTGTAGGTTCGAGTCCTACCTGAGGAGCCATTCTGTTAGTGTCCGCTTCAGAAGCATTAGTAGCTCGAGATCAGACCTTCCGCTTCAGCCCAACCGCTACTCCCTACTCGATTTTCTTCGTCCGGCCCGGCCCAAAATGCGGCGTACTTTCTTGGGAGAGATCGAAAGCCGCGTCGCCACCCGAGAGACCTTCCGGCCCTCCCGTTCCCAGACCTTGGGGATGATCAACTCGGCAAAACTCCTCGGTGATCTGCTGAAAGGTCTTGTCTCCAACTGCACCTTGCGACCACGCGCGCAACGTTGGGTAAACGCTTCCGGCGCGAAGGACGCGAGTCTTCAACGTCTGCAGATCGTCCCACGCTCCATCGGCATGAACACCTTTCGACAACCGGACCGCTTGGTCATAGCAAGCGCGCGCGGACTCCAGGTCGCTGAAGAATCGATTACCGTAGGTCAGCCCCTGCCAGATATAGGTGTAGGCCAGAAGGCGGCGGTTCTTGGTCTGCCTGGCGAGTTCGATCGCTTCCTTGGCAAAATCCTGAGCGAGACGCGTGTGGTTGCCTGGTTGCCAGCCCATCTTGGGCGAATGTCCATCGCTCGTCTCCGAAGGAATGCCGAGGGAAGAGTTGATGCCATCGAGACCAGCGCACAGTTGAAAAGCTCGGTTTTGGAGTGGACCTTCGGCGTGGGTGGCGCAGCGCAGGGGCGGACTGCAGCACAGAAAATGCGTTTTCCCAATAGCCTGGCGAGGCACATCAACCGCACTGAGCCTCAGTCACGCAAACTCAAACCATGATCGGCAGGCGCTTGGCGGTCACAACCGAGAGGAATCAGCGCTTGCCTTTCTCTGTTTCGCGGCTTTCTTCCACCAGTTCGCTGACCTCACCGTCGGGGCGCTCGCCGAATTCGACATCCCAGTTACGGTCGGCTTGCAACGCCTTTTCGCGCGCATACTCGAGCTTTGCCATCTGATCGGGAACTTCGACATCCGGGCGGATCTCGCGGGTGGGGACTGGCGCCTCGGGCGCCGTGCCAACTCCGACGCGCGTCGACATGCCGGGATTGACCAGCACCGAAACACCCGGCAGGACGTTGGAGCCGACTTCCACCAGGCCTTCGTACACATCCACCTCAGTGACGCCGTTCGGGCTGACCTCCACGTCAAAGCGCGTGCCGCGCACCGCGATCACGGCGCTGGGACTGCCGATCTCAAAGGGCGGCGCACTGCCGGTCCGCTTGCGGATGTAAGCGCGCACTTTGCCGAACAGAACTTCCAATGCGTCCCAATTCCCTGGCTGCGGGTCGTGCAGCACCACTTTCGTATGCGGTTGGACTAACACTTCACTCTCGTCGGCCCTTAGCACCAGGACCAGTTGCCCGTCCCCCGTATCGAGCACCGTCCCCTCCGGCAGCACCTGGCCCCGAGAAGGACTTGTGGCAGCGGCCCCCGGAAGCTGAATTCGCACCGGCCCTCTCCACTCGGCGATCAAAGCTCCAGCGAAAGGCGCAGAAGGAGGTTGCGCCGCCGGCGCAGAACTCTGCGGTGGAGAAAGAGTCTGGGCGGCGACCACGGCAAGCGCCGCCCAGACTGGCAGAACTGCAAGTACAACCGCCCGGAAACTTCCTCGACGCACAAGCAAGTCAACTCGCCGGTTGGATGGGGTGAACCGGCGAGCCGCTTTCATCGTGTTTTCGCTAGCGTGCGACAACGCGACGAACCTCCAATCCAAGATGCCGCCGACTTTGGCTCCCTCACTAAGTTTCACAGTGTGAGCCAATCGCTCGGGCATGTCTACAACTCATTATGCATCTGGAATACCAAATGATTCTCGGGGCACGAACACCCTGAGTGTGCCCGATCGCCACACTTCTGGGTCCTTTGTGTGCCCTCGTGGGTCAGCGAGACCCATGCGCAGTTTCTGCCCTGGGCCCACCTTCGTACCCAGCCACCGGAATTCGGACCCGCACTCGGATGCCATTTTCATCACTCGTCGCTTCGATCGTGCCCTTATGCTCCTCCACGATGCGTTTCACAAACGTCAGCCCCAGCCCCCATCCCGGTGTGGTCGGCTCTTGCTCCGGGGCGCGATAGAAAGGCTCGAACAGCCGGGAGAGCCGTTCGGGAGGAATCGGCGCACCCGGATTGCAGACCTCAAAAACCACGCACGTGTCCTCGCGACGCACCTGGAGCGAGACCTCGCTTCTGCTCGGGCTGTATTTCACGGCGTTGTTGAGCAGATTCAACAGAACGCCCGTCAGCATCGGAGAGTCGCCGTCGAGAATAGGCAAGTCGGGGCTCAGTCCGATTTGGATGCGGATTTCGCTGGCATCGGCGATGGGCGCCATCACTCTTTCAACCTGGGCGACCATCTCTGCAACCACAATCCTCTCGCGGCGCAGCGCCCGCGCCCCGGCGTCGAAACGCAACACGTCCAGATAGGTATTGATCAGGGAAACCAAGCGCTGCGACTCACGGAAAATGGTCGCTGCCGCTTCCTCGGACCCGGCGGCCTGCCGGTAGCGCAGCAGATATTCCGCGAAACCCTGGATGGACACCAGCGGCGTGCGCAGTTCGTGCGTCACGAAACGCAGTGCCTCCGCGCGCGCGCGATCGCGTTCCAGCCGCGATGTCAGGTCGGTCACGACCACCATCCATTGCGGTCCCGTCTGCGGGTCGAAGTTCAGGCGCAGAAGACGCATCTGCCAGAATCCACCGCCCAGAAAAACCTCGCTCTCCGGTGGCAGATTCCCTTCCCGCATGCGGTCCGCCAGGTCGGTCCACGCCGGATGCCCGACCCGCCGTCCCAGATCGGCCAGTTCGATCACCGGACTCCAGCCTTGCCGTTCGCAAAACCGCTCCCAGTAAGGATTACGGAACTGATTCTTGCCGCCGCCATCGAACACCGCCAGCGCCTCGTGCATCGATTCCAGCAGCTTCTGCCGGAACATGTACGACGACGCCAGTTCGGATTGCAAACTCTGGATCAGATCCAGTTTCTGTTGCAAGTCAGTCGCATCGTCCTGGGCCGAACGGTCCGGCTGAAAGGTCTTGAACTCCGTCGGAGCAACCAGCGTCCCGCGCAACTGTTGCAGCCCGCGATTGAGCGACCGATTCACCAGCGCAAGGTTTTCCAGTTGCGCCAGCGGCACCGCGAAGATGGCGGCGAAAAACAACGGCCCGAAATCGAACCGCATCCCGCGATGGGTAAACATCCACAATCCCGCCAGATAACACGCCAACCACAGCGCCAGCGGAATCCAGGCCACGCTCCAGCCGGGCCACCGCAGAACCACCCAGGTCGAGATCAAGGAGAAGGCAAGCAACCCGGCCAGTTGCACCCTGAATCGTGCGCTGTGGATTCCCCTTCCCGTCAGCAAACCCTGCAACACATTGGCGTGCACTTCGACGCCAGGCATGGGCAACGGACCGCTCACCGGCGTGGCAATCCGGTCGCTGAGATCCGACGCCCCAAATCCAATCAACACGAGTTTGCCCCGCAATTCCGGCGTCGATTTGCCGCCGCTCAGAAGCGCCGCTGCCGAGACTACCGGGAAGGGAGGCCCCGCTTGTCCAGGAGTAAATTGCTTGCGATAATCCACGATCAGAAACTGCCGCGAAACCACTGCCCAGCGCTGCGTTTCAGCAGATGCGGCCGGTTCAGATCCTTCGACGTAGACCAGCCGGTCGCCGATCCACAACCCACGGTTATCCACGTGGATGGGCTTTCCGGTCGCAACTTGCGTCATTTGCACGGCCAGCGCCCACCGCGATCCATCGGCGCCTAGCTCGATCAGCGGCACCCGGCGCGCCAACCCATCCGTGTCCACCACCGCTTGCACGTGCCCCAGTCCGGCGGCGTGGGCACGAAACAGCGGCAAAGGATCCATCCAAAGCTTGTCGGTACCACTGCCCAGTTTCGCCGCCAACACCACGTTGCCCGCGGCTTGAATGGCCCCGGCGAGTTCGCGATCGGAGGCCGCGTCGGAAGGCTCGGGCAGAAGGATGTCGAGCCCAATCGCCGCCGGCTGCTGCTGGCTGACGGCGCGTACCAGCCGCGCCAGTTCCGTGCGCGGCCAGGGCCAGCGCCCGATCTTCTCCAGACTCGTGTCATCGATCAGCACCAGCGCCACCGACTCCGAGGTGGCCGGGCGGCTGCGTAAGCGGAAGTAGGCGTCTGAAAGCCTGCGCCCCAACTCATCCACCGGATACGTCAGGCTGAGCAGCCCCACCAGAGCCAGTAACAGCACATTCAGCGTCAGCCATCGCGCTGCCATGCTGCGCTTGCCAGGCTCAGGAGAGGATTTGCTCATTTGCCGACGGCATCGAGGTCGATGCCCAGCCGCCTCGCTTTCTTGTAAAGAGACTTGCGCTCAATCCCCAGCTTTCGCGCCGCCAGCGATCGATTTCCTCCGGAGTCCCGCAGCGCATGGATGATCTGCTGCCGCTCGGCTTCCTTCAGCGTCATGCCAACCGCAGCGGCGGGCACGGAACCCGTGCTCCCAGACGGCGCAACCGAAGCAGACGGCGGCGACATGGTTGCCGCACGGCATCGGCGCACATCTTCGGGCGTCACCACACTCGTCGAGGACAGAATCGCCGCCTTCTCAATCAGATTCTCCAGTTCGCGCACGTTCCCGGGCCACGACATCTGGGTCAGCATCTCCACCGTACTTTCCTGCAAGGTCACTTGGCGCGCGTTGCGCTGGTTGAAACGCGTCAGAAAGTGCTGTGCCAGCAGCGGAATATCCTCGCGGCGCTCGTCCAGCGATGGCAACTGGATGGTGATCACGCTCAGCCGGTAGAACAGATCTTCGCGAAATTCCTTGGCGCGGATGCGTTCCATCAGGTCCGCGTTGGTGGCGGCCAGAATGCGGACATCGACCGAGATCGGTGTGTTCGCCCCCAGCCGCCGCACCTGCCGCTCCTGCAGTACTCGCAGCAGCTTGACCTGGAACCCGGGCGTGGTCTCCGATATCTCGTCGAGAAACATCGTGCCCCCGTTGGAGCTCTCAAACAGGCCGCGGCGGGCGCTGTCTGCGCCGGTAAACGCTCCTTTTTCGTGCCCGAAAAGTTCGCTTTCCAGCACGCTTTCCGCCAGCGCCCCGCAATTGATGGCCGTCATCGGCTTGTTCGCCCGCTTGCTGTTCTCGTGGATCGCGCTGGCCACGCGCTCTTTTCCGGTTCCGCTGCCGCCCACGATGAGCACCGTCGCGTCGGTTGGCGCCACCCGGCCAATGGTTCGGTACACTTCCAGCATCTTCGGGCTGCGCCCGATGATCGACGTCCCCTCGAAACCTTCCGGCTCATCGCTCGCCATCAGCGATCCGGCTGGGGAGGTCTGCCAGCGAGCTTTCAGCCGCTCAATGCAGCCCAGCAGGTCATCCACCCGCAGCGGCTTGCCCAGATATTCCGCGGCTCCGTCTCTCACCGACCGGGCCAGCGTTTCCACGCTGGCGTGGGCGGTCATCATCACGCAGTCGCATTCCGGCCGCAACGTCTTAATGCGCTTCAGAAATTCCACGCCGTTACTCTGGCCCAGATAAATATCGACCAGCGCAAGTTGCACCGCATGTTGTTGCAGGTGCGCCTCGGCTTCCTGCGGATCGCGGGCACTGTAGCAGTTATGGCCTTCGGCGGTCAGAACTGAGTTGAGCCACTGGCGGGTGGCACGGTCATCGTCAACCAGAAGAATATCCATCGGCATCGGTTTGGCTTGGGGCTCCTTCCGGTTCTTCCAGAAGCAAGCCGAATGCCACAACCCGAATTCTCAGAAATGATAGGCGAATTCGAATCGGGCTGCATCCGCCCGGAAGGCGCCGGTCGCCTGGGCCATATGATAGTGGGAATAGTCGAGCCCGACATCCCAATGCCCCAGCGTCAGATGCTGGCGCGTACTGAGTTCCCAGGCGGACTGAAAGTCAACTCCGCTGGCAATGGATTCGGCCCCCAGTCTTGCGGTCCATTCTCCACGATAGTGCCGGTTCGGCCGAAACGCGGCGCTGACCACCGCCTGATGGCTCTGGTAGTTGTCCGGGCTGAAGTAACCGCGGGCCGCATCCATACTGAATCCGTAGTGCCGGTACCGGTAACCCGCCGTGTAGACCACTTTCGGAGTGCGCCATTGGTGCAGCGCTTCCGCCCACTCTTGGTTGCTGACATTGCCGTCGGTGTAGTGGCGCCGGCTTCCGCGAACATTGATCTGCCAGTGATCCGGCGTCCACGCGCCAAAGGTTTCCCACCCCTGCGCGGTGAGCTCGTGCTCGGCTGCCTCCGCATCCGGCGCAATCAAAATTCGCGAGAACGTCGCTCCTGCCAGAACATGCGGTGCCAGCAAACCAGTCAGCGTCGCTTCATACGTGGCACGAACATCTCCGTCGTCGAAGCGAGCCGCCCCGCCACCCGCAGTCACCGCCAGGCGTTCCACCGGCTTCCACCGCAGCGCTTCGGAGAAAGTCTCCATCACCTCCAGGGGATCGTCGAGGCTATGCTGGAATAACTGTTCAAGATTGAGTTCGCTGGTCAGTCCCGGCCGCAGCCGAAGTTGCAAAGACTCTGTTCCGCGCCACGAGTGATTTCCCGCCGAGTCGTCGATGAAGTCCACCGAGGTCGTGAACGAATTCGCGGGAGCCGGCACCGCACGCTCATTGCCGCCCAGCAGCCCTTTGGCGATGCGGTCCTTGAATTCCATCAGGCGCAGGCTGTTGGGATGGTGAACCAGCGCCGCCGTGGCGACCGTGGACGCCTGGTCTGGCCGTCCCTCGTGCATCAGGTTGCTGGTCAGCCCGATCGCTGCCGCCTCATCGGCGGGATTCACCGCAAGAAGGTGTCTGTAGATTTCATCGGAGTCGTCATAGCGCTGCCGATACGCCAAAGTCCGTCCCAGTTCCAGTTGGGCGGCTCGATGGTCCGGCTCGCGCTTCAAGATCTCCCGCAGAAGGCGCTGTGCCTTCGCGTCTTGCCCCGTCGCCAGATAGGCCCGCCCCAGCTCGAGTTGCAACCCGGTGTCGCCGGGATCATGCACCAGGGCGGCCCGCAGAATCCGGATGGCCTCGGCGTAGCGTCGTTCCAACTCCGCCGATTGAGCCCTGGCCAGAACTTTTCCGTGCCCATCGGCTGGCGTCTCCGCCGCAACTTGAGCCTTCGCTCCCTCAGCCGCCGTTGACTGCCCCCATCCTTGCAAACTGGGAAGAAACGCAACCAGCAGCAGCCACGCCAAGCGACGGCGACTCCGCGCCCTCCGCACTTCGCTGGGAGGCATCGCAAGTGGATGTTGTTCTAACTGGACTGGTGGATTCAATCGTTCTCGCTCTACCTGGCAGATCTACCGGGGAATAGCAAAACGCATACCATTCGCAGAGCGAGTGCTGATGTTCTTGGAACCCGTGTGCCCTGACAGCATTGCCCCGCCCCAATTCGCATGCCTCAAGCATAATGAAGCTTCCTCCGTTGCGAAAGGGCATCCCGCCAGATTTTGTACTGCGGCTTCAGTTGGGAGCTCGGAACTCCGCTTTCGCGTTGCCCCTATCGGCAATCCGCGGCGAAGCAGAGATGCTGGCTGAAAAACGGAAGTACGTGATTCTGAAACCGGTCGGCTACCTTGCTGGTATGCGTGCCCGAATAAACCTCAAAGCCGTGCACGATGCCGTATTGATCAAGCACATGGTGCAGCTTCGCCGTATCCACGTTCAGGCCATCCTGATCGCCAACATCGATCGCGATCGCACGATACTGTCTAAGATTTCCGATGTACTGATCGATGAACGCCAGGGGCGCATTCGCTGCCCACTTCGCCAGCACGTCAGACTGAGGCTCCCCATTTTTCGTGGGCAGATCAAGATACAGCGGAGGATTCTTTGGATTCGGCGACCAGGCCGCCGCCGTCGCCAGTTGCGCCCGGGGGAAGAACGGAAGTTTCGCGGAGTCCTCGGGACTCTTCACGGCTTCCAGAGCCTTGGCCACGTCCGGATTTCCCGCTGGCCGGGCAGACAAGCAGCACGGGCTCATAATGTACAGGCTGCCGAAAACGTCGGCGTGCTTCATGCCGATGCGGGTGGCCCCATAGCCTCCCATCGAGTGGCCCACCAGTCCGCGGCTCCGTCGATCGGCCAGCGTGCGGTAATGCGCGTCGATGTACGCCACTACGTCGCGCGCGATGAACTGCTCGAAGTCCCCGGTCGTGACCGAACTCGAATACATGGAGCCGTTGTGCAGCGTCTTCGAGTCAGGCAGCACGACAATCATTTCCTTGGAGCCCTGAGCAAAGGCCCCTTCAATGGTCTCGGGCACGTGGATTTCGTGAGTCCATTGCTCCGCGCCAATGGAATACCCGTGCAGCGCGTAGACGACCGGGTAGTGCCGGGTTTTCTCTTTTGCATAGCTCGGAGGCAAGAAGACGAACACATCGCGATCCACGGCATCGCCTTCCAGGTTCCCTTCCAACGCCATCCCATGAACCTTGATGTGCTCCACGCTCACCGGCTTCGCCCCGGCAACTGGAGGAGGAACGTCGGTCTGTACCTGTGCGGCGCCACCGGACGCAACCATGGCCATCAACAGCGAGAAGAAACACACCCACTTTTTCGTCATCTTTTGCTCCAGAGAAACCAGGCGCGGCTTGCTAGAAAAGCCGCGGCGCAAAATCTTTCAGATCGCGACGCCAGGTCTGCCACTCGTGGTCCGTGCCCGGAGATTCGTAGTACACATGCTGAATGTTGGCCTCGGTCAAGGAATCATGCAGCCTCTTGATCCCCGCGCGCATTCTTTCCGGTTCCACCGTCCCCACTCCCAGCCACAGCAGGTGCACCTTCTTGGCAAACACGGCCGAATCGGCAAAGACTCCGTTGTAGTCGGTCTTGGGATCGAGTTTGCGGTCGCCCAACACAAGCATCCCGCCCGCGCCACTGAACCCGCCGATGTACGAAAACATATCCAGATGATTCAGCGTGATCTGAAACGTCTGCATGCCGCCCATCGAAAGCCCGGCCATCGCCCGGTGATCGCGATCGGAGAGTGTACGGAAGTTCGCATCGACGTATGGGATCAGCGCCTGCGTCACATCGTCTTCAAACGCCGCCGCCATGTCCTGCATCGCCTTCAACATTTCCGGAGAGCCGAACGGCTTGCCCGTCAAATCGGGGGGGGCCTGGCCGGCGCGGCGCGCATAGCCGTAGGCCATCACGAGAATCATCGGCTTGCACTTTTTTTCCGCGATCAGGTTGTCGAGGATGAAGTTCGCGCGCCCCTGCCGAATCCAGCCGGTCTCATCCTCGCCGCCACCGTGCTGTAGATAGAGCACCGGATAGCGCGCTTTGGCGTTGGCCTCGTAGGCCGGTGGCAGATACACCAGCGCATGCCGCCAGCTTCCCGTCACCTTCGAGTTGTACCAGACCTCGCGCACCGCGCCGTGCGGCACGTCTTGAATGGAATAGTAGGTCGACCCGGGCTCGGGCACTTCCACCATGCTTGTATGCTTGCCTCCGCCAAAAAACGCGTGGCTGCTCGGATCGCTGACCTCGGCGCCGTCGATGATGAATGTGTAATAGTGCAGGCCCGGAACCAGCGGATCGGTCGTCACGGTCCAGAAACCGTCAGGCTGCTTCACCATGTCCACCTTCGGTCCACTCCAGAAATTCAGCCGCACCTTCGCGGCATCTGGTGCTTTCACCCGAAGCTGGACCCTTCCGGCGCTATCGACGCGCGGATAGTCCGCGCCCCAAACGTTCGTGGCTGCTGGCTTGAAATCAGCTGAGTCTTGCGCGAAGCCGAGACTGACAATAAGCCCGGCAACAAAGATGATTGCGACTGCCACCTGCTTCATTTCGAATCTCCTGGTTTCTATCTGTATCCAGTTACTCCACCGACACCACCGTAACCGACTTGGGATCGAGTCTCAGCGTCAGCTTTCCGCCTTGCGCCTTCGCCGAAATCGCCCTCGGAGCCACCGTGTTTGGCGCCTCGAAGGTGTTCACGCTGTCCACTTTGGGAGCGGTAAGTGTCTCTCCGGCGGCGGATTTTCCCTCCATCCCGCTCACCGCGATTTCTACCTCTGCGGGCTCGTTCGGATCCACATTGGTCACTTCCAGCCACAGCTTCCCGTCCTTGCCTTTGGCGGCGATCGCATCCACCCGCGGCAAGGCGATATCCCCGTGCGTGTACCGTCCCGCATCGAACGCTACCGGCACGAACGTGGCGTCCTGGAACGGCACGTACATTTTGAAGACGTAGTAGGTCGGCGTCTTCACCATCTTCTCCTTGTCCGTCAGGATCATCGCCTGCAGCACGTTGATCATTTGCGCGATGTTCGCCATGCGCACGCGGTCCGCATGACGAGCGAAGATGTTCAGGTTCAGCGCGGCCAGCACCGCATCGCGCTGGCTGTTCTGCTGCAGCAGGAATCCCGGATTGCTTCCCGGCATCGGCGCGTACCACGAGCCCCACTCATCCACCACGAGTGCGACCTTCTTCTGCGGATCGTACTTGTCCATGATGGCCGAGTATTTTCCGATCAGCCCATCGATCTTCAGAGTCTCCTGGAGAAACTGCGCGTACTCGGTCTCTCCGAATCCCTCGGCCTTGAACTTGTTATTCCAGTCCATGACCGTGTAGTTGTGCATCGAAAGGCCGTTCATGTCCCAGCTCCACGTGTGCTGCTGGTACGCCTTCATGATGGTCTCGGTCCAGTCGGTCCAGCGCGGCCCGTCGCCTCCCGGCCCCACCGCGATCTTCAGCATCGGCTGTTTTTCCTGCTGCTCCATGTTGTAGTTGCGGACGAACCGGCTGTAGATCTTGGCCTGGCTCAGGTAGTAGTCCGGCGTCATATTTCCGCCGCAGTCCCAGCTTTCGTTGCCGAGTCCGAGATAGCCGACTTTCCATGGACCCGGATGTCCGTTCGCGGCCCGCTCTTTCGCCAGTGTGGTCGACTGTGCCGCCGTCATGTATTCCAGCCAGTCGGCCGCTTCCTGCGGAGTTCCCGAGCCAATATTCACAGACAAGTAGGCCTCGGCGCCGATCTGGTCGAGGAAGTCCATGAATTCGTGCGTGCCGAACGTGTTCGGCTCGATCACTCCTCCCCAGTTCGGATTCAGCCCCACCGCCCGTTGCGGCCCCAGTCCCTTGCGCCAGTGATATTCGTCGGCAAAGCATCCTCCGGGCCAGCGCACGTTGGGCACATGAATCGCCTTCAACGCCTCGACCACGTCGTTGCGAATGCCGCGCGTATTCGGGATTTTCGAGTCGGCCCCCACCCAGATTCCGTCGTAAATCCCATGTCCCAAATGCTCGGCAAACTGGCCGAAGAGATTGCGATCGATCTTCGCGCCGGTCTTGGAGGAGTCGATCTTCAGCTCAATTTTCTGCGCGAACATCAGGGAAGTAGTAACCGCGAAGAGGACTGCAAGAACAGCCAGACGGGAACGCATGCGGATGCCCTTTCGGAGGGAGTTTGAATTTTGGCAAGAACTCTCGAAACCATGGCGAAAATCGGAAACGTTTACGATAAAACGTGCGGCACCCGAAGTCTCATGCAATCCGTCGAACCAGTCAAGCCCTTTCTCCTCATCGTGACCATGTGGGGACAGCCGCCCCCGGCTGTCCAGCGGCCCGGCAGTATCGGGCCGCGGCTGCGCAAGGCAGCAGCCATGACTCTGTGGGGACAGCCGCCCCCGGCTGTCCGGCGGCCCCGGCAGTATCGGGCCGCGGCTGCGCAAGGTAGCAGCCATGACTCTGTGGGGACAGCCGCCCCCGGCTGTCCAGCGGCCCGGCCGTATCGGGCCGCGGCCGCGCAGGGTAGCAGCCATGACTCTTCGTCCTTTCCACTGCCGGAGCCGGTTGAAATCACTCCGCCGCCACCAGAGCAATAATTGACACCGTTACCGTTAACGCTTATCGTCTGACTTTCCTTGAGTCCGCGGAGAAGAAGCGCGCTCCCGGATCCACCCATGAAGAGAAAGACGCCATCCTCCCTGAAAACCGCTTTCGGCCTCATTCCCAACCGCCTTCAGCTTGCCGGCGGATGGATTGACCAGCCGTTCGTCTCAAAGTTGAATGCGCATCCGCCGGGCGCGATGGTTGTGGTTCAGATCGAACCGAATTTCCGCCCCATGGACCGCTCCGGCCTGGCCAGCGGCACGCGAGCCGTCGCCCAGCGCCTGTGGAAAGGAAAATTGCCCCGCCGCCCGCTGGACGAACTCGCGCGCGAATTATACGAGGCCGAGAACAAAGGCAAGGCGGAGCCCAGCGGCTCGCAGGACATGATCGGATTGATCTACCCCGGCGTGAACCGGCTGGACTACGACTATGCCGCTAACGGCGGTATCTTCCCAGCACACGTTCAATCCCTCACCGCCGCAAAGCAAGCGCGCTGGCTCGAAAACGTTCTGCACATCTTGCCCATCGAACCGCGGCCGCTCGGCTACAGTCCTCTGGGAGTGAAGAACTTGGAACCCAGATGGGTCGCGCGGCTCGGGCGAAGCGGCCTGACCTGCTTTGAAGCAATCACGAAGATGGATGTAGCCGCTCTGGGCGCTTCCCTCAACCAAACCATGCTCTGCTGGGAAAAGTTGCTGCCGCATGTCATCGCTCATCCGCTCATCCAGATTGACCTGAAGGCCATTCTCAAGATCTACCAGAGCCGCTTTCCCGGAGCCATGCTCTCCGGATGTGGTGGCGGATACTTGATTGTTGCCTCCGAAACCCCAGTCCCGGGCGCCTTTCAGGTCAACGTCCGCACCTCGAACTCTCGCTGATCATGCCGATTCCTCAGGTCATCGCCAGCGCCGGGTTCGATGACATCACCTCCCGCGACCTCCGCTTTCTCCAGGAAGCTTCCACTCTCGGAGAACTTACCGTCCTTCTCTGGACCGATGAACTCCTGCAACGAGCTACTGGCACACCCCCGAAGTTCCCGTTCGCCGAGCGCAGTTACTTCCTGAACGCCGTGCGCTTCGTCAGCCGGGTCGTCGAGCACCATGGTTCCCGCGATTCCTTACCGCCCGATTTGCCCGTCGACCTCTGGGCCGACTACGCCCTCACCACCAATCCCGCCCGCGAGCAGTTCGCCCGCGACAACGGCGCCGTCTACCAAATCTTCTCCGACGCGAAACTCCAGAACCTGCCGGAAGTCTCGCCGTCTTCCCCCACGCCGGAAGCGAAGAAAGTCATCGTCACCGGCTGCTACGATTGGCTGCACTCCGGTCATGTGCGCTTCTTTGAAGAAGTCAGCAGCTATGGCGATCTCTACGTCGTGGTCGGTCACGATGCCAACATTCGACTGCTCAAGGGCGCTGGACATCCGCTCCAAAGTCAGCAGGAACGCCGCTACGCCGTCAGCGCAATCCGGCACGTGAAACAGGCCTTGATCTCCAGCGGCGAAGGCTGGCTCGACGCCGATCCCGAAATTCGCCGCCTGCAGCCCGACATGTACATCGTGAACGAAGATGGCGATGCCGGCGGCAAGCGCGAGTATTGCGCCTCTCTGGGAATTGAATACCGGGTGCTCAAGCGCGCTCCCGCGCCCGGATTGCCTCCGCGCACCAGCACCGCCCTCCGCGGTTTCTAGTGCAGGGCGTCAACCAGATCAACATTTACAAAGCTGCCGGTATCCTCTGTGCTTCCTGACCTGAAAAGAACGGACCATGTGGGGACAGCCGGCCTCGGCTGTCCAGCGGCCCGGCAGTATCGGGCCGCGGCTGCGGATCAAGAGGCACTCTCAAGGATCGCCACTTCCAGCGCACGACCCTAGACTCCGCTTAGAATCATTCCAGCTCGCAATGCACCCTTCATTCCCATCTGAGGTTCTTATGTCCGCCGATTGGCGTTGGCTCTGCACGTCTTCCCTGCTGGTTGCTGCCCTCTATGCTGCGGGCGAATCGCAATCGTCGAAGCATCCTTCTTCCGCCCCCGACGCGCCGCCCCTGGCCGACGTGAAGCCGATGGCCGACATGTTTCACGGCACGCGCGTTATCGACAACTACCGCTGGCTGGAAAACGCCAACTCTCCGCAGACGCAGAAGTGGGTCGCCGGCGAAATGGCCTACACCCGCGCCATTCTCGATCCCCTCCCCGGCCGCGATGCCATCCACAAGCGCCTCACCGAACTGCTGTCGATCGGCAGCGTCACTCCGCCGAACCTCGCCGGCAAGCATTATTTCTACACGCGCCGCGAAGGCACGCAGAACCAGCCCATCCTTTATGTGCGCGACGAACTCAACGGCCCCGACCACGTTCTCGTCGACCCCAACCAGCTCTCCGCCGACGGCACCGCCGCGCTCGACTGGTTCTTCCCCAGCGACACCGGAAAGTACGTCGCCTACGGCATCTCCACCGCCGGATCGGAAGTTTCCACGCTCCACATCATCGAAACCAAAACCGGCACGCTTCTCCCCGACACCATCGAGCGCTGCCGCGCCGCTTCCCTCGCCTGGACTCACGACACTTCCGGCTTCTACTACACGCGCTATCCGAAGAAGGGAGAAGTCCCGGCAGGCCAGGAAATGTACAACCGCCACGTCTTCTATCACGCCCTCGGCGACGATCCCGAACAAGACGAACTCATCTTCGGCGAAGGCCGCGACCCCGAAGACTGGCCCAACGTCCAGACTTCCGACGACGGCCGCTGGCTGCTCATCACCGTCGAACAAGGATGGACGAAGACTGAACTCTTTCTGATGGACCTGAAGTCCGACCGCCCGCCCAGCCGCGTCACCACCGGCAAGGACTTCATCTACCGCGCCGACATCTATCACGACAAGCTCTACATCACCACCAACGAAGATGCCCCGCGCTACCGCGTGCTCACCGCCTACGCCGGCGACTACGATCGCGCGCACTGGGAACAACTCATCCCGCAATCCGACGCGGTTCTGCAAGGCGCAGACGTTTTCGGCGGAAAGGTTTTCGCGCAATACGAGCAGAACGCCAACTCACAACTCAAAATCTTCGATCTCTTTGGCGAGAAGGTCGCCGACCTCCCGCTTCCCTCGATCGGAACGGTATTCGGCACCGGCGGCAAGTGGAATCACGACGAAGTCTTCTACGGATTCCAATCCTTCACCACGCCACCCAGCATCTATCGCGTCGATTTGGCGCCTCTGACGACCGAGATCGACGGAAAAGTGAACGCGAGCGCGTTCAAGAAACCCGCGCTCTGGACCTCCGTCTCCGCCCCCTCCATCGACCCCTCCGCCTACGACGTCTCCCAGGAATGGTTCAAATCGAAAGACGGCACGCGCGTCCCCATGTTCATTGTTCACAAGAAAGGACTCGTCAAAAACGGGCTCAATCCCACGCTGCTCACCGGTTACGGCGGATTCAACGTCAGCAACACGCCCGCCTTCCGCGCCTCCGCCTATCTGTGGATGGAACGTGGAGGCATCTTCGCCGTCGCCAATCTGCGCGGTGGCGCCGAGTTCGGCGAAGACTGGCACCGCGCCGGCATGCTCGACAAAAAGCAGAACGTCTTCGACGACATGATCGCCGCCGCCGAACACCTCATCGCCGAAAAATATACCGACAAGAATCACCTCGCCATTTCCGGCGGATCGAACGGCGGCCTGCTCATGGGCGCCATGATCACCCAGCGTCCCGACCTGTTCCGCGCCGTCGTCTGCCAGGTCCCGCTGCTCGACATGCTCCACTACCAGGATTTCCAGATCGCCAAGCTCTGGATCCCCGAATATGGCAGCTCCGAAAATTCCGACCAGTTCAAGTGGCTCTACGCCTACAGCCCGTATCATCACGTGAAAGCCGGCGTGGAGTATCCCGCAGTCCTATTTATGACGGCCGACACCGACACCCGCGTCGACCCCATGCACGCAAAGAAGATGTCGGCCCTGATGCAGGCGGAAGCCAAGAATGGTCAAAGTAAGTCGCGCCCCATCCTACTTAGAATCGAGAGTAAGGCGGGCCACGGCGCCGGCAAGCCCGTCACCAAGCAAATCGAAGAATTCACCGATTTCTATTCGTTTCTGTTCTGGCAGCTGGGTGTGAAACCGTAGGGGATCCTGTCTATGGTTCTGTAAGAGAGCAATTCGTAATTCCTACCGGCAAGTCCGGATAGCCCATCTGATCTAGCAGAAGTTTTACGCTTACTCTCGTAAACGCCGGATGATTACCGGGCCCAATCATTATCTTTGCGATAGGTAGCAGCGCCGCCCGGCGCTTCACACAACAAGGAAAGTCAAGAGCCAAGTAACGAGATAGCATTGTCTTCTTCTGCGAGAACCGAATCCGAGGGAATTCAGCCACCCTAAGTTCATGAACTATCCTGTATTCCTTTTCTGACGCCCATTTTGAGTCTTTAGCGAGCGGTGCGAGCTTGTAGATCCATTCATCCCACGCCTCAAAGAACTCTCGTGCCCAACGGTCGGGATCTTTCAATCGCTCCTCGTTCAGTCCCTCCATGTAGAATCGAAGTGTTGCCTCGGCAATAGTCTTCGCCGCTTGCACCTGCTTCGCTCTGTCGTAGACCACTCGGTACAAACAACTGTTAGGCTCACGGTTCAATCCCGCAGGATAAAAACCGATCGCAAAACCATTGCCCCTTGCATACTTGGACCATTGGTTCACATCGTCCCCATCGGCACTGAAGCAGGTGACGAAGAACTTGCTAATTCCGCGCGTTGGATTCTCCGGTTCCTCCTTCACAAACTGAAGTACCTCTTCGAGAAAGGCTACACCATCACGGTCGTCACCCCTCTCTGCGATGACTCGCCTAATCGCCTCCTTGAAGAGGTCAGTCGCGTACTCAGTCTCCTTGGAATCGTTCAGCGCAGCCACCTGCGTCGCAAACAAGGTGGACGACTGGAGGATACCCAAGAATCCCCCTCCATCCGTATAATGCCAGACGATTTCCTGCCCGGTAAGATCAAAAACCCCAATCTCGTTGGCCAGTTTGCTTACAAATTCCCTGTAGGTGTTATTTTCCTGCTCCGTGACCGGCATTGGGCGATTTTACGGCGGGTGGCCGACTCAAGCCAAGAGGAGGTAGCAATAAGAGTCCTCGTTTTTCCGACACGGGGCTAGAATGGGCTGCAGTTGTGGAGCTGCCTATGAAGAGTATCCCTATAATCCGCGGCGAGCTTATGAAGGTCAGAGCTGATTTACTCAAAGCCCCCGTCTTCATGAAGGGGTCTGGACAATCACCATCTAGTCCCTCAGGTCCTAGAAATACTGCTGATCTGGAAAGGATGTTAAACACAGTGAAGTCGTTGCTTCGCGACCTTGCCGCTCAGGGAAATCTGGCAAGCGTTCAGAAATACAACGTCCCTCCTCAATCCCAACAGCGTTGGGCGCTGCAACAGAAGGAGAAGGACGCTGATGAGGCGTTTAGGGAGGCACTGGCGTTAAAGGAACTACTTACAGATCTTCTAGCAAGAAACGGCCTGTTAAGCGGAATGGATACAGCTAGCGGAGTGATCTCCTTTGCAAAGCAGGCGGACGGCGAGGTTGCCCAGATCCTGGGAGCACAACATCACACTCAGGTTCAAGACCATCTGGCACAGGTCCATCCTACCCCCCACGCGATTGGAGCAGAGTCATTCGTCGCCATGGTGGCGTGGATCGTTCTCGCCATCTACAAGCTGAAGAAGAAGAGCGAGGACGGCTAGGAACCGGCGTGGGCGGATTAGATAACCGTGTCGGCTCCGAAACCCCTGAGTAGACTTGGAACGCCGGGGTGCCCCACCCAAGCGCGCTTTTCGCTTGAGTGGGGTAGTTCGCACTTCCTTACAGTCACTCCGACTCAATCCCCTCGCAACCTCAGCCGCGTGACCACGAACAACAACTCAAGCGAGAAGACGGCCGGAGTGGCCCGCGTGGCGGGCGCTGCGGCAGCGGATGGAGATTTGGTCCATCTCCTGGCATTTTGGGCAGGCACAACTGGAGTGCTGGGCAGCGGGCGTGGCTTTGTGACCGCATGCCGGACATAGGAACCATTGATTCGGCCGCCGTACCATCGGTCGAAACTCGCTGTCCGACACGCAATAAGGACAGCGCACCACTTCTTCGGGCATTCCCGCTCGTTCTCCTTCCCTTAAATCCAGCGTGATCGACTCGGGTCTGAACGATGAGAAAGCACGTCGGCAGGGGCGGCGGAAACCCGGCTTTCATTCCCGACTCAAAAATTGCACTGTATACGTTGCACATTAGAACAGGCCGGGCCCTGAAGTAATGGCCCGATTGTGTTGGAGTAATGGCCCGTTGGTGACCAGTGCCCGAACCCGGGCACCACCCTACTCGAGTGAAATGCGGGCTGCGCACGGAATGCGGACCGCAAGGTGGACGTTTCCGAGTTTCCCGCAGGCGCGCAGCGCCTTCTTACCCCCTTGCGCGGCAAGACGGAAGAATGCATCCGCCTCTTAACTTGAAAGGAGTCCGGGTGTCAGGATTGGTAGGGACTAGGGTCTGCTGACGGAGACTACTTCTGTAATTTTCTGCGGGCCTTTCGATTTTTGGGTGGCCAGCGTTACATACTTCGCCGTGTCGGTCAGATGCTTGGCCGCGTCGATGAACTCGATTCCGAGCACAGCGCCGCGCTCGTCGTAGTCGGCGACGACCATATCCTCAATTTCGATGGAGTAGGCAACGGTTCCCTTGGTGTTACCAACGCGATAGTAGCCTACGCCCGATTTGTGGTCGATTTCCATGGCGAATCCTCACCACCCGCGATTTTACTATACCCCGGTGTCTGCCGGACCTCGTATCCAGAGCGTGACTACGTCGACTCCATTGCCTTCCGTGATGACAAAGAGCCGGTTCGCTCCATATCTTCGAACGTATTTTCTGCGACCGTTGTCTTGCAGTACAAATACTCCCGGCTCAACCGCCCATTCAGCCATCGCTTCGCTGATGTGCCGCTCCGCCATGCGCTGACGGACGTGCCCGTCGTCAGCGTCGCAGTTCAGGGCCACTGCTCAACCTCCGAAGCCCCACTCAAGCCCAAAGCCAGCTTGAGTGGGGCACCGTTTCCATTTTGAAAGCTACATCACGTCCCCGCCTACGCCGCCGCCTCCAGATCGGTCGTCACCACGCCTCCCAGCGAACTCCATCCAGACCAGCCGTTGTTCGGCGCGGTCTGCCAGATATGCCAGAGCGCGTTATCGGTTCCACGGGCGAACACCTCCAGGCGGCCGTCGGCGTTGTTGGCCACCTCGATGTCGCTGGTGATCACGCCTCCCAGCGACGCCCAGCCCGACCAGCCATTATTCGGCGCGGTCTGCCAGATGTGCCACACCGCATTGTCCGTGCCGCGAACGAACGCCTCCAGCCGTCCATCCGCGTTCCGGCCGACCGTAGGATCGCTGGTAATGACGCCTCCCAGCGACGCCCAGCCCGACCAGCCGCCGTTCGGCACCACTTGCCAGATGTGCCACAGCGCGTTGTCGGTGCCGCGTGCGAACACCTCCATCCGTCCGTCGGCATTCTGGTGGACAGAACACAGGCTCGTCACCACGCCGCCCAGCGAATCCCAGTTCGACCAGCCACTGTTCGGAGCGACCTGCCAGATGTGCCACACGGCGCCGTCCGTGCCGCGAGCAAAGCCTTCCAGACGGCCATCCTGGTTGTGATAGACGATCGGATCGCTGGTAATGATGCCGCCCAGCGAATCCCAGTTCGACCAGCCGCTGTTCGGAGCGACCTGCCACATGTGCCAGAGCGCATTGTCGGTGCCGCGCGCGAACACCTCCAGCCGGCCGTCCTGGTTGGAATCCGCGCTGGGATCGCTGGTGATCGATCCACTCAACGACGCCCAGCCTGACCAGCCATTGTTGGGAGCGGTTTGCCACATGTGCCAAAGCGCGTCGTCGCCGCCACGGGCAAACAGTTCCAGCCGGCCATCGGCGTTGCGGCCCGTCATGGCGGTTGTAGTCACCAGGCCTCCAAGCGAAGCCCAGCCTGACCAGCCATTGTTCGGCGCGGTCTGCCAGTTGTGCCACACCGCATGGTCCGTTCCGTTGGCAAACACCTCCAGCCGTCCGTCAGCGTTGGAAGCCACCGGCGCCACGCCGCCCAGCACAATCGCCGCCGAATCTCCGTAGAAGATGTCCACTTCTCCGCCCGAGGAAGAATTGCTCACTACGACGCAACTCTGTCCGCAGTCGGTAACACCGTTGACCGGCGTCCAGGCCAGAGGCGCGCCGCTTCCGCCGGTTTGCATGTTGATGCCGCGGAATGCCGTTTCCTGCGTGTCGGGATAGTCGGAGCACGCCGTAATTCCGTACGCTTCCAGCGTTTCGCAAGCCCAGGTCAGTTGCTCCACATTTTGAATCGTGAGGCCCGCGTTGAGCCCCTGGAACTCGCAATCGTAGTCGAAACCGAACGGGCCGCTTCCGGTCAGCGTCATGATTCCCACCAGCACGTCGCCAACATTCACTCGCACCAGCGGACCGTGGTTCGCAATGCCGCCCTGGCCATCCACGTACCACGACGCCACTGCCCAGTAGTTGCCGCCACCCGCCGCCGACGGCCCAAACTGCAGCACCGGTTGATAGATCATCGACGAGTTCTGAATGCCGTTAAACAAGAAGATGGTCTGGCCCGATTGCGTCGAGGGCTCGGGCGGTACCACCCATGTAGTGGCGAACGAATTGATCGCATTCCCGCTGTTATTGCTCCAATACGCGTACGAAATCCATCCACTGCCGAAGGCTGGAACTTTCGCGAGTTTCGGCGCCGGGAAGTAAACGTTCTTGGGCAGATTTGGCTCTCCCGGAGTGCCGCGCTGGACTCGGCCAAGGTCTGCCACCACGCGGGCCGTTGCACGATGGACTTTTTGCAGCATTCCTTCGCGCGTCATGCGCACCACGTGGCCGGGTTCAATGGGTTGCACCTGCGATCGCGGGCGGAATCCGCCCGGCGTTAATACCAATTCTTCATCTTTCAAGGGATTACTCCTTTCGTGGTTGAGGAGGGTGACTGGTTAGGACAATGCTGTAGCTTCCGTCCTGATTTCGACGGAGCGCCTCACCGGATTTGACGGAACGCACCTGGCTCTTGGGGCGGGGCCCACCGGGGGTAATGACGACTTCGTCGGTAGAGGAATCGTCAGACTTCTTAACGAGACGATTGGACTTCTTGACCATGTGAACCCCTTCGATCAAATGCTGTCTCGAGACTGCGGGCCTACCGTTGGGTCAAGTCAGTCGGAATCCACTCAGGGAAAGGGTGAAACTACGGCTGCTCTCTAGAATTAGGATGCTACGCCTGCCGATGCGATTGTCAAGGTCCATGAATGTCAGGCGAAGGTTCTGTTCCACTTTTGGGACAAGCAGATCTTATCGGTGAAGAAGAACGAGAGCGTTCGTCGGCGAGATCGCGGCGTGTCATCCCTGGCACTTTGCCGTTTCTCTTTTTCTTCGATCGGCGCTCGCGGCTCTGTGACCGCCTGGATGGGCCACGGTGGTTAGAAAATCTAACCACCAAAACCGCTTTTACCGGTTAGATTAGGACGTCCAATCCCTAATCTAACCGGCAATCCGGCTTTTACCGGTTAGAATGTCTAACCCTCAAAATAGGCTTTTGCCGGTTAGATTGAGTACGATTTTCAGACCCGCCACACAGCACCCTAATGCTTTCCGGCTATCGCTATCGCCGGTGAGATTTCCTACAATTTCGCGGCATCATGACTTGGGGAAGATCTTCGATACGCGTTCGGTCGTGCGTCGCGAGTTGCGCGCTGGCGTTTTCGTGCCTGGTGAACGCACGGCCGGCAGCAGCGGTGGAGCATCCGGGGACGATACCGAAGGAGAGTCAGTGCTCCTCATGCCACGCCGACAAAATCAGCGGAACGTCGGTGCATTCCGCGATGGGCACCCTGTGCACCGTGTGTCATGTGGCGCAAACGCAGGGCGACATGACCGTGCTCAATCTCTCGATGCCGAAGGCGCAGATCTGCTTTGCCTGTCACGAGAAGACGGCGCAGATGATGAAGCACTTGTCTTCCGGGGAAGCGCCAGGGAAAGACATGCCGGGAAACACGTGCCTGACTTGCCACGACGCGCACAGCAGCAGCCGGCGCATGCTGCTCATCACAGATGCAACCGCGCCGGCGCTGCGTTAATCACGAAGAGCCGCTACTGGGCGCGCACCAATGCGCCGCTTCCGCTCACCACAGTTTGCAACGTGGGCATGGCGACGATTGGAACGACCTGTCCCACCGCGAGCGGAGCGCTGGGAACGGTGAAGGCGAAGGCAACGGACTGCTTAACCGTGCCGCTGACGGCGGTCACAGAGATGACGCCCGATCCAGTCGATTGCACCGTATAGGTGCCGGTGACCGTGCCCTTGTTGCCGGTCTGGCCGGTGGCACTGGCGTAGAGCTGAACCCAATCACAATTCGGCGGTTGCACGCTTTGCGTGCACAGGCTGGTGTTGGGCGCAACGCCGGTGTTGCTCACGACGGCTTGGTAGGTATGAGTCGTGCTGCCGACGGTGAAGTCAGCTTCGTCGCCGACCACGTAGGCGGTGGTGTTGTTCCACACCGTACCGAATGGCACTTTGTAGGGGCAGTCCGGCGTGGCCTTGAACTTGGACGTGCACACGGCGCGCTTTGGATCGGCGGTATAGACGTAGGTGCTGCCGGTGGTGATGTTGCCTTTGCCATCCGCGATCAGAGAGCCAGTGAGAACATCCTGACCGTAGATGGGTTGGCAAGAATATCCGTACGGAAGCTGAGTGCCCGGCAAGCAGAACCCCACTTGCTGTCCGAACATGTTGGTCTGGATCGAGAAGGCGTCATCGCCTCCGAAGAGGAGCGTATAGGTTCCTGAAAGGGAAGCGACAGAGGCCTGCCCAACGGCAGCACTCGCGCAAAGCATAATTCCCAGAAGACAAATTCCCAGTTGAGCAGTTTTCCCGTGCATTCGTTCCGGCCCTCCCACAGGCCCGGTCTGAAAGCATGCACCAGCCGGGAAAGGCCGTCAATAGCCCGGTTTGGGGGGATCTCACGACTTGCGAGCCAGGTGCAAGAACTTGCGAGGGGGGCTTCGCTGAAAAGACTCATTCCAGCGGCCTGCCGATCTCCCAGTGATGTCCGAATGGATCGACGACTCGGCCGAGCCGCCAGCCGTGCTCTTCTCCCACGGGAAACACTTCTTTGGCCCCGGCGGCGATGGCACGGGCGAACATGGCGTCGGGATCGGCAACCGTGAGGATGAGGCGCACTGTGCCGCCGCCCAGGGATTGCGGGCTGAAGTTGGCGTGCTCTGGAGACTCATCGCCAAGCCAGAATTCGGCGCCTTGAACCGACAGGCGCACGACCACGCTGTCGCCATCCCCAAGAAGGAATTCTTCTTTGGCTCCGAAAGCTTTCTTGTAGAACTCGACGGCCTGTGCGCTATGGCGCACGGAGAGCCAGGGGGCGATGGTGGTGGGGATTTGAGGTGGCGTTGGAGCGCCCATACGGAAGGTTCTCATGTTGTCGGGGCGCGTGCAAGATTGCCTCGTCAACCGTGATGGTGCGTGAGCCGGTTTCTTTCGCCGTCGGTTGCCTCTTTCTACCCGCGGCTTCGGCTCCCACGTCTCGCAAAGGCGGCGAGACGTGGGGCATCCCCTTCCGTTTGAGAGGACGCCGGGGTATGGCGGGAGGCGAAATGGTTCACATCCTAGTCCTTGTCACTGCACCTCAGGGGCTAAAGCCCGTGTGGAAGACTTGGAGCTTATCGCAGCGCTGAAGCGCTGCGCCACCCAAAATCGGATTCTCTTCGCAGTCATCCAAAATGCTTAAGGCGTCGTGCCGGGGCGCTGCAAGACATAACATTTTGTCTCAGGCGAGGTGACGGCTTATCTTGGTCGGCATCGACCGCGAGAAAATGCAGCAATGGTCCGCTTCGCGTGCCAATGGTTGCAGGGATCCTTCGCTCCGCCTGAAAAGCGGCTGCGCTCAGGATGACAAACGTAAGGTGAACACTGCCCGCGTGGAGGGTATTGTCTTAATTTCGAAACCGCGAAGGACGCAAAGAAAATCCGCAAAGGTCGCGGAGACGGGTAATTCCGAGGTCAAAGTAGGACCCTACCCGCTGGAGAAGCTGGTTGCGAACGGACGGTGATCTGATAATCTGACCGACTTAGGAACTTACGATGAAACTACAAATGATGCACACTGCCTGCTCCGTTCTTTGCCTGCTGGCGGTCACGGTGACGCTGACTGCGGCCGGTCCCGAAGGCGCTCCGTTGAATTATCCGAAGGCCAAAACGGTCGATCAGGTGGACGACTATCACGGCACCAAGGTCGCCGATCCGTATCGATGGCTGGAGGACACCGATTCGGCAGACACGGCGGCGTGGGTTGAGGCGGAGAATAAGCTGACCTTCGGCTATCTCGACCAGATTCCCTATCGTGCCACGATTCGCGAACGCCTGACGAAACTGTGGAACTTTGAGCGGTTCGGTGTGCCTCAACAGCAAGGCGGGCACTACTTTTATCAGCACAACTCAGGACTGCAGAATCAGAGCGTGTTGCTGGTGGCGGATTCGCTGAACGCCGAGCCGCGGGTGCTGCTCGATCCGAATACGCTTTCGTCGGATGGTACGGTGGCGCTGGGCGGGATGTCGTTCTCGGATGACGGCACGCTGATGGCGTATGGCACGCAGGCATCGGGCTCGGACTGGACGGAGTGGCACGTGCGCGATGTTGCCACCGGCAAAGATCTCCCCGACCTGTTGAAGTGGGTGAAGTTCTCGGGCGCATCGTGGAACAAGGACAACAAGGGCTTCTATTACAGCCGCTACGACGAGCCGAAAGACAATGCGATGCGCGGCGCGAATTATTTTCAGAAGCTTTACTACCACTCGCTGGGCAGCGCGCAGTCGGACGACAAGCTGATTTACGAGCGGCCCGACAATAAGGAGATGGGATTCGCGGGCGGCGTCACCGACGATGGCAAGTATCTGGTGATTTCTGTGTGGCAAGGTACGGAGCGGAAGAATCGGCTGTACTACAAAGATCTGACGCAGCCTGATTCGCAGGTAGTGAAACTGCTGGATGATTTCGACGCGCAATATGGGTTCATTGACAATGACGGGCCGCTGTTCTGGATTCAGACGGATCTGGATGCGCCGCGCGGAAAGCTGATCGCGATCGATGTGCGGCATCCGGAGCGGGCGAACTGGAAGACGGTGGTGCCGCAGAGCGCGGACAAGATGGATTCGGTCAACATCGTAGACAACACGTTTTTGGTCAGCTATCTGAAAGACGCGCGGGCAGAAGTGCGCGCTTACGATCTGAACGGGAAATTTGTGCGCAATGTGGATTTACCGGGGATCGGCACGACGGTGGGATTTGGCGGCAAACGCAGCGACAAGGAAACGTTCTACGCGTTTACGAGCTTTACGTATCCGACGACGATTTATCGGTACGAACCGAAGGCTGGGAAGAGTTCCGTGTTCCGGCAGCCTAAGGTGGATTTCGATCCTGCGAAATACGAGACGAAGCAGGTCTTTTACAACAGTAAAGACGGCACGCGTGTGCCGATGTTCCTGACTTATAAGAAAGGAATCAAGCTGGATGGGCAGAATCCGACGCTGCTGTACGGGTACGGCGGATTCGATATTTCTCTGACGCCGAATTTCTCGGTGCCGAACCTGGTGTGGCTGGAAATGGGAGGCATCTATGCGCAGGCGAATCTGCGGGGAGGCGGCGAATATGGCCAGGACTGGCATCTGGCCGGGACGAAGGGGAAAAAGCAGAATGTGTTTGACGATTTTATTGGCGCGGCGGAGTGGCTGATCGCGAACAAGTACACATCGACGCCGAAGCTGGCGATTCGCGGCGGGAGTAATGGTGGACTGCTGGTGGGCGCGTGTCTGACGCAGCGTCCCGATCTTTTCGGCGCGGCTCTGCCGGAAGTTGGCGTAATGGACATGCTGCGGTTCCACAAGTTCACGATCGGTTGGGCATGGACGTCGGATTATGGATCGTCGGACAACGCGGAAGATTTCAAGTGGCTGTATGCGTACTCGCCGCTGCACCATCTGAAGGCGGGGACGAAGTATCCGCCGACGATGGTTTCGACTTCGGATCATGACGATCGCGTGGTGCCGGGACACAGCTTCAAGTTCGCGGCGACGATGCAGGCGGATCAGGGTGGCGCATCGCCGGTGCTGATCCGGATTGAGACCAAGGCCGGACACGGCGCGGGGAAACCGATCTCGAAGCTGATTGATGAGACGACGGATGCTTGGGGATTTGTGGCGTACAACCTGGGGATGCAGGTGGAGTTGCGGTAGGGGACGCGACCGATTTGTGTGCGATATCGTGCCCGCCCTCTCGCAAAAACCGCGAGAAGGGTGGGGCAACCGTCCCTGAATTGCTCCCGAGGCGATCCGAATCCTGTTCGAATCTGGACACCCGAGAGCGGCGGTGGACAGAGTTTTCCTCACCTGACAAGACACTAACCGACTCTTCTCCTTGTTCGTCTAACCTTTACATCTTCTGGTGAATTGGTCATCGTCTTGCCGCTTAGACAAGACTGCTTCCGTACGGGCGAGTCTTTCCTTGTGGGTGATGGGGGGGGAACTGTGACTGGATTCGAGGATTTCCGTTTTGGAGTACGCCACCTCAGTAGTGGCATGGTGGCACGCGCGAGAGCCGTGCAGAGCATCCATCGCTTCCGACAGAACCTGCGGTATGCGATTCGGCTGCTGCGGAGGAATCCGGGATTCGCGGCGATTGCAATCGCTACGCTGGCGATCGGCATTGGCGCAAATACGGCGATCTTCAGCGTGATCTATGCGGTGCTGCTAGCGCCGATGCCGTACGCCAAGCCCGATCAACTGGTGATGGTGTGGTCGAGAGTGCGGGATGGGAATAACGTGGTCTCGGCAGGCGACTTCCTCGACTGGAAACGGCAGAACAAAACGTTTCAGAATCTGGTCGCGTGGTCGGGTGTCGCGCATAACTTCGCGACGCCCGAACAGCCGGAACGCATCATTGGACGGGCAATCTCGCCGGGGGCGTATCGGCTGGTGGGAACTCCGCTGTTTCTTGGGCGGGATTTTCTGGAGGAGGAAGGCGAGGTTGGGAAAGATCACGTGGTGATCCTCACCTACCGGCTGTGGTCGCATCTTGGAGCCGATCGGAACATCATCGGCAAACAAATCAAGATGGATGGCGAGTTGTATACGGTGGTGGGGGTGAACGAAGAGGGGCAAGCGGACCGGCTGGAATCGCAATTCGTGGTGCCGTTGTCCTTCAGGCCGGAGCAGGTGAACCACGACTTCCACTGGCTGATGGTGATTGGGCGGCTGAAGGATGGAGTGACGATCGCGCAGGCGCAGGCCGACATGAACGTGGTCACGGCTCAAATTGGACAGGAATATCCGAAGTCGAATAAGGGATGGGGCGCGAGTGTGGAGGCGTTGCACAACGATTTCTTCCCGAAGGACAGCCAGAGAATTCTGTGGCTGCTGATGGGAGCGGTTGGGCTGGTATTGCTGATTGCGTGCGCGAACGTGGCGAATCTTGTGCTGGCGAAGAGCACGACGCGGCTGAGAGAGGCAGCGGTTCGCACGTCGCTGGGCGCGACGCGCTGGCAATTGTTTGGTCAGTTTCTGACCGAGAACCTGGTGCTGGCTGTGATCGGAGGAGGATTCGGGATCGCGCTGGGCGCGGTTTTGCTGCGAGTGCTGGTTGCGAAGCTGCCGCCGGGACAACTGCCATCGGAGGCGGAGATCACGCTGAATCTGCCGGTGCTGGTGTTCAGCCTGATCGCTACGAGCGCTGCGGGCGCGGTTTTTGGTTGCGTTCCGGCGTGGCACGCGTCGCGTGTGGATCCGAATGAAACTTTGAAGGAAGGCGGACGCACCGGGATTGGACTGGCGCGGCATCGTCTGCGCAAAGCCCTGATCGTGTGTGAATTCGCGCTGGCTCTGCCGTTGCTTGCCGGAGCGGGACTTGCGTTGCATAGCCTTTGGAATTTGTCGCGCGTGGACCTGGGATTTCGCGCGGAGCATCTGCTGACGTTTGGACTGGAACCGCCGCGGCCGCCGAAGGATCAGCATTATCAAGGGGCGGAGATCAGGAACTTTTATCGGCAGGTGCTGGACAGAATCAAGGAGCAGCCTGGCGTTGTGAATGCCGAAGGGTCGACTGGAATGCCGCTGCAGGGCACCGGATTTGGTATGCCGTTCAGTCTTGCGGGGCAGACGGTCAGCGATCCCTCAAGCAGGCAGGGCGCGGGATTTGAGATGGTCACGCCGGAATACTACGAGACGCTGGGCGTCGAGATGGCGCAGGGGCGTGCGTTCAACGCGCAAGATTCGGCGTCGGCGCCACGCGTGGCGGTTGTGAATGAGAGCTTCGTCCGGCATTACCTGTCGGGTATGGATCCGCTGAGACAGCGGCTGGTGATCGAGCAACTTGTGCCGGGGCAGGAGAAGTTGGGAGCGCCGGTGGAGTGGCAGATCGTAGGGGTGTCGCGCAACATCCGCAACGGCGGACTGCGGGGAGACGATTTTCCGGTGATCGATGTGCCGTTCGAACAAAGTCCGTGGCCGGGAGTGGGAGTTGTCGTGAGAACGAGCGGAGATCCGGCAGAGATGAGCAAAGTGATTGCGGCGGCGATTCACGCCTTCAGCCCCGATGTCCCGCTGACGCAGATGCGCACGATGGACCAGATTGTCGATGAATCGCTGGTGAACGACCGCTTCATGACCGCGCTGTATGGCAGCTTTGCGGGCGTGGCGCTGGTGCTGGCGGCGATTGGAATTTATGGAGTCATGGCTTTCGTGGTGGCGCAGCGGACGCATGAGATCGGATTGCGCATCGCGTTCGGCGCGAGTCATGAGCGTGTGCTCGGGTTCATCCTGAAAGAAGGACTGGCGCTGGCCGCGAGCGGGCTGGGCCTGGGATTGATTGGCGCGTTCTTTGTGGGTCGAGCATTGCGCGGGCTGCTGTATGGAGTGAGTTCGATCGATGCGGTTGCACTCGGCGCGGTGGCAGGCATGCTGTTCCTGGCTGCGTTTTTTGCGTGTTACGTTCCGGCACGGCGCGCGGCGAAGGTCGATCCGATGGTGGCGTTGCGGTACGAATAGGGCTTGGGTGTGGATGGCTTCAATTCGGGTGAGAGTCAGCGGTTAAGACTTGCGCGCGGCGGGGACTGCGAGTTTATTGGCGCGGGCGAGGATGCGGAGAGCTCTTTCTTCCTCGTTGGGATAAACGTCACCGGCGGGAATGCCGCGGCTAATCAGCATGTGCCGGGCGCAGGAGTGGAAGTCGCCCTTGCAAAAGCGGAGCTTCAATTCGTCGGCGGCCTTGGGCAGGAACGCCATTTGATCTCGAAAGAACGGGCACATCTTCAATTTCTGGCAATCGGCCATCGCGACACTCCCTAACTACCTTCCATCGGCGTTTGTGTAGCGAGACTTGAGAGAGTGGGGCCGATGATAGGAATCTAATCGAGAAGGGGCGGCTTATAGCGAATATGGAGGTAGCCTCCTAGCTTCGAAGCTACGAAAAGCTAGGATCGCCAAGAACGCAAAGAAAATCCGCAAAGGTCGCGGAGACAGGCAAGGCCGAGGTTAGATTCGGACGCTTCAGGGGGAGCGAAGGATCTCCGCCCCGAAATCTATATGCTGGAGATCCCTCCGCCCGCTGGTGAAAACGCGGGCGTTCGGGATGACGCCGTTGAAATCCACGCTGGTGAAAACGCGGGCGTTCGGGATGACGCCGTTGAAATCCAGGCTGGCGAAAACGCGGGCGTTCGGGATGACGCCGTTGAAATCCACTCAGAAATTCAGACTGAGTCGCGACGAGGGCTTGCCTCTGGGCGGACGCTTCCGTGATACACTTGCGGTCCCTGCGAAAGGCCGCTGCCGGTGCGGCGTTTCGGGTCGAACACCTTCCAGGAGCTGCCATTATGTCCCGCTCGCGCAACTGTTTCCGACTCGTCTGCCTGGTGTGTGCTGTGTTTGCTTTCGCCGCGATGGCGCCAGAGTTATCCCGAGCTCAGCAGACCTTGCCCAATCATCTGCTGAAGCGGATCGTCGGGGATTACGTTTACTGGAGCAAGTACCAGACGCCGGCTTACGGCCACGCGCAGATTCCCTACCACAAGCTGACGCACATCAATCATGCCGGGGTGTCGTTTGACGCCAACGGCAACCTGAGCGTGCCCGATGGATTCATTGAGCCGGAGCTGAACAACCTGGCGCATGCGGCCGGCGTGAAAGTGATGTTGCTGCTGGGCGGGGATTTCGCCGGACTGGAGTCGAGCGGCGCTTTGAAGACTCTGGTGGACAACGTTGCCGCATTCGAGCAGCAGTACCAGTACGACGGCGTGGACGTGGACTGGGAATATCCGGAGACGACGGCGGACCGTCTGTTTCTGGTGAAGCTGATGGCGAAGCTGCGCGAGTCGAATGCGAGCTATGTGCTGTCGATCGACGCACCGCCGTGGCAGGGATGGGGATACGATCTGCGGGATCTGATGCCGTCGCTCGATTACTTCAACATCATGATGTACGACTGTGCTGGCCCGTGGACCGCGTATGGGCAGTTGAATTCGCCGATCTTCTGGAATCGCAAGGATCCGGCGCCGTGGGAGTGCCATCCCGGCGGCAGCGTGGAACGAGCCGCCGACATCTTTCTGAAGGTGGTTCCACCGGCTCAACTCAATATGGGCACGCCGTTCTACGGCTACCAGTACACCAACATCAGCAAGGAATTTGGGTTGTGTCCGAATGCGGCGCACACACCTGACGGCGCTTGCGACAACGGCGTGCTCACCTGGAGCTATGCGCCTTCGCTGAAGATTCTGATCAACAATCCGCAGTATGGCTGGAAGACGTATTACGATCCCGTCGCCATGGTTCCGTACATGCTGAAAGCAGACGGCAGCGACGGATTCATCACCTACGACGATACGTTCTCCACGTTCAATCGCACCTGGTATTCGGTGTGGGTACGCAATCTAGGCGGAACGTTTATGTGGTCGCTCGACGCGGACTACGACGGGCACTCGCAGGACCTGCTGGAAGCCATGTATGGGGCGACTTTGAGCGAGCGGTAAAGAAAAGCAGGTCCTTCGCTGCGCTCAGGATGACAAGCAGATCCTTTGCTCCGCACGGGATGACAGCGGACGAGATTCGTGTGCCGAGACGGGAATCTGGGATACTTCGGTAATCAGTCTTTCGTGGGGTTTGACCGACCCCATGCAACGTGTTATAAAGTCCCGTTTCGCGCTGGGTGACCGGGGCGAGGGTCTTTTTTCTCTAGCCGTTTTTTCCGGGCAATATTCTAAGGTCCAGCGCAAGCTCCGTCGCGGCCAAACTTCCAATTCCTCCAAGGTCTTGTGGTGGAAGCGCGTTCGGAATTCCAAACATAAATGCCTGTGTCCGACCGGGTTCGATGCGTGGGTCACAGGACCGCTGCGAAATGCAGCACACTCTAATCCGTCATATTTCGGAGGATTGTTTATGCGTAATTGGCTTGCTGCTGCTGCGTCCGTAACACGCACTGTAGCCACAAAAACCCTGGCAGTTGCCGCCCTGCTCGCGCTGGGCACGGGCGCTGCCTTTGCTCAACCTGCCGGCGAGGCTGGCGGGGAAGCGGCTTTGAAGTTGCCCGATCTGTCGAAGGTCAGCTTTCTGAACGGCGCCATCGATGGCCATCGATTGTTGCTGATCGGCATCCTGTTCTGCCTGTTCGGGCTGGGCTTTGGCATGGCGATTTACATGCGGCTGAAGAACCTGCCGGTGCATCGTTCGATGCGCGAAATTTCAGAACTGATCTACGAAACCTGCAAGACCTATCTAGTCACCCAGGGAAAATTCATTCTTCTGCTGTGGATTTTTATTGCCGTCATCATCTCGCTCTACTTCGGATGGCTGTCGCCGGTGCCCGGAAAATCTGTGGCGCTGACGCTGCCGATTATTCTCGCCTTCAGTCTGATTGGAATCGCGGGAAGTTATGGCGTGGCGTGGTTTGGGATTCGGGTCAATACTTTTGCCAACTCGCGGACAGCATTCGCTTCCCTGCCGGGCAAGCCGTATCCCGTGTATCAGATTCCGCTTGAGGCCGGCATGTCGATCGGGATGATGCTGATCTCGGTGGAATTGCTGATCATGCTGTTCATTCTGCTGTTCATTCCGGGTGACTATGCGGGACCTTGCTTTATCGGTTTCGCGATTGGTGAATCGCTCGGAGCGGCGGCGCTGCGTATCGCGGGCGGCATCTTCACCAAGATCGCCGACATCGGCTCGGACTTGATGAAGATCGTGTTCAAGATCAAAGAGGACGATGCGCGGAATCCGGGCGTGATTGCGGATTGCACGGGCGACAATGCGGGCGACTCGGTTGGGCCGTCGGCCGACGGATTTGAGACTTACGGCGTGACGGGCGTGGCGTTGATCACGTTCATCCTGCTGGCGGTGAAGAATCCGACGGTGCAGGTGCAGTTGCTGGTGTGGATCTTTGTGATGCGCGTGATGATGCTGGTTTCGAGCGCGCTGTCGTACTTCATTAACGGCGCGATTGCGAAGGCCAAGTACGGCTCGGCCAAGGAGATGAATTTCGAAGCGCCGCTGACTTCGCTGGTTTGGCTGACTTCGATTATCTCGATCGGCATCACGTATGTGATTTCCTACTTCATCATTCCGGACCTGGGGGGCGATGGCACGCAATGGTGGAAGCTGGCCACGATTATTTCTTGCGGCACGCTGGCGGGCGCGGTAATCCCAGAACTGGTGAAGGTGTTCACTTCGACGGAATCGCGGCACGTGAAAGAAGTTGTCGTCTCGGCGCAAGAAGGCGGAGCGTCGCTGGGCATCCTGTCGGGATTCGTGGCGGGCAACTTCTCCGGCTACTACCTCGGACTGGCGATGATGTCGCTGATGTCGATCGCTTACTACATGAGCTTGATGGGCCTGAAAGACGCGGCAGGGATGCTGGCACCGGCGGTGTTTGCGTTCGGACTGGTCGCGTTTGGATTCCTGGGCATGGGGCCGGTGACGATTGCGGTGGATTCCTATGGGCCGGTCACCGACAATGCGCAGTCGGTGTATGAACTCTCGCTGATCGAGGCAGTGCCGAACGTAAAGGCTGAGATCAAGAAGGACTTCAACCTGACCGTCGATTTCGAGCGCGCGAAGCACTTGCTCGAAGCCAATGACGGCGCGGGAAACACGTTCAAGGCGACGGCGAAGCCGGTGCTGATTGGTACGGCGGTGGTGGGCGCGACCACGATGATTTTTTCCATCATCATGGGGCTTACGCATGGATTGACCGGGAACGTCGATAAACTTTCGCTGCTGTACGCTCCATTTTTCCTGGGATTGATCACGGGCGGGGCGATGATTTACTGGTTCACGGGAGCGTCAACGCAGGCTGTGACTACGGGCGCTTATCGCGCAGTCGAGTTCATCAAAGCGAACATTAAACTCGAAGGTGCGGAGAAGGCTTCCGTCGAGGACAGCAAGAAGGTGGTCGCGATCTGCACGAAATATGCGCAGAAGGGCATGTTGAACATCTTTATTGCGGTGTTCTTCGGGACGCTGGCGTTCGCGTTTGTGGACGCGTTCTTCTTTGTGGGATACCTGATTTCGATTGCGATCTTCGGGTTGTATCAGGCGATCTTCATGGCGAATGCGGGTGCGGCGTGGGATAACGCGAAGAAAATTGTGGAAGTGGAGATGAAGCAGAAAGGCACGCCACTGCACGATGCGACGGTGATCGGCGATACGGTGGGCGATCCGTTTAAGGATACGTCGTCGGTGGCGCTGAATCCGGTGATCAAGTTCACCACGCTGTTCGGGTTGCTGGCGGTAGAACTGGCGGAGAGCCTGAAGCATGAAGGCGCTCCGACGACGCTGACGATCGTGCTGGCGCTGGTGTTCTTTGCGGTGTCGATTTCGTTCGTGTACCGGTCGTTCTTCGGGATGCGGATTAAACAGGGCGCGGAGTAGGACTTAAACTGAAAACACAGAACGCCATCCGGATTTCCGGATGGCGTTTTTATTGTGAGTCTTAAAGCGTGATTGCGACAGCAAAATGATCCAACGGAGTTGCCCCAGTAGCCGGACCGGAGATCGCGGAGAATCCGCCCGCGCTGCATAATCGAATGGCCGCCAGCGCCGCGGGCCGGAAGAAATCGATGCTGCTGTCCTTCTGCAGGGCTTTGGTCATGATTGCGATCAGGCGATTCCAGGTAGTTGTCGCCGCATTCGCGTTCGTATTGACGGCGTCCCCTAGCGTACGAAGGTCGGCGCAAAAATTCATAAACAGCTGCCCCGCCAGCATGGAAAAGATCACCCACTGACGAGCACTGGAATCGATTGGTCGAAAGCTTTCCGGCCAGATCGAGGGGTTGCCAACGTTGGTACGGTCGGGATGATTGGACTGGCACAACGCTTCGTTCAACTGCACCCAGGCGGGGTACCCCTTCAAGAAGGCACGATCCTGATCGTTCAAAGATGGAAGGCCGCTGCCACTCTGGTCGCCCCAAAGATTCCAGGCATGAAGCTGGTCAGCGGCCCGAGCGAACTCGCTCCAGTTCTTCGAGTCATTTTGCTGATCGGATGGTTGCGTGTTGAGCCGCAAGTACGCCGCCGAAGGAATGGTGACCTTCAGTTGCACGGTTGCGGTTTTTCGTGCGGCAACCGATTGCATGGCGTTCGCTAGATCATTGAGCGTTGGGCCTTGCAGGAGTGTCAGCAAGTTGACGATCAGGCGGGCGGCCTTAGGATCGTTCTGCGCCGTCACATCGATGTGCAGATCCACTTGTGGATTCGCTATCTGGCCGCTCGCAGCCTGATCCGCAGCAGCCAGGAAATAAAAGTCCATGTTGTGCATCGCCCCGGGCATCTCTTTTTCCGTGGTGAGGTCAATCTTGGCGGCCAGGTGAAAAACGTTGTTGCCCGCATAGACCATGGAGACCTTCGAGGTGAACTCCGACCAGCTTGTGAACTTCCAGAGATTGAAGAAATTGCAGGAGAACGAAGTCTTGCGTTGATAATCCTGCTCCATGCCGCTGCCCACGTCGAGGGTGACCGCACCGGTCTTCATGGCGGCGACGAAGTCGCCATTCATGGCGGCTTTCCAGGCGTCGCGGAAGTCGACGGTCGTGTTGAAGTCGTAACCGGCGAGAATGGCCCGGGATTTCGTCCTTTCCACCGACGCTTCCATTGAGGCCTGTAGATTCAGTTTGCTTCCGTCCGCCCGCGTCCATGCGGTTACCTTGTCGATGGCTTCCCCTACCTGCTTTCCGATCTCGTCATCAGCAGCGGTGAGGACAGGCGCTAAAAGCTTTCCTTCCGGTGAATCTTTCCCGCCAACAGCATCCACAAGGCTCTTGTTGAGTTTCCCCTTGCAGTCGGCCAGAGGCCCTGAGAGTCCGGGATCGAACGTCATCTGCGCTTTCAGCCCGATGGAAGTCATCGATTTGTTCGACCGGAAGAGGTGCAAGCGGGCCGTTCCCGAGTCCGGTTTCGAGAGCAGCGCCTCGAACTTGGCTTCGTACTGGTACGAGAAGTCGAGCGAAACCTTGGCGTCGATCTTAGGTTTCGGCGGAGCGGAAAACTTGAACCACTTCGAGTTCACGCCGGCGAGGACGGCGGCGGCGGATTGTCCCGCCGGGAATGCTTTGTCGAATCCAAAGTAGGCACCGAAGGACAGATGCAAGTTGGCGTCGAACTCGTGCAGCAAATAATCGCCGGGCTGCAGTTTGTCTTGATTCAGAGTGGCGTCGTACAGCGGGAATATAAAGGACTCGAAGGTCTGCGCAATCGCGGTTCGCACTGGAGTTGAACGATCGAATTTCTTGCAGTAGGTGATGTCGTAGGTGTCCTTATTCTCGACGCCGGCCTTCACACCATAGGCGCCGCCCGAGTATGTCCCCGAGGCGTCGATGGAGATGCCGAAGTTCAGCGTGAGTTTCGTGTAGGCCTGCGTCGAATCGAGCGTGATTGGCTTCTTCTGCGGAGAGTCCAGACCATCGGTGTAGTCGATGAGGCCGCCGCTGGTAATGATCTCAAGAGAACACTTCGCGTTCGCTTGCAGGCCGAATTTCACCGGGCCCGGCTTCCAGGAGAATGCCGGGCTTCCGTAGGAGATGGCCGCCACGGTGGCGTTCGCGGGAACGTTGGCCAGGGGCGAATTCAGCAGAGGCTCGAGCTTGGATTCCAGATTGAACAGGAGGCTGGCGTCACTTTTGAGGTCTTTGAGTTTTGAAGGGTCGGTGGGAATCGAAGTGCCGCCAATATTGATGTCGAGAGACATGGGCCACCTCTTTGCGAATGAAATTTATGCGCGGAGAATCCTGGGGCCTATCGAGAGCGGCAGGACGCCGCGGGGAAGTGGTGCGGCTCCGCTCTCTTCTAATGCGTCGCGATTATATCCTCAAGCGAGTGGAGCCGCCAATTTTCTTGTTTGTCGAAGCGCGCGGCGACGATCCGGAACCACGGAGAGGAGGTTGGACTCTCAGTTCGGCCCTTTCATCTTGTCCTTCACGCTCCTGGCCAGCTTTTCGATTTCTTCCGCCTTCTTGATGACATCTAGGGACAGAACGTTTTCGTCGGACTTGTCGACATAGGCTTTGAGTTCGACGGAGAGTTTCAGGAGTTTATCAGTGTCATTTTTCAGCGCGACCACCCGCTCTTTGGCGGCCTTCTTTTCCATTTCGTGGGTGATGCGGGCGCGTACCTGGTCATCATCCTGGGGACCGAGATCGGTGGACGGTGGCGTAGTGCGTGGAGCCACCTGCTGAGCTGCGGCGCCATTGGCCAGCGCAAGGAAGAAGATCAGAAGAAGAGCGGACCAGCAGAACGTTTGACGCACAGGAACCTCGCGCGAAGAGAATGCCTGCAAGGGACTGCAGCGTGTTTCATAAATGCTTTGAAGCCCCGCAAAGCACCCCTCAGGGGCTAAAGCCGGCATTCTGTCGGACTTTGATGGCACGGCTGAAGCCGCGCCCCAACCAAAATCAATCCAGGAAACACGCTCTCGGCGAGATTATACTTCTGCGGCCGCGCGGGAGCACGCGTCTGCCGCTATAGCAGCAAAAAGCCAGAGCCGAGGCTCTGGCTTTCTGGTCCTGTTTGGGAAGAATCAGAGGGTGCTCATGTTGGCCAGGAATTCGCTGTTGGACTTTGTCTTGTTGAGACGCTCGACCAACAGTTCCATGGCTTCCACCGGAGACAGTGGGTTCAGCACCTTGCGCAGAACCCAGATGCGGCCCAGGTCTTCTTTGGGGATGAGCAGCTCTTCTTTTCGGGTGCCGGAGCGCTGAATGTCGATGGCCGGGAAGACGCGCTTGTCGACCAGTTTGCGCTCGAGGATGATTTCCGAGTTGCCGGTGCCTTTGAATTCTTCAAAGATCACGTCGTCCATGCGGGAGCCGGTGTCGATGAGGGCCGTCGCGATGATGGTGAGCGAGCCGCCTTCTTCGATGTTGCGGGCGGATCCGAAGAAACGCTTCGGGCGCTGCAGGGCGTTGGAGTCGACGCCGCCGGAGAGCACTTTACCCGAAGGCGGAACAATCGTGTTGTAGGCGCGAGCGAGACGGGTGATGGAGTCGAGCAGGATGACGACATCGCGCTTGTGCTCGACGAGGCGCTTGGCTTTTTCGATCACCATTTCGGCGACCTGGACGTGACGGGCGGCGGGCTCGTCGAAGGTCGAGGAGATGACTTCGCCTTTGACCGAGCGCTGCATGTCGGTGACTTCTTCGGGACGCTCGTCGATGAGCAGCACCATCAGAACGACTTCTGGATGGTTGGCGGTAATCGAGTTGGCGACGTTCTGCAGCAGCATGGTTTTGCCTGCGCGCGGCGGGGAGACGATGAGGCCGCGCTGTCCCTTGCCGAGGGGCGTGAGCAGATCCATGACGCGGGCGCTGGCGTTCTCGCGGGTGGTCTCGAGCTTAAGACGCTCCTGCGGATACAGCGGCGTCAGGTTGTCGAACAGGATCTTGTTGCGCGCCTCGTCGGGCGATTCAAAGTTGACCGCCTCGATCTTGACGAGCGCGAAATATTTTTCGCCTTCGTGCGGCGGGCGCACCTGACCGCTGATGGTGTCGCCGGTCTTGAGGTCGAATTTGCGGATTTGCGAGGGCGAGACATAGATGTCGTCGGGCCCGGGGAGGTAGTTGTAATCGGGAGAGCGAAGGAAACCGTAGCCGTCGGGCAGGATTTCGAGAACGCCTTCAGCGAAAATGTGGCCTTCCTTTTCGCTTTGCGCCTGCAGGATCTTGAAGATCAGGTCCTGCTTGCGCATACCGCTGGCACCGGGCAGATCCAAGGTCCTTGCGATCTTGGTCAGCTCGGTGATGTTCTTTTCTTTTAATTCAGCAATGGTCATGATTCACCTGAACCCGTGCACTACTGCCTATTCGATAGTGTCTACGGGAGATTTTCTAAAGGAGGGGTACTCAGGAAAGACAGTCAAAAACACCCAGGCAGGAAGGCGGGGCTGGTGTTACGCAGCCCGCCGTTGTGCCTCAGCAAAATTTTCTGGTTCCGACAACACCGCCTGCCGCTCAGCACCGGCAATCCGATCCAGCACGCCGTTCATGGTTTCCTGGATTCTGGTGCTGGGCCGATGGAATTTCCGGGTGGCCTTGGAGGCAAGCTGGCACAGCATATACCGGTTTCGCAGAGTCTGTAAAGCATCAAACACACGATCAGAGCGCATGATTGATCTGTCTCCTCACTTTATGATTTGTGGGCTTGCGCGTTCGTCCTTTCGCCACGGGAGGGTGACCAGAACCCCAAAGTTCACCTAAGTCACTGATTCCAAGTAGGTTTTAAAGGATTTCGCGTAATACTCACTTTGAATAGATGCTGCTCAGGGTTCCGAAGATGCTCGATTTTCTGCCTTTCGCTTCGTCGGCGCGGGACCGCAGACTTTGGGCGTCGGAAGCTTCCGGATGTCCCTGGAACACATTAATGTAGCGATAAGAAGGGTTCGGGTCAAGTAATAATTTGTCATCGAGCGAGTGGCCGGCGACGAAATTGCGAAAGCCCATAACGCGCTCTATTAAAAGGCTTTAGTTGATGGGCGGGAGGCAGGCTGGACATGCGAAGGCAACAGCCGGGAAAGCGCTTGCGACAGAGGAAGCAGTTTTGCAACACTCGCGGTGGAAGACTGGTTTCTTAGATACTTGGGGCAATTGCGATGAACGTGCGAATGGATTTGTGGCTTTGGGCTGCGCGGTTCTTTAGGACACGAACACTGGCCAAGAAAGCCTGCGATTTGGCGAGGATCGTCTCGAACGGCCAGGCCGCTAAAGCCGCCCGGGAAGTCCGGATGGGAGATATGCTGCGGATCACGACCGAGGGCGGGGAGTACGAGGTCGAGGTGCTGGGGTTGAGCGACGTTCGCGGGCCGGCGGTCGAGGCACAAAAGCTGTACCGCGAGACGGAAACCAGCAAAGAACGCCGCGCACGAGCTTCTGCCGAGCGAAAAGCGATGCGCGAATTTGAAATCTTGCCGGAGGGGCGCCCGTCCAAACGCGACCGCCGGCGGATAATCCAGTTCCGCGGACGGGGATGAGGCCAGCCAAACGAGTGCGTGCCAAGCCCGCCCGAATCACAATGCGTCCCACGCATGCGCAACTTGCTTCACATCCACTGAACAATGGTCTCGAAAGTAACCTCCTGATCGGGCGAATTGTTTCCTCCCGACGAAAATCTGCTTCTGACTGCGACTTTCCTGTCACTCCGGGTTTAAGAATTCGAACGCTCGACTCACGGGGGAATTACAGTGCCAACCGCAAGACCCTATCGCTTACTTGTTTATGGATTGTTCACCATGCTCGTTGTGGGAACCACGGCTTCGCTGGGGCAGGATGCCGTGACACCTTCCGTCCTACACATACACCAGGCCGAGACCACGTCACAGGGATCCCAGAACGGATGGCCCACGTTTCTCACGATGTATCACGTACTCGATGGCGCGAAGTCACCGGTCGACATGATGGCATTGAAGGGAGCGCTTTCGTTGAAGAACTATGATCCAACGTTCAGCGAAGTCCTGTGGCTATTGGTCTATTGGCAGGGAGAATGTCCGGTCCACGACATCAATTTGAGTCAAGTGGCTGGAACGCTTTGGATCGACATAATCAAGAACCCGTCCCAGTCGGATTCCTCATTCCCGGTGGATCTGGCTTTCCCGAACCCCCTGCCGGCGACTGGATGCATCGGTCTTTACTTCGGCGGCGGACCGTTGATCAAGGGCAAGGCGACGATGACCGCCGATCTGCAAGTGACGTACAAACCGGCGACGACCTCAAACCCAAACATGTTCGTCAATGTAGGCGGCGGCGAATATTGTTTCGGGCAGAACGGGGGCTGTCAGAATGCTACGGCGATTGACGGAGAGGCGTTCGCAGTTCCGACGCCACTCACCACGGCCGGGCACTTGCTGGAAATTTTTGGAAATATCAGCGACAGCACGTTTGACGGGACGAAGGACAACGGGCCACTCCCGACCGGGACCTGGGGCTCGGTGAACGATTTATACCTGCTTCCTGGAGGATGCGGAATCTTCGAGCAGAATCTCAACGGCCTGGGATATCCAAATCCAGCGCCGCTGGCGACGCTGCACAGCTGGCTTCCCAAAGATGCGCTGCACCTTGTGAGCGTGCCGCAGGTGGATCGAGTTGCGACCGGAGAACCGAGCAAGGCCGCGCTGCAAAACCAGGTCGAGACGATTTTCACGGTTCCTGTGAAAGTCAATGCGGGAGATTGCATGATCACGATTTTTGGCAGGAGCGGGAACGGGGCCACGGATAACGAAACGCAGATCAACGCGCTGATGGGGCCGTAGAAGAGGGTCGCGGGCGCGCCTTCCCTGTTCACGCCGCGCTGTGACGCAAATCACAGACCGCTGAAGCCCTCGCCGATACCGTGGAATGGCACTCATTCCATACATCTGCGAGGGCCTTTTTGTGTCTATTTCTGTCACTGCGTCTGCGCGCGTCCTGAACCCGAAACTGGAATCGAAGATTATGAGCGCCGAAGAGGCGGCCGCGCTGATCCGCTCCGGCGACCAGATCGGCATGAGCGGCTTTACCGGCTCGGGATATCCGAAGGCGGTGCCGATCCAGCTGGCGCACCGCATTGCCGACGCCCACTTCCAGGGCCAGAAATTTCAGGTGAGCGTCTTTACCGGTGCGTCGACCGGTCCCGAGCTCGACGGCGCGCTGGCCATGGCGGGAGGCATCCATCTGCGGCTGCCGTATCAGTCCGATCCTGAGACCCGCAAGCGCATTAACGCCGGCGAAATGGACTACATGGATATTCACCTGAGCCATGTGGCGCAGTTCGTGGAGTACGGATTCCTGGGTAAGCTCGATGTGGCGTTGATTGAAGTAACGGCCATTCTGGAAGACGGGCGCGTGGTGCCCAGTTCGTCGCTGGGCAACAACCGCACCTGGATCGACTGTGCCGAGCGCGTGATTCTGGAAGTCAACTCGTGGCAGCCGGCAGCGCTCGAAGGCATGCACGACATTTACTACGGGCTGGAGCCGCCGCCGAACCGCAAGCCGATTCCGCTGACCAAGCCGGGTGACAGAATCGGGTCGCCTTATCTGAGGATTCCCGCCGAAAAGATCGCGGGCATCGTGCTGACGGATTCTCCGGACCGCAACAGCCCGTTCAAGGCGCCGGACGATGCATCGAAGAAAATCGCCGGACACATTCTTGAGTTTCTGAGCTGGGAAGTGAAGAAAGGGCGCATGCCGGCGAATCTGCTGCCGCTGCAATCGGGCGTCGGCAACATCGCCAACGCGGTGCTGTTCGGGCTGGAAGAAGGGCCTTTCGAGGGCCTGACTTCCTACACGGAAGTGATTCAGGACGGCATGATCCGGCTGCTGAAGTCGGGCAAGCTCGAATCCGCATCGGCGACGGCGTTTTCGCTCAGTCCCGAAATGCTGGACGAAGTGAACGCCGACATGGCGAGCTATCGCGAAAGGATCGTGCTGCGGCCGCAGGACATTTCGAATAATCCCGGGATCATCCGGCGGCTGGGCGTGATCGCGATGAATGGCATGATCGAAGCCGACATCTACGGCAACGTGAACTCGACGCACGTGATGGGGTCGCGCATTCAGAATGGGATTGGCGGCTCCGGTGACTTTGCGCGCAACGGATACCTGTCGATCTTTATGGCGCCGTCGTCGGCGAAGAAGGGATCGATCTCGACGATCGTGCCCATGGTCTCGCACGTGGATCACACGGAGCACGATGTGCAGGTGCTGGTCACCGAGCAGGGGCTGGCCGATCTGCGCGGACTCTCGCCGAAGGAGCGGGCGAAGCTGGTAATCGAGAAATGTGCTTCCCCGGAATACAAGCCGCTGCTGAAGGATTATTTGGCGCGGGCCTCGGATCTTTCGTACGGGAAGCACACGCCACACTTGCTGACCGAGTCGCTCGGCTGGCACAACCGCTATCTGCGGACCGGGCAGATGCTGCCGCGGGAGGACTGAGCAAGTCGTCCTGACACTTCGCTAGTCATAAGAGTGGTCGTCGCGATGGTGAGGGTGGCCGGAGTGCTCGGCTTCTTCTCCCGGTTCCTTCAGCCACTTCTGGATGGCACGCTCGGTGACTTTCAGTTCCACGACGGTAGCTTCGGAAGACTCCAGGTTGACGATCATCATGTGCATGCCGCCTTCCGAGGGATTGGTGTAAATCAGAGTGGTCTCGCGATCCTGGCGCGAACGCACGCGCACGAAGGGATGCCAGTCGGGGCCCAGGGCGTTTTCCACCAGGCCAGTCACGTCTTTTGGATCGGCGGGCATTTCGAAGTTCTCGAAGACGGCGAGCCTCAGGCCACTCACCCCTGCGGGCCGCGCGAGAAACATGGCCACCCCGAGGAGCGGAATCCGCATGTGGTGGACACCATAGGTTTTCTCGATGGCACGAACCACGCCGTGAAACTCGCGGCTGCCGGCAGAGGCCGCGGTGGCAGCACAAAGAACCAGAACCAGGATTCGCAGCGACTTCATTTGCGCTCTCCCTTCGATGCTTTCGATACTTCCCTGGCGTTGAGCTTGGGGATGCCGAATTCGCCGCTCAGGTCTGCCAGTTGATCGACTTCGAGCGGGCCAACGATGTTAACGAAGGTCAGTTCCTTGCGTTCGGCAGCAATCACAATGATGCCTGCCATCTTGTCGTTTTCCAGCCGGAAGAACACGTCGACGTTTTCGCCGTCGCGCTGGCTGCGGACTCCGACGACGCGCGTCCAGTTCGGTCCACGGACTTGCGAGCGCAGGGTCTCGACATCTTCGGAGGAGTAGGCTCCCTCGTCATCGAATTCATAGCTGCGGACATAGATGCCCTTCAGGTTGGCGACGAGTTTGGCGGCCTTCTGCTCTTCGGGATCGTCGGCCGACAGGAACTTGCTGGCCCAACGGAGCATGGGAGCGTCCATGGTGACCTCGACGGTCTCCTTGGCCTTAGCCGATAGCTTTTCGATGTTGGGCGGAATCTTTAGGTCCTGAGTTCGCGCCACCACCGACGCGCAGAGCAGAATCAAAAACCAGGCAATCCTTCGCATGGATCACTCCTTCTCGTGACGGTTCTGGTTCCCATCGCTGACATCATTGACTTTGGATCTCGCCAAGTGAAGCTTCGTGGAGGCGATGCGCAGCGCGAGCATGAGTTGCTGCTTCGCAGCCTCGCCTTCGGCACGCTGGGCTTTCTCCATCTGTGCGTGGCGGTAATAAGCGCCTCCGGCCACCAGCGCCGTAGACAATGCGGCAGCCGTGGCCAGGCGCAGGATCGGGCGGGTAAAGAACTGTCTCCAGCCGGAAATGGCAGCCTGGCGGGTGCGGTTCTCCCGGACCACCCGCGCCAGGACGTGATCGGCAAATCCGGGCGGGGCCTCGGCCCGGCGGAGCGCACGTTTGAGTTCGTCATCGAGTCGGCTCATAGGCTCACTTCTCCCAGCACTCGGGTTATCTTTTCGCGCAGCACGGCCAGCGAACGCTGCAGGTGACTCTTCACTGTTGCTACCGGCATGGCCAGCGCCCGGGCGATCTCTTCAGGGCCCATCTCTTCCTGGTAGCGCAGGATCACGACCATTCGCGCCTTTTCCGGCAGGGAGGCAACCAGTTCCCTCAAGCGATCTGAGAGCAGCACATCCTCCATTTGGCCTGGCGCCGCCAGTTCCGGAGCATCGTCGAGACTCAGCAGCGGCAACCTGCGCCGGCGTTGGAAGTCGATACAGCGGTGCGCGGTCACTTTCCGCAGCCAAAACTTCAGGTGCTCGTCGGACTGCAACTGCTTCAGATTCGCGTGCAGTTGCAGAAAGACGTCCTGCGCCAATTCTTCGGCGGCCGCAGGCTCGGCCAGAAAGCGCAGAGCGATGCTGTACACCATTGCCTGATGGCGTCGCACGATCGCCTCAAAGTCGTTGTCGGCGGCAGAGTGCTCTGCCCGGATCGGCTCAGCCATGCGCGGATCTCATTGGCCCTTCAATCTACCTATACGCAGGGGGAAGAGCTGGGGAATGCAGAATCCTGAGAAAAAATCTTCTCAATCCCTGGCGAAGGCGTAGTAGTACCAGCGCGAGGTATAGGTGTGCCCGTTTCGCGGGTACTCCTCGGGGATGACTTCCAGCAGACGGAAATGAAGACTAGTCATCTCGCCAATGATCTGCGCGGGGAGCGCGGAGTAAGAGAGCAGACGGCCATGCGAGGGGAGCACGAGATAACCCTTTCCCCGCCAGAAGGCCGAGGTCGGCAGTCTTCGAGCGGCGCGGGGAATCGCCCTGATCCCCGATCTCAGGACCGCCAGCGCTACCCTGGCACACGTCAGCAGTCCAAGGGTCAGACGAAACAAAACTGTTTCGCTGTTCGCGACCTTGCCTGCAAGCGTGCGAAGGCGCTCCTGGTCCCACTGCCAGTCTAGAAACAGAGAGCGCGGATTGTGGGACGAGAAAATAAAGACGCCGCCCGGGCGCAGCAGGCGATAACACTCGCGCAAGCAGTTCTTGCGCTTCTCGTCCGGAGCCAGCATGTCGATGCCGTTATACGAAAAAACCACGGAATCGAAGGAGGCATCCGCGAATCGGGACAAGGCGGACGCATCGGCCACTTCGAACTGGAGTTCGGGGAACTTGGCGCGGCACACCTGAACCATTTCTTCCGAATAATCCACACCCACGTAACGGGAAGCGATGGAGGCGAGGTAGGGGGTGGTGCGGCCTCCGCCAACGCCCAAGTCCAGAATCGCGCCCCCCTGGCGCAGGTAAGTATCAAAAAGACGGCGCTCGCAGGGCGGCAGATGACTCTGCGTTGCATAGTAAGCGACTACATCCGCAGCCCGGTAGACACCTAGATTCGCGGGTTCCTGGTTCGCCAGCATGGTTCCAACAGGGTAAGCCTTCTGCTGCAACCAGACAAATTTGGACGCCGGGGCTGGGTAAGACCGTTGCGGACTACGCCCAGTAAGTCCGGTCAAGCGACCGGTATTGGATGGCTTCGGCAATATGCTTGGGCTCCAGATTCGGGGAGTCTTCCATGTCGGCAATGGTCCGGGCGACCTTCAGAATCCGGTCGTGGGCACGGGCGCTGAGTCCTTGCTGGGTCATGGCGCGCTCCAGCAGGCGCTCGCAGTCGGCAGAGAGTTCGCAGTGGACGCGAATATGGCGGGAGTGCATCTGGGCGTTGCAGTAAAGCTTCTCGCGGGACGAGGCAAACCGTTCCAGCTGCTTTTGCCGGGTGCGCAGCACGCGTTCCCGAATCTTTCCCGATCCTTCAGGTTCGTTGGTCGAGCGCATTTCTTTGTAGTTCACCGCCGGCACGTCGATGTGAATATCGATGCGGTCCATCAGCGGCCCGGAGATTTTCGAGATGTAGCGTTGGATCATCATCGGCGAACACTGGCATTCGCGGCTGCGGTCATTGTGGAATCCGCAGGGGCAGGGATTCATGGCCGCCGCCAGCATGAAGCGCGCGGGAAACGTAAGGGACATCGATGCGCGGGCGATGGAGACCGTGCCATCTTCCAGGGGCTGGCGCAACACTTCCAGCACGTTCCGCGGGAATTCCGGCAACTCATCCAGAAACAGCAGGCCATTGTGCGCCAGCGAGACTTCTCCCGGGCGCGGCACCACTCCTCCGCCGATCAGTCCGGCGTCGGAAATCGTATGATGCGGCGAGCGGTACGGACGAGTTCCGACCAGGCCCATCCGCTGATCGAGCACACCGGCGACGCTGTGAATCTTGGTGGTCTCCAGCGCTTCCTCGAAGGTCAGAGGGGGCAGGATCGTGGGCATGCGCTTGGCCAGCATGGTCTTGCCCGACCCCGGGGGCCCAATCATCAGGATGTTGTGTCCGCCGGCGCAGGCGATCTCGATGGCGCGTTTCGCCGTCTGCTGGCCGCGCACTTCCTTGAAGTCGACGAAGAACTGCTGCGCCTCGCGCAGCAGCGAATCCCCATCGGCCTTCATCGGTGCGATGCCATTGCCGGAGTTCACGAACTGAATCACATCCAGCAACGAACGCACGGGATAGACATCGACCCCGCCGACCATGGCCGCCTCTTTGGCATTCGCCTCTGGAACAACCATCCGCGAGATTTTCCGTCCGCGCGCCTCGATGGCGATCGGCAGCGCTCCGCGCACCCCGCGCACCCCGCCATCGAGCGACAGTTCGCCCACAAACAGGCAGTCGCCGATCTCCTTCCTGGTCAGCCCGCCGTAGGCCCCGACGATGCCAAGCGCCATCGGCAGGTCGAATCCCGAGCCTTCCTTCTTAATGTCGGCCGGCGCGAGGTTGATGGTGATTTGCGTCGGCGGAATGTCATATCCGCAGTTCTTGAGCGCGGCTCGAACCCGGTCGCGGCTCTCGCGCACCGCCGCATCGGGCAGTCCGACGGTGTGAAAGTGATCCTGGTCGCACTTGATACCGGAGCAGTCGACTTCCACCTGAATAATGTTGGCGTCGATTCCGTAGACTGCCGCACTGAGGGTCTTGTAGAGCATGATTCCGCGCCCGTCCGGACTTGGTCCGGCACCAGAAGCTCCTGATTTACCAGCTACTTACTTTGAGCGTTCCGCTCCAGCCGTGTCTGTGACAGATGTCACCGGGAGCCTGTGGAAAAGCCCTTTTTGGGACTGGCGCGGGACGAACAAAGCATTACCTTCGTGATTCCGGAATGCGTATCAAGGTGTCTAACATGGCAGCAGCCCAGGCTCTTCCATTTAGAATTACCATTACCGTAACCGCACAGGCCTTTTCATGACTCCGGATCCAGCGGCCGACTCGCGCTCCAACCGCACTCGCGGCAATTTTGACCGCGAGGAGTCCCAACTTTGGCGATGGGCGCTTTGGTTCATGATTTTCCTGGCGGTGGCGCTTTGCGCCCTGTTGTGGGAGCGCCTGGAAACGGTCCCCTACCAACTGCGCGCGATTCCGATTGGGATTCTGGCGCTCTCGGGTCTGTTCGCCGTCTATGCTTACGGCCGCCGTCGCGAAGTCAGCGAACTGAAAGGCTTGCTGCACAATTTGCAGGAGCACGTTGGCGCGGCGCCTTCCGAAGAGCAACTCGACCAGCTGAGCCACGTGATCCAGCGCTCGCAGCGAAGTTTTAAAGAGTTGATCGACTCGCTGGACGATCCGGCGTTCGCGGTCTCGCTCGACGGCACGATTCGCACCGTGAACAAGCGAGTCGCCGACCTGACCCACCTGCCCTATACGGAGCTGGTCAACCGCAAGATCTACGACTTGATTGAAGAACCCACGCGCGAAGACCTGCAGCGCGGTCTGGGACGTTTTATCGAGAAACGGCGCTGGTCGGGCATGGTTCGCGTACGCGCGAAGAACGACTCCCGGCCTCTCTATTTCGACTGCGTGGTCAATGCCATCGTCAAGGGCGACGAAGCCGTGGGCGCCAGCGTGCTGGGGCGCGACGTCACCGAGCAGCGCGAAAAGGAACTCCGCTTCACCGAGCTGTTTGAGACCCTGCAGGAAGGGGTTTATTTCTCGACCCCCGAGGGCCAGCTGCTTGACGCCAACCCAGCTTTGATCGGCATGTTGGGATACACGGAGAAGAGCGAACTGTTGTCGGCGACGCTGAATTTCGATGCGGGCCCGCCGGTTCTGGGCCGGGCAGCGGATGACCGTGGCGGCGTGCGTACCCGCGAAGTCCGCCTGCGCCGGAAAGATGGCGCGGCGGCCGTATTCCTCGACTCCTCCCGCGCCGTTTGGGACACCTCTGGCCAGGTGATCCGCTACCAGGGAACGCTGGTCGACATCACCGAGAAACGCAAAATGGAGCGTGAACTGGCGCAGCAGGAAGAATTCCGCAGCCGCCTGATCGAGAGCTTCCCGGACCTGATCCTGGTCGTCGATCTCGAAGAGCGCTACACCTTTGTCAGTTCGCGTGGCTCGCAAATCCTCGGCTACCAGGCCTCCGACCTGCTGGGTAAAAAGATTTCCGAGATCGAAGATCATTCCCCAGACATGGCGTCGCTCTATCACTCCGTGGTATCCGGCAAGCAGGTGGTCGGCTCCGCGGAGTTCGGCATGCGGCATCGCGACGGCACCTGGCGTACCATGCGCGCCTCCGCCGGCCAACTTTCAGACGCCGATGGCAAGGTCACCGGTGTCATTATGTCCGTGCGTGACATCACTCTGGAAAGGAAACTCGAGCAGCAGGTCATGCAGAGCGAGCGCATGGCCGCTATGGGTGCGATGATCGGCGGCGTCGCCCACGAACTGAACAATCCGTTGACCAGCATCCTGGGCGTCAGCGAACTGTTACAGGACACCGAGACCAACGAGACCTCGCGCAAGCAACTCGCCATGCTGCAACAGCAGGCGCGCCGCGCGGCCGAGATCGTCCAGAACCTCACTTATTTCGCGCGCCCACCGGCCTCCGGCAAAAGCCGCATCAACCTCATCGAAGTGGTCGAGCGCACGCTGAACCTGCATGCCTATTCACTACGCAAGAACAACATCACCGTAGACTTCCTGAAGGAAACCGGCCTGCCCTACGCCCTGGGCGATCCGCACCAGCTTATGCAGGTGTTCCTGAACCTGATCGTGAATGCCGAGCAGGCCATCCGCGAAGCCCGCGACAGGGGCTCATTGCGGATTCGGCTGGGAAAGGGCGATGGCTCGGTCTGGGTGAGCTTCCACGACGACGGGCCCGGCATTCCGAAAGAAAACATGCCGAGCATCTTCGATCCGTTCTACACGACCAAGCGTCCCGGACGCGGCACCGGATTGGGCCTGAGCATCTGCAAGTCGGTGCTGAAGGAACACAACGGCAGCATCGAAGCCGCCAATGCGGCGGATGGGGGAGCGGTGTTTACGGTGATGTTGCCGGTGGCGGGGTGAGGACCGAAGTAACGCCGCGGTCGCCGCGACACTCATAACGCTAGGGCACCTTTTCAGCCGAATACGTCATTGTTCCACCACGCTGCTTGTCGACTGATTCCACGGACATCGTCGCGCCATCTTTCGAAACCGTCATCCTCGAAACGGTCAGAACCTTTCCATCTTCCTTGTCGGTCTCTTCAAAGGTATTCTCGTCTATGAGGGTTAAAGCCACTGTCGAATGCAAATCTTTGCCTGCAGGATAGTCTTTGCCGTCAAACTTTGCGTCATAGCTTTCCCGCCCGCTGATGATGGTCAGTCCATTCGGAATGGACTTGTAGGTCGTGAGCGTGCCCGCTTCGCCGTCGTTGTTGATGGTCCTCATCTGCCATTTGCCGGACAATGCATGCGCCCCCGCTGGCGCTTCCCCTACGCGAAGGAAGCCCGCTTTTCCAGTGACGGGATCGGTCTCTGGCGCGTTTCGAAATTCTTCCAGCATCGTTTTCCCGTCCGCCGCAACGGTCTCCTTCGACGTGGCGACGACCTTGCCATCCTTCTTGAAAGTGAAATCCAGGGAATGCGCGTCGACCACCCGCACCGCGATGGTGTCGTAATAAACTTCATGCCCGCTCACTTTGTGATCCGCACCGTCTGACGGGATGTCGACCTTGGGAACACAGCTCACGCAGCGATATTTGCTGTCGGAAATCAAATATTCCTCAGGAGTGCCTGAAAACTGCAGTGTGTCCATCCTCATGCGCCATGTTCCGTCGAAACGGGATTGAGCAGCAAGGGAAAGCGTAGTCAAGGAGAGAAGTACAGCAACCCATTTCGGCATGTGCGCCTCGGGTGAGGTAGAGTGGAACCAAAGCCTTTGGATGCGTGCGAGTAGCCCCGCGCTGCATGTAAACCTCGCATCGGGCCTAGGCCGTCTACCTCTCCACCGCCATCGCTACCGCGTTGCCCCCGCCTAAGCACAGCGCCGCGATCCCGCGCTTCACATCCCGGCGGATCATTTCGTGGATCAGCGTGACCAGCACGCGCGCCCCGCTGGCGCCGATCGGATGGCCAATCGCCACGGCACCGCCGTTGACGTTCACCTTGTCGGGATTCAGGCCTAACTCACGCATCACACCCAGCGCCTGCACCGAGAAGGCTTCGTTCAGTTCGTAGAGATCGACGTCTTCATTCTTCCAGCCGGTCTTTTCCCAAATCTTCCGCACCGCGCCCACGGGAGCCATCATGACCCACTTCGGCTCGACGCCGCTGGTCGCCTGGGCGACGATACGCACCATCGGTTTCGCTCCGAGTTCTTGCGCGCGTGTCGCGCTCGTTACCACCAACGCGGCGGCACCATCGTTCACGCCCGGAGCGTTTCCTGCCGTGACCGTGCCGTCTTTCTTGAAGGCAGGTTTAAGGGCGCGCAAGACTTCGATGGTCGTGTCTTCGCGCGGCGACTCGTCTTTATCGAAGATCACCGGCGCCGCGCCTTTCTTCTTTGCTGGAATCTCAACCGGAACAATTTGCGACTTGAAGTGACACTCACGGATCGCCGCTAGCGCCTTGCGATGCGAATTCACCGCGAACTGATCCTGCTCCTCGCGCGTGATGCCGTACTTCTCGGCGACGTTCTCGCCGGTGATGCCCATGTGGTAATCGTTGTAGATATCCCAGAGGCCGTCGTGCACCATGGAGTCGACGACCTGAGCGTTGCCGAGACGATATCCCTTGCGCGCCTGCGGCAGCAGATACGGCGCATTCGTCATCGATTCCATACCGCCCGCAACCACAATCGAACTGTTCCCGGTCTGCACGGCTTGCGCGGCGAGCGCGACTGCTTTCAATCCTGAGCCGCACACCTTGTTGATAGTCATGGCACCTGTCGCCGGATCGAGTCCGCCATGGATCGCAGCCTGGCGCGCCGGATTTTGTCCGAGTCCCGCCGCCAGCACGTTGCCCATGATGCATTCGTCGAGTAGTGCCGGGTCGACGCCCGCACGCTTGACGGCTTCGCGGACGACGATCGCTCCCAACTGCGGCGCAGTGAAATCCGCCAGGCTTCCCTGAAACTTGCCGACCGCCGTGCGACAACCCGCAATGATGACTGCGTCGTCAAAAGAGGCCATGAATGCACGCTCCCGCGAAGAATTCGCGATCCTCATTATAGATGCGCGACCGGAGAAATGTGTGCGGGCCGATCGCAGCGCTCGGAGATCGAACGGGATCATCGGTCCCGCTGGTTGGGAATGAAATCCGCGCGCAACTTGCATCGCGCGCGGTGATCTCGCGCGAAATCCTGGCAAGAACCTTTCACGCGAACGATGGTACAAGCGACATCGCACGCCGAAATCTTCGCGCAATGACTTTGGTACAACGACTTCGCATGACTTGCATGTTCATTTTTTTCTTGACTTCATTTTTCAATAACTCTATGTTTCAACTAGTTGCAGCAATTCATCGCTGCACATTTCCATGAAGAATGGAAGGGAGAATAGGAACCATGGCAACCAAGAAGAAAGCAAAAAAGAAAAAGCACTAAGCAGTCAGTACGAAGTCAAAAGGGGACGCAAACCGCGTCCCCTAAGTTTTTTCTCAGGCTTTTTCACGACGCTGCCTTGATCTTCACCGGCATCCGCTTCTCCTTCTCCGGGCACAAACTGCGATACGCACAGAAATTGCAGTGAATCCCCGTCTTCGCTGCGAATCGTCCCTCCGCGATGCCTTGCGCCGCAGCCTCGACGCGCTGCCGCGCTGCCAGCAAATCTGCTGCGCTGCGCCGCGTCATCACCGGAACGTTTCCTTCCAGGTTATGAAAGACCAGCGCTCCTACTTGGTATCCCCATTTCTCCGTGGCCGCGAGCGCATACAGCGATAGCTGCAGGCTCTCGTCCGCGTCCTCCTGATCGCGCGCCTTCCCGGTTTTGTAGTCGATGATCGCGACCGTTCCATCCGGCAACTCGTCCATGCGATCGATCCGTCCCGCGACCTTGCTTCCGCCAATCTGGATCTCAAAGGATTGCTCGGTCTGAAGCACCTTCGGCGCGGGCATGCGGCGCATCCCTTGAAAAAAGCCATGCAGCTGCTTGATGCCGAGCTGCTCGTAGAGCTCCTGCTGATATTTTTCCTGCAGCCCCGCGTCCGCCAGGTCGTTCATCAATAGATCAATCAACTCCTCTTCGGACTTCGGCCGGCCCAGTTGCACGGAGTCGAAGTACGTCTTGAGCACGCGATGCATGGCCGCTCCATATTGCATCGCCGCCGCCGGTTTGGCTGCGAGACGCCAGTCTCGATCCAGTTTGAACCGCAAGCCGCAGCGCTCGTAGGTATCGACCGCCGACGCGCTCAGCCGTGCGTGCAGTCCATCGAGAACCGGCATCTCGAACCAAAGCGTGGTGCGCGACTCATAAGGATAGGCGGGCGCGGCTGCGGCGAACATATCGAGCGAAGTTTGCGCACCACTCGGCCGGATGTCGCGAAGCCAGGCGGAGAGCGACCGATCTTTCAACAAATCGCGCATCAAGCCCGACGGAGTCTTGTCCGTTTTGCCGGCGCCTTCTCGCGCATAGATGCGGAGCGTGTCGCGCGCCCGGGTCATGGCCACATAGAACAGCCGCCGTTCTTCCTGGTTGTGCAGCGTTTTGTCGTCGGCCTCGGCAATGGAGTCTTCGTCGCGCAGTTCCCTGGGAAACGCAACCACCGTCTCGCGAAACGACACCGGAAACCCCGGCGGATTCGCGCGCAGGATGAACACATGCGGAAACTCCAGTCCCTTGGCTCCGTGCACCGTCATGAGCCGCACTGCATTTTCCGATTCGTCCGCCAGCAGCGGAATCACGCCGCCCGCTTCGCGAAAATATTCGAGATATTCCACCAACTCCTCGATCTCGGTGCTGCGATTGACCGCCTTCCTCTCCCATGCGCTCACGAACTGCATGGCGGCGTGCGTGGCGGGCAAATTCGCATCGAGCCCGAACTCCTTGACCAGGATGTCGATCGCCTCGCGCGCGTGCGCGCCTCGCCGCCGGATTTCGGCGCGTGCCCGATTGATCGCGGCCAGCACTTCCCCGCCGCCCTCGACTCGATCCAGGGCCAAGGCCAGCGCCACGACGCGGCTCTCTCGATTTTCCCGGGCGATCGAGCGCATCACCTGCCGCAATTGTTCGGGATTCACTTTGAATCGCGGCAGCGCGGCCACGCGAAACAGGCTTACGTCATCGCCCGAGGAAACTGCCGCCGTCAGGCAGGCAAACAGATCGCGAGCCTCGGCTGTGTCCGAGATGTCCATGCTCTCGATCACGAACGGAATCCCGGCTTCCACCAATTCGGCCACAACCTCGTCGCGATGATAATGGGACCGGTAGAGAATCCCGAAATCCGACCAGGGGCACTTCAACTTCTTTTTCGTTTCGCGAATGGTGTGGATAACGTCGGGGCCCTCGGCATCGCGATTCGTCATGACGACGGCGGCGACCGGCGAACGGGCGGGCGCTCCACGGCTTTCTGCTGCCTCTTCCTCCCGTGCGGAAACCAAGGGCCGGCGCTGATAGGCAAGCGCGCCGCTCCCCTGCCGAGCGAATACGGGCGGATTCTTGTCGATAAGCGCGAACGCGGTGCGCAGGATTGGCGTAGTCGAGCGCCGGTTCTTGTCCAGCACCACCAGCTTTGGGTTGGGAAATTGCCGGCGAAACAGCTCAAACGCCGCGCTCGATGCTCCCCGGAAGCGATAGATCGACTGATCCGGATCGCCCACGGCGAAAATGTTCCCCTCGGCTCCCGCCAGTCGCGCCAGAATTTTGACCTGGGCGAAGTTGGCATCCTGGAATTCGTCGGCAAGAATGAACCGCGCCCGTGCGCGAGCGTCGCCCAGAGCTTTGTCGTTGCTATCGAGCAAAGCATGAGCACGAGTGATCATGTGGCTGAAAGTCCCCAGGTTTTCGTCAGTCAGCCAGCACTCCAAGGTGGTGAAGACGCGCGCAATTTCCCGGCAGCGGCCCAGCACTTCGGCGTCATCCAGTTGCGCGTTCGATTTCATGACGCGCGGCATGGGCACTTCCCCGCGCCCCAGGCGCTCCACGTACTCGGCGTAGCGTTCCGGAGTCACCAGTTCGTCGTGGCAGCGGCTGACGAACTCGAGCAGATCATTCAGAAATTGCGCCACGTTCGCCGCCCGCACGTAGTACTCCAGCTTCAGATCCGGCATCCGGCGCCGCAGGTAGATCCACAGATCCTTTTCGTCGAGGACTCCGAAGTCCAGTCTGGCGGACTTGATCAGGCCCAGGCAGTAATCGTGAAAGGTCTGGGATTTGATTTCCACGCCGAGCAGAGCGCGCAGGCGGCCGCGCATTTCCTTGGCCGCATTCACCGTGTAAGTCAGCGCCAGGATCTCATCCGGCTGCGCCTGCCCCTCGCGAACCAGTCGCGCAATGCGATGGGTGAGCACCGATGTCTTGCCGGTACCAGCGCCGGCCACCACCAGCATCGGACCATGCACGTGCTCAATGGCCGCGCGTTGATGTTCGTCGGGAGTGAAAGGAGCAGATTGAGACTTGGCAGACGGCATCGCGGCTCAGCATATCACCCAGCCGCTTGTGCAAGAAAAGAACGCAATCGTCCGGCTGGCGGCCACGGCCATATCCATACGGATATGCGGCAATCGCCGTCCGCAGGAATGATCCTAATCGCCCAGCGCGGCCATTGTAACCGCTGTGGCCGCGATGGCCGCCGTTTCGGCCCGGAGAATTGTCAATCCCAACGAGGCGGCGATCCATCCGGCGCTCTCGAAAGACTTCAACTCGTCGTCGGACCAACCGCCTTCCGGACCCACCGCGAGCGCGAGTTCTTCTTCGCGATGCGAACGCAGCACGTCGAGCAGCAGAAGCTGCTCCTCCGACTCTGCTAATACAACCCGCAGTCCAGCTGCGACTCCTACGGCTTGCTGCAACTTCACAGGCTCCGCAATGTGGGGCGGCGTAGCTCTCCGCGACTGTTCCGACGCCTGCAGCGCGATCCTTCTCCAGCGCTCCACCCGCTTTGCAGCCGCGGCCGCCAGATGAGCGCCGGTGCGCCGCGCAATCACGGGAACGATCCTGGCGACGCCCAACTCCGTGCACTTCTCGATCGCCCATTCCATGCGATCGAATTTGAAGATTGCGAGCAGGATCGTGATATTCGCCCCGCCGGTCGCCGGAATCTCGTTCCCGAGTTCGAAGTCGACTCGGCCCGAAGCGACGGAAACGATCGTCCCCTGCCGCACGGTTGCGCCCGCCGCAATATCGAACTCCTGCCCCACGCGCGCCCGCAGCACCCGCACCAGGTGATCGGCATGTTCGCCGGTCAGCGCGGCCCGATCCCCCGACACTTCATCGGCGATCCATCGTCGGCGTGTCATGGTTGTGAATATGCTCGGAGGTCTGTCATCCTGAGCGAAGGACTATCTGTTCTGCATGCGCAGTGCTCGGTCAGCGGGATTCACTGGAACATATCCTTCACTTTGCCCAGCAGCGACCGCAACAGGGGCTGATTGTCCACCTTCGACAGCGCATCCAACTCCTGCAGCAATTCCTTCTGCCGCTTGTTGAGCTTGGTCGGCACTTGCACGCGCACTTCCACGTACAGATCGCCTTTGCCGTGGCTGTTTAACACCGGCACGCCCTTGTTGCGCACGCGGAACGTGGCGCCCGGCTGCGTTCCCTCGGGAACCTTCAGCGTATGCTCGCCTTCCATGGTGGGCACGCGAATCTCGGCCCCCATGGCCGCCTGCGCCACAGAAATCGGCACCACGCAATGCAGATCGTTCTCTTCGCGCGCAAAAAACGGATGCTCCTTCACATGCAGCACGACATACAAGTCGCCCGCCGGCCCGCCGAATTGGCCGACTTCGCCTCCGCCGGCAAATCGAATCCGCGTTCCATCTTCCACTCCGGCGGGAATCTTCGCGTCCACTGTGCGTTGCCGCAGAATCCTTCCCTCGCCCTTGCACTTCGAGCATGGATCGGTAATCACGCTGCCCGATCCCTGGCACGTCGGGCACGTCCGGGCGATGCTGAAGAAGCCCTGCTGATATCGCACCTGCCCGCGCCCGTTGCACGACCGGCAGGTCGTGGGGCCTTTCCCCGGCGCCGCGCCCGATCCGCGACACTCCTCGCAAGCTTCGTGACGCCGCACCGTGACTTGCGTCTGCTTACCGAAGTAGGCTTCCTCGAATTCCAGGGTTATGTCTTCGCGCAGATCGGCGCCGCGCTGCACCCGGCTGCGCCGCCTTCCACCGCCGCCGAACATGTCGCCGAAGCCGAAGAACTCTCCGAAAATGTCGCTGAAGTCCTGGAACACCGTGGGATCAAATCCCGCGCCCTGGGCAGCCGCTCCACCCAGTCCTGCGTGTCCGTAGCGGTCGTAGGCCGCCCGCTTTTCCGAATCGGCCAGCACGGCGTAGGCCTCGCTGACTTCTTTGAATTTTTCTTCTGCGTCCGGATTATCGGGATTGCGGTCAGGATGGAACTGGAGTGCGAGCTTGCGATACGCCGACTTCAGTTCCACTTCCGTGCAGGTGCGGCTCACGCCCAGCACCTCGTAAAAATCGCGTTTTGCGTTCGTCGTCAGAAATTCCTCTCTTCAATACAGCGCGACTCCAGACTCGATCCGGAGCCGCAAAGATTCTGTTCGCCTAGTTTCCGGGATTCTTCGCCACCTTCACCATCGCGGGCCGCAGCAGGCGCTCTTTGATCTTGTAGCCGCGCTGCAGTTCCTCAATCACTTCATGATCGGCGGCGTCCGTGGTTTCGACCATCTCAATGGCCTCATGAAAGCGCGGATCAAAGGGCTGCCCCTTGGCAGGAATGGCCACCACGCCGAGTTTCGCCAGAGCATCCTGCAACTGCTTGTAGATCAGTTCCACGCCGCTGCGGAAATCGCTCGGGTCAGACTTCGCCAGCAAGGCCCGCTCAAAACTGTCCATTACCGGCAAAAGCGTCCTGATCGCATCCGCCAAGGCGAAATCGCGGAACTCCTGCTGTTCTCGCGCCGCTCGACGCCGGGCATTCTCAAACTCGGCCTGCATGCGCGCCTGCCGGTCGCGCAGCTCGTCATACTCGGCTTTCAGTTTCTGATAGTCCGCATTCCCAGACTCCGCGGGTGCGGCAGTCGCCGCAGGCGCAGAAGGGTTCTCCTCGCCGTCCGCCGCTGGCAGCTCATGCTCGATATCAATGGCCGGTGTTTCGGATTTTCCGTTCGATTTCCCCATTTGCCCACTACTCCGATTCGTTCAAGATCTTGTCAAACAAGCGCGCGATGTACGACACCGCGGTAATCGTGTGCTGATAATCCATGCGCGTCGGCCCGATCACCGCCAGCGACCCCATCACCTCGTTGCCCGCGTGCGCCGGAGCACCAATCAGCACAAAGTTCTGCATGGAAGGCAGCGCCTGGTCCAGCCCGATCACCACCCGCACCGCTTCCTGCTTCACATCCAGATACGCGCTGAGCAGCTGAACAACTTTTTCCTTTTCCTCCAGCGTTTGCAGCATCTGCTGCAGGCGTTGCTTATCCTGCTCGCCCGCCACCAGGTTCGCGGCGCCTTCCACGAACACCACTTGCGTTCCCTGCTCGCCCGCCAGCGCGCCCTGCTTGTAGAGCTGTTCGATGGAGTTCATCAGCCGGTCGTACTCGCTCCGTTCCAGCTCGACGCGGCGGCCAATCTCCGCCCGCATCGACTCCATCGTCCAGCCGCGGAAATTCTCGTTGATATACCGCGACGCCAGATCCAAGTCCGCCTGCGAAAGATCCAGCCGTAGTACGCGATCGCGTACCAAGCCGGATCGCGTCACGAGCACGGCTAAGACTTTCTGATCGCCCAGTCGCGAGAAGTAAACGTGCTCCAGCGCGTTCCTCGGGCCACTCGTCGCCACTGTTACGCCCACGTTGCGCGAAATCAGCGAGAGCACATGCGACGTGCGCTCCATGAACTCCTGCACGTCGGTGATTCCGGCGAGGGAGTCCGAGATCATCGCCTCTTCCTGCGGCGCCAGCCGGGCATTCCCAGAGATCTGCTCGACGTAGTATCGATACGCGTGCGGAGTCGGAACCCGCCCGGCGGAAGCGTGCGGCTGATCGAGAAATCCGGCGTCCGACAAATCTGCCATGACGTTGCGGATCGAGGCCGGACTCAGCCCTTCCCGATTCGACCTCGCCAGCGTGCGCGATCCCACCGGCTCGCCCGTCGAGATGAACGTCTCGACAATGGCAGTCAGAATTTCGCGCTCGCGATTCCCGATACTAGGGTCAGCAGGCATACAGTAGGAAGGAATGCTCAACGGGAAACAACGGTTCCCGCCGGGCACGCACTTCTCCTACTATTCTACCCAACAGCATTAGATGCTGGCGCTTACGATTTGGGATCAAGGCCCGGACTGCATTCGGAGGCAGTCGTCTGTGTCTTCTGCGGTGCCGTTGTCGCCCGTGCGGCAACCTGCCGGGCGCTGGCTTTTTCCGCAGAACTTTGAAACATTGGTGTCCTTGAAACTTCGAAAGCCGCCCCACATCGCCGTGATTGGCGCTGGTTCCTTCGGTGGATGGACGGCACTCCATCTGCTCGAACGCGGCGCGCGCGTCACGCTCCTCGACGCATGGGGACCGGGCAACTCGCGATCTTCTTCCGGCGGCGAGACTCGCGTCATGCGCGGCACCTACGGACCCGACCAGCCCTACACCGAGCTCGCCGCCCGAGCGCTGAACCTATGGACAAAGTACGAGCGCAAGTGGAAGAAGCAGTTTCTGCATCGTAGCGGCGTGCTGTGGATGGCTTCCGCCCGCGATGACGCCTTCGAACGCGGGTCGATCGAGATGCTGCGGGCGGCCGAAATCGCGTATCAGGAACTGTCTGCCGCGCAGATGCGCAAGCGATGGCCGCAGATTAACTTTGCGGGAATTGAGTGGGGGATATTTGAACCGGAGTGCGGCTATCTCGATGCACGCGCCAGTTGCCGGGCGGTTGTGGAGGCGTTCGTCGCGGGAGGCGGCGAATATCGCGAGGTTCGCGTCTTGGAAGCAGGGCTGGGAACATCGCTTGAGGACGGAATCAAGCTCATGGATCGTGGCGTTTCCCGCCTGAAGGCCGACTTCTACGTGTTCGCGTGCGGCCCGTGGCTAGGAAAATTATTCCCAAGAACAATCGGCGAGATTATTCGCCCGACCAAGCAAGACGTCTTCTTCTTCGGGCCACCTGCCCGCGATGGTATTTACTTTACGGACGCGCATCTTCCCGTTTGGGGTGACCATCGCCACCACTTCTTCTATGGCATCCCGGGCAACGATCGTCGCGGATTCAAGATCGCGGACGATACACGCGGGCCCGTCTTCGATCCCACGACCGGCGAACGACTCATCAGTCCGGAGAAACTAAACGACGTGCGCGAGTACATTGCTTTTCGCTTCCCCGCCCTGAAAAACGCGCCGCTCGTCGAAACCCGTGTCTGCCAGTACGAGCAGACGCCGGACGGGCACTTCATTGTCGACCGGCATCCGGACAATGAGAATGTCTGGATCGTCGGCGGAGGCTCCGGACACGGCTTCAAACACGGACCAGCAATCGGCGAAATGGTGGCGGATTTGATTTTGAACGTTGGCAATCCTGAGAAGCTCTGGGGACTGGAAAGGTTCAACAAGACCCTGTCATCCTGAGGAGGGCGCACTTTGCCCGACGAAGGATCTCTGGACTTTCTTGCGGCGGATCAGCCGTCGGCTCACTGCATAGATCCTTCGGCCTGCAGAAATCGCAGGCCTCAGGATGAGAATGTAGATATGGCTGGCTACTGAATCTGAATCACGCCCGCCGGGGCACTTGCCTTGATCTCCGCCACGCGCTCCATCACTTTCTTCGCGAACGCATAAATCGACTTGGCATGCGGAGCGTTCTCGCCATCCACCACTACCGGCCTGCCGCCGTCGCCCGACTTGCGCACTTCCGGATCGAGTTCAATATTTCCCAGGAACGGCGTCTCGAACTGCGCGGCCATCTTCTCCGCACCACCGCGCGAGAAGATATCGACTTCATGCTGACAGTGCGGACACACAAAATAGCTCATGTTCTCGACCACGCCCACCACATCGACCTTCATCTGGCGGAACATTTCAATCGCCTTGCGCGCATCCTGCAGCGACACATCCGACGGCGTCGACACCACGATCGCGCCCGTCAGCGGCACCGTCTGTACCAGTGAGAGCGCAATATCGCCCGTTCCCGGCGGGAGGTCCACGATGAGGTAGTCGAGCTGCCCCCACTCCACCAGTCCCAGGAACTGGCGCACAATCTGATGCAGCATGGGACCGCGCCAGATAATCGGCTTGTCGCCGGGATTCAGAAATCCCACCGAAATCGTCTTCACCCCAAACGCCTGCAGCGGCTCAATGCGGTTCTCGCCCACCATGCGCGGCTGCGAGCTCACGCCCAGCATCAGCGGCACGTTGGGACCGTAGACGTCAGCATCGAGTAACCCGACCTTGTGCCCCATCTTGGCCAGCGCGACGGCGAGATTGACCGAAAGCGTGGTCTTGCCCACGCCTCCCTTGCCCGACCCGACCGCGATAATCGCGTCCACTCCCGGCAGCGGCTGAGGAGCCGGCTGCGGCTGTCCATGCTGATGCGTATGTGCGCCCAAAGAATTAACTCCTGGTATGAATTGCGAGGTCAGAAGAGGCAGAACCCCAAAGGCTGATTATACAGGGCGCAGAGACTGGGTGAGGTCAGGCCTCCGGTCTGTAAGGACAACGCCGTGCCACCGCCGACCGCGAGGTGGTAAGCATGATTTACGACATCACGTGATGCTATAATTGATGTCTAGGAATTTCCATGCGAACCACAATCGCCCTCGATGACGATCTCGTCCGCACCGCCCAGGAATACACCGGAGTGGCGGAAAAGACCGCACTGGTCCGGGAAGCGCTCAAAGCCCTCATCGAGCGCGAAAGCGCCCGCCGGTTGGCTGCTCTCGGAGGTTCCATGCCAGGATTAAAAAGTATTCCTCGGCGCAGGCCGGGAAAACATTGATCCTCGCAGACACTTCCGTCTGGATCGACCATTTCCGCTCGGGAAGCAAACCATTGCAGAACGCCCTGAATCTGGGCCAGATTGTGATCCATCCATGGATCATTGCGGAACTCGCCTTGGGGTCACTACGCGACCGCGCCAAAACATTGGCAATGCTCGACCTGTTACCGCAGGTGCGTGTTGCCCGGCCGACCGAATTACGCCTGATGATCGAGGCTCGTCATTTGCACAACCTTGGAATCGGCCTCACCGACGCACATTTGATTGCCGCTGTATTCCTGAATCCACCGACACTGCTATGGACGACCGATAAGCGGCTGCGTAAGGTCGCCGAAGGTTTCGCGATTCACGCCACCTTGCCTTGAGCTCAGTAACCTTCCCCCTCCAACCGCACCTTGCCTTTGAACATGCGGAAGACGAAGAAGAAGTATCCCAGAGCCAGAATCATGCCCACGCTCCACCACGCCAAGCCCACGCTCAGACCGTGTGCGGCGGCGCTCGCGTTGTAGATGGTCAGGCTGTTCGCGGGACCGGTGCTGGCCGGCAGGACCACCGGATACAGGGCGAACGCCGCACCCACCAGCATTCCCACGATATACGTGGCCGACGCCACGAACGCCATCTTCTCCGCAGCGGCATCCGCACCTTTGCGCATCGCGTAGAGCATCATTGCCAGCGCACTCAACACGACCAGCGGAATGACATATCCAATGGAGTGATGCCTGTAGTTGTCGAGCACTCCGGGACGAATCGCCACCGTCGCCACTAGCCCAACGATGGTCAGCAGCAGTTGTATCGGCCAAACCCACTGCGCCACCGTCCGCGCGCGCCGGTTCAAGTCGCCTTCGGTCTTGACCGCGACGTAAAGCGATCCATGCGCGCTCAGCGTGACCAGTGCGATCACGCCGGTCATCACCGTATACCAGTCAAGAATTCCATTGTCCGTGCCGACGCGGAAGTTCGTCCACAGCGGCTCGAAGAAGTAGTGATCCGCGCCCAGGGGCACGCCGCGCACCACGTTGCCCAGCGCCGCGCCGAAGAAGATGGTCAGCAGCGCGCTCGACCCGCAGAAGATGAAGTCGAAGAATCCGCGCCACACCGGATTGTCCATGTGCGCGCGCAGTTCTATGCCGATCCCGCGCAGCATCAGCAACCAGAGCACCATCATCAGAGGCAGATAGAAGCCGCTGAAGCTCGATGCATAGAGCAGCGGAAATGCGAAGTAGAGCGTGCCGCCAGCGGCAAGCAACCACACTTCATTACCATCCCACACCGGCCCGATCGCGCGCATGATCTTGCGGCGTTCCTCGGCGGTTTGCGCAACGCCCAGATAAATCACACCCGCGCCCAAGTCAAAGCCATCCAACACAACGTAGCCCGCTACCATCACCGCCACGATCATGAACCAAAGCGTTGTCATCGCGATTCCTCAGTTGCCCTCAGGGGATGAAGCCCCGTATCTTGCCCTCGCACTGGCGGCGGGACGCCACCACGACAGCCGCCCAGACGGCGGCGCTCCTAGTGCGCAGCGCCCTCGGCTTCCGGCCCCTGTTCAATCTCCCGCCGCACCAGGAAAAGGAACAGAATGCCCAGCACGGTGTACATCCCCATGAAACCCAGCAGGGTGAAAATACCGTTGCCCGCTGACACCATCTTCGAGTACCCGTCCGCGGTCCGCATCAACGAATACACCAGCCACGGTTGGCGGCCGAGTTCTGCCGTCATCCAACCGGCCGTATTCGCAATGTAAGGGAACGGCAGCGACATCAGCAGAATCCACAGCATCCAGCGGCTGCGAAACAGCGCGCCTCGCCACAACAGGAACGCCGCCACCACCATCACCGCAATGAAGATCGTTCCCAGCCCCACCATGATGTGATAGCTGAAGTACAGCAGCTCGATATTCGTCGGCCATTCGTCGCGCGGAAAGGCGTTCAGTCCTTTGACCTCCGCCTTCCACGCCCGGTAGGTCAGGAAGCTGAGCGCGTCAGGAATCACCAGCGGATTGTCGATCTGCTTCTTCTCCATGTCCGGCTGCCCGACCAGCACAATTGGTGCTCCCGGCTGCGTGTCGAACAACGCCTCCATCGCCGCCAGCGTCACCGGTTGATTCGACGCCACCAATCGTCCCTGGCCATCGCCCGTGGGAAAAACCTGCAGAACACTGAAGATCAGCCCGGCCACCACACCCACGCGCACGAAGATGCGTCCGTACTCCTCGAACTTGCCCCAGAGCAGATAAAACGCGCCTACCGACGCCATGACGAACGCCCCGGTAATCACCGCGCCGCTCATGTTGTGCGCGTACTGCCACCACGCCCAGGGATTCAGAATCAAATCCCAGAAACTGGCGAGTTGAACCGTTCCATCCGCCGACTTCACATAGCCCACCGGATGCTGCATCCACGCGTCGGTGGCGACAATGAAAAATCCCGAAAGCCACGATCCCAGAAATACCGCGACCGCCGCCCACCAGTGTCCGCGCGGGCCAAGGCGCTTCTCCCCGTAAAGAAACAATCCCAGAAACGCCGACTCCAGAAAAAAGGCGAAGGTGCCTTCCATGGCGAGCGTCTGGCCAATCACGCCTCCGGCATAGTGCGAGAAGTGCGACCAGTTGGTGCCGAACTGAAATTCCATGGGAATTCCAGTCACCACGCCGAGCACGAAGTTGATGCCGAAGACGCGCGCCCAAAAGCGCGCTGCCCGGTGATACGTCTCGTCGTTGCGGCGCAGACCGATCGTCTTAAGGGCCACAATCAACGGCGCCAGCCCCATAGTCAATTGCGGGAAAAGGTAATGGAAGGTAACCGTAAAGGCAAAGTGCAAACGATGAACCAGAAGGGCGCTATCCATAAATGATGCTCCCTGAATTGGGCGGGAACATTATTAGATGTGGCAACGGCGTAAGCGATTCAGCGAACACGACGTCTCCGCTCTTCTTCCGAGCGCCGGATTTCCCGCCGCCGGCCCGCGTCTTCGTATCGGCGCTTCTGCTCGTCGGTCTCCGGAATCACCGGTGCCACCTTCAGGCGATTCCCCGCCTTATCGACGGCAACGAACGTCAAATGCGCCGACCCCACGTGCCTGGCGGTATCGGCAATGTAGTTCTCCACGTACACCTTCACCCCAACTTCCATCGAGGTGGTGAACACGCGATTGACCGAGGACTTGAGGATGACAAAATCCCCCACCCGCACCGGAACCAGAAAATCAATGTGATCCACCGACGCCGTCACCACATGATTGCGGGAGTGCCGATGGGCAGCCATCGCGCCCGCCAGATCGATCCAGTGCATCAACCGCCCGCCCAGCAGCGCTTCCAGAGGATTAGCGTCATTCGGCAGCACGATCTCCGACATTTCCGATTGCGAATCCGATACCGGACGAGGTTCCAGCGGATCATGCATGATGGTTCGTTCCTTTCGGGCGTCTGCCTCTCAGGTTTTCTTCCTCAAATACGATTCCACAAAACAGTGCGCCATCTTCTGCACCCGTTGGTCATGATGCGACCGCAGCCAGATTGCGCGCGCCACGTCGAACTCCAATTCTCCGTGCGAGCCGGGCGCATGATCTCGTTCACACACGTAACGAAGACGCAGGACGCACTTGTCATCGCTGGGAGCGACGACCGCGAAACGAACCGCATCCCAGGCGCGATCCTGCGGCGCCCAGGCACAACTGCTGGCGTACCCAAGATTGCAGAAAGCCTCAAGAATGTCCTGCGACGGCGTCGCGCCCTCATGACCCGGCGCGGTACACTGCCCGCTCCAGCCCGCGCCCAACGGCAAACGCGATGGGTGCGGCCATCGCCCATTCTCCAGCTTCTCCACCGGCATGAAATACGGACACACCAACGCAAATCACTCCGCAGCCACAGAATGGAAGGAACTGGCTATTGTAATGAGTCTCCGAGCCTCACGTCACCCGTAGCGCCAGCAACCAGCCGTGTGTAGTACCCTTAGCTAGAAACACTCTACTCATGGACCGCATCGCCGCACTCAACGAGATTCTTACCGAGCACCCTAAAGACACGTTTGCCCGCTACGGCCTTGCCATGGAGTATTCCAAGCAGGGAGACTTTGACCGCGCACTCGCCGAATTCGCCATCCTGCTGGAGAACTCTCCCGACTACACGCCGGGATACTTTATGGCCGCGCAAACCCTGGTGCGCGCGGACCGCGCCGACGATGCGAAAAAGATGCTCAACGGCGGAATCGCCTCCGCCCGCCGCACCGGCAACCTGCACGCTCAGTCGGAAATGGAAGCGATGCTGGCCGAACTGGGGTAGCACAAACTATTTCGCCATCCCCCGCATCCCCCACTCCACCATTCCCGGAAACAGCTGATACAGCTTGATCACCGGATGCATCGTCCAGGGCACGACCACTTCGCGCTTCTGCTTGATATAGCCGCTTAGCGTGGCACGCGCCACTCGCTCGGCGGTAATGCCGCGCACCGACTTCGGCCGTACCCGTTTCTGCTCCCGGCCGCGAACAACATTGTCGCCGAACGCCGTCTGCACAAATCCCGGGCACACGGTGAGCACGTGAATCCTGTCGGCTTTCAACTCGACGCGCGCCGCCTTCCCGATCGCATTCATGGCAAACTTGGTCGCGCTGTAAGCCGCGTGAAAAGGCAACGGAACATGTCCCGCCACGCTCGAAATGTTGATGATGGTTCCGCCGCCCTGCTGCCTCATCACCGGCACCACGGCCTGCACCGCCGATACCGCGCCGAAAAAGTTGGTGGCAAACATCTCGTGGAAGGCCGAGGGTTCCATCTCCGCCACCGAATCCAGCAACCCGTGCCCGGCGTTGTTGACCCACACATCGACGCGCTTGAAATGATGCAGGGTGAGCGCCAGCACGCGGTCGATCTCTTCCGCGTTGCGGACATCGCAGGAAAGCGCCAGGGTGCGGTCAAGCATGCCCAGCCGCGCCCGCGCTGCCTCCGCCCGCGCCACGTCGCGAGAGAGCATCACCACGCTTGCACCCTGTTCGGCGAAGATCTTGGCGATCGCTTCTCCGATGCCCATCGACGCCCCGGTCACCACCACCACGTTCCCTGCGATCTGTGCGAGTTCCATGCTGGCGTTGTATCGTTCGTCGCGTGTGCGAGTCAAGCCGGGAAGCCCGATGGCGTACAATCGAGTCTCCCTTGGCAGGATTTCACGAACGGAGCCCCTTTTGGCGCTGCTTCCCCTCTTCCCGCTCGACGTGGTTCTGCTTCCCGGCACACCGCTGCCTCTGCACATCTTCGAGCCGCGTTATAAAGAAATGATTGCCGAATGCCGCGCCAAGCATTCACCGTTCGGCGTGGTTCGCGCCCTGGAAGATGGCATCGCCGAGACTGGCTGCACCGCAGAGATCGCCACTGTGGCCAAGGAGTATCCCGACGGACGTCTCGACTTGATCGCCGAAGGACGCAAGCGCTTCGAGGTGCTGGCTCTCGACCAGGAACGCGCATTCCTGCGCGCCGACATCCTCATCCTGCCCGACGAACCCAGCGCGGTGGCACCAGCCGACCGGGAACTGGCAGTCGACCTGCATCGCCAGATCCTGGCGCTCGCCGGCGCCACGCAGGACATTTCTTCTGCCGACCCGAACATGCTTTCGTTTCATCTTGCCGGGTCGCTGCCACTCGACCTCGACTTCAAACAGAAACTGCTGGGCATGCTCACCGAAAGCGAGCGTATGAAGGCGCTGGCGTCTTACTTCGATTCCATCCTTCCCGGCCTTCGCCGCGCCGCACGGGTTCGCGAAAAGGCTGGAGGCAACGGCCACGCCCGCTGATCGCCGTTTACTTCTCCTTGAGACCCGCCACCACCTTCTGAAACTCCGGCTCCGTCTTGAGACTTTGCAGCCGCGGATCCGACTCAATTGCCGCGGCATCGTGCAATCCTCGCCGCACCGCCTCCTGCAAATCGCGGATCGCGAGCTTCTTGTTCCCCGCCGCGGCATGAGTGTCGGCCAGCAACAGAACGGGCCACGCGTCGTCTGAGACTTGCCGCAGCAGGTCGAAATAGGCCTCGGCCTTGTCGAAGTGCCGCGCTTCCAGTTCCTGCTGCCCGTCTTCCATCGCCCGTACCCACACGCCGGTGAAGGCGCGTTTGCAAATCAGGCGTTTTGCCTCGTTCTTGTCGCGGCTGCCTTGATCCCGAAGTCCGCCCAACTGCTGGCGTATCTCCAGTCCCAGCGCATTGGCATCCGGCACTGAACCAGCCGCATAGGTGCGAATTTTCGGCGAGATCTCAGATTCGAGCTTGTATTGCCCGGCAATCTGTTCGTGTTCCTTTTTCAGCGCCGCCTTCAACGCCGGCGACTGCTGCAACACCGACAGCTTCGCGCTGAATTCCTTCACCTCGCGTAATCCAGAAAAATCCGAAACCAGAGCGCGATACGCGCTCAGCAGCGCGATGGAATCCTGCTTCTTCTCGGCGTCGTCCGCTTCTCCCTTGATCTTCGCGTGCACTCGGTCGACGAACGCCTCGTCCCTCGCCAGCTTGCCGGCCTGCATCGCTTTCAGATTGAGATACTGGATCGCATCTTCCAGGACTTCTGGCGGCGCCCATTGATGGCCGCCACTGAAAACACGCACTCGATACGGCAGGCCGCGCTCTTCCCGTTCGCGGCGAATGTCGACCACCTCCGGCCAATTGAAGTCCTGATCGCCGACCGCAAGAAAGTAGAGCAACTGCTGCCGCGATCCAGCGCTGTCGTTGGGATATCCAGCCCCATTCGCAATCACGCCAGCAATTTGCCCCGCCGGGCCGCTGATCGCCATTGCCCCCGCCATCCGCGCTCCGCCGGAGAACCCGCTGGCATACGACCGGCGCTCGTCGATCGCCAGCCGCACATGCGTGTCCTGCCAGATCGCATTGACAGCTTTCGCTGGCTCGTTCGAGAAGTTGCGCGAATTGTTGGAGCCAGCAAGGATGAAACCGTAGCTCTCGGCCACCTTCTTGTAGAGGTCGAGCGGAAATCTGCCGCGGCCGCCCGGATCGAAGAAATAGATGATGGGCCACTGCTTCGCCGCGCTATACGCCACAGGCAGATACAGCGCGTAGCTCTGCGCAGCGTCCGAGGCGCAAATCACATCGGCGCCCTGCCCCGGTGCGGGTAATGGCTCCGGCCGCTGCTCCTGCGAGAGCGCAGGTGCGCGGACGAACGACACCAAGCAGATGCACGCCAGAATCCCACTCGCGGATCGACAACGCCAGCTCGTCGTCATGAAGCAAGAATCGTTCAAACCGCTCTCGCCGCCGAAAAACTCCATCTCCGACTGCGGGGTATAATCGACTCATTGTAGCTTCTGGGGGTCCCGTTCATGAGTCTTCCGCGCACGCTGGGCGATCTGCGCCGTAGTTCTTTCTCCGAAGAGCGGCTTCGCGCCCGTCACGTCAAAGATGAACTTCGCGACAATTTGATTGCACGCCTGCGCCGCAGTGGAGACGATCCGGTTTTTCCCGGTATCGTCGGCTACGACGACACCGTCGTTCCGCAGATCGTGAATGCGATTCTTTCGCGCCACAATTTCATTCTCCTCGGATTGCGCGGACAGGCAAAAAGCCGCATCCTGCGCGCCCTGACCACGCTGCTCGACGCACACACGCCCTTCATCGCCGGTTGCGAAATTCACGACAATCCCTATGCTCCCATTTGCCGCCGCTGCCGGGAAGAAGTCGCGCGCCACGGCGATGCCACGCCCATCGCGTATCTCTCCCCCGACGATCGTTACGTCGAGAAACTGGCTACGCCTGACGTGACCATCGCCGACCTCATCGGCGACATCGACCCCATCAAAGCCGCGCGCGGCGGCCACGAACTCTCCAGCGAACTGACAGTTCATTACGGCCTGCTGCCCCGCGCCAATCGCGGCATTTTCGCCATCAACGAACTGCCCGACCTCGCCGGCAAGATTCAGGTCGGTCTGTTCAACATCATGCAGGAAGGCGACGTGCAGATTAAGGGATACCCCATTCGCCTGCCGCTCGACGTGGCGCTGGTCTTCAGCGCCAACCCGGAAGACTACACAGCGCGCGGAAAAATCATCACCCCGCTCAAAGACCGCATCGGCTCCGAGATTCGCACCCATTATCCGGCGACCGTCGAGGAAGGCATCGAAATCACCGCGCAGGAAGCCTGGACCAAGCGCAACGGCCATGCCCAAAATCTGTTCACCCTGCACTTGCCGAATTACGTTCAGGAAGTGATTGAGCGCGTCGCCTTCGCCGCCCGCGAAGACAAAAAGATCGACAAGCGTTCCGGCGTAAGCCAGCGCCTGCCCATCAGCGCCATGGAGAACGTCATCTCCAACGCCGAGCGCCGCGCCATTCGCAACGACGAGAACACCGTGGTCCCGCGCCTCAGCGATGTCTACGCCGCGCTGCCCGCCATCACCGGCAAACTCGAACTCGAGTACGAAGGCGAAGTCAAAGGCGCCGACCACGTGGCCCGCGAACTCATTCGCTCGGCCATCGCCCGCACCTACGATCAATACTTCACCGGCGCCAACGTGCAGCAGATCGTGCAATGGTTCGATCTTGGCGGAGAGATACAACTCTCCGATGCGGTCGGGGCCGATGAAGCGCTGGAAAAACTGCGCGGCATCCAAGGCTTGCTCGACAAACTCGGCCCGCTCTCGATCTCGCAAAAGGACAGCGCCGCGAAGCAGGTTTCCGCTGCGGAGTTTATCCTCGAAGGCCTGCACGCGCATAAACGCATCGGCCGCAGCGAGGAACGCGTCTTCAAAGCGGGCGAGAAGAAACCGGAACCGGTCCGCGACAAATCGTTCGAGCAGGAAGAGCGCCCGTACCGGCAGAGAAGGCAATTTAACTGAAGCTGCTAGCTTCTAGCTCCTAGCTGCTAGCTTCTAGCTGCTAGCTGCTAGCTAGGCAGATGCCCGATTGGCTAGAAGCTAGTGGCTAGGAACTGGCAGCTCATGAAACGCATCCGCTACTCCAAATACGTGCCCGACCCCGCCGGCGAGATGAGCATGGAAGACCTGCTCAGCGCGCTGTCGGACTATCTGCTGCAAAGCGGCTTTCAGGATTCCATGTGGTACGAACTGCCCGAAGGCGAGCAGACTCTCGATCAATTGCGTCGCGCCATCGAGGAAGCGCTGTTGAACGGCGAGATGTTCGACGAAAACCTCCGCCAGCAGATCGAGCAGATGATGGCCGATGGCAAGCTCGACGAACTGATCGAGCAACTCATCGAGCGCATGCAGCAGGAAGACTACATTTCCATCGACGACCCACACGATCCGGCGCGTCCATCGAGCGTCGGCGGGCAGACTGGCGAAGCCCAGCAGGCGAAATTCGAAATCACTGACAAGAGCCTCGACTTCCTCGGCTTCAAGGCGCTGCGCAACCTGCTCGGCTCCCTCGGCAAATCCAGCTTCGGACGCCACGACACGCGCGATCTCGCCACCGGCATCGAAGCCAGCGGGTCTTCAAAAACCTACGAGTTCGGCGACACGCTCAACCTCGACATCACGGCCACGCTCTCCAGCGCCATTCAGCGCGAGGGCCTCAACCTGCCGCTGAACATCGAATACTCCGATCTGCAAGTCCATCAGTGCGAATACCAATCATCCTGCGCGACGGTTCTGATGCTCGACTGCTCGCACTCGATGATCCTCTACGGCGAGGACCGCTTCACGCCCGCCAAGAAAGTCGCCATGGCGTTGTCGCACCTCATCCGCACGCAATATCCGGGAGACTCGCTCTCGCTGGTTCTCTTCCATGATTCCGCCGAGGAAGTTCCGCTCTCGCAACTCGCCCGTGTGAAAGTCGGCCCTTATTACACCAATACGCGCGAAGGCCTGCGCATGGCCCAGCGCATCCTGCAGCGCCAGCGCAAGGACATGAAGCAGATCGTCATGATTACCGATGGCAAGCCCTCCGCGTTGACGCTTGAAGACGGGCGTATCTACAAAAATGCTTTTGGACTTGATCCGCTGGTGGTCAGTCAGACGCTCGAAGAAGTGTCGAAATGCAAGCGCGCCGGCGTGCTGATCAACACCTTCATGCTCGCCTCCGACTACGGTCTGGTGCAGTTCGTGCAGAAAGTCACCGAGATGTGCCGCGGCAAAGCCTACTTCACCACACCCTACACGCTCGGCCAGTACCTGCTGATGGACTACATGTCGCGCAAGACCAAAACCATCCACTGACCGCGACGTCAACCCGACTCCCGGCGTCAGCGCTTTTGCAGCGGGACTTGCAGATCGCTGGCAGTCGCGATGTCCACTTCACTCCGATAAAGCAGGTTCGCGCCCTGGGAAACCTCCAGGAGATACCGGCTTTGCCGGACTTGCGGGAAGCGGAAGCCGCCATTCTGATCGGTACTGGTGAGGCGAATCGGCAGGTTGGAGTTGCGGGGGGGCGTGAGCTTTACTTCCAGATTCTCGATCCCTCGTCGGTTCGCGGCGTCGAACACTCGGCCGGTAACGTCCTTCGAGCCCTGAGCGGAGGCCGGGGACAGAGCGAAAACCGCCAGCACAAACGCAATGAGCAATCGTTTCAACATAGCGTCCTTCACTGATACGCCGCCGGAACCGGAGCAATCGCCCCTTTGTAGTTGGGCGGATCGACAATCACCGGATTGAACTGCACGGGTATCGTCTTGTCCTTCGTGGTTTGGTGAGCAGATGCCGTCTGGGAATCCAGGACGTGCCCGTTCACAATCAACAGCACCTTATACTCTTCGTTCCCGTGAATGACGGGTACTTCCACCTCGAAGCCATCTCCGTCTTTGACCACGGGATATGGCACTTCCGCCGCGTACACCAGAGCCGGATAAGCATCTGCGTGAGCCATGCCCGTGATTCTCACCCTTCGGACCAGGGGATACTCGGGCAGGATTTTAAGTTGACTGAAGGGATAGATCAAAGGGACAAAGCCGAGAACAAACAGCGCGAGCGCGGGATAGTTGCTCTTGAAGCTGAAGTTCCCTGGAAGGTTGATCTCTATGGGCTGCTTGGACTCGCGATCAATATAGATCTTCTGCTTGTAGATCAGCCACATTCCACCCGCGACCATGATGAATCCGGCCAGTTCGGTCATGCCAAAAAGGATCATTCGGCTGTCCATGAGCCCTCCCGGAAAGAGCAGCTAGCATTGTGTCCTGTTTGATGGTGAAACCAGGAGGAAAAATGTTTCATCGCACCCTGGAATCGGACGTGAGCTTTGTCACCACAGGCAACTGCTGCTAGGCTTTTATGGAGCATGGCGAATTGCATTCAATGTGGCCGGAAGCTGCCGGGCTTCACCTTGGGGAAGAAGATCTGCCAATGGTGCAAGCTGCACGAGGCGGCGCAGCGCGGCGAAATCTCCGAGGACGCGCCGCAGCCCGTGATCGCCGCCCCCTGGGTGCGCCGCGAATCCAGCGTCTCGCTGACGCACATCCTCTTCGGCGCAAACGTAGCGATCTACGTCGCCATGGCCGTCGCCATGGTCATGAACGGCGGCTCGCCGCTCGATGACCCGTCGTTCCCCATCAGCGTCCACTTCGGCGCAAACTACGGCCCGCTCACGTTGTCGGGCGAATGGTGGCGCCTGGTCAGCTACATGTTCCTCCACGGTGGCCCCCTGCACATCGCCATGAACATGTGGGCGCTGTGGAACCTGGGCACGCTCTGCGAATCGCTCTACGGACGCTGGACCTACGCCGCCATCTACCTGATCACCGGCGTCGCCGGTGGCGTTGCCAGCCTTGGCTGGAATCCTCGCGTATGGAGCGTCGGAGCATCGGGAGCGCTGTTTGGCCTGACTGGCGCGCTCATCGCATCGTTCTATCTCGGCGAGTTTTCTCTTTCCGGCATATCCATCAAAGGCACGTTGAGCAGCCTCCTTTTCTTCGCCGGGTTCAATCTGTTTTTCGGCAGCGTAGTTCCCGGCATCGACAACGCTTGCCACATTGGCGGACTGCTCAGTGGACTGCTTCTAGGAGCCTTGATCGCTGTCTTTGTTCCCCAACAGGAGAATGTGAGCGGCCGCGTCGGCGTTCTGCTCCTGGTGACGGCGATCGTCGCGGGCAGCACCGTGGGAGTGCTGCGCTGGCGTGGTCCACAAGTCCCGCAACGCGCCGCCATTCTCGCCTTCAAGAACGCCCAATCAACCGTCGCGGATCTGCAAAAGAAGATCCGCGCCAATCCCCAGGACGCCGCCTCTCACTACGCCCTCGCGCACGCGTACCTCTCGCTGGGGCAAAAACAGGACGCCGCGGACGAACTCAAGCGCGTGGTCGAATTGCAGCCGCAGCACTCGCAAGCACTCCTTCAACTTGGGGCCATCTACCTCAACCAGGGCCAGGCGGCCGACGCGCAAGCCATGTTCGCAAAGCTCACAGCCACTGAACCGAATAACGTCAGCGGCCACGCCGGGCTGGGCATGGCGCTTGCGGACCAGGGCAATCACGCGGCTGCCATCGATGAGTTCAAAGCCGCACTCAAACTCGATCCGCAATTGACCGGAATCCACTACAACCTGGGCCTTTCGCAGGCAAAACTGCAGCGCTACGATGACGCCATCTCGTCCTATCAGAAGGAAGTGGACATCGGCGGAGACGATCCCGATCTGGAGAACTCGCTCGCCGACGCCTATCAGGCAAAAGGAATGACCAAAGAAGCGCAGGCCGCGCGCGACCTGGCGATCAAACTGCGCAACGCCGAGACGGAATAACCCTTCGACCAGTTCTTGGATCTCGGGTGCCGCAGCGACTTTGGGTGGCGCAGCGCTTTCAGCGCTGCGACTAGCAGCCGCTTTCTGCTGGCGGCTTTAGCCGCTGAGGTGCCTCAACATCGAGAAATGATTCTTCCCGTCGACTCCTACGCCTTCGTGATCTCACCCACTGCCCGCCACGCCTGGTTGATCGCCTCGTCGGTGTAGGCATACGCACCCGCGTCGGAATTGGCGATGGCAATCCGCCCATATGTTTTCCGCGCCACTTCGCACGGCGTCACCCCGCCTTCCAGCCAGAAAGAATCGAACAGCGAGTTGTATTCGTAGGAGTAACCATGCGGCCAGCGATTCACAGTGATCGCCGCAATGTCGCGCGCCGGATCGAATCCACCAGGCCCCAGCGTGCGCGCCAGTTGCTCGCGAATCCTGCGCTCGATGTCCTCGAAGGTTTCCGCATAAAGCTGCATGCGTCCCGCTTTGTGTTGCTCGCGCGCGGGCAGCCCCGGACGGCACGCGGCCTTCATCATGTGCGCCACGACCGGCTCTTCCGGCTTGCGGGCGCACTCGTAGCCGCCCATGCTGACCGGCAAATCCAGATTCACTCCCGAGTGATACATTCCCGGCGCGTAAATGGAACTCGCCCCCACCTTCACGAACGAAGTCCAGTTGCGCAGCGCCACATTCGTATACAACAGCGGAACTTTCTGTGCCGACGCCAGCGCTTCCTTCTGTTTCTCCGGCAGTTCTTCGCAGATGTACGGAATCACCACATGCCAGCACGCCAGGATCGAATTCTTCGCGCGCGCCGTGTACACCTTTCCGCCCCGCGCGTAGGTCACTTCCACTTCCTTCGCGCCGCTCGCCTCGCCCACGTGCTTCACCCGCACTGCCGTGCTGTTCAGGCGAATGCGCACTGCCGATCCCGGATCATCCAGCTTCCCGTAATTCGCCTTCGTCAGGACGACATCCGCCATTTCCTTGCCCGGCACCACGCCCGGCACCAGTGTCCGCACCAGCAGCCGCGCGATGGTCGCGTTACCGTCGGGGAAATGAAAGAAGTACTTCTCCGCTTCTTCGTTCGGAATCGCATCCCGATTCATTCCCTTTCCCGGCGCGGGATCCAGCTTCATCCCATCAAACCCGGGCAGGTCGAATCCCCACGCATCCTGCGCCGAAACTGCGTCGATGCCCACTCCGAACAATCCATGCGGAAGCGCCTGCAGCATTCTGACGATATCCGGATGCACGCCCGCAACCCCTTTCAGGAAACTGGCATAACTGAGGCGCGCCAGCTTTGCCTTCTTCTCATCGGAACTCAGTCCCGGGTAATAGTCCTTGGGCTCGCTGTATAGGCGTGCGAGATCCGCCTTCGCCTGCTCCGCGATGGGAGCCTCCGCCAGAAACTTCTGCAGCAACTTTTCGGCGGCACCGTCCGCATCTCTGCTTTCGCTACCCCATCGCGGCAGGGGACTTGTTACCAGTTTGTCTGTGCCGAACGTCTCTTTGTCGAAGAAAATCTTGGGCTGCAGTCCGCGCCCGGCATAAACATCCTGATCGACGTATTTGCGGAAGGCAGGAACGTCAATGCCCAGTTCTTCGATCAAACTCTTGGCCACGGCGCTGTAAGGTGCAGGACTTTCAATGGAAAACGTTCCGCCAAACCCCAGGCGGAACGTGCCATTCACGCGGAATTCGTTGCGCTTGGCGTGTCCGCCGAAATCGTCGTGATTGTCGAGAATCAGGATGCGGGCTTTTTCGCCGGCAGCTTTGCGGTAGAAGTGCGCCGCCGCCAGTCCGCTGATGCCGCCACCCACAATGATGACGTCGTAGTTCTCGCCCGTATGCTCCGGCTTGCCCGCCGACTCCCAGAACGTACCGTCGCGCAGGCTGTGCGCTGCATCAAACGATCCCGGATGACTGCCGCGCATTCCGGTCAGCGCGGGTGGATAGTAGTTCGGCGACTTCTCCGGAGTCTCCTCGCCCAGCAGTTGCCACGGCATCATCGCCGCGCCCGCCGTCACCGCCACGCCGTTGACAAAATCGCGCCGCGTAATGCGGCGCTGCATTCCCAGTTCCCGATCCCGTGAATCGTCCATAGAGCCTTCCCGGACTACGACTGGCCGCCAGCCTTCTTCACCGCCAACTCCGCCGCCTGGAAGCCGAGCTTGCTGTGCGTGCCGTCGCAGAAGGGCTTGTTCACCGAACCGCCGCAACGGCACAGCGAGAACGCCGTCTTGCCGGTCAAATCATACGGAGTTCCGTTCACATCCACCAATTCGACCGTGCCCTCGGGCGCTTCCACGCGGAACGGGCCATTCGGACGAACCGTGATCTTCACCTGTGCCATGACTCTTTCCTCCAACCTTACGGGTTTCTAGTAGACCACGAAGATACCACGGAACGCAGGCTGCTGAAAAACTCGGCTCTGCGCCCGGTTCTGGATGGCGCGGCGCTTCAGCGCTGCCATCACCTGGCTTATTTCCAATGTCGGTTTTAACCGCTGAGGTCAGGCTGCTCCGTGGTGAATGCAGCTCTATGCCGCCCGCAAGCGCGCCGCGATCAGGCCGCGGTAAAGCTGAAGATAATCATCCATCATGCGCTTGGTGGTAAAGCGCTCCCGCGCGCGCGAATACGCCATTTCCGCGTAGGCGCGGCATGCGGTGCGGTCGGCGTGCAAGGCATGGATGCCTTCCGCCAGGCTGCCGGCATCGTTGGTGCGGAAATAAAGCGCCGAGTCGCCCCACAGCTCGCGGAACGAAGGAATGTCATTGGCCACAATCGCGCACCGCGAGAACGCCGCCTCGAGCGTGGCCATCCCCAGGGGCTCGTACCGCGCCGTCGCCGCATAGATCGACGCCCGGCTATACAGCGCCCGCAGTTGCGCCTCCGTCTGCGGACCGCGAATCGCCACCGATGTCCGCTCGGTCGCCAGCTTCACATCGGCGCGAATCGGCACCCGCGGCGCGGCCACCGTCTGATCCGCTCCCACAATGCATACCGGCAGCGGGTGCATTTGCTGCGTCAGCAACGACACCTGCTTCCCCGCGTCCACCACCCGGCCCACCGCCAGCACCAGCTCTTCCTTGCTGACGTAGGGATTAAAGAAGATTGGGTTCCGCCCGGGATAAATCACTTTTTCCTGCCGCGGCCGCAAGTAACAGGCGCGCATGCGGTCCAGCATCCACGCCGAGGGCGCCACCACGATATCGGCGCACGTCAAGCCTGCTAGTACCCGATCCCTATACCACCGGGTCACTCGCCGCGCGGAACGCCTGGCGAACCGCGGCACTCCATCCTCCACCGCTTCCGACCAGGTCACCAGGTCGCCATGCGCAAACACCACCCGCGGAATATCGACCGGAAGATTTCCGTAGCTGAATTGATTCAGGTGCAGAACATCCGGCCGCAACTCCTTCACCAGCGCCAGCAGAAATGCCGACGACTCGGCCAAATCCTCTTCGGCTTCCTGCATCCACTCCAACCGAAACGCGGTTGGGCGGTAGTCCAGGCCGTGCAGGTGATCCATCCAGCTGGTCTGGTCTGGCAGAGGGATCTCACCGAAACTGACCAGTGTCACGCGGACGCCGCGCGTGACCAGTCCGGTGACGAGTTCGCGCGTATAAGTCCACGTACCCGACAGCGTGTCGGCGGTTACCAGAACGTGCACAGAATCTCCGGGAAGTTCGCGAAAGCCCGCCCACGGCGGCCTCTCCCGCGAAACCATGCCCCTATTCTAGTGTGAGTCGGCCAATTCGCCAGAGGTATTTTCTGGAGCTCGAAACAAGTCCAGAGCGCGGGCTCGACAAAGCCGCCGGATGTCCATGCCCGCGCTGCTCATGGTTCTAGAAGCTGAACTTCAAGGCCAACTGAATCAGCCTGGGGTCCTGGGCCGCCTGGATGTGGTTAAAGGTCGGCGAACTGATATCGCTATCTGGCAGGCGGAAATTCGTATGGTTCAACAGGTTGAAGAACTCTGCTCTGAACTGAAACTCCTTGCCTTCGGTGACGGGAATGCTCTTGAAGATAGAGAAATCCCAGTCGGCATATCCTGGCCCCTGCGCGATGTTGCGCCCCTCGCTGCCGAATTGCTGTACGGGAGAGAGTGGGTTCGGAGCGATTTGCTGGAACGCACTCGCGTTCAACCATGCCGTCGTCGTCTTCGGACCACGGTTGGGGTTCTGCCCCGCGACCAGATTTGGGCGGTTCGCCGAGAATCCCGTGATTTCCGGCGCGCTGCCTTGCTCGGAAACATCTGTCGAGTCAAATACCGTGAAGGGCGTTCCGCTCATCACTGTCGCAATCCCGTTGATCTGCCATCCGCCGAACACTTTTTGATGCCAGCCCTGCTGCTGCTTCCAGAAAGGCAGAATCCATTCATAACTCAACACGAGTCGGTGACGAGAATCGAACAGCGACCGCCCACGCTCCGCCGCCAGGTTGAACGGATCCTGCGCCAGGTCGTTTTCTCCTGCCACTGGCTTCGACGCCGATCCGGTCATATTGAACGACGATGCGTCGTCAATCGTCTTGGAATACGTGTACGAAGCCAGGAAAGACACTCCGTGACTCAAACGCTGCCGAAGGCTGGCTTCGAGCGCGTTATACGCAGAATTCGCAATGCCTGCGATCAGGCCCGTCGACGAGTAAATGCAACTGCTCGGTGGATCATTCAACGTACATCCTGAATACAGCCGACGCTGATCGGCGTTGCTTGACGTGGAGAGCGGCTGACCCGATCCGTCCAGTCCTGGCACGTAAACGGCCGGATTGCCCTCGATGAACCGAGGCAGCTTCGTTCCCTTGGTACCCACGTACCCGACTTCAAACAAAAGATTCTGGGTGAAGGAATGTTGAATGTTCAGGTCCCAATCCTGTGTGTAGGGCAGCGGCAGCTTGGGTGTAAGCGTCAGGTTAGTCAGCGGAGTCGAGAATTGCCCCGCGATCGGCGGGTTGCCATTGAATGGATCGGCAAAGTTGAAGAACGGAGGCGGCAACGCCCCGGGATTCGGTCCTACCTGCGGCGTTTGCAGATACGGCGGCGCGCTGATCGGAGACTGTAGCGGTCCGCCCTGGCCCGTGTAGTAAGGTTCGTAGAACATGCCGTAGGCTGAAGTCACCAGCCATTTGCCGTTTCCAAGCGGATCCCAGGCAACTCCAACTCGCGGCGCGAAGCCCTTCTTGAACGTCGGAATCAACCCACGCGGAACGCCAGGATCTCCTGGATAGAGCAGATCTTCAGGCGCATTGGGCTTGACTTGGGACTGCCGTCCGGGGATCCACAGCGTCTGCCGGTTGTGAATCTCGGTATAGGGGAATGGCAGTTCGTAGCGCAGGCCGTAGTTCAAGGTCAGATTGCGGCTGACCTTGTAGCTATCCTGCACATATCCATTCAGAGAATTTCCCCGGATGCCGCGATTGAAATCTCCTCGCCCCTGCAGAAAGACGACTGGCGTTCCCCACAGAAAACTGGCGAAGGCGTTGGTCAGGGGGAAAGGCACAAACACGAAGAATCCATTGGTTGCAATGCCCTGCAGAGCGTTGACGTCCAAATGCTGATAGCCGCCGCCGAACTTCAGATCGTGCGCTCCCCGCACCCAGCTCAGCGAGCCGGAAAGATCGAAGGCGTTCTCATACGTGTCGCGCGGACCCGTAATCGGATCCCCTACGCTCGTATACCCGTTGACTTGAATAAATGGCGTGCCAATCGCAATGTCGAGGCTTGGCGTGTAGGTAAAGCCAAGGCTCGCCGGCAAGGTGTGATTGATATGCTCGTCCACCAGAAACTTGTTTCGCAGGTACGAAACACGGAACACCCCGATCGTTGCTGGCGAGAACGTGTGCGTCTCGGTCGCCACGAAGTTCTGCGCGCGATGCGCTTCGCCAACGGGATAACCAGGAATGGTCGCGCCCGCCGTGGACAGCGGGTCCACGCGGTTGACGTTGTTGAACATGTACCGGAAGTTCAGGGTGTCGATCGGAGTCAAGTAGTGATCGACACGCAAGCCGAACTGGCTGCGATTGTCACTGAGCGATTCTGCAGAGAAGAACCCGTTCGTCCCACTGTTTGGAGTGGGAAACAGGCTTAGCAAGCTCGCCGAGAACGCGCTTTGCGAAAGAGGATTCGCGGGATCGTGCGCCGGCAGCTGATTCGATGGATAGGGCTGATTGAAGAAAATGTTAAAAAGTTGGTGGTCGGGGTTGGTGCAGAACCCACCTTGAAAGCCCTCGGGGCACATCGCGGAGAAATCCCCCTGCCGCTCCGCCAAAGATGGAACCGTGCTGATCTGATCCTCTGCCTTTCGCTCCCGGAATCCTTCGTAGTAGCCGAAGAAGAAAGTCTTATCCTTTCGCAGCGGGCCGCCAAACCGTCCGCCAAACTGATTCCATTTCAGTGGCTGCGGTCCAAAGTAGTTCTTCGCATCGAACGCATCGTTGCGCACAAACTCCCATAGCCCTCCGTGAAACTGATTGGTCCCGGAGCGCGTAATGATGTTCGTTGTTGAACCCAGGCTGCTGCCGAATTCCGGGCTCGCATTGTGGGTCAGAATCCGGAATTCCTCGATGGCATCAATCGGCGGCTCAAGGACGAACCCTCCGTCCACTCCGTTGAAGTTGTTTGCCCCATCAATGAGGAAATTGTTCGACTCCGGCCGCTGTCCGTTCACCGCGTATCCCTGCTGCTCACGCAGCGACCCGCCGGCGTCGAGCAGACCCGGCGTGAGCGGAGCAACACCAGGCTGCAGCAGACCCAACTTGCTGAAGTCGCGGCCGTTCAAAGGCAGATCCAGAATGTCTTGCTGCGTAACCGTCTCTCCCAGGCTGGTCACTGTGCCCTGGATGAGCTGCGCATCCGCCAGTACTTCAATCTTCTGCGTGGCGGCTCCAACGGCAAGACGCACTGGCACGGTGGCCGTCTCGTTCACCTCGAGCGTAATCCCCCGCTGCACGTAAGTCTGGAATCCATTCGCCTCAACTTGCAGTTGGTAGTGTCCGACCGGCAGTTCCAGCAACACGTAGTTGCCGGCACGATCGGTTGCCGCCGACCGGGATAGTCCGGTTTCGGTCTGCTTGGCGCTGACCGTGGCACCCTGCACCGCAGCACCAGTCGGATCCTGCACCGTCCCACGAATGCTTCCCGTAATCTGCTGCGCCGTCGCAGTCAGTCCCGCCCACAGAATCAGTACAGCCCCAACTAGGTTTCGAAGGACGACCATGCCACCCCCACTTTCGCGTTGGCAAAACTCACGAGCGCGCGGCGTCGCGCTACCGCCCGCAGTGAGATTCTGAATTGTTTCCGGGACCCCAGTCCGCAGAATGGATGAAGCGAAACGCTAGCGGAGTGATTTCCACCGCACAATATTGCAAAAGGATTAGGGACGCGTGCAGACCGGGGTATTCATCACGAAGTGGAATGCAAATGCGGACTCACTTGCGCAAGGTCGAGCGAATTCGCGCCTGCGATCCTTGCGAGCTGCCGGGGTCGGCCGCTCATCGCCAACCGCAGGGCTCGCGCCTGGTTCGAATGCTCGGGATCTCGTTGCCGGTTCAGTTCACCTGCAGCCGCATCCGCAGGTCCCGCGCCAGGTAATCGATGGCGCGAATCTTCTCCGCCGCCGGCAGCGGCACATCCGGTACCGACATTGCCAACTCGCACGACAACAGCATGGCGGTCAGGGTCTCGCGCATCTCGCATTGCATCTGTTCGGCCACCGCCCGCCGCGCCGCCGTCTCCTCCCGCTTGCGCCGATGCAGAGCCGAACGCACTTCCCTTACCAGCCGCTCCATGCCAGTCACCGCCATGTTGACGTAAACCGGAAACGCCGTGTCCAGGTGTTCGATCACCTGATGAGTCTCATCCGGTTCCGTTTCCATCAGGAATTGATCGATCACTGCGGCCGAGTAGGTTTGCTCCCGCAGGCGTGTGGACGCCTCCTGCAGGTTCCGTGCCCAGTGGGTTTCCTGGCCAGTGGCGGCGCTCAGTGTATCCGCGCACGGCTGACCTTGCTGTGAAGTGGTGACCAGTAGAATCATGTTCTTTCTGATTGCACGTCTGCCGCCAACTTCGCCCTGCTCGAAATACAGCACTTATCGCGCTTCGCCAGCAGACGCTTCCCGTTGCGGAACCTATTTCCCATGCAGCAAGTCCCGAAGCGAACCTTCACGACGGATACTGCTGCGCCGCATAGTCCTTCAGTTTGCGGTACAGCGTCGTCTTGCCAATGCCCAGCAACCGCGCCGCCTGCAGTTTGTCGCCATGCAGCTCGTTGATGGCATTGAGGATCGTCTGCCTCTCCAGCTCGGCCATCGGAATAATCCGTGGCCGGCCGTTGCCCGGTATGGTCATCGCCTCCAGCCCCTGCGTGTTCCCGATCTCGCGCGGCAGATCGGTGACATGGATGAGCGGCCCGCTGGTAAAGGCAAAGGCGCGCTCCAGGCAGTTTTCCAGCTCGCGGACGTTGCCTGGCCAGTCATAGGCCAGCATGGCTTTCACCGCATCATCGCTGAGCATCTTCTCCTGGCCGCTGGTGCGCACCAGGCGCTCCAGGAAATGCGCGATCAAAAGCGGAATATCTTGCCGCCGCTCGCGCAGTGCCGGAATCCGCAGGCTCAGCACATTCAGCCGGAAATACAGGTCGCGCCGGAACGTCCCCTGCATCACCCCCTGCTCCAGGTCGCGATTCGTGGCCGCCAGAATGCGCACGTTGATCGGGACCCGCCTCGTGCTTCCTACCGGACGAATCTCCTTTTCCTGGATCGCCCGCAGGATCTTGGCCTGCAGGTCGATCGGCAGTTCGCCCACTTCGTCCAGAAAAATCGTCCCGCCCTCCGCCATCGACATCAGTCCGTCTTTTGCCTGGTTCGCTCCCGTGAACGCTCCTTTCACATAGCCGAACAGTTCGCTTTCGATCAGCGTCGGTACCAGCGATCCGCAATCCACCGGAATGAATGGCTTGTCGCGGTACGGCCCCGAATAGTGAATCGACCGCGCCACCATCTCCTTGCCCGTCCCGCTCTCTCCCAGGATCAGCACCGGATGAACACTGTTGGCCGCTTTGGCGATGATGCGGTACAGCTTCTCCATCTCCGGCGCGCGCCCCACAATGCCGCCGAAGCCCTGCTTCGACTTCACCTTCTCGCGCAGCATGCGGTTCTCCGTCTTCAGCCGCAGATGGCTGGATACCCGTTCCAGCAGCAGCTTGAGTTCATCCACGCTGAACGGCTTGGTCACATAGTCGTAAGCGCCGTGTTTCATGGCCTGCACCGCCGACTGCACCGTGCCATAGCCGGTCACCACGATCACCACAGCCTCGGGCCGGCGTTCTTTGATCCGGCGCAGTGCCTCCAGCCCGCCTGCCCCCGGCAAGCGCAAGTCCAGCAGGACGGTGTCGAACGACTGCGCCTCCAGGAACCGGTAGGCCTGTTCGGCGGAATCCGCCACATATGCGGTGTAACCGAGCGATACCGCCACTTCGCGGCAGGCTTCGCGGATGGAACGTTCGTCATCCACGATCAAAAGATTGAGAAAGTTTGCCGCTTCGAACTGCGGCGTGCTGATGGGAGTCAAGGCTGGTGAAGTCATGGTTTTTCGTTCCTCGGTTCGTTCGGTGAGTTCCCTTCCTTCGGTTTGGGAAAGTCATGCGGGTTTTCGAAAGCACCGGTGGGCGTAGGGAGGGCTGATTCAAACACCACCGGCAAGAGAATCGTGAAGCGTGTACCCCGTCCCAGGGTGCTGTCCACGTAGATCAGACCGCCGTTGGTGGTGACGATGTCGTGGACGGTGGCCAGCCCGAGACCCGTGCCCCGGCCGCCTGGTTTTGTGGTGAAAAATGGTTCAAAAAGCCGCGCGCGTGTCGCCTCGTCCATGCCGCTGCCGGTGTCTTCGACGACCAACAGCACAGTCGGGAGCAGGGTGGGCTTCTCGGCCTCCGTACCGGAGTCCCCTAGCACCTGCATTTTGCAATGGCCGGTCTTTACCGCGATTTGTCCGCCGTCCGGCATGGCGTCCCGCGCATTCAGCACCAGATTCAGCAGGATTTGCTGCGCCTGCGTGGGATCCATCTTGACCAGACCCAGATGCGGATCCAGATGGAACGCCAGTTCGATGTTTTCCCCGATCAAGCGCGTCAGCAAGGTCCGCATGCCTTCCGCAACGTCGTTCAGCGACAGCAGGTGCGGCTCACTGCTCCTCGGACGGGCCACCGCCAGCAGTTGCCGCACCAGTCCTGTTGCCTGGATCCCGGCATTGCGGATCTCCTGCGCATATTTCCGGACCCGATGGCAGGGTTCCAGATGCGTCAGTAGCAAGTCGCTGTAAAGCAGTATCCCGGTCAGCAGATTGTTGAAGTCGTGGGCAACTCCCCCGGCCAGTCGGCCCACCGCTTCCAGGCGCTCGGCCTGGCGCAAGCGCTCCTCGGCGTCAAGCAACACTGGGCCCTTGGGTTGCGATGGCGGCGGCAAAGGACAACGCCGTTTCCGGCTTCGGGGACAGTTCCGTTCTCGGATCGATCGGTTTGTACGCGAATTCAGCAGTACTCATATCGATACTCTGCGCGGGAATTTTCCGGGATGGAACCCGTTTCCCGCCGCTTGCGCCCTTAGTTTTCCCGACCTGGGAATCGCCCGGCTGCTCCTGGTGCGAATCCCATTTCGGACACTATCAAGAATCGGCATGGCTCCGCGAAAGGGCAGATGTCACCAAAACAGGAAATCTTTCTGTGGAAAACTTTGAGGCTTGGGTGGGAAGGGCTTACTGCGCGGGTACACCCTGTTGGCCAGCCAGGTACACCGGTTCGGCCAAACGGAAAGTCAGCCGATGGCCTTTTTCCAGGGTGACGGCGGCGGACGCGGCACTCTTTTCCGGAGCATTGCCTCGGGTAAACAGGCTCGACGTGCGGATGGGAAGGGCCTTCCCCCCGATATCGACCGAATCCAGAACCAGGCGGAGCGACCCGTGGCCGCCTTTCCTGGAGGGGACGCGCGCGGATTCAACCCGCCCGGCAGCGGCTGCGCCCTGGGGAACGACCGTGTTCCCGTCGATGACCACCGCCTCGGACACGGTCGCCTCGAAAGCGAAGCCGGCATCCGGCTCAACCGCCGTTATCGGAGAGGTTAGGCGCACCGTTACCTGCGTCCCCGCCGGCAATTCGGGCTCGCGAAACGGCAGGCCGGCATCCGTTCTTGACTCGGAAGCTGGCGCCGTCGACGGATCCGAACCGGGCGAATCCAGACGACTGACCGCCGGGCGCGAACACGCCGCCAGTGACACCAGTGCCAGTGCGACCCAGTTCGCACCACGCCTGCGATGCCGCGGCGGATCGAGACTCTGCCTCCTCAATCGCAACATCATCCTCTGGTATCCGGTTTACGAGAAGTGAAAGTCCCCGTACCAGAAACAGTCTCATTCGAGCCGCGAACTTGGCGATAGCACTTTCGGGCAGGTCGACGCCCTGCGGTTGTAGCCCATTTGTGCATCCCCGCAGGAAAAAAATCGCGGAGAGCCGGAGCCCTCCGCGAAATGGGAACTGCGTTGAACGTCTTTTACTTTTTAACCGGCGCCTTCTTGCGTGGAGCAGGAGCGGCCTTTTTCATTTCGCTCTCCCGTCCGCCGATCAGGGTCAGGGCATCGGCGGCATTGAACGGGAACTGCTGCACCGACGTCTCGGTGGTTCCAGCCGACTTGAGCGTGATATCCACGCGCCGGTTGCTGGCCAGCTTAATGACGTTGATGCGCGCCAGCGCTCTCTTCCGCTCTTCGGCCGTGAGGTCGGTCCGCTTATCGATCGATCCCTTCACGTCCTCCAGCGTCAGATTGCGATCCTTGCCGTACGCCTGGGTCTCGATGTCGGACTCAGGAACGCCCAGCTCGATCAGGGTCTTCTTGACCTTCGCGACGCGCCGTTCCGACAGGGCCTGGTTATAGGCCGCGGAACCGCGCAGATCGGCATGGCCGGTGAGGCTCAGCTTCGCATCCGGCTTGGCTTCCAGATACTTCTTGAAGTCCTCAGCCAGCGAATCCAGCGTCTTCTGCTGGCTGGCCACCATGGGCGCATCCGGATTGGTCGGCGGAGGCACGTTCGTCGGGAAGTACACGCTATGCAGCGCCAGGCGTGCTTCCAGGGCCTTGTCGACCTTGGGCGGTGGAGGATTCTCGACCGTCACCTGCGTCGAACCCTGCGCATTCAAGCCGCGCGAGTCGGTGCAGGTCGCGGTTACGGTAACCGGCCCAGCCGGAACGCCGGCGGTGTTCAGGGTCGCCGAGTTGCCGCTGCCGGAAACATTGCCGGCCGTCGAGGTCCAGTTCGCCACCGACACCGGAACGCTATCCGGGCTGGTGCAGGAAGCAGTCAGGCTAGAGCTCCCGCCCGTCACCAGATTCGCTGGGCTCGCCGACAACGACATCGTCGGCGGATTCTTCGGCGGCAGCGGCTTCACGGTGTAATTCGCCGTGCAGCTGGCTTCGTTGTTCTTCTTCGCCATCGGGTCTTTTACGTTCGCCGTAACGGTATAGCTGCCGGGCGCGGCATTAGTCGTGTCGATGCTCGCACCGTTCTCCTTGCCGGTGATCGTTCCACCCCCGTTGCCGCTCCAGGTGTAGACCGGAGTGTGCTTGGGATTGAAGTTCGAAGCGGTGGCTGTCGCGGTGATCGGCTCACCCACCAGAACTTCGGCCGGCTGCACCGAGCAGGCTGCCGATGGAGGAATCGGCGTCTCGCCACCCCAGCTGTAGACGATACCGGTACGCAGCCGCACGCCGTTGAAGTTAGGCCTCTGCAGGTCCGGGAATACGCCACTGGCCAGCGTCGCATAGTTGTGCCGGGTGAAAACGTAATCCGCCTCAAACAGACGGAACGCCCACGATTTGTTGATCGGCAGGTCCATACCACCACCAATGATCGCGCCGATGTTCTGGGTGCCGGTGTTAATGCCGTTGATGGAAAGCCAGTTCCCGCCCACTAAGGCATGTGCAAAGAAGTTCGCGTCGTCGGTCCGCCACATGAAACGCGGTCCGATGGAGAGCGTCGTCTCCGAATCGTTGCTGTTGGTTCCGTACCCTAAATCGGCTTCTAATCCGACGTGCTGATCGAAATTGTAGGTCAGCGCGGTGCCGAAGCCTTTCACGAAATCCGGAACGTTGAGCGCCGTGGGGTTATTCGGATCGCCGAGCGGAATCGTGCCACCGGGATGCGTGAATTGATATCCAGCAAACACGTCCCACTTCGGATTCGAATCGCTCTGCGCCAGGGCGGCGCCCGTCATCGAGACTATGGTGAGAAGTACCAGCAGGCCAGCCAACCATGGCCGCCGTACGTACGTCGTGCAATGATGCATGTGAATTCCTCCAAACGTAATCGTTCCGCCAGCTGCCCAAGCAACCTCGCTCGGAATAGGAATGATTCAGGGCCGACGGATGATGAGACCTTAGACCGGGGAACACGAAATTCTACCGCAGTGCAGCGTAAAGCAAAAGCAGGGACTTCAAGGTTGCCGAGGTGAATAACCCGAGATCTGCGGGAGAGTCGCGGCCGTCTCAAATTGACATGGCAGGCCGTCCGATGGGAACCTGCTTCCAGCCCCTTCAGGCCTTGCCGGTTGGCGACCCCGCCGCGTATCGTGGGACTCGGCTGAACCGGAACCGAAAGCCGGCCTACGGCCGGGCCAAGCGCAGTTTCTGACCGGCGCGAGCAACCGCATGAGCCAAGAGAGAGTTTTGATCGTCGAAGACGAGGAGAACGAGCGGTCTGGTCTGGCCGAACTGGTCTCCTCCTGGGGATACCGGGTCGAGACCGCGCGCGACGGCATGGACGGGCTGGAAAAAGCGGGCTCGTGGACGCCGGCCATCATCGTCACCGACCTGAAGATGCCGCGCATGGGCGGCATCGAGCTACTGGGCAAACTCGCCGAAAGCGAAAACACCATCGCCGTCATCCTGGTCACCGCCCAGGGCACCATCGACAGCGCGGTGCAGGCCATGCGCATGGGCGCGTACGACTACATCACCAAGCCCATCGACACCAACCGCCTGCGCACGATTCTGACCAACGCGACCGCGCTCCTCGGCACCCGCGCTGAACTGGAGGCCACGCGCCGCCGCCTGCGTGACGCCGGCTCGCTCGGCCGCCTCAGCGGCAGTTCCCGCAAGATGCAGGAGATCTTTCGCCTCATCGAGATGGTTTCCCCCAGCACGGCTTCCGTCCTGATCACCGGCGCCAGTGGCACCGGAAAAGAACTGGTGGCGCACACCATTCACGATCTGAGTCCGCGCAAGGATCGTCCCTTTGTCGCCATCAACTGCGCCGCCATCCCGGAAACGCTGATGGAGAGCGAGATCTTCGGCCACGAGCGCGGGGCCTTCACCGGCGCGCTCGAACGCCGCACCGGCTGCTTCGAACTCGCCGAAGGCGGAACCCTGCTGCTCGACGAAATCGGCGAAATGCCCGTTGGCACGCAAGCCAAGCTGCTGCGCGTTCTGGAAGACCGCAAGCTCCGCCGCCTGGGCAGCAAGGTTGAAACCGCGGTCGATGTCCGCGTGCTCGCGGCCACCAACAAGGTGCCCGACGAAGCCGTCGCGCGGGGCGAACTGCGCAGCGATCTTTATTACCGGCTCAACGTCTTCAACATCCATATGCCGCCCCTGCGCGAGCACAAGGAAGATGTCCCCGGGCTGGTGCAACTGCTCATTGCCGAGATGAGCGCGAAACACAGCCGCAAGGTCAGCGGCGTCAGCGAAGCGGTGCTAAACCAGTTCAACAACTATTCCTGGCCAGGCAACGTGCGGGAATTGCGCAACACCATCGAGCGCGCGGTCATCGTCTGCGATACCGGTGTCATCGAGACCAAACACTTGCCTCCGGGTTTTGGCCAGCCTCCGCTGCGAGGCGCCGCTTCCGACCCTGACGCCGTCCGCCTTGGCGTAGGCACGACCGTCGAAGAGGCCGAAAAGATGCTGATCCTGAAGACGCTCGAAGCCACCAGCAACAATAAAACGCGCGCCGCCGAGATTCTTGGCATCAGCCTGAAGACGCTGCACAACAAGCTGAAGGAGTACGGCAGCGCTGCCGCCGACGCCGCGGGCAAAGACGGCTCTGCCGGCAAAGAAGAAACGCCGGTGAGCTGACGGCTAGAGCCGCTCGCTTCGATTCCATGCGCCGCAAAACCATCATCGTGCTGACCATCACCCTCATGGTGACTTTGCTGGTGACGGCGTTTTCCTACCTCTACATCTCGCTGATTCTGCGGCTGCGCATCGATAACGCCCACGAGACCGCGAAGCAGCTTGCCCATCAGATCGCCTACGCCGCCGAAAACGACGTGCCCGACTTCAGCAGCACCAATGTCGACACCAACGATCCGGTCGCCGTCCGCCGCGTCATGATCGAGTACCTGCAGACCGACGTCGACCTGAACAACATGCTGCAATACGTCAGCGGGAGCTGGGCATTTCTGATGGATGCCGACATCATCGGCCCCGACGGCAAGGCGCTGCTGCACACCGACAATTCGATGGTCGGAAAGTTCGTTCCGCCGCGACCCGACTTCCAGCGCGTGCAGAGCGCGCGTTTTCCCGAACAGATTCGCCTGGTCTACGGCCCCCCCGTGGTCTATGACGTGAGCTACGATCTCCGCTTGAACGGCCAGCCCTTCGGCAGCGTGCGCATCGGCGTCTCGCCGGTGTTCCTGAAGCGCGAAATCAACCTGAAGATGATGCAGGCGCTCTACTCCTCGGCGACGCTCATTTTTCTTTCCCTGCTGTTTTCCGCGGGGATTTCCAATATCGCGCTCGGGCCTTTGCGCGAGATCAGCCGCAATCTCGACACGGTCACTGCCGGCGGCCCCGACGAACTCTCGGGCGCATCCTCCTCGCAGGACGAACTGGGCCTGGTCACGCTCAAGATCGCCAACCTCGGCCGCCAGATCCGAGACAGCAAGGAGATCTTCTCCGCCCTGAAAGACAACGTCGACCAGTTGATGGCCAAGCTGCAGGACGGCCTCGTGCTCTTCGATCGCGACTCGCGCCTGGTGCTGGTCAGCGCTCCGGTCGAGTCGTTTCTGGGACGTCGTCGATCGGACTTGCTCGGCCGCAAAGTCCACGAAGTCTTCGACCGCAACTCCATGCTGGGCTCGGCCTTGCTGGACGCCTTCGAGCGCCGCCGCACTCTCTCCTCGCGTGAATTCGAAGTCGCCGGTGGCAACACCGTGCAGGTCTCGCTCGACTTCGTGCAGGAAAAGAATTCTCAGATTGGCGCGCTGCTCATTATGCGCGACGCGGAATCCGTACGCCGCATCGGCGACGAAATCGAAATGTCGCGCCGCCTCTCGGCCAGCGGCCGCCTGACCCGCGGCGTGGCGCACGAAGTCAAGAACCCCATCAATGCCATCGTGCTGCACCTGCAGCTGCTGCGGAACAAGCTGGCCGCGCAGGAGCCGGACACCCTCCGCCATCTCGGTATTATCGACAGCGAAATCCATCGCCTGGATCGCGTGGTGCAGACTCTGGTGGATTTCACGCGCCCACGCGACCTGCATCTGGAGGAAGTCGACCTGCGCCGCCTGCTCGAAGACGTCGCGCAGCTCGCCGCGCCCGGCGCCGAGCAGCACGGAGTGACCATCGAACGCCATCTTCCCGGCGACCGGCTGACGGTGAAAGTCGACGTCGACCTGATGAAGCAGGCGATTCTCAACGTCGTCATCAACGGAGTGCAGGCCATGCCCAACGGTGGACGGCTGACCATCTTCGCGCGGCGCGATGGCCCAGTCGTGATCGCCGAAGTCGGCGACCAGGGCGCCGGCATCCCTCATGACGTGCAGGACAAAATTTTCGAGCTTTACTTCACCACCAAGAAAGACGGCAGCGGTATCGGCCTGGCCCAGACCTATCAGATCCTGCAGTGGCACTACGGCTCGGTCGAGTTCGAGTCCGCCGAGGGCGCGGGAACCACCTTCCGTTTCCAGATTCCCGCCGCCGGACAAGCGGCCAATCGAGCCACCGAATACGTATCCGACCAAGCCACCTCATAGCCTTCGCTGCACTTCACCGTTGTCCTACTGTGCAAGGCGAAGGACCAATGCCGTCTGTCAGCACGCCGCCGCGGACGTTCAAAATGGCACGGGTCCTTCGTAGCAAAGAGGCTTCAATTCGTTACTTCGCCGTGTTGACCAAAACCCAGCTGTTGCAGGTGATTCCTGAAGCTGCATTGAGCGTCGAGAGAATCCCAACATTGCCGGACTTGGCGACGTTTAGTTGCGTCTTGGCCACGGTCACCGGCGGTTCCGTGATCGGCTCCGCTTGTGACCACATCGATTGCACCGTGTTCCCGGACACTAGCCAGCCATTCCAAGTTGCAGCGACTGGAGTTCCCAAGGTGAAGTTCATCGTCAGCGTACCGGTGCTCGCGTTGTAGCTGGGGGTCTCGCTCAGGATGCATTTCGGCTGCGGCTGCTTGCAGCCGTCGGCGCCCAGCAGGCACGAGAGTTCCACGTTGTACGCTTGGGTTGAGTCGTTCCCGCCTGTGTAGACGATCGCTACAAAAGTGCCGTTCTGCGCCGGTGTTACCTGAGCGGAAACCGTCAGCGTTGGTCCGAAACCGATATTTGTACATGCTCCATTGACGATGTTGGTCCCGTCGGGCTGATAGATATTGAAACAGATGTTGCTGGTCGCGCTTGAGGGCACGCTCGCCGTCAGCTTGTAGGTATCCGCTGTATTTCCAGAGAACGTGAATGCATTCATGGCTGTGGCCGGAGTGATGGTGTAACCCGGATCTTTGTTCAGGATCAGTGGGACGCTGTCGGGCGCAGCGGGCAAGATCCGTTCTAGCGAAAGATCATAACCGATGGTCGCATTGCTGCCATCGGTCACGACGATCGTATACGTTCCGGCTGCAGCGAGCTTCTCGACGAATCCTGCGGCCAACGTCGGACCAAACCCGATGTTTGTGCAGCTTGTGACAAGCGGAGTAGTACTGCCCGGAGCGTAGAGCGAGACGCAGGCATTGGCTGTCGGAGCCGGTGTCAAGCCTATCGTCACATCCCAGATGTCTCCAGCTGCGGCCGTGAAGACAAACGACTCCACATCGCCGGTATTCGAAATCGTGCAATTGCCTCCCGAATAAGTCACACCTGAGGCGATCGGTACATTCTGGGCGGGTTCGGCAGGGCAGTTCTTGACTGTGGTCGCCCACCCTGTGTTCGACATGAAAATGACCGCGATCACAACCGCGGCCAACCAGAAACAACGATTCTTTGAACGATGCATGAGGCTCCTCCTTGACGCCGGGTCTCACCCGGCACTCTTGAGACGGCCTCAGAGTTTCTGCTCAGAGATATAAGTACAACTCAGGAGTGATGACTTGCAGTGGCCGGCGTCAGGTCCGCGGATCGGACTGCGGGCGTCAGTACCTGAAGTCCCCGCTCCGCAGTTTCTCGAAACCGCCTGAACTGAATTTCGGGCGGAAGACATGACGCTCCCGCAAAAGAAACCGTGGTTTGTCGGGGCCCAGTTCAAAAACCCGCTCAGTATACGCGCCCTGTGGGTGACAATAAGGGAAAAATAACGATACGAGTTCATTTTGGGAATAGCCACCTTGCCAAAGGAGCCACGCCGAACCAATCGGTCCTGCAAGAGCGTAGAATCTATTTTTTGACGTTTCTCCGTTACGGACCTCGGGAATGATTCTGGCCGCTTTCCTACTCCTCAGCCTGGTCGGCTACGCGCCCGCTCCGCTGGGCGTGTGCCTCATACAAGATGCAGCGCAAGCTCCTGCAACTCAGGACTCACAGAATTTTCCGGCCACGAATCAAGCGCCATCCGCAGCACCGCAACTGCCGGCGCAACCACCTTCCGATCAAGCGGCCCCAGCCAGCAAGAAGCCGGCGACTCACAAGCGAGCAAAAAAGAAAACCGCTTCCACCAAATGTCCACCAACCGCGGGCACGGGTTCGCCGAATCCCGATTCCAAAGATGCTCCGGCCAAAACTCCTTCCAACTGTCCACCCTCGAAGATCATTGTCCGCCAGGGAGGCAGTCCCGACCCTGGAATTCAACTCGCGCCCGGCGCCGGAGGCGACCAGGGCGCCGGAGAACGCGACCGCGCCAACCAAATGCTGGCAGCCGCGGAAATGAATCTGAAGAAACTTGAAGGCCAGGCACTGGACTCGAACCAGCAGGAGACGCTGAAGCAGATCCACCAATTCATGGATCAGGCAAAGGCCGCCGTCGCCGCCGGCGATTTCGATCGCGGACGTACCCTCGCCTGGAAAGCGCAGCTGCTGTCGGAAGAACTGGCCAACCCCGGCAAGTAACCTCGTCGTCGCAGAACGTGAAATGGAACGCCCATGTCTCGCCGTCTTTGCGAGACATGGGACGGCAATCACACGCGAGAATGACAGGAGGCCTTACCTCCCCTTCGCCCGCGCCGCATTCACTTTCGTCAGCGTGTCCTGCGCCATCGGCTGCCATGGGCTCTTGATCGCCACCGCCTCGGTCAGCACCTCGCGCGCCTCGGTCAGCTTGTTCAGCTTGGCGTAAGCGAATCCCAGCCCGAACAGCGCCCGCGCGTACTGCTGCTCGTCCTGCCCCTTCAGCTGCGCCGAAGCCGTCTTCAGTTCCGGAATCGCGGCTGCAGCCTTCTCCTGCTTCAGGTCGGCGAATCCAATCGTGTTGTGCGCCACGCCCGCCGACATCTTCCGCGACTTATCCGCATCCGGCGCGTCGGGCTTGGCCACGTCAATCGCTTTCTGGGCGTACGTAATCGCCTTGGCCGTGCTGCCCGGTTTCGAGTCGTCCGCGTAGAAGTTGGCCAGCAGCAGCAGCGCAGGCAGCGAATTCGGATTCGTCGCCAATGTCTTCTCGCCAAAGGCCACCAGCCGCGCCTGATCGTTCAACTGCCCCGGCCCCAGGGTGTAGAGCGCATAGTTGGAAACCTGGTCCCCGAACTTCGAATCAGGAAAGGCCGCCGTGTACTTCTCGATTTCCGCCATGCGCGCCTTGGGATCAGTCTCGGACGCGATGGCGTTGAATCCCGAAGTTTCCAGAAAATCGCAGTTGTTCTGCGCAGCCTCCTTCTCGTCGTTCAACTTGCGGGCGAAATCTTCGTCGCTCATCTCCGCTGGCTTGGTCTGCTTGCCAATGGAGTGGCAGACTGCGCCCCCGGTCGCCGCGTAGTCCATCACCTTGGAATTGCTTTTGGCCTGCTGCGCCAGGCTGGCCTGCGAAACCAGGATGTCGAGATTGTGTGGCGAACCCGTCAGAGCCTTGTCGCCGAATTCCAGCGCCTTCGCCAGGTCGCCCGTCGACTGGTACGCTTGCGCAAGCTGCCAGTTCCCGTAGGCCACCGCCGCCGGATTCGCCGCGAACTTCTGCACGAAGTCCTGATACATGGTCAGCTTCTTCTGCGCGTCCTGCTCATTCGAGATGGCGGTCAGCGCACGGTCCTCGTCCGTGCCCGCCGCAATCACAATGTGATCCACCTGCGCGCTCATTGGCAATGCGCAGAAAACCACGAACATCAAAACCAGCAGAAGCCCGCTGCCACGTCTCATAGCTCGCCTCCGGTGTACCGGAAATTAGGGAATCCATCTTTTCAAGCAGGCGAATCCTAGCGCCGAATGCGGCGGTGCGCAAGGGCGTAGATCACGCAAATCAGTTTCGAGTTTCAGGTTTTAAGTTTCGGGCTTTCAAGTTTCAGAGGCGTGCTGCGTGGTTTGGCCGCCTTCGGAAGGCAAAACTGGAAACTCAAAACCTGAAACTCGAACTCTCATCTGATATTCTTTCCCATTCGCGGGAGCCTACATGTCATCCGATCTGCAAGGCCGGAATGCCGTCGTGTTTGGAGTCGCCAACAAGCGTTCGATCGCCTGGTCGATCGCCCAGGGGCTGCACGCTGCCGGCATGAACCTGGCCATCACCTACCAGAACGAGCGCCTGGAGCAGGAAGCCAAGGACCTCATTCTTTCGCTGCCCGGCGCCGAAGCCTTCATGTGCGACGTCTCCAAGGACGAAGAAATCGCCAACCTTTACGGAAAACTCAAAGAGCGCTACGGCAAGCTCCACACGCTCGTCCATTCCGTGGCCTATGCTCCGGCCGACGAACTCAAGGGCGACTTCGTCAACACGTCGCGCGAAGGCTTCCGCATGGCGCTCGATGTCAGCTGCTACTCGCTGATCGCCGTCGCCCGCGGTGCCGTTCCCCTCATGACCGAGGGCGGCTCCATGATGACCATGACGTACTACGCCTCCGAGAAAGTCGTGCCCCGATACAACGTGATGGCCGTCGCCAAGGCCGGGCTGGAATGCTCGGTGCGCTACCTGGCCTACGAACTGGGCAAAGAGCGGATTCGTGTGAACGCGATCTCCGCCGGGCCCATCAAAACCCTGGCCGCGCGCGGCATTGCCGGCTTCGGCGACATGCTCCGCGAGCACGAAGAGCGCGCCCCGCTTGGCCGTCGCATCGAAATCGAAGAAGTCGGCTCGACCGGCGTCTTCCTCGCCAGCAATGCGAGCAGCGGCATCACTGGCGAGGTCATCTACGTCGACTGCGGCTACAACATCATGGGGTTTTAGAGCACGAGCCGGGGATCGGAAGCCCCAGTTATCGGGCGTTCGCCAACACTTATGTGGGGACAGCCGCCCTGGCTGGCCGCCGGGCGCCGCCCAGCAGTTCGCGAGTGCACGATGCCAAGTTCCGAAGATTACCGGCCAATCGCCGACCGCTTCGCGGCCGTTGCGCAGCAGTTCTGTTCCCTGGTTGAATCTGCCTCGGCCACCGACCGAACGGATCTCCTGGTAAGGATTTACCGCATCCTGCCACGCTTGATCAGCGAGGCGATCCATCTGCCATCCCTGAGCCTAGACGATACCTCCTCTCGTCCAAGTAAGGTTGCTGTCATACCCTGGGCGGCCCTCTACGACGCTCTTAAGACGAAACTCGCAGACTGGGATGGCTACCTGCAAGTCTTCGACCCTACCGAAGATCAAGAAGCGGTCCACGGAAGCTTGGCCGATGATGTCGCCGATATTTATCGCGATTTGAAGGAGGGCCTGCTGCTCATCGATGCCGGTCAAGGCTCGCCGGCAGAGATCATCTGGGATTGGCGATTCGGGTATTACTCGCACTGGGGCCAGCACGCCATCGGCGCTCTGCAAGTCATTCACTTTCGGCTTCAGAGGATCCTCGAATGAGTTCGAAACAATCTCCCCGATAGTCTCTGGGTTTACGGAACCTCACCCGAAACAGCGGACGAATGGGTCGCAGGTACATTCTGGAGTTTTCCACAGAATTATTTTGCGATTGTGACATGTGACCGTGACTGAGTTTTTCATTCTTCGTAATCTGGCAACGTAGAGCTCGGGTGGGACGACGCGCAAGTCCTAGGAAACTCGCGACCCCCGCAACCTCACCATGTGATCGAGGGACAGGCTGGGCCATCCGAAAGCCAGGGTGCGGCAGACACGTAACCCGAATACGTCGGGATCTGGCACCCGCTGATGGGAGTGATCACTCCTAACGTTGTAAACGGCTGATGCGAGCTACGAGCAGTGAGCGATGAGCAGTGAGCAAAGAGCGAAACCGCAGAACACCAAGGAGTTAGAGAGAGAACAAAATATGTAGGGACAGCCGCCCTCGGCTGTCCAGCCGCGCAGCGGCGAAAGAATGCAGCCCACGGGCGTAAGCCGTGGGGAATGCGGAAAGTAAGAGGAACCAAGCCCCGGAGGGGCGAAAGCAAACTCGGTCAACCAAACCGCCTGAGCAACATCCACGACGACGCATCGACGCGCCCCTCGACGCGCACACCCCCTGGTGCCTCCGTGTCCCCGCGTCTCCATGCTGAATGAATCCGTTGTACTCTACTAACTCATGCCCACTCTCATCGCTCAACCCACGCGCATCCAGGCCGCCGGCAATAAACCCAAACTCATCGACGAATACATTGGCCGCGTGAGTTCCAAAACCACGGCCGCCAGCGTCGCCCACATGCGCAGCCCCGACGGATGGGTTGAGCCCGGTCAGGCTCCGGAGTTCGACGAATTTACCATCGTCCTGAAGGGCACGCTCCGCGTCACCCACAAGAACGGCGAACTCGATGTCGCTGCCGGGCAAGCCGTGATCGCGCACGCCGGAGAATGGGTCCGCTACTCCACGCCACATGCCGGCGGCGCCGAGTACATCGCCGTCTGCCTGCCCGCGTTCTCCATGGAAACCGTCCACCGCGACTTATGAGCGTCATCGGAACGCCCGCGTAATCTTCCTCAGGCTCTATTTCGATAAGATTCTGTTCAGATGAACAAACGATCCATCGCAGTCTTTGACCTGGGTGGCGTGCTGATTGACTGGAACCCGCGCTACCTCTACCGCAAGCTCTTCGGCGGCGACGACGCCGCCATGGAGCACTTCCTGGCGAACGTGTGCACGTCGAACTGGAATCTGCAGCAGGATGCCGGCCGCAGTCTGTCCGAAGCCTGCGATCTGCTCAAACGCCAGCACCCGGAGCATGCGAAATACATCGATGCCTGGAGGGATCGCTATCCGGAAATGCTGGCCGGGCCGATTCAAGGCACGGTCGACCTGCTGGCCGACCTGCGCGCCCGGGGCGTGCCCATCTACGCGCTGAGTAACTGGTCATCCGAGACTTTTCCCAGCGCGCTGGAGCGGTTCGAATTTCTCGGCTGGTTTCGCGGAATCCTGATTTCGGGCGACGTGCGGTTGATCAAGCCCGATCCGCGCATTTTTTCGCACTTCTGCGAAACGCATCAGGTCGACCCCGCCCAGGCCGTCTATATCGACGACCTGCCCCACAACGTCGCGGCCGCCAGCGCACAGGGGATGCACGGCATTCAGTTCACCGACCCGGCGTCGTTGCGCAGCGAACTGCGGAAGGTTGGATTGATCTAGCTTGTGCTGGGGCGAATGCCGTGGGCTTATTCTCCGCTCGAGTAGTAGCCTGGGCGCGCTTCCACATGCATGAAGGGCAAGTGCTTGGGTAAGCGCAGTTTCACCCTGATCTTGCGCCACTTGCCGTCGTGAGACTCGGCCTGCGGCTGGTAGGCCAGCATGTACTGGTGTCGCAACTGCACGCCGATGTGCTTTGTGACCGCCGCCATGTCGTTCGCGCTGGTCAGCGAGAATGCCCGCCCGCCGGTCATGTCGGCCACGTCGCGGAGAAGTTCCGGTCCCAGCATTTCTTCCTGGGTGGAAACCCAACGGTCGAAGGTACCGACGGTGTAGACCATGATGTCGGACTCGCGAATCGCTGACTTCACGTCACGCTCGGAGTAGCGGCTGTGATTGTCGCCGCCGTCGGAGAGAATCAGCAGGGCCTTGCGGCCGTAGTGCGCGTCGCGCATTTTGCGCACGCCCAGATAGATGGCGTCGAGCAGCGAGGTTTCGCCTTTGGAAACTGTGGTCAGCAGATCGTTGGCAAGCTGCTCGGTGCTGGTGGTGAAGTCGGTGGCCAGTCGCGGGCGATCGGAGAAGGCGATCAGGAAGAACTCGTCCTGGGGATTGGCGGCTTCACAAAACTGCCGCACCGCATCGCGCGCACGATCGAGCTTGTAGCTCATGCTGCCGCTCACGTCGACCAGGATGCCGACCGAAACCGGCGTGTCTTCGCTGGAGAAGTTCTTGATCTGCTGCGCCTTCTTGCCTTCGAACAGCTGGAAATTGTCCTGATTGAGTCCCAGGATCGGCCGGTCGCGATCGTCGGTGATGCTGACCGGAACCAGCACCAGATCCGCGTGGCTGCGAATCAGGCCCGCGGGGCCAAAGTCTGCCGGATACGACGCGGCGGCCAGGTTGACGGTTTGGCGGGGAGCGACGTGTACATCATCGATCGCACTCTGAGCCAGCGCCGCACCGGCAAACAGGGTTAACGCGGAGAAGACAACCACCAGGACAAATGCTCGCTTCGCAGGCATGACCGGCACCACCGTCCCTGACGCTGATTCCCAGATGTAACTTCAATCGGCAGCGCGCGGACTGTCATGAGTTGCGTGGAGCCGTGTCTGTGGTTGTAGGACGATTCCGGCAGGCAGGCAATATAACTTAGGGATAGACCGAAACCTAAGTAACTGAGCGGCGAATGTTTGGGAATTCGGAGTTGGGTCGGGCGAGGAGATCGCCGATTGCCCTGTGAGTTACGCTGCGGACGCTCCCCCTTCGCTTGCGCTCAGGGTCGGGGCAGATCCATGGGCCCGCACCTACATCTTTACTCCCACTCGATGGTGCCCGGCGGCTTCGAAGTCACGTCGTAGACCACGCGGTTCACGCCTTTTACTTCATTCACGATGCGGGTGGAGATGATCTTCAGCACTTCATGCGGGAGTTGCACCCAGTCGGCGGTCATGCCGTCTTCGGAGGTTACCGCCCGGACGGCGCAGGTGTAGGCGTAGGTGCGCGCGTCACCCATGACCCCGACCGACATCACGGGCAGCAGCACGGCGAACGACTGCCAGATCTTTCTGTAGAGGCCGGCTTCTTTGACTTCGCTGACCACAATGTCGTCGCACTCGCGCAGCACGGCCAGGCGCTCGGGCGTGACTTCTCCTAGACAGCGAACCGCCAGCCCCGGCCCGGGAAACGGCTGCCGTTGCAGGATTTCGTCCGGCATGCCGAGATCGCGGCCGATCTTGCGGACTTCATCTTTGAAGAGGTCTTTCAGGGGCTCGATCAGCTTGAGCTTCATCTTCTCCGGCAGGCCGCCAACATTGTGATGAGACTTGATGACCTGCGACGGCCCGCGCACCGAGCGCGACTCGATCACATCGGGATACAGCGTCCCCTGCACCAGCCACTTCACTTTGCCTTCGGTCTTTTCGATGCGAAGCGCTTCCTTCTCAAAGACTTTGATGAATTCATTGCCGATGATCTTGCGCTTCTTCTCGGGCTCGGTAACGCCTTTGAGCTTCTTCAGGAAGCGATCGGTGGCGTCGACGGCATCGAGGCGCAGTCCCAGTTTGTCGCGCAGGGTGGCCTGCACTTTTTCGAACTCGTTCTTGCGCAGCACGCCGTTATTGACGAAGACGCAGCTCAGGCGCGACTTGCCTTTGGCATCGCGCATGGCGCGGTCGACCAGGACCGCCGCCACCGACGAATCCACGCCGCCGGACAGCGCGCAGATGGCGCGTCCGGTGCCGACCTGCTGCTTGATCTGCTCGACCGTCGACAGAATGAAGTGCTTGGGCGTCCAGGTGGGCTGCGCACGGCAGATCTCGAAGACGAAGTTCTTGAGAATCTGCGTGCCTTGCGGCGTGTGATGCACCTCGGGATGGAACTGCACCGCGTACCACTGCTTGGCGACGTTCTGAATGCCGGCGACGGCATAGTGCGTCTTGGCCATCATTTCGAAGCCGGGCGGCAGTTCGAGCGCTTCGTCGCCATGCGACATCCAGACGGCAAGTTTGCGGGCCAGTCCCTGAAACAGCACGGAAGAGGAGATCACGTCGACTTCGGCGTGGCCGTACTCGCGCTTGTCCGCCGGGCGGACTTTCCCACCCAGGGTGTGCACCATGAACTGCAGGCCGTAGCAGATGCCGAGCACGGGTACGCCCATCTCAAAGACGCGCGGATCGGCGGGCGGGGCGTCCTTGTCGTAGACCGACCAGGGTGCGCCCGACAGAATAATGCCGATGGGCGCGTAGCGCTTGATTTCTTCCAGCTTGGCCGTGCACGGCAGCACCACGGAAAAGACATTCTGCTCGCGGATGCGGCGCGCAATCAGTTGCGTGTACTGCGCGCCAAAGTCGAGGATGAGGATGCTCTGCGTGATCGGGGCCAGATTTTCGCGGGATAAGTTCGCCACATTCGAGTCTCTCAAATTCGCCAAGGGAGTGTAAAGAGCCGATCTAGAGACGTGGCAACCTGCGTCCCTACCGGGGGATGCTGCCGCGGCAGGGACTGTTGTAAAATTCTCCGGCCCGATCAAGTACCAGGGGGAGAACCTTTATTATGGGCGGACCGCCAAAACTGACTCGCGCCGATTTCACAGCCATGCGCACCATTTCCCAGGCGCGCAACAACAACCTGCGCAACATGTTCGAGGGCACCAACCTGAGTTTCGGCAAGTGGGCGCGCGAAAAGAGCGTCAAGAACGCCCTGTCCGACGCGAAGTCCGTGGGCTCGAACATCAAGACAATGGTCAAGGGCATCCAGACTGGCTCGACAACCGCGGCCACCATGCCCAACTTCGGCCTGGTGCAGCAACACGCTCACGAACTGATCCAGATTTCGATGAACCTGCACGATATGTCGGATGTGGTGCAGGCGCTCACCAGCGAAGTCCTGCAACAACTGGTGCACGAGATGGTGCCGCTGATTGGCGTTTTGACCAGCACTTACAAGTCGGTGAAGTCCTGGCGCGCGGTGGTCATGAACGCGCGGGATTTGTACAAGTCCGACTACTACCTGGAAGGGGTGCTGCCCGGAGATCCGCAGGCGGCGGCGGAAGCGGTCATCGTCATCATCAAGCGATTCTTGGCGGCCAACACCGCCGATGCGGTGCGCAATACCGCTGCCGCTTCGACGAAGATTGCCGGCCTGTTCGCCGACATGGGTACTGCGACCACGGCGGCGATTGGCGCAGCCAGCGCACTGTCCAAGCTGATTCAGGAACTCTACGTCCTCGGCCGCGACTACACCGAGATGAAGGCCGGCAACAAGCGGCTGGAAAGTCCCGACACGCTTGACATGACGTGCTTCCAGGATTGCCCGCTGCTGGGCTGCTATCTGATCTCCTGTTCCGACACCAGCATGGTGGCCAACTTCTTCGTGGCCGACATGGGCCTGCCTGGCTGGATGGACAAAGTCGAGAAGATGAAGAAGACGCAACTCGACCCGCTCATCAAGAACGCGAACAAGGCGATCGTGTCATCGCACCTGACGCTGAATGGACTGAAGGCGAATAAGGGAACGTTTGCCGAAAAGAGCATGTTCGCGAACATGAAGGAACAGTTCAACCGGCTGATCAAATCGAACGCATCGCGGGCGGCGGCGAAAGCCTGATTCGCGTTTAGTCGTAGAGACATAACTTGTTACGTCTCCTGCCGGTAGAGGCATGACTCGGCGGGGTTCCCGGTGCTTTCAGCAGAGATGTGGTGCTACGTCTCAACGGGCACGTCGCAGAGAATCAGTTCGTTGAAGTCGATTTCGGTCTGAACCGGCGACGTGGGCGGAGCGATCGGCGGCATAGGGGCTCGCAGCAACTCCTCGGGTGTTTCCGCGATGCAGATGTAGCCTGCAAGGCGTGCCATGTAGATCCAGTCGGCAACCGCGAAGTAGCCCAGCGTGATTGCCCCCACTATCAAAACGACCAATCGCCACGGCGCAACCGCCACAAATGCCAGTGGCATGGTGACGACGCTGGTTGCGAGGACGAATGCGGCGAGATGAAGGATGCCGGTCCAGATGCTGACGGCTGCGACGGCCCGGCGGCGATCGCGGTAGAAAGTCACCGCAGCGTCGAGCGCACCGATGGCCGTTTCATGGTCGCGGACGGCGAACAGGGTGGCGAGTGAGAGCAGCCAGTTGAGCGAACTCCATGCCAGAGACACCAGCACGGCGAGCGGGAGGAACAGAATGATCACCGCACCGGGATGAGGATTTTGCTTGGAGGAGGCGAATCCGGCGAGGATGGCCGCACCGACAAAACCCAATATCGCGGCCAAGGCAGCAGCGGCGCGGAGAAAGTTCAGGCGCACCAACGATCCCAGCGCAGGGGTGTTGCGGGCAGCGTCTGTCGGTCTGAGGCTTTCTTCGGGATCTGTGGCACTTTCGGCAGAGACGTTGTGAGCAGCGTGTCTACGAAAATAGTCGAGCAGGGCCTGCACCGTGGCCAGGCGTCCCACAGAAGCGGCCACGATCCAGACGATGGTCAGCAGCAGCGCTGCCAGCACCAGAGAAATCAATCCACGCGCAACGTTGCCGCGCAGGATGTGCAGGATTGCCTGGGCCACGAGATACGGATGGCGTGTTCGTAGAAAGAGGAGTTCGCCGTTGGTCACCGGCAGCGTGTCCAGATATTCGATCAGGCCGAAGAAGAGCAGCACCGCAGCGGCCGCGCCCGCGGCCCATCGCCACACAATTTCCGCCAACGTGAACGAAGGACGCCGGAACGCCGCGCGGAAACCTTCAAGGGTTGGCGAGATGCGCTGCACAACATTCAGGATAAACCACCTTCGCTCTCGTCGCGCGGCGTCGTCCTGAACGGAGCCGTTCTTCAGGCGGAGTGAAGGATCTCCCGGCGCACTACCTTCGATGGAGATCCCTCGCCCCGCCGGTGAAAACGCGGGGCTTCGGGATGACGCCAGATAGAGGCCGGGAAGCGAGCCTACTTCACCACGAGGTTGACCATCTTGCCGGGGACGTAGATCTTCTTCACGATCTGCTTGCCGGCGACGGCGGCCTGCACTTTTTCGTCGGCCAGCGCCTTTTCGATCACAAAGGCTTCGGTGGCGCCGGCGGGAACGGTCACGCGGCTGCGCAGTTTGCCGCTGACCTGCACCGGGATTTCGATCTCTTCTTCTTTGGCGAGTTCGGCGTCGTACCGGGGCCACGGCGCTTTGAGCAGGTTCGAGGTCTCGCCCAGCATCTCCCAGAGTTCATGCGCCAGATACGGCGCAAAGGGCGCAAGCAACAGCACGAGATTGCGTTGCACGTCGGCCAGAAACGGCACGGGAACAGCCTGGCGCGCGATGGCATCTTCGGCGGCATACAACACGTTGACCAACTCCATCACGGCGGAGATGCAGGTGTTGAAGTGCCAGCGTCCCTGAAAATCGTCGCTGACGCGCTTGATCGTCTGGTGAAGCTTGCGCTGGATGGCGCGCGCTTCGGGTGACAAATCGGAGGGCACCGGCCCGCGCCAAGCAGGATCCGCTGGCTTCGTGTTGCGCACGAAGAAACGGTACACGCGCCCCAGGAACCGTTGAATGCCTTCTATGCCGGTGTCCTGCCAGTCAAGATCGCGATCGGGCGGGGCGGCGAACAGGCTGTACATGCGCGCGGCGTCGGCGCCGTAGCGCGCGACCATCACATCGGGCGAAACGACGTTCCCCAGGCTCTTCGACATCTTGGCGCCGTCTTTGATGACCATGCCTTGCGTGAACAAGCGTTCCGCCGGCTCGTCGTTGGTGATCATGCCGAGATCGCGCATGAAGCGCGTCCAGAATCGCGAATAGATCAAATGCAGAATCGCGTGCTCGACGCCGCCAATGTACTGATCGATGCCGCGCTCGCCGAACCAGTATTGCGCGGTCTTGCCGTCGAATGGCGCGTGGCTGTTGTTCGCGTCGGTGTAGCGGTAGAAGTACCACGACGAATCGACAAAGGTGTCCATGGTGTCGGTCTCGCGCCGGGCCGGACCACCACACTTCGGACAAGTCGCATAGACGAACTCCGGAACGCGCCCCAGCGGCGAGCCGCCGGTGAGCGTGATGTCCACGTTGTCGGGCAAAATCACCGGCAAATCTTTTTCCGCCACCGGAACGATGCCGTCTTTTTCGCAGTAGAGCATGGGAATGGGCGTGCCCCAGTAGCGCTGGCGCGAAATGCCCCAGTCCTTCAGCCGGTAGGTAACGGTCGCCTTACCGAAACCCTTTTCCTGGGCATACGCCGACATCTTCTGAATCGCGTCGTCCGAGCGGAGATTGCTGAACGCACCGGAATTGATGGTCATGCCGTCGTGCGAGCAAAACGGCAACTGAGGCTCGGCCATGGTTTCTTCGGGATCGTTTGAGATGGGCAGAATCACCAGGCGAATTTCGAGCTTGTACTTTTTAGCAAAGTCGTGGTCGCGCTCGTCATGCGCGGGCACGCTCATGATGGCGCCCGTGCCGTAGTCCATCAGGATGTAGTTGGCGATCCAGATGGGCACCTTTTCGCCGTTGTACGGATTGATGGCGAAACGGTGGGTGTTGACGCCATGCTTTTCGATCTCGCCGATGTCGCCTTCTTCTTTCGCCTTGCGCTGCTCGGCGATCAACTTCTGTACGGATTCACCGAGCGGCTGGTTGAAGCGGACAAAGTCGGCCACCAGGGGATGCTCGGGGGCAAGCTGAATCGAAGTCGCGCCGTAAATCGTGTCAACCCGGGTGGTGAAGACGGTGATGGTCGAGCCCGCAGAACCGGCGTTGCCGTCGATTTTGAAATCGACCAGCGTGCCTTCGCTACGGCCGATCCAGTTGCGCTGCATGGTCCGGACTTTGTCGGGCCAGCCTTCAAGCCGGTCGAGCCCGCGCAACAACTCGTCGGCATATTGCGTGGTGCGCACGAACCACTGCTCAAGTTCGCGCTGCTCCACCGGGGTATCTTCATGCCGCCAGCAGTTGCCGTTGACGACTTGTTCGTTGGCCAGCACGGTGGCGCACTTCGGGCACCAGTTCACCCGGCTCTTCTTGCGGTAGGTCAATCCCCGCTCGTAGAGCTTCAGAAAAAACCACTGGTTCCAGCGGTAGTAGTCGGGCAAACAGGTCGTGACTTCGCGCGACCAGTCGTAGGCGAACCCGAGGCGCTTCATCTGCGCCTTCATGTTGGCGATGTTCCGGAGCGTCCACTCGCGCGGGGGCGTGTTGTTAGAAATGGCGGCGTTTTCCGCGGGCAAGCCGAACGAATCCCATCCCATGGGATGGAGCACGTTGTAGCCGTTCATCCACATGTAGCGGGCCAGCGCGTCGCCGATCGAGTAATTGCGCACGTGCCCCATGTGCAAGGCGCCCGAAGGGTAGGGCAGCATCTCGAGGACGTAATACTTCTTCTTGCGCGAGTCGGGCTCGGCAGCGTAAAGCGAGGCGTCTTGTTGCCAGCGCTCAAACCATTTCTGCTCGACGCGCTGCGCGTCGTAGCGTTCGTCATTTTCCCGGGAATCGGGACGATCGGGCGTGTTTTCCTGCGGCGGCATATGGAAATGTGATTTTACACGTCGTCTTCGTTTTGGGGCTTTGTGGGCGGGGTAGGAACGCGTCTTTCGCACCACCCTTACCCACGGCTTGCGCCGTAGGCTGCATTCTTACGCCGCTTCGCGGCTACGGACAGAACTTGATTCCACCGCGCCGTCGAGATCCTGGTTCTCACGCGCACCCTTGCGGGCGGTTGTTTGCGGAGGGCGGCAGGCAACGGTAGACTTGAAGGGCGGCTTCTCCTGCAGCCGCCAGAGCAGTCGAGCTGCGCTCGACCGGACAGCCCCTTCGACTTCTCTCAGGGCAGGCGAGGACGAGGACGGCAGTCTCTACACGTTTCTCTCAGGGTGAATCTATGCTGGTCGTCATGAAGGCGCACGCCACCGAAGAGCAGGTGCGCGCGGTTTGCGAAAAAATCGAAAAGCTGGGGTATCGTCCGCATTCCATGCCGGGCGCAACCCGCACCGCGATTGGAATCACGGGCAACAAGGGCGAGATCGAGCACGGCACACTGGAAGAGATGCCGGGCGTGCAGGAAGTGATCCAGGTCTCGAAGCCCTACAAGCTGGTCAGCCGCGACGTAAAAGAAGACAACACGGTCATCCGCTTTGCCGGCAGCGACGCCACGTTCGGCGGACCGGGGCTGGCGATTGTCGCCGGGCCATGCGCCATCGAGAACCGGGAGCAGGCCTTTGCCGTGGCCGAGCGCGTGCATCGCGCGGGCGCGCAGTTTTTCCGCGGCGGCGCGTACAAGCCCCGCACTTCGCCCTACTCGTTTCAGGGACTGGGCGAGGAAGGGCTGCGAATCATGGCGGAAATTCGCCAGCAGTTTGGCATGAAGATCATCACCGAGGCCATCGATCACGAGTCGCTCGACCTGGTGGAAGAGTATGCCGACGTAATCCAGATTGGCGCCCGCAACATGCAAAATTTTTCGTTGCTGAAACGTGCAGGAAGAGCGCGCAAGCCCGTTCTATTGAAGCGAGGCATGTCGGCTACGCTGGAAGAGCTCCTTATGGCCGCCGAGTACATCATGAGCGAAGGCAACTATAACGTAGTGTTGTGCGAGCGCGGCGTGCGCACGTTTGCGGACCATACGCGCAACACGCTCGACCTGAGCATTGTGCCGGCGGTGCAGCGGCTCAGCCATCTGCCGATCGTGGTCGATCCCAGCCACGGCACGGGAAAGAGAAATAAGGTGACGCCCCTGTCGCGCGCGGCGGTGGCGGTGGGCGCCGATGGCCTGCTTGTGGAAGTTCACAACAAGCCGGACGAGGCGCTTTCCGACGGTCCGCAGTCGCTCTTCCCCGACCAGTTCGATGAGTTGATGACGCAGGTGCGGCAGATCGCGGCGGTGGTGGGAAGGACCGTGCCGGGAATTGGAGCCAGGGAAGTAGCGGTTTCCAAGTAGAAGCTTTTCGCGGTTGGGCCCTCATGCCTGGTGGATGCTGGAGGCTATATGAGGAACAGCGTTTCGCGGCTTCTCCGTTGCCTGGCGCTGGTTAGCATGACAGGCGGCGCGCTGGTTGGGCATCGGTTACTGGCGCAAGACTCATCGCAGAACCCCGACGACCGGGTCTACGACGTGCGCAAGGCAAGGGATTACGGCGTCAAGCCTCCGAAGCCCATCTACAGCCCGAATCCCGAATATACCGACAAAGCCCGCCGCAAGAAGCTTCAAGGCGTGGTAGTCGTTGGGGTTATCGTGAATCCCGACGGAACGGTGCGCGATGTGAGCGTGGTCAAGAGTCTGGAACCGGGCTTGGACAAACAGGCCATCACGGCGGTGAGCAAATGGAAATTTCAGCCGGCCACGAAAGATGGCGAGCCCGTGGCGGTGCACATCATGGTCGAGACGAATTTCCGGCTCTACTGATCTGTTTCCCTGGCGGCGGCCGGACGCGGATTCTCAATCTGGGTAGAGGCGCTCTCTTCTGCTAATCTTCTTCTTTTCCCGAAGCAAACGACCTTGCGCAAACTTCTCTTTCTCGTGGTGCTGATCGCCATCCTGGGCGGGCTGGCATGGTGGTATTTCCGCGAGCCGGGGCTGCCCGACTACGGACCGCTCTACCGCGAGTACGCTTACGTCACCAACGGCAAGAGCAACACGGTGAGTGTGATCGATATGCGCGCGTTTTCGCTGGCCAAGACCATTCCCGTCGGCTTAGAGCCGACTGGGGTCGCGGCCAACAGCAAAAAGAATGAGATTTATGTCGTCAATGCTGGCTCGAACAACGTCAGTGTGATCGAAGCCGAGACAAACACGGTGGTGGCGACGATTGGCGTGCACGGGCGGCCGTTTTTCATCGATGTGTCGGAGGACGGCAAGCGCGCCTATGTGGCCAACTCGGGATCGAATAACATCAGCGTGATCGATGTGGAAAAACGGCTGGTGCTGGGCAACGTGCGCGTGGGCGCGGCGCCGGGACTGGCGAGGGTTTCGCCCGACGGCACGACCGTGGTGGTTTCAAATCGCGGCGACAACACGGTCTCGATTCTGGATGCGCACCAGTTGCGCGTACGCACCACTCTTCCGGTCTGCGAGCATCCGGAGGACATCGCCATTCTGCCGGATTCGTCGAAGGCCTTCGTGGCTTGCTCGGGATCGGCACAGGTAGCGTCGATCAACTTGAAGAACGACAAGCTGATCGCGCTGCTCGACGTGGGGCGCACGCCGGTCAGCCTCGCGCTCAAACCAGACGGCGGCGAGATGATGGTGTGCAATTTCGACTCCGACAGCATTTCGATTGTTGAAACTTACACCGACGAAGTGGGCAGCAGCCAGGAGATCGGGCAGCATCCGTCGCGTGGCGTGGTCACGCTCGATAATTCGCGGTTATACGTGACGAATTTCGGGTCGGACAGCGTAGCGGTGTATGACATCGACATGGGGCGACGCATCGCCACGATGAACGTAGGCAGTCATCCCGACGGCCTGGCGCTTACGCCCGACCAGAATTATCTGCTGGTGCTCGACACCGAGTCGGGCGACGTGACGGTCATCCAGAAGCGCCGGGCGAAAAAGCTGGACCCGTCGGAGTATTCCCTGATGACGCTGATTCCGGTGGGCATGCAGCCAAACGCGATTGTGGTGAAGACGTTTATGGCGAGCCCGAAGAAGTAGCGAGGATGGATCTGCTGCTGCGCTTGAAGGAGGTAATCCCATGAATACGCGTTTCCCCGGCCTGGTTGCCGGCGGCTTTCTTGCTTCCGTCATCCTTACGAAGGTCCTTGCCGGTCAGGCAGGTTCCGCAGCCACGTCGATCAATCCCGGCAAGATGGCGCGCGTCGGCACGGTCGACGAGCGCTTCCAGTCCTACAACGTAGAAATGGTCGAAGTGACCGGCGGCCGCTTCTGGAAGCCTTACGACAGCATTGCGGAAACGCAGGATGGCGGAGGCAATCAGCCTGCGGCGATGTCGCCGTCGCTGTACGAGTACCGCAAGCCGATCGATCTTTACAACCCGCGGCTGCGTATGCTGGCGGCGGCGCTGGGGCCGGCCTACATGCGCGTCAGTGGGACCTGGGCCAACACGACGTTCTTCCAGACAGACAATGGTCCGGCGCCGCAGAATCCACCCGAAGGGTTCAAGGGCGTGCTAACTCGCCAGCAATGGAAGGGCGTGATTGATTTTTCCAATGCCGTGGATGCTCCCATCGTCACGTCATTCGCGATTAGCTCGGGGGCGCGCGACGCCTCGGGGGCGTGGACTCCCGCGCAGGCGAAGGCCAGGATCGACTTCACCAAGGCCAACCATGGAACGATTGCCGCCGCCGAACTGATGAACGAACCGACCATCCCGGACATTGGCGGCGCGCCCAAAGGCTACGATGCGGCCGCTTTTGCGCGCGATCTGAAGACGTTCCGGGCATTCGTCAACCAGTCCGCGCCCAAGATGCTGGTGCTTGGCCCTGGAAGCGTGGGCGAAGGCGGGATGATCAACTCGGCGTCGATGCGAGTGATGAAGAGCGACGACATTCTGGCCGCCGCCGGCCCGGTGTTCGATGTCTTCAGCTACCACACGTATGGAGCGGTTTCCAGCCGATGCGCGAACTCAGAAGCCAAGGGCGGAACGAGTCTGGCGGCGGCGCTCACCGAAGACTGGCTGGCGCGCGGCGCTCAGAGCGAGCAAGTGTACGGGGGATTCCGCGATCGCTTTATGCCAGGCAAGGCGATCTGGAACACCGAAACTGCCCAGGCGGCGTGCGGCGGCGATCGTTGGGCGTCTACGTTTGTCGACAGCTTTCGATATCTGAATCAGCTCGGCGATCTGGCCAAGCGCGGCGTGCAGGTGCACATGCACAATACGCTGGCCGCCAGCGATTACGGACTGCTGCAGGAATACACGTTCGAGCCGCGCCCAAATTACTGGGCGGCGCTTTTGTGGCGCAGGCTGATGGGAACCACGGTGCTTGAGGCCGGAGCCTCTCCGGCCACGAGCCTTCATCTCTACGCGCAATGCCTGCGCGATCATCCGGGCGGCATCGTCCTGCTGGCGATCAATGTCAGCCAGGCCGACGCGCAATCTCTCAAAGTGCCGGTGAAAGAGGAGCGCTACACGCTGACGGCCAGGGAACTCACGGACAAGGTGGTCCTAATGAATGGAGTCGACTTGAAGCTCGGCGCCGACGATTCGCTGCCGGCGCTCCGCGGCGAGCCCGTCGCGGCTGGAGTGACGACGTTCGCTCCGAAGAGCATCACGTTTCTGGCAATGCCGGACGCGCACAACCCGAGTTGCGGCCATTAGCCCAGCCTTTCGCTCCGCCGAAACGCTACTCCCTGCAGCGTATAGTGGGACCATGCTCGTGCAAGAAAACATTCCGCTGGCGCCGCTGACGAGCCTGCAGATCGGCGGCCCGGCGCGGTTTTTCGTCGAAGCCCAGTCGATTGCGGAGGTGGAAGAGGCGGTTGGGTTCGCGCGCACGAGGAATTTACCCCTGTTCGTGTTGGGTGGTGGCAGCAATCTGGTGGTGGCCGATGCGGGCTGGCCCGGACTGGTGCTCAAGATCTCGATTCCTGGCATTGAGCCGGCGGGCCAGAGCCAGGGCCGCGTGCGTTTCAGTGTCGGCGCGGGCGAATCGTGGGATCGTTTCGTGTCGCACGCGGTGTATGCGCATTGCGCGGGCGTGGAATGCCTGAGCGGAATTCCCGGCAGCGTCGGTGGAACGCCGGTGCAGAACGTCGGCGCCTATGGGCAGGAAGTCTCGGAGACGATTGAGTCGGTCAGGGTGTTCGACCGGCGCGAAGGCCAGGTTCGCGAATTGCGAAACCAAGACTGCGGATTCGCCTACCGCAGCAGCATTTTCAACACGATCGAGCGTGAGCGGTACATTATTTTGCGGGCCGTGTATGCACTCACGCCGGGCGGCGAGTCGCGTTTCGAATATGCCGACCTGAAGAAACATTTTGCCGGACGGCAGTCCCGCCCGACCCTGGTGGAAATACGCGAGGCCCTGCGCCACATTCGCTCCATCAAGGGAATGCTGATCGTCCCGGGCGATCCCGACTGTCGCAGCGCGGGATCGTTCTTCAAGAATCCGCTCCTATCGGCCGCTCAGTTTGAAGATTTGCGGCAACGCGCAGCTGCCAAGAATCTTCAGGTGCCCTCCTATGCTGCTGGCGAGCAGACGAAGGTCTCCGCAGCGTGGCTGGTGGAGCATTCCGGCTTCGCCCGCGGATTCGGCTACGGGCGCGTTGGCATCTCAAGCAAACACGCGCTGGCGATCGTCAATCGCGGAGAGGCGACCGCTGCCGAACTTCTGGCCTTCAAGGATCAGATCCAGTATCGGGTGGAGGAACTCTGGGGCGTGAGTTTGGCGCCTGAACCGGTCATGGTTGGCCTTTAATCCAGTTGTCAGGTGTCAGTGGTCAGTTGCCGGCAAGTTGTTTGTCGCTCCGCGTATCTTTTATTTGTCATTCCGAGAAGCGAAGCGACGAGGAACCTGCTTCGTCTCGCCAGCGGAACAGCAGATTCCTCGCGCCAGGAACAAGGCGCTCGGAATGACAACGCTTGTTGAGCTCCGCAAGCCGAGTTGCCCCGGCCGTTCTCTCTGCAGAAATTCCTGAACACAATCCGACGACAAGCGGTCTTTATGGGTGAGGGCAGAGGCGTGGTGGCGGGAGGGGCAATCCTGAACGGCGTATCGATGGGCCCAGCGCAGGCAGACGGGCAGAAGGTCGTGAGTCTGGCCGAACCCGTTGGACGAGCGATCGAGACGCTGGTGCGGGAGCATTCGCGACTGGTTTACCGCATCGCATATGCGGTGCTGCGCCAGCATCACGATGCCGAGGATGCCACGCAGGAAACGTTTCTGCGGGTGTGGCGCTACCAGGCAAAGTTGGCCGGTGTCGACGATCCGAAAACATGGCTGGCGCGGATCGCATGGCGGGTGGCGGTGGACCGCAGCCGGCAGCGCGTCCGTACGAGCGAGGTCGCTCTGGAGGACAAAGGGCATTCCGCGGCAGACCTGGCGTCCGCGGAGGCGCAGGCGGATCAGTCGCTGCAGGGCGCGCAGGTGAGCGCGGCGCTGGAGAAGTTGATTGCAGCGCTGCCTAAAAAGCTGTGCGAGCCGCTGATCCTGTCGACCATCGAAGAGATGTCTCCGCGGGAAGTGGCAGCGACTTTGGGGATCAACGAAGCGGCGGTGCGTTCGCGGGTGTTCCGGGCGCGGCAGATATTGAAAGAGAAGCTGGCGGCGCAGACGCGGAGGCAGGGGAAACCATGACCGAGGAAAACGCGATGCAGGCGGAGGGTTCCGAAGACGCGCTCGATCAAGCACTCGATCGAGCGCTGGCGAAATATGCGGCGGTGGAGCCGCGCGCGGGATTAGAAGGGCGCATCCTGGCGAATCTGGCGGCGCAGAGGGCGACTTCGAATCGTGCATGGTGGGCGTGGGGCCTGGCGGCGGCCCTGGCTGCGATTGTGCTGGTGGCGATTGCGATCCCATGGCGGGAAGGCAGAACGACGACGCCGATATTGGTCGAGCAGAAGTCAGCGCCGGGGCAGAGTCCACAAGCCATCACGACGGCAGCGGCAGGTCACGCGCCAGCGCGCGTTGTGCCGATTCACAAGGCGGTAAAGCGCGCACAAATACCTGCGAATCCCAAGCTGGATGTCTTCCCTTCCCCACGGCCCTTGAGCAAACAGGAGGAAATGCTGGCTAACTATGTGGACCGGTTCCATCACGAAGCCGTGCTGGTGGCACGGGCAAGAAGCGAGATGGACCTGCAGGAGCGGGAGCGCGAGTTGCGATTGACGGCCGGAGATCAGGACAGCGCCGCATCGTCTCCGGAGAGTGGCACGATAAAACGATAAGGAGATTGGCAATGATGAAGACGCGAATGTTGGGATTGGTTGGCACGCTGGCACTCTGCATGGGCTTCGGTTTGGCGACGGGCTGGGCGCAGAACGCGGCGCAGGCCAAGGCGGCCGAGGCGCAGGCGAAGAAGTCGGCGGAGAAAGCGGCAACCGCTGAAGCAATCGCCAAGAAATCCGCCGAACAGGCAGGTGCCGCAGAAGCGGAAGCTAAGCAGAAGGCTGAGGCCGAGGGCCGACAGGTGAGCGCGTATCGCCTCGACTTCTCGGTGAACGAAATGGAAGACGGCAAGAAGGTCAACACGCGGCAATACTCGATGAACAGCCGGTCGGGCGAGTGGACCGAACTCAAGATCGGGACACGCGTGCCGGTGGAAAGCGGTCCGAATCAGTTTCAGTACCTGGATGTGGGCACGAACATCCGCTGCCGGCTCATGGATCGGGCCGACATGACCAACCTGAGCGGCGACGTCTCGCTGAATGCGAACGCCGATCTGAGCAACTTCGCCATGCCGGACCAGCAAGGGCAGCGAGTCCAGCCGGTGATCCGTCAGTTGCACATCGAGGCCAGCACGGTGGCCACTCTCGGCAAGACCGTGGTGCTGGGCGTGGTGGACGATCCGAACTCGAAGCGGCAGTTTCAGCTGGAAGTGACGGTGACGAAGCTGCGGTGAGAGAAACGTCGCTAGTCGTTCGTCGTTGGTCGTTGGTCAAAACATCTGGTTGCCGCGAAGTTGCCGACGACTACCGACCATCGACGAACAACGACACATCGGCGCCGCCCCGGATCGCAACCCAGCACTGATTGGCTGTAACCCCATCGAGAGGAAAGTTCCTCGATCCGGCCAGGCGGCGCCTCGGGGTTATTGATCGGCAAGTTTTGCCGCCTGCTTGAATATTTCCACGAACATCTTGCGCGTCAGCTTGCCCGTCTGCGTGTTCTGATTCGACGGGTGATAGGACGCCAGTAACACGTTACCGTTGGGCAGACAGTAATGAGCGCCATGTTTGAAGTCGTATCCTTGGCGGCTGGCGATGAGACCGCGACGTTTCGCATAGTTGAGATACGCGTCGAATCCGATCTTGCCGAGCGCGACGACGACTTTCACCTGCTTCAATCCCGCCAGTTCGCGATCGAGAAAATCCGAACAGTTGGAGAGTTCCACGGGCAGCGGCTTGTTGTCGGGTGGAGCGCAGCGGACGGCGGCGGTGATGTAGAGGTCTTTCAGCTTCAGGCCGTCGTTGCGGTCGGTGGCAGCGGGCTGGCTGGCGAATCCGGTCTCAAATAACACGGGATACATGAAGTTGCCGCTGGCGTCGCCGGTGAATGGACGTCCGGTACGGTTGGAGCCGTGAGCGCCGGGAGCCAGCCCCATGATGAGCACGCGGGCGTTCGGATCGCCGAAGCCGGGAACCGGCTTGCCCCAGTAATCCCAGTCGAGATAAGCGCGGCGCTTCTCGCGCGCAACCTGTTCGCGATACTCGACCAAGCGCGGGCAGCGGGTGCAGGCGACGACTTCGCGATTGAGAATCGTAAGCCAAGACATCGCCCCTCATTACAACATATCGTCCGAATCGCAAAATTTTGCACTTTTAGCCATGGAAATCATCCATCGCGCGCGAATCTTTACAGATGATGATTGACATCAGTATCGGCTGGCAGTAGCGTACTTCACGATGTAATCCCCCCCCGTTGTCGACCCAGAAGTTAAGTTTTTGAAACTTTCGATTGCGCATCGCAAATGCGTAACCCGTGCCCACGCACGCTGAACGGCACAATGGAGGAGCTTATGACCATCGAAGCTGGTCTTTCGCCGGCGAAATTCTGCGATCCCAACCTACCTGTCAAGAAAGCGAAATCCAGTTTCTCGTCCGCGTGGATTGCGGCCATGTTCCTTTTCTGGTCTGGTCTCGTGTTCGCCGCGCAGCCCCTCATGGCGCAGTACCTTGAGCTTTACGATTTCGCCAATGCTCCCGGCGGGTCTTACCCGTCGCTCATGGCGGAAGGACGCGACGGCAACCTTTATGGTGTGACCGCCGCTGGAGGCACGGCCAGCAAAGGCCTGATCTTCAAGATCGGTCCTGCCGGGAACCTGAGCACGGTTTACAGCTTCGACGGCACGCACGGCAGCACACCCGTCGGAGGACTCACGCTCGGCCCGGATGGCAATCTCTACGGCATGGCGGAGCAGGGCGGCGCCAACGGCGAAGGCAACATTTTCAAGGTGACTCCGGCGGGAGTGTTGACGGTCTTGTACGACTTTAAGGGAAGCGGAGACGGGGGCCTCCCGGTATCGGCGCTGATCTTCGGGGGCGACGGTTATTTCTACGGAACGTCGTATCCCGGATATGCCTTCAAGATATCGCCGGCAGGAGTCTTCCATGTCATCGCCAAGATCCCGGGCACCAGCAATGGGCCGCTGGTGCGGGCGGCGAACGGTTCGTTCTACGGGGTTACGGAATTCGGGGGCACGCATTCCGCCGGCACCATCTATCGCATCACCGGCTCAACCGTCACCACCATCCACAGTTTCGCCGGGCCGGACGGGTCTTATCCGGTGGGTGGACTGGTCGAAGCCAGCGATGGCAATCTCTACGGCACTACAACCGCGGGTGGAAGTTCCACCGGGGGACTGATCTATCGGATCACTCCGTCCGGGGCCTTCTCTGTGGTCTACGACTTCGACTCCGTGCATACGAGCGCGGGCTACGAGTCGTACGCCGGTCTGGTTGCCGGCGAGGATGGGAACCTTTACGGCGTCACCATCTGGGGCGGCCTGAACGGTTATGGAGTGATTTTTGAAATGACTACGGGCGGAGTTTATTCAGTCCTTTACAGCTTCGACGCTCCGCACGGAGACGGCGCCTACGCCACGCCCATGCAGCATACGAACGGCAAAATCTACGGCATGACGACTCGCGGCGGCCTGGACGGGAAGGGAGTGGTCTACGGCTACGGACGGGGCCTGGCGCCTTTCGTAGAACTGGTGACCAACTGGGGAGTTGTCGGAAACAACGTCGGTGTGGTCGGCCATGGGTTCGCGCAAGCGAGCGGCGTCAGTTTCAACGGAACGCCGGCATCGTTCCACGTCGTATCCGACTCCTTTCTGACCGCTGCGGTTCCGTCGGGAGAGACTGGATTTGTAACCGTGAATACGGCATCTGGAGCGATCATCAGCAACCGGGTGTTTTACGTAACTCCGCAAGTGACCGGCTTTTCCCCAACTAGCGGCAAGGCTGGCGATACGATCACGATCACGGGCGCAGGATTGATTCAGGCGTCCCGCATTACCGTGGGAGGAGCATCTGTTCTCGCCTACACCGTGAACTCCGACTCGAAGCTCACATTTACCGTTCCGGCCAGCGCCGTCACTGGCAAGATCGTGGTCGCGACGCCCGGCGGCAAAGCCGCGAGCGCGGACACGTTTACAGTAACGCCGTAGACTCCGAGCGAAAGAAGAAAAGCGGGAACCGTACCTGTCAAGCCTGATCGCAGGTACGGCAACCGCCGCAGGAGCAAGATTTTCGCTGATTCCAACCGGCCTGACCTTCCGAGGTGCCGGGAGCTTTTGCCCGACATCCCATTTGCGAACTTTCGAAGGAAGAGTTGCCCATCTCCCCCTCCCTGCGATTGACGCTTCTCTCTCCCAGTCTTTACACTCAAAGATTACGGGAGTGTGAAAGCCTATCGTGAGTCCAACGGAAACACAGAATAGCGACGTGAAGCAGGACGGGGTAAAGCGCGAGATCTCGGTGGAGATTCCGGCCGAGGAAGTGGCTCGCGAAATGGAGACGATCGTCCAGAAATATCAGAAGGTGGCGCGGCTGCCGGGGTTCCGGGCCGGGCATGTGCCGGCGACCATCATCAAACAGCGGTTCAAGGAAGATCTGAAGAGCGATGTGGTGGAGGCACTGGTGCCGCGCTACTTCCGCAAGGAAGCGGAGCGGCTGGGCATGATTCCGGTGTCGCAGCCACGGGTGACCGACTTGCATGTGCACGACGGCGAGCCGCTGAAGTTCAAGGCCAGCTTCGAGATCCTTCCCGAGATCAAGGTGGAGGGCTACAAGGAACTGCGCGCCGATCATCCGGAGATCGTGGTCAAAGAAGAAGAGGTGGAAGAAGCCCTGAACAGCGTGCGCGAGCAGCATGCCACGTTCACTTCGGTGGAGGGACGGGCGCTGGCGGACGGGGACTTCGCGCAGGCCTCGATGGACGGCACACCGAAGCAAACGGACGACAAGACGCAGCCGGTGCACATGGACGAAGTGCTGATTGAGATCGGCGGCAAGAATACAGTGCCGGAATTCACCGAGCATCTGCGCGGCGCGAACGCGGGAGACACCAAGGAATTCGAAGTCACCTATCCTGAAGACACGAATGACAAGCGACTGGCGGGAAAGACGTTCGTCTACACGGTGAAGGTGAAGGGGATCAAGCAGAAGGCGCTGCCGGAACTGAATGACGATTTCGCCAAGGAACTGGGCGAGTTCGCCGACCTGGCGGCGGTGCGCACGCAGATTCGCGAGAATATGGAGCACGAGCGCAAGCACACGGCGGAGCGCGAAGCCAAAGACAAGCTGGTGGCAGAACTGGTGAAGCGCAACGATTTCGAAGTGCCGGAGGCGATGGTGGATCGGCAAATCGACTTGCGGCTGGACCGTGGCCTGCGGGCCCTGGCGGCGCAGGGCATGAAGATGGAAGACATGAAGAAGATGGACTTGCCGCGGCTGCGCGCCGGGCAGCGCGATCAGGCCCTGCAGGACGTGAAGTCGTCGTTGTTACTGGAGCGCATCGCGGAGTTAGAAAGCATTCAGGTGAGCGACGAGGAGTTGGACCAGGAAATTACGGCGCTCGCGCAGCAGAGCAAACAGACTCCGGACGCGATCCGCAGTCGATTGACGCAGGATGGGGGCCTCGATAGAATCCGAAACAGGATTCGCAGCGAAAAGACCCTCGAATTTCTGTATCACCAGTCCGCGTAGTCGGGCGTCAGCTCGAAGATCTCGCGGACCACTTTCGATCCTCTCCGGCAGCGCAGCGGTTGCAACGGGGCGGAGTGTGGCAGGTGAACGTGAAGAACAACGATCCACAAATGATGCTGGTACCGATGGTCATCGAGCAGACCGGGCGGGGCGAACGCGCCTACGATATCTATTCCCGGCTGCTGCGCGACAACATCATCTTCATTGGCACGCCGATTGACGACAACATCGCCAACCTGGTGATTGCCCAGATGTTGTTTCTGGCTCAGGAAGATCCGGAGAAAGACATCCAGCTTTACATTAACTCTCCGGGCGGCTCGATCACGGCGGGCATGGCGATTTATGACACGATGCAGTATGTAAAAAACGATGTCATGACGCTGTGCGTGGGGCAGGCGGCATCGATGGCCGCGTTACTTTTGGCATCGGGCGAACCCAAAAAGAGATTGGCGTTGCCGAATTCCCGGATTCTAATACATCAACCGTCTATGGGCGGGTTATCCGGGCAGGCGACCGACATCGACATCCACGCGCGCGAGATTTTAAGGATGCGCGAGATTACAAACCAGTTACTTTCCAAGCACAGCGGACAGAAACTGGACAAAGTGGAGAAAGATGTGGAGCGCGATTTCATTATGAACGCGCAGCAGGCTAAGGAATACGGAATCATAGACGATATCATCTACAAGACGGCAAAAGCGGTATGATCGGCGTTCGCGCCTGAAGCCGGCGCGAGACCTGGAAGCGGCGGAAAGGGAAGAAGGTCGCTGGGACCCCGATCATGCCCCCAGACCGGTTAAGGAGTAGAACCGAGTGAAAACCAAGTCGGGCTCCGATGAGATTCTCCGCTGTTCGTTCTGCCACAAGTCGCAGGACGCCGTCGCGAAACTGATCTCATCGCCCAGCGATTATCCGCGCGCCTACATTTGCGACGAGTGCGTTGCGGTCTGCAATTCCATTCTGGAAGACGACCGCACCGCGACCCCTCCATCCAGCACACCCAACCAGTTGCCGAAACCCCAGGAAGTCAAGACCTTCCTGGATGAGTACGTAATCGGGCAGGAACAGACGAAGAAGAAGCTGGCGGTGGCGGTGTACAACCACTACAAGCGCATCTTCATGAATCGCCAGAAGGCTGGCGATGGGGTGGAACTGTCGAAGTCGAACATCCTGCTGATCGGGCCGACGGGCACCGGCAAGACGCTGCTGGCGCAGACCCTGGCACGCATGCTGGATGTCCCGTTTGCCATCGTGGACGCGACCACGCTAACCGAAGCCGGTTACGTGGGTGAAGATGTCGAAAATATCATCCTGAAGCTGCTGCAGGCCGCCGACGGCGACGTGAGCCGCACGCAGACCGGCATCATCTACATTGATGAAGTCGACAAGATCGGGCGCAAGGACGAGAACCCGTCGATCACGCGCGACGTTTCCGGCGAAGGGGTGCAGCAGGCACTGCTGAAGATTCTGGAAGGCACCATCGCCAATGTGCCGCCGCAGGGCGGACGCAAGCACCCGCACCAGGAATTTACTCCGGTCGACACCACAAACATCCTGTTCATCTGCGGCGGAGCGTTCGTGGGGCTGGATAAGATCGTTTCCCGCCGGATGGGCAAGAAGTCGCTCGGCTTCCGCAGCGGCGAGGATGCGGAGAAGGAAGAGGCGGTCAACCTGAAGAAGCGCAGCCAGGAACTGCTGCAGGAAGTGCAACCGGAGGACCTGATCCGGTTCGGGCTGATTCCCGAGTTTGTGGGGCGTCTGCCGGTGGTCGGCATGCTCGAAGACCTGGATGAGTTCGCGCTGATCGAAATCCTGACGCGACCGAAGAACGCCATCGTGAAGCAGTACCAGCGGCTGTTCGAGTTCGAGAACGTCCGGTTGAAGTTCTCCGACGATGCCCTGCGGGCAATCGCGCGGCAGGCCATGGCGCGCAAGGTGGGAGCGCGCGGACTACGCATGATCCTGGAAGAGCTCATGCTCGACCTAATGTTCAATCTGCCCAGCCAGAAGAAACTCAAGGAGTTTGAAGTCACGCGGGACATGGTGGAGAAGCGCAGCGCTTCGTTCGCCACGGTGATGGAAAAGGCCGGCTAGCCCTGCGACGCCAATCTGGGAGTTTGGAGTCCCACTTCCCGCGTGTGCGGGAAGTGGGATTTCTGATTTTTTGAGGCGGTTATCGCAGCGCTGAAGCGCTGCGCCACCCAAAATCAAGCCCAAGGCAGAGTTCTCCAGCAGCCTGCCTCCAGGCCTGAGGATCGTCAATTCCGCCCCAACTGCGCAATCACCTCGGGGGGGAGATAGCCGGACTACGAAAACCTCGGAAATGGCGATAGAATGAGAGTCACAGGCCCCGATTGAAGGCGGGGGATAAGCCGCGCTTTGTGTACTTCCGACGAAGCTCTAGAGACGCCCAAAGAAAAGGTCCCGAGAGAATCGACCGAATTACGTCCCTATCGTGGTTCGTGCGAGCGAAGGGCCAAAGTGCCATTCCCCAGACTGTCGCGACCATGTAAAATCACGTAGTTAATTTCGTTTCTCTTTCACCCCAGGGAGACTCAGTGACCACATCCAAGGAAAAGTTCGAATCCAGGAAGCTACCCATGATGCCCATCCGGGACGTGGTCATCTTCCCGTACATGATGACGCCGTTCGTGGTGGGCCGGGAGTCGAGCGTGCATGCGCTGGAAGAAGCGCTGGCCGCCGACAAGAAGATCTTTCTGGCCACGCAGCACGACGCGTCCATCGACGAACCCAAGGCCAATGAGATCTACCAGGTGGGCACGATCGTCAACATCGTGCAGAGCCTGAAGCTGCCTGACGGCAACATTAAAGTCCTGGTCGAAGGCGTTGAGCGCGGCAAAATCCTGCAAGTCACCGACACCGAGGGCTTCATGCAGGCCACGGTGCGGGTGGCGCGCTACGTCACCGAAACGAATCCGTCGACCGAAGCGGCCATGCAGCGAGTCACAGGCCTGTTCGAGCAATATGTGAAGCTGTGCCAGGCGCTGAACTACGAGACCATGATCTCGACCGTGCGCATGGAGGACCCGGCGAAGCTGACCGACGTGATCTCCGCCAACCTGCAGCTTTCGATCGAGGAGAAGCAAGAACTGCTGGAGATTTTCGACCCGGCGGAACGCCTGACGCGGGTTGCCGATGTGCTCGACATCGAAATCGAGAAACTGAATGTGGACCGCACCATCCAGTCGCGGGTGAAGCGGCAGATGGAGAAGGCGCAGAAAGAGTACTACCTCAACGAAAAGATCAAGGCCATCCAGAAGGAACTGGGCCGCGGCGAAAAGAGCGAATTCGACGAACTGAAGAAGAAGATCGAAGCCGCGGGCATGCCGAAAGAGGTGAAGGAAAAGGCGCTGCAGGAACTGAAGAAACTGGAAGCCATGCCGCCGATGTCGGCCGAATCGACCGTGTCGCGCAACTATCTGGACTGGCTCCTGGCGGTGCCGTGGAAGAAGCGGTCGAAGGAAATCCGCAACATCTCGCGCGCCGAGAAAGTCCTGAACGAAGATCACTACGGGCTGGAGAAGATCAAGGAACGCATTCTTGAGTTTCTTGCCGTGCGGCAACTGGTGAAGAATCCGAAGGGATCGATTCTGTGTTTCGTCGGGCCTCCGGGCGTGGGCAAGACTTCGCTGGGGATGTCGATCGCCAAGGCGACCGGGCGCAAGTTTGTCCGCATGTCGCTGGGCGGAGTGCGCGATGAAGCAGAAATCCGCGGACATCGCCGGACGTACATTGGCGCCCTGCCGGGCCAGATCATCCAGATGATGAAGAAGGCGGGCACGAAGAATCCGGTCTTCATGCTGGATGAAGTCGACAAGATGTCGATGGACTTCCGCGGCGATCCGTCAGCGGCGCTGCTGGAAGTGCTCGATCCGGAGCAGAACTTCATGTTCGTGGATCACTATCTCGACGTGGAGTATGACCTGTCGCAGGTGTTTTTCGTGGCGACGGCGAACGTGATGCACACCATTCCTCCGGCGCTGCAGGATCGCATGGAAGTGTTGCGGCTGCACGGCTACACCGAGCAGGAGAAGGTGGAGATCGCCAAGCAGTTCCTGGTGAAGAAGCAGATGCTCTCGGCCGGGCTGGTGGAAAAGAACATCAAGTTCACCGACGACGCCCTCACGGCGCTGATTCGCTCCTATACGCGCGAAGCGGGTGTGCGTAACCTGGAACGCGAGATCGGCAACGTCTGCCGCAAAGTCGCGCGCAAGGTGGTGAAGGAAGGCGAGAATTACTCGAGCGCCATCACCGGCGAGAACGTCAACGATTTCCTGGGCGTGATCAAGTTCCGCGACACAATCGCCCACGAAAAATCCGAAGTTGGCCTGGTCACCGGCCTGGCTTGGACCGAAGTCGGCGGCTCGATTCTGAGCACCGAAGCAACGGTGGTTGACGGCAAGGGCAAGCTTACGCTAACCGGCAAACTGGGCGACGTGATGCAGGAATCGGCGCAGGCCGCCATGTCATACGTGCGTTCGCGCGCGCATCGGCTGGGCTTGACGCGCGACTTCTACCGCAACCTCGATCTGCACGTGCACGTGCCGGAAGGCGCGATTCCGAAGGATGGTCCATCGGCGGGAATCACGATCGCCACCGCAATTTCCAGTGCGCTGAGCAAGATTCCGGTGCGGCGCGACATCGCCATGACCGGCGAGATCACGCTGCGCGGCAAGGTACTGCCCATCGGCGGCTTGAAAGAGAAGCTGCTCGCGGCTCATCGTGCCGGGTTGTTTGAAGTCATCCTGCCCAAGGACAACGAGAAGGACCTGGCGGAAGTGCCGGAGAACCTGCGTAGCGCAATGAAGCTAAACTTTGTCGACACCATGGACCAGGTGCTGCAGATCGCGCTCGAGTCGCCGCTGCCGAAGATGGAAGAGGAAGCGGAGCAACCGATTGCGGCGCTGACTCCGACTCCGGCGGACGCTCCCACGGCACACCAGTAGCGACAACCGAAGGCCGCATGGAGCCTGGGCAAGGTGGCTCTAGGCGCAAGCCGCCCGCAGGCGCTCGCACGTCTCCGCCAGCGACCGCTCCACGCACTCCGTCAGCCATTGTTCCAGCACCTGCCGGTCACCCTCAGGAACATAGGAAAAGCGCACACCACAGTGGCTCGACGTGGTCCAGACTACCCGGCCCGTAACGTGGAGCCCGGCATCCATTTTGGGCAGCGTGAAGCGAACCTCGATCTCGTCGCCCGCAGTCGGATGGTGGCGCAGATTCCCATGATCGTTGGTGATGGCCAGGCCCATCCCTCTCTCGCTGAGATTGACAACCATCATGGGTGTAAAGGGCCGCATGCGGGTGCTCACGGATGCCGGCAATCGGACCGGTTCGCGGTGCTGCTTGCGGCGCCGAGTCACGGTGGCGGAGTAGGCCGCGCGCAGGCAGCGCTCGATCTGCACCACCGACGCCGGCTTATGAATCAGGAAATGCACGCCGGCGGCGAAGGCCTGCCGCAGGTCCAGCAGGTCGCGCACAATGGCCACCAGAACGCAGTCAGGATTCAGCTTCGACCGCCGCACGGCGCCGAGGAATTCAGCGAGGTTATCGATCTCGCGCCAGTCCACTACGATCACATCGAAGGCGTGGGACTCGATCTGGGCCAGCGCAGCCTCGCAGTGGGCCACAGTTTTTGGTGTCACGGCCAAGGCGTGCAGGACGCCGCGCGTCGTACCCAGAAACTGCGGGTCGCAGCAAAGCAACAGAGTGTGCATCTCCAGCGTCATCTTCGGGTTGGTGTCCATGATTCCTTCCCCTGCCGTGAAGCTGCGCCGTCTGAATCCGTTTCCGGTGGCGGCTGCCGGGCTGTTGTTAACTCAATCGGCGAGCACAGACTGAAGTTCAATCGGCCTCCCCGCCCAGCGTTCCGGACGCGGTTACTACCGTTCCGATGGGCACTCAAGTCCTCGCGGTCGATATGCGTCCACGCACTTGCCAAGGCCCAGGCCGGAGTCGCAGACTCTAGGTGTACCGTAGCGGCAGGCGCAACCCACGTATCGTGCCGCTTGCGGAAAGTGGCATGGGAGAAGCCTCAATGACGATTCCGGTTCGAGGCACCGCCGCAGTGGCGACCGCAGCCCTGGTTGTTGTGGTTGCAGCGATCTGGATGCCCGCCTACCGATGGTTCTTCGTGATCAGCCTGGGGATTGGCTTGGTGGTAGCGGGAGGGTTGGTCCTCTGGCACAAGCTTCGTCCCGTTCGCGAAGACGATGTTGAGAACAAGCGGCCGCTGGGGCTGGATTAGGTGGCGTGGCGGGGACCTGGCCTTTTTTTGACTCGTGGTTGATGAGAGCAATGGCTCTTGTACCGTGGCCGATCCCATCAACGGTTACTGCGAAAGATCATGCTGGGTCGGTAAGGAGTCATGAATTACGTCAGTGGCATCCTCAGTGGCTTGTCGGCGGTGCTTATCGCGGAGTGTGCGTGCCTCTGGCCATTCTTGCGGGGATCGAAGGCCACGGGAGTGGCGGCGGTTGTAGGCCTATCCGTGGAGAGCATCTTCCATCCTAGATTCTGGATCGTCGCCGTGTTGTCGTTTGCGCTGTTCTTCACGGCGAGTCGCAGCAACACTATCGTGAGAGTCCTATTTTTCTGGATTCCGACGGTTGTCGTTTCGGCCCTAGGTTTCGCGTTTGTGGGGATGTGCGCTTATCTTTTCATACGTTCACGACATCAGTGATATTCGCTCAAATCTCCTTCGAAACCGCGAGTCGTCGACTGCGTTCGGGAGCGGTGGCGGAGGATCCCGCACAGGATCAGCAGTTGGGCCAGGTAGTAGGTAATCCAGATCAGCGGCTCGTGGCCGGGGAAGCTGGCGTGGAACTTGTTCAGGGCCAGCATGGTGTCGGAGGCAATAAACGAAAGTGCCCCGAAGGCGGCGAGCGGCGTCCCAAGATCGGCCAGCAGCGCGCTGATGCCCATGCCCGCCAGCACCAGCGCGTAGACCAGCACCGGGACCAGCATGGGACCGAGCGAGTGCCACAGGATGACCAGCACTGAGGCGACTGCAGCGAGGATCGCCAGCACTCCCGCCGTCCGGGCGGGGCTGAGCCTGCGCCCGGTCGTGGCGCGGTATCTGTGAAACATGACGATGTAAAACAGGTGGGCCAGCAAGAACGCGCCCAAGCCCGGGAGAAAGAGTGATTCCTCGTCGAAGCTCTCGGCGCGGTGTATCCCGAGAAAGAAATCTCCAAGCCCGGAAATGGCCAGCGCAGTGCCGAGCAGTCGGTCGGCACGAAATCCGGGCACGGCCAGCAGGAGAATACATAAAACCTTCAGCAGAACCGTCCAGTCGGCGAGGGTGAAGGCCCGCGCCACCAGAAAGGCCAGAGAGGCAGCGGAGGAGGCAGCGAGGAGCAACCCTGGTCTTGTCATCCTGCCATGAGTGTAATCCCTGGGGATTCGGCAGCTCTTTCCAATGGCTTTTCCGCGCTTGCGAACCGCCGGTGGGGTCACCCCCGCCGTGTCAGGTTGTTGCAGCCAGGTCTTGGCACTGGATCGGCCAACGCCGGACATGCCATCTGCGCACTTGCCAATTACTTCTGCGCTATTGCAAACTTGAGCATGAGGGTTCTTTCCCGATTCTTGGCGTCGGCGACCGATGCCGCGCAGTTCCCTGCTCCCACTCTGCCGGAGATCGCCTTCCTGGGCCGGTCCAATGTCGGTAAATCGAGCCTGATCAATTCGCTGGTCGGCACCAAGCTGGCGCGCACCAGTTCCACGCCCGGGCGCACGCGCGCCATCAACTTCTTTGAGATTCGCTTTCCGGGAAAACCAAAGCCCGAGTTGTGCTTTGTCGACCTGCCGGGATATGGCTACGCGAAGATCTCGCGCGAGATCTCGGCCGAGTGGCCCAAGTTCATCGAGCCCTATCTGCAGCAGAGATCCGCTCTGGCTTTGTGCATCGTCTTGATCGACGTCAATGTTCCGCCGCAGGGCCCCGACCGGCAGTTGCTGGATTTTCTGGATTCGTCGGGCCGCAAGTATCTGGTGGTGGCCACCAAGAGCGACCGGCTGTCGAACAATCAGTTGAGCAACGCGCTGAGGACTCTCGGCCAGGGCCATGCTGCCGGCCAGTTGCTGCCCTACTCCGCCAAGAGCGGGGCCGGGCGCGACGAGTTGTGGAAACAGATTCGGGGAGCGGGACAACAAATGATGGAGCAGCGGCCCGAGATTTCTTAGACCCTTCTTATCGATCCCCACTTCTGCGCTTCTGCCTTCCCGCGCTGGTTCCTGCAGACTAATCTCTCCGCCCGTGGTGTCCGATAGATGCAACAACGGCTCTGAAAGCTTTCCTGGGGCCATACCAGACGACTATGACGCAGGAAATCAACGACGCAGTTTCGTACTTGATGGCACTTAAGGGCTCACAACCATCCTCGACCACAGAGTCGACGGCGGGAGCGGCGACGGCCACCGCGCGGCAAGAGCCAGCGACTCCATCGGCACAGGTTTCCGGGGCGGGGGCAGAGACCGGAGTGTATCGCGGAGCGGAAAAGCGGCGCAGTGCGCGGCTTAAGTGCGAAGGCAGCGCCGAGATTTGCGCATCCGGCACCGATGTTCGGACCTGGGCAAGGTTCACCGACGTGAGCCTGCACGGGTGCTATGTGGAGGCGCAGGCCACATTTCCCGCGGGCACCAAGTTGCATTTGAAGCTGGAGGCCAACGGCATCCGTTTCGAGACCGAGGGGAATGTTCGTGTGAGCTATCCGTACCTTGGCATGGGAATCGCCTTTGAAAATATCTCGGAGGAAAGCCGGAAGAACCTGCGCGAACTGCTCGGGACGCTGACCCGTCCAACGCTGCTGATGGGGCCGGGCGTCGCGGCCGGCCTGTCCGCCTCCGGTGGAGTTGGCGCCGTTCCGCTGATCACCGATCCCGGAGCCGCAATTCAGGAACTGGTGAAGTATTTCGAGACGCGGCACATGCTGACCCGGGAAGATTTCCTGGCCACTCTGGTGAAAAGCCAAGCGATGGCACGCCAGACAACCAGCCAACGGTAGAGTTGAAAGAGGGTGGTGGTATCGCGGCCGTGGAAGGCCGCGATACCGGCTCCGGTTGGGCTACTTGCTTTCTTCGTCCTTCTTCTCGATGCGCTCGGCAATGGCCCCGGCACCCTCAAACCCGGTAATCGCCGCGGCAGCTTCGGTGATCAGGCCGGCGTTCGGATCCAGTTTCTTGATGCCTTCGACGGCGGCGACGGCACCTGCGATTTTTTCGGCTTCTTCTAACAGTCCCATACCCCATCTCCTTATTGAGAGCTTCTCGCACGGCACACTTCAGTAAGCGTTCATGCGGGTTCTCCCTTGTATGCCAAGTGGGAAAGGCTGTCAAGCGCCGTGAGTGCCGCCCCGACGAGCCAAAGCAGCCACCAATGCGAAGGCCGTCGCTCGTGAGCGACGGCCTCTATCTTCAGCGTCGATTGGAACACTAGCCGGCACCCCTCATGTCCTGGACAACCCAACGGCTCTCCTGCTCTTTCAGTTGGATGTCCACGCGCGCCGGCCCGGCTTCCTTGGTCTTACCCTTCCCGATATGGTAGGTCACGGTCTCCCTACACTCCACGTTCGCCGTCCCGTCGATTACCCTCGGCACCGCACATTGCAGACCCAAGCGCGGCGCGGCGTTTGTTCCCTTGAAGGCCGAGAAGATTTCCTTGAAGGCTTTGGAATGCTTCACGTCCAACTCGGGCCAGATCTGTTTGACTTGCGGGAGGCTCAAGCTTTCAAAAGCGGCGACGTACTGCTCCAGCGTCTTTTCCATCCCTCCCACCTCTTCGTCGGAGGCAATGTGGAAGCTCGATGTAGAAAGCTGTGCCTGTGCCACTTTGGACGACGCCGAGACTTGCAGCGTCAGGGCTCCACGCAGGAAGATTGCAGGCCTTACATCATTATTATTGTTTGAAGCAACCGGACTGGCATTCTGCCCGACGCACGTTCCTAGTAGAAACCCGCACACAAAAAAGGTTCGAACCATGCCGACAGGTGACATAAATACTCCTCTGTCAGCAGCGTATCCCCCAGAAATCAGCCCCAACAGATTACGAAGGGCCAAGGTCGCTTCGCGTGGGGCACTAGTCACAAACAGCGAAAAAGACTCAGCAGGCTGATTCCTGGCAGCTTGTTACCAGATCTTCGAGTCTCGCTTCAGGCTCCGACGATCTGGGGCGCAAACACCGCGTGATAGACATCACAAACGGAAGTACCGTGAGTCACAGACTCGCCCTCGAACTGGGATATAAGTTCGTTCACGAAATCGGACTGATTTAGTCCAATTTGGGAATTCTATGCAGATCACTCGCGCGACAGACTACGCGGTACGGGTGATGATCCATTTGGCAGGACTGCCGCAAGGCTGCAGCGTGCGTATGGCGGAGCTTTCAGAGGCGACGGATGTCTCCGGCCACTTCCTGTCGAAGGTGTTGCAGCAGTTGGTGAGGAGCCGATTCATCCGCTCGCAGCGCGGGTCCGGCGGCGGCTATGTCCTGGCGGTTTCCCCTGCCAGTGTCTCGTTGCTCGATGTGGTCGAGGCCATGGAAGGTCCGGTCAGGCTGAACCAGTGCCTGCAGGAAGGTCCTTCGTGCGATCGCAAAGCATGGTGTCCGGCGCACCAGGTGTGGGCTGAAGCCCAGGCTGCAGTCGCCAACGTGCTCGGCAGAGCTTCCATGTCGGACCTGGCCGCACTGGCCCGGCAGGATGCCTCAGACTCCTATGCCGCACACGAAAAGCCAATCTGGATCACCGGAGTTCCGCAGAAAGGCCCGAGTAAACGCGCAGGCCGAAGGCGTTGAGGCGCGACACATGGAACTCACTTGGCTCGCCATCATCGCCAGCTTGTGCATGGGAATCGGGGCGGTCCTGGTGTTTGTGTTCGCGGTGAAGAAGAACTACTTCCGCAACCTGGAAGACGCGAAGTACCAGGTGTTCTGGTCGGATGTCGAGGAACGGGTCGACTCTCCACCGGCAAAAGACCGCGCCCACGAAGTTCAGCAGAAAGAGGTTCAGGAGAAAGAGGATGAAGACTCCAGTGAAATCCGCAGTTGAGGAAGCCGGAGACGCGATCACCCGCCGCCGCGCCCTGTCGTGGCTGAGCGGGTTCGGACTGTTCGGTTCCGCCATCATCACCGTTTTTTCCAACCTGATCTTTATTAAGCCGCGCGCCACCTACGGCCAGCCGAATCGCTTCTCCATCGGCAAACCCGAGGAGTTCCCTTCCGGTGCGCGCGTCTCACTTGACGAGCGCCGCGTCTGCATCGTGCGCGACGGCGACAAGCTCGCCGCCATCTCCACCACCTGCACTCACCTGGGCTGCATCGTGTCGGTTTCCGAAACTGGATTCTCCTGCCCCTGCCACGGCTCCAGGTACGACCAGGACGGCAACGTCACCGGCGGACCGGCTCCGCGAGCTCTGCCCTGGTTCCAGGTTCGCCTGTCTCCCAACGGCGAAATCGAAGTCGACAAAGACACCGAAATTGAAGCGGGGAGCTACTTGCGCGTATGAGCACTCCTACGAAATCAAGTCTCTGGACGCCGCTGGTCAAGCTGCCGGAAAACGTATGGCGGTCGATCTTCCGCAATCCCCTGCCTTCGTCCGATCTCGGCCGCGCCTCGACCAGCTTCACCAACTTCTTTCTCCATGTGCATCCGGTCAAAGTTCATCGCAACAGCCTGAAGGCCACCTACACGCTCGGGCTCGGCCTCATGTCGTTCTTCTTGTTCTTCATCCTGGTGGTGACCGGCATCCTGCTGATGTTCTATTACGTACCCTCAACCACCCAGGCCTATGACCGCATGCTCGATCTGCGAGGCACGGTGGCGTTCGGTATCTTCCTGCGCAACATGCATCGTTGGTCCGCTCACGGCATGGTCGCGGTCGTCTTCCTGCACATGTGCCGCGTCTTCCTGACCGGCTCCTACAAGCCGCCTCGCGAGTTCAACTGGGTGCTGGGCGTGCTCCTTCTTCTGGTCACGCTGTTCATGAGCTTCACCGGCTACCTGCTGCCCTGGGATCAACTTGCCTTCTGGGCCATAACCGTCGGCACTTCGATCGCCAGCTACGCACCGCTGGTTGGCAAGCAAGTCAAGTTCATCCTGCTCGGCGATTCTACCGTCGGCCAGGAAGCTCTGCTTCGTTTCTATGTGCTGCATGTTGCCGTACTGCCAGTTGTCTTGACGGCTCTGGCCAGCATCCACTTCTGGCGGATTCGCAAGGACGGCGGACTTTCCCGGCCCGAAGAAGAAGACGCTTTGCCGTCCGACGCCGCCACCGTTGCAGTCGTACAAGCGCCAGCCGTCGTGATGGCGACTTCTCCGGCCGCCGCAGCCGCCGCTGAGCCAGTGCTCCAGAAACGCCACTACGGCATTCAGGGACTAGTGCGCGGGCCATTTACCAAGGTCGGAAACGTACCGGACCGCTCCACATTCGCCTGGCCGAATCTGTTCATGGCCGAACTGGTCGTCTTCCTGATCACCGTGGCCGGCGTCCTGCTGGTCTCGCTCTTCTTTAATGCGCCGTTGGAAGAACCGGTCAACGTGATGCATCCGCCGAACCCCGCGAAAGCGCCATGGTATTTCCTCGGCCTGCAGGAGCAAGTCAGTTACTCGGCGTTCTGGGGAGGGGTTGGCATCCCCACGATCGAAGTCGTGCTTCTGCTGTTAGTCCCGTACATCGATGGTAAGGTCGCCGGCGTCGGTCGCTGGTTTGCGCGCGAACGCTTGCTGGCCAATTTCCTTTTCATGACATTCGTTGTGGTCAACATCATCCTGATCATCATCGGCACCTTCTTCCGCGGACCGAACTGGGAGTTCGTTTCGCCTTGGTGAGAGGCGTGAGGAGAACTTTGTGAGCACGCGCTTAACGCTGGCCGTTGTCAGTTTCATCGTCCTGATCGTGCACGGCATTGTCTTCTACGATCAGTTTTTCAATCGCTGGGAGAAGCATCAAACCGCCTACTTCGAGCAGGCGCGCAGCCTTGCGAAGACAGACGCGGAACGCAAGGCGCTCGACGATCGCAGTCCGCGCATCGAGCAGACCATCGTCACCCAGTTCGGCGAGTCTCGTGTCGACCGCTGCGCCACCTGCCACATCGCCAGCGACGATCCCCGCTTCCAGGGCCACGCCGAACCGCTGCGCACGCATCCTTATTCGGAAGCTCTGGGCGACGTGCAACGCAACGGGCGCTGGGAGCGCCGTCACAAGTTCACCGACTTCGGCTGCACCATCTGCCACGACGGTCAGGGCCGCGGCCTCGAATCCTTCTACGCCCACGGCGAAGACGTTTTCTGGCCCTTGCCCATGCTCGGCTATGTCACCCAGGACAATTGGCACTCTGAATTCAAGTCCAAGCTGAGCGGCAAAGAGTACATGCAGGCTAACTGCGCCCAGTGCCACACCGAAGATAACTTCGCCGGCACCGCACTCGTGCAGCAGGGCCGCAAGCTCTTCTTCGAAAAAGCCTGCTACGGCTGCCATCGCATTGAGGGACTCTCTAACGGCACTCTGGGCCCGGATCTTACCGAGGTAGGCAAGAAGTTCAAGATCAACTATCTCTGGGAACATAGCGTCAATCCCCGCGCTTTCCAGCCGACGTCGTTCATGCCGAAGTTCGATCTCACCGACGACGAACTAAAAGCCGTCACGATTTTCCTGAAGAGCCGCCGCGGCATCAACTTCGCCGAAACCTCGCTCGGCCAGTACCGCGCCCGCCTGCAGCAGACCAAGGCGGAGGAGTCGGCAAAGCCGCAGTCGACCGCGCCGACGCCCGCCCGCGGCGAGCAACTCATCGCCGAGCGCTCCTGCACTGCCTGCCACAAACTCGGTGACAAGGACGGGCACATCGCTCCCGATCTTTCTTACGAAGGTCTGATTCGCGACGAAGACTGGATGATGGCTCACTTCCGCGAACCTAAGTCTCGCGTCCCCGACTCGATCATGCCGGTCTTCGGATTCGCCGATGCGGACTTTCAATCCATCTCTGCCTACTTGAAGACGCGCAACACTTCCGCAAACTTCAAGAGCGGCGAAGAAATCTACAAGAACCTGTGCGCCCGCTGCCACGGCGAAAAAGGCGACGGCAAAGGCGTCACCTATCTCTACCTAGATCCTGCGCCGCGCGACCTCACCAAAGCCGCTTTCATGAACAGCAAGCCGGAAGATCGCTTCCTGCAATCTCTGAAGAGCGGCGTCCCCGGAACCTCGATGCCGCCGTGGGAGCGTGTGCTCACCGAGGATCAACGGCGCTCCGTGCTTACCTACGTCTTCCAGACCTTCGTGAAAGAGCCGCATCCGGAACTGAAACCTCATAAAGTGCCGGATCAGAATCCTGTAGCCTCCAGCGCCGACTCGATCCATCGCGGCGAGTTGATATTCCTCGACCGCTGCACCGGCTGTCATGGCCGCAAAGCCGACGGCAAGGGCCCGAACTCTCTCGACATCCGCCCGCGCCCCCGTAATCTTCGCAATTCTCATTTCATCAACACCGTTCCCGACCATCGCCTGTTCGATTCGATCCTGTATGGCGTGCAGGGAACGGCCATGCCGTCCTGGATTGACTACGGTCTCACCCAGAACGATGTCGGCGATCTTATTAATTTCATCCGCAGTATGAATCCGCAGGTTTCACCTCCCAGCGAGAAGTCCCCCGCGCTCACGTCGCAGGTGAAACAGGAGGGGATATGTCCGGAGTGCAAGTGACCCGCTCGACCAGCGTCGGCGCAGTTCCGCTGGCCGATTCCATCCACGAAGACACCACCGCCAAGTGGTTCCTTTTGAGTTCCATTACCTACTTCTTTATTGTCGGAATTATCGCTCTGACCATCGCGGCCAAGTTCGTGTGGCCGCAACTGCTGGGCAGCGTGCCCTACCTTTCTTATGGCCGCCTGCGCCCGCTGCACGTGAACGGCATGCTCTTCGGCTGGCTCTTGCCCGCCGATCTCGGCCTCGCTTACTACCTCGTTCCCCGGCTCTGCGGAGTCAAGCTCTGGAGCGAGAAGCTCGGCGTCGCCACCGCCATGCTGTGGAACGTGATCGTCCTCGGCGCAGTCTACGCGCTGCCTGCCGGGTACAACAAAGGCTGGGAGTACGCCGAACTCCCGATGCCCCTGGTCGGTCTGGTGGTTGTCGCCTGGGTGATGTTCGGCATCAACATTTTTGCCACCGTGGCCACCCGCAAGTACGAACAGATGTATGTCAGCCTCTGGTACACCATGGCTACCATCCTCTGGACCACGTTCGTCTACAGCACCGGCAACATCGCCGTGCTGTTTACCACCGGCACGAATCAGGCCAATCTGAATTGGATGTATGTTCACAACGCCGTCGGCCTGATCTTCACTCCGATCGGCCTCGCGCTGGCTTATTACTTCATTCCGAAGGCTTCGAACACGCCACTCTACAGCCACAAGCTCTCGATGATCGGCTTCTGGTCGCTCGCCTTCGTCTACGTCTGGACCGGCGCCCACCACATGCTTCACGGACCCATCTCGCAGTGGCTGCAGACGATCGCCATCGCCTTTTCGCTCATGCTGCTGATCCCCGTCTGGACCGTGGTCTACAACTTCTTCGCCACCATGAAGGGCCAATGGCATCAACTGCGTGATAACGTCCCGCTGAAGTTCTTGATGTCGGGCGTTGTCTTCTACCTGCTGACCTGCTTCCAGGGTCCGATGCACAGCCTGCGCTCGGTGAACGCCATTGTCTCGAAGACTGACTGGATTCCCGGCCACGCCCACATGGCGCTGCTGGGCTGCTTCTCGTTCTTCGCCATCGCCGGCTGCTATTACGTGATCCCGCGCATGTTCAGGACCGAGCTCCACTCCGACGCCCTCGCCAACTGGACTTTCTGGTTCTTCATGATCGGCGGCCTTGGCTTCTTCGTGACGCTGTGGCTCGGTGGATTCTGGCAGGGCTGGCAGTGGAACAACCCGTCGATCCCGTTCATCGACACGGTCAAGGCTCTCAAGCCGGTCTGGACCGTCCGCTTCTTCTCCGGCGTGCTCATGTTCCTGGGCATCTCCACATTCCTTTACAACATTCTGGCAACGGTCGTTGGCCGTGGCCAGATCACCGCACGCACGGCACCGGCCGTCACCGCATAAGGAGGAAGACAAACCATGCTGGGAAAAACTGACAAAAGCGCTATCGGCTTCGTGATCGCCGCGCTGGTTTTCTTCTTCATCGGCGGACTCATCACCACGGTCGTGCCACCGCTGGTCGACAAAAGCTGGTCCAAGCCTTTCGAGAACAACGATCCTTCGCAAGGCCCGACCGGCAAGCTGCAACCTTATACCGAACTCCAACTCAAGGGCCGCGCCATCTACGTCCGCGAAGGCTGCTGGTATTGCCACACCCAGCAGACCCGCACGCTTCTCGCCGACACCAAGCGTTCCGGGTGGAAAGGCGTCGACTCGCCTATCTCGACGCCCGACGAGTTCGTCTATGACAGCCCGCACATGTTCGGCACCAAGCGCACCGGCCCCGATCTTTCCCGGGTCGGCGGTAAGTACGATCGCCAGTGGCACCGCACACACTTCCGCAATCCGCGCGACCTGGTTCCAGGTTCGGTGATGCCGCCGTTCCCCTGGATCGCCAACGATGACGAGCAGTTCGATGCGCTGGTGGCCTACATCCAGACACTCGGTCGCGCCAAGAACTGGCGCCCCGACAACGACTACGAGAAATAGAAGACGCGATGCACGACTACACCTATCCGAGCATTTTCCTCGCCTACCTCATGTTCTTCCTGTGCCTGGCGGGAGCGATCTTCTTTCTGGTGCGCTCCCGGCATGGAGGCTACTGGGGCAGCCACAGCGAGGATCCGAAATATCGCATGCTCGAGGATGATGACGACCAGCACACAGTCCACAAGACCGATTAGGAGATTCGACATGGCAGAAACACAAGGGCTGCAACCACCGAAAGAAACGGAAGACATCCATCAGTATGCCGACGGCTGGATCAGCGAGCGCAAGGGCACGGGCGTACCCACGTTTCTTAAATTCGCCTACCTCGTCATTCTTGCCGGCGTCATCGGCTACTTTTTCATTTATATGAACGGCGAAGTCAACCACTCGGACCGCGGCTTCCTGGTCCGCCAGTTGAATGCGGTGACCCAGTCCTCGCCCGGCTTGATGTACGCCATCGTCGCGATGGTGGTGGTCTATGCCCTGGTAGTGGTCGGATTCGCCTTCAAGGCCGTGCACAAAGACTAGCGTTGAGGACCAACCGAACCAATGAGCGAATGGGCACAATTCGAAGCGATTGACGGGGCCGACTACTGGATGAAGATGGTGAAGTGTCAGCACGCCTGCCCCGTGCACACCAACGCATGCGGCTACGTGACCGCGATCGGCGAAGGCCGTTACGAAGACGCCTATCGCATCGCCCGCGCCACCAACCCTTTCGCTTCTATCTGCGGACGCGTCTGCGGCGCCCCCTGCGAGATTAACTGCCGGCGCGGCGACGTCGATGCTCCGGTCTCCATTCGCTCGCTCAAACGCTTCGTAACCACGCAGTTCGGTCCCGAGGCGGGCGATTTCCGCGTTCACCACGAAGGTTGCGACCAGCGGATGCTGCCACCCAATCGCGGCAACTACGAAAGAATCGCCGTCGTCGGCGGCGGCGTCTCCGGCCTAACCGTGGCTCACGACCTCACCCAGATCGGCTACAAAGTCACCGTCTTTGAAGCCAACTCCGAACCCGGCGGCATGTTGATGGTCGGCGTCCCGGTCTTCCGTCTCCCCCGCGATCTCGTAAGGAATGAAATCAAGGCCATCCTCGAGCTCGGCGTAGAACTCAAGTGCAACGTGCAACTCGGCCGTGACTTCTCCATCGCGAGTCTGCGACGGGACGGCTACAAAGCCATCTTCCTCGGCATCGGACTTCCTAAAGGCCGCAAACTTTCCCTGCCCGGCTCCGAACGCGAGATGGTTTACGACGGCATGGACTTCCTTCGCGCTTTCAACGAAGGCAAACCTCTCCCCTTGGGCCGGCGGATCGTGGTGATCGGTGGTGGCAATGTCGCCTACGATGTCGCCCGTTCCGCCGTCCGTCCCGGCAGCGCGCAAAATCGAACTGAGGCCCTCGCCGAATTGGAACGCGGCGAGCAAGTCGCCTACGACGTGGCCCGCTCCGCTCTGCGCCTCAGCGGCGACAAGGAAGTTCATGTCGTCTGCCTCGAAAGGCGCGAGGAAATGCCCGCCGACGAAGTCGAAATCGTCGAAGGCGAGGAAGAAGGCATCAAGCTCCACAGCGGCCGCGGCCCCAAGGCGATATTTGGCAATAACGGTACCGTCACGGCGCTGCGCACCATCCGCTGCGCCTCCGTCTTTGATTCCACGGGCCGCTTCAATCCTAGTTTCGACGAAACCGACGTTGAAGACATCCCCGCCGACACAGTGATTTACGCCATCGGCCAGACTTCCGATCTTTCTTTCTTGAAGCCCGAAGACGGCGTTGAAAGCGAGCGCGGCTTGATCAAGGTCAACCGCGAAACCTATCAGACTACCGCGCCCGACGTCTTCGCCTGCGGCGACATCGCCCACGGCCCGCGTCTGTTCATCGATGCCATCGCTTCCGCACAGATCGCTGCCCGCTCCATGCACGACTATCTGCGCGGCACCCGCACCGACATCGTCGTCCGCAGCCAGTGGGCGCCCGCCTCCTACACCATGGCCGAAGGCTGGGATCGCCTGCCCCGCGCCATTCCGCCCGTGGTCGACCCCGCACAGCGCTCCTCCTCGCTGGTCATCATCGAAGAAGACTTCTCCGCCGAAGACGCTCACCGCCAGGCAGTGCGCTGCCTGCGCTGCAACATCAACACCGTTTTCGACACCTCCACCTGCATCGCCTGCAACGGCTGCGTCGATATTTGTCCGCAGAACATCATCCGCCTCGTCGGCCTGAGCCACCTCGTGAAAGACGAGCAGTGGCTCGACATGGTCGCCGGTTCGCTCGGCATCTCCCGCGAGGAACTCCGCGCCATGGACCACCGCGAACTCGATGCCCTCGGCGGGGTCATGCTGAAGGACGAAACGACCTGCATCCGCTGCGGTCTGTGCGCCTCCCGCTGCCCCACGCATGCGGTCGTGATGAAAAAGTTCGAGTTTTACCGGGAGTGTGTTACCGTGCCGACGCCCAATAGCAAGATCCTCTATCGCACGGGAGCGATGCAGTCGCAGGGGTCGCGGTGAGCCCGACTGACTTTGGCGTCGTGTTCACTCTGGGATTGGTCAGCAGCCTTCACTGCGTCCAGATGTGCGGCCCTATTGTTCTTTCTTACAGTGTCTCTCTGGAATCCCTGAAACCGACGAGCAAGGGTCGAACTGCTCTCACCCTCGCCCAGAATCATCTCGCTTACAATGCCGGACGCATCTTGACGTATGCAGCCCTGGGATCTCTCGCGGGCCTCGCCGGAGGAACGTTGGGAGTCGTCGGCCGTCTTGCTGGATTCAGCCATACCCTGGCAACCGTCTCCGGCGTACTCATGATCCTGGTCGGAATCTCCCTGTTCGGACTTCTTCCCACCGGAACCCTCGCCAATCGACTTCTGCGCTTGCCGTCTTCGTTTCTACACCGCATCGGGAAGGTCATCTCCGCGCAAACAACCGGCAATCGTTTTCTTCTCGGCCTCGCTCTCGGTTTTCTGCCCTGCGGCCTTGTCTACGCTGCCCTGCTCAACGCCATGGCCACCGGTTCCGCCCTTGATGGTGCAACTACCATGCTGGCTTTCGGACTGGGCACCGCGGGCGCACTTCTGGCGATTGGCATGTTCTCTTCCGCCCTTCGCCTTCGTCTGAACCGATGGGGAAGCCAGTTCGCCGCTGCCGGCGTGACGCTCATGGGCATCTTGCTCCTTTGGCGCGGAAGTCTTCCCAACTTGCTCATGAGGGGGGGCTATCACCATGCCTGCCATTGAGAACCGACCGGGCAACCCGAACATCACCATCTCCAATAAACCCCTGCACACGTGCGACCACAAACCCCCAGTTCCAGTGGAGAAGTCCGCTTCCTATCACCGTTTCCGCAAGGTCATTCATGTCGTCTGCGTCATCATTTTCTTTGCCCTTCCCTTCGCCAACCTCATCCGCGCCGACATCCCTCACCAGCGCGTTTATCTGTTCGGCTACGAACTCTGGATCAACGAGTTCTCGATCCTTTTTTTCGCGATGATGTTCCTCATGTTTGTGGTGGCGGCCATGGCCATGCTCTACGGCCGCGTCTATTGCGGTTATCTCTGCCCGCAGATGATCTTCAGCGAAGCTTCTCTCACCCTCGAAAGCAAGATCTCCCGGACCGTCAACAAATACGTTCGCTGGAACGGCGGAGCGCGAATGCTTCTCAGCCGGTCACTGTTCTACAGCGTTGCGACTCTCGCCTCGATCCTCCTCGCGTTCGTCTTCATCTCGTACTTCGTCGAGCCCCGCGATCTCCTGCACCGCCTTCTCTCCTTCGATATCAAAACCGCAGGCGGAATCGCTGGCGCAGCTACCACGCTCCTCACCCTTCTCGATTTCCTGTTCCTCCGCCAGCGCTTCTGCACGACCGTCTGCCCCTACGGATACCTGCAAGGAATGCTCGGCGACGGCGATACGCTCATCGTCCAGTACCGCGACCCGGATCGCGAATGCATCGAGTGCAAGAAGTGCGTGCGCATTTGCCACATGGGCATCGACATCCGCACGTCGCCCTATCAGATCGAATGTATCCATTGCGGCGAGTGCATCGACGCTTGCGTCGACGTCCTCGGCCGCCTCGGCAAGCAGGGCCTGATTCACTACGTCTGGGGCGAGCAGGGCGAGAAACTCGGTGACGGCAACCCATCCTGGTACCGGCGTCTCGGCATCCGCAACTCCAAGCGAGTGGTCGTGCTGCTCGTCATCCTGTTCTACGGCGCCGGACTCTTCACCGCTCTGTCCATGCGCCGCGCCGTGCTGGTCCGCGTCGCTCCTGATCGCGCCACCATGTACACCCTCGGCAAAGACGGCACGGTTTACAACCGCTTCCGCCTGCAGGTCGCTAATCGCGGCCACCAGCAGGCCATCGCGCAGTTCGCCATTCAGGGTCTTCCCGGCGCCAGCTTTGTCGACTTCGAAAACGCGATCGTCGTCAATCCCGGCCAGACGGTCGACCGCGAAGTCCTGATTGCCGCTCCGCCATCGGCGCCACTTGCGCCCGGCGTGAACCACTTCAATCTGCTGAGCCGCGTCGGCAACGAAACCGATACGGCCGAAGAGACATTCATCACCCCAGAAAAGGATTTTCGATGACCTGCCACATCCAAGGAGTCGGAGTATGAGCACCATGGCTATGAGTTCAAGAACCGTCCCCGCAAACCACAGGCCCGCGCCTCTCACCTATTTCCTGGGATTTATCTTCGCGCTGTTCATCGGCATTCTGATTTTTTGCTACGTGATCACGAAACGCACCCCGCTCATTTACCTAGACGAGCACGGCAAGCCTGTCTCTGCGGAAGCTGACCACTCGCATCACTAAGACGCAGCCGAATGAGCGTGGCTAGAGAGTGCGATCTGTGCGGCCTGGGATGCGGCAAGCATCCCATTGATCGGCGTGTGGGCGACTCCGATCGTTTCTTCTGCTGCGCCGGTTGCATGAATGTCTACCTGATTCTCTGGGAGAGCGGCGCTATCCAGGCCGGACAGAACGTTCGCGATACTGAACTTTTCCGGCGCAGCCTGAAGTTGGGACTCATCTCCAATCGCACCGGCGGCGAACCGTCCTCTCTTCCTGCCACGGAACCGGCGCACGCCGAAGAACTCCTACTTCACGTGACCGGGATGTGGTGCACCTCCTGCGCGTGGCTCATCGAGCATGCGCTCTCCGCCATGCCCGGAATCGCCAAGGCAGAGTCCTCCTTTGCATCTGATCTCGTCAACGTACAGTACATTCCACAATCCATCCCTCGCGAGCGTATCCTCGCCCGCATCGCCAGCCTCGGCTACCAAGCGCAGGAATATTCCGTCGACTCCGATGCCGCCGACGCCGAACGCCGCGACCTGATCCTCCGCACCGGCCTCGCCGCCTTCCTCTGGCTCAACGTCATGAGCCTCAGCCTCACGCTCTATGCCGGATACTTCGAGCAAATCTCGGGCAGCGTCCGCCGCGGGCTTCCCTTCGTCCTCATGGCGCTGGCCACGCCCGTCGTCTTCTACTGTGCGCAACCCGTGCTCCGCCTGGCTTGGCGGGGCCTCCTCAACCGCGCCATTCGTATGGAGACCCTGCTCTCTCTCGGCATTCTCGCCGCCTACGGCTACAGCGTCGTGCAAGCCTTCCGCGGTGAGATTCATCTCTACTTCGACACCGCCACCGTCATCGTCACACTGGTGCTCGCTGGAAAGCTCATCGAGCGTGGCGCCAAGGAAAAAGTCTCGCGCTGGATCGCACAGCTCCACCGCATGATGCCGAACAAAGTCCGCTTGTTCGCCGCCGGCGCGGAGCGCTTTGTAACCGTTCAAGCCCTGGAACCAGGCCAGATCTTCATTGTCAAGGCCGGCGAGCGCATCCCCGCTGACGGTCACGTGCTAGAAGGCGAATCCCACGCAGATGAATCTCTCCTCACTGGCGAATCCGCCCCAGTCGGCAAAAAAGTTGGCGCGGCCGTCGTTGCAGGCAGCATCAACCTCGACGGTATCCTCCGTGTCGAAGCCACCAAATCCGCCGGCGACTCCACGCTCTCGCGCATCATCGCGCTCGTGGAGCAAGCGCTGAGCAGCCGCACCGATCTCGAACGCACGGTCGATCGCGTCTCCCGCGTCTTCGTGCCCTGCGTCGTCCTGATCGCGACCGCGACGTTCCTCGTCCCCTGGCTCACGGGCGCGACTCACGTCGCCCCGGCCCTGATGCGCGCCATCACTGTCCTGGTGATTGCCTGCCCTTGCGCCCTCGGACTCGCCACACCCCTCGCCATCACTGCGGCATTCGGCGCCGCCTCGCGATCCGGCATCCTTGTCCGCGACGGCCGAGTTCTTGAAGCTCTGCGTAAGATCGATACTGTCATTCTCGACAAAACCGGCACCGTCACCGAAGGCAAATTCTCTCTGCTCGAATTCGCTCCCTGCGCTTCCACTCAGGCCGTCCCCATTCTTGCCGGATTCCCCACTCCAGACAGAGCACCGGCCGCAGCCAACTCCGGCCAAATCTCGGCGGACGACACACTCTCACTTCTCGCTGCCCTGGAGCAATACTCCGAGCATCCCCTCGGAGTTGCCGTCACCGACTGCGCCCGCAAGCGCGGCATCGCTCTCCAAGAAGTCTCTTCCGTGGAGATCCACAAAGGTCGCGGGATTACGGGAGTGGTGGGCGGCAAGTCTGTGTTTGCCGGCAATCGCCGCCTTGCTGGCGATCTCGGAATCCAGCTTGACGAGCACTCCATGCGACGGGTCGCCACCTGGGAACAGGAAGGCAAGACCGTCGCCTTCGTCGGCTATGATGGCGAACTGCAGGCGTTGGCCGTCTTCGGCGATCGAATCAAGTCCGATGTCACTGAGCTGGTCCGCGAATTCCATCGCCGCCACATCGAAGTCCATCTCGTCTCTGGCGACGCCCACGCCACCACTCACTTCGCCGCCTCTCACATCGGAGCCGACTCCTTCGCCGCCGAGGTGTTACCAGAGGAAAAGGCGGCGTTTGTTCGCAATCTCCAGGAAGATGGCTCAACCGTCGCCATGGTCGGCGACGGCATCAACGACGCTCCCGCACTGGCCCAAGCCGATCTCGGCATTGCCCTGAGCTCCGGGACCGACATCGCCATGCAAGCCGCGGCGGTCGTGATCATGCAAGGCCCCGCGCACGGGTCGCTGCGCAAGATGCTGGACGTCTTCGATCTCTCCCGGCTCGCCATGCGCGTCGTCCGGCAGAATCTTTTCTGGGCGTTTTTCTACAACACCGTCGGCATCACCCTCGCCGTCACCGGAGTGCTCAACCCCATCCTCGCCGCGGTCGCGATGCTGCTCTCCAGCATCTCGGTGGTCGCGAATTCGCTGCGCCTGTCGCGTCACGGATTCAGCGCCAGATCTTAGCCATTCCCCCAAACAATCATGGGCGGCCCCTACAGCAACGGCGGCCTGATCAAGCTGTCCCACTTCGATCAGCCTTGGAAACAGGCGCTCTTGTTTGCCTTCTAAAGGCGAGAGGGTGGCGCAAACCCGGTCGGCGGCAAGTGGAGTATGAGGACGTTGAATGTCCGCATCCTAAGGCTGAATGTTGCAGGCCGCCGTCGCCATTTTGCGGGGATCACTCTCTGACCGGACTGTCAGAGTAACGGTTGCGTTTCCAGCAGCACCCGTGTTGGAAAGATAGAGATCAATTGGGGCAGACTCTCCTGCCCTAACCGCAATCAATGCATTCTGCAACTGTACCGACCACGACGGATCGGCACTTTCCGCAGAGAGCCGGAAAATATCGCTGGCAAAATATTTAGGCGGCAAGTTGAAAGGAACGCTTGCGTTCCCGGTGCCGGTGTTGGCAAGAACAAACTTACACTTCTGATACGCACCATCCGACGATTGCTTCCCGGCTGTCAGCGAGAGCCCGCGAACTTCTGGTCCAGAGCCATCCAGCGAGCGGACCCCGACCTGATACGAGAGAACTCCGCGCTCATCCTTGCGCACGTCGACCACGTAGAAGTGCAGACGGTTGGCCGTGTCTTCCCACTCGTATTGACTCCCCGAATTCAGCCCCGCATGAAACAACGCATCGTTCAACTGACGATAGTCGGCTATGCTGCGCGGGACCGGCTCGCCATGTGGCCGTCTGAAATCGAGTTTCCCGATGTCCTCCGGATGCGCGTCAATCACCCAGGTGAAGCAGTTGTATCCGCAACTATCGCTTTCTTTGTCTTTGTTCTTTGCGATCAGCACGCCATTATCGGGAGTGAACGAGTCGTATCCGATGCGTTGCACAACCTCTACAGAGAAGAAATCAAACACTGGCTGCCCGGGGGAGAGAGGATTTCGCATCGGATTATCTGGAGTAGTCTTGTCATGGGGCCGGGGTCCGTCGAGCCGCACCACAATTCCGGCCGTCGAATCCGCTCCAGGATCAACCGCGCGCGCCGTAACGTTCGCCAGCGCCAACCCTGACTGAGCGAGCTGGCTTCTCTTGAGTTCGAGAACTTGGTCAGAACCCACAAACCCAAACTTCATCCGGCTGCGAAGCATCAGGCCGGCCGGCATCGCTGCGCCCTCGGTAGCGGGCACAACCCATCGCCGATGCGGGCCTCCAGGACCGTTGAACGATCCCCGGTCCATGATGTCCCACGGACCGGATCCGGCCCGGCGATAAGGCTGCACATAAGGATTGTTGTTGTTATCGCCCACATGAAACGCAAAGTGAACAATCTCATGCGTAATCGTGCCCGAGCTTTCTCCTTGCCGGACAGTGGACTGTCCCCATTGCATCTGGCCGGCTTTCCAGCTTGTCCAGGGCTCGTATCGAGTGACGACCCACCGCGGTTTGCTCGAATCTGGATTGCCCCACTGGGCGAGAATTTCGTCTTTGGTTTGAAATTTCATCTCTCCGAATTCCTGCCAAACACTGGTTTCGTCGTAACCAGCATAAATACGAAGGATGATGTCGTATTTCGATCGAAGGTCTCCTGCATCGGCGCGCCACAGCGCATCCGCATCGCGCTCGATGCTGCCGTCCGCTTTGAATCCGTCTGGCACGGCGGTCTGCTGTCCCCACTCATTCAATCCGTATTGAAAGAGCTTCTTCGGCATGCGATAAGGGCCGAATGCATCGACTTTCCCAATCCCCACCTGTCCGCGCGACTGCTCCATCCAATACCCATGGATCGTCTGCCCGTGGTTCAGCGCCGAAGGCGTGTTGTAAAAGTCTGCGTAGAACTGCGGAACCCGCTCTCGCGGGACGGGGTCGATCTGCGGGTTCCCGAACAGATCTGAGTGTTTGGGAAGGGTGATGACGAATGGCTGGTCCGGGAAATCCACTGCCACCACCGCGATCTTGAACCGCTTCTTCGATGGCACAAGCGAAGCGTCGGACCACCGTGCGCCCGGAATTGCCTGATAGTCTTCCCATGTCATGTCGTACTGATCGCGAACCTTCTGCGGATCGACGGGGGGAGGAAATTGCGTTCTCGGCCTGGAAGTCGCTCGCGAGTCCGTCGCCGTTTGAGAATTCCTCTGCCCGGAGTCACAGGACCAGGCAGCACACAATAAGCACAGTAGACTCCAGGTCATAACACAATCCAGAGATGTTCTCGATCGCATGATTTTTGAGTGCATGTCGGCGTGGTGGGTCATCGGATTCCGGCTTGCGCAACTGAAATTAATATCATCTCACCCCGGATCGGCCTGTGACTGCCGCCGATCCCAGCTTCCGTCGGAATTCCCGGAAAGATTCTTGGGGGCAGGGCGTTACGGCAACGGTGTAGAAACCAGAGTTTCGCGTGCTCTGGTCGTCCGCGCGCCCGACAATCAGGCGAGCCACAGCGACGACTCACGAAGGACCGACGGGTTAGCCACACCTCAGGCAGGCTGCACAATCATTTCCTGCCGTCGTGCTTTCCCGCGAACGAGTTCAGGAACGTACCTCGTGATAGACGAAATACCGCTCATGCAAAATACTCGACAGCGGAACCAAGGTCACCGAGTGCTCCTGGGAGACCGCGCTGAACTCGAGCCTGCCGTGCCCTGGTTGGATCCAGGTCGATGGATCGTCAAGCTTTCCCTTAAATTGCAGACTCGGGGCAGGCTCCTGCTTGGTTTGCGCCTGGTAGTGGCAATACCATTTTTCCTGCGGCTCAACTTCGAAGCGGGCGGCGAGTACGAGCGGCCCATACATTTCAGCCTGGAGGCTTTCATTGTCGGGCATTGGGGCTGCGTGCAAATGCATAGGCAGACTAAGTTCAATTCGATCTCCGTTCGTCCAAGGCCCGCGCAGAACCAGGTAGCTGCCAGCATCGGCAAAAGCAGGCAACGCGCGACCGTTTACCCTTATCGTGCCGCCCTTCGCCCAGTATGGAATGCGCAACTTGATGTCAACATTGACCGGCTTTTCCGCCGAGATGGTGAGAGTGGTTCCCTGCTCTTCCGGGAACGAAGTCTTCTGGCTTAATCGAATTCCCATCTCCGGCCAATTCAGATCGGAGGCGACATACAGGTTGACGTAGACAGAGTTGTCGTCGTGGAAGTAGATGGAGTCCGTCAGCTTGGCGAACTCTTCCACCCCCGTGCCGCTGCAACACCAGAATGAATCGAACGGCTTGGCAAATATTTTGGAATATCCGCCGCCAACGGGCAGAAAATAAACCGTTGTTCCAGTTTCCGGGTCAATGGTTCCGAGGCGATGATTGAACAGAAGGCGTTCGTAGTAGTCCATGTATCGCGCCTGTGGCGACCATGCAAACAGATGTCGCGTCAGCTTCATCATGTTGTATTCGCAGCAATCCTCCGCCGTGTCTCCACTAAGTTGGCTTGAGAGAACGCCGGGGTCCGTCCTCCACAATTCGAAGTTGCTGATTCCACCGGTGCAATAGGCGCGTTCGCTGGTCACTTCATTCCAGAAGTAGTCGGCGATATTCCAGTAGCGCTTGTCCCCGGTCATTTCATAGAGGCGAGCAGCAGCAATCACTTGGGGAACGTGAGTATTCACATGCAGGCCCTTGAGTTCATCGCGATGCGCGGCGAGGGGATCGAAGAATCCCTTCTTATCGAAGCGCTGGGCGAGCCTGAGATATTCCTGCTTCCCGGTGATCGCATGTAAGTTGGCGAGCACTTCGCCCATGCCGCCGTATTCCACTTGCAGCACGCGCTGCATCTGCTGTTCGCTCAGAGGGTCAGCCCAGTTCCGTACCCAAGCGGCCATCCTCTCGACCGTGCTGAGCGCCTGCTCGTTGCCCGCGCGCGTGTACATGTCGAGATGACCGGCCATGATCTTGTGGTAGGTGTAGAAGGGAGCCCAAACGTTCACACCGTCGCGCAACCGGTCGAACCATTCCACCGGGAATGCACTGAGGTAGCCGTTCTTGTGCTGAGCCTGACATTTGGCCAACTCAGACACCATGAGGTCGCCGTTGCGCTTCAGTTCTTCGTCACCGGAACTGGCGAAAGCGAGCGCGCAAGCGGAAAGGTAGTGCCCGCCGGCAAAATGGCCGCGCAATTCGCAATCTGGCTTCTCCCATTCTCCGAGCGGTTCAGCCTGAGAGGGGAAACCGGCTGTCAACCGGAACGTATGGAGCAACCGGTCCGGCGCCAGCGTCTTCAAGTATTTCCGGTTGGCCTCAGCCGCCGCGCTGAGTGGGCCCGCCTGGAGCCTGACGTTCTGCATGGGGAACGGACGCGCTTGAAATGCAACCACCTCGCGACTCACCGGCGTCGCAGCACCCGAAGAACTGGCCCGCACAGCATGCTTTTCAGATGCGGATAATGAAGAGGCAGGAAGAACGGCAGCCGCTCCCGCAACGGCAGCAGCCGCTACAAATTCGCGTCGATTGATTTTCTTCACGGCGATCTCCGTCTGATGGGGTTCTATCACATCCCGGCGCCGTCGTGTACGGAAACGGACTTACCCTCAAACTCGACGGTTGCATCGAACTTCTCCGGAGCCGCAATGCCGACTCCCTTGGATTCTCGCACGCGGATTATCCGAAACGTCCTATGATCCAACATTCCCGGGAAGGTTCCGCGACGTTCACCGACCGTCAACGTGGAGGTCTTGTCGTCCCAGTGCATGGGAATGACGGAGTAGGCTCCGTGTTCATAGTCGTAATTGTCGCCTTCATCCTCATAGAGGGTGAAATCTCCGTCCGCCCCGGGATAAATGCGGATATCGATGGGATCTGCCATGGCGGAAGCCGACTGCACGGCGGGTCCGAACGGAATGATTGAGCCGGCCTTGGCGTAAATCGGAATTCTGTCGATGGGAGCATCCGCGGTAACCGTTTGGTCGCCTCGTATTTTTTTGCCGGTCCAAAAGTCAATCCAATCGTGGCCCGCGGGCAGGTAGAGGCTCCTTTGCGTGGCTCCGGCAGTGGTTACAGGGTTAATCAGGAGAGCGGAGCCGAACAGAAACTGATCGGCGATTCCTCGCGCGCGCGGATCGGAGGGAAACTCGAGGGGGAGGGCACGCATGAGCGTTTCGCCATCGTGAGTGACGCCCCATGCGGCGGAATAAATATACGGGAGCAGATGATAGCGCAGCTGATCGAACTGTGTCGTGATGTCCAGAACTCGCGAGCCGTAGTTCCAGATTTCGGCATTCGAAGTCCATCCGTGGACGCGAAAGATCGGGCTGAACGCGGAATACTGAAACCAGCGAATCAGCAGCTCGTGGTAAGCCTCATTGGTATATTGATCCTTCGGGCGGAAGAACCCGCCGCCGTCGGAGGTCCAATAGGGAAGACCGGACATGCTGAAATTCAGGCCTGCCGGAATCTGGCGCTGGAACGTAATCCAGTCTGCGGAGATGTCGCCTGACCAGGAGATCGCAGCATACCTCTGTTGTCCGGCGTATGCCGACCGGGTAAAGATCACCACCCGCTTGCGGTCGGTCGTGGAGCGCTGCCCCTCGTAGATAGCCTTGGTTACAAAGAACGGATAAGCGTTCCGCACCGACTCTCCGCTGCCGAGAAACGTCTGGTGGCCCTTGAGGATGTCGAATTCCGGCTCGGAGGCGTCCATCCACCAGCCATCGAGTCCGTAATCAAAGAGCCCAGTTTTGAGTTCTGCCCAGAATGTTGTTTGCGCATCCGGATTAAAGAAGTCTACCCAGGGCGTTCCCGGAACCAGCAAAGACTTGGCGCTCATCCGCCGGTAAATATCCGAATCTTCCCCAAACCTCGACCACACCGAGATCGGCACATGTTCGTCCAGCGCGTGGAATTGGTCCATCATTCCCTTGGGATCGGGGTAGATACTCTCGTCGAACTTCATCGCATTCCATCCGTACTTACCCCAATACTGCCAATCTTGGACGAGAGCGTCGACCGGAAGGTTGCGCTTGCGGAACTCAACTCCAACGCCGAGGATTTCCGGTTGCGTGTGATACCGTTCGCGGCACTGCCAGTAACCGTAGACCCACTTGGGAAACAAAGGCGCTTCCCCGGTGAGACGGCGGTAATCCGCAATCACGCGATTGGGCTCGGGGCCGTAAAAAAAGTAGTAGTCGATGGCCTGCCCCACTTCGGAGCGGAAGGTGCTGGTATCCTGCGGCGGGCGCGCAGACAGGTGGAGACCGCCTGGACCGCCCTTTGCATTCACCTCATACTCCTTGTTCGCCTCCAGATCCATGGCTCCGGAGGCGAAGCTGGGCGTCCACATGTTGATCAAATCAATTACGTGCTGCCCGTTAACATCCACCACCAGCTGATCTTTGTTGTCGCTGGCGAGGAGAAAACCGTAACGGCCCTTTGCTCCCGTCATGAACTTTCCGTTGCCGGTCTTCGCATCCACTTCGACGAACTGGTCGGCGGGATTGAAGTCAGTCAGGGATGGGTTGTTCCAGAGGAGCCCGTATCCCTTGCTCGAGAGCATGAAGGGAACGGAAATGTTGGTGTTTGCCTGATGCAACCGAATCGGAATCCCGCGAACATTCAGAATCCCTTCCTGATGCTGCCCGAGGCCGTACAACGCTTCGTCCGGCGGAGAGAGAAACGTCTGTTGAACCTGCCAAGTCTCTGCTTCGAAGAGAGAGGGTACGTCAAATTCTTTGCCTCCGTCCTTCGGCTCGGCAAGCACGGTCTTTCCATCCCGGGACAAGAAAGCTAATGCGCCCGTCTCGGTATCGAGAGTCATCGTCAGAACGTCAGTGGAAAGCCTGATCTCTTTATTCCCGGAGACAATCTGAAGGTTCTGAGCTTTGCATGGCTGGATGACGACAGGAACTTTCGGCACGGGAATCTCAGAAGTTCGGCTGGCGACTACGTGGACGACGCGATCACCGCAGACCTCAATCCGCATGGTTCCGGAAGTGCTCGCGACCGTCACGCCATTCGCGTCTTGCGTGAGAGTTTTCACGGAGAATTTATGCGGCTGCGCTGCGCAAACTGCTGAACTCAGCACTGCGATCAAGAGCGCACCAACACACGCCCTGCGGGATTCCCTTATCGATCTATGCATCCGTTCTTCCCTTCTCCAGACAAATCGCACCGGGTTTGTACTCGCAACGTGCGGCCGTTCCGCACTTTCTCTACTTATTGAAACGCCGCATCGTTCTCGGACTGAGGTTTGGCAACGGCCGCCTTGGTCTGCCCTTTGCTTTGCAGTCGTTGTGAAGCCTCTAAGGCTTTTTGGGCGGAATTTCGGTCCCCAATCTTGAGATAAAGGCGGGCTAGCTGATAGTGAATATGGCCGTCTTTATCGTCCGGAAGACCTATGTTGAGTTCGCTGATGGCCTCATGGGGACGGTTCGTCTCGGCATAGACCCTGCCCAGCAAGGCATGCACGTGAGGCGCGAACGCGGGTTTGGTATTCAGAGTTTTGTTCAGAAGAGCCTTCTTCAGGTAGGCTTCCGCCGCCGAGAAGTGGTACTGCCTGGAAAGGACTTCGCCCATCACAGCATTGAACTCCGGATCGTCCGGATATTTCTTCAACGCGGCTTCCGCAAGATGAAACGCCTCGTCCAATTGCGAATCGGCAATCAGCGCCAACGAGAGACCCAACAGGGCCCCGTTATCTCCCGGTTGGATCCCCAGCGCTTTGCGATATTCCTGCTCAGCTTCCGGGTAATATTCGCGTTGGCGATAGGTATCCCCAAGCAGCACGTGCAACGCTGGTGAATTCGAATCGCCTGCGCTGGCGTGAGTGAAGGATTCGGCGGCCAGTTTCTGCGCCGACCTTGTTTCCCAGTACAACCCTTCCACTTCCGTCGCGGGATTCAGAGCAAGCTTTTGGGCTGTGCTGAACGATGTTCCATATTCCCCGATCGAGTACGCATATGACACCTGGAGGTGAAGGTCCTGCAACGGAATCTGGAGCGTTCGGGCAGCAAGCAAATCTGCGGAGGCGTTGTTCGTCGCTCCAGGTTCTGCTGTGGAGATGGCAGCCTCCGGAGAGCCTGCGATGTTCTCATTCGCAGTTCCTGGTTCGAACAGCGAAGCAACTCCTTCGGGAATCTCCCCTGCCGCCCGACCCTGTTCCAGCGCGCGTTGCAATTCGGAACCTTTGGCGGGAATCAATCCCCGATTGAAGACCGGGATGTTAGCGCGCAGGAACGCGGCATCTGCTTTCCAGATGTCCACCACTTCCCTGGCGCAGGTTGAAGCTTGTCCCTGCTCCAGGTGCAATCGGGCCAGGCCAAGTTTCGCCAGGGGTGATCCCGGGGACGCAGCCAACTCGGCTTTCAGTGCGCGCTCCGCGTCCGGGAAATCGCGTTGGTTCAGCAGGACAAAAGCATACGCGGCGTGCGTACCGACAGGATATGGCGGCGAAGCAAGAGCGGCCTTGTACGCTTCAGCGGCCTGAATCAGCGATTGCTGCTCTGCGAAATTCTCCGCTGCGAGCGCATGCAAGTATCCGGAGTCTCGGTATCGCGCCAGGAGCAGACGTGCGTTGGCTTCAACTTGTTCCAGGTAGGCAACACCGAGGTGAAGCCAGCTGTCGGCGTTCGCTGCATTGGCCTGTGCGCCTCGCAAATAGGCCGCAATGGCGAGCCGCGTCATTCCTTTCGCGGCGTAGGCCTGGCCAAGCGCCGATTGCGCCTGCGGGTCCGTCGGCTGGATGAGTGCCGCCCGCTTGAGATACGGGATCGCCTCATCGAATCTCCTCAATTTGAGATACTCGAGCCCCAGGAAAAGGTTCGGAACGAACAAGCCGGGCTTCAGGCGGATCGCCTGGAGAAAAGCGGCTACGGCTTGTTGATCTTTCGCGGTTTGATAGCACATCAGACCAAGGTTGGCGCGGAGTTCTGCGATTTCGGGATGGAGCGCGACAGCCTTTCGGTAAGAGTCGGCGGCAGCCTCGAAGTCACCCCCGGCCTGGGCTTGTCGCGCCGCGGCCAGGAGCGATTCAAACTCGGTGGGCTCTTGCGAGAATGCGGTACCCGAAAGAGCCCACAACACCGAACAACCCAGAACCACGACCCGGATTATTCGCACACGTCACCAATACAACTTCAGCGCTGCCTGCATTTGCCGTGGAGACCATGACTGGGTGATTTCTCCGTACGTTCCAGGTGGCGTATCGGCAGGCGTGTTACCCAGAGATGTATTCGGCCGGTAGAAGTTGGTGTGGTTGAAAGCGTTGAACATATCCAGGCGGAACTGGAAGCGTACGCTTTCATGGACAGGGAAATACTTCTGAATGCTGATGTCCCAGTTGTTGTAGTGCGGAGAACGCAGATCAGAGAAGTAGCGCGGAGCGTTCCCCAAGTCAAACTGGGGCGCGTCGACGAAGGCCGCAGTGTTGAACCATTCAGTGCGGCTCCGACCCGCCAAGTGATAGTTCCCCACGACATTCACGTGCTGGCCGATGCCAAAAGGATTCGGGTTGGTACTCGGGGTAATCTGCAGCGGGAATCCGCTCTTGAATGTCGCGATGCCGGTGGTTTGCCACCCGCCAAGAATGGCATTTACCACGCCACCCATTCCTGACGCGTACTTTTTTCCCTTGCCAACCGGAAGCTCGTACACGTAGCTCAGGACGAGGCTATGTGGGATGTCCGTGGCATCGACTGAGGTCTCCGCCGCCAGATTGTAAACGTTGCGAACATTCTCCGAGAAGTTGGCGGACGCGCTGGCCCAGGTTTCCGGCCCGCCAATGTTGTCGATGAACTTGGAGAAAGTGTAGGACGCTAACAACGTGAGCCCCTGCGAAACGCGGTGGGTGTAATTGACGTCCAAGGCGTTGTAATGGGAACCGCCCGCAGGAGCATCGGTCTCGTTAATGTCGCAGAATTCCGGATGAGGCCTGAGCAGTTGCCCCTGCGCAACCGTCGGCTGATCCAGGCCGCAGCCGCTGGAGGTGATGTGGCCCAAGAAAGGATTCGCAACCGGGGTGAGCAGTGCATTCCCCATCGAGAAGTACTTTGGATCGAGCTGATTGAGATTCAGGCCGCTCGCCAATGTGTGGACGCTGTGATTCCCCACGTAGGTAACGTCAATCACGTCTTGCCTTGTAGGAGCGTACTGAATCCCGTACATCCATTGCTCGCCGTAATAGGTCTTGCGGTTTGGGGCAACAGCGCCGGTGCTGAATCCGACGTTGGTCATGGTGCCCAAGGAATTCCCGGTGATGGGCACCGGGCCGTTGGGAAACGCGGCGCTAAGATAAAGCGCATGGCTGAGCGTGCACGGTCCTGCGTTTGTACACGGCGAGATTCCCCCGTTCAGCGACGCGACGTAAGGCGTCAATGAGTTATAGCCGGTAATCTGGGGACTATTCAGATATTGGTTCGGGAAGAAGATGCCGTAGCCTCCGCGCATGACCAACTTGGGCATAAGCTGATAAGCAAACCCAACCCGCGGCGCGAAATGCTTGTAGTTTGCATCGTACTGGCCTCGGTTTCCGGAAGTGGCAAACTCGACGACGCCCGTGCAATTTAGACCCGCCGCAGTGCAGGCAGGATTGGCCGCATTGTAGTTGAAAGTAAACAGACGGTTGAAGCGATCCGTCATGGGACGCTGTACTTCCCAACGAAGCCCCAAATTCAAGGTTAGCTTTCGCGTAGCTTTCCAATCATCCTGCAAGTACACTCCGTGAAGCCAGGTCCGCGAAACGTTGTTCACGTTTTGCCCGGTGCTCCCACTGGAAGGCGCACCCAGCAGCATGGACGCGACGGAATCGCCGGTTCCCGCCGTTGGACTTTGAGGGTCCGGACCGGCAGTAAACCCGTTCGTAAAATTGAAGGTCGTGGGAACGATACGCCCGCCGTTCTCGTCAATCGCGACCCCCATATATCCGAAGGACAACTGGTGCGCTCCCCGCACCTTGACGAAATCGACAGAACCACTCTCAGAACTCCGAGGGAACCTAGCCGTTCCAGCCCCGGCGAGCGGACCGATAGCCAGATAGCCACCGGCATTGATGACCGGGAATTGGGCGGAGGCGGTATCAATGAAACTGGGCAGGCCTAGAGAAGAGGGCTTGAATCCCGCACTCTGCATGACATTGCCTTCTACCCACTTCATGCCGCCCAAGTTCACGCTCATGGTGAAGGTTGAACTGAAGACATGGTTGGCGCCAACCGCAAGGTTCCACCGATTGTTGGGGTTTCTCTGACCGGGGCCAGCCGGGTTGGTGGTGCCGAAATAAGCGGGCGATTGATCTTTGAACTCTGTCTTGTAGGAGAATCGGCCGTAGAGCCGGGTCTTATCGCTGACATTGTGGTCAACGCGTCCGCTGTACTCGTTGGAGTTGTTGGCCGCGAGACCGCTTGCCGTCCAGTTCCCGCCGGTCAGATTGGGCACCACGCCCGGATAGAAGTTGACCAGGGCCTGTCCCACCGGATCAATTCCATTGATGGCGTTGGCAAGATTGTTTCCCGCGATCGGATCGCGAATGAACCCGGTGCTGGTCGCAGTCAAACCAGTTACCGGATCGACCTGCCCGGCAGTAATCTGTCGCGTACTGAACGGATCGTAAATTGCGCCAACATTTACCGGCCTCCCCAGAGCGTCCACGCAGGGCTGGTTTTGGCTTTGGCCACAGGTCATTGCCTGGGAGCCCAGCACCGACGAATAGTCCCCCGTGCGAAAGGCGGCGATGGGCACGGTGCTGATGGGCGGCGTGGTTGGGTCGTTCTCACGATGGCTTTCGTAGTTGAAGTAGAAAAACGTCTTGCTACGCTGCTTATAGATACCCGGAATGTACACGGGTCCGCCAATCGAAGCGCCGAATTGATTTCGATGTGTATTGGGACGTGGCGTCCCACTCAGATTATTGAAGTAGTAGTTTGCGTCGAGCGCGCCATTCCGCAGGTACTCGTAGACGTCGCCGTGCAAACCGCTGCCTCCGGACTTGGTCACTACGTTGATGACGTTCCCCGTGCTCCAGCCGTACTGCGCAGTGAATGAGTTCTGCTGCACTTTGAATTCCTGCACGTTGTCGGGGGAGGGCACATAAATGACGCCGCCCCAGCCGGTAGTCGTGTCCCAAGCTCCATCCAGAAGGAAAGCGGTAGTTCCGAAATAAGCTCCTCCGAAATTGAAGAATGAGACATCCTGGTCGGCCGTACTTTGGCCTCCGCCAGACTGAAGGAGTTGCTGCTGGGAGAGATTGTTTACCGACGAGTTCAACTGCACGAAGTTGAACACATTGCGCAAGTTCAGGGGCAAGTCCGTGACTTGCTTAGCGGAGACTTCGGCGCCGACATTGGCGTTATCCGTCTGCAGGAGTGGAGCTTCCGCTGTCACCTCAATCTGCTCAGACGAACCAATGGTCAATGTGATGCTCTGGTTCCCGGACTGCCCAACCTCGAGCGCGATTGCCTCCTGCTTGAAGGTCTTGAAGCCGGACGCGCTGACCGTGAGGGTGTAAGTGCCGGCCGGAAGCAACGAGAAGGAGAAGTTCCCTTCCCCATCCGTCTTAAAGACGCGGGTGATGCCTTTCTCCGCGGAACTTAGGGTGACACTCGCGTTCGCCACGCGGGCTCCAGAGGAATCGGAGACAGAACCGGAAAAGCCGGCCGTCGAAGCGAGGGTCTGCGCCTGAACGGAAGGCACGGCGCTGACGATCAAGAACGCCGAAACAACCACCAAGAAGAGAAGCAGGGAAAAGCTCCGAGGTCTGGACATTGCGAAGGGCTCCTTGATTGCCGCCCCTGGAGCGTTCACGAGTCGATGCAGCGACAAGGCTTCTCAGGCGCTTCAGGGCGTCGGAGAGTAAGCGATATGCCGAATCTCCCTGGTTGTCTAGGTTGTCTGCGGTAAACTACTATCCCGTCAACGCTCAAATCTCGTGTTGACAATGGGTTACGAATACGGATAAAACTCTGGGATATCGTTACCTGTAGCGGTAACATACTGTCATTTTTCTTCGCGATTCGAATGGATTTGTGGGGCTTCCATGGCCACTCAGCACAACTCGCTGCTCGATCCTGCCCCGATTCCCGCAAGAGCTCAAATCGACGGATTGCTGGAGGACATTCTCGGCAGTGCGCCCTTTCGAACGAGCCGCCAGTGCCAGGACTTGTTCCGCTACATCGTCGAGCATAGCCTTACCGCCTCCGATGGCTCTTTGCGTGAACGAATCATCGGGCTTGAAGTGTTCGGGCGGGCCCCGGACTACGACACCGCGGAGGATCCGGTTGTGCGGCTGCGCGCGGCCGACGTCAGAAAAAGATTGGCCCAGTACTACCAGTCGAAGGCTGAGCCGGGTGAGTGGAAGATTGAGATTCCGACAGGGTCCTACAAGGCCCAGTTTCATCCATCCGAGATTCCCCTAACCAGGGCTCCGGTCGCAGTAAGGTCCGTGCTGGCGCACATCGAAGCTCCTGCCTCGACCGAAGAGGCGAACCTGGTCCCGAGCGCTCGCCTTCACAAGCTCCCTGGCTTGAAGGCTGCAGTTCTCGCAGTATGCCTTGTTGCGGCGTTCGCCGGCGTGATGCTCGTTCGCAGTGCCCCTGCTCGGCCCGCGAGTTCGTTCGATCTATTCTGGGCACCGGTTCTGGCCAGTTCACGCCCGGTGCTCGTTTGCACCGGCAGTAATCGGGTTTATATCTTGTCGGTGAAAACCAGAGACCGCTATCAAAAAAGCCATTTGCGTCCCGAGGACAGCACTCCAAACATGGAAATGCTGGTACCGAAAGAAGATCTCAAGAACTTTACAGGGCAGGACTTCGTTCAAGTTAAGGACACTTACCTGACCATTGGAGACGCTTCGGCCACCGCGCAAATTTCATCTCTACTGACCTCGCGTCGCCACGCCTACGACCTCCGTTTCGGAAGCGATCTCTCGTTCGGCGACTTGCGTGAGGGTTCAGCGGTCCTGATCGGGGCGTTCAACAATAATTGGACGCTCAACATGACTGACAGCCTTCGGTTCGTCTTCGAAGGTGGCGACACGACCGCGATGCATGTTCGAGACCGCTTTGATGCGTCGCGCTCCTGGTGGCCGAAGATTACCGGCGGAAAATTCAGTGAAGACTACGCCATCGTTTCCCGTGTGCTGGACTCGAAAACAGGAGCTGTTCTGGTGACGATCGCGGGATTGGACCATACCGGCACTCGGGCGGCGGGAGACTTCGTGACGGATCCGCAACTGATTGCCGACGTGATCAAGCAGGCCCCAAAGGACTGGACCCGGAAGAACGTGCAGATCGTGCTCCACACGAATGTCGTGAACAACATCCCCAGCTCCCCTACGGTGGTTGCGGCGTACTACTGGTAGGCCGAGCGCTCGTGATATCTGTCGTAGTCTTTTCGTCCCAGTGACCTGGATTTCAGCGTGGCCTATTACTCAAACTTCACCCGAAGTGCATAGGCATACTTCGGGGCAGCCTGGGCGGGCAGCAGAACGTGCAGCCCGTTCGGATTCTGGCTGAACTGCACCTTGGTCTCGCTGCCCACCAGGGATACCGACTGAACGCGTTTGCCGCCCAGCACTAACCCGAGAGAATGAATCACCGCTTCTCCATTGCTGGGCCAGGCTAGTCCGATCGCGTATAAGACATCGCCTTTGGTCGTGAAACGAAAATCCTCTGGCGTGTAGTTGGCGGTGTCCGTGTCGTGAAATGAGCCAGCCGCGACCTTCGTGGGACCCTCGCCGTACGTCCTCCACGGGCGAGTCCCGTAGATGGCTTCTCCGTTCGACTTTAGCCATGCACCGACATCCAGAAGCACCCGCTGTACCTCATCCGGAATGATCCCGTCGGAGCGGGGCCCGATATTCAGCAGCAGATTGCCGTTCTTGCTGACGATGTCGATGAGTTGGTGAACCACGAACTGTGGCGATTTGAAAGTGTCGTCCTGGATGTAGCCCCAGGACCTGTTGCTGATGGAGGTGTCGGTCTGCCAATAAAGAGGACGGATGTCGCCGAGTTGGCCGCGCTCCAGGTCGAGCACGCCAGCATGTTCGTGCATGGCGTAATCCTTGTAGTTGATGACTCCGACGTGATCTCCGTATTTGAGCGAACTGTTGTAGTAGAAAGCGGCAAAGCGAGTGAGATTCGGCCGGATCGACGCCTGCCCGATCCACCAGTCGAAGTACACGATGTCGGGATGATATTTCTCGACGAGTTCGGCGCCACGCGCCAGCCAATCGTCGGCCCACGCGGTTGACACGTAGGTGAAATCGTTGCTGAGAGGGCTTCCCCACGGGGACACCCAGGTATGTGCGGGGCCGTAGAAGGAAGCGTATTGAGGATCATTCACATCGGACGGAATCTCGCGCGCCACCCCGAGGAAAAAGTTGTGTTCCACGCGGTGGGACGACACTCCGAAATGCAGGCCTTCGCCACGAACCGCCTTGGCTAATTCTCCCGTGGTGTCGCGATGCGGTCCCATTTTGGCCACGGTCCAGTCACTCAGGCCACTGTCGTACATGGCAAAACCATCGTGATGTTCGGCCACGGGAACCACGTACTTCGCCCCAGCCTCCTTGAACAACCTGGCCCAGGCCGCCGCATCGAAGTGTTCTGCTTTGAACATAGGCAGGAAATCCTTGTATCCGAACTTCTCCTGCGGTCCGTACGTCGCGATGTGGTGCTTGTATTCTTCCGATCCGGCGCGATACATATTTCGCGGATACCATTCGTTGCCGAAGGCGGGGACAGAATAAGCACCCCAGTGGATGAAGATCCCGAACTTCGCGTCGCGGTACCAATCGGGCGCTTCGAAGTTTTGAAGCGACTGCCAGTCCGCCCGGTAAGGCCCCTGGGCATTGGCGCTGTCGACATCCTTCAGCAGAGCCGCGCGCGCAGAATCATACTTGCCGCTGGCCTTTTGCCACGCCTGATCAATCACTGCCGGATCTTCTGAAGCGGTTGGGGCGGTGGAGTTTTGGGCGCGCAGACTGGAGAACGCGGACAATGCGAGAGCCACGACGGCGAGTCTGCGAATGGACCGCGACAGAAAAACAAAATGGTGAGACATGATGTCTTTTCCTCCGTCCGAAAACATTGCCGTCGAAAGCGTGCTGACGGCTTGAAACCTAAGAAGCATCCGCGTCTGCGGTGGCGTCCTGCCTGCTGAGGCTCGCCCAAATGGCGCCGTAAAGAGCCACGAACACAAAACAGATCAGCGGCACGACGAAGCCGATGCGCATCGAGTGCTGGTCCGCGATGTGGCCCATGAAGGGCGGCGTAATGGCGCCGCCGACAATGGACATGACAATCAGCGAGGAGCCGAACTTGGTATGCTCACCCAGCCCGCGGATGCCGAGGGCAAAGATGGTCGGGAACCCCACCGACATAAAGAAAAATGAAGCGAACATCGCATACATTCCAGTTTTGCCGCCGCCCATGGTGATGGCCACCAGCACCACGTTCATGGCTGAATAGGCCGTGAGCACACGCTCGGGCTTGAATTGGCTGATGACCGCACTGCCGCACATGCGCCCAACCATGAACAACACGAAGCCGACGCCACCCAGCCAGCGCGAGGCTTGCAGGCGGGTCACCCCCGGATCATTCTCCAGCACGTAGTTGACGAAAAAACTGAAGATTCCGGTTTGTGCAGCGACATAGAGAAACTGCGTGGCCACGCCCAGGGTGAAGTGTTTGCGCCGGAATAAGTCCCAATTCCTGGAGACGACCAGGAGGGCGGCCCCATAAGCGGCGATCAGCAGCCCGTATTTCACCGGCTGAAACAACGCCTCATTCATCTGCAGAAGGGTCCAAACCAACTGGAGGATTGGAGCGATGAAGAAGTACAACAACCCGCAGACCGCCGCTAAAACGACGGCGATGGCGGCCAGTTGCCCACCGGTGGGCCTGAGCCGAGTGATCCCATTTGCGGCGGCGCGGCTCTCATCCTCGGCGTGCAAGTCCGGAATGTTCGATACAGCAAAAACGACCAGTAACAAAGCGACAAATACGCCAATGCCGATGTATGGCGTAGTCAGCCCGGCGTTGGCCCCGGCTCCCTCGGCTCCGGAGAAAACAAAGTAACCGCCGACGATCGGCCCGAGAATCCAGCCCAGGCCGTTGGTGGTCTGGGCGATGTTGATGCGTGTCGGACCGCCTTCCGGGGATCCCAGAACCGTAGCGTATGGATTCGCGATGGTTTCCAGGCAGGTCATGCCCGCCGCAATCACAAACAGGCCCAGCAGAAACGCCCAGTAGGTGCCGATGCTGACAGCTGGAATAAACCAGAAAGCCCCAGCCGCAATTAGCGTCAGCCCTACAAGGATCCCGCCTTTGTAGCCGAATCTCTTCGCAATCAAACCAGCGGGAATCGCCATCAGGAAGTACGCCAGGTAGTTGGCTGCCTGTACCAGACCGGACTGTTCTTTGTTGATCCGCAACGTGTCCTGAAAATGCTTGTTGAGGATGTCGATCATCCCGTTGCAGAAGCCCCACAACAGAAACAGGGAGGTGATCAGAACGAATGGGACGACAAGATTCCTTCCCTCGGCTGTGCGGAATAATCCGCTTTTAGCGATTCCTGAGTCCGAGGTGGCCGCCGACTCTCGCGGGTGGGTGTTCGTCATAGTTAATCCAGGGACACCATAATCTTCTTGAAACGTGATGGATTCTCTGCCCAGGAACGCAGTGCTCCCGCAGCTTCTTCCAGTGGAACAACCAGGCTCACGGCCTCATCGACCGGAAACCTCTGCGCTTCCAACAGCTTGATCACCGCATGAAAATCCTCGGGTTGCGCGTTTCTCGATCCGAGAATGTCCAGCTCCTTTTGTACAAACAGCCGCGTTTCGTAGCTTACCGGTTCTTTCGCATACCCGATGTAAACAACCCTGCCCGCAAATGATACTTCTTCAACCACCGTTCGGAAGGTCGCTGGGGTGCCAATCGCCTCGATCACAACATCCGGGCCGAACCCGCCGGTGAGTTCGAGCAAGCTGTCGTGAACAGACTCCCGCGCGCAATTGATCGAATGGTGGGCGCCCGCGGCTCGTCCGACCTCCAGCTTTTCGTCGTCGAGATCGACGCAGATCGTGCGCGCACCCCGAAAGCTCGACGCCGCGATGGCGCCGAGCCCCACACCGCCACAGCCCCAAATTGCAACCGTATCGTTCGCCGTCACCCGTCCGCGGGCAACTGCGTGAAATCCAACGGTCAGGGGCTCGACCAGGCACAATTCTCTGGCGGTCAGGTTCGCCGGAAACAACTTCTCCTCCGGCATGACGATGAACTCCTTCAGCGCGCCATCGCGCTGCACGCCGAGGGTTTGGTTGAACTGGCACGCGTTCCGGCGCCCACACCGGCAAGACGCGCACTTTCCGCAACTGGTGTAAGGAAACAGAGCGGCATCCGTTCCGGCAGAGAGTCCAGTACCGCCACTGACTCCTTGAAGCACAGTAGCCGAAACTTCGTGGCCGAGGATCCGTGGATAGGAAACGAGAGGATTGAGCCCCCGAAAGGAATTCAGATCGCTGCCGCAGAACCCAACCATCCGGACCTTCAGCAACACGTCCCCATTCGTTATGACTGGGTCCGGAACCATTTGGATGGATGCGTTTCCCGGGTTATGAAGTACAAGAGCCTTCATGATTGAGAGGGGATCGCCAGGAATCCAAAATCACGAGTTCGATTTGCCCCCTGGATCGTGCCGTTGGTGACGTTTGGATCGGATGTCCGAGCGCAACCGGTGTAAGGAATTCGCATTTTGCTCTTGACCAGGAGCACTCGATTTTTCGCAACGTGACACGAGGGCCGGCTCGACGCAACCCTTGCTCAGCGGCCTGACGCACCCTGGAACTTCATCTTGAAATCCTCGCGATACGGACCTCCGACCTCAAGGCGCAAACAAAAACAATCACCGAAACGGATCCGGGAGCTATACTGCAAGGACGATAATCGGTACCGTTAACGAAGTCAATCGCCAGACTCTGCTGCCGAAAAGACTCTTCCCGGTGGCCTGAGGTCGAAAGCGAGGATGGTTTTTTGCTTTCGCGGCTGGGCGCACAGATCTCGGCCCGGCAAATGTGGTTTATATACTAACGACGACTTATGAGCACTCGAATGAAAGACATCGCCAGAGATCTTGGGGTCTCGGTAATCACTATTTCCAAGGTTCTGCGCAATCTTCCCGATGTTGGAGACGAGACTCGCGAGCGCGTATGGGCCCGCGTACGAGAGCTTGATTATCACCCCAACCTCGCCGCGCGTAGCCTGGTGACAGGACGGACCTACCTCGTCGGTCTGGTCGTTCCGGACTTGTTGCACCCCTTCTTCGCTGAAATTGCCAAGTCCCTTTCTGAAGTGCTGCGGCGCAGCGGTTATTACCTGATTGTGTCCTCCTCGGAGGAAGATCCGGATATTGAGGAACAGGAGATCAATCAACTCCTGGCGCGCCGCCTTGATACGTTAATCATTGCGTCGTGCCGTTCGACCGTCGACCTGTTTTTCCGGATCGAAAAACAGAAGACGCCCTATGTTTTGGTTGACCGCATCCTGCCTGGGCTCTCCGCCAATTTCGTTGGGGTCGACGATGAGGCTGTGGGCCGGCTTGCCACCAGGCACTTGATCGATATTGGCTGCAAGAGGATCGCCCACATTCGAGGGCCAGAGACCAGTACGGCCATCCGTCGCCTCGAGGGATACAAGCAGGCGCTGGCACGGGCTCGAATGAAAGTCGTCGACGGATACATCATCGCCGAGCACAAGGGGGATGTTGAAACGAAACAGCGGGGCGCGGAGGCTATGCGTCAACTCCTGCTCCTTAAACCCAGGCCGGACGGACTGTTTTGTTTTAACGATCCCCTGGCCATGGGCGCGATTAACTACGCTCTGGATCACGGTATAAGGATCCCGGAGGACATCGCTATCGTGGGCTGCGGGAACCTTCACTACGACGATTCCTTGCGCGTCCCTCTCTCAAGCATCGATCAACACAGTCGTACCATCGGAGAAGAAGCTGCGCGGATTACTCTTGCGATTTTGAAATCTAAAGTACCTCCGAGGCCGGAATCCGTCATCCTGCAGCCGGAATTGATCGTGCGTCGCTCCAGCCAAAGGGGAACAAAGCGGAACGGCGCTTCCAAGGCAAGATCTCGCGCCTAGCCTCCAGTCTCCGAGGCAGCGCCCGCACCGTCCTCATCGATTGCCACATGAGCATGAACCGACACTTTGCTGGTGACAGTCGCTAACGTTAGCGCTATGCCTGGCCGACATAAACACCTTTGAGGACCTTGTGACGGCTGATAATCCACGTTCCATGCAATGCAGCGGCGAAAACTCATCGGATCAGGGCATGGCGCGAGAGCTACACCAAATCGTTTATTTGGCAAGCCAATTTGTGAGGCGGTACGACTCTGCGGGGTCCGACCTAAAGGGGTGGGCCGTATTCGATATTGTATTTGCATCGCGCAGAGCTCGGCTCGAAGCTCGGCGGTGCGGTGAGAGTCTGACTTTAGTATGTGATCCGATCAGAGTGAATGACCAGAACAACCCAAACATTATGAGGAACGATGCTTCGGTTTTGCTTTTCCGTTGCCAAACGATGAGGGCCAAGCTGAGGGCTCGGTTCGAACCATCTTGGCCACCGCATCCTTCGAGTAGTAGTGGTCAACGGAATCCGGGATGATCAATTTGTGTTCCACGAAGACTGCGGGAGGAACCGGTCTATGGCTCAGGATCTCGATGCTCACCCGAATAAGATCGGGCCCGTATCGTTCGGGGAAATAAGCCACTGACGCGATAAACCGGGTTTTCGGCATGCGCAATTCTGCGCGCCCTTCTGGCGACGCATTTTGCCCGACGGCGGCGCAACTATCAGCCCTTCCTGCTTCCTCAAACGCGCGAAGAGCACCTAGGGCACTCGGATCGTTAATGCCTCCTACAAGCACGCGCTTGGCGTTGGATGAGCGAAGATGGCGTCGTACTACTTCGAAACTCCTGCCTAATTCCCCATCTCCATCGAGGTAAACGACAGAGCAGTTCGCGGCGTTCGGAAGAACAAGGTTGAGCCCGACCAGGAAACCTGACAAACGCATGCGAGGCAGATTGCCTGCGCGCTTCAGCTCCAAGAGGAGGATTTCATCCACCTCTGACTGCCAGTGATCCTTGATCCAGCGTCCAGCGTAGCGCCCTCCGATCAAACCCGCCTCGTAGTTATTCGCCCCGTAGTAGGTCGCCCCCGGATGCGGGATGTCAATCGCGATCATTGGGATACCCGCTTCGCGATATTTCGCCGCTACGATGGGTGCAACTTCCTCGTCGGTCTGAAATTCGATGGCTAAATCGACCTTCTCTCGTACAAGTAGTTCCGCATTTCTTTGTGCAATCTTGGCGCTGTAACGATTGTCGAGGCAGATCAGTTCAATGCCTTCCGCCGCAGCGGCGCGCTGCAGGCTTTCCGAGACTTCTTTCGAGAATTGATAGTCCGTGCCCTGAGCGGCATAACCCAGTCGATAGAGTCTCTGTTTCCAAGGACGAACGCGCGATTGGTAGAGGTTCTGACCGACTTTTTCAGCCATCCCACACTTCTCAAGTGTGTAAAGCAGTCGAAAGACCATAGTCTTCGGCAGACCGCACCGTGAAGAGATCTCTCTCAGAGAAAGTGCTTCGCCGGGCGTACGAAATGCAGTGAGCAACTGCGAAGCGTGCAGGATGGACTTGACGAGATAACGATCTCGAGTCGGAGCAGAGCAGATCATAGTGCGTCATAATGATCGATTTCTGCGAATTTTGCAAAGCGAAATTTCCCATCCGTAAGCACTGCCTGAATGCAGGTTATTGCTGCGACGCTGGCGGAGTTCTCATGCCTGGCACGGAACAAGGTTGAACCTGTTATCGCCAGTAAGGACTCCGGATGGCTAAGCTCTGGTACAAAACCGTCAATGCACTCGACCGGTCAGATACCGCTCGAAATCGTGCTTTTTCGCTTTTTTGTTGAAAGTCTATTTTTCGCGGAAGTAGAAACTATGGTGTAAAGATCCTGTCATTATGGATCATACGGCAATTCGAAGACAGTAGCTGTTTCAACCTTCGAACAGCTACAAGACCCTCCGACGAGAGACCCCGCTGTTTCGCAGAGCGAAATTGCTGCGAGTGCCCAAGAAATACGTGACCTCTCCGAGGAAAGGCTTGTATCGTCCTTGTCGAAGAGAGGTTGCTATGGACTCATCCACGAGTGATAAGGTTTTTGCGGCGCTTGAGACGTTTCGCATCGAACTTCCCTCTTGGGGTTTTGCCAACACGGGAACTCGATTTGGCAAATTCATTCAAGCCGCGGCGGCCACCACTACCGAGGAGAAGTTCAGCGATGCCGGTCAGGTACATCTTCTGACAGGAGTCTGTCCGACCGTAGCCTTACACGTTTTGTGGGACTGTCCTCGTGGTGTGGGAAGTACAGACGAGATCAAGCAGTGTGCCACTCGTTACGGCGTATCGGCTGGCTCGATCAACCCAAACCTTTTTCAAGATCAAGAGTACAAATTTGGATCGTTTGGGAATCCCGACGAGGCTGTGCGGCGCCGTGCCATGCAGCACGCCCTCGACAGCATTGCAATTGCGCAACGTCTCAACAGCCGTGACATTTCGTTCTGGTTTGCCGACGGTTCCAACTACCCAGGCACGGCAAACATTCGGCAACGCAAGCAGTGGTTCGTGGAAGGGTTGAGAGAAGCACACGGCTCTTTATCAGCAGATCAGCGAATGCTCGTCGAATACAAGCCTTTCGAACCGGCTTTCTACCACACTGATATCGCTGACTGGGGAATGGCGCTGCTTCTGTCACGCGCGGCAGGCCCGCAAGCAAAGGTTCTTGTGGATACAGGACATCACTATGCAGCGCAGAACATCGAGCAGATCGTTGCCTGGCTACTCTCGGAGAATATGCTCGGAGGATTTCACTTCAACGACCGTCGCTACGCCGATGATGACCTGACCATTGGCTCGATTGATCCGTATCAGGTCTTCCGCATTTTCCACGAAATTCAGTTTTTCGAGCATGAGACTGGACCGCATGCCGATATCGCATACATGGTCGACCAAAGCCACAATCTAAAGGGCAAGATCGAGGCTATGATCCAGACTGTCACCATCGCGCAGCAGTTGTTCGCGAAGGCGGCGCTGGTGGATGCCAAGAAGCTGGCGACAGCACAGAAGAAATGTGACCTGATCGCAGCAGAATCACTCCTTCAGGATGCGTTCGCCACCGACGTTCGGCCTGCGATTCAGGAGTGGCGAAACTCCAAGGGACTGCCAAAGGATCCGATGCCAGCTTTTCGCGAGAGTGGATATCTGGAGCGGATCACGAAAGAGCGCGCAGCCAAGAACTCGAACAGCGTTACTTCGTATGCTTGACGGATTTACAGGATAATCGGGTCTCCTGTTCTGAGATTCTACCGAGGAGACACGCATCTTTCTCAACCCTGTTGGGACAAATTGCGCCGCTAATTGTTCGAAGTGGGTACCTCAAGATTCACCGAAAAGGCAACAACGTGTTCGCACTACGAAAAAACCATCCTTCTTCTTACCTGGCATTCGACTTCGGTGCCGAAAGCGGACGTGCCGTTCTGGCAGAGTTGCGATCTGGCATCCTCACCACTAAGGAGGTTCATCGTTTTCGCAACGAGCCCGTGGAGGAAAATGGTTCGTTGCGTTGGGATGTCGAACGCTTGTGGTCTGCAGTTCGCAGAGCGCTGTCTTCTCTGGGAGCCAGAAAACTCAGTGGCATCGGCGTTGACACATGGGGTGTGGACTACGCGCTACTTGGTGAAGGTGGTCAACTTTTAGAGAAGCCCTACCACTATCGTGATCGCCGAACCGATGGCGTCATGGAAGAAGTATTCCGGAGAGTGCCAAAGGAAGAAATCTATAAGATTACCGGCATTCAATTCATGCCGATCAATACCTTGTACCAGCTTTATGCAGCACGTCAGCACACGCCCTCAATTTTTGCGGACGCGAAGCAATTGGTGACTATTCCTGATCTATTTAATTATTGGCTGACCGGGAAAGCGGTTTGCGAGTTCACCAATGCCACGACTACGCAATTGGTCGATCCGGTTCGACGAGTATGGGCTAGAGATCTTATGCAGAAAGTCGGACTCCGTCCTGACCTGCCAGCACCGATCGTCGAGCCCGGGACAGTGATCGGAGCGTTGCTGCCAAGTGTTACTTCAACTTCGTCATTGGCTGGAACTCCCGTCATTGCGCCAGCCTGCCACGACACAGGTTCTGCTGTCGCGGCGATTACCGCGCGAGATGGTACTGCCTTTCTAAGCTCTGGGACCTGGTCACTAGTCGGAATCGAACTGGACGCTCCGGTCCTCACGCCTCAGGCGTTGACCCTAAATTTCACCAACGAGGGAGGGGTGAATGGGACTACCCGCTTGTTGAAAAATGTGATGGGGTTATGGATGTTGCAGGGTTGCAGACGGTGCTGGACATCCCAAGGTCAGAGCGGAGATTACGACAAACTGGTCGAACTCGCCAATCGTGAGCCAGCATTTGCACATCTCGTTGATCCAGATGATGAGATGTTCTTGCATCCTCGAGACATGCTGGCCGCGATCGATCAGTTCTGCGTAAAAACAAATCAACCGAAACCTAGAAATCCGGGAGCTTACGTACGATGCGTTCTCGAGAGTTTAGCGATGAAGTACCGGCTGACCTTGCGGAATCTTGAACAAGTGTGTGGTCAGAATATCGACACAATCCGCGTTGTTGGTGGTGGCTCAAAGAATCAACTGCTGAACCAATTCACAGCAAGCGCCTCGGGCAGGACAGTCATCGCCGGTCCAGCAGAGGCCACCGCCCTCGGTAATATCGCCGTCCAGATCCTGGCGACGCGGGAAGCCTCGTCGCTGCACGAGGTCCGCGGGATGATCGATCGATCGTTCCCCAGCGAGGTCTTTAAGGCGATGGAAACCGACCTCTGGGAGCAGCATTCGCAACGCTTCGAACAATACTGTGAGATTACTTATGCATGAAATCAAAGCAACCACGTACCTGAAGGATCTATGGAATGAACAGCAGGCTTTCGCGCTTGGCGACAATCAGTTGTCGCTTCTGCGCTACCGTTCAAACCTTCTGGGGGCAGATCTCCGAATCACGAACTTCGGTGGTGGGAACACCAGTTCCAAGATCGAACTTCCCGATCCGTTTACTGGCGAAGCGGTTCGCGTTCTGGCAGTAAAAGGCAGCGGAGGCGACATTGGCTCCATCACCGAATCCGGATTTGCTCTGCTTTACCTCGATCGTCTTGAACAACTGAAAACACTGTACCGCGGAGAGAAGTACGAGGACGGTATGGTTCGGTATTATCCGCTCTCCGCCTTCGGCGAAAACCGCGTTGCCGCTTCCATCGACACTCCGCTGCACGCATTCTTACCCTTCTTGCATGTGGATCATTTACATCCCGACTGGGCAATCGCCCTGGCGGCAAGTGCGAACGGCAAGCGCAAACTCGAAGAATTCAATCGCGAATTTGGCCGCAGAATCGCCTGGGTTCCCTGGCAGCGTCCCGGATTCGAGTTGGCCCTCTTGATCGAGAAGGCGGTGAAGGAAAACCCGGGCGTGGATGGGCTGATTCTGGGGGGCCATGGCTTATTCACCTGGGGTGTGACGCAGCGTGAGTGCTATCTCAACAGTATCCAAACCATCGATCAGATGGGAGAGTTCATTCAGCGGCATCAGACCAAAAAGGGATCTTTGTTTGGCGGGATGGAGACGGCTCCCGTGCACGCTCGTCAGGATGTCGCAGTCCAGATTCTTCCTGCTTTACGTGGCGTAGTTTCGTCGAATCGCCGGGTGATTGCTCACTACGCCGATGATCAGGCCGCCCTGGATTTTTCGGGATCGAAATGGGCGAAGGATTTGAGCGCGCTCGGCACAAGCTGTCCGGACCACTTTCTCCGCACGCGCGTATGTCCGTGGTATGTCGATTGGAATCCGGCCAAAGAAGACGTAAAGGTCCTCAAGACGCGAATACAGAACGATGTTTCCGGCTATCGCGCAGCGTACAAGAAATACTACGAGGAATGGGCTACGAGCGATTCCCCCAAGCTTCGTGATTCCAATCCCTCCGTAGTTGTGATTCCTGGGCTCGGGTTATTCGGGTTCGGCAAAAACAAGAAGGAAGCGCGCATCACGACAGACTTTTTTATCAATGCGATTCATGTGATGGCCGGAGCAAATTCCCTGGAGGACGGTGAGGCGGCCGATCCTCTGCCTCAGGCGCGGACTCTCGAACAGTCGAAACAGTTTACCCAGTTCCACAACTACGTTGCACTGCCTCGTTCCGAAGCCTTCCGCATTGAGTACTGGGCGTTGGAAGAAGCCAAGCTTCAGCGCATGCCCCCTGAAGTCGAGTTCAGCCGCAAGATCGCGCTGGTAATTGGGGGGGCCAGCGGCATTGGCCGAGAAGTTGCACTGTTGCTGGGCCGTCGAGGAGCCCACGTAGTGATTGCAGATTTCGACTTGGAAGGAGCAACGAAAGCTTGCAACGAGATTGCCGCAGTGTCGTCCCCGGAGTTCGTCGCGGCTACGGCGGTGGATCTCAGTTCTTCGGAATCTCTTTCCGATGCTGTCCGGTTTACGATTTCACAATTCGGCGGGATTGATGTGGTTGTGAACACGGCCGCAATCTATCCAGTGCCCGGAACGGACGGAGAGCTTTCGGAAGCTCAATGGGCCAAGACATTCCTTGTCAACGTCACCGGGAATTACCTGCTGGCTCGTCAAACGGATTGGGTATTCACGGATCAGGCCTTGCCCGCAACCATGGTGTTGACCAGTTCCGCGAATGCGGTTGTTCCGAAAAAAGGGAGTGAAGCGTATGACACCAGCAAGACTGCGCTCAATCATCTGATTCGTGAACTCGCCGTCAAGCTCAGCCCGCATGTGCGTGTCAATGGAATCGCTCCGGCTACAGTGGTGGCCGGTTCCACCATGTTCCCCCGCGACCGCGTCGTCCAGTCCCTGCAGAAGTACAAAATAGATTTTTCAGAATCGGAATCCACTGATGAGCTACGGGAGAAGCTCGCAAATTTCTACGCGCTGCGTACTTTGACGAAGCGTGCAATTCTGCCCCAAGACTGTGCGGCTGCGATTGTTTGGCTTGCTGGGGATCAGAGCGGCAAAACCACGGGCCACGTAATCCCAGTCGACGGTGGGCTTTCGGAAGCCTTTCTTCGCTAAGGAGCATTCGATGGAGCGTATCTGCTTTGTCTTGCAGGTCAAGCCGGAGCGGTTCGAGGAGTACAAAGAACGCCATCGGCACGTCTGGCCGGAAATGTTAAGGGCGCTGCGTGAGACAGGTTGGGGAAACTATTCCCTGTTCCTGCGAGGAGACGGACTTCTGGTCGGGTATCTGGAGACGGAGGACTTCGAACGAGCGCGGTCGGGCATGGCGCAACGTGAGGTAAATGAGCGGTGGCAACGGGAGATGGGCGATTTCTTGGTACAGACCGATGGAGCCCTGCCGGATCGGGCGATGCGGCCGTTGGAAGAAGTATTCCACTTATAGCTCTGATTCGAGGAGAACGATGAATCCGAACCCAGCGTTGGGAGTATTTTTTCACTGGCTTGGCGGTCTCGCGTCCGCGAGCTTCTATGTCCCTTATCGTGGGGTAAAGAACTGGGCGTGGGAAACCTATTGGCTTGTTGGCGGTTTTTTCAGCTGGATCATCGCGCCCTGGCTATTGGCATTGACAATGACGCGAGATCTCATTCCAGTACTCCATCAGGCGCCGTCCAATGCGTTGTTTTGGACCTACACCTTTGGGGTCCTTTGGGGACTTGGGGGCCTCACCTTCGGCTTGACCATGCGCTATTTGGGAATGTCTCTCGGCATGGCTGTAGCTCTGGGCTACACCGCCGCCTTTGGAACTCTGATGCCTCCCATTTTTCGCGGCGAATTTGCCAGACAGGTGTTGGGCACGCGATCTGGAGTCATCATTCTTGGTGGCGTCGCCATTTGTCTGCTTGGAATCGCTGTGGCAGGCGCAGCCGGAATTTCAAAAGAGCGCGAGATGTCCGTCGAACAAAAAAGAGCTGCCATTAAAGAGTTCGATCTGAAAAAGGGACTTCTTGTGGCGACGTTCTCTGGAGTTATGAGCGCTTGTTTTGCATACGGTCTCGCCGCAGGAGACCCGATTAAGGCCCTCACGGTACAGCACGGCACTCCGGGACTGTGGCAAGGTCTTCCAGTCCTAGTGGTCGTACTGGCCGGCGGTTTTACAACAAACTTCATATGGTGTGTCATCCTGAACATCCGGAACCACACTGGACATGAGTATTTCCGCTCGGAGATACGCGGCGACATACCGAAACGAAATCAAGAACATATTCTTGAATCCGTTACGGATGCGCCGGGCGAGGAAATGGCGGTTGCGGTAGCCATCGAAAGCGATGTTCCCTGCCGCGCTCCGATGTTTCCGAATTATCTGTTTTCAGCCCTCGCGGGAACAACCTGGTACATGCAGTTCTTCTTCTACACCATGGGCGAAACGCAGATGGGGCGCTTCAAGTTTTCCAGCTGGACTCTGCACATGGCCAGCATCATCATCTTCAGCACTCTGTGGGGCATTGCGCTTAAAGAGTGGAAGGGGGCCGGCACTAAAACGAAGCTCCTTGTCGTCATGAGCCTCGTGGTTTTGGTGAGTTCGACGGTCGTTGTCGGCTATGGGAACTTTATCGGTGGATCACGGTAATTGAGTCGGCGCACGCGGACCAATCCTGTTTCGATCGGTGAACTCAACAGGAGTCGTGAATGTTGAAGACATGAGACGCATGGCGCGGCAACGTGTCCCCAAGTCGGTTTTTGATTCCCTGGACGGCGGCGCAGAATCCGAAATCACACTGACGGACAACTGTCGCGTATTTCGCGAGATTAGTTTTCGGCCACGAGGCGCTGTGGCGCTTTCCGAATGCAAGCTTTCTACCGTGGTCGTAGCCCTCTCAGGCCTGATGTTGTTGCTTGCGAGTCTCAATTGCTCTTATGCTGACCGCCTTTACTGGAGATCTGCGGATTATGAAACAAGCGTGGAGACGTTTTTCCGTTTTGACATTGGTGCTCACCTGCATCTTCGGATTCTGCGAGGCTCAGAATTCTGAGGACACACTCAAGAAAGCGTTTGAAAACCCGCCCAGCTCCGCGCGGCCGCGCGTCTGGTGGCACTGGATGAATGGCAACATCACGCAAGAAGGCATCAAACTCGACCTTGAATGGATGCACCGGTCCGGGATTGCAGGATTCCAGAATTTCGATGCAGCCCTGCAGACGCCACAGGTTGTCGACAAACGCTTGGCATACATGACCCCGGAATGGAAAGGCGCGTTCAAGTACGCAATTGGCCTCGGGGATCAACTCGGTATGGAAATGGCGATCGCGGGTTCGCCAGGGTGGAGCGAAACAGGCGGCCCTTGGGTCCCGCCAGCCGAGGGAATGAAGAAGTACGTCTGGACCGAGACCGTACTGGAGGGCGGAGTTCGTTTTACCGGGAAGCTAGCTCATCCTCCAACCACCACCGGCGCCTTTCAGAATCTGGGCGTTCGCGAGCAATTCGGACCACCTGCTCCACAGCTGCCGGAGTTCTATGCCGATGCCGTCGTCATCGCGTTTCGACTTCCTGCAGGCGCATCCGGGTTTTCAGCTGAGGAGGCGAAGATCACGTCCAGCGGCGAGGGATTGAATGCCGCAATGCTCAGCGATGGCGATCTCGACAAGACAACCAAAGTGCCGTTTCCGACCGCAGCTGCCGATTCCTGGATCCAGTTCGAATATCCGGAACCCCGTACAGTTCGTGCCATCACGTTCGTGACGAAGGATCCAGGATTCATCCAGGAATTCGTCAGCGGGATTCCCGAGAAGACGCTCGAGGCCAGCGAAGACGGAAAGATCTTCCACAAGGTAATCTCCCTAAGTGGAGGCAGGGCGCCTGAAAACACAATCTCGTTCGAGGGCGTGACCGCAAAGTATTTCAGAATTACATTCAAGCACACCCCTCCGCCACCAGTGCCTGCTTGGGCCGAGGGGATCGACTTTTCCGCATTCGGTCCGCCGCCCACCGCAGCTACTTCTTACGACGTAGCCGAGCTGGTGCTTCACTCTGATCCGCGGGTGAACCACTTTGAAGAGAAAGCAGCGTTTGTCCCGGAACCGGATCTTTATCAGTTCGCGACTCCACAGGTTGATGCTTCGTTAGCCATCCGGAAGTCTGACGTAATCGATCTCACCTCGAAAACGGGACCTGATGGTGCCCTGGACTGGACGCCGCCTGAGGGCAAGTGGGTGGTGTTGCGCTTCGGTTATTCATTACTCGGAATCACGAACCACCCTGCGACACCAGAGGCCACCGGTCTTGAGGTGGACAAGCTTGATCGTCGTTTCGTGAAGAATTATTTCGAAAAATACCTCGACAGCTATAAGGAAACCGTCGGGCCGGATGAAATGGGGAAGAAAGGCATTCGCTACGTCATCAACGATAGCTGGGAAGCTGGATCCCAAAACTGGACAGACAATATACTCGCGCAATTCAAAAAGCTGCGGGGATATGATCCGACTCCATGGTTGCCGGTCCTAACCGGTCGCATTGTCGAGAGCAGCACCGCCAGCGATCGTTTTCTCTGGGATTTCCGCAAAACCATCGCAGATCTCATCGCCACCGAGCATTACGGACAGTTGGAAGAGACCCTTCATGAACGTGGCATGGGTCACTACGGAGAATCACACGAATCCGGACGCGCGTTCGTCGCAGACGGCATGGAAGTAAAAAAGATGAACGAAGTGCCGATGAGCGCGATGTGGACCCAGAGGCCCGGAGTGAATCAAGCACAGTACGGCTATAACGCGGATGATCGCGAATCCGCGTCCGTGGCCCACATCTACAGCCAGAATATCGCTGCCGCTGAATCACTCACGGCCGCAGCTGCGCCATGGGCGTGGTCTCCTGCCACCTTGAAACCGACTGCCGATCAAGAATTGCTGAATGGAATCAACCGCTTTGTAATTCACGAGTCGGCGCACCAACCGCTGGTGGGGAAGGCTCCTGGGCTGACGCTTGGGCCGTTCGGACAGTGGTTCAACCGCAATGAAACGTGGGCGGAACAGGCTGGGTCGTGGGTCAACTATCTGGCTCGCTCCAGCTACATGCTGCAGCAGGGACACTTCGGCGCAGACATCGTTTACTTCTATGGAGAAGATTCCAACCTCACTGCCATCTTCCAACACAAGTCTCCACAGATACCAGCCGGCTATGGCTTCGATTACATCAACGCAGACGGACTGATCCATGAACTTGCTGTGCGGGATGGTCAGATTGTGACCAAGAGCGGTATGCAGTATCGAGTTCTTGGGCTTGATCCATACAGTCGACACATGTCCCTGCCCGTACTGCGTGCGATCGCTAAACTCGTGCAGGATGGCGCTGTCGTGGTTGGCCCGAAGCCTGACGATGATCCAAGCCTCGCGGACGACGCACGCGAGTTCGAGAAGCTTTCATCCCAGTTGTTCGGCGATGGCACGGGTGTACACAAAATAGGAAAGGGTTCGGTGTACGCCGGCCAAAGTCTCTCGGATGCTTTCGGCGCACTCAACTTGAAGCCGGACTTTGACTATTCGAAACAATCCGACACCCCCAATGTGGAGTTCGCTCATCGCAAGCTAACCAATGGCGACATCTATTTCGTCGACAACCGGAGCGATCACGAGACGACGTTCGATGCTACTTTCAGGCTCGCTGGCAAGGAACCTGAGTTGTGGCGAGCTGAGACAGGAACTTCAGAACGGGCATCATTCACAGCTGCAGAAGGACGCACTACCGTGCCGCTGCACCTTGAACCGTGGGGCAGCGTATTTGTCGTATTCCGAAAAGCCACATCCAGCAACTCTCGGACGCTTCCCCAGATGACCGAAACGAAAGTCGCTGCCGTGAATGGCCCCTGGAATTTAGCCTTCCAGCCCGGACGCGGGGCTCCGGAATCGATCACCTTGAATGAACTCTCGGATTGGAGGAACAGCGACAATCCAGGAGTAAAGTACTTTTCCGGTGTTGGGACATACACGAAGACGGTGCAAGCTTCACCCGAGTGGTTTAAGAAAGGGACCCGGCTGTGGATTGATTTGGGAGACGTGAAGAACCTGGCGGAAGTGGCAATCAACGGGAAATCCATAGGACAAGTTTGGCACGCGCCGTACCGCCTCGATGCAACTTCCGCTCTCAAGCCAGGTGCTAACGAAATCATGATCAAAGTTGTGAATGCGTGGGTGAACCGTCTGATCGGCGACGAGCAACCCGGCGCAACAAAGATCACGTTCGCGGATGTGAAACCTTACAAGGCAAATTCTCCGTTGCTGCCGTCGGGATTGCTGGGCCCCGTAGAGCTCGTCCGAGAAGAGCGGCAATGATGCATCCTGCGGGTTGACTACTTTTCCGTTGCACAGACGGCATTGCCTCCTGACAGAGGAGAATCATGCGTCGATTGCATCGGGTTCAGCTATTCGCGCTGTTACACGAATTACCGCGTTTTCGAAATCGGCTCGCAAAGAAGCTCACAAGAAGGTCGTGCGGATGGTGTTTCCAGCGGAATTCCCAGAGCGATTGAAGGCGCGGTGAGCTACCGCCACTGCGCAGAAACTACAGCTTGCTTGCTCTGGGTGTACAGGGATGCCTGGGTTCAACCCTGCCGAAATCTGCTAAGCGCGTTGAAATCTTGGTGAGCGCGGCAGGATTCGAACCTGCGACCCATGCCTTAAAAGGGCATTGCTC
>JBBIOA010000003.1:0-310919 GCA_037443605.1 Terriglobales bacterium
CGGCTGTCCCCACATCCGCCGAGGCAGCCCGGCGCAGCGCTTCAATCAGCTGCGCTCCGTACATTTCCCCGGATGCTTCCCCGGCCGAGATCAGAATGCGCACGCGAGAATTGTAAAGCCTCGATCAGTTCGTCCGCGCGAGCAGCAGCCGTTAACCGATGGGCTTCGCGGTAGGCACGTATTTCGGGTTTTCCTTCAGCCATCGCAGAGACTCCTTAAAGTCGCTGCGGACATTCGGAGTGAGGTGTTTCGCCCAGGAAGGTTTAAATTCCTCCCGCTCTACCGCAAATTTGGCGAGCGCATAGCCGAACACTCTCTGATGCAGGTATCCCAGCCGGTTCATCGACCAGCCGATTTTCCTGTCGTTTTCAAACTGCCGGAAACTCCCCGCCGCATTCGCCGTGAACACGCCTAGCCCCAGGTAGACCGTCAGCAAGTCCGTTAAAGGCTCGTGATCCGCGTCGTTCGGGCCGAGAAGCTCTCCGCCTAACAAGATCGCATGCCCAAGTTCGTGAGCCATGGTCGCCACCAGCGACATAGGATCGCCCATCATCGTGCTGCGCAACCCGACATGCATGCGCCGTTCGCTGCCGCCCGTGGTCTCACCACTTCCGCCCGAATGCTGGTAAAGGCCTGCCGCGTGGCTTCCGCCAGTGCCGCGCCAGGAAGGAAGAATCTCGCGAAGTTGCTCAGTCTCGTCCGGGAATATTTCGAGCGCAATGCTCTCTCTCTTCACCTGCATATAGCCGCAGACGCGCGAGAATAACTTCTCGACCGCTTCCGCCGTCTTGCTGTAAGGGTCCGGAAAATCTTCGGCAGTCGGTTCCACGACCTTCGCCTCCAGCATCCGCCGCCTCCCAACGAGTTTTTCCAGACGGCGGAATCCCTCGTTGACCCAAAGGCGGTCCTCTTCGGAGATAGGCAATTTAGGAGAAAAGCCGAACATAGCGTGTCCGGCGGAATTGTAGCGGAAAGGCGCGGACCAGGATTCGAGTCCTGCCTAGTCGTCCGCGCTGACCGTCGACTCAGTCGCCGGCATTTCCTGATCCTTATACTGCAGCTGATACAGCTTGTAGTAGATCCCGCGTTTGGCCAGCAGTTCCTGGTGAGATCCCATTTCCCGCACCTGCCCCTTGTGCATCACGATGATCTTGTCGGCGCGCTGGATCGTCGACAGCCGGTGCGCAATGATCAACGATGTGCGCCCCTCGACCATGCGGGCCAGAGCGTCTCGCACCTTGAACTCGGTCTCTGTGTCCACGCTCGACGTGGCTTCATCCAGGATCAGAATCTTCGGATCATGCGCCAGGGCCCGCGCAAACGAAATCAGCTGTTTCTGCCCGGTCGATAGCGTCGATCCACGTTCGCGCACGGCTTCGTCAAATCCATTCGGCAGAGACTGAATGAACTCGCCAAGGTTCACATCGGATGCGGCCTTGGCCACATGCTCATCGAGAATGCGCTCGGTCCCCAGCCGGATATTCCCGCCAATCGTCCCCGTAAACAGGAACGGATCCTGGAGCACCACGCCAAATCGTCCCCGCAATTCGGCCAGATCCATGTCTTTCACGTCGACGCCATCGATCCGCACCGCTCCCTTCTGCACATCGTAAAACCGCATGAGCAGAGAAATAATCGTGGTCTTGCCGGCGCCGGTGTGCCCGACGACGGCCACGGTTTCTCCGGGCTCGATGGCAAAGCTCACATCGCGCAGCACCCAGTCAGGCTGGCCCGGCACCGCCGTTGTAAGGACAGCCGCCCCCGGCTGTCCAGCCGCGCGAAGCTCGGTTTCTTCTCCCGGCACATCCCGGTACGCAAACCACACATGTTCGAACTCCATCCGGCCCGGGCCCATCGGCTGTTTGATCGCCGTTGGAGACACAACCTCCACCGGCGTATCCAGCAGCTTGAAAATGCGTTCGCTGGCCGCCATGGCCGATTGCAGAATGTTGTACTTCTCGCTGAAATCCATGATCGGGCGGAAGAACCGCTGGGCATATTGCGTGAAGGCAATCAGCACACCCAGCGACGCCAGATCCCTGACCAGGTGAGGTCCGAATCGCGGCACGAAACCGAAAGTCACGCTCGTGACCTGCAGGTGCCGGAGAATGTCCTGCCCGCCAAACCAGATCACGCAGGCAATCGCAATCGCCGAGAAAAAATCGACCACCGGATAATAGACCGCATACGCCAGGATCGCGTCCTTGTAGGCGTCCATGTGGCTGCGATTGATGTCGGTGAACCGCACATACGCCTTGCGCTCGCGATTGAACAGCTGCAGCACCACCATCCCGCTGACATGTTCCTGCAAATACGCATTGATGCGCGCGATGGCGGTACGAATTCGCCGGTAGGAGTCGCGCACCCGGTCGCGAAAAATCTTCGTTGCCACCACGATAAACGGCAGCACCGCGAACGTGATCAGCGCCAGCTTCCAGTTCATGCACAGCATGATCCCCAGAATGCCGACCAGCACGAACAGGTCTTCAAAAATCGAGACCACGCCCGAGGTGAACATTTCGTTGAGCGCGTCTACATCGGTGGTCACGCGGGTGACCAGCCGTCCCACGGGATTCTTGTCGTAGAACCCGACGTGCATGTGCTGCAGATGGCGGAAAATCTGGCTGCGCAGGTCGAACATCACCTTCTGCCCCGTCCACTGCATGAAATACGTCTGCAGAAATTCCAGCAGAAACGTCAACAGCAGCACGCCGAAGTAAATATAGGAAATCTGCGCGATGCCGTGCAGCGGGCGCGGGCTCAGCCAACTCCAGAACCCGCTCCCGGATCCCTTGGCCGGCGCCAGGTACCGGTCGACCGCGACCTTGATCAGATACGGCCCCAGCACGTCGCAGAACGACTTCAGGATGATGGACGCAATGGCAATCGTCACCTGCCACCGATACGGACGCAGGTACGCCAGCAGCCGGCGCATGAGCCGGCTGTCGTATGCTTTGCCTACTACCTCTTCTTCCTGGGCCATGTCTTGATCGAGTCGATCGCCAACGGGTAGGGAACCCGGCACGCCAAACTACAGGTTACCGCAATAGATGGCCGGAACGGCCCTTCGGATGGAAAAGGTTTGTTCGATGACTCGAAGGCGCTTAGAGTTTGTCATTCCGGCCAACGGGAGGAACCTGCTTTTCCGCCCGCTGCGATGCCGCAGCGACATGCATGCAAGCCCTTCCGGCCGCGAGTGGGATAATGAATTGTGCCGCTGGGCATCTACATCTCGATCCCGTTCTGCCGCACCAAGTGCAGTTATTGCAACTTCGCGTCCGACGTGTTCTCGCGCGCCGTTTTCGATCGCTATGTTGATCGCGTCGGCGCCGATATTGCCGGTTCCTCGCACACCGCCGAGGAGATGGGCGGCCGAATCGAGCGCGAACTCGACTCGATCTACCTGGGCGGCGGCACGCCCACGGTCCTCGATCCCACCCAACTCCTTCGCATTTTCGGCGCAGTGCGCTCCGAATTCTCTATTACTCCAGGAGCCGAAATCACCGTCGAATGCGCTCCCGGCACGCTCACTCCGGCCTTGCTCGAGACGCTGCTGGCGTGCGGCGTAAACCGCGTCAGCCTGGGGGTTCAATCGTTCATCGACAAAGAAGCAGCCGCCGTCGGCCGTTTGCACAAGCGCGCGACCACGCTGGAGGACATCTCCCGCCTGCGCGAAGCTGGAATTTCCAATATCAACATCGATCTCATTGCCGGGCTTCCGCACCAGACAGCCGAAAGCTGGCGCGCATCGCTGGCGGAAACTCTGACCGCCGGCAGCCCGCATGTCAGTGTTTACATGCTTGAAGTGGATGAAGATTCAAGGTTGGGAAGGGAATTGATGGCGGGCGGAACCCGCTACCACGCGCATTTTGTCCCTGACGAGCAAGCCACCACCGAGTTTTATCTCGCGGCGTGCGAAACCCTCGAAGCAGCCGGCGTCGCGCAATATGAAATCTCCAACTTCGCCCGTCCTGGCGCAGAGTCCAGCCACAACCTGAAGTACTGGACGCGCCAGCCCTATCTCGGCTTCGGCGTGGATGCACATTCCATGCTGCCTTCGGCTTCGCCCAATTCCGAATCCGTGCGCTTTGCCACCGCCGACAATCTCGACAACTTCGTGGCCGGCGCGCCTGTTTCAAGAACGCCGGTGTCGCCCAGCAACGCGCTGGAAGAGAACTTCTTCCTCGGCCTGCGTCTGAATCGAGGCGTCGATCTGCGCGAAGTTGCCGCCCGCTTCGGACCGGAGGCTCTCCACTCGGCGAAACCGGCCATCGACGATCTCGTCGCCAACGGTCTCCTGCAGCGTGATGGCGACCACATACGTCTTACGTCTCGGGGGCGTCTTCTCTCCAACGAAGTGTTCGCGGCATTTCTGGATCAACAACCCGTTTTTCCCTGACCATCCGGTCGGTTGGGATCGCCCTGCCGGCCGGTAAGATCGTCAGTATCCATGCGGTGTAACGCGTCCTCGATCTTTTCTGCCGATGGTAACTTCGCACACCGCAAAGCCTGTGATCTAATCAAAATTCGGCCTGAAGCGGCCTGAACCGCGGCAGCATCCCCGGCCACGCCGCCCGCGCGGAGGATCCCTTGAACTTCCAACTGAACGACGAGCAGCTTCAACTCAAGAAAAGTGTCCGCGAATTCGCCGAGCGCGAAATCAAGCCGCACGTCATGGAGTGGGACGAAAAAGGCGATTTTCCGCTCGCCACCATCAAAGAACTCGGCAAGATGGGACTGCTGGGCGTCGTCTTCCCGCCCGAATACGGCGGCGCGGGCATGGGCTACGTCGAGTACGTCACCGCCATCGAAGAGCTTTCGCGCGTCGACGGTTCCATCGGCATCATTGTGGCGGCGCACACGTCACTCTGCTCGAATCACGTCTTCCTCGCGGGCAACGAAGCGCAGAAAAAGAAATACGTCAGCAAACTCGCCACCGGCGAATTCATCGGCGCGTGGGGCCTGACCGAACCCGCTTCCGGATCCGACGCCGGCAGCGCCCGCATGACTGCCGTTCGCAAAGGCAACCACTGGGTGCTCAACGGCACAAAAACCTTCTGCACCAACGGCCACTATGCCGACGTACTGGTCGTACTGGCCGTAACCGACCGCACCGCGCACACGCATGGTATTTCGGCATTCATCGTCGAGAAAGATACCAGGGGATTCCGTCCGGGCAAGAAGGAGAACAAGCTCGGCCTGCGCGCCAGCGACACCGCGGAACTCATCTTTGAAGACTGCGTCATCCCCGCCGAAAACCTGCTCGGCGGCGAAGGTCAGGGATTCCCCGACGCCATGCGCGTGCTCGACGGCGGGCGCATCTCCATTGCCGCTCTTTCTCTCGGCATGGCCGAAGGCGCTTACGAATGTGCGTTGAAATATTCCAAGCAGCGCAAGCAGTTTGGCAAAGCCATCGGCGAATTCCAGGCGATTCAATGGAAACTGGCCGACATGGCCACCGAAATCGACGCCGCCCTGCTGCTCACCATGCGCGCCGCTTCGATGAAAGATGCAGGCATGAAGACCACGCAGGAATCCTCGATGGCGAAACTCTACGCCAGCGAAGTGGCTGTGCGCTGCGCCAACGAGAGCGTGCAGATCCACGGCGGCTATGGCTTCATCAAAGACTATCCGGCCGAGAAGTTCTACCGCGACGTAAAACTCTGCACCATCGGCGAAGGGACGAGCGAGATTCAGCGGCTCGTGATTGCAAGGCAGTTGTTGAAGGATTAACCTGTGCACGCTGCAAGTGATCGTCTGCGGCGCAATGCTTCATGTTCATCATCCATGGCGTTTATCACTTCTGGCCGAAGCGAGTTGCCTACCGCAACGACTATTGCCTCGGCTGCCAGGCGCCACGACGTGCGATTGCGATGCGAACTTTCGACGTCGGACACGTCTTCTGGATCCCCATTCTGCCGGTTGGATTCTGGAAACACTGGGAATGTACGGTTTGTGCACGAGATCCACATGTCAACGTAAAGACCCGCCGTTCTTTCAAATGGGCGGGACTGGTGTGCCTGATCCTGGTATCGCTCATGTTCTGGTTGGGTCCGGTCGAGTCTGAGCCTGCCTTTCACTGGGCATTCCGGATCGTCCCTTTAGTCCTTGCCTTGCCATTGCTGCTGCACCTTCTGCACACTCCGGCTGAGCCATCGCTAAAGCAGAGGCTCGCGCTGATCCCTCCAGCCACTGAAGCCGTCTGCCCATTCTGTTCGACACCATTGCTGTCTGAGACGAACGGACGCTGGTCCTGCCCCGGCTGCGGAATCGTCAGGTATTAGGGCAGGCCCCTCACTTCGGCGAGCAGCCCATCGCCAGCCTCACCATGTCCGCGATCTGGCAGATGCGCGTGTGGCTGACTCGGCGAAGCGGCGCGCTGGGTTCCACTAAGTATTCCTTCTTTACGACCGTCAGGTCCTCGCAACGGATGCTGGAGGGGTGCAGTCCAGTTTCGCCCGGTGGAAGCGGAATGTGCGTCACAAATGGCCTTTCAACCGATCCTGTCAGGGGCGCAACCAACACGGTGCTGGCCGCGGGATGACGGTTCCTGGAATCCAGAGAAACGATGATTACGGGTCGCGCGGCCTTGTCGGGAGGATCGGTAGGAAGTTTCACGTACCAGATTTCGCCTCGCAGGGGAGAGCGCTTCATGGCTTACTTCTCGTCGGGGAACTGGGTCGCGGCGAACTCTCCCCACGAGCGGTCTTCGGCGATCTCAGTGGGCGTTAGCGAGTCGTAGTGACGCGTGAAGGCGGCGGACACGCACTCCATCTCCTTCTCCTGTTGATGAAGGCGGACGATCTCTTCCAGGACAGCCGACAGAGATTCGGATTGGCGTGCCTTACGCTCTGCCTCCAGGAACGCGACGGTTTGCCGCGAAAGAGAGAATGTGCGTTTTGCCTTACGAAAACTCTGTCGCTTGGGCACGGTGTCCTCTGGTACCCAGTTTAGCATACCAATGGTCATACCGAAGTATGATTGCGATTGGGGAGCGTGGCATCGTCCATGAGTTACACTACGTCGTTGCCCCACAACCACTCTAGCCTGATCGCAGCCCTCCGCTCCGGCGACGTCCGCGCCCTCGCCCGCGCCATTTCGGCCGTCGAGAACCGCGCCCCCGGCTCTTCGGATTTACTGAAAGCACTCTTTCCGCATACCGGCCGCGCCCGCGTCCTCGGCCTGACCGGCGCGCCCGGAGCCGGGAAGAGCACTCTGGTCGACCAACTTGCGCGGCATTATCGCAAGACACAAAATCCCCACTCAAGCCGCAAAGAGCGCGGCTTGAATGGGGCACCCGATCCCAATTACACCGTCGGCATCATCGCCGTCGATCCCACCAGCCCCTACTCCGGCGGCGCGATTCTCGGCGACCGCATTCGCATGCAGGATCACTTTTCCGATCCCGGCATCTACATCCGCAGCATGGCCACCCGCGGATCGCTGGGCGGACTTGCCCGCACCACCGCCGACGTCACCACCGTGCTCGACGCCTCCGGCCGCGACATCATCCTGATCGAAACCGTTGGTGTCGGGCAGGATGAAGTCGATATCGTCCGCCTCGCCGACATCACCATCGTCATCCTCGTGCCCGGCATGGGCGACGACGTGCAGTCGATCAAAGCCGGCATCATGGAAATTGCCGACATTTTCGTCATCAACAAGAGCGACCGCGAAGGCGCTGAGCGCGTGGAGCGCGAAATCCGCGCCCTGCAATCGCTCGACACGCGCCACGACGGCTGGACCCCGCCCGTAGTGAAAACCGTAGCCAGTGAGGGCAAAGGCATCGACGAACTCGCCACCGCGATCTCGAACTACGAAGAGTATCTGCGCAAGGAAGATCTGAGTCTCAAGAAACGCGCCGAGAACTGGCAGGAACGCCTCGTCGAAATGCTCCGCGATAGTATGCTGGAGAAAGCGCGCGCCCACTTCAGCCGCGAAGAAATTGCAAAGCTGGCAGCCGAAGTCGCCGAGCACAAGCGCGACCCCTACACGCTGATTGAGGAAATAGCGGGGAAGTTGCGGTAGGAAGCAGGTTCCTCACCGCCGCTACGCGCCGATTCGGAATGACAACAGTATTTATGGAATTTCAAATCGACCATCTCGGCATCGCAGTCAAATCGCTGTCCGCAGCCAAGTCCATCTACGAAAAACTCGGCCTTACGGTCTCGCCCGAAGAAATCGTCGAGCAGGAGCAGGTCCGCCTCGTCATGGTTCCCGTCGGCGAAAGCCGTCTGGAACTCCTCGAAGCCACATCCGAGAATTCGGCGATCGCCAAATTCATCGCCAAGCGCGGCGAAGGCCTGCACCACGTCTGCCTGAAAGTTCCCGACCTGCCCGCTGCCGTCGCGAAACTGAAGCACGACGGCGTGCGCCTGGTTTCCGAGGAAATCAAAGTCGGGGCCGGCGGCCATTCCTACGTCTTCGTGCACCCAGCCAGCACCGGCGGCGTCCTGCTGGAATTGGTGCAGGCGTAGAGACCCGGTGTTTGCAGCTACCTTCGGAAAGGCGTCATTCCGAAGCCCCGCGTTTTCACCAGCGGGGCGAGGAATCTCGCGTGAAGCGTCTGCCCCCGGCTAAGATAGAACCTGCATGCTCCTCCTCGTTACGGACACTTCCGGGAAGCGCGGCAGCGTCGCCCTGGCCCGAGCCACATCGGCCGGAGTCATTGAAGTCCTCGAATCCGCACCGCTCGCCGGAGGAACGTTCTCCGCCCAACTGGTTCCGCAGATCGCTGCCCTGCTCGCCCATCACCAACTGAGCAAGACCGACATCGATGCCTTCGTCGTTGCCTCCGGCCCCGGATCGTTCACCGGACTCCGCGTCGGACTCGCCGCCATCAAAGCCCTCGCCGAGATTCTTCACAAGCCCATCGTTCCAGTTTCCTTGCTGGAAGTCATCGCAGCCGCCGGCGGACGCCAGGGAAGAGTCCTCGCCGCCCTCGACGCCGGTCGCAACGAAGTGTACGCCGGCGAATACGAGTTCAACGAAGGCGCCGTCCAGTGCTTACGTGAAGCTTTGCTGCCGAGAGCGGACTTCGTCTCCCGCGCGCGTGAAGTTCCCGCGGCCACTCCCGATCCGCCGCTCGCCGCCAGCCTGCAGGAAGCGGGACTCCTGCCCATCTCCATCGATCCTCCCAGCGCCTTCTCCATCGCAAACGTCGGCCTGCGAAAGCTGCAGTCCGGCGAAGTTGTCACACCCGAGCAACTGGAGGCCAACTACATTCGCCGCACCGACGCCGAAATCTTCTCCAAGCCCGCGCATTGAAATGCCCAGCCAAACTATCCGCCACGCCACCTTCAACGACATTCCTTTCCTGCTTGCACTCGAGCAAAGCAGCCACGGTGCCGCTCATTGGTCCGAGCAACAGTACCGCGACCTGTTGGCGCCGAATGGCGCGCGCCTGGTGCTGGTGGCAGAAGAGCCGCTAGGATCCATCCTCGGTTTTCTCGTCGCCCGCCACCTCGCTCCTGAGTGGGAACTGGAGAACATCGTCGTCGCACCCGCCGCCCGCCGCCAGGGCGTGGGGAAGTGGCTTCTCCGTGCACTCCTGGATCGGGCTCGCGAAACAAACAGCGCAGCGGTGTTTCTCGAAGTCCGTGAGTCCAACGCAGCCGCCCGCATCCTCTACGAAAGAGCCGGTTTCACGCGCTCCGGCCGCCGGAAAGCCTATTATTCCAGCCCTCCTGAAGACGCCATCCTCTACCGCTACAACCCACGCAAATCGATCTCACTTTGAGATTGCACCACTTTTTTGGCATTGTCCGCACTGTTACAGCTGTGTTAACGTGAGCCCATATCAAGGTTTGGAGGTCTGCTGGATGCTGACTTCGAGAGACCAACTCCTGACCAGTCACGATGAATTCCGCCGGCTGGCTCAGGAGCACACGCAGTATTCGCAACGTCTCGACTCACTCACCCAAAAGCGCTACCTCAGCGAAGACGAGAAGCTGGAAGAGATCCGTCTGAAGAAGCTGAAACTACGCCTCAAGGACCAGATGGAATCCATTGAGCGCGACTATCGGCAGCAGTACGGCGTCAACGTAGCCTGATTTCCGGCCAACTTCTCGTGGTCAAGCCGCGAAGGGATATCCCTATTCCCCAACGACCCGTCGTGGAGTTCGTGTTCACGGGTCTTGTCATTCCGAGCTGCAGCGAGGAACCTGCTTTTCGCTTGAAAGGCAATCACAACTCAACTTCCTGATTTCACTCCTGAAACTCTGCTCTATAATTGGCTGACTCCCCATGGTTCGTGATGGCTATCTCTATGCTGTCCCGCTGATTGCGGTCGCCGCCCTGATCGGCTGGCTGACCAGTCCCGTATGGGCGATCATCCCGGTCCTTCTGGCGTGTTTTTTTCTGTGGTTCTTTCGGGACCCCGAGCGCGTGGTTCCGCAGGAACCAGGCGCGGTCGTCTCCCCGGCAGATGGCAAAGTCACCGAACTAGCCCCAATCACCACGCCTGCAGGCCGCCAGACGCGCATCAGCATCTTCCTCAACGTGTTCAACGTCCACGTCAATCGCTCACCCATTTCCGGCGTCATCCGCGACGTGCGCTACCAGCGCGGCAAGTTTCTGAACGCCATGGACCAGACTTCGGCCGACCTCAACGAGCAGAATATCGTCACCGTCGAAGCCGAGGGCCATACGCTGGTGTTCAAGCAGATCGCTGGCCTTCTCGCGCGCCGGGTCGTGTTTAATCCCAAGGTGGGCGACCGGATCGAGCGTGGCCAGCGCGTTGGACTGATGAAGTTCAGCTCTCGCATGGACGTAATTTTCGACGCCTCGGCCCGCGTGAACGTCAAAGTCGGCGATCACGTCAAAGGCGGAGTCACCGTCCTCGCCTATCTGCCCGCGCAGCCCGAACTGGTTGGCGCCGAATCCGGTGTCTCCGCGAGGGCCGACTGATGGACCCGTTAGCCTCCAAACCACGCCGCATGCGCAAAGGCATGTACATCCTGCCCTCGCTGTTCACCACCGCGAACATGGCGCTCGGCTACTACGCCATCCTCGAAGTCATGCACGCCAGCCTCACCGACTTCGCCCACCTCGACGACGCCGCCAAGGCCATTGGCTTCGCCGTTTTATTCGACGGCCTCGATGGCCGCATCGCGCGCATGACCGGAACTACCAGCGACTTCGGCCGTGAACTCGACTCGCTCGCCGATGCCATCACCTTCGGCGTCGCTCCCGCCATGCTTGCCTGGACCTGGGGATTCCATCTCATGCCTCCGGTCGTCCTGACCGAGTGGCAGTGGCACATCAAGCTGCCGCAACTGGGCGCCATCGCCAGCTTCCTCTTCCTGATCGCCGGCATCAGCCGCCTCGCCCGCTTCAACATCACGGTGAATCCGCAGCCGTCCAATCCGGGACGTCCCGGCAAGAAATATTTTGTCGGCATGCCGATTCCTGCCGGTGCTGGCGTGATCGCCGCGGTCGTCCACTTCTCCGGCGGCGACCCACTTACTTCCTGGTACACCGCGCTCACCTGGGCGGCCATGGTCACGACTGTCGGCTATCTCATGGTCAGCACCTGGCGCTTCTACAGTTTCAAGGACATCGATTTCCGCTCGCGCCATCCGTTCCAGCTCATCGTGCTGCTGGCCGCTCTGTTTGCCGCGATATTTTTCTATTCGCGCCGAGTATTGTTCGCCATCGCGATCTTCTACATGATTTCCGGCGTATTCTGGCGCTTGCAGTGGATCTTCCGCCGCCGTCCCGATCCGCCTCCTCCCACCAACAAGGAGGCTCTGGCCTCATGAGTGAATCAGGCAAGCTGTCGGCTGCGCACGCCGGCGCCCGTGGACACCTCTATCGCGCCGCGGTGGTCGGCGCCGCTTCGCTCAAGGGCAAGGAAGTGGCCGAGATGCTCAACGAGCGCAACTTTCCCGCCGTCGATATTCGCCTGCTCGATGACGACGATTCGCTCGGCCAACTCGAATCCCTGGGTGACGAAATCAGCTTCATCCAGCGCGTGCGCGCCGAGCAGTTCGAGCACGTGGATTTCACCTTCTTCGCCTCCGATCCCCAAAGCACGCGCCGCAACTGGAAGGATGCCCACGCCGCCGGCAGTGCCATCATTGACCTTTCTGCCGCACTGGAAGACGAACCGGGCGCCAGCGTGCGCTCGCTCTGGATCGAGCGCGAACGCGGACAGGCGCCGGCCCTCGAACTACAACCTGGTCCTTGTGTGACCGCGCATCCCGTTGCCATCACGCTCGCGCTGCTGCTGCTGCGCGCGCGGAAAGCCGCCAGCCTTCGCCGCGCGGTCGCCACCGTTTTCGAGCCCGCCTCGGAGCACGGACAACGCGGCATGGACGAGCTTCATCAGCAGACCGTCAACCTGCTTTCTTTCCAGCCCCTGCCGAAAGATGTTTTCGACGCGCAGGTGGCCTTCAATATGCTTTCTGCTTACGGCCAGAAATCCGACCCGGCGCTGGACTCGGTCGAGTCCCGCATTCTCCGCCACTATCAGCGCATCGCCGGCGCTGACGCCCTTCCGCTTTCGCTCCTTCTGCTGCAGGCTCCCGTTTTCCACGGCCACGCGACGGCTCTGTTTCTGGAGGCGGAATCCGAAGTTGACGCCGCGCGTCTCACCGAGGCGCTGTCCGGCGACCACGTCGCGATTCCCTCGGGAGACGAAGATTTGCCCAGCAACGTCAGTTCGGCGGGGCGTGGAGAAATCCTGGTGTCGGTCAAAAAAGATCCCGCACGGCCCAACGGCGTCTGGCTCTGGGCTGCCGCCGACAATCTCCGTCTCGCCGCCCTGACCGCGGTCGAATGCGCCGAAAGCATGGCGGCCACCCGCCCCACGGGGAAGATCCAGTGAGTCGAGTCCCGCGAGTACCGAGTACTGAGTACCAAGTACCGAGCAAGGCGCGCACGAAGGTCTTCTCGGTACTTGGTACTTGGTACTCGGTACTTCTCTGCATACTGAGCACTGGGTGCTGCATTCTGCTCGCTGGCTGCGGCTACCACACTGCCGGCCACATCGTGCAGGTTCCCGAGAACGTCAAAACCATCGCCGTTCCCGCTTTCAAGAACGAGACCTCGACCTATCGCATCGAGCAGATGCTGACCTCTTCCGTGGTGCGTGAATTCACCACGCGCACCCACTACCGCATCCTGAACACCCCCGGCGATGACGCCGATGCGACGCTGAGTGGCACCGTGGTTTCCACCACCGCCTCCCCGCTGGCCTACGACACGGCGACCGGACGCGCCGCCAGCGTCCTGGTGGTGGTCAGCATGCGGGTCTCGCTTACCGATCGCCATGGCAAGGTGCTCTACCAGAATCCCGCGTATCTGTTCCGCGAGCAGTATGAAGTCTCCCAGGACTTGCCAACCTTCTTCGAAGAAGATTCGCCGGCTTTCCGCCGCCTCTCGCAGGACTTTGCCCGCACCCTGGTCTCCAACATTCTGGAGGGCTTCTAGATGGTAAAGTTGGACTTCGGTCGTTAGTCGCTCGTCGTTGGTCGTTGGCCAAAGACCGAAAGCCGATCGCCGAGAGCCGGGAGCCGAAGACAAGAAAAGGTTTCGCTAACGACTAAGACTAACGACCAGCGACTGTCTTACCCCATGCGCGCCTTCGCCCAAGCCGAACGTTTCGTCAGCGAACTGGAATCGCGCAAGCTGCGCCCGGCGTATATCTTCGTCGGCGATGAGGCCTTTTTCCGCAAGCGTTTCCGCGACGCCATCCTCGAACACCTGGTTCCCGCCGATCTCCGCGACTTCTGCCTGTTCGAATTCGATCTCGCCGAGAATGATCTTGCCGAAGTTCTCGACCGCGCGCGTACGCCCTCGCTCATGGCGCCGTTCCAGGTGTTCTTCGTGCGCGGCGTGAAGAATCTCTTCGGCCGGGGATCGAACGAAGAAAAACTCGCCGCCATCGAGGACTACTGCAAGAACCCCAATCCGGACGCGCTCATCGTCTTTGTCGCCGACCACATCAGCATTCCCGCCGACGTCCGCAAAATGGAGATGCAGGACAAAGACCGCTACCAACGCATCCGCGAAACCATGGGCCAGTATTGCGGCATCGTGGAACTGGCGCGGGTGGAAGAAGGCGAAGCCGTCCGCTGGATCGCCGACTATGGCGCTTCCCGCAGCGTCAAGATCGAGTCCGACGGCGCCCGCGAACTCGTCGATTCGCTCGGCGGCGACATGATGATGATCTCCAACGAACTGGAGAAACTCATCCTCTATGTCGGCGAGAAGAAGCGCATCACGCTCGGCGACGTCGAAACCATGGTCCTCGCCGCCAAGCAGCGGTCTTTATACGAACTTACCGACGCCATCTCCGCCAAAGAGCGCGTCCGAGCCTTAGAAGTCCTCGACGCGATTCTGTCCGCCGGAGAAGGCGAGGAAGCCGCCATCGGCCACATCTACATGCTGGCGAAAACTTTTCGCCAGATGCTGGTGATTCTCGAACGCAACGTCCGCGACCAGCGCATGCTGTGGGCCGCGCTCTGGCAGGGATTCCGCGTGCCTCCCTTCGCCGCCGACGACATCATCAAGCAGGCCCGCCGCTACAAAAATCGCCGCGAACTCACCCGCGCCATCCGCCTGGTCGCCAAAGCCGACCTCGCCCTGCGCTCCAACCCCGTCAGCAAGCGCATGGTCCTGGAACGCCTGGTCATGGACCTCACCACCGAACCAAAAATCGAAGCCCCGGGTTGGATGCAAGAACAGTTGCCGGTGTAGAGATTGCTGAACATGGCTTGACATCTGGGACGCGATGCGTCAACATCCAGTTGTCGCACCCCTTCCCTCGCGACGACCATTGAGAGGTTTGGCCGTTCCTAGGCTACGAAACCAGCAAGGAGTTCCCTGTGAACTGCAAGTGTGTACGCTTCCTCTCCACCCTAACGATCTCATCTCTCCTTTTCTTCTGCACCCAACTCAACGTCTTTGCTCAATCCATGCAACTCATCGCACCTGGCACCGGATGGATGCTCAAAGGGCGACTGTTTTGGACCATCGACGATGGTACCCACTGGACCGACATCACTCCCCACGCAAGCGGTGTTCCGACTGACGTTTTCTTTTTGGACAACCTGCGTGGCTGGGTTCTATTCAGTGATGCTCACGAAGATACTGACCTAATATCATTTCACATAGCCTCGACTATCGACTCCGGTCATAGCTGGTCTGTCTCATCCCTGAAAGCCACAAGCCAAAAACCCGACGAACTTGACGGATATGGGTGGCTGGATTTCGCAGACGCGGAACACGGCTGGGTTGTGCTTCGCGCGAAAAGCAGCTCCGCCTCCAGCTGGGGACTGCTGCTAGGGACCGACGACGGCGGCAGGAGTTGGAGAGAACTACCGCAAGCTCCGGTCGCGGGACGCCCGGATTTCGTCACACCGCAGGACGGCTGGCTGTCTGGTCCAGACTGGGCTGGGAGATACAGCACGCACGATGGCGGCAAGTCCTGGGGAGGTATTGGCGAGGTTCCCGATTCGCTCGGATCTGCTTCCGCGCATCCTTATTACGGTGATGTCAAGTTCATCAATCCCAAACAAGGCCTTCTGCCCGTCTGGCTTTCTTCGCCGAATGACAAGGCAAGAAGCGTAGCGTTGGCGTTGTATGTTACAGGTGACGGGGGAAGAACCTGGAGGGTCGGTCGCTTGCTGGCCGACTCCGACATCGGTTCTTTGGAGCATGTCGAAGACACGATTACTGTTCCCGGAGGGAAGTCCGTCATTCTTGTAGCCCGTGAGAAAATGCACACCGACCGACTCACGTTGCTAACTGTCGGGCTAGAGGGTGCTCCTAGTCGCGTGACCTCGAACCTCGCCATACCAGAGCACGACGAGGTAGCCGAATTCCGTTTCGCAGATAACGCCCACGGCTGGGCCTCGACCCGCATAGGCACTCTATTTTCGACCAAAGACGGCGGCGCGACATGGCAAGACGTAACGCCCCTGCCGGCACCCCATCCTCTGCCGGTCTCGGAGGCGACGATCCCGCGAAGGTTCAGGGCTCGTTACGTCGGCCCCGGGCCATCGCTGACTCCCCAAGCTTCCACCGTGTCGCTTCATTACAGTCAGCGACTGGGCTTCGATACGCATAATGTACCGGCCGTCGACGTGATGCAAACGTGGTGGAGCAAGAGTCCATTCTTCAACGTTGGAATCTACGTGGGCGGTGCAAACTATTGCGGCCTCAAGAACCCGGTTACCAAGCAATGCATCAGCCGTCCCGACCCGGGACTCATCCCGAGTTGGGTCACCCAAGTCCAGGCCCAGGGTTGGGGTTTCATGCCACTATGGATAGGACCCCAAGCGCCCTGCGTCAATTCCTCGGGTTTCTCGACTTTTACCGCAGCGAACGCGAACGCCACCGGCGCTGCGGAGGCCAACAGCGCAGCGGCGGCCATGGCCGCCCTGGGACTTGGCGGCTCAGTCGTTTTTTACGACATGGAAAACTACACCGACGATGCTCAGCACGTCTGCTCGGGGGCAGTTCGGGCATTCTTATCCGCTTGGGTCAGCGGCATGCAGACGAATGGGTATGCGGTCAATGCCGTCTACGGAAATGGGACGCCTGCAAAAAACGACTTCTCGCAAATCCAGGGATTGAACCAAGTGTGGATTGCCGCAACTCCTGGGGTTAAAATGCCTCCCCGCGTCACGATCTGGGGTTTGGGTTTTCCAGACACCCTATGGAACAGCGCCCAACGAGCCCACCAGTTTCTGATTAATATCCCGAGCGTGAAATACGGAGGAACAACCGCAGATCCGAAGAATCCCAGAATGGGCCACTCGCCCGCGATCGACTACGATATGACATACTTGGAACTTCCCGGCGGCAACGGAACAAAGCCGTATGTCTGGACAGGCGTCGCCGTGGCACTTCCGAATGCACAGAGCGGCGATTTCACCGCTATCAATGACATGGTGAATCCCGTCGCAGGCGTCGTGGCCCGCAGTTCGTTTCAAACGGCTTGATAGGTCAGATGGCGGGCTCTTCCGGCGGGCTCGTTATATTTGACGACAACTACAACTTCACCTCGACAGCAATCCAAACGGGTATTTCGTACATCAGCCCTACACCCTACGGATTGAATGACGCAGGAGTGGTAATTGGAGCAACGTGCTGCTCTCCGACCACAGCGCCCGTTTTTCCGGCCTTTCTATGGACGCCAGTAACGGGAACTGTCACAACGTTCGTCAACGGGTGCCTGGCCAACTATTTGGTCGCCATTAATGACAACAGCCAAATAGTCGGTCAGGTGGACGACCTTTGCAACCTCTTTTACTTCTACTACAACTCTGCGAAGGGAACGGCTACGTATTTTGCCTATCCATCCTTGCCAAACGTGCTTGGAGGATCCTGCACGGCGATCGGCGAAAAAAGCTGTTTTTTCAACGCGATCGACGGGTACTCAAATTTTATAGGAGACTTCGAAGATGACAACCAGGTCTTCCACGGATTCGTGTGCCCTACGCAACCACCATCCGGGCAAGTTTGCACCCAGGTCGACTATCCGGGTGCTTTAAGTACGGGCCTTCTCGCTGCTAACAACCAAGGCCAATACCTCGGCTCCTACGAGGACGCTCAAGGAAAGTGGCATGAGTTCATACTCGATAATGGCGTTTTCTATTCCGCTCCGGGAGGTTTCGCTATAAACGACGCTGCCCAGCTCGCCGGTGGAAGTTCTACCCCGGGTTACGGCTATGTCTACAACTCTGAGTAGCCTGCGGATCGCAGGCTGGACGGGTGGCCCACTCAGGCCTGCTTTTGGCTTGAGTGGGGCTTAGGAATCGGAATAATCACACGTCATGTCTCAGCCGAGTGCGCCCGAATCACCTCCGCACTCACGCCTCCGATTTTGTCCGTGTCCATATAGTGATACTGCCCCGACCCCGCCTTTCCCACATCTCCCCACGCGCCGGCCTGCCACACGGGAAAGCCGAGTTTTTCGTAGGCGGCCGTCGCTTTGGAGAGATCGTCCACCGGCATGCCAATGTGCTGGATGCCTTCCCCATGGCGCTGCAGGAAATCTTCATAGATATTCGCCGGAGTGGACGGGTGGCCCGCCCTTCTGGGCTTGGTCTTTCCTTCCCGTAACGAGTCTGGGTGGCCCGCTCTTGCGTTTTTGGCAAGGGCGGGAACCGTGCTGCCGATACCATGGGCTGGTTATGCCCAGCGGTCTGCATCGCACGTATGGCGCGCACCACCTGCACTTTATCACCTGCTCCTGTTATCGGCGACTGCCTTTTCTAGGTTGTGCCCGAGCCCGCGAATCGCGAAAGAAAAATCTCTCTCCCATCCTTCATTGACCCGGCAGCAGAGGCACCCTCCGTTTTCCACAGCGAAAAAAATTCGCGCGTTGTGACGAACAACCTTTACTGAGAATTTCGAAAGAGTAAATATCGGAACATGCGTGCACGAAAACGGCGAAAAATCTGCCTTGTGTCAGACGTGACATCGTGCGAGCGATTCAGAGGGAGGTTGGGGAAGGGGACAATGATTCGAGAAGATGGGAGTATTCAGGAGTTCTGCGTATGGGATCGGGTGGCGATTCCGGAGAAACGCCGGCGCAAAGGGGCGGTGACCTGTTCCAGGGGATGCGCCCGGGAGCGAAGGAAGCACTACCTGGCGGAGCGAAAAGAACGCCACCGCAGGGCTGATGGGCTGCCGCATAGGCGTATGAGGCCAGATGGGGAAGAAAAATGCAGCCACGGGGAGGGAAACCATGCTCCCGGGGCATCGCAGAGCGCACAGCCAGGGGGCATCACCGCCTAATTTGAAATAACCAGTATCTGAGGCGTCATCCCGAGAGCCCGCGTTTCCTCCAGCGGGCCGAGGGATCTCCCACATAACGCGACGTTTAACGGGAGATCCCTCGCTCCGCCTGAAAAACGGCTCCGCTCGGGATGACGCCATCTTACAAATCCGCCCAACTAGCGCGGGTGTACACTGACGGGCTCGAAATTTGTTCGCCGTCACTTCATTCCCCGGAGGTTCCACGTGCTGAATCGCAGAAGTTTCCTAAGAGTCGCCGGCTCGGCATCTGCCGCCAGTTGGCTTGGCCCCAAAGTCATCGCGCTCTCATCCGACAATCCGCCTCGCCCAACGTTCGCCGCCAACGACCACATCCAGATCGCCCTCATCGGCGCCGGCGGTCAGGGCCAGTACGATACCAAGGTCGCCGCGCAGGTGCCGGGGGTGAAGGTTGTGGCCGCCGCCGACTGCTACGACGGACGTCTCGCGCATTGCAAGGAACTCTGGGGCGACGATGTCTTTACTACCCGCGACTACAAGGAAATTCTTGCCCGCCCGGACATTGACGCCGTCATCGTCGGTTCTCCGGATCATTGGCATAAGCAGATTTCCATCGACGCCATGAACGCCGGCAAGGACGTCTACTGCGAGAAGCCGATGGTCCACACCCACGCTGACGGTCCTGACATGATCGAGGCCTCGCGCGCGACCAAGAAAATTCTCCAACTCGGCAGCCAGCGTGTCAGCTCGATGATTTACGCCAAGGCCAAGGAACTGCTGGCGGCCGGTGCTATCGGACAGCTCAACATGGTCAGCGCGCGCTGGGATCGCAACAGCACCATGGGCGCATGGAGCTATACCGTGCCGCCCGACGCTTCTCCGGAAACCTGCGACTGGCCGCGCTTCCTCGGCACGGCGCCGAAAATTCCGTTCAACGCCGAACACTTCTTCCAGTGGCGCAAGTGGAAAGCTTACGGCACGGGCGTGGCTGGCGACCTTTTTGTTCACCTGTTCAGCGGCACGCACTTCATCACCGGCAGCAACGGGCCGACCCGGGCGATGGCGACCGGCGGCCTGCGCTTCTGGAAAGATGGCCGCGACGCCCTGGACGTGCTGATGGGCCTGTTCGACTACCAGGGATTCAACCTGAGCCTGCGCGTCAATTTTGTCGACGGCGGCGAGGAGAGCGAAGGCCTGAGCTTCATTGGATCCGAAGGGATCATGGACATCGAAGGAAACTCGGTGACCGTCAGCCGCACGCCGCGCGAAACCGAACCCGGCACCATGATCGATAGCTTCACCGAGGCCATGCAGAAACGCATTCTGGAGGACTACCACAAGAAGTACCCGCGCACCCATCCCTCCGGTCCGCCTCCGGCGCGCTCGGAGAAGTATGTCGCGCCTCCGCACTACAGCGACAGCTACGACCACTTCACCAACTTCTTTGCTGCCGTGCGCTCGCGTCAGCCCGTGGTCGAAGACGCCGTCTTCGGCTATCGCGCCGCGGGAGCCGCACTGCTCAGCAACGTAAGCATCGAGCGCGGCGCGGTAGTGAAGTGGGATCCGGATGCGATGAAGATTGTGGCGTAACGCAACTCGCATTGTCATTCCGAGCGGAGCGAGGAACCTGCTTCTTGTTAGCCGGCAGCCCAACAGCAGGTTCCTCGCGATGCTCGGAATGACAAACTCTTGGGCAAGGCGTCGGCAAAAGCAAAAGGGCAGGCTCGGTGCGAGTCTGCCCTTTCCTTCGAATCGTCTGACTGCGGCTTACTTCAACGCTCCAACGCGCTTGCCCAGCCGTGATTTATAGCGCGATCCTGTATTTTCCGGCAGAATCCCCTTCTTGATCGCCTTGTCGAGCGCGGACACGGTCTTGCGATACGCCTGTTCGGCGGCAGCTTTGTCGCCCTTCTCGATGGTTTCCCGCAGGTCGCGCAACTGGGTGCGCAGGGTGGAAGTATTGGCACGATTGCGTGCCGTGCGGCGTTCGGTCTGGCGGGCCCGCTTCTGCGCGGAAAGATGATTGGCCATTGCTTGTCAGTTACCTTCGTTTGTCTAGAGAGATATTCGGGTAGGTCCGAAACTCTTATTATAAGGTAGCGATTTCACCCGGTCAAACGAAGTCTAAGGCTTCGCATGAAGCTCGGAGGCCTCTCCATGCGAGATTCCTCGCCCCGCTGGTGAAAACGCGGGGCTTCGGAATGACGCCTGGTTGGAGGAACTATCAGCTAACCCATATGCCCGACGGACTGGAACGCCTGAAAGTTCTCATCAACTCCTCGACGCCCATCCTGGTGATGGAAACGTCAGAGGAGATGCGCGCCGTCAACCTGGCCCGCGCCGCCTGTTCTGAACTGAATATGGCGATCTTCGAGTGGAGCATCGCCGACGGCCTGCTCCGGACCGGCGCAACCGCGGCCCCGCAGCAACCGCATCAAGCCTCCGTGCTGGCCCAGTCCGCGCGAACGATCCGCACCTCGCTGAGCCCGACTTCCGGAGAAGCGGATCGCCTGTCTCGCGCCATGATGGGCGCGATTAGCGCTGACCCGAGCGCCGCTACCAGCGGCAACGCCATGTACAACACTCGCGAGCCGGCGCAGGCCCTCGCCAACATGGAGTCGATGACCGTCGAAGCGGTCTTCATTCTCAAAGATTTTCACCGTCACATGGACGATCCAATTGTGGTGCGCCGCCTGCGCGATGTTGGGCAGAAATTTTCCGCGAACCGGCGCACCGTCATCCTCACCGCTCCCGAGCTTACGGTCCCGGCGGAACTTGCGAAGCTGGTCGAATACTTCGACCTTCCCCTGCCGGATCGCGACCGCCTGCACGAAATTATCAAAGAGACGTTTACCCGGCTGTCGAAAACTTACACGCTGAAGCTGCAACTGGATGCTCCCGGCGTTGACGCCATGGCAGCGAACCTTCGCGGCCTCACCGAAGAGGAAGCCGACCGCGCGGTTTCGCAGGCGCTGGTGACGCGCTACGCGCTTTGTCCGGAAACCATCACCGATGTCCTCGACGCCAAGAAGCACTTGTTGCGGCGCTCCGGCATGCTCGAATTTGTCGAGGCGTCTGACAGTTTGTCGAGCGTCGGCGGCCTCGAGAATCTTAAGCATTGGCTGGCTCAGCGACGCGGCGCATGGGAAGACTCGGCTCGGGAATTCGGGCTGGAACCGCCGCGTGGCATGATCGTTCTCGGGGTGCAGGGTTGCGGCAAATCCCTCTGTGCGCGCGCCGTTGCTGGAGAATGGAAACTGCCGCTCGTCAAGTTCGACACGTCCGCCGTATACGACAAGTACATCGGCGAAACCGAAAAGCGTATTCGCAAAGTCTTTCAGGTCGCCGAGGGGCTGGCGCCGTGTGTGCTCTGGATTGACGAACTGGAAAAAGTCTTTGCGGGCAGCGGGCCTGATTCGGCGTCCGCGGACGCTGGAGTCTCGTCGCGGCTGCTCGCGTCGTTTCTGTCCTGGATGCAGGACCGCAAGTCGCCGGTATTCGTCGCCGCCACCTGCAACAACGTCACCGTGCTACCTCCGGAATTGATCCGCAAAGGCCGCTTTGACGAACTCTTCTTCGTCGATCTGCCCAATCAGTCTGAACGCAAGCAGATCGTTTCCATCCAGCTCGCCAAGCGCAAACGGAATCCAGGCGAATTCGATCTCGACAAAGTCGCTGCCGCGGCCAACGGATATTCCGGCGCTGAAATTGACGCCGCGGTGCAGGGCGCGCTCTACGCCGCGTATTCGGAGAAGAAGCCGCTCACCACACAGTCGCTGATCGACGCGCTCAAGCAAACGATTCCGCTCTCTACTACCCGTGCGGAAGAAGTCGAAGCCCTGCGCGAATGGGCGCGAACGCGAGCCGTGCCGGCATCTGCCGTGCAAGCGAATCCAGCTTCCGCATAGCCCGCAATTCGAGAGTTGGTGGCGATACTCTCGTTTATCGCGACCAAACCACCGCGATTACTCTTCCTTCACGCTCGATGACCGACATTTCGAAATTGTTCCAACGTGGGCGTGAACGGACTGGTCAAATCGGACAGCCTCACGTGGCAAGTAAAGCTCTTGGCTTTGACCCAAGTGTCTATTTCTTCGATCTCCTCATTTGTTGCCCAAGGAGATAACCGGACTTCGGTCACGAGCGCCTTCAGGTCAATGCGACGTCGTTTGTACTCATGAACCCACTCGTGTAAGGGATTCTCCGTGTCAAGAGGTTCACGGTTCGGAAAGCCGTTTAACCCGAAATGGCGATTGTTGCCGCCGACCGGATCAGAACAGGTCAGTACCGTGCGAAGTTCTCGTTCTTTATCGAAATGCTTTCGCTTCATGAAGAGAAAATGGATGAGGTTGTAGCGAGGTGGTCCTGCATTGCCGTATCGAACTAGCCCCACCAGAACTTCGTCGAGCATGGAATCGAGTGCGGATCTTAGAAGATCGAACCGGGAGAAAATCGCGACGCCGCCCCCATACCTTGCCCACATATCCAGCGTCTCATCCTCGAAAATCTGCCAGCATTGGATGTACCGCATCTCGCTAAACTGACGGTTGGATGCCTGATCGTTATTTAAAGCTAGCTCGTCGCGAAGATCGTATTTTGTAAGCCCAAGAGCGCGCCTCACGTAGTCGTCGGGCGGCAACGCTTCGTTGGGATCAATTTCCTTAAACAAGTCGGTCCTGCGAAAGTAGAGCTCTTCATTGGCAAAAAGATCCCTGAATTTCCGGAGATCGATAAATCGGCAAATGATTGTGTCGGGATGGGGTTCGCTGCATGCTTCATGTGCGACGATTGGCATCGATGGTTTATTGTAGGCCACCACGCGGTGCGCTCCGAAACAGACCGATAATGTTCTGCATCACCGCTCGGATCGGCCTGCCAATCGCCCTATTCGCGGCGGATGCGGTTCTCTGCACGTACCGGGCAATTGGTCCCGAGAAGTCGGCATGTCGCTAGCGTCCAGCACAACAACGGAACCTTTGTCCCCTGGGCATTTTTCGGGAATGATCCATTGACCGGCAGGCTCGAAAGGCCCCGATTGCTCTGTTTTCGTGAGATGAGGCTTCAGCCGGGCTGACTGCGAGGGCGGAAGGCGCGATAACATCTTCAGGCGCTCATAATTATTTGGCGCAGAACCGAACTTTCAACGGCCCCCAGCGCCTCTCTCAAGCATGGAACCCCGAACTCAAGGGAAGGAGCTCGCGACGTCCAGCCAAACCCTGCTGGTCTTGCTTGCGCAAAGCGGCGACAGGACGGCGCTCGAACAACTCCTCCATGAGACCTATGCGCCGTTGCGTCGCTACATCACGGGCCTGGTGGGTGCTGCCCTTGCGGACGACGTTCTGCAGGAGACTTCGCTCCAGATCTTCCGCAAGCTCCGATTCCTGCGCGAACCTTCGGTGTTTCGCCCCTGGACGTTCCGGATCGCTTCGCGCATTGCGTTCTCGCATCTCAGGCATGCCCACCGCTGGCAGCCGCTAGACGACGCACCACCCGAACAGGTCACCAGTTTCGATTCCACAGTTGGCGAGTTGCCTGACGAGTCCTTTCTGGCGTTGCTTGACCATGTTTCACCCGCCAGTCGAGCCGTGCTCCTCCTGCGGTATCAGCACGACCTCACCCTCGAAGAAGCGGCCGCTGTTTTAGAACTTCCGATCGGTACCGTCAAGTCGCGACTCCATTACGGAATCAACGCCCTACGCAAAATCCTAACCTCCGAAAGGACACCAGCATGAGCCCCGAACACCAGCAACCTAATTCCGAAAGCGCCAACGCGGAACTCGCCTTTGTTCAGCAAGCGCTCGCGGCCGCCGATCGATCTGAGCGCGCCTCGCGCATTATCGTTGGAGTGCTCTGCATCCTGGCGGTCGTCGTCTTTATCTGGATGCACGTAGGCCTTTTCCCGCCAGAAAACCTGGGTGGACTCCTGCATTCACTCCTTCGCGTCGACCTTTTCTTTATGGTCCTCGCGTTCGCCCTTACGATGTACCTTCGACAAATCATGAACAAGAACACCCGCACCATCCTGCGGGCACTGGCCAACCTTCGGCAACGCTAACCGGATGGCAGTCCAAAGGCGGGCCGATGAGGCTCGCCTTCCTTTCCTGTTGCGAGTTCTGCCGGACGATCCCCTCGCGCGATGGTTCTCTTTGACCGGAGAAACTGCCCGGCATTGACTCCCACTCCCCCTCGCGTTACGCTTGACTCAATGGTGGTCACTGGCCCTCGGGGCACACGCATCTCGTTTCCTCCCGTCTCGAACCACAATTCCGTTTTGTCAGACACTGCATGAAGAAGAGCATTGGAGTCAGTCCCAATATCGAGACTTTTTTCGGCACGCGGGATGAGAATGTCCGCCTGTTGGAAGACGGCCTGAACGTGACCATCAATCTGCGCTCGAACTCGGTCGACCTGGAAGGCGCGGCCAAAGATGTGGCGCGCGCCGAGCAAGTCTTCGCCGATTACGAAAGCCTGCAGCGCTCCGGCTACACATTCTCGAACGGCGACCTCAACAGCATGTTGCGCGTGCTGACCACCGATCCCAACTCCACGCTTCGCGGCCTGGCTGACGCCGGCCGCCAGCGCTCGCTTGGACGCCGCAGCGTGCAGCCCAAGAGCGCCAACCAGCGCCGCTATCTCGAAACCATCGAGAAGCACGACATGGTCTTCGGCATCGGCCCCGCCGGCACGGGCAAGACCTATCTCGCCGTCGCTATGGCGATCTCCGCGCTGCTGGCCAAGCGCGTGAACCGCATCATTCTCGCCCGGCCAGCGGTGGAAGCCGGCGAGCGCCTCGGCTTTCTGCCGGGTACTCTGCAGGACAAGATCGATCCTTATCTTCGTCCGTTGTATGACGCGTTGTACGACATGCTCGATCCCGAAAAGGTCGATCGCTATCTTGAGAAGAACGTCATCGAGATCGCGCCCATCGCCTTCATGCGCGGACGCACGCTCAACGATTCTTTCGTCATCCTCGACGAGGCGCAGAACACGACGTGCGAACAGATGAAGATGTTCGTCACGCGGCTGGGCTTCAACTCGAAAGCGGTTATCACGGGCGACGTCACCCAGATCGATCTACCGAACGCCCGCCGCAGCGGCCTGCTGGAGGTCATCGATGTGCTGAAGAATGTCGACGGCCTGGCATTCTGCTATTTTGACGAAGGCGATGTCGTGCGCCATCATCTGGTGCAGCGCATTGTCCGCGCCTACGACGAGCACAAGACGCGCGTCGCCGAGCAGCAGATGCTGCTTCTGCCGGAATCCAAACCTTCCGATGCCCCGGCCTCCCCGGAGAGCCAAGGATCCGCATCCTCCGACGCTCAGGGATAGATCGCCACAGGCCAGATCGCCAGAGAAAGCCTGGAAGGCGGAGAACGCGGAGAGATGCCGCTGAGCACGCGGAGGGAACCCTTTACTACGGATCCCTGTGCCCTACCGAATCGGTGCAAAGCGAAAAGCTTGGAACGCGAAGAACGCTAAGGGACGCGAAGGCCGCTAAGAACGGATTCACGGTTGTTTTCACCACAGAGGGCACCGAGGAAGCACAGAGGAAAAGCGATCCCGCCAGTTTGTTCCCGCTGCCGCCACACGGCCTGAAACGCGGAAATGTCGCTGTTTGCTGCTGGGCCGCGTAAAATGGAAGCGGGTCGCAATAACGCATTGGTGATTCTGCAACAGAAGGTCGCGGGTCTCAGCCACGCCGCGCTGGAGCGTTTTCTCTCCCGCGCCCGCCGGGCTGCGGGTTTGTCCGGCAAGATCAATGTGCTCATCGGCGGCAATGCATCGATGCGCCAGCTGAACCGGACCTTCCGCCGCAAGGACAAGCCCACGGATGTTCTGTCTTTCCCGGCTGCATCCGCTCCGCGCTCTGAACTGGCCGGCGAGATCGCCATCTCCTCCGACATTGCCCGCGAAAACGCGGAGCGCATTGGACATTCGCTCTCCCAGGAAATCAAGATCCTCATCCTGCACGGCGTCCTACATCTGGCAGGCTACGATCATGAGAGCGATGATGGAGAGATGGCGCGCAAGGAGGCCACTCTCCGCCGCACGCTCGGCTTGTCTGCCTCGTTGATCGAGCGCACCGCCTTAAAGCAGCGCAGCCCGCGAGCTACTCGCCGCTCCTCCAAGCTGGCGCGGAGGCCGGCATGATCGCCACCATCGTCGCTGTACTGGTTTTGCTGGTTGGGCTGCTTACGCTGGTCTCGTACGTCGATCGTCTCTACCAGGAGGCCGGCAAGTTCCTTTCGCGCGATTTTCAGGACAACATCGACGCCTTCGAACAGAGAGTCGAGCCGGCGCTCAAGGTGGGCCGTACCCGCGCTTCGCTGGCCATGGCGGTGCTCACCCAGATCACCATCTCCGCGATTTCCATGCTGATCGCCTACCTGGTCTTCAGCGATCCCAACTGGAACGTTTACGAAATTCTGCAAGCCGTCCTGACGCTGGTCCTGATTGTCATCCTGTGCAATCGCTTTCTGCCGTTCGTGTTCTTCTCCCGCACCAAGGGCGAGTGGCTCACGCGCTGGACGCTGACGCTTCGCATCCTGATTTACCTGGTCATGCCGGTGACCCTGATTCTGGGCTTCCTGCAATCGGTGGCTTCGCTAACGCGCGAAAACACGCAGGAAGAGCCTGAGACCTCGGCCGAAGCCGTCGACGCCCTGATCGAAGCCGGACAGGAAGAAGGCATCATTCAGGAAGGCGACCGCGACCTCATTCAATCGGTTGTGGAATTCAGCGGGAAGACGGTGCGCGAGGCGATGAAGCCGCGTCCGGTCATGTTTGCGATTCCGGTGGGCACGACGGTTGAGCATCTCATCGAGATGCTGCGCACGAATCACTACTCGCGGGTGCCGGTCTACGAGAACAGCCTGCATAACATCAAGGGCATCGTTTATGCGCAGGATGTGCTTCAGGTGCCCGACAGCGAAGCTCACGTGCGCCGCGTGGATTCGGTGATGCGCCGCGACGTCTATTTTGTTCCCGAAAGCAAGCTAGGCAGCGACCTGCTCCGCGAAATGCAGAAGCAGAACATTCGCATGGCGATCGTGGTGGATGAATACGGCGGAGTCGCCGGGCTGGTCACCATCGAAGATCTGGTGGAGGAAATCGTCGGTGAAATTCGCGACGACCGCGACAAGGCGGAAATCGTCCGCGAAGGCGAACGATCTTTCATCGTCTCTGGCGGCATGGACGTGGACCGCCTCGACGAGTTGTTCGGCACCAAGCCGGAAGGGAAGGAGTCGGCCACGATCGCGGGACTGGTCAGCGAACTGGCGGGCCGCATCCCTCGCAAAGGCGAAGTGGTCGAAGACGAAGGCCTGCGCTTTGAAGTGGTAGAGTCAACCGATCGCAAGGTCGAGCGTGTGCGGGTGACACAAGTGCAGGCGCAACAGTTGAAACTGATATAAAGCAATGAGCAATGAGCAATGAGCAAGGATCCATGAGCGATCACCGTCAACAACTCGATCCGAAAACTTGCCCTTACACAGAATCTATAGCTCATGGCTCATTGCTCACCGCTCATCGCTCATAGCTTCCTATGCCATTCCGTTCCGGATTCGTCTGCATTCTCGGCCGCCCCAACGCGGGGAAGTCGACGCTGCTCAACGCTTTGGTTGGCGAAAAGCTGGCCATCATTTCACCCAGGCCGCAAACCACCCGCAATCGCATTCAGGGAGTGATTCACGTCCCCAAGAAGAACGGGAAGAACGGCGCCCAAATCGTGCTCATCGACACGCCCGGCGTGCACAAGCCCGATAGCTCTCTCGGCCGAAAGATGATGGTGGAAGTCCGCGAGGCCCTGGAAGGCTGTGACCTCGTCCTGTTGCTCATGGACGCCACGCGCCCCTTCGACCCGCGCGACCAGTTCGCGGTCGACCTGTTGAAGAGGTCCGCGACCAAGGCCTTCCTCATCTTGACCAAGATCGACCGCATCAAGGAGAAAGCGAAGCTCCTTCCCCTGATCGAGCAATACCGCTCTCTCTACGACTTCGCGGAAGTCATCCCCACCTCCGCGCTCAAGCGGAAAGGCATTGACACGCTTCTGGAAGCCGTCATCGCCGCTCTTCCCGCCGGGCCCGCTTACTTTCCGGAAGATCAGATCACCGATCAGCCGGCGCGTTTCATGGCCGCCGAGATCATCCGCGAACAGTTGCTCCTCAACACCAGCGAGGAACTCCCCTACGCCACCACGGTGATCGTGGAAAACTTCGAGGAAGGCGCCAAGTTGACGCGCATCTCCGCCATCATCTACTGCGAGCGTGAAGGCCAGAAGCGCATCCTGATCGGCAAAGGCGGCCAAATGCTCAAGAAAATCGGCACCTCCGCCCGATTGCAGATCGAGCGCATGTTGGGCACGAAGGTTTTTCTGGAACTATTCGTGAAAGCCGAGCCCGGCTGGCGCGACTCTCGGGCCTTCGTCGAAGAACTGGACTGGCGCCGCCAGCTCGAGCACCGGATGGAAAGCCAGCAGGCCGAGGCCGACCCAGAGGGGAAAGAAGTCTAAGGGCTGTAGAAATTCAAGTCGTGTTGCCCCCGGCGCATTCGTCCAGGGCCGGACGAGCGCCTGCCCTAGAGCGTGGACAGCGGTTTAAGCGTCGCAGGCACACCTATGCCAGCGACGATAGAAACTGCAGGAGGGGAGAGCGAACTGGTTACAGCTTGGCGCTGGCGTAGGAGTTGATTTCGCAGTTCAGGCAAACTTCTTCAAAAGCAGGAGCGGTCCATTCCATGTTGATTCCCCCCAGTTTCGATGCAGGCTGGGAGCCCGCAAACGTGACTCAAGCATAGCCGACGAGGAGCGCGAAAGCAATACCGGGACGAAGCCTGAAAGTCCTTTCCCAGCAGGCCTTTCAGCCGGAGACATGGTGAGTGCAAATCTCTGCACACTCCGGTTTGCAATTCTTGCCTTGTTTTCCACATGGGAACCCATTCCGTCACTTTTTCCCGATTTGGGAAGTCTTTAACGTCATCTGCACTCAATCGTTCGCAAGGCAGGCACTCATGTTTGGCAAGACCGTTTATGGATCGACTTTCAAGGACGTGAATTTCGTCCCCCTGCAGACCGCGACCTTCTGCGTGCAGTGTGAAATGATCTGCTCGAGCAGCCGGACGTACTGTCTGGCTTGCGGGAGCACGGCGCTGGTCGGACTGTCGCGCATGCTGGGAGGATCGCTGCGTCACCAGCAGACGGCGCATCTGATCACCGACAGCGAACTCGACTGGCTGGTTCGCGACCTGCTGCGCACCGTTCCCGACGCGCAAGCCGTCAGCATGAACGACTGCGCCGATCATTCCCGCACGCCGTCACTTGCCCTGCGCAGCCAGCTTCGGCTCGCCAATGCGGCTCATCCGGTCTCCGGATTCCGAGCCGTCTCCGTCGAAGATTCCGAAATTCACGCGGCCGAGCTCGATCTGGAGCCAGCGATCAGCGCCATCACCGAGCGCGCCCAGCATCTGACCGGCGCCACCGGCGCCGCCATTGCCTTGCGTGCCGGAGAGGAAATCGTCTGCCGCGCCCGTACCGGACGCACCGCCCCAGATCTCGGCATCCGCCTGCAGACCGATACGGGGATTTCGGCCGAAGCTGTGAGGACCGGCGAAGTGATGCTCTGCCACGACGCCGAACGCAATCCGCGGGTCGATCTCGCCAGCTGCCGCCGCCTTGGCGTTCGTTCGATTCTGGTTTCGCCGTTGCGCCATTACCGCCGCACGCTTGGCATCTTCGAAGTGCTGTCTTCTTCCCCCAGCGCGTTCGACGAAAAAGACGTTGCCACCATGCAGCTGCTTTCCAGCATGATGGTTGCTGCCATCTCCCGCATTTCGAGCCTCCACCATGCCCAAGCCCGCGCCCAGGTGCAGGGTCAGGTTCACGGACAGGTTCATGAACTTCGCCGTGCGGGCTAGTCTCCGCGCATAGCGCCGCGCGGTGGCGGTCGAGGGCGGCGTCTGGCCGCCAAACCCAACCGAAACCTTCAAGTCAGTCTTAGCCTGAGGATTCCTGCCTTGTCTCTGTCGTCCTACCGATTTTCTTTGCTGCGCACTTTTCGCTCGCCGCGCGTTAATATAGTGCTTCGCATTGCGCATCCCCGGAACCTTATGGCGGCGATGACTTCCCCATTGCGGCACGCCCAGCCGAATCGGCGGCGGCGTGTGCGCCATCGCATTCAAACACCCGCTTACGCCAGCTTCGCTGCCGAGTCCCGCGGCGCGGCGCTCGATCTCCACGAGATTGTCGATATCTGCGAAGAAGGTGTGGCGATTCACTGCGTGTCGCCGCTCGCCGTCGAACAGAGCGTGGACCTTTGTCTCGATCTCGCCGAATGCCCCGACCCGATCTACACGACCGGCAAGGTGGTTTGGGTGAACGACGCCGGCCGCGCGGGCCTGCGATTTTCGGAACTGCCTCCGGCATCGATGTTCCGCCTGCGCGAATGGCTGTTCCTCAACGCGATGATCGGCATGGCCAACTTGCCAACCGCGCTACCGGTTGCTGACTTCCCCGCGCCGCGGCCCGACTACTCGGACACGCTCAACGCCGTCACCGCGGTGCAGCGCGAAGTGGAAACTCTGGGCGCCGATCTGGCCGCTGCCTTGCAGTTGATCGCCAGTCGCGCACAGACTCTGGTGCACGCTTCCGGCGCCGCCGTCGCGCTGGCGGGTTCCGACCCTGAGTTCATGGAGTGCCAGGCCAGTGCTGGTTCGATGGCTCCGCCCGTCGGGGCGCGCCTGCAGGTCGGTTCCGGACTCTCCGGCGAATGCGTCCAGTCCGGACGCCTGCTGCGCTGCGACGATTCCGAACTCGACGCCCGTGTAGATCGCGAAAGCTGCCGGGCTCTCGGCATCCGTTCCATCCTCGCCGCGCCAGTTCGCGTGGGCGACAAATCGATCGGGATTCTCGAAACTTTTTCCGCTCAACCGAACGCCTTCTCCGAAGACGACAGCCGCGTGCTGCAGCGCCTGTCCGAGACCGTGCTCGCCGCCGTCAACCGCGCTGCTCGAGCCGAGGATCTTCCGCCTCTGACCGCGGCCCCCAGCTTTCCTCCTTCTCCGGGCAGCGTGTTGTTCGCCTCGACCGAAGAAGAAAGCAAAGCCGAGGCAGAGAAGCAACGGTTACCGAGTGCAATCACGCTGCCTTTGCGGCACCTTATTATTTTCTGTCTTGCGGCGGTTACCATCGCGACGGTATTGGGAGTCGTTTCCGCGCCGTGGATCCAGAGCGACTTGATGCCGTGGGTGCACGATAAGCTTCATGTTCGCCAAAGTCAGTTGCCTACCGTGCTGGCGTCCTCGCGACCACAAGCCGCCGGGGCCCCCGCAGTCGAGACCGCAACCATCGATCAATTGCGCCAGCTCGCAGCCTCCGGCAACGCCGCCGCGGAGAATGCCCTGGGGTTGCGGTACTTCCAGGGGGATGGGGTCGTGAAAGATGAGCACGAAGCCTTCCGCTGGTTCCTCAGTTCCGCCAGCCACGGCAATCTTGCCGCCCAGTCGAAACTCGGGTTTCTCTATTCCAGCGGGATCGGCGTCGCCAAGGATCCAACCAAGGCCTACTACTGGGCTGTGCTGGCGCGCGCGCGCGGCGACGAAAGCAACCGTGAACTGGCCTCCCAACTCGCCGCCAACCTCACCCGCGCCCAGGCTGCCACCATCGAACAGGAAGCCAGTAACTGGTTCCTGCACCAATCTGCCGAGCCCGACACCGGCCACTGAGATTTGGTTCGAATCGAGGCGGAAGGTTGCGTCATAACGCTCGCCTTCTCCAAGCAAAACGAGGATCTGCGCCTCCGACGCGGACGATAAGCTGCACTTCACGCGAAGCGCTAGAATGAACTCGAGGTTGCCTGTGCCCACCCTCCGCGCCATCCTCGATCAGCGCGTTCGCGAGGCCGATCCCGGGCTCGTTGAGAAACTTGAGAACCACCGCCTTCGTTGTTTCTCGTGCGGACATTGTTGCCCGATCCCCGAAGGCCAGGCAGGCGTTTGCAAGGTGCGCTTCAATCGCGGCGGGAAGCTCTATGTGCCCTGGGGATACACGGCCGGCATGCAGTGCGATCCCATCGAGAAGAAGCCGTTTTTTCATGCGTATCCCGGCGCGCTCGCCTACAGCTTTGGCATGCTGGGCTGCGATCTGCACTGCGCATACTGCCAGAATTGGGTGACGTCGCAGGCCTTGCGCGATCCCCGCGCTGTCTCGCCGCCGATGGAAGTTTCCCCGGAAGCGATGATTCGCGACGCTTTGGACCAAGGCGCGAAGGTTCTGGTGAGCACCTACAACGAACCGCTGATCACGAGCGAATGGGCCGTTGCGGTATTCAAGGAAGCGAAATCCGCCGGCCTGGTCACCGGATTCGTTTCCAATGGCAACGCCACTCCTCAGGTACTCGACTTCCTGCGTCCCCATCTCGATCTGTACAAAGTCGATCTCAAGAGTTTCGACGACCGGCGCTATCACGAACTCGGCGGGCGGATCGGGCCCATTCTCGACAGTATCCGCCGCATTTATCAGATGGGGCTTTGGCTCGAAATCGTCACGCTGCTCATCCCCGGCTTCAACGATTCTGAAGACGAACTCCGCCGCCTCACTGAATTCGTAGCAAGCATTTCTCCTGACATTCCCTGGCATGTGACTGCCTATCACGGCGATTACAAGATGAACGAACCTCGCGACACTACCGTCGAAGATTTACTCCGGGCCGCTGACATTGGACGCCAATCCGGCCTGCGCTACATCTACGCCGGCAATCTTCCCGGCATGGTCGACGACTGGGAAGATACCCGCTGTCCACAATGCAGGGAGACGCTGATCCGCCGCTACGGCTACCACATTGCCGACTACCGCCTCATTCCCGATGGCCGCTGCCCGAAATGTTCGTGTCAGATTCCCGGCCGCTGGGCGGCGAAATTCGATGGCCAGATCGCCTCTCGTCCTTTCCTGCCGCACAGTCGCTCGCGTTTATTTACAATCACAAGTCGTTGAAATAGTCAGGTGACTGGGATGCGCCATATCTCGCCGATTTTGCGAGACATGGGAACGGCGAGTCGCAAGCGACGAATGAAAAAATCATTCCTAATTCTCGCGGTCCTTGTTTGCAGCTCCTGCTCGCCCCGCGATTTCCTCACGCGCCGCCTGGCCGCCGATCTCATCGCATCGTCCGACGCCTTCAAAGCTTCCCAGCAGATCACACTGCAGACCGGTGTCATCTCCAACAAGGACTACCTGGCCCCCGAGTCTCTGGTGCTGCAGCATCATGGATGGATTTCCGCCACCAGCGCGCCCTGCCCGGCTGGCCTCGTCCCGCCGCCCTGCTGGAACCTGCAACTCACTCCCTCCGGGGTCGACACGGTTCGCACCGTTGTTTCCCGCGAGGTTTCGGCGCATCCATCGTTTCCGCTTCCGGTAGCGCGCCGCGAATTCCTCGACATCACCGGCATCAGCAAGCAGGGCAGTCTTGCCGACGTTGATTTCACCTGGCATTGGGTGCCGCTCAACGAAATCGGCGCCGCGCTCTACTCTGCCGACATGCGCTATCAATCGACGGTCGGTCTGCGCAGCTACGACGACGGCTGGCGCCTGATGACCTCTACGCCGCACTCGGGCCAGACGCTCGACGACGCCTTGAAGAACGCCGAACTCGTTCCATGACGGACGAACTCACGTCCGTCTGGCTGACCCGCCCTGCCGCATGGCTTACTCTGCGCCGCGTTCGCGCGCACGCCGCTGTCCTCGCCCTCTGCCTGTGGGGTGTTTGCGCCGTCGACTATGCTACGCCCGGCCTCTTCGACCGTGCCGGTAACATCAAGTTCCAGGATTTTCTTCAGTTCCCCATCTCTGCAGGTCTCATCGCTCAAGGCCGCGCCGGCCAGCTCTACGATCGAGAAGTGCTGGCTCATGGAATCCGCGCGACGGTCGGCCGTCCGACCAGCGTCGAGCTCCAATATTTCTATGGGCCCCAGGTCGCGGGTCTTTTTGTTCCCTTCGTGCGCCTGCCATTTCTCATCCAGGCCGCAATCTGGAGCACGCTGAGCGTCCTCATCTATCTTGCCTGTATCCATCGGCTCCAGAGAATTTGCCCGGCGCTGAAGGAACATGGCGGAACCGTAGCACTCTGCGCGATCGCGTATCCGCCGCTCTATCACTTTTTCGTGCGCGGACAACTCTCGGCGGTGCTGGTTGTCTGTTTCACGCTGGCGTATCTGGCGTTTCACCAACGCCGCGACTGGCTCGCAGGCGTCGCGCTGGGCTTTCTGGTCTTCAAACCTCAGTTTCTGGTCGCCATCGCCTGCGTCCTCATTCTGGCCCGATCCTGGAAGGTCCTCGCGGGAGTTGCGCTTTCCTCGAGCGGACAGCTGGTACTCACGTACCTGCGTTTTGGACCCGCGGTCATGCGTTCGTACGCCAGCATGCTCGTGCACAGCGTGGCGCAACCGGGATCAACCCAGCTCAACCTCTCGGCCACGCAAATGCACTCCCTCCGTTCATTCTGGGAACTCCTGCTGCCGTGGCCGACTGCGGTGACGGCGTTTTTCATGATCAGTTCGCTGGCGGTCCTGGTGCTCGCGGCTTTGGTCTGGAGGTCATCTTCTCCGCTGGCGCTCCGATTTTCTGCGCTCACTCTCGCCGCAGTTCTCGTCAACCCCCACATCTACATCTACGACCTGCTCGCCTGGGCTCCGGTTTTGCTTCTCCTGGCGGACTGGTCCATCACCAATATTCGGCATCCCTTCGCACCGGCTCTGCGGGTTTTGTTGTACCTCTCGTGCATGCTACCGCTCTTCGGCCCGCTGACGCGCTGGACTCACCTTCAAGTTTCCGTCGTCGTCTTCGCCGCCCTTCTCTGGACTCTGTACCGCATCGCCGCCGCGGTAGTGTCCTAGCACAAATAGGACACTACCGCCGCCGCGCCTGCACTTGCTTCGAACAAACCTCGCGTTGTATAACCAGTTTCCCGCCGGGAACCTATGCGAATCCAAAAATGTCTGCTGCTCGTCGTCACCATTTTGTCGAGCGTGCTGGTCGTCCGCTCACAGTCCAAACCTAAACTCACGCTCGACGATTTCTTTAACTCCGTCGGGTTCGCCTCCGTCGAGATCTCGCCCGACGGCAACGCGGTCGTGCTCGGGACCGAGCGTGCCGACTGGGATCAGCAAATCTTCCGCACCGATCTCTGGCTCTACCGCGACGACACCAAGTCCCTCATCCAACTCACGCAGTCCGGCCACGACACCTCTGCCAAGTGGTCGCCCGACGGCCGCTGGATCGCCTTCCTCTCCGATCGCAAGACCGGCTCCGCAGAAAAAGACGCCGATGCCGAGTCCAAAGACGATTCCCCCAGCCAGATTTACCTGATTTCTCCCCAAGGCGGCGAAGCCTTCGCCATCACGCAAGGAGACGAGGAAGTTCACGCATTCGCCTGGTCCCCCGACTCGAAGACCATCTACTTCGCCACGCGCCAGCCGTGGACCAAGTCGCAGAAGGACGACTACAAGAAGGATTGGAAGGATGTGGTCGAATACCGCACCGCCGAGCGCGGTGATAGCATTTTTGCTCTCAACGTCGCCGACGCCGTGGCCCGCCACGCCGCCGCTCCCGGCAAGTCCGACTCCGATAAAGACAAGGGCGAGAAGGAAGCAGACGATTTCGGCGCCCGGGCAATCGCCAAGAGTTCCTTGCGCATCGAATCGCTTGTCGCCTCGCCCGACGGTGGCAAGCTGGCCTTCGTCTCCAACGCCATCAACCAGCGCCAGGAAAAAGCCGAAGACGTAGAACTCTACACCGTCGATGTGGCGCGGGCACAGCTGCCCGGGTCTGCGGGTAGCGGATCAAATGCCGCGGTCGAACTGCATCGGGTGACCAGCAACCAGGCCGTCGAGACACGGCCCCGCTGGGCCTCTGACTCCCGCCACATATTTTTCTCCATCGAACTCGGCGACGTCTCCGGTCCCTACCGCGATCTGCAGCCTCATCTCTATTGGGTCGATGTCAACGACGGCAAGGTCGAGCAGTGGGCCAAGGATTTTCCGGGCCAACTCGTCAGCTTCGAACCGTATGGCAACGGGGTAGTCGTGACCGCGCGGCTTGGCACGGAAGTCCAGATGTACACCGCCGCCAATCCATCTGAGTCGCTGCACGCGGTCGCAGGCGAGAAGGGAACTTACGATCATCTTTCCACCGCGGCGCACACGCAGCGCGTCGTGTTTCAGTATTCATCTCTCACGCAGCCTTCGGAGTTGTATTTGGCCGAAGGCCCTGCACAACTCGCGCAAGCCCGTCCCATCACGCAGTTCAACAAGCTCTTTGCCGAGCGCGATCTGCCGCAGGGGAAGGCCTACCAGTGGAAAGCCGACGACGGCACCACGGTGGAAGGCATGCTGATCTATCCTCCGGGGAAATTTGAGGCGAAGCATCTGCCCATGTTTGCCCTTATCCATGGGGGCCCCGCTGACGCCGACGGGAACAACTTTGGCGCCGACTGGTACGACTGGGCTGGGCTCGCTGCTACCCACGGGTGGCTCGTCTTCCGTCCCAATTACCGCGGTTCGACCGGATACGGAGACAAGTTCCTGATGCAAATCGTGCCGCAAATTGTTTCGCGTCCCGGCAAAGATATTCTGGAAGGTGTGGACGCGCTGGTGAAAGACGGCATCGCCGATCCCGACCACCTCACCATTGGCGGCTACAGCTACGGCGGCTACATGACCAACTGGCTCATCACCCAGACCACGCGCTTCAAAGCCGCGGTGACCGGCGCGGGCGCGGTGGAGCACATCGGCAACTGGGGCAACGACGACACCACCATGGACGACGCCTACTTTCTGGGCGGACGTCCGTGGGAAGCCGCGCAGCGCTATCACGATGAAGCCGCGATTTTCCAGATTGACAAAGTGAAGACGCCCACCCACATGGTCGCGGGCGCGGATGATATTCGTGTCGCGGTGCTCGAAGACTACCTGCTAGAGCATGCGCTCTATGCGCTTGGGGTGCCGAATAAATTGCTAATCTTCCCCGGGGAAGGGCACGGACTGGGCAAGAATCCGTGGCACGGGAAAATCAAAGTGCGGGAAGAGTTGAAGTGGCTGGAGAGGTACGGCGGGGTGCCGGCGAACTGATTCCGACAGGTGCGCAGCCCACCCCAACTGATGTCATTCCGAACAGGGCCAAAAGCCCGGTGAGGAACCTGCTTTTTGCCGGACGCAGGAGAACAGCAGGTTCCTCCCCGAGTCTCTGACTCGATTCGGAATGACATCCAAGTGAGCGGTGCGCTGCGCACCACGAATCCGCACGCTAGGCCAGGACGTTCAGGCTGCCCTTTGTTCCGTAGACGTTCTCTAGCAATGAAGTCGTGCCGGAGTTGCTCGTGGTCAGACTGCTGAGTACGCCCTCCACCAACTGCTGCGCTTGGGTTGCGGTGTTGAGTTCGTTGGCGATGGAGGGCGACGAGTTACTCTTCAAATCTTTCTGAAGAGTGGCAAAAGCGGAATTGGCGGTCGCCAGATCGCCAGAATTGAGCGCGCTGCCGAGCGCCGCTAAATCCGTCGAGAATTGCGAATTGCTGCTTCCGCTGGCCTTCTCCAGGCCTTGCGAGAGTTTCTGCAAGGACTGAAATGCCGACTGCGCGCTGTTCAGGTCCCCATTGGTCAGAGACGTCTGCAGAGTCTGCACGATCTGCTGGAGTTGATTCGATTCGCTGGAAGAAAGAATTTCCTGGCCTAGGGTTCCGGCCGAAATCGGTCCGATGATCATAGGGTCCACCTTGAGGGAGTGAACAGACTCTCCCTTGTCCGCATTCATCGGCAGTTGGGCGTCAAAACTTTAGGAACTATTCTCTGGGATGGGAGTCACAAGGCAGGGACTAGAACTGGTCTTATAAATAGTTCTACAAGCAGGTCGTTCGGCCCTCAGGGGCTAAAGCCCGGTTTTTATTGGCGTTGAACGGCACGGCTGAAGCCGTGCCCTACCCAAAACCATTTATGAGATCAGTTCCATTAGAAATTACTTCGAGGCGCTGGCCACTTTGACGCCCTTCGACGCCGCTGCATATCTTGCGATTCCGCGATAGAGCGCTTCGGCGATCTGTTCGCGGTAGCCGTCGGAGCGAAGCCTCTGTTCGTCCGCCGGGCTCGACACGAAGGAAACTTCCGCCAGAATGCCGGGCATGGCGCTTTCGGTGAGGACTACGAATCCTGCCTCTTTCACGCCACGATCGCGCAGTCCCGGATTCTGCGCCGAGAGCGTTCCATACAACGACCGCTGCACGCTCGCCGCCAGGCGCCGCGACTGGTCGATGCGGGTATGCAGGTCCGCCGAGGAAAGCGTGGGGGTCACGCCCGGCCGCGCTCCGCCCAAGTTCGCCCGCGCGTCCACATCTTTTGCGCCGGCTTCTTTCGATCCCGGCGCGGTGAAGGTGCTGGTGTAGTAGGTTTCGACACCGCGGGCCGAAGGCAGGTCGCTGTAGTTCGCGTGTACCGAGACGAACAGATCGGCCTGCGCCTGGTTGGCAATCTCGGCGCGCTCGTCGAGTGGAATGTAGTTGTCGTCTTGCCGGGTGTAGATGACTTCGGTCCCCAGACGGCTCTCCAGCAGCTTGCCCAGCCGTTGCGCCACTTCCAGCACCACGTCTTTTTCGAGCAGCCCGCGCTTGCCCACCGTGCCCAGATCCCAGCCGCCATGCCCGGCGTCGACCACAATGCGCATTTTGGGCACGCGCGCCCGCAGTTGCAGATCTTCCTTCGTTGGCGGAGGCACCACGATCGCCAGTTTGTTCCTATCCCTGGACGCATCGGGGAACAGATTCACCGTGGGTTTCGGCAGCGATCCCGTGCGGCGCACTTCCACCAGCAGCCGGTACGGATTGGTTTCCATACTGACTGAGAAACTCGTGTTCGCCTTGGTCTCCAGGACGATGCGGGTCATGCCCGCGACCGGCTGGGCAATGCGCACCTTGTTCAGCAGCGTGTCGCCAATGTCGATGGATTTGCCCGAAAGCTCCGGAGCCAGCTGCGTATCGTGCAGATCGAAGTAGATCCGGTCCGGGCCCGACAGCCGATGTGCTTCGTACTGCACCTGATCGTCCAGGTCGAGGACGACGGTACTTGAATCCGCCGACGACCAGTGACGCACTCCCGTGACATGCGGGAACTTCGACAATTCTTGAGGCGTGGCAGGAGCAGTGTTGTCCGCCGCGCCATCCAGAGTTATATCTGCGCTGGTGTCGGTGGCCGTGGCCGCGGGAACGGCGGGCGCCACCGCAGCCGGAGCCGGATTCGCATTCGTATTCTCTGCCTTCGATACGCTCTTGTCGGTCACCAGTTCTTTGCCGATCTGCGCTGTCTTCAGTTTCCACCAGACTCCGCCGGCGAAAGCCGCCGCAATGACCAGCAAGACCAGTAGCGCCAGCATCAGCGGACGATTCTTTCCTTCGGACTCAGCGGCAAGTTCCTCGGCAGGAGCCCCCGCCGCAATTTCAGGCTTGGCGACCGGCGTAACCACCGCGGCCGAAGCCTCAACCGGCGTCGCGTCGATGACCGGAGCGTCAACGACAGGAGCCATCGCGGGTGGATTCGCCGCCGGAAGCTTAGTCTCTGCGGGCTTCTCGACGATGACGGGTGCAGATTCCAGCGCCGGCAGGGAAGCGGCTGGCGCAGCACTTGCGACAACCGGCGGGGCCTCGACTTTGGGGGTCGCGACCGGCTCCAGCGTCTGCACTGCCACTTCCGCCGAGGCCGCGAAACGATCTTCATCTTCCGGCTTCAGCGCGCCCAGCACCAGTTCGGCCAGCAGGCTCAGGTTGCGGACGTCGCTGTCGTTGAACCCGAACGGCCACGAGGAGAAGGCTTCGATCAGCCCGATCACGCGATGCCGTCCGCAGAGCGGGACGGCGATCATGGAGCGCGCGCCCAACTGCCGGCACGCCTGCAGGTTGACTCGCGGATCCGTCTCGGTGTCGTCGCAAGTCACGATCTCGGCGTTGCGAAAGCAGGCTCCCGAGAAGGCCGAATTGCGGTCAATGCGCGCCCCGACATCGGGACGCACGGTCCCCGCCGAGGCCCGCAGCACGATCTCATTGTTCTGCGCCAGCGCGATGGCCAAGCCATCGGCGCCGGTGATGGACAGCGCGCGCTCGGCCACCAGCCGCAACACATCGTCCAAAACGAAAAGTTCGCTGGCCTCAAACTCCACCGCCGGCGCTCCGCCATCGAAGGCCGCGTGCCTGGCCGCCAGCGCTTTTCTGCGCCGCACCTGTTCATGCAGGGCGGAAAATGCCAGCAGGGCCTGAAGCGCATTGCGTTGGGTGGGAGCGGTCGCTACGGAATCGCTGGAACCCTGGTCCGGCTCCGGAAGTTCCGGGAGATTTCCAATCGCCTGGTCCGGATTCGCCGCGGAGACATTCCGCAGGGAAAGGCCCGCGCTGGCAGGCGCGCGCTCGCCGCGCGGCCACGCAGGCAGTTCACCGGCGCGAAACGCCGGCGTTGTTTCCAGTTCCGGTTTCGTGGGAGTTGTTGCCATTCCGAACTGACTTCACTCTAAAGTTACCGAGCTTTTTGTCCAGTGGCAATTACCGGTGATGCCCTTTCGGCCATGTACTTCCGGTGATCCTCGAGACGGAGCTGGCTACGTCTTTGCTCCGTTCGGAGTACAATCCTGCAGCGAATTCACGCTGCTCTCCGCCATGCCTCGCCTGCGCACTCCCCAACCCTCCGACGCCGCGGTCTCTCTCAAGATCATGGCTTGCATCCTCGCGATGATGATCGTGCCCGCCGCCATTACGCTGCATTCCGTGAAGGCTCCCGGCTCGCTTTCGGTCGGACCTGATCCCTCGCCTCACGGCTATACCTGGAGCCTGCTGCTGTTTGTCATCCCGATCGTCACCATCGCGGTCTGGTTCCTGCCCAGCGAAGGGCGCGAGGTCCCGCAACGCGCTTTCTGGCGTACGCTCGGCATCCTCGTCCCCATCGGCTGCGGGCTGGATGTCTTTTTTGCCCACCGCTTCTTCCGCTTTCCCAATCCGCGCGCCACTCTCCAGATCCCCGCGCCCGCGCTCGGGCACTCCGTCCCCATCGAAGAGTACGCCTTCTATCTCACCGGATTTATCACCATCCTTCTGCTCTACATATGGCTGAGCGAGTACTGGCTAAGCGCGTATTCGGTGGACGACTATGCCGCCGAGTCTCGCTCCCTGCGGCGTCTGCTGCAGTTTCATCCGGCGTCACTTCTGTTGGCGGTTGGGCTGATCGTCCTCGCCATCCTTTACAAGAAATTTTTCTCCACCGTCCCGAACGGCCTGCCCGGCTACTTTATTGTGCTTGTCGCCGGCGGGCTTGTGCCTTCCGCCAGCCTGTATCCGGCGACCAGCCGTTTCATCAACTGGCGCGCGGTCAGCCTGACCATGTTCTACGTTCTGTTGATCAGCATGCTGTGGGAGGCCACGCTCGCCCTGCCTTACGGCTGGTGGGATTACCAGCACGAAGCCATGCTGGGAGTTTTCATCGGCGCATGGTCGGGCCTGCCGCTGGAAGCCGTGCTGGTATGGCTGGCGGTCGCTTACGGCACTATCATTGTCTTCGAAGCCGTCAAGATCTGGCAGGCCTCCGGACGCCGCGCCCGCCATGCCTTCCTCGGCGCTTGAAGTGCGGGGCATGGAACCATGGCAGTTACTCAGGCGGTGCGCTCCTCCGGCGCTACCATATCTGGATTAGGAATTGCCCGACCTCACTCCCCGGCGGTGCCCATGCCAGCAGGAATCTCTTCCCCGCGGCAAGCACGAACTCGCTACCGGCACGAACTGCGCACCCTGACCTACGTCACGCTTGATCAGACCAATGGGGGAGTGGTTCGCAATCTCACCCGCGATGGCATTGGCGTACAGGCGCTGACTCCTCTTCGGCCCCGGCAGCAGGTCGACGTACGCCTCGAATTACGCTACCCGCGTCTTCATGTGGAGACTCGCGGGGAAGTGGTGTGGTCCAGTTTCTCGGGGCAGTGTGGCATCCGCTTCGTGAATCTTCCGCAGCGTGCGACCCGCCAGATCAACGAATGGATTTTCGGCAGCCTGCTCGAAACCGCCTGGGCCACCATGAGCCATGAGGAGTCCTCGGATGGACTTACGATTTCTCCCGCCATCAGCCGGGTGATTGAGCTGCCGCTGCGGCATGATCCGCCGGAATCCGCCAGCCGGCCCGATCCGGCGCATTCCAGCGGCACGCTCGAGTTCGACTGGCTCTCCCAGCCGCTCTCGCCCCGCAGCCTGGCCTGGATTGTGAATACACTGATCGTGGCCTCAGCCGTGCTTTTGTTTGCGTTGGTGTTTCTGGCGATCACCCGCGAGCCGCCCAGGTGGCCGTATGCTCTGGCTTCCGGCGCAGGCGTGGTCGTCTTCGCGCTCTACTGGGGATTCTTCAAGACGTTCGGAGGAAGCAGCCTCGGCGCAAGATTAGCGCACCTGAAGGAATCGATCGAGGAAGAAGAGAACTCCGCAACCCGCTTCCGCTGACTCCGTCGCGAGTCGCGAGAACTGAGAGCCCCACCCTAGTTCGTAAAATACTGCTGCGCCAGCCAAAGTTGCAGCGTGCGTTGCTGCTGCGGCCCGACTTGCACGAAGCGGATCCCGAAATTGCCGCCCTGATCGTGCCACGCAACCTGCGCCGATGCCCGAACGGCTGCCCTGGCTCCGGGCAACTCAAAGCATATCTGCAGCGGCTTGGTGGTGTCGATCCTGGTATCGGTATGAATCTGCATGCCGCCCTGGCTCACATTCACCAGGTAGGCGTCCGCCGCTTTTTTCCCTTTGGAATTGAGCGACACCGGCACTTCCAGCCCGGCTCGGTGGTAGCGTAGCCGTCCGTCCAGAATCATGCTGCGCGCCGCCGAAAGGGTGCGTACCGCCTGCTCCACTGAGATCGGCTTCTCGAAGGCAAACAGCGCGCCCGCCTGGTCAAGATTGCGATTCGTCTCCGGCCCGCCCATGATTACCAGCGGAACCGACTTCGGCTGTCTTTCCTCTTGCCTCAGACTCTGCAGAAACTGGGAACTGCCGTTCAAGTCGCAGTCAACGATGAGGGCGTCGACCTTGGAGCGGTTTATGCGGGCCAGCGCTTTCTCCGGTTCGCTTTCCACCGCCACATCCATGTGCAAACCGCCCAGGATGCACTCCAGAACACTGACTTCCTGCCAGTCGCGCGAGACCACCATCGAGGAAAGTGTCATGTACTCACTCTACTCACCTGCCGTACCCGCGCCGTAGATCACCAACGTAACGAGGGACTAGAACAGGTTTCAATGTTTCAGAGGTTTCAAAGTTTCAAAGACCGATACCCTCTTGCATGGAAGGCGCGGCTTTGAAACTTTGCCACTTTGAAACTTTGAAACCTTGAAACTTTGAAACCTTGTTATATGCTTTGGGGCATGAAAACTCCGAATCCCAAACTGCTTGCCGCCGTCTTCCTTTTTGCGCTCACCCTCCCTCTCGCCGCCCAGCAGGCCGAACCGAAGCCCGAAGACACCGAAGTCTGGCAGCCGGTGCCGAAAGTAGTGACGCCCGGTGCCGATTGTTCCGCTGCACCTTCGGATGCGATCATCTTGTTCGACGGCAAGAACCTCGACGAATGGGTCTCCGCGCAGGACCGATCCTTGCCGGCGAAGTGGATCATCGCCAACGGCATCGTCACGGTGAGCAAGTCGACCGGCAACATCGAGACCCGCCGCAAGTTTCACAACTATCAGCTTCACTTGGAGTGGCGAGTCCCCGAGAACATCACCGGTAGCGGTCAGGCGCGCGGCAACAGCGGACTGTTTCTTGCCTCCACCGGACCGGGCGACGCCGGATACGAGATGCAGATCCTCGATTCGTACAACAATGCGACCTACGTCAACGGCCAGGCCGCCAGCATTTACAAGCAGAATGCGCCGCTGGTCAATCCCAACCGCAAGCCCGGCGAGTGGCAAACTTACGACGTCTTCTGGACAGCCCCTGTCTTTAACTCCGACGGATCGCTGAAGAGCCCGGCCTACGTCACCGCCATTTTCAACGGGGTGCTCGTGCAGAATCATTTTGAACTCAAGGGCGAGACGCGTTACATCGGCCAGCCCTTTTACAAAGCGTTTGACGGCGCGCCCATCAAGTTGCAGGCGCACGGCGACAAAAGCGAGCCACTCAGTTTCCGCAATATCTGGGTGAGGGAACTGAACTGAGACGGTTTCCTCTGCCCCTGTGCCGTTTCTCGAAAATACCCGAGGATGTGCCACGTCTCGCTGATGTTGCGAGACGTGGACTTCCGTGTAGCCGGGATTCTCACGCCCGGTGACGAGCGGATGCGCTCATCGTCAAGTCCGTGGCTAACTACTTGACTTCCTCGCTGGTGCTGCGGGTTCCGGGCGCAATCGGTAACACCCACGATTTCAACGCACGATCCTGAGCGAAGCGAACCCCGGTACTCACGGCACGGGCCGTCCGGGCGGTTGCAAAATTGGTGGATAGACGATAGGCTTTTCGCGCTGCAGGTGGGGACTCGCGATTGCGGCAAACTGCTTGGCCGATCGTCAGTTCCGTGGCGTGTCTATGGATCCATCGCAGGGAAAACCCAGCCGGATTGGCGCGTATGACATCGTGGATGTCATCGGGCGCGGCGGCATGGGAACGGTGTTTCGCGGAAACGATCCGCGGATTGGACGGGCGGTCGCGATCAAGATGTTGACTGCAGCCGCGGATGATCCCGATCTGCTGATTCGTTTTTACCGCGAGGCCAAGTACACCGGAAGCCTGCATCATCAAAACATTGTGACGGTGTATGAACTCGGTCATCAGGACGGTGTGCCGTACCTGGTGATGGAGTTTCTTGAGGGGCGGACGTTGGAGGCTGTGATCGGATCGGGCCAGGCGATGCCGATTGCCGAGAAGCTCGGGATCATTCTGCAGGTCTGCAGCGGTCTCAGTTACGCCCACAAGAACGCGTTGGTGCATCGCGACATCAAGCCGGCCAACATCATGATCCTGCCGGACGGCACGGCGAAGATTGTCGATTTCGGAATCGCGCTGCTGGGCGGGAGCCGGCTGACCAAGACCGGACACGTGGTGGGCAGTCTGAACTACATGTCGCCCGAGCAACTGAGCGGGAACGTGGAGGTGGACGCGCGGACAGACGTGTACTCGACCGGCGTGGTGCTGTTCCAGATGTTGACCGGAGTTCTGCCGTTTGATGGAGGATCGACGGCGGCGACATTGCGGCGCATTGTGCAGGACCCGCCGCCGCGGCTCTCCGAGTATCTGGCGGATTGTCCCGAGGAACTCGAGGCGATTCTGCACCGAGCGCTGGTGAAGAATCGAGAAGAGCGGTATGGGTCGCCGGAAGAGTTTGCCGCCGATCTGATGCGGGTTCACCAGCACTACATGAACAAGGCGGTGGGCGAGACCCTGCTGCGCGCCAGTGAAGCGCTGCATCGGAGGGATTTCACCTCGGCGCGCCAGCAAGTGCTGGCAGTGCTGAAGACGACGCCGCAGAATGCGGAAGCGACGGAACTGTTGCGGCAGATCAAGCTGGGGCAGGATCAAGTGCAGCAGGAGCAGCAGGTACTGCATCTGCAGATGAAGGCGGAAGAGGCATTCCGGAAGAATCATCTGGAAGAGGCGCTGCAATACGTGGAACACGGGATGCGGCTGGATCCCAACGGCACGGTGTTTCCCGGCTTGCGGGACGCGATCCGGAAAGCGCAGGCAAGTGCCGCGGAGTATCGCGAAGCGGTCAAGCGGGCCGAGGCGGCGCTGCGTGGCGGGGATTTAGAGGGGGCGAAGCGGCTGGTGGAGAAGGCGCAGGCGATTTTGCCGGACGATGCCGCGGCGCGAACGCTGGCCGCGCAGATCATCGCACGGCTGGACCACCAACTGCAGGAGCAGAAAGAGGCCGACAAACAAAAGCATTTTGCCATGGCGGTGAATGCTGCCGAGAAAGGCATGGCCGACGCGCGCATGCTGTTGATGCTGGGTCAGGTGAGAGAGGCGATCAAGGCCGTCGATCATCTGGAAGGCGAAATTGCGCAGCTTCCGGAGCGATGGGGCGACCAGTTCAAGGTATTGAAGAAGGAGATCTACGACAAACGAGACGAACTAGATCGCGCGGCGACGATGGAAATGCCGAACCCGACGGAAACGAAGACGATGGAGATGGAAGCGGCGTTTGGCGCGACGATGGTGACGCAGCCGGGCCCGAGCGTTCCAACGACGATTCCAGAAGCGGCCGCAGTGCAGCCTGGGATGAGTACGGATCCGGGAACGCTGGCGCCTCTGCCGCGGACCGAACAGTTTGAGCAAACGGCTCCTGATCTTCTGTACCCAAAGCGCGAGACTACTCGGGCCGATGCAGCTCAGGTTGCCCCGGAACTGCAGGAGTTTTTGCAGCCCGAACCGGCGCGGTTCTCGCCGTCCAAGATCGGGATTGGGATTGCGGCGCTGGTGGTGGTCGGCGTGGTGGCCTGGTGGGCGATGCGGCCGGGGGCCACGACACAGGGACAGCCGAAGGCCGCGAGCGGTGGCGCAGTCGCGGGCTACACTTACGCAGAGATCAATGCGGAGCCATGGGCAACGGTTAGCGCATTCAGTCCGGCGAATGGGGATGCTGCGAATGCCGTCGGACAAATGACGCCCCTGCGCGTGAAACTCCCACCCGGGAAGTACACGGTGACGCTGCAGGGACCGAGCCATGAACTGAAACAGCTGGAAGTGACAGTCTCCGCGCAAGGCGGAACTTCAGCATTCGCGACGTTCAAGAAACCCGATCTGGAGAAAATTGTGGGGAAGGACTGAAGGAGCTTTCCTACAGTGCACGCCTTAATCAGCCAGGTCTTTGTAAATCCGCAAAATCTTCGGAGAGACATCCTGGGCGGGCGTGTAGCCGGCTTGCTTGGCCTGCAGAAGATCACTGACCCCTTGCTGGCGGAGGGAGGGGTCCTCATTGCCGCTCAAAAAGTATTTCCCGAGTTCACTCGCGCCCAGGTAGAAGTGGACGATCGTTTGTTTCTGCAAGCCCGCCTGGGCGCAGTTTTGCAGATGCTGGATGGCGGCAGCGTAGTCTCCGGAATAAAACTTGTCGAGCCCCAGGAAGAGTTCCATGCGGGAAGCGGCGATCTGCGGAGTGCCGGGACCGTCAGGTTTGATGGCGGCTGCAGAATTGAACGCGCCCAGGGCGGACTGGTAATCACCCGCCCGGCTGGATTTTTCCCCGTTGGCGTAGAAATCCTTGTAGTTGGAGATCTTCCTTAGATACTCGCCGGCGGCGGGCTTTGCATTGGCGTCTACGCGCGCCAGGAGTGCGCGGGCGCGATCGAAATCGTTGCTGTCGTAGGCTGCCCTGGCCTTGTCGAAAGCGTCGGAAGGCTGGCTGGGCACGGGGTTCGGAGGGGGTTGACGCTTGGTGTCGACTGGTTCGGAGATGTTGTCCAACTTCTCCATTTCCGTGTCGAGCTGGCAAAGATGGACGGCTTCATCGCCGCCGCAGGAATACGCGGGATTGTCGTTGGCGACGGCGCAGATGAACTGGGATGCCTCGGTGTAGTGATGTTTCTGCGCGGCGGCAAGAGCCTTGGCGCAATAGTCGCTGTCCATGGTCTTGCTGGCGGAAGCGTGCGCTTTCTCGAACTCAGCTTTGAGGGCGCGGGCTCTGGCGAGTTGATCGGCAGGATTCCACGGGCCGTCAGGCTTGATCGCGATCGCTTTTTCAAATTGCTGGATGGCGTACGCGAGGCTGTTGGCATCGCGCTCATCCGCGCTGCGGTCCATGATGCCTTTGGCGACCGACATGGCGTCCTGATAGCTGTTAATCTTGCCGATGTACTGGGCCGATTCCTGGGCGTGAGGACCGGATACTCTCTTGAATTGAGCGAGAGCTTCCGCAAAATGATTCTGGTTGTAGGCAGCAACGGCTTGATTGAAGGCGTCGTCCTGGAAGGCCGCGGCGCGGTTGGGACCGGAGAGCGAAATCAGGATTATCGCGAAGGCGAGGACGGGCAAGCGGCGGCGGTCGATGCGCATGAGTTCGGTCAACGCTGAATGTCGGGCGTGATGTGGGCCCGCCGGTTCATTCTCCAGCAGTTCTCGTCGGCTTCGGTGCAAACGGGAAGTTCCTTCCCATAAGAAATCGTGCGCATGCGGCTGGTGGGGATGCCCGCCTTTTCCAGCGCGGCCTTCACTTCGACAGCGCGCCGGTCGCCCAAAACAAGATTGTATTCCGTGGAGCCGAGTTCGTCGCAGTGGCCTTCGACCACGATGCGCATGTCGGGATGTTCCTTGAGGAACTTGGCGTCGGTCTGGATGGTGGCGATCTGGTCGGGACGGATCTGGAAGTCGTCGAGGTCGAAAAAGACGTCAAGACGATTGGCGGTATCGGAGGCGGAGGCACTCGAGTCAGGCGTGATGGGCTGGGCGTCCGCGTCCGAGACGACGGTAACGCGGGCGTCGGCTTCCTGGACGCCTCCGGGACCTTTCGCGGTGATGTGATAGGTCGTAGATTCGGCCGGAGTCACCGATTGTGAACCGTTCGTCTGAACCGCGCCGATCTGCGCGATCGAGACGTCGGTGGCGTTGGTGGTCTTCCAGGTGATGGTGACGGCCTGACCGGGCTGCAATGTCGTTGGGGAAGCATCAATAGTGACCGTGGGAGCCGGCGGCGGAGGAGGAACAGGAACCGGGTTGGTGGCAACGGGAGTCTTGGGCGGGCAGGCGGTGAACAGGGCGACCAGAGCGGCCACGAAGAAGAGCTGGGCAGTAAGGGCGATTCGCCGGGCTATGGTTGGCTGGTTCATGAACCGAGGTTTAAGCGCGCTCATGGCGGAACATCCTGAACGGGCAGTAAGTTTACTCCAAGTGAATCGCTGGGGTAAAGGCAATCCTCCCTGAAGATCCAATCGAATCCAGCCCTCCCCGGCGACACGGGGAGAGGATGCCCCTCTAGTCCTTTCCGAACGTGTACGACACGCCTACCAAGGGCACAAAGCGATCTGGACGCAAGCCGCCGTTATCCAAGCGAATCAGGGCGTTGGCGGAGATAATCAGGTGACTGAACGCTCGTACTTTCAGACCGAGGGATGCGTTGTCGATGTTGACGCCGCCGGTGGTCAAGCGAACGGTTGGTGACTTGGTGAAGGCGACGAACGCGGGATTCACGCAACCGGACGGGGCAGAGCTTCCCGAGCAATTGAGGGAGGGAAGGGCCTGGTTGGCGGGTATCGGGGAGGTCAATACCGGGGAACTGAAGTAATGCTGGCCAATGAAATCGGCAACCAGCGTGAGCCGCTTCTTCACGGCGCCAACATCGACGCCGGCGGAGTAGTCGACGCTATGCGGGAGCTGCAGAGTGCCGTTGCATGCCCCTTTGCATTGAGTAGGACCAGAGCCGGAGTTTGAGTTGAGGTAAAGCTCTGAATAGTCGTTCCACTGGTAGCCGAGGTTGACGTGAGGAGTAAAACGGCCCGGGCGGGAATAGACGACATACGGTTTGAGACCCAGGGCACCGGTGCCCAGGAAGTTGAGATCGTCGCCGGTCGGGAAGCGTACCTCGACGCCCACCGCCAATTTGTTGCGCTCACCGTTATAAATGGTTCCCTTGCCGTTCAGCACAAGATCGCCGATGCCGTGGGCCGAGCCCGGTACGTAGACCGACTTAAGATTCACCACCGAGCCGCTCTGGCTGTTGGCCGACTGAAAACTAGAAACGCCAGCCGCCAAAGCGATCCTTTGGTATGGAATGGTGAGCGAGACATCGATTCTGTCGGTGAGACCGTAGGCGATAATTCCGGTGTACTGATTGATGTTGGCGCTTACCGAAGTGATGTTGGCTCCGAAGTTCGTCCCGGTTCCAGTGGGGAACTGGAACACCTGGGGCAGATGGTTCAGGTCAAATCCGTCGATCGAATGGAAGACGAAGCGCTGGGCAGTAAAGGCGACGAAAATCTTACCTCTACCAATGGTGCTGCCGCGTTCGGTGAGCACCGAGCCCAGCGTGTCGTCGAGCGGGACGTATTGACCCGTCGAGCGGTCGAAGCCGAGAGCGAAGCCGGAAACCGGCGCAGCTAATGGCAGTTGGCTCAGAACCTGCGAAATCGTCGTGTTGAAGCCCGTCAGATTGCTGGACGCTCCGGTATTGGTGACATCCGGAACCAGGCAAGCCAAACTCTTGGAGTGTGAATAGGGACAGTAGTTCGGAATGGTTGGAAGCTGAGCCTGCAGGCTGCCACAGGTAATCGCGACGATTGCCACGAGAACGAGACTGAGTGCGAATCGTTTCGCCATTTTGCGAATCCTCTAAGAACTCTGGAGTTGCTTTCTCTTTGGCAGCAGAAAGCCAAATTCAAATCACTAGTGCGCGAACGAGACCGGGATGGTGAAAATCTCCACGGCCTTAACGGAATTGCCGGTACCGGCGGCGCCCCCGTTCGGAGTCGTGTAACCCATCAAGGTGGCGGTGAACTGGCCAGTTCCGCCCGTCGCGAAGTTTGCCTGGAACCCTCCGCCACACGATGGCAGGACGGCCAACAAGAAAAGCACAGTCAACAAGCCGGCGAGGATGGTGATGCGCCTCAGGCCTGGTTTCCGTCTGCCGGCAAAGGCGGACAGCCCGGTTCCGAAAAAGACCATCGCGGGGAGCATCAATGCCAACCACATGCCAGCCCCGGTACGTTTACCCGGTGCGTTGGACGCAGAAGCGCCGGGAGTGAAGGTGACGGTGACGGCGGTGGGAGTGCTGGCGCTCCAGGAGCAGGTAATTCCGAAGTTGTTGCCAGTGGTGTCCGGATTCCCGTTGGAGTCGACCACGCCACAATAGGTGCTGGCGCTGAGGCTCGGAATGGTCAATTGGTTGGTGGTTCCGGAGAGGCCGGAGATCACTAAAGTCGCCGTGCCCGTCTGGGTCCCGCCCGCGCCGGTGGTGAGTGTAGTCGGGATTGGGGCTTCCACCCAAACCGGGATCGACGGCGTCGACTCGTTGCTCGCCTGGCCGGCGTCGAAGTAAGGCACGGTGACGCTACCTTGCGCGGCGGTGGCGGTCGCTGCGGCGGTTTCAAATGTGACCGTTCCCGCCTGAGTTGCGCTGGCCGAACCGCTCTTTCCCGTGACGATGGTGGTCACCACCGTGCCGTCGCCCGAGACCGCGCCGGGAGTAAAGCCGCCGGCCACGGGTGTGTTCCCGTAGGGGCAAAGCTGGCCTCCTTGGGCGACTGCCATCGCTAGCGAGTATTGATTCGGAGTGGCTCCCTGGGCAGGCGCAAACACAGGCGCGGTTATCGTGGGAGACAGGGCGCACTGGATCGCGATCAAGAAGGGGCCCGCAGTGTGGAGAATCTTGGGCGTGCTGTTATCGGTTGAACCAAGCACCAAGCCCGGCGGATTGGCGACGCCGGAATAGGCGCCCACGGCAGCCGTCGCGCCAACGGTGACCGAGACGGCTTGGGTGCCGCTGGTGAGGCTCGTGAAATTGCAAGTAAATACCGACGGATTGCAGCCAGCGCTCGAAACCGTACCCGCATAGGTGAATTGCGGAGTGACGGTCACCGTGGCTGCGCCGGCCGTCGTACTGCCCTGGATCAAAATGGCGTTGTTGATGGCAGCCACGAACCCATAATCCTGGACGGTAATGGTCGCCGTTGCCGTGTTGCCGGTGCCGCCATTGGCCGACGTGATGGCTCCGGTCGTATTGGTGATGTTGAGGCCGCCCGTATTGCCCTGCACGGGTACGGTCACCGTACAAGAGCCGACAGGGATGGTGGCGCCGGAGAGCGAGATGGAGGCGGCGCTTGCGGTCAGGGTGCCACCACAGGTATTGGTCGGGTTCGAGGCGGAAGAAACTGCGAGGCCGCCCGGCAATGAATCGCTGAACGCGACGCCGGTGAGGCTCACGGTATTGCTGGCCGGATTGGTAATGGTGAAGGTTACGGTCGAGGTGGCGCCCAAAGTGATCGTTGTGGGATTGAACGTCTTGGTGATCGCGGGAGGAGCAGCGACGGTGAGCGTGGCCGCGCTGCCCGGAGCGACTCCGGTCCCGCCATTAGTCGACGAGATCAGGGTGGTGCCGTTGTTGCCGTCCACGATGTTGCTGTAGCTGCCGGCCGCGGCTCCGGTGACCGCCACCGAAACCGTGCAACTGCTGCCCACTGCAACATTGCCGCCGGCAAAAGTGATCGTTCCAGGAGCGGTGGTGCTCACGGTTCCGCCGCATTGCGTGGTGGCAGCGGTTGGGACTGTAAGGCCTGCCGGCAGGACATCGGTGAAGGCCACGCCAGTTTCCGCCACCGTGTTGGCGGCTGGATTGGTGATGGTGAAGTTCAGCGAACTGGTGGAATTCAGAGGGGTGGAAACCGGGTTAAAGGCTTGCGCCAAAAGGGGCGCAGCCACCACGATCAGATTCGCCGTCGCAGTAAGCCCGGTGCCGCCATTAGTGGATGTGACGGCCGCAGTGGTGTTGGTGATCGATCCCGCGTTCGTTCCGATCACGGTGGTGGTGACGGTGCAGCTGCCACTGGCTGGAATCGACGCGCCAGTCAACGTCAACACATTTGCGGTTCCGTTCGCTGTGCCTCCGGTACATGTGGTGGAGGGGCCTGAGGCTAGAGACATCCCGGAAGGCAGGGTGTCAACGACACCAACCCCGGTAAGCGCCACAGTACTGTTCGGGTTGGCCAGGGTCAGAGTCATGACAGAGGTTGAGGCCGGGACATTGAGTTTGACGCTATTGGCGAAGGCTTTGGTAATCGTCGGCGGCGCTACGATGGTGATGGTGGCAGTCGAAGTCCCTCCGCCGCCCTCAGTGGAATCTGCGGTAACACTGTTGACCTTTACGCCAGCGGTGTTGCCGGCGACGCTCACGCTCACCGTGCAGGAGGCTCCGGCGTTGAGGGTACTGGCAGCTAGGCTCACGGAAGAAGAGCCAGCCACTCCGGTCGCGGCCCCGGTGCAGGTATCGGTGAGGTTGGGGGTTGCGGCCACAACCAGGCCCGCCGGGAAGGTGTCCGTAAAGTTGATTCCGGTGAGTTTCAGGGTGGTGTTGGGATTCGTGATGGTAAACGTCAGCGTGGAGGTACCGGTGTTCAGTGTGATGGCGGTTGGGGCGAAGGCTTTAGCGATACCCACCGGAGAACCCACCTGCAGATTCGCGCTCGCGGTGCTGCCCGTGCCCCCGTTGGTGGAACTCATTGCGCCGGTCGTATTGGTGTAGTCGCCGGCCGTAACGCCGGTCACGGTGACCTGATTGGTAATCGCACAAGTGCCGGGGTTCCCGCCGGATCCTGCAGGAATGGTGCCACCAGTGAAGGAGATCGTCGTGGGAGCGGTGGTCGTCAGCGTCCCGCCGCACACCGTAACCGGACCGGCCGTGGGCACAGTGAGTCCGGTCGGCAGCGTATCGGTAAAGGCCGCCCCGGTCTGCGCCACGGTATTGGCTGCAGGATTGGTGAGCGTGAAGTTCAGCGCGGTCGTGCCGTTGACCTTAATCGGGCTGGTCGCAAAGGTTTTGGCGAGCTGAGGAGCCGTAACAAGGGCGTAAGCCAGGCTGCCGTTGCTGGTCGTGAAGTCTCCGCCGGTCGGGTTATAAGTTCCCTTGATCGAGTATCCTCCGGCAGCCAGCGCGGAAGTCGTGCAAGTGGCATCGCCACTGCCGTTGACCGCCGCTCCAGTGCAACCGGCGATGGCCGTGCCCGACGCGGTGAAATCCACGGTCCCAACCGGAGTTCCGACACCGGGAGCAACGACTGCCACGGTGGCGGTGAAGGTGACCGAAGTCCCTACCGGAGCGGAGGTGGCGGGGACAGCCGTGACTGTGGTGGTCGTGGAGGCCGCATTCACGGTGTATGCCCGGGTGCCGTTGCTGGTGCTGAAGTTTCCGCTGACCGAAGTGTACGTGCCCAGGATGGTGTACGGCCCCGCAGCCAGCGAGGAAGTGATGCACGTGGCTTGGCCGCTGCCATTCACGGGCTGAGCTCCGCAGCCAGTGATGGTGGTTCCGCCATGGCTAAAGTCGACGGTGCCATCCGGTGTGCCAGCTCCGGGCGCGACGGCGGCGATGGTGGCGGTGAAAGTGACAGACTCGCCGAAGGTGGACGGGCTTGCCGGAGCCGCCGTCACGGCGGTGGTGGTCGATGCTGCATTCACGGTCTGCGACACCGCGCTCGAGGTGCTCGAAGCGTACGTGGCATCTCCGTTGTAGACGGCGGAGAGGCTATGCGACCCGGCAGACAGCGTCGAGCTTGGAAACACCCCAGTTCCGGTAGCGTCTAAGGTTGCGTTGCCCAACAGGGTGGCGCCATCCATGAAGTCCACGTTCCCGGTCGGCGTGCCGGACCCTCCGGTGACGGTCGCGGTGAGCGTGGTCGTTTGTCCGAACACCGACGGGTTGACGCTTGAGGTCAGCGTCGTGGTCGAGACGGTTACGCCCGGCGGTGGAACCGACATCTTGGTGACGAAGGAACTGGTGCAGGCGCCGGCGCAGCTGGATTGGAAGGCGTGCTGCGTGGGGAAGTCGGTGGAAGATGTCTGGCCGGTGATGTAGATGTTGCTCTGGGCGTCGAGCGCGATGCCGACGCCCGACTCGGCGGCGCTGCCGCCGTGATAGGTGGAGAAGGTCAGGGCGCTGCCCGAGGGATTGAATCGTGCCACGAAGGCGTCACTGGTACCTTTGAGCGCCGACTGGATTGGCGCAACGACGGGGAAGTCCTTGGATTCCGTGATGCCGACGACACTGACGTTGCCCAGGCTGTCTACGGCGATGGCCGAAACAACATCTTTGCCCGAGCCGCCCAGATAGGTCGAGTACACCAGGGTCTTGCCGGTTGGATCGAGCTTGGTGAGGAAGGCGTCTTCGCTGCACAAGCGCGAGGCGGAATCGAGGCTGCAGGACTTGCGGAAGGCCTTAGCGACGGGGAAGTCCGAGGACTGGGTGCTGCCAGCCACGTATGCGCTGCCCTTGGCGTCGACGGCAATCGCCGTCGCCTTACTGCCGAGCGTGCCACCTAAGTAGGTGGAATACACGAAAGCGGAGCCGTCCGCTTGCAGCTTGGTCACGAAGGCCGTGGGAACACAGGCGGCGGAACTTCCGGCATCGAGGGCGCAGGACTTCTGGAACGGAACGGCGAGGGGGAAGTCCGGCGAGGTGGTGTGCCCGGCGATGTAGACGTTGGCCGAGGAGTCCAGTGCGATATCGGATGCTTCGTCGGTACCACTGCCGCCGAGATAGGAGGCGTAGGCGAGGTGTTGGCCCGTCGGATCGAACTTGGCGACGAACGCATTTTGCTGGCAGGCGCCGCCGCACCTGGCCTGGGCAACACCCGCCGTGACCGGGAAGTCGGGAGACGACGTAACACCGAGAACGTAGGCGCTGCCCTGGGCGTCGACTTCGAGACTGCGGGCCGACTCTCCGCCGCTGCCGCCGAGGTAGGTCGAATAAAGAATGGAATCGCCGGAGGGACTGATCTTGGTCAGAAAGGCGCTCGAACATGGCCCAGCGTGCGTGGCGCAGACGGACTGATAGGCGTTACGCGTCGGGAAATCGGGCGAGTGCGTGGTGCCCGCGACATAGAGATTGCCGGCCGGATCCACGGCCAGACCGGTGGCCTCTTCTTCGACGGAACCGCTCAGATAAGTGGAATAAACAAGATTCGATCCGGACTTGTCGATCTTGGCGACGAAGGCGCCGCGCAATTGGCTGCCGTTCCCGAACGTGAGAGCTTGCGGAGTGGGGGCAGCCGGGAAGTCGCCAGAAGAGGTGTAACCGGCGACGTAAGTGTTTCCTTCAGAGTCGACGGCGATGCGGCGGAGAGTATTTTTCTGACTGCCGCCGAGGAAGCTGGAGTACATCAGAACGGGATCGATGACCAAGGCGCGGCTGCGGTCGTAGGCGCCAAGGCGGAAGCCAGCAACATTTTTCGACTGCAATTTCCATTGGCCGGTGATGGGCCGGTTCTGTCCGGAGATCCGCTGGTACACCTTGGGCGCGAGCAGGGTAACGTCGCCCGCCTTGTTATGGAGAACGAGATTGCCTTGGTCGTCGATCGACAGCTGCTGCGCGCCTGAGATCGAGAGGCGAATCTGCTCCGGGTTGGCGCCAGGAGCCACGACGAAGTCGTACTCCATCTGTCGCTGATTGCCGTAATAGACCAGGCTGACGCCGGGGTAGACGTCGTCGTAAGCCACTTTGCGGAAGGTGGGCACATCCATCCGCCAGCGGTTGGGGTTGCTGGCGACAAAGTAATTGCTGGTGCCGGGGAGCTCTTCCAATCCATGGACGCGAGAGTTCGAACTGGCGCCCGCAAGTTGCATCTGCAGCACGGTCGCGCCGCTTTGGGTGTCGGGTGCGAAGGACAGCACGGCTCCGGTCGGCGTCAGAAAGAACGAATATCCGCTGCCACGAGACACGAACCGGACTTGGCCGTCTGCCTGGCCGCGATTCTCCTCAAAGCTCAGGGGTAAGGCGCCGTAAAGGTCAGCAGCACTGGTGGCTTCGGCACTCCCGGCGACTTTGCGAGCGGAGTCGGCGGCGTTTGCGGTCAATGCTCCCAGCAGGGAAGCGACGAAGAGACACCACGATATGACGGAGATTTTCGAGAAGCAGCGCATAGTAGGTCACCCTAAGGGGGAAGGAAAACGAGCAGCACGGACGACTTAAGCCTAGTTAGCCAACGATCACCTCTTTAACACCAACCGAAGAGCGAAGTCAATGAGAAAGTCGCAAAGGTTTGCGCTTGTGATGTGAAACACCGAGGAGTTTTCAGCCAGAGGTCCCATGAAGAGCGCGACTCGCGCGGGAATTGGAGGAGTTCCATATTAGGAATAAGGAAACGACCAGGATTGTCGTGGGAGTTACTTGCCGGCGTAGACAATGGTATCGACGTGCCAGTTGTTGTCAGAGCCTTTCTTCAGGGAGAGGGTGTAAGGTTGGGGCGGCCGCTGATCGGGCTTGCCGCTCCGAGTGAACTTCGTTGTCCCCGTGCACTTGATGGTCGCGGCAGTCCCCGTGATGACCGGAGCGGAGCAGTGATCGTACTCAACGCGATAGGACTTCATCCCGGAGGACTGGAGGTCGTCGTTCAGTTGTTTCTCCTGCCGGGATGTCATGCCCGTCCACTCTTTCTTAACGTCACTGACGAGTTGGTTGAGGAGAAAAGATGCCGTCAGGCGGCTAAGGGCGTCCTGAATGGCTTGGGTGTCGGATTTGGTTCCGCTCGAAGTGTCGTTGGTCGGCTTGGGCGGTTCCGGATTCTTGGCTTCAGTTTTGGGCTCGACCGCGACGGAGGCGGTGGCGTTGTTGGTTCCACCCGGGCCGGTGGCCGTCAGCCTGAAAGTCGTCGACTGAGCGGGGGAAATCTGCCTGGTTCCGCTCGGGGCCAGGTTGTTGCCGACTCCGTTGTCGATCGAGACCGACTGAGCATCGGATGTGGACCAGGCGAGGATGACCGAGTCACCCTGCTTGATGGTGGTTGCGCTCGCGCTGAAAGACGTCACGATTGGCGCCTTGGGAGCGACTTTGACGTTGACGAATACGGTGCTGGGAGAAGAACTTCCTCCAGGGCCTTTCGCGACCAGCCGGTAGGTTGTGGGTTGGCTTGGAGTGGCGTCTTTCGAGTCGTTCGGTCCGAAGCCGGTGCCGATGCCTTCGATGTCGACGGATGTGGCGTTCGTCGTCTTCCAACCGAGTCGGACGGGCTGTCCCTGCTGAACCTCGCTCGGGCCGGTAAAGGAATCTACGGTTGGCGGCCTGAATCTGAGGGGAGCATCGACATGCACGGTCTGATCGGCGGCGACGGGCCCGACCGTCTTGGTCCACGCCTCCGCACCATCTGCCGTGACTTCCACCACGGCTCTGGGCTTTGGTTCAATTTGCACACGGAGTTTGCCGTCCTGGGCGATCGTGCCCCAAGATGTGCCGTCGATTTTCACGGCAGCTCCGGGCGCGGAAGCGATCTCGATGAATCCCGGCTTGACGGTCAGTTCGCTCAGGGTAAAAGAAAGTTTGGTCGGCTGGTCCTTGGCGACGTGAACCGTGCGCGCCGGTTCCTGTTTGTACTGATCCTTCAACACGCGGATGGAATGATCTCCGACGGGGAGCGTGACATCTAACTGCTTGCCATTGGTCGTACGCTTCGGATCTTTGTCGATATAGACATCCACGTTGTCGACGTTGGTCTGGACCGAAATAACTCCCGTCGCCACGGGCGTGGGTGGTGGTGGCTGCGGCGGTTGAGGATTGGTTGATGCAGTCTCGGAAGTCTTAGGATGGGTCTCCGCTCCCTTGGGGCCCGATGGCCAGAAGACGACGGCCAGCACGATTACCAGGACTAAGCCGGCGACGGCGCCGATGGCGAGAAGTTTCGAGCTCTTTCTAGGCTCCGGCGCGGCTGCTGCGGGCTTCGCGGCAGGGCGAGAAGCAGGAGCAACTTTTTCGGCGGGCCGCTTGGGCGGAGCGGCTTTCTCTTCCTCCGGAGGAGCGGTGGAGCTCCACATCATCGTCTTCGACGGTTCCGGAGCTTCGAGATCGATCTCAGGCTTCGCGGGCTCAGGTTTTGCAGGCTCGGGCTTCGGAGAAGGAGCGGCTTTCGCTTTCTTCTGCGCGTTCTCCAGCAGCTTGCGGAATTCGTCCGAACGCCGGTAGGCGGTGGGCTGCGCCTGCAGGAATTCGACGGTTTTTGCCGGCGAGCCTTCATTCAGGAACTGGTAGCCGCGATTGATGGCGGCGGAAATCTGCTGGTTGAGCGCCTCGCGGCGGCGGCGTGCTTCCTCAAGAACAATGCCAAGTTCCTCGTCCGGTGACTTGGCCAGGATGGATTCGAGCAACTCGATCGCCCGGTCGTATTCCTGATTCTTCAGGAACTCCTGGGCGCGGCGGACGGAGTTCTCGACTTCCTGCTTTTGTGACTCCCGCGTTTGCTGCTCGCGGGCGAAGCGCAGCAGGTTATCGATCTCGGGCGAAGCGGTGAACTGGATCTGTCCAGCCTCGAGGATGCGGATGGCGTCGGTGTAGGCGCGCTTTCCGATGGCCTCATTGGCTTGCTGGATGCAACGTGACTTGGCCTGATCGTCGCGATCCTGAACCAGGCGTTCCTGCGCAATCGCAACCAGCGATTCCAGATGGGGATTGCCGGGGGCTTTCTTGAGCGCCTCCTGAAGAACTTTGAGCGCGCCGGTGGCGTTGCCGGCGTTGAGGATTTCGCGGGCGGCCGCGATCCGCTCTTTCACGAACGACTTGAGTTGGGCGGTTTGCGCCTGCGATTCGGCGAGATCCTTGAGCTTGAGGAGAGCAGCTTCTCCGGGGAATTTCTTGATCCCTTCGCCCAGCAGATTGAGCGCCGTCTGGTTGTCGTCGGTGTTGATGGCCTGCTCGACCTGGCGGGTCAGTTGTTCGAGCGCAGCGCGGCGCTGTTCCTGCTCGCGGGAAGCGTTGAGGCTGTCGAGCAGGGAGCGCAGGGCGGGCGCATCGGGATCGACCTTCTCCGCCTCCTTCAAGATATCGAGGGCGGCGGTGTAACGCCGGTTCGACATTTCCTTACGGGCGGAATCGAGCAGGTTCTCCATGCGCTTCTGGCGCATGCGGTCGTCGAGTTCCTTCTGAATAAGACGCTGCAACGACTTGACCCGAGTGTCGTTGGGGCGCAGGGCCGCCACCTCGTCGATGCACTGCTTGGCGGTATCGAGGTTCCCCGAGCGGTGAGCGTTCTCGGCGCGTTGCATCACCTGGCGGAGATGCTCGATCTCCGCCTTGGCCGCCTGCACTTTGGCTTTCAGCTGCTGCAAGTCGGTGTTGGTGCTATCGAGTTGCAGGGCCTGATCGGCGAATCCGAGCGCGGTGTCGTAGTCCTCGCGGCGAGCGGCTTCCTCGGCCTGTTCGCGCAATTGGCGGGCCCGCTCGCTGCTCTGCTCCTTTTCAATCTGCTTGCGCAGAGTGCGCAGCATGCCCGACGCCTTGGTGTTCTGCTTGTCGAGTTTGAGAACGGCGAGCAGTTCGTCGTTGGCCTGAAAAAGACTGTTCTGCTGCAGGAAGGCCTCCGCCTGCCGCAAGTGATGGTTAACCTGATCGACCTTCAGGCGATCGACGAGCTGGGTAAGGTCAAGGGCCAGTTCGTCGGCGGAGGAGTAGCGCTGGTCGCGATCCTTGGCCAGCGCTTTCATGGTGATGACTTCGGTCTCCGGCGGATAGTTCAAATTGTATTTTGAGAACGGCGCCGGATTCTCGTTGAGAATCTTCATCAGCGTGGCGCCGGTGCTTTCGGCTTCGAACGGGAGCGAGCCGGTCAGAATCTGATAGAGCACCACGCCGGTGGAATACACGTCGGTACGCTGGTCGACGGTGAGCTTGTCGTTTAACTGCTCCAGCGACATGTAGTTCAAACTGCCCATGAACTGGCCGGTGCGCGTGAAATTGGTGTCGCCGATGCGGGCGATGCCGAAATCCACGATCTTCACGTTGCCGTCTTTCAGCACCATGATATTGCCGGGCTTGATGTCGCGGTGGACAATGCCTTTCTGGTGGGCGTACGACAGGCCGTGGCAGGCTTGAATGATGATGTCCAGCTTTTGCAGGAAGCTGAGCGGCTGGCCGGAGCGCACCAGGCTCTCGAGACTCGCCCCCTCCAGGAACTGCATGGCGAGGTAGGGGCTCCCCTCGTGCTCGCCAAGTTCGTAGACCGTAACGATGTTGGGGTGCTGGAGATTGGCGGTGGCTTTCGCTTCGCGATAAAAGCGCTGCAGGAGATCGGGGTAGTCGGCGTAGCTGATCGTCATGATCTTAATGGCGACCATGCGATCGAGGAAGGGATCCTTGGCGCGGTACACGACGCCCATGCCGCCCTTGCCGACGACATCGATGACATCGTACTTCCCGATCTTCTTGGGTATCGCGGCAGCCATAGCTAAACCATTGTTAAAGGGGGGTGCCCCTGGGGTGGGGCCGTGGTCATTATAGTCCGGCGCCCTGTTCCCGCAAATTAGAAGTTTCGCGAGCGCGGATCGTTGGTAATCTGATCGAGTGCGATGCCTGGGAGACGAGCCGATCTTTACGATCCGCGGCATCTGCGATAGGATTTAGCGCCGCAGCGAAATGGCAATGAAACTTACGACGCAAGCCTTCGGAAAGACCGACATTGGGGTTGTCCGCAAGAATAACGAGGACAATTTTGGGTACGACACGAGGGCCGGGATCTTCGTAGTGTGCGATGGCATGGGCGGCCAGGCCGCTGGCGAAGTTGCCAGCAAGATTGCCGTGGATACGGTGTTGGCGTACTTCCGGCAGGAAGAAAAGAAAGGCTCGGAAGTGCTGGGCCGGCAGATTTCGGAAGTTTCGGAGCTGGCGAATTCGCTGGCGCATGCGATTCAGCTGGCGAATCAAGCGATCCGGGAAGCTTCGGCTCACGACGGCGCCAGCGCCGGGATGGGATGCACGATCGTGGCGGCGCGCGTGGAGGGGGATCTGTTCTCCATTGCGCACGTTGGGGACAGCCGCATTTACCTGATTCGCGGCGGAGCGATTCAGCAACTGACCATCGATCATTCGCTGGTGATGGAGCAGGTTCGGCGGGGCATGATCACCATGGAAGAAGCCGAGCACTTCGAGATGCAGAACGTGATCGTGCGGGCGCTGGGATCGGAAGACAGCGTGGAAGCGGACCTGGCCGATCTTACGCTCGAAGAAGGCGACACGCTGCTGCTGTGCAGTGATGGACTCTCGCGCTACGTAAAAGACGAGCGCATGATGGAATTGATTAACGGCAAGGATCTCGAGGAAGCCTGCGACGGGTTAATCGAGGCAGCCAAGGCCGGGGGCAGCGACGACAATATCACCTGCCTGCTCATCCACGCCGTGCAACACTCCTGGAGCGGACGGCTGTTCCGCCGGCGCGGCGACGATAAGCAAAGCTCGACCTAGTTGTTGGGGCTCCTGGACAGCCATTCGCGAATCAGCGAGCGACGGTCGAAACGCAACTCAATCCTGAGAAATCCGAGAAGTGCAATGCGCTTGCACCGCCCATTTGCAGGTCGTACGTGTAGAACTCCCTCTGGCCGTTCTTCAGTACTTCCTGTCCGTTGGACTGCCGCACCGTGTAACTGATTTCTGTGGTGGTGGCGTTCTTGTTCTGCGGATGCCCGTCGTTGAAGAAGCGGAACACGGACCACGGACTGGCAACGTAATTGTTGATCGGCACTTCCTTGGTGGTGACCTGAATCTCCGCCGGCGCTCCGGTCCAAGTAAACGCTTTGGTCTGCCCAGTTCCGGAAAGCGTATCGGCGCCTATCTTCAGAGCCAGAGCATCGAGGTTGGTAGAGAACTGCTTCAGCGTAAATGAAAGATGCGGCGCGGGCGAGCCTGCGTACAGGGCATCGCTCAACGCTGCCGCGCGGTTGAAGAAGGTCACGAATTCCGGCGAGGGCTTGGGGTTCGCCGCCGGATTGGCCACGAATTGTGTGCCCTGCCGAGTGAGAAGGGACGTAAGTTTCGCGTTGTAGAACTGCCACAGCTTCCCGGTGTTGGGAGCGAGCATGGCGCTTACGGCATCGAGCGGCGCGTCTAGCGAAGACGATGGGTTGAATGGGAACTTGCTGGAGATCTGGGCGAAGTCGCTACAGAAAGCGCGGCCGGCGCCGTTTAACGCATCTTTCGGATTGGTCTTGAGAAGGGCCTCGACGTAGATGGGCGGCTGCTGCAGCAGGTTTTGCGTCGTGCTTTCGATGTGGAACTGAGGATCGGGTCGAAATTTCCCGGAGAGCTGTGCAACGGCGCCTTTGGCGTCAACGGCCGCACCGAGAACGGGAGCGCTGAGGGTGGGATCATTAGCACTGTTGGGATTCCCCATCACCAGTTCGACCTGCGACCTCAGCTTGTTGAGCGCGTCGACGTACGGTTGGTTGGTGGGGCCGATGTACTGGGACGGGGGGCCGTCGGGAACGACGGACTGCACCGGTTGAAAGCTATCTTTAATCTGCTGCTGCGGAACGTTGGTGTAGTGCGAGACGAACCAGAAAAGTTCCAGCAAGGGTGAACTTGGACTGATCACGCGGCCCAGCTTGGTGTCCGCATCCCGCAGACCGGCGTAGCCGCGAATCGAGGACCTCTGCAGGAAGCTACGCCATTGGCCGATGAAGTCGCTGATATAGCGGTCGGTCAGCTGTTGCTGTAGAGAGGCCGCACCAAGTTGCTCCGACGTCTGCTTACCGACCACCCATTCTTCATTGACGACGCGATTGTGGGCAATCGCATCCTGCATGCGCGAGAAACCTTCGGGCGTGAAAGCGCCTTCGACGTCTTGCCCGGAATTGATCACATCCAAGGCATCGCGGAACTGCCGAGCGAAGCTGGCGCTCTGCACCTTGCGGGAAACGTCGGCTTTCAGCGGCAGATAATACCGATCCACGCCGACAAATCCCTGAAGGTAGTATCGCGCGTGATCGCGGGCCATCGCGTCGACGCTGGAGGAGTAGGGGTTCGAGACGAGCAGTTCTCCCGCATAGTAGTCGAACTGACTGCGGGCGAGTGCGGCGGTCTGATCATCCCCGGTTTTGCCAGTGGCCCAGGTGGTGTAGAGAACTGGAGTCAGGAATTCCTTCGTGCTCTTGTCCGGATTCGAGGTGGTGATCAGATACGCTTTCAGCGCGTTGTATGTGCTTTCGTAGCTATCGGTCGGATCAGGCTTGTCCTTCACCGAGCGCAGCGCGGTCAGCAGACGGCCCTGGGTTTCGAAGAACATCAGCGTGCCGAACTGGTCGAAGTACGACTGACGTGCGGCGGGATAGAGATCATCGCCGGAGTACATCCACCAGCGCAGATGCCACGGTGCGCCGTCGCGGCTGTACGACGAGAGCGTTTCCAGTTGCTTGCGCAGGTCGTCGAGCTTCTGCAGTTGATCGACGCTCGGCGTCTGGCCGGGGATGGCGTGGATGGTGCGTACGTTATCCACGGCTTGCTTCACGGTGCGTTCCAGGAAGTAGTTGCTGAGGAACGAGGTGAAGAATCCGATGGCGAAGATGAGTGAGATGCCGATGACGGACGCCAGCACAACACGGCGAAGCAGGCTGACGCCGGAACTGTAGGAACTGGCGCTCAGGGCGACGCGATCTTTGAGGATGACTTCATTGAAAAGTTGCGAGAGGAACGTCCACTCAGGAACCTTGCGCGAACCCGAGACGCGCGGAGCGGCCATCGGCTGAGCGGCGCGCATCGGGTTGGCGCCGAACACGACCGTAGCGTTGCCGTCGAAGGCAGGCTCAGGTGTTTGTACTTCCGGCATGGCGCTGGCCACGTCTTCAATGACCGTCGGACGAATCCCGCTGAAATAAAATCCGCGCAGGAATGGGTTTACGTTCAGCTGGCTGGGACGCGCCAGATCGACCAGGAACTGGACGATCAGTTTGCGCAATTTGCGCAGTTCGCGCGGGAATTCGTAAATACCGGGGAGTTGATCGGAGTTGCCGTTGGCCAGCAGGTCGACGCGCTTTTCTGCCAGCGAGTAAAACAGTTCGTCGAAAGCTTTTTCAAGACGCTTGGTCTCTTCGTCGGCGTAGACGCCGGAGGCTTGCAGAGAGCGGACCGGTAGCGTGACTCCCAATACTTGCGAGGACTCGTCCTTGCTGAGTCCGGCGACATAGTCGAGAAAGGCGGAACCGCGATCGGCGCGCGTGCCGATGCGATCGGCTTTGGTGAACAGAACGTAGATCGGGAAGCTGATGCCGAGGGTTTGAGAAATCTCCAGCAGGCGGGTGCCGAGACGCCGGGCGGTGGAAAGCGTGGCTTCGGGCGCGCCCGGGCGAAGGAAGGCTTCGCAATCGAAGCAAACGATGGCGGCGCGCGGAGCTTGCTGGCGGCCCCCGGCGCTGACGATGCGTCCGGGTTGAACGAGTTTGATCAGGCGACGCCACAGATCGGGCGAGGAAAACAGAGAACCGCCGCCATCGACGAACACGGCCTGGCGCGTGTACCAGAAATTAGCCATGCGCGTCGGCAGGATGGCGTTGTCCTGATAGACCTGGCCGGCAAGAAGCTCGGGATCGAGCGCAGAATGGACGATGGTGTTGGTCTTGGCGGAGCCGGCATCGCCCATAAGAAAGATGAGAGGGAGATTGCCCAGGCTGGCGCCGCGGCCCATGGGCGAGGCCTTGAGCTTGCGGACCGCTTCGCGCACCAGCAGATCGACTTCCGAGGTGGCGGCGGAGGGGGCGTTGCTGATGTCTGAGCCCGCCGCTTCTTTGGCGCGACGGCGCAGCCACCACACGGTGATCGCGGCGGCGAGAATGCCGATCAGCCATAGGCCGACCCGCAAGACCCAGATTCCAGCGCCCGGCGGATTGATCACGCCTGCCAGAAACCACACCAGCAACAGGTAAACCAGTAGCACCGCTCCGGTTACCCAGTAGAGCATGCAGCCTCCCTTGCCAACTTCCAAAAATCCTGCTGGTTACCTGGTGGCGACGGGGATCGCCGCACCATAGACCAGAATCAGTTTGAACATGACGCCGAGCAAGACGGTGACCGCGGTGGTGGCGATCATCGCGATGAAGAGGCGCCGAACCCAGGGATCGCTTTGGACCAAGCGCACGGCGTCGGCCGGAATCATGCCGCGCGGAGAAAGCGCTCCGGAGGAACCGCGGATGCGGCGCAGCTTTTCGCGCACCGCCGTCTGCGCCGAGCGCAACTCGCTGGCGCCGCCGGCGGCGTAGCGGCCTTTGAACCCGAGCAACAGACAAAGCCCGAAGACTTCCAGCAGGTCGGCAACTTCGTTGGAATCCGGACGGTTCAGAATCTTCTGCAGTTCCTGGAAGAAGACCTCCCCGGCCAGCTGCGTTCCGAACAACTCCGCCTGCAGAGGAAGCCGAGGCCAGTCGGCAAACGTGGGATTGCGACTGGTGAGCACCGATTCGTCGAGAAATCCGACGACGGCGAAGATCACGCGCTTCACGTCTTCTTCGCTGTAGCCCCGGCTGCGGGCGCGCTGCTCGGCCACGCGCAGATGCTTCTTCATTTCTTCGCGAAAGGAATTTGCGTCGGAAACGGCCTGGCGGTTGTAGCGCACGCGCACCACGATGGTCAGCACTTCCTGAAATTCCAGCGCCAGGTTCCAGCCGCGGCGGTCCATGGCCGAACTGGTTCCGCGGTAGGTCGCGATCGGCGAGACGTGAGACGAACTCATGATTCAGTTCTCCAGGCTGGTATCAGCTCTCCGGAATCACTACTAATTCCAACTCGGCGGCGGGCAGTTCTCCGGGAACATACACCCCGACCATGCGCGACTTCATGATGTGCTCCCAGCAGGGGCCCATCTTGTTCACGACGAAATACTGGTAGTCGACCTTGGCGGCCACTGCCGAGGGTGGCACCTGAATGTGCATCAGGCCAAGACCGGGCATGGCGCGCTTCACCAGGTCGGGCACGAATTTGGCCGAGCAGAGCTTGAGTAGCTGGGGCGCTTTGACGATCAGGTCACTTTCGCCCATGGCAGCGTGCACGCCGAGAATCCAGCGCCCGCGCCCGAAGCAGCGTTGATCGGTGACTTCCCCTTCGAAAAAATAACGCCCGACCTGCTTGAGCGGGACATTGATCGACTGCGCCGGAACGACGATTTCAAGATGCCTCCGAATGTGCTCGTCGAGCGGGTCGAAGCAGCGGTCGAGACTCTTGTGATCGTAGCGAGGCAGGGAACGCGGATGAGCCTCAAGCCCGAACGTGCACAAGGCTCCCGCGAGGCGGGACATTTCGCGGAACAATTCTTCGGGATGGCCGTGCTTGGAGAGCAGGAAATGTCGCAGCGGGGTCAGGCTCGAGTTAATGGCGTGGAGGAACCAGAACTGCGAGACCTGCCGCGGCGACATGCCGGTTTGAAAACGGCCCTTACCCTGGTTTTGCTCCTGCGAGACCGACGTGCTCTTTTCTTCCAGAATCTCCACCAGTCGACTGAGCAGGCTCATCAGGCGCGGGCTGGCGCTGGCCTGCAGGCAAGGTGGAATAAACGATGGATCACAAACGAACCGTCCGGCGCCGTCGCGCACCACGCGGGCGACGGGCAGCGTAAGAAGGTCGGGCGTGGACTCCGATTCGACGATGAGGCGCAGATTTTTCTGGCCGAGGGAGACTGGCTTTTCATCGCGCCCGGTGTTTTCGTCGTGCAGCGTCTCGATCTTGCGCGCGTAACGGCTGGCGATGCTGCCGGCAGGTTCCAGCTCGCAGTTCTTACCTTCCGGCACCCACCGCGGTACCGCGAGCGCCAGTGTCAAATGGTCCGCAGTGGGGGAGAACAGTTCGGCGAAGCTACGAGGCTGGGGCAGAGGGTCGCACTCCGGCATGTCGAAGGCGAGTCCGTCTTCGAAAATCCCGCGGGCATGGCTCAGGGCCAGGATGCCATTCTGCAGTGCGTCGGGATCGACTTCGCAAGCGGCAAAGCCATAGGTTTCGTTCCACAGGCTGGAAGTGGCAAAGTGGAGGGAGTCTTCAAAGAAGCGGTTCTGCGCCTGAAAATGATGAGGCGCAAGGTACATGCCTTCCGACCAGACAATCTTAGATAGCAGCTTCATCCTCTTCCCAGAGCTGAAATCTTAATTAACGCCAAAATCCATTTATGTCTACCGGAAATTTACCGGCTCCAAGGCCGCGCTGAGTTCAGCGCGAGAAGGAACGAAGGACATCATACCGCTGTCGGCATGAGAAAGCTTTCTGAGAAGCCGCGAAATGCCAAGGGAAGCATCTTTCGAGTTATCGGGTGCCGGGATTCGACCGCGCGAGCCAACGCGACGCGAAACCGATGCTAGGCGCTGAGGTCTTTACTGTCAAGGGAACATGGCCTAACGCGAGGGGTAATCGCCGACACGCGGTGCTATGCTTAACTGAGAAATTCAGCGGGCGATCTGAATGAAATTTGGGGACAAATACGAAGTCCTGGAGATGGTCACGAGCGGCCGGGTAAGCACGCTTCTGGGCCGCGAGCGCACGACGCAGGATGCGGTCGTGGTCTATACGTTCGAGTGCGTGGCGGGCGGGGAACTGAGTACGGCGGCGATCATCACGAAGTTTTGCGAACTCGCGCCAAATCCTCCGGGCATGATCGTGAAGGCAGGGTACGACGCGCCGACGTCGACGGCGTTCATCACGACCAAGATGCCCGACCCGGTGGCTCTGAAGGCGTGGGTGAAGGCGTATCACTCCTTTGTGCCTAGAGTTGCCACCCCCGCGCCTGCACCACCTCCGCCGCCAGGCCCGCCGGTAACCCCGAACGATGCGACCGTCGAGTTGAATGCGTCTGAGGTGAAGTCTGTTTTCGCCCAGAGTGGGGCGGGGCAAGGACCGCCAGCAGGAGAACCCGCGGGGATCACGGATATATTTGGCGTGGCGAGCCCCACACCGCCTCCGCCGCAATCGGTTGGCGAGTTTACGCAGCTGTTCCGGGATCTGAGTGCGCTGCAACCGGCGAAGAGCGAGGCTCCCGCTGCGTCGAGGCCGAACCACGCGACGGATGCCCTGTTTGCAGACAAGTTCACTGCGCCCTCGACTCCGCCCGCGCCAACGGCACCCGCCAAGTCTACTCCCGGATCGTTCACTCAGGAATTTCTGGGACTCTCGTCCGCGCAACCGGAATCCGCGCCTGGGCCGAGCGCGCCCGCGGTCACGGCTAAGGAGGAGCCGGTGTTTTCACTCGGAGGGTCTGAGCCATCGGGCCCTTCTGGAAGTGATTTCACTCGGCTGTTTCAGGAACTGAATGCATTTCAGCCGGTGAAGAAGAGTGAGCCGCCGGCTGCCCCGCGCCCTGGTGAGTCAACGGGTGCAATCTTTGGAGAGGCTTTGGGCAGCAAACCGCTGGGTGGTTCGTCTAAACCGCCTGCCCCGTCAAACGCTCCGCCTGCGGCTTCCTCGCCGGGATCATTCACACAGGAGTTTCTGGGACTGTCGAGTCAGAGTGGCCAGGCGCCTGAGACTCCTCCGCCCGCTCCTCCTCCGCAAAAGGAGCCAGGAGCGTTCACTCGGGAATTCATGGCGATCTCCCAAGAAGCGTTCAAGAACTCTGAGCCGGCGAGTTCGCCGAGTTTTGCGGTGCCCAAACAGCATCCACCTGCTCCACCAGCGTCGTTTGACAATATTTTTGGAGAGCCGACGCCGCCAAGTGCTCCGCCCGCGGGTGGCGGAACGAAGAACTCGACGGGCGAATTTACCAACTATTTCCGAGGGCCCTTCGAAAACCCGAGCGCGTCCCAGAAGCCGCTGTCGATGCCGGATATTGCCAGTACGCCTCCACCGCAGAACCAGCAGGGTGAGTTCACCAAAATGTTTGGCCCTGGCGATCTGCAGCCCGCGGAGCGTTCCGCTTCTCCCTTCATGGCGGAAGAGCCGAAACCGGCGGCGGGGTCGTTCACGCAGATTTTCGGGCCCGGTATACCAGGAAGCGGCCAGGGATCACAACCGGGAATGAGCCCACCGGATACAAGCCCGAAGGCTCGGCCCTCGTTTCTCGAGACGCCAGCGGCGCCTTCGTCGACGGCGGCACCGGATCCGTTCCGCCCGATGATTCCGCCGGCTCAACCGACTCCGCCGCCCGCGCCACCTCGCGTCGATCCGTTTTTCTCCGGTACTCCAGTGGCGTCTCCAATTCCTGCGAGTCCGTTCGGAAATCGCGCTGCTTCGACCGAGGCAACAAACATCTTTCGGACGCCAGGTGCGGAGGCTCCGCCCGTGCAAGCGCCTAGCGGTCCGAGCGAGTTCACAATGTTCTTGTCGCGGAGCGATCTGCCGCCCGAGGCGCAGGCGCAACTGGGCGGAGCCGCTGCTCCGCCACCGCCGGCGCCCGCGCCATCTCCTTTCCAGTTCGCGCCACCACCTCTGCCTCCTGTGCCGAAGTTCCCAGCGGCTCCTGCGCCTCCGGCGATGCCACGGCCTCCGGCGATGCCACGGCCTCCCGTGATTCCGGCCACCGCTGCTCCCAAAGCATCATCGATCTGGCCGCTGATCACGGGCCTGACGATTCTGTTTGCGATTGCGGCGATTCTGATCGTGTACTTCCTGTTGAAGCACTAGCAGGCTGCAGGAAGACTTTTCTGCCAGGAGTCTGATCCTCAGCGGCGAAAGCCGACATTGAAAATAGGCCGCTTATCGCGGCGCTGAAGCGCCGCGCCACCCAAAATCAAGCGCGAAGCCGAGTTTTCAGCGGCCTGCTAGGAAGTCTGGGGCAGCAGAATGAGCAGTTCGAGCTGAGGATTCGGCAAGTCGACGGGCACGTATGCGGCGAGATTGCGCGCGCGGGTGACCGCCTCCCACGCAGCACCGGCCTGATTCAGGCTGAAATACTGATATTTCAATTTGACCGGAATCGCCGCGGGCGGATTGCTGAGGTGTTTCAGTTCGATTCCGGGCAGAGCGTTCTTTACCAGATGGTCGATGTGGGTGGCGGAGCAGACTTTGACCACCTGGGGCACTTTTTGAATGACAAAGCTCTCGCTCACTTCGGCGCTGACGGCCAGGTACATCCGCGTATCGGCGAGATACTTGTCCTCGGCCAAAGCGGTCGCGTAGATGGAAGGTTGCACCAGCGTCAAGGGCAGCGAGACCAGATTTGTGGGAACGACCGTCTGCAGCAGGGAGCGAAGTTTGTCGTCGAGTTCGGCGAGCACCGGGCCGAGATTGTCGTGGTCGTATAGAGGAAGATCCCGCGGACGGAGCTTTTGCGAGAAAGTGGTGAGAGAACCAGCGAGCTCCAGCATCGCCGAATAGAGTTCTTCCGGATGAACCTGCTTAGCCTCGAAGAGGTGGCTGAATACCGGGAAGGATGAATTCACCGTGTACAGCAGCCAGAAGTTGGCGATGTCGGCGGAAGTGAAGTCAGCCAGGCTCTGATTCTTCTGGCGGCGCGTGCCCGAGAGTTGGGTGCTGCGCGCGGCGAGAACTTCGATGATGCCGCGCAGCAGGCCCATGATGTATTCGTTGGCGCGAATGTCGAGCAGCGGAGGGACGAAGCGGGGGTTCAGGCGGTAGGTGTCACCTTCGGCCTTTTCGACATTGGCGATGCGAAGCGCGGCGTTGCCTTCACGATTCTCGCCACCCACCATGAAGCGCATGTTCTTGCGCGCAATCTGCACCGGCTTTTCGCTGCTGCCCGTGTTTTCATCGCGATAGGTGGCCACTTCGGCAACGTAGCGGGTGCCGGCGTCGCGCTGGCCGATGGCGACATTCAGACCTCGCTGGCGGTAGTCGGGAACCGTCAGGTAGACGTCCATGTTCTTCATGCCTGGCTCGAACAAGTCGGCAATCTTCCGGGAGGCCGGTGCGGGATCGGCGTCAGGAATGTCGAACAGGAGGCCGTCGGGAAAAATCCCCGATGCCCGCGAGATGGCGAAATCTCCGGTGGCCAATTTCTGCTGATCGATGACGAGCTCGGTGAAGCCCCAGGGGCAGAACTTCAGAGCCTCCAGCCGGAACTGGAGGGCGTCTTCGAGAAAGCGATCCTGCAACTGCAGGTGCTGCGGGGTCAGGAACGTCCCCTTGGTCCAGATGACAGGTTGCAGTCGCTTCATAGGTGCCCGGTGGGAACAATAACAAGAGTGACGAAGAGAAGCAAAGGGGGATGCCCACGCCTAGAAGCCGACGGGGTACGTCCGTATCTGAGAGGGGTAGCTTTTCCCTGGGATGAAATTTGGATCACTGAGACCGCCGCCTGTTATTGGGAAGAGGTAGGCTTCGGCAACCGACAGGTTGCTGACCCGCTGCCTCTGGTGACCGAAAAAAATGATATTGTCGCCGCGTTCCAGCGGAGAACGCTCCGACTGCCGCGCGGTCTGCACAATGAGGCATCGAAATCCGATTGCCGCGAACGCCAGACCGATGCCGCGAGCGACGGAATAATCGTCGGGTGATGACATGGCGTCCCAAACGGATCGAATACCCTTCCGAGACAGGAGGCTCTTGACCATGGGAGCATGGCCGAGAGACTCAACGAAAGAACGCGCGTGTGGATTGTGTGCGGAAAGATCGGCCGCTAGAAATGGTCCGAGCAGATTAATTTTTACCACACATTTTGAGTGCATTGCCGCCGATCGGGGCAGAGGGTTTGGTGCTGACTTCCCTCCTTCCGCCGCTTGCTTCGCACGTTCCTTCTCGACGTAGTAAGCAACTTCGTTGACAATTGCCTGCTGCTGCAGGGCACAGTACAGGCCACCCCATGAGGGTGTCGAAGCATCGTGGGATTTTCCCGTGAATCGATTCTGGTCAGAATCTTGGTCCCTTACGATCAGCGCGTTATCGGCTTGATCCCGCCGCAGGATTTGCCGATGCGTGTCTACCGTGAAGTACTGTTGGTCGAAGGCGCGGAAGACGCTTGTTTGTGGACCAACAATCGTCGTTGGCGCAGATCGAACGATGGGGCCATTGGTTTTTTCGCGACGAAGGACTTCGGAATACAATGCTTTAAGTAGATCGGGATGGCGGACTTTGATACTTGGTGCGGTGGCCATAGGTGCCCCGAATTTCCTGTTGCCGGGCATTCTACAATTGTCGGGAGAGTTTCGGAACTAGAACCCGCAGAGTCGGAGGTCGCCAGAGCCTACGCCAGCAGCCCGTATTCCTTCAGCAGGTCCTCGCTGCGCTCGACGCTAGGAATCAACACGACGGAGCTGCGGGCGCGACCGGCCCAGCGCGAGGCTTCGTCTTCGGTGATCTTGATGGAAATCAGAAATGCAACAAGATCATCCTGGCTGCTGACGCGCACCGTCTGCGCATCGATGCGTCCGGCATAAGGAATGAACACGACTTCAAAGTGGGGAGCAGTCGATTCATTGCCCGGGTTAGGCGTAATGCGAATATTGCCGACGAGTTTTTTCATGCGGAGACTCTCCTGGAAGCGCGCAGTCCCCTCTGGCAGTCGTTCTGCATAACCCCTTTTATATCAAGTTTTGCCAAAGATTCAGAATTCTCCTTGCAGGCCGGAGTCAAGGTCATAACGCCACGCCCGGGAACCTAGGAGCTCTGGCACTGCACAAAACCACGCTCAATCAGCCGGCGCATGATGGACAGGCACTCGGTCTGCACCTGCTCGAACGGAGCTTCCACGTGCTTGGCGAACTCCTGAACCAGCTGGCGGAGAGTTCTGGTGCCATCGCAGGCGCCGAGAAATCCTGCCACCTCCGGCTGCAGACCGAGAAAGAAAGGGAACCCCTGGGTCAGGCGTAAATTGAGCGTCGTCGGCTGCCAGCGCCCCTGCCCAGGCTGAAAAAACTGTTCCAACCGGGCGTTCGGGGAGATGTGGGGTTTCACGTCCAGCAGTTGATCTTCGGTCGCATGGGTGGTCAAAAAGTCGCGGGCGGCGAACATGGCGAGCACGGAGTCTCCGAAAGGAGGCTTGGGGATTTCCTTCACCTCCTCGATCAGAACCCAGTTCTTGCCGGAGCGTTTGCGCATGGCGATAATGCCGTCCTGAATCGCTTCCACGTTGCGCTCCCGGTAGTACGCCATGTAGCTGGAATAGAGGTTCGCGTCCCCCTCGGTCGCGGTGGAAACTTCAGAAATCCGATGCTGGGCGTAGTCGGAGGGGTCCTGGGCCTGTCCCATCAACACCCAGGCGTCGCAACCGGTGCCTTCCAGCCATTCCGAGACGCGCTCCTGCCAGGTCTGGCCGCGAACCGTGGCCCACTCGCACATCAGCTGGAAATAGCCGTCGTCGTTCAGGTAGGCGGGCGCTTCCTTGACGAAGCGCCGGCACAACTGGTCGAGATCCATGGGGTTATCGCAGAACAAGTAACGATCGGACGGAGTGATGAAGAACGGCGGATTGGAAACAATCAGGTCGAACTTGCGATCTTGGACGGGCGCGAACCCGTCGCCAGCAAGACATTCGATGTTTTCCAGGCCATTCAGCCGGGCGCTGAACTGGGCGTAGCTTACGGCGCGGTTGTTCAGGTCGGTGGCGACAACGTGGTCGCTATGGGCGGAGGCCTGCAGAGCCTGAACCGCGTTGCCGGTGCCGAGATCCAGAGTGGCTCGCGACTGGCGGCGGATCGTAAAGCGCGAGAGCAGGCGAGTGGTCGCATTCGGCCACAGAACGAACTGGGGATCCAGGGCCTCGATCAGGGAGGCACGGTCGCAAACCGAAAGAAATTTCTCGGTGGGGAAGATCATTACATCGGAAATCAGTTGGTTCTCTTGTTTGCGCAGCAGGTCTGAAGAAAGCGCAAGATCGAGAAACCAGGAGGGGATCCACTCGGCGTAGACGCTGGGCTCTTGGGGAACGTTGAGCCAAAACCAGCGCAGTAGCGTGTTTAACACGCCCGGCTCCCGGACTGCATCCAGCAGGCGGGCGTGGTTGCGCAGCCGCGCCGAAGGAAGTTCCATGAAATAGCCGCAGCGGTGAAGGTGCTCGGTTTCAAAGTTCGCTTTCGCCAGAAAGTCCCGAACCCTTTGGGCGTCGCTGATCGATAAAGGTGTGAGCACGGCCGCCGCTTTCTGGCTGCGATTCCAAGCTTGGGACCGACGACGAATCATCGCAGCGGGAGTAGCATACACGTTTCCCGTACTGGGGGTGGCCTGGCTTCCCGAAGAAATCTGCAAAATGGGCTGGAGCATGAGGGAAAGGATCAGGGAAAGTCGCTATTCCCAGTGAGGCCGTTCCAGTTGAGGCGCCAGGTATTGTCTAAAAGAGTTCGGCCCTCACAGGGAAGGGGGTGGCGACGGTGCAGTTTCCTTGACACCGCACTCTGCGTGTGATATTTCTTGGCACCGCTCTGCGTTGAGAGCATTCACCGCAACGTTTCCCCCAGAGAAGTCACTATAACGACGAGACGAGGGAGTGTGTCGACGAGACTCTCGACGTTGAAGCCGGTACGAGGATAAAGACCATGGCCAGACAAAGCGCCCAGCACAAGCTAGACCGCGTGCGTCCTCCGCGAGTACAGATCACCTACGACGTGGAAATTGGTGGTGCCATTGAAGTGAAAGAGCTGCCGTTCGTGGTCGGCGTGCTCGGCGATTTCACCGGGCAACCCGAGCAGCCGCTTCCCAAACTCAAGGACCGCAAGTTTGTGGAAGTGAATCCCGACAACTTCGACACGGTGCTGGAAGGCATGAAGCCCCACCTCTCGTTTGCGGTGGAGAATAAGCTGAGCGACGATCCCGGCGCTCCCCAGCTTAAGGTTGACCTGAAGTTCAAGAAAATGGACGACTTCGAGCCAGGCAACGTGGCCAAGCAGGTGAAGCCGCTCAAGGAGTTGCTCGACCTGCGGACCCGATTGGCCGATCTCCGCGGCCAGTTGCAGGGCAACGACAAGCTGGAAGAGATCCTGCTCGATGCCGTGGGAAATACGGAAAAGCTGGACAAGCTGAAGAAGGAAATCGAGCCGAAGGGAGGTTCCAATGCCTGATCCGGCAAAAAGCCAGCAGAGCGCGGCAACCACCACAGTCGAAAAAGAGCAGGGTAGTCTGCTTGACCAGATCGTCACCCAGGGCCGGTTCGGCGCCGAAGCCACCGCCAAGGAACGCGGCAAGAACCTGGTAAAGGAATTTGTCGCCCAGGTCCTGGAAGGCTCGATGACGGTCGCAAAAGACGCGGAGATGATGATCAATGCGCGCATCGCGCAGATCGATCACCTGCTCTCCATCCAGCTGAACGAAATCATGCATCACGCCGCCTTCCAGAAACTGGAAGGATCCTGGCGCGGCCTGAAGCACCTGATGGACCACAGCGAAACCGGGACGCAGTTGAAGATCCGGGTTTTGAACGTGACCAAGAAAGAGTTGCTGCGCGACATCGAGAAAGCGCCGGAGTTCGACCAAAGCGCGCTGTTCAAGAAGGTTTACGAGGAAGAGTACGGAGTGTTCGGCGGCGCGCCCTTCGGAGCGCTGATCGGCGACTACGAATTCGGCAAGCATCCGGAAGATCTGGCGCTGCTGGAAGGCGTGTCGCATGTGGCGGCACAGGCGCATGCACCCTTTATCGCTGCTGCGGCTCCCGATCTGCTGAACCTGGAAAGCTTCACCCAGCTTGATGCTCCGCGTGATTTGGCGAAAATCTTCGACAGCACGGAATACGCCAAGTGGAAATCATTCCGTCAGAGCGAAGACTCACGCTACGTGGCGCTTGCCTTGCCACGTACGCTCGGGCGTCTGCCTTACGGAAAGGACACCAAGCCGATCGACGAATTCTCTTATGAAGAGCATGTCGACGGTACGGATCATTCCAAGTATCTGTGGACGAACGCAGCCTATTCACTCGGTACTCGGATGACGAACTCCTTCTCCATGTATGGCATGTGCGTGGCCATGCGCGGCGTGGAAGGCGGGGGGTTGGTGGAAGGCCTGCCGACCCATAACTTCTACACCGATGAAGGCGACATCGCCCTGAAGTGCCCGACGGAAATCCCGATCACGGACCGCCGCGAGAAAGAACTGGCGGACCTGGGATTTGCACCGCTGGTGCACTGCAAGGGAACCGACTACGCGGCGTTCTTCAGCGTGCAGAGCTGCCAGAAGCCGAAGGTCTACGACACCGATTCGGCGAATGCCAATGCCCGGCTATCGGCGCAATTGCCCTACATCATGGCCGTTTCGCGGTTCGCGCACTACCTGAAGGCGATGATGCGGGACAAGATCGGCAGCTTCATGTCGCGCGACGAAGCGGATGCATTCCTGAATCGCTGGATCACGAACTACGTGACGCCCGACGACATGGCGTCCCCGGCGACCAAGGCGCAGCGCCCATTGCGCGAGGCTCGCATCGACGTTTCTGAGATTCCAGGGAAGCCTGGATGCTATCGTGCGGTGGCTTTTCTGCGCCCACACTTCCAGTTGGACGAACTGACGGTATCGCTGCGGTTGGTGGCGGATCTTCCAGCTGCGGCCAAGTAAAAGACCGGGGAGCAGGGATGCTCCCCGTCGACTCGTTTTAGGAGTTCCACTTTCGCGGTAAAGGAGATGTGAAATGGCGGTAAACGCATATTGCATTATTGACGGCGTTCCCGGACCGAGCACCAGCCTCAGCAACGCGATCGACATCCTGTCGTTCAGCTTCGGCTCCTCGAATACCGCGGTCTTCGGACCGGGGGCTTCGGGCGGCGAATCGCGTGCAGGCCGCGCGGACGTGAGCAATGTGAGCATTATGAAGGTGCTCGACAAAACCTCGCCCCAACTGTTTGAGAACTGCGTCACCGGGGATTACATCAAAAAGGTCGAAGTTCAGTACTTCAAGCCGATGGGCAACAAGCAGGAAGTCTATTTCAAGATCCTGATGGAGAACGTGCTCATCACTTCGGTTCAACTGGCCGGATCGAATGAGAACCCGACCGAGTCGGTTTCCTTCGCATTCGCCAAGCTGAAGGTGAGCTACAACCCGGAGAAGGACGGAAAGCTGCAAGGGTTCGTCGACAAGGGCTTCGACGTCGAAAAACTCGTCAGTTGGTAAGACCAACCAAGGCCGGTGCCAGTGAAAGCAAAGGAGCTTTTCGACGCAGGAAAAGTGCGCGAAGCCGTCAGGGAGATCACCAATTATCTCCGCGACCATCCCATGGACGCGGCGCAGCGCACGTTTTTGTTTGAGCTCCTTTGCTTCTCTGGCGAGTATGACCGCGCTCACAAGCAACTCGCGGTTCTCGCCGAGGGCAGCAACGACCGCGAGCTTGGCGCAGTTCTCTACTACTCCGCCCTGCACGCGGAGAAGACCCGTCACGGATTGTTCGAAGGCCAATCGTTCCCGAAAGATCAAGCGCGCGCCAATTGTTCCGGGACGCTGAACGGGAAACCGTTCAAGTCCATCCGCGATGCCGATCCCGACATTGGAGCGAGGCTGGAGGTGTTCGCTGCCGGAGCCTATCTCTGGATTCCTTTCGAGCACATCGCCACGCTGGAAATGGGATCGCCTCAACGCCTGCGGGACACGCTCTGGTCTCCTGCACTGGTTTGTACGGGACCTGCGTTCAAAGGCAAAGATATTGGAGAAGTCCTCATCCCCGCGATCTATCCGTTCAGTTGGAAGAGCCAGGACGAAGCCGTCTGGCTCGGACGGGTGACGGAATGGACGGGGGATGACGAAGGCAACGAGTATCCATCCGGACAGAAAATCTTGATGGTGGATGGGGAAGATGTTCCGTTTCTGGAAGTACGTTCGCTGACCATTGATCAACCTGCCGTCCAACCTTCGACCGACTAACCCTGGATACCGCCCATGCCACTGCGTGACGATCTGCTAACCCCGATTCCGGGAGACAATCCCAGTGGCGTTTACCTGCGCCACGATACGAAACTGCTGCTTTACGACAAGATCAAGGAAGCCCGCCGTCAGGACGACGAACTGGCGCAGGGCGACTGGCAGCACGAGCGCAAGATGGCCGACTTCCCGCAGGCGTCTAAGCTTGCCCAGGAAGCGCTGGCCACCAAGAGCAAAGATCTGCAGTTGGCGGCGTGGCTGACCGAAGCCCAACTGAACATCGAAGGCTTCGCCGGACTGAATCAGGGACTGACGCTTTGCCTCGCGTTGATCCGCGATTTCTGGGACACGCTGTATCCGCCGATTGAAGACGGCGACCTTGAAATGCGCGCGGGGCCGCTCGATTTTCTCGGGACCGGACTCGAGATGGCGCTGAAGAGGCGCCCGCTGACCAAGTCGGGCTTCGACTGGCTCAAGTACAAGGAGTCGCGCGCGGTCGGCTTCGAAGATCAGGTCAAAAGCGACAAGGAACGGAAAGCTCGGGATCAGAAAATCGCCGAGGGGAAACTCGCGCCAGAAGTGTTTGACAAAGCATTCGTAGAAACTCCGAAGGCGTTCTACGCGCAGGCGGAGAAGGATTTGGATGCTTGCCTGGCTTCGCTGAAGAGTCTCGACGCGCTTTGCGACGAGAGATTCGGGAGCTCGGGCCCGGCACTGGGGAAGCTGAAGACTGCACTGGAAGAAGTTCGACATACGGTTCATGCGCTGCTCGACAAGAAGCGCGAGACGGAACCGGATCCAGTGGAAGTGGTTCCAGCTTCCGCAGATGGTACGCCGGGTGCCGGCGGAACCGCCGGTGCCAGCGCGCCAGCTGCCGGCATTACCATTTCAGTTTTGACCAGTTCCGAGCCGGCGGATCGCCGCGATGCGATCGCGACCGTGGCTCGCGTGGCCGCACTGCTGCGTCAGCAGGATCCTACCAATCCGGCGCCCTATTTAATGATGCGTGGATTGCGCTGGGGAGAATTGCGCGGGCCCAAAGGCATCACCGATGATCGTCTGCTCGAAGCGCCGCCGACCGAACTCCGGCAGCATGTAAAGCGGCTGGCTCTCGCCAATAAGTGGAAAGAGCTGCTGGATACGGCCGAGAACGCGATGTCTCTGCCGTGCAGCCGGGCGTGGCTCGATCTGCAGCGGCTGGCGGTTGCGGCATGCATGAATCTGGGCGAGGAATATGCGGCGATTGCGGTGGCGATTCGTTCCGAACTCAAGGCGCTAGTGAAGGATATCCCTGGGCTGATCGATGCTGTTCTGCTCGACGATACTCCGGCAGCGAACCACGAAACCCGCGCCTGGATTGAGCAATTCGAAACTTCCACAGAACAGGTTGCTGCTCAGGCGGAAGCGGCGCCGGGAGGTGAAGGTGCCGCACCGGTTTCGAGTGGTACGCCGACCAAGACGTCGTGGCTGGAAAAGCCAGCTGAGGCTTACGCTCTGGCGAAGGACACGCTGAACGGCGGGCAGCCCGAAAAAGCGTTCGAGATCATGCGCAAGGAGATCGCCCGGCAGCGCTCAGGGCGCGGCCGGTTCCAGCGCACGCTGCAGTTGGCCGAGTTATGCGTGTCAGCGCAGAAAGAGGCAATCGCGCAGCCGCTGCTTGACGACCTGCTGGCCGCGATTGAAGAACACAAGCTCGACGCGTGGGAAGACAAGGAATGGGTGGCGGCCGCTCTGGCGACCATCCTGCGGGTCAGCAAGAAAATTCAGGACGACGAGAGCGAGAAGCACCGGCTGTTTGAGCGTATCTGCCGGCTCGATCCCGTGCGTGCGCTGAGTGCAGGATAATCCACGATGGCCCGTACTCCCGGCGATATCATCGTCACGCTTTCGGTGCTCGACCGGCTGATCGACCGCGAACCGGAGTCGCAAGTGGAGGCGCCGTTGACGCGTTCCCAGTCGGTGCGCGTGTTGCGCGCCGCCGTGCAGCGCGACCTGGAGTGGCTGCTCAACACCCGCCGCATTTTCCAGGAGCCCGACGAGTCGCTCAAGGAAACTAACCGCTCCGCCTACGTTTACGGTTTGCCTGATTTTTCGCAGTACACCATGATCTCCGCTTCCGATCAGGCCAAACTTCTCAAGCAGTTGCTCAACACCATCAAGACCTTCGAGCCACGCCTCGGCAACGTTCGCATCGTCCCGCTCGAGACCACAGAAAAGGGGATTCAGCAGTTCCGCCTGCGTATTGAAGCCATGCTACTGATGGATCCGGCACCCGAGCCGATTTCGTTCGACACGGTCATCGGGCTAAAGTCGGGAACCTGCCGAGTCTCAGGAGGCTCCAATGCGGGATGATTTGCTCCTGTATTACGAGCGTGAACTGGATTACATCCGCAAGACCGCGGTGCAATTTGCGGAAAAGAATCCGAAAGTCGCGTCGCGCCTGATCTTGGAGCCGACCAAGTGCGAAGACCCGCACGTGGAGCGCCTGCTGGAAGCGTTTGCGTTTCTGGCAGCGCGGGTTCATCTCAAGATCGACGACGAGTTCCCCGAAATCAGCGAAGCGCTGTTGACGGTCGTTTATCCGCAACTGGTGCGGCCGATTCCTTCGATGTCGATCGTGGAGTTTCAGCCGGATTCGGAAAAAGGCAAGCTCAGTACCGCGCTTCCGATACCGCGGGGGTCGACCTTACACTCGCGTCCGGTCGGCGGCGCGCCGTGCACATTTCGGACTTGCTACGACACGACTCTCTGGCCGGTGTCCGTTACCAACGCCGAGTGGAAAGCCCCGAGCCGGTTGCAGCCGCCAGTGAAGGCCAGCGATTCCTCCGCGGCCATTCGGTTGGAGGTCACTTGCGCGCCCGACGTAAGCCTGAAGGAACTGAAGATCGATCGGCTGCGCTTCTACCTCGATGGCGAAGGCGGTTTGATCAACACGCTGTACGAGATGCTGTTCACTCGCCTGAATCGGATTCTGGTTCGTGATCCGAATCCGGCATCGAAGGTGCGTCCGGTGACGCTGCCCGCGACTGCGCTTCAGGCAGTCGGGTTTGGCAAGGACGAGGGCATGGTCCCGTACTCGGACCGTTCTTTCTCCGGCCACCGCATGCTGATGGAGTACTTCACTTTTCCGGAAAAATATTTCTTTGTGGATCTGACCGGGCTGGAGGAGGTTTGGCCTGCGGGCTTTGACAAGTCGCTCGAGTTTATTTTTCTGCTGGGCGACATCGAGGGAGACGACCGGCGCCAACGGCTCGAGTTGGAATTGTCCAAGAAGACTTTCCGACTGGGTTGCGCTCCCGTGGTGAATCTATTCAACCAAACTGCCGAGCCGATTCGCCTGACTGAGCGCAAGTATGAATATCAGATTATTCCGGACGTACGGCGCCCATACGCGACGGAGATCTACTCGGTCGACGAGGTTAATTGCGTCGATACCAATACACAACAGACGGCCAAGTTCGAGCCGTTTTACTCGCTGCGACACTCGACCTCCGCCAATGAGGATCAGTGCTTCTGGACGGCCCGGCGCCGGCCATCTTCCCGGCCCAATGACGAAGGGACCGATATGTTCCTCTCGTTGGTGGACCTTTCGATGCGGCCAGCCACGCCGGAAGGGAACATTCTTTCCCTGCGCACTACCTGCACCAATCGAGACTTGCCCGCCCGTCTGCCTTTCGGATCGGAAGACGGAGACTTCGAACTGGAAGGCGCTTCCGCGTTGAAGCGAATCGTAGCCTTGCGCAAGCCGACCGCACCCGTGCGTCCGCCCTCGGGCAAAAGCGCGCTGTGGCGGCTGATTTCTCACCTCTCTTTGAATTACCTCTCGTTGGTCGAGGAAGGGAAGGATGCCTTCCAGCAGATCCTGCGGCTGTATGACATTGGACGAACCGCCTATTCGCAGAACGTGATCGATAGCGTCGTGCGGCTGAAGAGTACCCGGCACTTCGCACCGGTCCGGTCCGATAACGGCACGACCTTTGCGCGGGGTATTCGCGTAGAACTGGAACTGGATGAGGACCAGTTCGTCGGTGGTGGCGCCTTTTTGTTTGCCAGCGTCGTCGAACGCTTTCTTGGGCTGAGCGCTTCGCTCAACAGTTTCGTCCAACTGGTCGCGTCCACTTCGCAACGCAAAGGAAATTTGTACGAATGGAAGCCGCGCGCGGGAAGGAGGATTCTGGTATGACGGATTCTCCGCTGGAGCAGGCTCTGCGCGACGACGCTAACTCCTTCGAGTTCTTCCAGGCGGTGGCGCTGTTGCAGCGTCTCAGCCTCAACGAAAAACAGCCGGTCGGCCATTTTTCCAATCCGGCAGACGAGGCGGTGCAGTTTCGCGTCAACAACACTCTAGCCTTTCCTGCCAGCCAGATTCAGTCGATTCAGGATCAGGAAGGGCGCCCTTCGCAAATGCGGGTCAACTTCATGGGGATTACCGGGCCCCAGGGAGTGCTGCCGTATTGCTACACCGAGTTGATTCTGGAGCGGCTGAGGGCCAAAGACACCGCGCTTGCTGACTTTCTGGATGTTTTCAACCACCGGATGATTTCGTTTTTTTACCGGGCCTGGGAGAAGTACCGTTTTCCCGCCACGTACTATCGCGGCGACGACATCTTTACGCATCATCTGCTCGACCTGATCGGGTTGGGTACACCCGGTTTGCGCAATCGGCAGAACATTCCCGACAATGCGCTTCTGCACTTTGCCGGGTTAGTTGGGGCACAGGCGCGATCCGCCGAGGCGCTGGAGACCATTGTCGCGAATTACTTCGACGTGCCGGTTGAGGTTGAGCAATTTGCCGGAGCGTGGTACCGTCTGGACGCGTCATCGCAGTGCAGCATGGAAGATGACGGCAGCGACTCGGAAAAACTCGGCGCCGGTGTGGTCGTGGGAGACGAGATCTGGGACCAGCAGTCGCGGGTGCGTATTCGCCTTGGGCCGCTAAGCCTCGATCAATACTCCACCTTCCTGCCGGGCGGCCCCGCCCACGAGCCGCTCAGAGCGGTGGTCCGGTTCTTTTCCAACGACGAGGTGGATTTTGAAGTGAGGCTGGTGTTGCAGAAGGAAGAAGTCCCGAAATGCCAGGTCGGAGCCGAAGATGATAGCGGCCCGCGACTGGGATGGGTGTCCTGGTTAAAGTCGGAGCCAGCGCCGCTGGATCACCATCCTGGCGACACGATTCTGAATCTTTGAGGAGGCCAACGTGGGCCCAAATTTGCGATCGCTGATTGGAAAGCTGAATGACTCGGCGCGTGCCGCACTGGAAGGCGCCGCCGGGCTCTGCCTGTCGCGCACTCACTACGACATTGAGGTCGAGCACTTCCTGATGAAGCTGCTGGATTCCTCGGACAATGATTTTGCCAGCATCGTGCGGCATTTTGAAATCGACAAATCGCGGCTCACGGGGGAGCTCACGCGGAGTCTCGATAAGCTTAAATCGGGCAATGCGCGCACACCGGCGATCAGCCCGACCGTGCTCAAGATGCTGGTGACGGCCTGGACGTTCGGCTCGATCGACTACAACGCGGGTCAGGTTCGCACCGGCTACGCGATCTTCGCGCTCGTCAGCGACGACGAGCTCCGTCGGCTGGTGCGCGAGACCAGCCGCGAGATGCAGAAGATCGATCCGGAGGCTCTGCGCAAGGATTTCGCCGCGATTGTTGCCACTTCGCATGAGGAAGTCTCAACCGCAGCCGCGGCGGCCGGCGGTGAGAGCACAGGACCGGAGGGGCCCGGCCCGAGGCCAGGAGGGAAGACTCCGAACCTCGATCAGTTCACCGTGAACCTGACCGAGAATGCGAAGGCGGGCAAAATCGATCCGGTCCTGGGACGCGACTTCGAAATCCGCCAGGTGATCGACATCCTGACGCGGCGGCGTCAGAACAATCCGATTCTCACCGGCGAAGCGGGCGTCGGCAAAACTGCTGTGGTTGAGGGTTTTGCGCTGCGAGTGTCGCAGGGCGACGTGCCTCCGCCACTGAAGAACGTGGTCATCCGTACTCTGGATCTGGCGCTGTTGCAGGCAGGTGCGGGGGTGAAGGGCGAATTCGAAAATCGCCTGAAAGGGTTGATCGAAGAAGTGAAGTCGTCGCCGATTCCGATCATCCTTTTTATCGACGAAGCTCATACGATGATTGGCGCCGGTGGACAGGCCGGGCAAAATGACGCCGCGAATTTGTTAAAACCCGCGCTGGCTCGTGGCGAGTTACGGACGATCGCCGCGACGACGTGGTCGGAATACAAGAAGTACTTCGAGAAAGATCCCGCGCTGGCACGCCGTTTCCAGGTGGTGAAGGTGGAGGAGCCAACCGAGACGCAGTGCATGGTGATGATGCGCGGCATCGTCGGCTCGCTGGAGAAGCACCACAAAGTACGGATTCTCGACGAGGCAGTGGCTGCCGGAGTGCGGCTGTCGAATCGCTATCTTGCCGGGCGCCAGCTGCCTGACAAAGCGGTCAGCGTGCTCGACACGGCGTGCGCCCGCCTTTCGTTGGGACAGAATGCGACTCCGGCGGCCATTGAGGATGCGGTTCGCCAGGTCGACGATCTCGACGTGCAGGAACGCGTGTTGAATCGCGAAGTGGCCGTAGGCGCGGATCACTCTGAGCGATTGGGGATCATTGCCAAGCAAAAGGCTGAGGTACAGGCTCGACTCACGGCCATGCGCGAAAGGTGGGACAAGGAACGCGATCTGGTTTCCAAGATTCGCGACATTCGCACGAAACTCGAAGGAGGCTTGCCCGGCGTGGCGCCTGGTGCCCAGACCCCAGCTCCCGCCTCTGCCGCTCCGGCGGATCCCAAGGCCGCTCCCGCTCCTGCAGTTCCTGCTGCGCCCGAGCCGAGCCCCGACGAACTGCGCACGCAACTGCGCGAGTTAGAGTCAAAGCTGTCCGCTCTGCAGGGAGAAGAAGGGTTGATTCGCGTCTGCGTCGACGCGCAGATCGTGGGCGAAGTCATCTCCGGCTGGACGGGGATTCCGGTCGGCAAGATGATGAAGGACGAAATCGCGACCATCCTGTCGCTGCAGAAGCTGCTCGGCAATCGCGTCATCGGACAGCCCTACGCGCTGGAAGTGATCAGCCAGCGTATCGAGACATCGCGCGCCGCCCTTGACGACCCCAACAAGCCCGTCGGCGTGTTCATGCTGGTGGGACCGAGCGGCGTGGGAAAGACCGAGACCGCGTTGGCGCTCTCGGATCAGCTCTACGGCGGGGAGCACAACCTGATCACCATCAACATGTCGGAGTTCCAGGAATCTCATACGGTCTCGACCTTGAAGGGCTCGCCTCCGGGATATGTCGGCTATGGCGAAGGCGGAGTTCTCACGGAAGCGGTGCGCCGTCGTCCGTACTCCGTTGTGTTGCTCGATGAAGTCGAGAAGGCGCACCCCGATGTGCTCGAACTTTTCTATCAAGTATTCGACAAGGGAATGATGGAAGACGGCGAAGGCCGCCAGATCGATTTCAAGAACAACATCATTATTCTTACCACGAACGCCTGCACCGATCAGATGATGAAACTGACGGCTGACCCGGAAACTGCCCCGAGTCCCGCGGCACTGGTGACGGCCTTGAAGCCGGAGTTGAACAAAATCTTTAAGCCGGCATTTCTCGGCCGTATGGTGGTCGTTCCGTACTACCCGGTACGCGACGAGGCTCTGAAGAAGATTATCGTGCTGAAGCTGGGCAAGATTCAGCGGCGGGTGCAGGAAAGTCACAAGATCACTTTGAGCTACGACACGCAACTAGTGGAAGAAGTGGCCAAGCGCTGCACCGAAGTCGAAAGCGGCGCGCGCAACGTGGACAACATTCTGACCAACTCGCTGCTACCCGATATTTCGCGGCAGATTTTGGGGCGCATGGCAGAGGGCGAGAAATTGAATTCCATCCGCGTCGGAATTGGTACGGATGGAGCGTTCGTCTACAGCTAGACCGGGGAGGCGGAGTATTCGTGGGAAGGGCCGGGCCTTTGTTCGAGCACGTATCTCTGTTCGCTGGAGTGGAATTGTGACGGGTCGATTACCAGGTCCGGCGGGTACCCATGCGCACCGGCGTCACCATGTCTCCACGGGCAGCGCGACCATCACTCCGGATGGGCACTCCGATCCGCGGCCGAATGGCGCGACGGCGCCCTTGGTTCATCGAGTTGAATTTACTCCTCCCCCGTTTAATGGTTTGTGTGTGCGCTATTTCTATAGCTACGATCACAAACCTATCTGCGAGGTGTGGAATCTAGGCCAGCGCGTCTACCCACCTCCCTTCATGCTCAAGCGCGCGGACAAGGGAAAGGACGACTCGATCTACCGCGAGGGAGATACGCTGGACGGCGGCAGCATTGAAGGAAAATTCTTGCCGGCGCTCGGCTTCTCCAACCCGGATAGTAATCTGTTCACGGCCTTATTGTTTTTCATCATGGACGTAGGCAGCGACGACGATTATCGGATCATTTTCACCATCCAGAAAATTCTCCCCAGCTATTCCAGTCAATGGGAGGGAGGCGTGATCTTCCAGCGTTCGCTGGTGGCGGGTGGAACGGTGCTGCCCTTTCCCAGGCAGTACGGCTACCCCGAGAATTTTCAAGTCACGCTGATCTACAAAAAACTGGCAGAGCAGCTCATGGAGCTGGCGAAAGTCATCGAGGCCTTTGAAGGGCTCATGATGGACTTTCTTTGGGGATTGACCGGGGGATGGGAGGTCAAGGTCGCCGCGGAAGTCACGGAGAAATATGTCGCGCGCGAAATCCTGAGAAGGGCGCTGAAGTATGTGCGCCCGAAATTCCTGGCTGTGGTCAAGGCTTACATTGAGGCGTTCCTGAAGGAAATGGCTGTTCAGGTATTTCACAAGCTGGTAGCTTTAGCGAGGGGGGCGGCTTCCGGCAAACTGGCGCCGAGCCTTGCGGTGGATACCGGGCCTATTACCATCGATCAAATTCACTGGCTGCAATCCTCCGATCGGGTGAATCAGGCCGTCGGCCAGTCGGCGATCGATTGGCGGAAATGTCATGCCGAAGGCATCAAAGATGCGTTGGCTCCGTTTTTGAAGATTTTTGGCGACAGCAAGGTTGCGACCGGTGCGCTCCGGCAGTTTCTAAAGAAATGCTTCGACCAGGTCGAACATTTCTTCTTCGACCTTGGATTGCTGACCGTGCTGAAGAAAGCCGAGGAAATGATTTCCAAGAAGGTGATGAAAACGGTTGCCGAAGCCATTGCCGACTGGGGTGCGGAAGCCGCCAAGGCCGGTGTCCCGGCCCATCCACAGACCTCCGAGCAAAGAATTCGATCCTTGACGCTCAGCAAGCTGACCGACGGGACCTTGATGACCATGATTATCAAATACTTCGAAGACAACTGGGAGAAATTGGCGAAAGGCGCGATCGACAAGGCGCAAGGAGAATTCATCAAAGCAATCCGCGGCGCCCAGTCCGCATAGAGCTAAGACGACGATTTTGACAACAGGTTTGGAACCATGGCCGACTACACTCAAGAAAACCGGCTCCTTAAGATCGAGACTCCCCTCGGTGATGACGTCCTGCTGTTACAGGGGCTGACCGGACATGAGGGCATCTCTCGGCTGTTCACGTTCAATCTCGATCTGCTCTCGACCAAGAACGATATCGACTTCAAGAAGATCATCGGCCAGAACGTCACCATCCGGATTCTCCTCGCCGATGGCAGCAGCGAGCGCTATTTCAATGGTTTCGTCAGCCGCTTTGCCCAGAGCAGCACCGCCACCATCTTCACCAACTACCAGATGGAGGTCGTGCCCTGGTTGTGGTTTCTGACGCGCAACGTGGATTGCAAGATTTTTCAGAATATGTCGATCCCTGACATTATCCAAAAAGTCTTCAAAGACCGGGGATACAGCGACTTCAAAAACTCGATGACCGGTTCCTACGATGCGGTGGAGTACTGCGTCCAGTACCGCGAGACAGATTTCAACTTCGTGTCTCGCCTGATGGAAGATAACGGCATCTTCTACTACTTTGAGCACGATGACGGCAAGCACACGCTGGTTTTGGCTGATGACACGAGCGCGCACCAGAACTGTCCGAATCAGGACTCAGCCTCCTACAACCAGGTGAGCGGTGACCTCGACTCCGAGGATGTGATTACTGCCTGGAACAAGCAGCAGGAATTGCGCACCGGGAAATATTCGCTGACGGACTACAACTTCGAGACGCCCAACACCAGTTTGTTCGGCAGCGAGCCGACGGTAGTCGAAGTCGGAGGCAATACCAAGTTTGAGATGTACGACTATCCCGGGGTTCACGGGACCACGTCGGAGGGAGCGGCCGTCGCCAAGCTGCGCATGCAGGAGGAAGAGGCCTCCAGCGTGCTCGTCAGCGGATCGAGCACGTGCCGCGCGTTTACTTCGGGCTACAAGTTCAACATGAAGGAGCACCCTCGCGACGACATGAACGGCAGCTATGTGCTGACGGAAGTGCAGCACGTGTCGAGCGTCGGCAGCTATTCGAGTTCCGCCCAGGATGGTGGGGCAAAATATTCCAATCACTTCACCTGTATTCCTGCCGACACTCCATTTCGACCGCCACGCGTCTCTCCCAAACCCTTTGTGCAAGGGCCGCAGACCGCGCTGGTAGTCGGCAAGTCCGGCGAAGAAATCTGGGTGGACCAGTACGGCCGAATCAAGGTGCAGTTTTACTGGGATCGCGTCGGGCAGAAGGACGAAAAGAGTTCCTGCTGGGTCCGCGTCTCGCAGCCCTGGGGCGGCAAAGGTTGGGGCGCGATGTGGATTCCGCGCATCGGTCAGGAAGTCGTGGTCAGTTTTGTGGAAGGCGATCCGGATCGTCCTCTGATCACCGGACGCGTCTACAACGCCGATCAGACGGTGCCGTACACGCTGCCGGACCATCAGACGGTCAGCACCTTCCAGTCGCGTTCTTCCAAAGAAGGCGCCACCGCGAATTACAACGAGATACGCTTCGAGGACAAGAAGCAGAACGAGCAGATCTTCATCAACGCCGAGCGCGATATGGACCAGCGCGTGGAAGTCGACTCGCGCGAGTTCGTAGGCTCGAACCGCTTCCTCAATGTCGGAGCCAATCAGGTTGAGAATATTGGTGTCGACAAACACGTCAACGTGGCTGCGAATCACGTCGAAGCGATTGGCAAGAATATGTCGCTCAACGTCGGTACCGATTTGATGGAGAACATCGGCAACGACCAGCACCTGAACGTTGCCAACAATCTGCAGGAGAACATCGGGAAGGATCAGCACGTCAACGTCGGCGCCAACGTGATTGAGAACATCGGGACCGACCTGCATTTGACCATTGGTGCGAACCGGGTGGAGAACGTCGGTTCAAAACTCGCGCTGACGATTGGAAGCGATCGCGCCGAGTCGGTTGGCGGCAACCTTGATCTGAACATTGCTTCCAATCGCACCGAACAGGTTGGGAGCAACCAGTCACTACAGGTGGGCAGCAATTTTGATCACCAGGTTGGCCAGAACTACGCGCTCACGGCGGGCCAGAACGTATCGGTGGAAGGGAGTATGAACATTACTCTCCAGGCCGGCATGCAGATCAGCTTGGTGGGGCCGGGAGGTTTCATCACGATCGGTCCGGCGGGCGTAGCGATCCAGGGCACCATGGTGCTGATCAATAGCGGAGGTTCCGCGGGATCGGCGACCAGCGCCAGCACGAAGAGCCCGAAGTCTCCGGACAGCCCGAAGTCTCCAGAAGCCCCGAAGGCGCCGGACAATCCCAAGGCCCCGCAGACCGCCGACGACGGTTCGACGTTCGGACACATGAATGATCCGGGTGGTTTTGAGAAATAATGGCTGTGAACGAACAGAGTAAGCTCTTGAAGTCTTAACGAGACAACGAAATGCCTCCAGCAGCCCGCGTAACCGACATGCATACCTGCCCGATGGTCACCGGCATCGTGCCGCATGTCGGCGGGCCGATTCTTCCACCGGGCTGTCCGACGGTGCTGATCGGCATGCTTCCGGCGGCGCGGGTCACCGACATGGCAACCTGCGTCGGACCTCCCGATCTGATTGCGATGGGTTCGCCGACGGTGATGATTGGCGGATTAATGGCCGCGCGCATGGGCGACCCGACCGCTCATGGCGGCGTGATCGTCCTCGGCGAGATGACTGTGATGATCGGCGAGGTGGGCCAAGGTCAGGTGCTTCAGGCAGCAGCCAAGACCGGTGCTCCTTTCTGCAAACATTGACAGAAGTAATTCGAGCCTCGGTCGAGGCTCACGCATTGAACTCGACACAGATACCCCCGATCTATGCCGGTTTTTCTCGAAGTGCAATCCGGGTCTCAGGCTGGTAAGAGGATCCCCGTGGAGCGAGGACACGTGCTGCGCGTGGGCCGCACCGAACGTGCCGACGCGGTTTTTCCGGATGACACGCACTTGTCGGGATTGCATTTCAGCTTGGGTTGGGAGGGGACGGACTGCCGCCTCAGCGACCTGAACAGCCGGAACGGCGTTCTGGTGAACGGACAGGCCATGACGACCGTCGTCTTACGCGACGGAGACCTGATCGTGGCCGGGAATACGAAGTTTCTGCTTCGCGTGGTGCCGGACGAGCCAGTCACCGTTGCGAGCGATTTAGCGGCGTTGGCCATTCCCGCAGTGACCACTCCGCAGGAGCGTCTCCTACCCTTAATGCGGCGGGATCTGCAGCCCCTGTATGCCATTCTCGATGCGGCACGCGACATTCGTATTCTGGCTCTGCTCGTGACCTACAGAGAAGAATGTCAGTCGTTGTACGAAGGTCAGCAAGGTGCGGAGTTGGCGCAGGTCGCGCCTTACCTGGTGCGCCTCGCTCCGGACTCAAAGTTGTTGGAAGCGCTGGTGAAGGAAGGCTGGGGCAAGAGCTGGGGCGTCTACTTTACGTGTACGAGTGAGTTCCAGGAGGTTCGTCGCCACCTGCGGCATTTCCTGCAAGTCAAGTTGCCGGACGGCGAGCAGGTGTATTTCCGCTACTACGATCCACGCGTGATGCGGATCTTTCTGCCAACGTGCGTCCCGCAGGAAGCGACGCAGTTCTTCGGTCCGATCAAGCGCTACGTTTTGGAAGGCGAAGATCCCGGTGAGTTGTGGGAGTTTACGACTCTGGGCAGAGGGACGGAGAAGCGAGTACTATCGCTGGCGCAGCCGGCGCAACGCGACGCGCGAGCCGCGTCGGCGCAGGCGACCACCGAGCGGCGCGCGATCATCGAGAGGCCCGGCCCGGAAGGGCAGGGGTAAGCGTGTATGTGGCAGATTCGTCAGGATCAGACCGAAGCGTTCCGACGTCACCATCTCAGGAAATTTGAGGACGAGATGGTCGCGCACCTGCAGAAATTCGCGGCGCAGCACTGGAATGCGATCGGGGAGCAGGCGGGGCGCGAGGCCATTCGTTGGGGGATCGAGCAGGCCAAGAAGTACGGATTCACCAATCGCGGCCCGCTGCGCTTTTACATCGAGCTGATGTTTATGCTGGGTGGGTTTTTCGACAGCGATCCGCAATGCGCGTGGGCCATTCGAATCCTGCGGGATCCGGCGAATATGGATCAGATGACTCGAGCCGAACGCTTGCATCAGGCCCTGTTGACATACTGGGATGCGGTGGCGGGCCCCAAGAACAAGTTCCTGTTCGCGGCACTGCACCGATTGGTGAAGGCCAAAGCGGAAGACTACCTGATTCCTGGAGCGCCGCTCGTGGACTGCCTGCTGCTCGGATTGAAGGATCTATATCCCCAGAAATGCGAGTACGTTGGCGATCCTTCCCTGAGGGTACTGCTGAGCCGGACGTTGGAACTCGCCAACCGCCACGGATTCTCCTCGGATCAGGACCTGGCGATGATGACTGCGTTGACGTTCTTTCTGGGCCACGGATGCACCAACGATCCGTTGTACGGCTGGATCGGCCGCAGGCTGGCGGATCCAAAGCTCGACACGGCTCAGAAGCGCAGCGCGGAGTTGAAAGCGAAAGCGATGCTGTATCTCAAACATTCTTTGGAAGGCAACGAAGCGGCATGAGCGGATGCGGATCAACCCCGGGAGCGAGCCCTGGTGCGAGCGATGCGGCCGCCGGCGCCGAAGCGGCGGGCGCGGCTGGGGCTGCTGCCGAGGGCGCAGAAGGTGGCGCTGCGGCTTCGGCCGAAGGCGGGTCACCGGATTGCAATTGCTCTCCTACGGTGAGCATTGGGCGCGTCATGCGTGGAAATCCGTATGTTGCCCGCAACGCCAACGCAGCCGACGGCATGCCCGACAGCGTTCCCCCGGGCAAGACCTACGAAGTTGAGGTGACCATTTCGAACTGGAGCGCGCACTGCGCGGGCAAGCAGATCAAGCTCACCATTGCGGGTTCGGGCGGCGACAACGGAGGCGCCTCGGTTTCTCCGGATCAACTTACTGGGAACGGAACTTTCAAAGTCACCGTGACCGGCGGTGCTCAGACAAAGCCAGGCAACGGCGGAAATCTCAAGATTCATGCGGAACTCGACGGCGCCATGAAGGCGGAGTCACAGGGGTTCACGGTTTGCGCTCATCCGGTGAATTACCGGGATACATACGCCGATGACATCGATGAACCAAAGAGAGTCGGGGTCGTTGTCCAGGATGGCTGGGATTCCGACAGCGGAAACTTCGGTGATCTGGACGAGGCTGAAGACTCCGAAGTGGTCGAATACGATCCACCGACCTCTCCGCCCTATGTAGTCACAGGTCCTGCCAAGAATAGCCCATACCAGAAGGCAAACGCTTTGACGCAGGACAGCCACACGATCTCGCGTCCAAAGGCAGGTCCCAAGGCGACATGGGAGCGCCGTCAGGTCTGCATTTTCAAATGCCATCGTTGTGGGGTCACCGATAAGGTTCATCCCAATTCCGGGTTTAAGATCATTCATGACGTGTTCCAAACCGGAGGTAGCGGCTGGGTGCACCACGTGCAGAAAATTGGCGCCAAGGTGACTGCCAAAGGCTTCACCAGCGATGCGGGCGTGGCGGCCGTCAAAAGTCCGGATCATGCTTTACCTTAAGCGATGCCGAAACTCGGAAAGACGCTCACGCTCTGCCTGGCGATGACCGCCGGCTCGAACCTTGCGGTGCCGGCGTGCGCAAGGCAGCCCGAGGTTCCTTTGGTCAGCGAGGCGGCTGCACCCCAAGGCGCGGTTTCAAGGAAGGAGCTTCACGAGATGGGTGAGACTCTCACAGTATCGATGAAGGCTCCACAGGCTCAGTTGCTCGGCGGGCCTGTGGCGGTGTCGTTGACCATTGCGAATGCGGGGGCCGTGCCCGTCCGCATTTCGTTGCCGTATCCCAATCCCAACAACTTTTCCTTCCAGTGCCTTGCCAAAGGCTTTGCCAACGAAAAGACAGTAGAGCATGACGAGATCGAGCGCACGGCACCCACTCAAATCGCGCCCGGGGCGACCTTTACGGGCACCTATTACTTGAATCGTTATTTCAGTTTCCTCATGGCCGGCGATGCCCAGTTTGCGTATCAGTTGAGTGCGCTGGTCTCGCAAGATGGGCAACCCGGAGTAGCCAGTCGTACCTTCGAAGGGAAGTTTGCCATCCATCTGGATCAGGGCACTGACGACCAGGTTCGCCGGGAGTTGAATGGCTTTGCCGCTCGCCTGCAAGATCCCGATCGCAAGTTGAGAGCCGAGTCGGCAGAAGCGCTGGCCTTTGTAGACTCGGCACTGGTTGTACCGTACTTGCTCCCAATGCTGCAGACGGACGGCTTGGAAGTCATTGGTGTTCACGCACTGGCGCGTCACTCCGAGCCAGACGCGCGGCAGGCAATGGTCGCCGCCTTGTCCAGTCCGCAGTCCTCCGTAGTCGCGGCCGTTCTTGAGGAGACCGATCGCCTCAAGATCGCTCTTCCGAGGCGCAGAGTGCAGAATCTTCTTGCTTCGCGCAACGAAGGAATCCAGTGGCTCGCCCTGAATTGGCTCTCCGCCCGACCGGATCGTGACGACTTGCCTTTCGTCAACCCGCTGCTCGACAGTCATAGCGAAGGAGTACGCAAGAAGGCGAAGGTGTACCTGGAGAGTTTGAACCAGCCAAAGTCATGACTGTTGCCCCTCGCCGACAGTTCAGGTTGTTGCTCTCGCTGCTATTTGTCACCTCTGCTTGGCTGCACGCCCAGGGGCCTACCAGGTATTTCCGCCTCGGCAACGCTGCCGACGTTGAAGCCCGACCCACCTTTGGCGTCGCCATGATGGGCGGCGGCGCCGACCTCGACGAAGCTTTCCGCTGGCTCTGCAACAAGGGGAACGGCGGAGACTTCCTGATCCTTCGCGCCCGCGGGGACGACGACTACAACTCCTACATCAATGGCCTCTGCAAGGCCAATTCGGTTGCCACTCTGATCATTCCGGACCGGGCCGCTGCGGAAGACCCCGCAGTCTCCGAGATCATTCGCAAGGCTGAAGTCATCTTCATTGCCGGAGGCGATCAGGCCAACTACATTCGCGGGTGGAAGGGAACTCCGGTCGAAGCCGCGATCAACGACCACATAGCCGCGGGCAAACCGATCGGTGGCACCAGCGCCGGTCTCGCAGTGCTCGGCCAGTTTGTCTACGGCGCACTTAGCGACAAGCCGGACGACAAAGATCTGGCCTCGACCGATGTGCTGCCGAATCCCTACTTCGAACGGGTTACGCTCGAGCGCGATTTTCTGAAGATTCCTCTTCTTGAAAATCTGATTACCGACTCGCACTTCGCCAAGCGCGACCGCATGAGCCGCTCGCTGGGGTTCCTCGCCCGCTTGATAAAAGATGGGTGGACTTCCTCTCCGCGGGAAATTGCGATCGATGAAAGGTCCGCCGTGCTGGTCGAGGCCGACGGACAGGCGAAAGCTGTCGGTTCAGGCAAAGGTGCGTATTTCATGCGGTCGACGCACCCTCCGGAAGTCTGCGACAAGGATGCGCCGCTCACGTTCCGAGGCATCGAAGTGTATCGCCTGAAAACAGGCGGACGCTTCAGCCTCAAGTCATGGGCTGGAGACGGCGGAATTGCGTATATCCTCTCCGTCGATCACGGAAAGATCGAAAGCACGCAGCCGAACCACTCAATCTACTGAGCTGTCTACTCCGCACAGAACGATCCGGTGAGCCGATCTTTGGAGATCGGTTTCATCTGCCAGACGTCCAGCGAAACCAACTGCGCATCACCCTCCAGTTTCAAACGCAGTGGACCGGAAGGAATCTGATAGATTCGCGCCGTGAGAGTAGTTGCGCCTCCGCTGGCGAAGACTTCCAACACCGATCCATCCAGATACAAGTGCAGGTGAACTGATGAGCCTGCGACCCCGGACAGTGGCGCTGTGACTGTGCTGACCCGCAACTGGCGGGCGCCGGACTGATTGCTGCAGGAAATGGAAGCGAAATCGCCGAGATCAGATTGCAAGCGCAGAGTGAAATCGTCGGCCTTGGGTTGAATTTGGATGTCGAGTTCTGCCGCGAGATCGCGAATGCGGACCGTATCCAGGATCCCGTGAACTTTCTCTCCGACCGCGTGAATTGCTCCGTGCTCCTCTCGAAGCCTGTGGGCGGCGGTGTGCACTTCCGTCTCTAGCTCATTGTGCGCATTCAACGACAGTGTGCGCGGCAGCGCCATGGCCCCTGCCCAGCCCGCCGCGATCAGATCCGCATCTGGGCGAGTCTCGGGAATCCATCCCCAAAGAACCCGGTTGCCCTCTTTGTCGAGCATGGTCTTTGCCGCGTAATACGATCCCCAGTCGACCACGCCCTCTTTCTCCGGCGTGAAACGCCGGTTGGCGTACGTTCCCACTTTCCAGCGCTCCTTGCCCATGGTGGAGATGATCAGCACATGCTTGTCGCCCAATGGGAAGAAATCCGGACACTCCCACATTTCTCCCGTTTCCACCGGATTCGCACTCTTGGTGCCGTTGCCCGTGCCTTCGACCAGGGGATGCAGATACTTCCAATGCCGCAAATCGGGAGAGCTGTACAGCAAGATCATTCCCCCTTTGCCGTACACGCCGGAGCCGACAATCAACAGCCATTCATCTTTTTCCCGCCAGACAAAAGGATCGCGAAATCCGGTCACATTCAATCCTGGCGGGGGCGCGGCAATCACGGGCTCCAGAAGCTTTTTGAACGTGCGGAGGTCGTCATCCTGTGCGATGGCCAGGCACTGGGTTTCACTCCAGGCGTGGGCTCCGTCTTTCAGAGTCGGCTCGACACCTTGCAGAGGCGGAGCGACGCCCGTGTAGATCATCGCGGGCTTGCCACGGTCGAGTACAGCGCTGCCGCTGAAGACTCCATCCCGGTCATAGCCATCCGGAGTTGGAGAAATCGCGATCGGCTCATGTCGCCAATGGATCATGTCATCGCTGGTGGCATGCGCCCAGTTCATGTTTCCCCATACCGCGGCCTTTGGGTTGTACTGGTGGAACATGTGATAGCGGCCGCGATAGAAAATTGGGCCGTTGGGGTCGTTCATCCAGTTGTGCGCGGGCATCAAGTGATATTGCGGACGAAGAGGATCGGCGGCGAGCTTGTGGCAAAGTTCGCTCTTGAATTGATCCTCCGTCCCATTCGCGGAGAAGAGGAGTGGGGGACGGATGGCGGCCAGCGCGGTAGCGCCAGAGAATTGCAGAAATGATCGTCGGGAATATTTCATGGGCTTTGATAGACGAAGCGTACGTTGAAACTCCGACACGAAATTACACCAATGAAAGCCGTGTGTCATGCGAATCGTAGCCTTCCCGTCATCGCTGGCGAAGAGGACGGTTGGTTATAATCTGTGGGAAAGCCTTCCACGAATCGTGCGGCCACGTTTTTTCACTCTCGTCCGGGTGCTTGCAGTCCTGCTGGCGAGTGGAGTTGTTTCAGCCCAGACTGCATCTCCCGCGAAATCCCCTCCCGCGAAATCCGCAGCGAGTTTAGCCATTCAGCGCGGAAACGAAGCCATCAAGAGCAACGACCTGGAAAAGGCGCGGACCGAGTTTGAGAAAGCGGTCCGCTTGGCCCCGAACGACGCTGAAGTGAAATACATCCTGGCTCGCATCCTGATGCAGCGGGGAGAAATCGAGCCAGCCCTGGCTCAGCTGAGAGCTGCCGTCAAGTTGAAGCCCGCATATGTAGACGCCCGGTTAACGCTGGCCGGCATCCTGATGCAGCAGGGAAAGCTGGCAGACGCGCAGGCGGAACTCAAGACCGGAGCGAGAATGACTCCCGGCAACGCGGAAGTCCACCGAGTTCTCGGACGAGTTCTGAGTCAGCAGGGCGCGTCCGACGAAGCGCTCGCCGAAATGAGGCGAGCGATCGAGTTGGCCCCGACGCGGGCCGATCTGCATGACGATCTGGGCTCAGTTCTTGCGCAACGCCAGCAACTGCCAGATGCAGAAAACGAATTCAAGGAAGCGATCCGCCTGCAGGCGGATTTCGAACCGGCATACTTTCACCTTGGTGCCGTCTATCTACAACAGAACCTGAAAGATGAAGCCGCGACAGAACTGGGGAAGGCGGTCGAAATCGCTCCCCAGGATGCCCTTGCTCATTTTTACCTGGCGAAGGCTCTTGCGGCGCAGGCCAAGAATGAAGATGCGCGGCAAGAGCTGAAAAAAGCGGTCTCGATCCAGCCTGCCTGGTTCGATGCGCAGATTGCGTTGGGCTTGGCCTGCCAGCATTCCGCCGATCCCGACGGCGCGGTCGCCGCGTTCAGCGAGGCCGTCAAACTGAAGCCTCAGGATCCGGAAGCATACAACGATCTCGGGCTGGCGCTCATTCAACGGGGAGATGCGGAGGGCTCGATCGCGAAGTTCCAGACTGCGACCCAACTGCGTCCGCAGGACGGGACTCTGCGCGGAAACCTGGCGATCGCCTACATGCAGCGCGCGGACTTCGACGCGGCGATCACCGAGTTGCAAGCCGCAATTCAGTTGGCTCCCGACAACGCCTCTCTTCACTACAATCTCGGGCTCGCCTACAAGCTGAAAGACCAACTTGACAAGGCGATTCCGGAGTTTCAGAAGGCCATCCAACTGCAGCCGGACTTGTCGGACGCTCATTACACGCTGGGTGTGCTGTTCTGGCAGAAGGGCGATTTCGATCAGGCGACGGACGAGTTGAGGAAGTCGATTCAGGTGCAGCCCAATTACGCCGAGGCGCACTACACTCTCGGGACGGTTTACAAACAGCAGGGCAAACTAACGGAGTCAGCCGCAGAACTGAAAGAAGCGATTCGACTGCAGCCTGATTTTGCCGGAGCTCATACGACGCTGGCGGCGGTGCTGCGGCAGTCCGGAGACACGCAAGGCGCAGCCGTGGAAGCCAGGGAAGGCGCGCGAATTGCCGCCCAGACGAACAATCTGCAGGCGGCAACTTTCTCCACCAATTCGGGCAAGCGCTTATTGGCGGCAGGCGACCTCGAAGGCGCCATCGGACAATTTCGTCAGGCCATTCATTCCGAGCCCAACTATGCACAAGCGCACTATCAACTGGCGCTGGCTCTCAGCCAGAAGGGGCAGAGCGACGAAGCAAAGCAGGAGTTTCAGAGGGCCAATCAGATCGATTCCCACCTGACGCCGCCCAGCCCGTAGATTCGGTTAATCGCGGCGCGTGCGAATTGCGACCAGTTCGGTCGTGACCGGGACGCCGTGAGCGATCTTGACGTGCACCACCGCTTCAAATGGTTTCAGATCGCTGGCGTTGGAAACGTGCAGCCGCTGCAGCAACTCCTTCAGTGAGTCTTCTCGACACACGTACTCGACGGCAGCCTGCGTGCCAAAGGTCGAATTTCCCGCGAGGATCAGAATGTACCGCGACGGATCCAGGCCCGGCAGCAGCGTCACCACTGCGTAGTCTTCTATGGTCGGCTGATTGGCCGGGCTGGCGATAAACGTACTCGGTTCTCCCGACGCCGGATGTACGTTGACAATCGCCAGATCGCCTTTTCTCGGGCCTGAAGCGAGACGCTGAAACACAAATTCCCGCATTCCCGGGATATCGAGCAACGTGAGATTCTCGGAGGGTGAACCGACAAAAATCAGATCATTGTTCTTCGCATCGTCCAGCGTAAACAAGGCTCCTCGCTTGATTCCTACGGGCCGATTGAATTTCCCGAACACCTGATCGAGTTGATGAATCGCCAGAACTTCGCCCACGCCGGTGTAGTGGTCGAGAATGAAAGCGGACCGGTCGGTTCTGGGGTTGAAATAGCGCATCCCGGTTTCGGGTCGCCCGACAAAATTGCCATTGCTGAAGATGACCCAGGGAGGCTGCGGGCTCGACATGAAGTGATTCCAGAAAATCTCGTAGGCCGCTGGAATGGAACTGGCTGAGGAGATTTGAGTCTTCGTGCGCTGCGAAATTAAAACGCCGATCGTGACGAGCGAGGCCAGCAGAAGAACTGCAAGAACGATTATGTAAGTTGACGCGAGGCTTGAACCGGAAGATTTCTCGGCGAGAACACCTGGTGGAGGACTTTCCTTCGGAGCGATTTTCGGCTCGTTGATTTTCCCTGGCCGAAAATGGAAGGTGAGCGCGTACGTGCCCTTGGGCAGTTCTACCAGTACGGCGTCGTTGAGGCCGTCCTGCGCGTAGTACTCATTCAACTTGATCCGCAGCCGACCGACCTGCACGCGAACGGTCGAATCGCTTTGGGGATCGAAACCCGCTGGACGACCAAACACCTCGGTCGCAATTTGGTACTCCTTTGGAGCAACGCCGGGGTGATCCAGAGAATGCTCCGCGAGGTAGCGGAGCAGTTTGCACAGAGATTCCGAGCCGCGGAGGCTATGACTATTAATAAGCGTATCTATTTGTTGGAAGCATTGCTCCCGGCGCGGTGCGAAAGTGTGCGTTACGGCCATTTAACAGAACAGTAACTGACGCCCTTATCTTACTGCAAATACGAAACGTTACAAGGGTTAACGCGATAAGACCTGCTGAAACGTTGATAGCCTAGTGGTTTTGTATTACGAGTGCACAGATCCTCGTCGGTCTCCCAGTCTGCATTTCTTGGGCAACTGTTTCGGGTTTCAAGTTTGAGGAGGAAGTGAATGAAAAGGTCAGTGTGGACCACAATCATCACCTTATGTCTCCTGTCCTGCCTCTGGGCTCCGAGCGCTCTCGGGCAAGCCGTTTACGGCAGCATCCTGGGCACGGTCACCGACCCATCGGGTGCGGCGGTAAACGGGGCGAAGGTCACGGCGAGCAGCCAGACAAAGGGTGTCTCGACAGAGGCAACCACTAACGAAAGCGGCAACTACTCCATCACCCACCTTGCCCCGGACGTTTACAGCGTCCGCATTGAGGGCCAGGGATTCAAGACCCTGGAATTCAAGGGTGTCCAGGTTTCAGCCGACAGCGGTTCCCGCCTGGACGGGCAATTCCAATTGGGCGGCACCTCGGAAACGGTCGAGGTCACCAGCGAAGCTCCGCAATTGAAGACGGACCGCGCGGACGTCGCCGTTGAGCTGACCAGCCAACAGGTCAATGACTTGCCGGTCATCAACCGCAACTTCCAAAGCCTCGAACTCTTGACCCCCGGCACGCAGACGCTTACCGGCTGGTCGCACGCCGCCACGGAGAATCCCCAGGGCAGCAAACAGATCTTTGTCGATGGCCAGCACTTCAGCGGCACCGGGTACGGTTTAGACGGAACTGATAATCAGGATCCGATTCTGGGAATCATCATCGTGAATCCCAGCCTTGACACCGTCACCGAAACGAAGATCGCGACTCAGAACTACGACGCGGAATTCGGCAAGGCGACCGCCGGCATCATGACCGCGCAGACCAAGTCGGGCAGCAACGAGTTCCACGGATCAGGATACTTCTATGATCTGGATCCGACCGGTCCAGCGACCGACCCGACCTCCGGTAAGGCTGTACCGAACAGCTGGAAACAGTATGGAGCGACTCTCGGCGGGGCCATCATCAAGAACAAATTGTTCTTCTTCGGCGGCTACGAGGGAACGCGCCGAAAGAGCGGTGTTGCTCTGACGATTGGCGTTCCGACGGCGCTTGTGACGAATACGTGTCTCAACACGGCTGTCAATTACTGCGATCTCACGGACTATACGAACAACCCTGCCAGCGGCAACGGTTTCGTCTTCAATCCTTGGCAGACGCCGGGCTCGCGGACGCCCTACACCACATACAATGCGGGTTCCGTTACCTCGAAACCGTGTTCGCTGACAAACCCCTGCACAACTCAGATTCCCAAAACAGTATTGGCGACCTACGATCCGACTGGCGTTGCCGAGAAAATTTTGGGTCTTCTTCCTGCACCAAACGTGACGGGTCTACAGAATCCAACACTGAATAACTATTCAGCGAACGGATCTGGCTCCTTCAACGACTATCAGTACACAACGCGTGAAGATTACACGGTGAATCAGAAGCTGCAAATTTTCGGCCGCTACTCACATGCGCACTTCACGTTAAGCGGGAACCCTGTTTTTGGGCCTACGATTGGCGGCCCGGGATTGGGTTACCTCGGCTTGGCTGGCACGTCGAACATCAACAATTACAGCGTAGCGACCGGCTTCAACTACACGTTTGGAACGACGCTGCTAATGGACTTCCGGTTCGGGTACTTCCGCTATAACCCGCACTCGACGAAGTTTGATCAGGGCAGCACGTCGGCGGCCACCAGCCTGGGACTGCCGGGGTTGAACATCTCTGGAGACGCGACCACGAACGGTTTGCCGGCTCTGGTGTTTGAGAAGACGATTGGCCAGAGTAACCAGGGTGGTAGCTCGAGCGGTTTGGGCGAAGGCCTTAACGTTGGCCGCTGCAACTGCCCGCTGGAAGAAAAAGAGCAGGGCTACCAGTTCGCCAACAACTGGACGAAGATCCTCGGCAACCATCAGTTCAAGTTTGGTGCGGATCTCCGCCATGCCATCAACCTCCGTGTCCCCTCTGACGCAAACCGCACCGGTCAGCTGAATTTCGACCACCTCGGGACTTCCGACGGGTTGGGCAGTGCGACTGGTGGTTTGGATATCGCTACTTTCCTGTTTGGCGAAGTGACGAGTTTCAACCGCTACGTCGGTTCCAAGCTTGAGGCTACGGACCAGGAGCGGCAAAATCGCTACTTCGTTTACGCACAGGATACTTTCCGCGCGACCCATAAGCTGACGATCAACTACGGCCTGCGCTGGGAGTTCTATGGACCGGAATACACGAACGGCGCGGAATCGGGCGGCTATGCTGTCCTGCCCGAGGGCGTAATTCGTGTGGCGGGAGTGGGCGGTATCAGCAGCAACGGTAACACCGCCGCCAACTACAAGAGCTTCGCGCCGCGGCTCGGCGTCGCGTACGAACTTAACTCGAAGACGGTCATCCGCTTGGGCTACGGCCGCAGCTTCGATATCGGCGTGTTCGGCTCGAACTTCGGGCACACCGTGACGCAGAATCTTCCGGTTCTGGCCAACCAGCAAATCAACTCCGCATCCGGCGACAACAAGACCCCGGCGTTCAACTTTACGGTGGGGCCAGCGTCGCCAACGACGGCGTTCCCGGCTATTCCCAGCAACGGCATTCTCCCTCTGTATGGCGTATGCCAGGATCCGGGTACGAGTGGGGGCACTTGTACGGGTGGTGTGTCACCGCACATCCGTCCCGATAAGGTCGTGGTTCCGACCGTGGATGCCTGGAACGCCACCGTGCAGCGTCAGTTGACGGGCAGCACTAGCCTCGAGGTGGCGTACATCGGTACTCACGGGAGCCACGTCTTCCGCGGCGACGGCCCTTCGTACAACGTCAACCAGCCTACGATTGTTGGTTACGGTACACTCACCCGCGACCAGCGCGCGCCTTACAACGGCGCCTTCAGTACGCCATACACGTTTGCGTCTGGAAACACAGTGAATGTGGTGTGCTGCAATGCCGGCCAGGGCCTCAGCGAGAACGCGAACGATGGCACCAACTCGTACAATGCTTTCCAGGTGAAGGTGAACCAGCGCGCGTCGAAGGGGCTTACCTTCATCGCCCACTACACTTACTCCAAGGCGTACGACAACGATGGCGGCTACGTGGCGGATTACAAAGTGGGTTGGGGGCGCTCCGACTTCAACCGCGACAGCGTGTTCGTCTTCGCTCCCAACTACGAACTGCCGTTTGGCCGTGGTAAGAGCTTTCTCGGCAACGTCAGCCGAGCGACTGACATGCTGATCGGTGGATGGCAGCTCAATGCCGCGCTTACGATTGGCAGCGGTCTGCCGTGGACCCCGAGCTATACCAACTGCGGCGTGGACGCGGATACGGGTCCTTGCCGTCCGAGCCTGACTGGCGGTTTCCACGTTGGAGTCACCGGCGGTCCCGGTAACCTGCGATATTTCACTCCGGAGCCCACTGCTCTTTGCGACAACCCGAACGCGAAAGCTTGCCAGGATTCCGGCGGCAATCCTGTTTTGGTTACGCAGAGCGGTCCGTGGGCGGCTCCGGGGATCGGCGCCTTCGGCAACATTCAACGCAACTCGTTCACGGGCCCTGGTGAGTTCAAGACCGACATGTCGCTCTTCAAGTCGTTCACCATCACCGAGCGCGTGCACGCGCAGTTCCGGGCGGAGTTCTTCAACGTCTTCAACCATCCGGTCTACGGCTTTAACGTCAATCAGACCGGAACCGGAACGGCGATCGATAACCCTAGCAATGGCGTCATCAACAGCCTGGAAAGCGACGTGACCATGCGTCAGTTCCAACTGGGCGTGAGGGTGCAGTTCTAGCTCGAACGTCATCCACAACCTTCAAAACTGGGGGAGCTGCGGCTCCCCCAGATTTTCTGATAAAGACTTCCGGGAATGAGGGCCGAATGGCGTTCCAGGCCCGAGCGATCTCGAGGGTAGGGTTACCCTCAGGGGGCTGAAGATCGTGCAAAGGAACCATGTTCCTGCGCAAAGGAGCCATGTTCCAGGATGCAGGCTGGACGAAAAAAGCCGCCTCAGAGAGCGGCAGGTCCGTCAGGCGGGAACTACGCGGGGCAACGAACGATGAAGAAGAAAGTCGTGGGCTTGGGTGAAGTTCTCTGGGATCTGCTGCCGGAACGTACCTGTCTCGGCGGGGCGCCAGCGAATTTTGCCTACATCACCACGCTGATGGGCGATCAAGGAATTGTCGCCAGCCGGGTTGGCCAGGATTCGCGTGGCGTCGATGCTCTGCGCCGCATGGAAGAATTGAATCTCAACATCGAGCACGTGCAGACCGATCGCGGAAGGCCTACCGGCGTGGTCAACGTTCACATCGACGTCCAGGGATTCGCGCAATACGAGATCGCGCATCCCGTCGCCTGGGATTTTCTGGAGTGGACGCCCGACTGGCAGAAGCTTGCCGCCGAATGCGATGCGGTCTGCTTCGGGTCACTGGCGCAGCGCTCGGAGCGCAGCCGGGAAACCATCCGCCGTTTTGTGGCGGCGACCAAGCCAACGGCGGTGCGCGTCTTCGACGTGAATCTGCGGCAGTCCTTCTATTCGCAGGACACGCTGGAACAGTCCATGCGCCTGGCGGATCTGGTGAAGGTGAATCACGAGGAACTGCCGACCATCATGAAGCTGTTTGGCATGGCGCCGCAGAGTGAAGAAACCGCGTCGGCGAAAGCACTGATCCGTGCCTATGATTTAAAGATGGTCTGCGTAACCCGCGGCGGCCGCGGCAGCCTGCTGGTTCGGGGAGCCGAATCGAGCGAGCATCCCGGATTTCGCGTCAACGTCGCGGACACCGTGGGCTCGGGTGACGCCTTCACCGCCGGCCTCGTGCACGAGTACCTGCAAGGCGCTTCACTGCATCTGATGAACGAGGTGGCCAATCTCATGGGGGCGTGGGTCGCCAGCGAAGTGGGCGCCATGCCTACTCCCAAGCGCGGCGCGCTCGAGAACTCGCTGGCCGAAATTCGGTAAACAGCCAACCAAGCGAAAAAGCCCTCACTGCGGTATAGTTACGAAAGATTTTGTTTTCTTTCGTATGCGAGTGGAGGCTGCCATGAAGGGTGTCGGGGTTGCGACTCGGAATCTCAGGTTCTTTCCCTCTTTTCTCAGCGGCATCATGTTCACGACACTGTGGCTGATGTCCGGCTGCAGCAAGCCGGTCGAGCAGCCGAAGCCGGTTCCATCGCGTCCGTCCGACATAAAGGTCGAAGTGCGGGATGGCGGCCCCATGGTGGTGACGACAACTACCGCCGAATTTCAGATTCTTCCTTCCGGCTTTCTCCAGGCATCCCTGCTCAAAGACGGTAAACGCCTGACCCTGGACGAGCCCGCGCCCGGCTCGGGAGGAGGGAGTGATTCCATCATCGTGGCGGGGAAGGAGCTGGATTTCGTCCCGGACTTCGGCCAGGCAAAAATCCTGGAAGCGGCCGGAAAGCTCGGCCGGGGCAAGCGAGTTGAAATTCCCGCGCGGCCGCTGGCGCCTGCAGGAGTGCCGCTTGAGCGCACACTCACTCTTGAAACCTACGACGACTTTCCCAACCTCGCACTGGTGAGCGCACAATACAAGAATGTTGGAACTGCGGATTTTCAGATCGATCAGGTGTGGATGCAGCAGCACCGCTTGAACTCCCACCAGGAAAACGCGAAAGGGCGACCCGTTCCGTATGGCATGTGGTCGTTTCAGGGATCGAGCTACGACTGGGGCAAAGACGATGTGCAGCCGCTGACTTACAACTTCTCGCAGCTGAACCGCATGGGTGAAGCTGTCAAGGGCGGCTATGGAGGCGGCATCCCGGTGGTCGCGTTCTGGACGGGACAGGTGGGCGAAGCCATCGGCCACGTGGAGACGCTGCCCTGGACGCTCTCAATCCCGGTGAAGGTCGAGAAAGATGGACGGGTTACCGCGCAAGTCGAAGTTCCGGCAAATGCTACGCTCAAGCCCGGCGAGAGCTACGCTACGCCGCGCAGCTTTGTCGCCGTCTACAGTGGCGATTTCTACGAGCCGCTCCGCATGTGGTCGAGTTTGCTGCAGAAAGAAGGTTGGGAAATTCCCAAGCCTTCGGATGAAGCCTACAACGTGAGCTGGTGCGGCTGGGGATACGAGTTCAACGTGACGCCGAAGCAGATGGTCGGCACGATTCCCAAACTGAAGGAGTTGGGCATCAAGTGGGCGACGCTTGACGACCGCTGGTTCGACACGTATGGCGACTGGAACCCGCGCACTGACACGTTCCCCGGTGACTCCATTAAGCAGATGGTGGATGACTTTCATAAGCAGGGCATGCTGGCGCAGTTGTGGTGGTTGCCCATCGGAGTCGAAGATGCGCAGGGCAAATACGAATCGCACCGCTACGCACTGTCGAACGTTGCGAAGGACCATCCCGACTGGTTCATTCTCGATAAGGACGGGAAGCATGCCCGCATGACGCGCGATCTGGCGGCGCTCTGTCCGGCAGTGCCTGAGGTTCAGGATTACTATAAGCGCCTAACCGAGAAGTTTATCCGCGATTGGGGTTTCGACGGATCGAAGCTCGACAACATCTACAGCGTGCCCCAATGCTATAACCCTGCGCATCATCACAAGTCGCCGCAGGACTCCGTAAACGCGGTGGGAGAAGTCTACAAGGTCATCTTCCAGACGACGCGCGCGATTAAGCCGCAAAGCGTGACGCAGGCCTGCCCATGCGGTACGCCGCCGTCGATGGCATGGCTGCCGTTTATGGATCAGGCGGTGACGGCCGATCCTGTGGGTGCCGTACAGGTGCGACGGCGCGTCAAGATGTACAAGGCGCTCCTCGGGCCGCAATCGGCTGTCTATGGCGATCACGTGGAACTTTCGGCGATGACGCCCGTCGGCGCCAACGGCTGGAGCGAACACGGGACCGATTTCGCATCGACGCTGGGTACGGGCGGTGTCCCGGGAACAAAGTTTGTCTGGCCCGATCCCGGCCCAAAGTACAAGCCGGTGAATCTGACCGCGGAAAAAGACGCGCTCTGGAAAAAATGGATTGCGCTCTATAACGAGAAGATGTTGTCCAAGGGCGAGTTCCGTGACTTGTACATCTACGGTTACGATTCGCCCGAGGCATACGCGATCGAGAAGGATGGAAACATGTACTACGCGTTCTTTGCGTCCGCGGGCAAGCCGTTTAAGGGCGACGTGGAGCTTCGTGGCCTGAAACCCGGCACATATCACGTTTTGGACTATGTGGACGGGAAGGACTTTGGAACCGTGCAGGCGGATGCGAGCGGAACGGCAAAACTGGCTGCAGATTTCAAGGATCATCTGCTGGTGGAGGCGAGCTCGAAGTAACCTGACCATTCGGCTTTGTGGCCATTCCCTTCGGTAAGGATGAGCCGGCCGAAATCCAGTTGTGCGGCTCGTGCGAACCCGGCAAGATAGAGGCACGATGCGCAAGGCAATCTGGATTGTTCCTGCACTCTTACTTTTCGCAGTAACCGTCGCATTCGCCGGCGATACTGTCCTGACGTGGCCGCCCGATGGCAGGGACGCGATTCTGCGCTTCACCGTTGGCAAGTTGCGACCGGTCAATTCCAATTCCGGCCAGAGTGATTACCTTGGCGAAGCCTTGGCGGAAAACCTGAGCGCGAAGGCGATTCCGTCTGCCTCGTTCTATCTCTACCTCCTCGACAAAAATGGTAAGCGCGTCGGCGAAGGTTATCTGGAAGTCACCAACCTGGCAGCGGGGCAGAAGGCCAAGGTGCCCGTCAGCGTACACGCCATGGGTTCGTACGCGACTATGCAACTGGCGGCGCAACATCTCCCCTCCGACGAGCCCATCAAGATCAAGATGAGCATCACCAGCGTGCCTGCCGGCGCCAGCCTGAAACTGGACTCGCAGAACGCGGGCGTGACACCGGAGATGCTCCCTATTCCTCCGGGTAAGCACGTGCTGGAATTCAGCAAAGAGGGCTATGCCACCGCGAGCACGCCGGTTGAGATTGTGGAGAACGCCATGCCCGGCAGCGTCGAGATGGAATTGAACGCGCTGACGGCGGATACGGTGATCCTGCGGGATGGAACGACGCTGGTGGGCACCGTCGTGTCCGTGACTGGAACGGCGGTGAACCTGACGGTGCAAGGCAAGGCAAAGAGGCTGGATCGCGGCCGAATCGCGCGGATTGTGTTCGGGCAAAAGGCGTCCAGCGCTGCTGCCGGAAAAGCGGGAAGTAAAAGTTCATCCACGACCAAGAAGTGATTTGCCCTGGTGGGCTGGGGCATCGTGCTAGGTTGCGTGCTTACTGAAAAACGCTTCACGATGCGCGACATCCCGAAAGGCTTCGGTTCCCCCGGGTTTTGTGGTCGACAAGGCTCCGGCCAGATTTCCGCTGGCCAAGCAGGCGGACAAATCCGCGCCACGGACATATTGATGCAGGAATCCCGCGTCGAAGCTGTCGCCGGCACCGACGGGATCAACGGCAACAACTTCTCGCGATGGCACGGTGAAGCGATCGGAGCCACGCTGCGCCATCGCCCCCTTGCGGCCAAGTTTCACGACCACCAGGGGGACCATTCCTGAAAGCCGATTCACTGCTGATTCCAGATCTCCTGTGCCGGCGGCTTTGCAAGCCTCACGCTCATTCGGCAGGAAAACATCCACATACGGAAGAATGTCCTGTAGACCGTCCCAACGGTCATCCGGATCGTCGTTGGTGTCGAGAGAAATCGTCAGTCCTTTCGACTTAAGTCGCTGAAACAACTCCGCCACGCGGGGTCGCAGCGCCCGCTGCAGGAAGAACGACGAAAAATGAAAGTGGCGAGAGTCGGCGAGATAGTCGAAGTCGAGGTCGTCCCAGCAAAACTCCGCGATGGTCCCACCATAGGTGAGAATGTTTCGCCACGCTTCGTGATAAAGGATCACGGTCAGTCCGGTGGTTGTCGCTCCCGGCACGGAGCGCACTCGGGATACGTCCACTCCGCCCTGGCGAAGTCGCTCCAATGCAATCTGCCCCAGTGGATCATCGCCGATGCGCGACTGGAAGCCGACCTGGCTCCCAAGTGCGGAGAGATTGTGCGCGACGATTGCGGATGACGCTCCGAGGGTCAGCATCATGCGGTCGGCCAGCAACTCGCGCTCCGGGGCGAGTTGCTCGGGAAGTCCATAGAGGATGAGGTCGAGGTTTAATTCGCCGGCGATGGTTACGTCAAAACGAGGCATAGGAAATTCAGAAGGACGAAGTAAGAACGCAGAAGTGGAATTTCAGATTTGAGATCTCAGATTGAAGTCGCCGAGCGCACGAGTGCGTACCGTCAGCTCAATCTGGGATTCGCAATTCGCTTTTACTTTTAGAACTGCGCTGCGCACGACTAACGACGAACTACCAACGACGGCCTTCTCACACGACCGTCACCTCAATTCCCGCCTGCTTCAGCGCGCGCAGGTCGGACTTCGATGCGCTGCGGTCGGTGATGACCTCCTGCAGCGCGGATGGCGGTGAGATCAGCGACAGGCTGCGGCGTCCGAACTTGCTCGAGTCGCACACGGCAACTGTCTTTTTTGCGACTTCCACCATCACGCGATTCACTTTGGCTTCCAGAAGATTCGGCGTGCTCAGTCCGAACTGAACGTCGAATCCATCGACGCCCAGGAACAGCAAGTCCGCGCTGAGCCGCCGTAAAGTCTCTTCTGCGATCGGACCGACCAGCGAAAACGAATTCTTGCGCAGGGTGCCGCCGGTCAGGATGACTTCCACCGCGGTTCCGGACAATTCCGCTGCAATGTTTACGGCATTGGTGATGATCGTCAGGTTCTTGAAATTCCGCAGCGCACGCGCGATGGCGGTCGTTGTGGTGCCGGAGTCCAGGATGATGACTTGTCCTTCGTTGACTTTCTGCGCGGCGCAAGCGGCGATCCGCAGCTTCTCCTGCCGGTGCAGCTTTTCTTTCTCGCGCAGGGTCGGGTCTTCCAGCGCTCCTTCGCGGGCGGGAAGCGCGCCGCCATGCGTGCGGTGCACCAGTCCATGGGAGTGCAGAATCTCAAGGTCCTTGCGGATCGTAACTTGCGAGGTTTCGAATTTTTCGGCCAGTTCGGTAACCAGAACCCGGCCGTGGTGGTTGAGCAGATCGAGAATGGCGCGTCGACGTTCTTCGTTGAGCACAGGATGGCTTTCGTAAGCGCCCAGCCCGCTTTTCAGAAGGCTTGGCCAGCGCATTTCTTTTTACAGCGTTTTCTTTCGTTTGTCCAGAAGAAAGCACGCTGCCGCACTGATCTCCATACCGCCAAACTGGTCACCCCCGGATGCGCGACAACCCGTTAAGCCTATTTTTTCTGCGCCCTTGGGAACCATTCATGGTGATAACCAACCGAGTACCCGCACCAACTTCCGATTGCTGTCACAGGGTGCGTTTGCCGTAATCTCAGATTGGGACGAAAGCCAATCGGTTTCGGATTTTACGAAATCCGAACTGACGAGGAGATAAAACTTGGCAGCCTTGGCGGAATCATCACTGGTGCGCTCCCGATCGGTGGTCGCGCGGGTTGTGGCGGGCGAGACCCTGATCGTCCCGATTCGCGGCAAGGTCGGCGACTTGGCCTCAATCTACAGTTTCAATGGAACAGGTTCGCTGATCTGGAAACTACTCGAATCGCCCCGCACTGTGTCGCAACTGGCCGAGGCAGTGGTCGAGACCTACGACGTCAATCCGGTTCAGGCAGAGCGCGACGTCCTAAGTTTCGTGGGTGAGATGAAAGCGGTTGGTCTGGTCGAAGTCCCGGCATCGCTGGCGATGTCCGCGGACTGATCCAACTCAAACAACGACCAGTGGGGCGGGAAGGACTGAGAGCAGCGGGGCCGAACCGAAACGCGCCCGCTGCCGCCAGCCCGGAGGGGGAAATTGGAGCAGCTCAGCTACGGGGAATTCAGCGCCGATCTCCACCAGCGCCAGGCTGGCGAGCGCGTGCCTTTGCAGGTTTCCATTGAGGTCACGCGGCGCTGTCCGCTGGAGTGTCTCCACTGCTACAACAATCTGCCCATGGGAGATCTCGACGCCAAGCGGCGCGAGTTGACCAAAGAAGAGCACTTCCGCGTACTGGATGAACTGGTCGAGATGGGCTGCTTCTGGCTGCTCTACACCGGCGGCGAGATCTTCGCCCGCAAAGACTTCCTGGAGATTTACACCTACGCCAAGCAAAAAGGCTTCCTGATCACGCTGTTCACCAACGGCAATATCATCAACGAGCAGATTGCGGATTATCTCGCCGCATGGCCGCCATTCGCCATTGAGATCACGCTCTACGGGCGCACGCGCGAAACCTACGAGGCGCTCACCGCCGTCCCAGGTTCGTATGATCGCTGCCTGCGGGGGATCAAGCTGCTGAAAGAACGGGGATTGCCCCTGAAGTTGAAGACGGTGGCTACCAGCATCAACAAGCATGAAGTGATGGCGATGCGAAGGTTTGCGGAGGAGCTTGGCGTCGAGTTCAAGTGCGACGGCCAGGTGAATCCGCGGGTGGATTGCTCGCAGAGTCCACTGGCGACGCGGCTGACGCCAGAGGAAGTAGTGGCGCTCGATATGAGCGATCCCAAAGTGGTTGAGGAATATCACAAGCTTGCGGCCCGGGATCTGAATCGCCCACCCAACCTGTCGCAAGTGGATACCGTGTATATCTGTGGCGGCGGCGTCAACTCCTTTGCTCTGAACGCCTACGGTGAGGTGGGGATCTGTGTGATTTCCCAGCAGGAGACATTCTCCATTCGCGGGTCCAGTGTCAGGACCGTCTGGGAAGAATCTTTGCGGCGCATGCGCGGTCGCAAGCGCACTCGCATCACCAAGTGCGTCGAATGTCGCATTCAATCCTTGTGTGCCATGTGTCCGGCAAACGGAGAGTTGGAGAGCGGAGACCGCGAGAGCCCGGTGGACTTTCTCTGCCAGGTGGCGCATCTGAGGGCGATGGCGGTCGGCGCCGAGGTCCCAGCGCATGGTGAATGCCAGTTCTGTTCCGATGGTGATCTACAAAATGAGATGCGGGAATCAGCCCGGCGAATCATGCGTCGGGAGGTCAACGTTGAGCAATGGTCGGCAGCTGGTTCGATGCTGCTGCCGATCCTGAACAATTCAAACTCCGGAGTGCATGGTTGTGGGAGTTGCGGGACTTTTTAGGCGGAGTAATGAGTATGACGGCTATGAACCTCCAATCCAGTCAGCCCGACCGCAAGAAGACTTACGAGAGTCCCCAGTTGGTAACGATCAGTTTACGGCCGGAGGAGGCAGTGCTGGGACACTGCAAGAATGCTTCCGGCGGCGGGCCTACGGCGGGGTGCGGCATTGTGCTGGGCGGTTGCCAAAGCTTGGGATCATGAGCCTCTACCTTGGTTTTTCGAATGATTGAGCCCTCTGCATGTGCGACGCTGACGATGTCCCCGCAGCCGAACGTGTTGTTTTGCAATCGGTTTCGCGTTGGCGGCATCAGCGTGCAGATGTCTGGGGATACGGATCAATCGGTTGCCCTGCCTCTTTCGCTGGAAGCGTTTCGCGCGCCATCTGGCTCCGCCGATATCGAGATTCAGGTCGAGTTCGTTGATCGACTGAACCATTCGGAAAGCGCTGGCCGCTTTGACTCAGGAGCCCTGTGGAGACTCTACGAGCGCGCGAACGGCTACGACTTTGATTTCGCTGCGCCAGTGTTCGGTCGTTTGCCGTACAAACGGCTGTCGATAGACTCGACGTTCTCTTGCGGAACTTTGCAGATGACCGAGTCGGCTGTGCAGTTGGTACGCGAAGCCGCGCCGCTTGACTATCCTCTCGACGAACTCCTGATCATGCATCGCCTCACCCAAGAGAAGGCGATCGAGCTGCACAGCTGTGGCATCGTGGGTGCCGACGGGGTTGGGAATTTATTTGTCGGGCATTCGGGGGCGGGGAAGAGTACGACGACGCGGTTGTGGACTTCGCGGGAAGACGTCGAAGTGCTGAGCGACGACCGGATTATAGTACGGCGGAACGAATCGAAAAAGCAGGTTCCTCGCCTCGCTCGGAATGACAACGGTAGCGATGTGAATACTCCAAGCGGCAAACACCGAATGCGCATGTACGGGACACCCTGGCATGGCGAGGCCATGTACGCGTCGCCCAACAGCGCGCCGCTGGCTCGAATCCTGATTCTCGAACATGGGCACGGCAATGTGCTGACTCCGCTCTCTCCCAGCCAAGCCGTTGCCGAACTGTTTGCCCGGGCTTTTGTGCCTTTTCATCGGCACGAATACGTCGAGTCGGCTCTCACGTTCCTGCAGGAAGTTGTTGATTCCGTTCCGGTTTACCGCTTTTCGTTTGAGCCCGACGAGCGCGCGGTCGATGCCGTTCTGAACCTCCGCGACTAACCCCTCTATGAATAACCGCGGCGCCGACTCGGAATTGTTCGAGCAGATGACCCGCGAACTGCTGAGTAAAGGTCTCAGAGTGCGTTTCCTGGCCCGCGGCGCCAGCATGTCCCCGGCAATACGTGACCAAGAGGTCGTTGAAGTTACCCCCGTAATGGTTACCGAATTACGAAAGGACGATATCGTCTTAGCAAAATCTAATTATGGCTTTCAGTTGCATCGGATTGTGCACGCAGACCCCGACCGCGACGAATTCATCACGCGCGGCGACTGCGGACAGCAAGATGATCCGACACTGAAAGCTGCACAAATCCTTGGTCGCGCTCGGTCCAAGGAAGTGCGGGTAGGACGACGAATCGTGCGTGCGAACTTTAGAGGTGTAAGCGGATGGGCGCTGCGATGCGCGGCGCGTGCGCAGTATCTTGCTCAGAAGTGTTTGCGCAGGGGACCGGCGGTTGCGGCGGGCGCAAAGCTGACGGCATTGATTGTGCTTGGGTTGCTTTCCGGGATTTCGAGTCCGCTGCAAGCCCAGGTTGCGGTGGATTCGACCACGACCAACTCGGCCAATCTGACGGGCGCGGGTAGTCCGACCCTGACTATCGCGCACACCACCGCGGGCACGAATCGACTGATGCTGGTGGGAGTTTCCATCAATATCCGGAATTCGAATACGACCACGGTCACGGGCGTGACTTATGGGGCAACGGCGCTAACGCTGGCTGGGGCGCATAACGACGCTGGCCTCACTCGACGGGTGGAGATCTGGTATTTGCTCGCGCCCGCGACCGGGACCGCCACCGTGACGGTAACGGTGAACATCCCGACCGCCCAGACCGAAGGCGTGTCGGCGGGAGTTACGACGTTTACTGGAGTGGATCAGACGTCGCCGTTGGGGACGTTCACATCTGCCGACGGCACCGGCATCGCCTATTCGCAGCTGAACATTTCCAGCGTCGTGAATGGGATGGTGCTCGATACGCTGGCGATTGGCGGAAGCCGGACGGTGGCGGTTCCGGGCCCGCAGGTGCAGCAATGGAATAACAACACGGGAGGCAATGGCGGCACCGATGTGACGGCAACCGGCAGCACGCGCAGCGGCGCGCCCTCCATCCCAAATTCCGAAACGTTCAGCGGCAATTCCAACTGGTCTTTAGGCGCCATTTCGATCAACCCGTCCACGGCGGACATTGCGGTCTCCACCAGCGTGAGTGCCGTACCGCTGGGGCAAAATTCCACCTACACGATTTCCGTCACGAATAATGGACCATCGCCAGCCAACAATGTTGTGCTGACCGACACACTCGCGGCTTCGGGACTTACGCTGGTGTCGGTGACGCCCAGCGCGGGTTCTTGTAGCGGGACGGGCCCTATTACCTGCACCTTGCCGACTCCGTTGGCGAGCGGAACAACCGTTACGGTAGCGGTGGTGGTGACGGCATCGGCGGCCGGATTCTATCCGAATACGGCGACGATCGCCGACTCTGGCACTCCGCCGGACCCCGATACCGGCAACAATACCTACGTTGCGCTAGCCCCGGTCGTCAGTGTCGTTTGCGGTGCGAACACCCTAACCGGCGGGGTCACGCTGAGCAACGTGATCAACACATACTTCCCGGGCACGGCCAGCGTTCTGAAAGGTGCAACAACGATTCCGGTCGGCACCTCGACTGGCGCCGGCGGCACCATCGCCAATGGCAGTCTGCTGCTCGTCATCCAGATGCAGGACGCCAGCATCAATGTGGCCAACAACGGCACGTACGGAAACGGAAGCACGGGCACCGGTTTTACGACGATCAATAACGCCGGCAATTATGAGTTCGTCACGGCTACGGGCGCGGTGAGCGGCGGGTCCGTGCCCATCAAGGGAGCAGGTGCGGGCAGCGGGCTGGTTTTTGGTTATAACGCAGCAGTGGCCTCGGCCACTGCAGGACAGAGCACCTACCAGGTCGTGTTGGTGCCGCAATATATCTCGGCCACGCTGAGCGCTACCACTCCTCCCACCGCATTCGCTTGGAACGGTTCCACGGGCGGGGTTCTGGCCCTGGATGTTGCGGGCCAGTTAAATCTGAACGGTGCAACCGTGTCGGTGAATGGCATGGGCTTCCGCGGCGGTGCAGGCATGCAGTTGACCGGCGGAGTCGCGGGCGCGACGAATGTTGACTATATCCAGAAAGCGCCTGCGGCTTACACGGGCGCGGTCGGTGGGGTTGCGGGAATCGACGCTGCCAAAGGTGAAGGAGTAGCCGGAACGCCGGAGTGGGTGGAGTCCGGCACCAGCTTCTTGCAGACTACTTCGAATTATCCGAGCGGCACTGCGGGTGTGGATGGCAGCATGGCGCGCGGCGCTCCCGGCAATGCGGGGGCTGGCGGTACGGATTCCGACGCCGCTGGTAATTCCCAAAACGCGGGAGGCGGTGGCGGCGGCAACGGCGGCATGGGTGGTTTTGGAGGTGACTCCTGGAACACGAATCTCAGTTCCGGTGGCGAAGGCGGATCTCCATTTCCTGCCACCATCGATCGCGTCGCTATGGGCGGCGGCGGTGGAGCTGGATCGCGCAACAATTCGGACGGAGATAATCAAGCCAGCAGCGGAGCTACCGGGGGCGGCATTATTTTCATTCGTGCCGACAGTTTCACCGGAACCGGCACTTTTACGGCCAACGGAAACGGCGCTTACAACGGCACTGCGTACGATGCGGGCGGCGGTGGCGGGTCCGGTGGATCGATTGTGATCCTTGCCGCCAACGGCGGTGAAAGCGGCCTAACCCTGCAGGCCAACGGCGGACGGGGCGGCGACGCCTGGGACTCGGACGCGTTCAAGCTTGCGGATCGTCACGGGCCCGGTGGTGGCGGTGCGGGAGGGGTAATTTTCGTATCCGGCGCTCCGGCGAGCCTTAGCGTCACCGGAGGAGCCAACGGAACCACCTTGACTCCCGGTGTCGCGTATGGCGCAACCTCGGGCGGCAACGGGGTCACAGCGACCAACAACACTCTGGGTCAGGTGACCGGAATTCAATCGTCGGCGTTGTGCGCTCCCGACATGACTCTGAGTAAGAGCCACGCGGGTTCGTTGATCCGCGGATCAGCGGCGACGTACACGATCCCGGTCTCGAACGTCAGCCCGTATGGCGCATCGAGTGGCCTGGTTACGATCAACGACACACTGCCATTTGGCATTACGCCCCTCACAGCGTCCGGAACGGGATGGGTTTGCTCAGTCTCTGGTCAGACGGTCAGTTGCACGCGGACGGATTCTCTGGCTGCGCTCAGCGCTTATCCATCGATTGCGGTGACTGCGACCGTCTCGCAATCGGCGCCGGCGACGCTCACGAACATTGCGACGGTTTCAGGCGGGGGAGAATCGAACCTGCTCAACGACACGGCGACCGACGTGGGAGGCGTGGGATCGATCGCGGACGTGGCAGTCACCGACAGCGGGTCGCCGAACCCGGTAGCCGCCGGGAACAATATTACCTACACGCAGAGCATCATCAACAACGGTCCCAGCGCGGCGGATAACGCGACGTTTATCGCGCCGATTCCCGCCAACACGACATTTCAATCTTTTGCCGCGCCAGCCGGCTGGAGTTGCAGCTTGCCGCCGGTGGGAGGCGCCGGAACTGTCGTCTGTACCTACGTAAATCTTCCAGCGCTGGCCAGCGCGTCATTCACACTGGTGGTGGGAGTCAAGGGCACGGTCGCGGGAGGAACCGTCATTACCGACACCGTGTCGGGGGCTTCGTCTGCCTCCGATCCTAACTCAGCAAATAATACCGCAACGGTAAACACTACGGTGGGATCGACCGGGCCGAATCTGACGGTCACGGATGTGGCCGCGCCAAATCCCGTCCAGGCCGGCAACAATATCACCTACACGCAGGTCGTCACCAATACAGGCAGTTCGGCGGCGACGGGCGCGACCTTCACAGAGAATACCCCTGCCAATACGACTTTTGTCTCCATCACGCCACCGGCCGGATGGACGTGCACCGGGTTTCCGACGCCGCCTACCTGTACGAATCCCAGTGTGGCGGCGAATTCTTCGGGCACGTTCACAGTTATCTATAAGGTAAATGGTGGCGTGGCCAACGGAACGGTGATTACCGACACGGTCACCGCCAACGCAACCAATCAGTCCTACGGTGCGAGCACGGCAACGGCGACCGACATCGTGGGAGCGGCCGCGCAGGCCGACCTCGCGTTGAGCACGGTCGCGACTCCGTCCACTGTACTCGCTGGCAACGACATTACTTATACGCAGACGATCACCAATAACGGTCCTGGGGCTGCGTCGAACGCCAGCTTCACGGAAAATACGCCGGTGAATACTACTTTTGCGTCGGTATCGGCTCCGGCGGGCTGGGTGTGTACTACGCCTCTTGTGGGCAATTCCGGCGCGGTGAATTGCACCGCCACCAGCATGGCCTCGGGTTCGACAGCGGACATCGTGGTTGTTCTGAATGTTCCCGCAACGGTGGCAGCCGGTACGATCACCGCCGCTTCGTCGGTAACATCCTCGACCAGCGATCCGAACTCAGCCAACAACAGCACGTCGGTGAGCACGACCGTTGCGGTGGACTGCGACCTGGCTGTGACGAACGTTGGCACGCCCAGCCCAGTGGCAGCGGGCGGGAACATCACATATACGCAAGTCATCACCAACACGGGAGTCAGCAACTGCAGCACTGGCACGTTCAACGAGGCGACTCCGGCGAACACGGCATTCGTATCCGTTGCGGTTGCGAATGGCTCCGGTGTTACCTGGACCTGTCCGAATGTGGCTCCGGTAGCCTGCACCAGTCCCACCGTTGCGCCAGGGACGACGGCAACGGTTACCGCGATCTACAAAGTCAATACGCCGTTGGCTGCCGGGACGATCATCACCGATACCGACACGGTGGCGACCACTTCGCACGATACGAACGCGGGCAACAACTCGGCCACCTCGACTATTGCGGTCGCGGGCGGAGGTCAAGCAGACCTCAGCGTCACCAACGTGGCCAGCACGAACCCCGTTACGGCTGGAAATAATCTCACTTACACACAGACCGTGACCAACGGCGGTCCCGGCGCGGCAACGACTCCTAAGCTTGTGGAGACCCTGCCTGCAGGGACAACCGCAGTTTCACTGACCGGGCCTGCGGGATGGGCTTGCATCTTTGTAACCCTTACTTGCACTGACGGCGCAAATCTCGCTGCGAACACGACGACGACCGCGTTCACATTTGTCGTGAGCGTGCCCCCGACTGCGACCACCGCGCTCACGCAGACGGACACCGTGAGTTCGACTACGGGCGATCCGAATAGCTCGAATAACAGCGTTACCGTGACCACCCAGGTGGCAACGTCGGCGGATTTGGCGATCACGAATACTGCCAATCCGGTTCCCGTGCTGGCGGGCAACAACATTACCTACACCCAGGTCATCACCAACAACGGTCCAAGCGCGGCAACCACCGTGAGCATGACCGAGACCACGCCAGCGAATACGACATTCCAGTCCGTTACTCCGCCCGCTGGGTGGACATGCACGACTCCAGCCGTAAACGGCACAGGAGCGATCACCTGCACGGATCCCAGCTTCAGTCCGGGCTCGGCGAGTTTTTCGCTAGTTCTGAAAGTGAATGCCGGAACCGCTGCCGGTACGGCGATCAATGACACTGCGAGCGTCAGTTCTGCGGTCACAGATCCAAACACTGCCAACAACAGTGCAACCGCCGCCGACGTAGTCGCCACGGCAGGCCAGTCTGATCTAGTGGTTACGAATTCTGCTTCTCCGAGTTCGGTCGCGGCTGGCAGCAACGTCACCTACACGCAGAGCGTCACCAACCTCGGCCCGGCAGTCACGACCGCGGGGATGACGTTTACGCAGACGACCCCGCCGAACATGACCTTCCAGTCGATCAGCGCTCCGGCCGGATGGACATGTGTCTCTCCTTCCGTCGGCGGCACGGGAACGATTACCTGTACCGATACTGGCAGTCTGGGCGTTGGCGCCGGAAGCGCCGCAAACTTCAGCCTGGTATTGCAGGTGGTTTCGAGCACGCCGTCGGGAACGAACATCACGGACACGGCGACGGCAACCGCGAGCAATGTCGTTCCCAGCATCACCAGCAATACTGCCAGCGCTAAGGTTCTGGTGGCGAACGCGAATAGCGCCGACGTAGCGATCGTGAAGACAGCTTCGCCAAACCCGGTGACGCAAGGAACTCCGCTTACCTATACGCTCACGGTCACCAACAACGGTCCGGCCTCGGCTACCAACGTGACCGTGGCGGACACGCTGCCCTCGGTTCTGACCTATCTGTCGTCCACCACCACGCAAGGAACCTGTACTGAAGCGGGTGGGAGCGTGACCTGCCAACTGGGCACGATGGCAAACGCCTCGACCGCGACGGTTACGATCCTGACCATCCCCGGAGCGCCGGGAGTTGTCTCCAACACCGCGACGGTCACCGCCGATCAGACCGATCCGAACACGGCGAACAATACTTCGACGCAGACGGAAACCATCACCGCTCCGACCCGGATCAGTCTGCAGGCATTCTCGGCTCATCTCGGCCGCGACAAGAACGGAGCCAGCCGAGTCGTTCTGACCTGGAAGACTGGCTCGGAGGCCCACAACCTCGGATTCAATGTCTATCGCGAGCAGAGCGGAGGCCGTGTGCGGGTGAATCCTTCGATCATCGCCGGTTCGGCGCTGCTGATGAGTGGAGCGTTGCCCAGACACTCGGGCAGAAGCTATGCCTGGATCGACACTTCGATCGTCAACGGGGTTGCTTACTGGCTGGAGGACATCGACGTGAACGGCACGCGCGCGATGCACGGGCCGATTGCAGTGGACGCGGGACAGCCCGCGACCGACGGGCCAGTCTCGGAAACCCGGATGCTGAGCCAACTCAACCAGGCGCAGCCTCCCTTGTCCAGGAATCAGGAGAGCCACGTCGTTGAGGATCTGTCCGAAGTGTGGGCGACAACTACGAGCCAGGTCCAAAAGCAGTTCGAGTTGGCGGCTCATCCAGCGGTGAAGATTCAGATCGAGCATGAAGGCTGGTATCGAGTCGCGCAGCCCGATCTGGTGCGTGCCGGACTCGATCCGAACGTGGATCCAGCCTCGCTGCACCTGTTTGCCGAAGCCATCGAGCATCCCATGCAGATCACTGGCGCTACGCCCGGGCCGGGTGGATTCGGCCCGCAGGCCGCGATCAATTTCTACGGGACCGGTATCGACACGCTGTATTCGGGAACGCGAGTCTACTGGCTGGTGAACGGCGTTGGGCCGGGAGCCCGCATTCCGGTGAAGCGGCCAGCCGCGGGATCGAACCCGGCGCCTTTGAGTTTCCTCTCCACGGTCGAGTTAAAGCAACGCACGATCTACTTTGCCGCTTTGCTCACTCCCGATGGCGACAATTTCTTCGGCGCCTTGGTTTCGCCGACGCCCGTCGATCAGGTGCTGCAACTTCCGCATCTCGATACGGCAACGACCCAGCCCGCTCATCTCGAACTGGTGTTGCAAGGCGTGATTACCGCTTTCCCGCACGATGTGACCATTACGCTGAATGGAACCAGTCTTGGGGACCTGACGTTCGTCGGCAGAGCCAAGGGAGTGTTCAGGGCGAGCCTGCCGCCGGGAATTCTCAAGGAAGGCAGCAATGCGGTCACGCTGACCGCGCAGAACGGAGACTACGACACCAGCCTGGTGCAGTCCATCCGCATCACATATCCACACCTGTATGTTGCAGACGCAGATCAGCTGAAGTTCAACGGGCGGCCGGGCGACGAACTGAAGGTGGACGGCTTCACCAGCTTGCCCACCGTTCTCGATATTACCGATCCGACCCACCCGGTCCAACTCGCTCCGCGGGTGACTTCGAACAACGGAAACTACGCGGTCGAAATGCAGGTGCCGTGGACGACGACGAATGCTTCCGCACCTGCGGTGCATACCCTCTTCGCGGTAGCGAGCAGCGGCCTAGCGTCAGCGGCTGGATTGGTTCCCAATCACCCGTCGTACTGGCATGGCGTGCAACCGGGCGCCGAGATCGCCATGGTGACCTACGACGATTTTGGTACCTCGCTCCTGCCTCTGGTCAAGTCCCACCGTGCGGAAGGGAAGCGGTCTCTCGTAATCCCAGTCAGCGATTTGTATGACGAATTCAATTTCGGCGAGCGCAGCCCGTACGCGATCCGTCAGTTCCTGCAGAGTGCCCGGGCCAGTTGGAAGACCCCGCCGTCCTATTTGCTGTTGAATGGGCGTGCGTCGCTGGATCCGCGCAACTACCTTGGCTTCGGCGAACTGGACCTTGTGCCGACGAAAATGGTCCCCACGCCGAGCCTGGAGACTGCCTCGGACGATTGGTTCTCTGATTTCAACGATACCGGCATGCCGGCAATCGCCACCGGACGACTGCCGGTCGGCACGGCTGACGAGGCCAATACTGTCGTCGGCAAGATCGTTGCCTACGAAAGCAGTTCCACGAACGGTTCATGGACGTCACAAGCATTGATGGTGGCCGACAAGAACGACACCGACAATTTCTCGCAGGACTCGCAGACAGTGCAGGCCCAGTTGCCTTCAAGCCTCCAGGTGACGCAGGTCTTCTTGAGCACGGTGGGTACGACGGCCGCGCGCGCAGACATCGTCACTGCCATCAACTCCGGCCAGTTGCTGGTCAACTATCTGGGGCATGGATCCGAAGAACAGTGGTCCGGCTCGAATATCTTCGACACCAATGCGGTGACGACGCTGACGAATGGCAATCAGCTTCCCGTGTTCCTGATCATGAATTGCCTGAACGGCTTCTTCCAGGACGTGTACGCGCAGCCGCTCGGCACGGCCCTGCTGCTCGCGCCAAACGGAGGCGCATCGGCAGTTCTGGCGTCAACCGGCCTGAATCAGCCGCCGCCGCAAGTCAATCTAGACAGCCTCGTCGTGGAGGGTGTTCTCGGCAAGAAAGAAACCCTGGGCGAAGCCATACGGAAGGCGAAGTCACACGTCGGCGATGTGGCCGTGCGGAAGACTTACGTGTTGTTCGGCGATCCGGCGATGAAGGTCAAGCAACCTGCGGCCTCGCATTAGGTCAATTCAAGACGCCGCTGAAACCGCACTGTGCGAGCCCGCTGTCCGCCGCAGTGGTTCCTCCAGCGCCCGCATCACGCGGCCGAAGCCAGCGAAATCCAACGACTGCGGGCCATCCGACAGTGCGCGCTCCGGACACGGATGCACTTCGATGATCAGTCCGTCCGCTCCAATGGCTACGGCCGCTCGAGAACAAGCCGCGATCAGGCTTTGTTTTCCGGTCCCGTGCGACGGGTCGGCGATCACAGGAAGGTGGCTCAGATCCCGCGCCAGCGCAATCGCCGCCAAGTCAAAAGTATTTCGCATCTCCGTTTCAAACGTCTTGATGCCACGCTCGCAAAGTACAACCTGATTGTTCCCGCCCGCCAACAGATATTCCGCGGCCAGCAACCATTCTTTGACCGTCGCCGACGGACCTCGCTTTAGGAGAATGGGCTTGTTCACCGTGGCCAGCTTCCGCAACAGTGCGAAATTCTGCATGTTGCGCGCGCCCACTTGCAGCATGTCGGCATATTCGCAAATGATGTCGATGTCCTCGGTCGACATCACTTCCGTGACCACCGGCAATCCGGTTTGGTCTTTGGCTTCGCGCAGAAGCTTCAAGGCTTCGATTCCGAGGCCCTGGAAATCATACGGAGAGGTGCGGGGTTTATAGGCACCACCCCGCAGCATCGACGCGCCCGCGCGCTTCACCGCGTGGGCCGTGTCGAGAATCTGCTCGCGGGATTCGACCGAGCAGGGACCGGCGATCACCACCACTTCTGGACCGCCGATGGAGACGCCGTTGATCTTGACCACCGAACGTTCCGGCCGCACCTGGCGGCTCACCAGCTTGAATGGCTGTGCGATCGCTACAACGTTGTCGACCCCTGGGGCTACTTGCAGGGCCTCGATTTCGTGGCGGCGTCCGGCACCCACGGCCGCCACGATCGTCCTTTCCGTGCCGCGGGTGACGTGCGGGTTGTATCCAGCTTCGCGAATTCGTTCAATCACGTGGTTGATTTCCTGCTCAGTGGCTTTTTCGGACATGTTGACAATCATGGGAACGGCTCTCCTCGGCTGAGATATTTAGTGCCAAAGGCAAAGCCGCGATTCTCGATCGCGGCTCGCGTCAAAACCTGGTTTTCGGATCGTCTCGCGAATGCTTTATCCTTGCCCCAAGAACGGCGCGGCCGCTATTGCCGGATACCAGCAATAAGCGCTAAATCGCGTTCTTGAAGTAAATCGAGTCATGCGGATCAATCCATCTTCATAAACTACTGCGGCTGGTAACTCTACTTACTGAAGCGTACTGGCGACGCTGGAGAATGCGTTATTGGCATTCGATCCGATCAAACGGACCGTGCCCACCACCAGCACTAGAATCACGGCAAGCATCACGGCGTATTCTGCGATGTCTTGCCCCGCATCCTCGGACCATAGCCTGCGAAGTATCTTGGACATTCAGTTTTCTCCGGGTCGTCAGGGCCATCGAGAGGGTCAGGCCTGATCTTTGTGCCCCCTATGATGCACGGGCCCGACCGCGATTGTCAAATCAGAGTCTTAGTTACCAGAAATCGGCTGGGCGGCGCTCTGGGAGGCGCTTGCGGCCGACGTTCGGCGCATCAAATCCTCTGCAGATTTTTGCGCATGCTGCAGGACCCGGTTGGGTAACATGCCAAGATAAAGAGTAGCTATCAGGCTTAAAGTCAGAGCAAGCCCCAACCCAAACGAGACCGGCGAGACCGGTACTTCTCTCCGCGATTCGCGCATGTACATCATCACGATAATCCGCAGATAGTAGTACGCTCCAAGCGCACTGTTCACGACCCCAATCAGGGTTAGCCAGATCAGATTCGCCTTCAGGGCAGCACTGAAGACATAGAACTTGGCGAAGAAGCCGCCCGTCATGGGGATACCGATGAGCGACAGCAGGAAAATAGTCAGCGTGGCCGCCAGCAGCGGTGATGTGCGTCCCAGACCTTCGTAGTCCTCCAGGTTCACATAGCGCTCACCGGCATTGGCGAAATGGCTGATTACCGCGAACGCGCCAACGTTCATCGCGGCATAAGCGGCCGTATAGAATATAGCCGCCGAGACCCCAATCGCGGAAGTTTCTGGCGTCGTCATGGCGAAGGCGACGAGCAGATATCCGGCATGCGCAATTGAGGAATACGCCAGCATCCGCTTGATGTTGGTTTGCACCAGCGCGCCCACATTCCCAAGAGTCATCGAGAGTGCGGCCGCGACCCACAGGATCCAGAAGCGTCCCGGAGCGTTGATTGCGAACACGATCCGCAGCAAGACTGCAAAGGCCGCGGCTTTCGGGGCCGTGGACATGAAACCGACAATCGGAGCCGGCGCGCCTTCATACACGTCTGGAGTCCAGACCTGGAACGGTGCTGCCGCAACCTTGAAGCCCAGACCGACAAACATCAGCGCCGTCGAAACGTATACCAGCAACTGGACGGGGCCGGCGTGCAGTGCCTGGCCGATCTTGTCGATGTTGGTCGATCCGGTTGCGCCGAACATCAGCGCCACACCGTAGAGGAAGAACGCCGTCGCGAACGATCCCAAAAGGAAATACTTCAGCGAAGACTCGCTGCTGGCCGCATCGTTCCGCCGGAAGCCCGTCAAGACGTAAGTCGAGATCGACGAAATCTCAAGAGCAATGAAGATCGGCACCAGTTCGACTGCCGAACTCATCAGCCCCATCCCTACCGTGCCGAAGAGAATCAGTGCATAGTACTCGCCGGCTCGGATCCGCTGTACCGCCATGTACTCGAAAGAACTCAAAATAACGACCGCGGCAATGGCGATGATCAGGTAATGGAAGAACGAGCTGAAGTCGTCAACGCGCACCATTCCGGAGAAGGCCATGCCCGGCGACTGCTTCATGTACCAGGTGGATGCGAGTGCCGCCATCGACCCGAGCAGCGCGATCGCGCCCAGCGTCTTCTGACTTTTCTCTTCGTCCACGAGCGGGTCCAGCACCATCACGACGATGCCGAAAATTGACAGCACCAACTCGGGCAGGATGCGGATATAGTCGACGCCCTGCGGAATCGCCTGCGCCAAGTGGATGCTCATTGGCCCACCACCTTGCTGATCATCTGTTGCGCTGAAGGCAACGCCGCCTGTACCGCCGGATCTATCGCTCCCAGCCACAGAATCGGAGCGACGCCCATCACCAGCGCGGCCACGGCACACGGCCAGACCGCCGCTCTCTCGAATCCGTCCATATCGGCCAACGAATTGTTCTTGTCGCGTGTTACCTTGCCGTAGAAGACACGCTGGTACATCCACAACAGATATCCCGCGCTCCAGATCACGCCGGTGGCGGCCAGAATCCCGTAGATCGCCCGAGCCTGAAAGGCTCCACTCAGCACCAGGAATTCACCGACGAATCCGTTCAGCAGAGGCAATCCGACGGAAGCCAGCACGATGAATAAATAGGAAGTCGCATAGACCGGCATCGGCGAAGCCAGTCCGCCGTACTCCGAGATTTCGTAGGTATGCCGCCGCTCGTGCAGAATTCCGGCGAGCATGAACAGCCCGCCGGTGGAAATGCCGTGCGCCAGCATCACGAACATCGCACCATTTAATCCCGCAGTCGTAAAGCTGAAGATGCCGAGCACCACAAATCCCAGGTGACTGACCGAAGAGTAGGCGATCAGTTTCTTCATGTTCGGCTGCACCATGGCCACCAGCGCGCCGTAGATGATGCCAATGAGCGCCAGGATCATGATCCACGTCTGGTTGTGCCGGGACTGCTCGGGGAACAGGCCGAGGTTGAAGCGCAGCATGCCGTAGGTGCCCATCTTCAGCAGAACACCCGCCAGCAGGACCGAACCGGCTGTTGGAGCTTCTACGTGCGCGTCCGGCAACCAGGTGTGGAACGGGAAGAGCGGAACCTTGACCGCGAATGCAATGAAGAATCCGAGGAACAACCACTCTGCGGCAGCAGGGAAGTTGGGGACCGAGCCGTTCGCGATCTGCTCACGAATCGTCACGAAATCAAAGCTGCCCGTGTGCGCGTACAGCCACAGGATCGCTGCCAGCATGAAGACCGACGCGATCATCGTGTACATGAAGAACTTGACTGCAGCGTAGACCTTGCGCTCATGGCCGAAGACGCCGATCAGCAGCGCCATCGGAATCAGCGTGGCTTCCCAGAAGAAGTAGAATAGGAACAGGTCGAGGGAAGTGAACACGCCAATCAGCGCCGTTTCCAGGATCAGAAGAAGGATGAAGAATTCCTTCACCCGATCGCGTACCGAATGCCACGAAATCAGAACGCACAGTGGCGTCAAGAAAGTGGTCAGTACGACCAGCCACAGGGAAATGCCGTCGATGCCCATGTGGTAGTGAATGTTGGGTGAGGAAATCCACGGCCGATCGACGGAGAACTGGAATCCTGGCAGGCCACGGTGAAAATGCACCGGAAGGTGCAGGGAGAGCAGGAAAGTGAGCAAAGAAAAAACCAGCGAGAAGATGCGAATATCGCGGTCCCGCCGCGGGAAAAACACCAACAGCAACGCTCCCACCAGCGGCGCAAACGTCACCAGCGTCAGTATGCTTGAACTCCAGCTATCCGTGCTCATCGCACTCCCATCCAGATCATGAAGGCAATCACCGCGCAGGCTCCGGCCGCAATCCAGCCCGCGTAAGACCGCAGGTTGCCGGATTGCATCTGCCGCACTTCATCGGAGACATGCCGCGCGCCTGTGGCTGCGTTGTTGACGCTGTCGTCAATGACTTTGCGATCCACGCCCTGCCACAGGATGCTGGTCGATCCATCCACCAGGGGTTTCACGAAAAGCTTTGCGTAGAGTTCGTCGATGTAATATTTGTTCAGCACGGCGTCGTACAAACTGCCCAGGCTCGCGGCGATCTTCTGCGGAAGTTCGGGCTTGCTGACGTACATCACCCAGGCCAGAACCAATCCCAGCAGAGCCACTACGATGGAGACGCCCATCAAAGCCCATTCCAGACCTTGCCCTGCGCCTTCGGCGGCGGCTGCCGGAGACCCGAACACCGGCTCAAGAAAACGTTCGAAACCGTTGTGGAAGCCGACGAACCCGCCGACTACCGATAGGACCGCCAGCACGACCAGCGGGCCCAGCATGACCCACGGGCTCTCATGAGGCTCACCGTGCCCGTGCCCGTCGTGGCCATGGGAATCGTGGCCATGTCCATGAGAATCATGACCGTGGCTGTCGGCTTGCCCGCCGCGGTAGTCGCCCGCGAAGGTCATGAACAGCAGGCGGAACATGTAGAACGAAGTGATGAAGGCCGTGATCACGCCGACCAGCCAAAAGACCCAGCTCCCGTGGTCACTGGAGAACGCTTTCCAAAGAATTTCGTCTTTACTCCAGAAGCCCGCCAGTGGCGGAATTCCGGCGATCGCCAGCGTGGCAACGCCCATCACTGCGGTCGTGACCGGAATATAAGAGCGCAGCCCGCCCATCTTCCGCATATCCTGCTCGCCGCCGACGGCGTGAATCACCGAACCCGCGCCCAGGAACAGCAGGCCCTTGAAGAACGCATGCGTCATCAGGTGGAAAATGCCGGCTGAGAATGCTCCTACGCCGCACGCCAGGAACATGTAGCCCAGCTGCGAAACCGTGGAGTAGGCGAGGACTTTCTTGATGTCGGTCTGCGTGATGCCGATGGTCGCGGCAAACAAAGCCGTTAGCGTGCCGATGATGGCGACGAACATCAGGGCTTGGGGAGCACGCTCAAAGATCATGTGCGAGCGCGACACCATGTAGACGCCCGCCGTCACCATCGTCGCCGCATGGATCAACGCTGAAACCGGCGTCGGGCCTTCCATTGCGTCCGGCAGCCACACGTAGAGCGGAATCTGCGCCGACTTTCCGCAGGCTCCCACCATCAGCAGAATGCCGATTGCCGTCAGCCATCCTGCGCCGGAAGTCTCGGAAGCCAGCGGTTGCACCTGCGCGAACACCTTGGTGAAGTCCAGAGACCCGAAGTGCTGAATGATCAGGAATAGCCCGATCAGAAATCCAAAATCGCCAATCCGGTTGACGATGAAGGCTTTCTTCCCGGCCGACGCCGCCGAATCCTTCGTGAACCAGAACCCGATCAGAAGGTACGACGCCAAGCCCACGCCTTCCCAGCCGACAAACATCAGCAGGTAGTTGTTGGCCAGGATCAGGTTCAACATGAAGAACAAAAACAGGTTCAGATAAGTGAAGAAACGGTAGTAGCTGGGGTCGTCCCACATGTACCCAACAGAGTAGATGTGGATCAGGAATCCCACGCCCGTCACCACCATCAACATCACCATCGAAAGGCGATCGAGATAGAACGCGAAATCCACCGCGAAGCTGCCAGACCGCATCCAGTGCGCTAGATACTCGATGTAGGGCGTTTCGGAAAATGGCCAGAAGCGGAACACCGCGACCAGCGCCCATGCGAAAGCGGCCCCGGAAAAGAACAGGCCGATCGTGCTCACCGCGGTGCGTGAGGACTTCTTGCCAAAGAAGCCATTGATCGCGGCGCCCGCCAGCGGCAGGATCGGGATCAGCCAGAGACTGAGATTGGGCGTCATAGTTTGAGCAGGTTCACGCGATCTACGTTCAAGGTTTCGCGCGTGCGATAAACCGCAATGATGATCGCCAGTCCAACCGCCGCTTCGGCAGCCGCTACCACCATCACGAAGAACACAAAAATCTGTCCGGCGAGTGCATGCCAGTGCGCAGCGAAAGCGACGAACGACAGATTCACGCCGTTGAGCATCAACTCAATCGACATGAAGATGGTGATGATGTTGCGCTTGATCAGAAATCCAGTGACCCCGCAGGCAAACAGGATTCCGCTCAGCACCAGGTAGTACGACAGGGGAACCATTCAGTTCACCTTCCTCAGGGCCGCTGGAGGCGCCGTCGGCGGCTTGCTGGCCAGCACCACCGCGCCCATGATGGCGATCAGAATCAGAATCGAGGTGATTTCAAACGGCAGCAGGAATTCGTGGAACAGCATTGGCCCGATCGTCGTTGGCGCGCCCGGTAGAGCGCCGGCAGCCACCGCTTCAGTTCCCGAATGCCGCAGTACCACCCACCCGATCAGGATGCTGCCCAGTAGCGTTCCCGGCACGCCGAACAAAATCGCCACACGGCTGCCCTGGGTGTGTTCTTCCACTCCGGCATTCAACAGCATGATGACAAAGACAAACAACACCATCACCGCGCCGGCATAAACGATCACCTGCACTGCGGCCACGAACTCGGCGCCCAGTAGCAGATATTCTCCCGCCAGTGCCGCCATCACCGCGATCAGCGACAGCGCGCTATTGATGGGATGCGTCTGCGCCAGCAGGTTGATGGCCCCCGCCAGTGCGATCGCCCCGAACATAAGAAACAGAATCAGATGAACGCTGATCATGAACTAGTTCTCGGTTCTCAGTTGTCAGTTCTCAGGAAGACTTCCCAGTCGCCTGCACTCCGACTGAGAACTGAGAACCGGGAACTGAGAACTTCTTTCCTACCACGCGACCGCAATCGCAGTCGCAATCAAATTCACCAATGCCAGCGGCAGCAGGAACTTCCAGCCGAAGGCCATCAACTGGTCATAGCGGAAACGAGGCAGCGTGCCACGTACCCAGATATAGATAAAAAGGAACACTACAACCTTCGCCATGAACCAGAACACCGGCAGCAATGACTGCACAATCACCGGTCCGAAGATAGGCCCGTTCCATCCGCCGAAAAACAGCAGCGTCGCCAGGCATCCCACCGTGATCATGTTGGCGTATTCCGCCATAAAGAACATGGCGAACTTCATCGCGCTGTACTCAGTGTGATAGCCCGCCACAAGTTCGGTTTCCGCTTCCGGCAGGTCGAACGGAATGCGGTTTGTTTCCGCGTACGCCGCCATCAGGTAGCAAAAAAAGCCGATGAATTGCGGAATGACATTCCAGTGCGGGATGAATCCCCAGAAGTGGCCCTGCTGCGCGTGTACGATATCCCGCAGGCTGAAGCTCCCGGACATGATCAGCACCCCGACCAGAGACAGGCCGAGTGAAATCTCGTAGCTGACCATCTGCGCGCTGGCGCGCAATCCGCCGAGCAGGGAATACTTGTTATTCGACGACCAGCCAGCCAGCGCCACGCCGTACACGCCAATCGAGGTCACACCCAGGATCAGCAACAACCCCGTGTTTACGTCCGTGATCTGCAGCGGGAAACTATAGCCGAACAGCTGCACCGAATTGCCGAACGGAATGACGGAAATCGACGTCAGCGCGAAGATGACTGCAATCAACGGCGCCGCGATGTACAGCGGTTTATAGACGTGCGGCGGGGTTAGGTCTTCCTTAAACAGAAATTTGATGCCGTCCGCGGCCGGTTGCAGCAGGCCGAACGGGCCGACGCGCGTGGGTCCCCAGCGGTTCTGCATGCGGCCCACCACTTTGCGCTCCAGCCAGACGGTATAGGCAACGGCCGTTAGAAGTACTCCCAGCACGACCGCCGACTTGATGATCGACGCCAGAATGTAGACCCAGATTGGCAACTTGCGTCCTTCTTTTCGATTGAGACCGCTACAGCTTTAAGAACACTGCGGTGTAACTAGTCGGCCGCGACTTCCGCCGGCTTGACCTCGTGACTTTCCATGACCGATTTGAGCGTGCGCGAATACCGTCCGAGCGTTCCCGACGTGAACAGGCTGTCATTGGCGGGTTGAATCAACGCGGGCGCCTCTGGCTTCTGCTGCGTGGCGCCTCCACCGCTGTTTTCGATCGCCGTGTGCTCGCTGTTGCCGGCCAGCAAATTAATCCGTGACACGTCATAACCAGGGACCAGACGCTGAATCTCGTCGAGAATTGCCATCGGATCGAACGGGCTGAGTTTCGGTTCCAGCCCCTGGTTTTGGAGCCAGACCGCGTGACGATCCGCTTCGCCCGATTGGGCTCCGCGCGACTGTCCCATGTCGGCGCGCGTGCCGCCGCCGAAGGGCACCAGCTTCTGAACGTCGTAACCCATGGCATCGGCGACGCGCACAATCATCTCGAAGTCGGTCTTGGTTCCGGAGACTTCGCCGGCCTTCTTGACCAACTGGATGTCGCCGCAGGTGTTGGTCGCGGTACCGGATTTCTCATAGAGGTTCGCGGCGGGTAGAACCACGTCGGCGAGGACTGCGGTCTCGGTCAGGAACATGTCCTGCACGACTACGAAGCACTTCGACAACGCAAAGGGGTCCACGCTGAATTGTTCGACCGGGTTTGACCCGACGATATACAGAGCCTTGAGCTTGCCATTCTTGGCGGCATCGAACATTCCCAGAATGTTGAGACCATCTGCGGCAGGCGCGTTCCATTCCTGCCTCAGTTCGCTTGCACTCGCGACTGGCTGATAACCGGGCAGAAAGTCTGGGTAGAGACCCATGTCTGCCGCGCCGTGTGAGTTGGCGTAATCGGCCAGACAGATCAGCTTGCTGCCTGAAACCGACGACGCAAAGGCAACCAGGCTCTGAATGTCGCTGCCACGAAGTTCAGCTCCGAAAGCGATGACGAGATTCTGATGCCCGCGCAGTTCGTCGCGCAGTGCGCCCCAACCCTGGGTAGACGCTGCATCCGCCGCTCCGTCGTTGCCACCAAGAAACGCGGCGAACTTGCCTTCGGAACCAGCCGGAATCTGCGTGAAGATTTTGGCTTGCCGCCGCAGCTTGATCGATTGCGAATTCACGACATACAGCTTCGCTCCGTGCAGCCGCACATTATTCCGAATCTGCCATGCCAGCAGAGGATGCTGCTCGGTCGGATCGTTTCCAATGAGTAGGATCGCCGGCGCATTGAACACATCCGCCATCGTCGCCGTGGCGTCCGTCTTGCCATGCAACGCGGCCGCCAGGGCAGGGAAGTCCGCCGTCCGATGATGATCGACGTTATTAGTCTTCAACACGGTTCGCGCAAACTTCGAGAGCAGGTAGTTCTCTTCATTCGTGGTGCGCGTCGAGCCGATCACGCCGATGGCAGAGCCGCCATCTTTGTCGCGAATCTCGGCGAATTTCTTGCCGACCAACTGAAATGCCTCTTCCCATGTGGCGGGAACCAGCTTGCCGTCCTTGCGGATCAGCGGTTTGGTCAGGCGCTCTTCATGATTGGCGAAATCGAATCCGTACCGGCCCTTGATGCAAAGGAAATCTCCGTTGGTGCCGCTCTTGTCGCGGTTATCGCCGCGGACAATTTCCATGCCGGTATCCGAGCGCCGCACACCTAGAGTCGTCTTGCAGCCGTCGCCGCAATGCGTGCAGACGGTGCCGACATGCTTCATTTCCCACGGCCGAGTCTTATAGCGATAGGCACCGGACGTGAGCGCGCCGACCGGGCAAATATCGATGCACATGCCGCACTCTTCGCACTCGAGATGATCGCCCTGGTTCGGCGCAATGATCGAACTGGCCCCGCGGTTCTGCACGCCAAGCGCCCAAACGTCCATACCCTCGCCGCACACGCGCACACAGCGATAGCAAAGAATGCATCGCGGCCGATCGAAAAACACCACCGGAGACCACTGCTGCTCCTCTTTGTGGTTTTTCGCCTCCATGAACTTCGACTCGGCGGCGCCGTAGCTGAATGTCATGTCCTGCAATTCGCACTCGCCGCCGGCGTCGCACACCGGACAATCCAGCGGATGATTGCCGAGCAGCAGTTCGAGCATCGACTTGCGCGCCTGCTTGATCTCGTCGCTGTCGGTGGTGACGATCATGCCCTCGCCGACCACGGTCGTGCACGCAGTCTGCAACTTGGGCATCTTCTCGACCTTCACCAGGCACATGCGGCAAGCGCCCTGCAGGGAAAGGTTCGGGTAATAGCAGAAAGACGGCACTTCGATCCCGACGCTCTTGCAGGCTTCAATGAGCAGCGTCCCCGCGGGAGCCGTGAGCTTTTTGCCGTCGACGACAAGCGATACGAGTTTTGGAGCCTCAGTCATGTAATTTGGCGTTTGAGTGATCGGGTCATCGCGTGATTGAAAACCCAAGGACGAAAGGTTTATCAATCAAAAAATCACCCAATCGCTCAATGACTCAATGCGGCCATCTCTCGCGCCGCGCCTTCCTTCTCATACGGGCAGGGCTTGCCTTCTAAATGATCTTCAAATTCCTTGCGGAATTTCTTCACAAACCCAATTGTCGGCATCGCGGCCGCATCGCCCAACGGGCAGAACGTCCGGCCCAGCATGTTTTCCGCCAGGTACTGCACATTATCGATGTCTTTCTTCAGCCCGCCACCGGCGTGGAAGCGCACCAGCGTCTTCTTGATCCAGTCCGTACCTTCGCGGCACGGGATGCACCATCCACAGCTTTCATGCTGATAAAACTTGATCGTCCGCAGGGCGAATTTCACGATGCACTGCGTATCGTCGATCACCACGACACCGCCCGAACCCAGCATCGATCCGGCCTTCGCGACCGAATCGAAGTCCATGGCCACATCAACTTCGTCCGCTTTCAGCACAGGGCAGGAAGATCCGCCCGGCACAACGGCTTTTAGCTGACGCCCGTTGGGAATCCCTCCGCCCACCTCATAGATCATTTTCTTAAGGTTGTAACCCATGGGCAGTTCATACACACCCGGCTTCGCAATGTTCCCGCTCAGGCAGAACAGCCGCGTGCCGCCATTCTTCGGCGTTCCCAGCTTGGCATACCAGTCCGCGCCACCAAGAACAATGTGGGGAACGTTGGCCAGAGTCTCGGCATTATTAATGATGGTCGGCCCGCCCCACAGCCCCACCACGGCAGGGAAAGGGGGGCGAATGCGCGGTACCCCGCGCTTGCCTTCGAGCGACTCCATCAACGCAGATTCCTCGCCGACTTCATACGCTCCCGCGCCGCCATGCCAGTACACGTCAAAATCGCGCCCGCTGCCAAAGATGTTCTTGCCGAGAAATCCTTTGCCATAGGCGTCTTTGATCGCCTTCTGCATGATGATCGACAGATATCGATACTCGCCGCGCAGATAGATATATCCAGCCTTGGCGCCGATCGAAAGGCCGGCGATCATCACTCCTTCGATCACGGAGTGCGGATCATGCTCAAAAATCAGACGATCTTTGCACGTGCCGGGCTCGCTCTCGTCACCGTTGCACAGCACGTATTTCGGCCTGGGCGCCTGCTTGGGCACGAACGACCACTTCATCCCGGTGGAGAATCCAGCTCCGCCGCGCCCGCGCAGACCGGAATTCTTCACCTCATTAATGATGGCGTCCGGTTCCATACCGAGCGCCTTCTGTACGGCCTTATAGCCGTCCAGTTCGAGGTAGCGGTCAATGTTCGTTGCCCCCATGCCAAACCGCCTGGAGACTACCTTTACCTCGTCGGGATGTGAGACCAGATCAGCCATGGAATTAAGTCATTGAGCGATTGAGTCATTGTGCGATTGAAATCTCAAAGTCTCTCAATCGCCCGATCACCCGATCACGCAATCGCCAAATCTACTGCGTTCCCTTCTTCCGATACTCGTCCAGAATCTTGTCCATCTTCTCGGTGGTCAGATTCTCATGAAAGTCGTAGTTCACCTGTGCCGCCGGAGCCCAGCTGCACGCTCCGATGCACTCCACTTCCTCCAGCGTGAATAGGCCGTCCGGAGTGGTCTGCTTATGTCCAATGCCCAGCTTCCTCGCGCAGTGATGCAGAATGTCTTCTCCGCCCCGCACCATGCAGCTGATGTTGGTGCAAACCTGCACGTTGAACTTGCCGCGCGGCTTGGTGGTCAGCATGGAGTAATAGCTGATCACGTTCCGCACTTCGAGTTCGGTGAGTTCGAGCCGCCCGGCAACTTCCGCGATGACTTCATCGCTCAGATATCCGACTTCATCCTGCGCATAAAGCAGAGTCGGCACAAGAGCCGATCGCTTGGTCGGATAATGCGGGACCATCTCGGCAAAACGCGCTTCGAATTCGTCGGAAAATTTCATGAAAATTGAGCGATTGTGTGATCGCGCGATTTAAACTACGCTGCGTTCTTAGCTGTCCGCTGCGAAGCCGCGAAAATCGCCGTTAGCTCATTCGCTTCCTTAAGTAATGCTTCCGTCTTTTCCATGGGCACGATGCCGGATTCGGTCATCAGTTCTAACCACAGCACAGCTTCGTCCACTTCTTCGACAACTACTCCCATCTTAGCGATAAATTCCGCTTTCGACCTTGCCCGACAGACCGCTCGATAATTTGCGGCCACCGAGGTACCGCACCGCAGCAACTGCTTTCCCAAAACCTGCGCATCCGTCTTGTAAGGCAGCGATCGATACAGCCGGATCACTCGCAACGCAAATGCTTTTGTACGGTCCCGCAACTGCTCCGGTTGACTACTCAAGGCCAATCCCTCAGACCCAATCACTCAATGGCCCGATCACCCGATCACTCAATTCCCTACCGGTCGATCTCTCCCAGCACGATATCGATGCTCCCAATCGCTGCCACCACATCTGCCAGCAACCGTCCTTCACACAATTTCGATAACGTCTGCAGGTTCGCGAAACACGCCGACCGGATGTGCACGCGGTAGGGTTTCGCGGTGCCGTCACTGACAATGTAGTAGCCCATCTCTCCGCGAGGGGACTCGACCGCCTGATAAACCTCACCCGCCGGAACGTTGAAGCCTTCGGTAATGATCTTGAAGTGATGAATCAACGCTTCCATCTGCGTCTTCATCTTTTCGCGGTCTGGCAACACGACGTGCGGAGCATCCGCTTTGATGGGGCCTTCCGGCATGCCGTCCAGCGCCTGCCGGACGATGCCGATCGACTCCCGCAGTTCCTGCACGCGGCACATGTAGCGGGCGAACACGTCGCCTTCCTGCGTGACCGGGACCTTGAACTGGAACTTGTCGTAGCTGGAGTACGGCATGTCGCGCCGCAGATCAAAATCCACGCCGCTGGCGCGTAGCGTCGGGCCGGTCGCGCACAGCGCGATGGCGTCTTCGGAGGTCATCGTGGCCACGCCCTTGGTGCGCATCAGCCAGATTGGATTGCCCGTCAGCAGGTTCTCGTATTGGTCAATGCGCTCCGGGAAGTAGCCCGCAAAATCGCGCACCCGATCGAAAAATCCAAGCGGCGGTTCCAGCGCGACTCCGCCCACGCGGAAATACGAGGTCATCATCCGCTGGCCGGCAACCATCTCGAACATCTTCAGGATTTCTTCGCGCTCGCGGAAGCAGTACAGGAACACAGTCATCGCGCCGATGTCCATGGCATGCGTTCCCAACCACACCAGATGCGAGTTGATGCGGGTCAACTCGTTCAGCAAAACCCGCAGCCACTGCGCCTTGGGAGGAATCTCCAGCCCCAACAGTTTTTCCACTGCCAGCACATAGCAGAGGTTGTTGGTCATGGGGCAGAGATAGTCGATGCGATCGGTGAGCGGCACTACCTGCTGGTAAAACTTCGCTTCGCAGGTCTTCTCGATGCCGGTGTGCAGGTAGCCGATATCCGGCATGAGGCGGACAACCGTCTCCCCGTCGATCTCCAGCAGCACGCGCAACACGCCATGGGTCGACGGGTGTTGCGGACCCATGTTCAAGATCATGGTGCGATCCTGGCCGGGTTCTAAGACGGGAGTGGGCAGCAGGTTTGCCATCGCCTTAGCGGTAGCCCTCCACCGGATAATCTTTGCGCAGAGGGTGCCCTTCCCAGTCTTCCGGCATCAGGAGGCGCCGAAGATAAGGATGCCCAGTAAAACGAACCCCAAACAGGTCGAAGACTTCCCGCTCGAAGTAGTTCGCCCCCGGCCAGAGCGACGTCAGCGACTCCAACGCCGGGCTGTCCCCGTTCAGCCGGACCTTCAGGCGCGCACGCTCCTTCTTCTTCATCGAGAGCAGGTGGTAGACGACCTCAAAGCGCGGTTCCGCCGGATAACAGTCGACGCAAGTAATGTCGGACAGCGAAGTAAACGCACAAGCCGGATCGTCGCGAAGGACGGCGCAGGCTTCCCGGATCGCGGGGCGGTCCACATAGATCGTCATTTCGTCGCGATCGAACTTCGCGCCCGTAATTGCAGCTGCATTCCAATTCAGCAGGCAAGCCACCGCGGGATGGCTCTTCAGCTGTTCCAGATCAGTAACCGCCGGGGCCAGGGCCATCAGAAGTTCCCCCGTTTTCCGGTCTCGCCCCAGTCAAGCACGCCCTTCTTCCACACATAGAAGAAGCCAACCAGGAAAATCCCGATGTACACCAGCATCTCCCACAGCCCAAAATGCCCTTCGCCCGCCGCTTTGAGCCGGCGCAGAATGACCGCCCATGGATAGATGAAAACCGCTTCCACATCGAACAGAATGAACAACATGGCCACCAGGTAGAACTTGACCGAGAAGCGTTCCCGGGAGTCGCCGATCGGGGTCATGCCGCATTCGTAGGGAGACATCTTGGCGCGGGTCGGCTTCCTCTGCCCGATCAACCAGGAAAGCGTCACAATCGCAGTCGCAATGCCGCCCGCAATGATCATATGGATCAGGAAGGGGAGGTAGCGAGCGAAGTAATTGTCGGGCATAGCTTTGGGTAGATATAATTCGCGCGACGTGATGTAGTGTAAACACAGTAGATTATGGGCTGGCGCTTGTGAGTGTCAAGCGAACCGAGCGTAATTTTGGAAATAGAGGAGGAGATTTCGCAATTTTGCAATCGGGTAATTTTGTGATTTCAAAGCTACTCGGTTCGGTTGGAACAGCAAATTCAAATTACTCCATTACAAAATTGCCAAATTACAAATTCCTATGATTTTTGGCTTCAATACCGACGTCAAGCACGGCGATACCATCTACCACGTGCAGAGTGAAGCGCGCGAAAGTGAGCGCCTGCTGCAGACGCAGATCTTCGTGCGTGGCCGCTGCATCGGCAAGAGGGCCACGTCCTATGCGGCCAAGGCGGCCGATGCCCAGTTCACCGATTCGCAAAAGGAGCAGCAACTCCGCGAGCAGCATCGCATGGTGCTCGACGCCATTCGCGAGGGCAAGCTCGAGAACGTCTTGGACCGGCCCGAATCGGACCTGGCAACGGTCAAAGAGCTCGACGTGCAATGGCTGAACGCCAGCTCCGTCCTCGAGGACCGGAATCTGACCATGCAGTTGCGCGTGACCGAAGGCGGATCCGCTGCTTCGGGAGCTCGCCTCACGTTCCGTTTTGCCCGCCCAGGTGCCGCGCCGTTCTACACCCAGGCGGTTGCGGATTCTGGCGGTGCCGCCGAAATCAAGATCGAAGTGGAAGAAACCTCGCTGCCGGATTCGTCCTTGCTCGTGCAGGCGAACTACGGAGGACGTACCACCACCCGCAAGTTCGCCCTGCGCAAAGCGGAGTAGGGAATCGCGCTACAATCGGCTCCGGGCCTCGCATGAAACTCCAAATCAACGGCGAAGAACATTCCTTCGACGCTCCCGTCACTCTCGCCACCCTGGTCGAATCCCTCGGCGTGAAGGCTGATCGGGTTGCGGTGGAACTGAACCGCGACATTGTGCCTCGCGACCGTTGGTCGGAAACCAGCTTGAGCGACGGGGACCGCCTGGAGGTGGTTCACTTCGTCGGCGGTGGCCGGAATCCGTAGCGCCGCCGTTCCGGCAGGAACTCCCTTAGTCACTCCTCCCCATATTTCTCTGCTTGATCCACAGGCACTTACGCCTAAAATGTCTCAAACATTTTGCATTGCAAATGTTTTAAACAGTTTTCGCGTCCAATGAACGAGCCAAGCCAAGACCGCTACACGTCGCACGAAGTGATCGCCCTGACCGGCATCACTCCCCGCCAGCTTCAGTGGTGGGACGAGCGCGGCGTGGTGGTTCCGAACCGAGAAGGTCATCGACGTCTTTACTCGCTTCATCATCTAAGCGAGATCGCAGTGATCTGCGAACTGCGGCGCAAAGGCTTCTCCCTGCAGGGCGTGCGCAAGGTCATGCGTTTTCTCGACCACGAATTCGGCAAGGGACTGGGGGAGATCGTTTCCCGCGATTCCGACGTACATCTGCTGACGGATGGCAATCATCTTTATCTGGAGACCTCGGCCAGCCAGATCGTCGACATCCTGAAGAACTCGAATCAGCCGATTCTGGGAATTTGCCTCACCGACGCCGTGCGGCAGGTGCGGAGCGGGGTCGTCTCCGGCAAGGCGAATACTTCGGTAACTTCGCCGGATGACCGGCGGCATGCTAGAAAGGCTTCATAAGCAATGGGTTGCGGTTCGGATGCGAATCCGGCAAGAAGCACACAGGGAGGAAGCCATGGTCGCTGAACTCGACGTTCTCAACGAGTGGATCCCGGAACAGATGGAACCCGGCACCGTCTTCGTGCTTGAAAACGCTGGCGAAATCGGCGAAAGGGAAGATCCTTACTGGGCCGTGCTGTCCTGCCCTTCCTGCGGCATGCTGGGCCTGATCACCCGCAAGCAGATCAACGGCCTTTTGCCCGTAATCTGCGGCTCCGAGCACTGCTCGGCGCAGTTCTTCATCCGCGACGCGCAGGTGGTGGTGCGGAAACCGTTCTAAGTGTGTCGCGGGCACTCCTGCCCGCGAACAGCCTGTCCCAAAAATTGAGGCCGTTCGATCTGGTGGATCGGACGGCCCTTTCTTTGAACACTTGAATTCGTTTCGTCGGGCCGCCAGTTGTGCGCAGGAGTGCCCGCGCCGCACCTACCTCTTGACTTCCTTCAATTCCACCGGGACCTGTTCGACGATCTCAATCCCGAATCCCTCGAGCGCCGCCACTTTCTTTGGGCGATTCGTCAGCAAGCGAATCCGCGTCAGACTCAAATCCGACAGAATCTGGGCGCCGATCCCGATCTCGCGCTGGATGTGTTTTTCGTTGTCATAGAGGGAGGGCAGCATCCGCCCACCGTGAAATTTCATCGCCGAGCGCTCGCCGACCTTCTCAATCGAGAATCCTTGCGACGTCTGATGGAGATAAATCAAGGCGCCACCGTCCTTCGCGATCCGTTGCAGCGAGCCCTCCAGGGTACCGTGGCACTCGCATCCGGTCGCGCCGAAAACGTCGCCCATCAGGCAGTGCGCATGCATGCGCACCAGCACCGGCTGGTCGCTGTGCTCAATGTCTCCTTTGACCAGCGCCACGTGCGACTCGCCGCCATCCACCTCGCTGGTGTAGGCAATCAGGCGGAACTCGCCGAAGCGTGTCTCCACCAGAGCCTCGCCCACGCGGTTCACATAGCGCTCATGCGACATACGGTAGCGGATCAGTTCCGCCACCGTCAGGATCTTCATCTTGTGTTCCTGGCAGAAGGCGATCAGGTCGGGGACGCGCGCCATGCTGCCGTCGTCTTTCATAATTTCGCAGATGATCCCGGCTGGAATCATGCCCGCCAGGCGCGCCAGATCGACCGACGCCTCCGTCTGCCCCGCACGCACCAGGACTCCACCTTTGCGCGCCCGAAGAGGGAACATATGTCCCGGACGCGCCAGGTCGGAAGGCTTGGTCGCGGGATCGATCGCGACTTCAATGGTTCGGGCGCGGTCGTGGGCCGAGATGCCGGTCGTCACCCCCTGTCGCGCGTCGATGGCCTCGCAGAAAGCAGTTCCGTATTGCGACGTATTCTCGGCGGTCATCGGGCCAATTCGCAGATGATCGAGCCGCTCCTCCGTCATGGCAAGGCAAATCAGGCCGCGGCCGTATTTGGCCATGAAGTTGATCGCTTCGGGAGTGACCTTCTCGGCCGCGAGGGTCAGATCGCCCTCGTTCTCGCGGTCTTCGTCGTCGACGACCACGATCATGCGGCCGGCGCGAATCTCTTCAATCGCGTCCGGAACATCGGTAAACGGCGCCTGGGGGCTCATGATGTCCAGATTTTAGCAATTTCAAGGTGATCCCAACAGCATGTCAGGATTGAACCGTGGAACACAGCGCCGCCAAGGAGGCTGACTCTACATGGGCGGAATGGCGTGCGTTTTGAAATCTTGAACGGCGCGCCGGGACCGATCGGAACTGCCGCCCGTACGAAGCCGATTCACCGAGCGGCGTAGAATTCGGACTTGGCGTGAGAACCAGCATGACGTTGGAAGCTCCGACACCGAACCTCTTCTGGAGTCTAACCTGAGCCTCTAACCAAGAGAACGAGGGTATGCCGACCTGCTTCTTCGCCACGGATCTGCACGGACGCACCGATCGATACGATAAGTTACTTGCGTCGATTGTTAAGCATCGTCCCGCTGCGGTGTTCCTTGGCGGAGACTTGCTGCCTCGTTCCGCGCTCCGATCCATTCAACCCGGAGAGTCCGAATTTCTTCGTCACTATCTGGTACCGGCGTTCACGCGAACCCGCGACGCCATGGGCTTGGACTATCCCGACATTTTCCTGATTCTTGGCAACGACGACCCGCGCCGCGAAGAGGAGGCCTTCGTTGCTGCAGCCGTCGATGGCCTTTGGCACTACATCCACGGTCAGAAACTTGTTTTGGGGGAGTTCCCTATTTATGGCCTGGCCTATGTTCCGCCGACTCCATTCCTGTTGAAAGACTGGGAACGTTACGACGTTTCCCGTTATGTGCCGCCGGGTTGCATCTCTCCCGAGGAGGGCCGCAGGAGCATACCCTCCGAAGAGAGCGAGATCAAATGGGCCACCATCCAGAAATATCTCGCCGGCCTGGTGGGGGAGGACCCTCTCGATCGCGCAGCACTCCTCCTCCATACGCCCCCATACGACACTCCGCTGGACCGCGCTGCATTGGATGGGAAGACATACGATCATGTTCCGCTGGATCTGCACGTGGGCAGCATCGCAGTGAAGCGGTTTATCGAGCAGCGCCAACCCTTGCTGACTTTGCATGGTCATGTGCACGAGGCGGCGCGACTGACCGGCGAGTGGAAAATTCGGATTGGGCGCACAGTCTGCATCAACGGCGCTCACGATGGGCCTGAACTGGCTTTGGTGCGTTTTGATCTGAAATCGCCCGAGGCTGCCAGGCGGGATCTGCTCTGATCAAGGCTGAGAATCCTTCATCGCAAGTTTGCGCGCCGGATCGGTGATGGCATCGATCTTTATGGCAAAGCTCGAGCGTTCCGCAATGTCCTTATCACTTACCAGGTGCACGTCCAGAAGACCATCCGTGCGATACCCGGTCCTCAGGAAGTTGACTTCCGCGAGGCAGCGACTCCAACCTTCGAGCCAAAGCATCAATTCTTTCCTCTGCTCTTCATTCCCTTGGAAATGCAGCAAGATGTCGATGTCGCTGGCTGGTCCCGCCGTTGCGTTCTTGGTGCTACCGATCAGGTAGAAAGCATTGACACCAAACTTCCCTGGGTCAAGTTCAGCCGCGATTTTCTGTGCCATGCGAAAACGCCAGCGCCAGTATTCATTCGTTCCCCGATCAATGAATTCAGCCTCGGGTTCGATCGATCCGGTCTTTTGCTGCGGGGATGACAGGAACGCAACCGCCTGGTTCAGGTCGGCATTCATCAGCACCCGCAGAATGAGTCCACCCGTTTCGAGCGGCACGTCAGTCACGCGGATGGTCTCGGCAAGGTGCGCGAATTCGGGGAGAATCTCCGGCAGTACATTGCGTGACCGTCGAAAGAATAATTCGTTGAACGTCGTCGCTGGATCGTCGGGGTAGAGCGGCAGGTAGCGAATTGAGGCTTCGACGAGGTCCTGGAAGAAGTGGGTTCCGAACGACAACTCTGGCAGGTAATTGCCTCGCTGGCGCGCGATTTCGATCAACATGGCCGTGTTGTTGATGTCGGAATAGGTGACCGGGACGCCGAGTTTGATGTCTCCGCGGCTGCCCCAGCGTCCGGGCCCCACCAGGATGAACTGGCGTTTCGGCAACAGCTTATTGAGTCTTCCGACAGCACGGCCGACCTCGCGCATCGCCGCTGGATCAGGAAGTTGGCTGTAGCCTTCGAGATCGACATACAGAATGTGCGTGATTTCCGGTACCTTGCCGTTCGAAACAAAATGGGCTGCCGAAAAGATGACCTTGTCCGGCGGCAAGTTCTGTGGGATCGCGACAGGAACGGCGTCATTGCCGTAGCTCTGGGGCCGGCACTGCAGCAAATAGAGGTCTTTCCCGTCGTAGGCGAACTCCATGTCTACCGGTGTGCCGAGCTTGGATTGCAGCAGTTCTAGCAACTCGCGGATGCAGGCTACGAAAGGAGTATTCCGGATCAGTCCTTCGAACGTGAAAACGGCATCTTGAGAGCTGAAGTCAGGCATCGGTCCGATGATGGGCTCGATCCGGTCGTGGTTCACAAGCGATACCAGGTTGCGAATTTGCGGGTACGTCGGGCCAGCTTGGCCCAGGAGCTCGTCAACGTCGACGGTTTCGAAAGCGTTGGTTTCCAGGTTGATGAGATCAATCCGTTTGGGCGAATACCTGAGGACTTCATCGGCGGTCACGTTGACACGCAAACTCGGCTGTCCCGGAGCGATCAGCACGGGATAGTCATCGGCGACGCGATCCACGGCCCGTGTTCCCAATCCGGGTACGAGCCGGATGAGGCCATCCTTGCGCTTGATCCGGGCAGACCAACGGAACTCGTTGTTGCTGAATGCAACCCCGGAGCATGCGGGCAGGAAGTACTTGCCGACGGCCTGTCCCACAACCTCCTGGATCATGATGCCCATTTCTTCGTGGACATCCAGCAGGCCGCGCTCGGCCCGATATTCCGTCGGATCCGGCCCGAAGATCGAGGCGTACACCTCAGCGATAGCGTCCATCAGTGCAGCCAGACGCTCCTCCTTGGTTCCGCAGTTGCCCAGGAACAGGCTCTTGTACTTGCCCGAAAAAGCTGACCCAGGACGGTCTTCGAGCAAACTGGAACTGCGCACGATAACCGGAGCATCTCCGAGATCATCGAGTGCCAGCGCGAGTCCGTTGGCCAACTCCGATGGAAAAGAGGAGTTCTTGAATAGAGCCACCAGATGCGGGTATTCCTGCCGAACCTGGTCGATCTCCATGTATTTGCGATTGAGAACATCCTCCAGATCGTTGTGGTGCACGAAGTTCTGAATCCAATCGGAGGTGAGGTACCAGGTTCTGGGAACCTTGACTTGGTGCAGAAGTGAGCTCGCTTCAGGCGACTTCTCGATGATCTTCTTGGCCAAGAACAAGCCTGCACTCTTGCCGCCCAGCTTGCCGTGGCAGCCGGGCGGGAAGATGACCTTGCCTAACAAATCGTAGAAATCCTTAACTTCGATGAAACTCTTGGCGACATTGATGAAATCGAGGCTTTCAGAAAAAAAACGGCGGATCAACGAAACCCGGAGACCTTTTTGGGTGTAGAGCGAAAGTTCAGCCTCCTCGACACCGAGGTGCCGATAGCGCTCGACACATTCCATAATTTCTCCCAGCGAGGTGTCCTGGTTTTCCAAGGCTCGCACCAGGAAACTGGCTTTATCCTCTTTAATCCATCGCGTCACACAGTTGAGGATTTCGGTCTCGCTCATATGCTCCCCGGCGATGCGGAGCGCCTGAGTCGTTATGTCAGCCGAGCGGCCTGGAGTATCCGGAGGTAGAGGGCGGTTCTCATCGACGGAACTGCCCGGCTCGACGGCCAGGATCGCCCCGCCCCGCCGCAGGAGTTCCTTGGCCTCTTGAACCCCGTTCCAGCTCAGGTGATTGATCAACTTGCGAGAAATCCGCTTCAACAGAGCAGGATCCGTATCGCGCAGAAACTCGAGCACGATGCGCCACTCCCCTTGAGCTGCCGCGGTTGCGTCCGCTGCCGACCAACCATGGAAAGCGGCCTTCAGCCGGCGTTGCGTGACTGCGCTCGCGATTCGCTCGGCAATCGTCTCGATTAATTTGCGTTCCTCCTTAAGGAACGGCCCTTCGTCCGATCCCGGCAGTTCTCTCCGGTAGGAAATCTCGACCGTTCCGACCGTCCCGCCTTGCGCGACGATATTGGCCTTCTGCACCCAGGGTGTTACTTGAAAATTCGGCGGCTGGATCGTTAGGTTCTCAAACAGGATCCGCGCTTGACAGTCATGCGGGTATTGCCAGCCTGGCGGTAGGATTTCGATGATGTCGCGGAAAATCTCCTCAAGAGGACGAGTGGACTGGCCCAGGAGTTCGCCCACCTGATACAGACAGTTCAATTCCTTGGCCCGTTCTTGCAGAGCGTGCAGCATCGTCCCGAATTGGGTTTCGTCGGGCTTCATCTTCTCGCTTGGCTTTCGCTGGTCCCTGTCTGCGGCAGGACTACTCCTCTCGCGGTCCGCCCATCGACGCGTACCGAGAGCCTTTCGGTGGGGCGCACATGGCGGATAAGAGCCGACTCGTGTACAACCGGCTGCCGGTTCAGCCAATCCCAGTTGATTCCAAAGTGGCGCCCATGTTGCACCATGAAGTAGCTTGCCCGAAAGCTCGACAAGTTGTGAAAGAAATGTGAGCCTTGGCTCAACTCCACATTCATTTCTGGCAGCGTGGCCTCGACGATTGCCCGTGCTCCGGAGATTTGGCTCCAGTCGACGGGAATGCCGAGTGACGGGTGCGAACTACCCCATCGGCCAAATCCGATCAGCAGGTAGGGCCGCTTCTGATCCCGCAGTTCCCGGTTTATCGACTCTAACTCCCGGGCGATTGAAGGAGTGTTCGATGGCGAGAACTTCTCGGGGCGCACGAAGACGATATCTCCAATGTCCTCCGAGGTACCGTTCCCCATCGCCATGTCCGACGCAACGATGGCGTGTGGATCAGCGAGATCCTCGACCGTGACATGCACCAGTTCATCGGAAACCACCATCGAGCGGACCTGAAGGAATCCCAGGCGCGCCCGTGGCCGTTCACCGAGTCGCCCCTGCAACGTGATCGCAAACTCGATCTCTACGTTGGCATTCACGGCCCTCTCCGATGCCAGGAGCAACGCCTTTATCAGGTCGTTCACGGGAAACTGCTCCTGCACCAGCATCGAAGCAAAATTCAGAATCCGCGGCCCCCGGGACCCAATTCCCGGAACGACTCGGTCGCGCTCTGGATCGTAGGTTGAGGCGAGCGCAAACAGTGCGTCGTCGGCTTCGGCATCGGAGAGATTGGCTTGCGCCAGGTATTCTGTCTCACTGATTGGATCGTAAGCGGGTGGTTTACCCATGTTGACCGCCCAAAAATCCGTCTGGGTGCCCTTGAGCAACTCCTCCACCGAGGCGAAAGGGGGTGGTTTCTTTGGATAGGCAGGTGAAAAAGTCCAGGCCATGCCGCCGTCCACGATTGTCTTCCCCAACCCCAGCGCCAACGTGACAAGACCGTCTTCCGGGCGGGCGGGTTCGAACGCATAGAAGTTGTAGGAGCGAGCCACGCCGGAAATGTCGGGATAAAAGCGGTCTCCTCTGCGCTGGCCGACTACTTCCTGGATGATCACCGCCATCTTCTCTTCGCTGGGCTTGGTGCCAGTAGTCCGGATGTAGTCGCGGGCTTCGCGAAAATAGGTCGACGCGTACACGAACTTGATGGCTTCCACCAGGCGACGAAATCGTGCGTCGGGATCGGGCTGATTGTTGGGGATCATTTTGGTCGCGTAGACGCCGGCGAACGGATGCTCCAACGCGTCCTCCAGAAGGCTCGACGACCGGATTGCCAGCGGGCTCTTGACCTGAACAATCAGCGCGCGGAGATCGCCGAGCAACTCCACCGGAAGGTCGCCCTTCTGAAAGGCATGGGCGATGCGGTCGTCGGACATCTCCTCGAAGTGCAGCTCACCAAGATGGTTCTGCGCGATGAATTGATCGAAACAGTCGGTGGCGATGACCGCCATCGTCGGGACGTTGATCTCAACATCGGGGAAGGAAGTGGGGTCGATCTGCTCTGCCAGTAGATCCTTGATGAACACCAATCCGCTGGCTTTGCCGCCGATTGCCCCGGAGCCGATCTGGGTACAGCGGAATGTTCCATCCCAGAACTTGCGGTCGAAAACCGGCAGCTCGGCAACGAGAGGCTTCAGATTGCTCATCGACACCTCGCACCGCATTACAGCGGATGCTAACGCTTCAGCGCCCGGGCTAGAGTGGGACCGCCTATCGCAAAAGTGGCGACGCTACCCGTTATACCCAGCCGCGTTCATGACATGCCTTGGCCACACGACCGATCGCGATGGCGTAAGCCGCATCTCGCATATACAACTTCTCCCGCCGAGCCAGATCGGATACGGCAAAGTACGCGGAGGTCATCTTGACATCGAGCTTTCCCAGGACTTCGTCCTTCTCCCAGAAGTAGTTCATGTTGCTCTGCACCTGCTCAAAATAGCTGCAGGTCACGCCGCCGGCATTCGCCAGAAAGTCGGGGACCAGCAAGATGCCGCGTTTCTGAATTTGCGCGTCGGCTTCCGGTGTCGTCGGACCGTTGGCTCCTTCAACAATGATGCGCACGCGGGGGCTAATCCTGCCCACGTTGTCTCCGGTGATCTGGTTTTCCATCGCTGCCGGGATCAGAATGTCGACATCCTGCTCGATCCATGCCTCTCCCGGGAGTACTTCATAGCCCAGTTCCTTGGCTTTCGCTTTACTGATCCCGCCGAAGTGGTCCGTGATTGCCAGGAGTTGACTGAGATTGATCCCCTCACCCTTGCGGTAGGTATAGGCGCATTGGTCCGCTTGATCCCAGCAGCAGACCGAGATCACTTTTCCTCCCAGCCGCTGGTAGAGTTCGATCGCATAGTGGGCCACGTTGCCAAAGCCCTGTACGCTCGCCTGGGTGTTCTCGGGGCGCACGCCCAGTTCTTTGAGCGCCTCGCGCAGCGTAATGACCACGCCGTAACCCGTTGCCTCGGTGCGGCCAAGCGAACCGCCCATGCCGACAGGCTTGCCCGTGATGAAACCGGGAAAACGCCCGCCGTGGATCTTCTCAAACTCATCGAGCATCCACAGCATGTGCTGCGAGTCAGTCATTACGTCTGGGGCAGGCACGTCGGTCACCGGACCAACCTCCCTTGCCACTTGGCGTACCCAGCCACGGCAAATCTGCTCTTGCTCCCGGGCGCTTAAATTATGCGGATCACAAATTACGCCACCCTTAGCCCCGCCTAGTGGGATATCCACCACAGCACATTTCCAGGTCATCCACATCGAGAGCGCGCGAACCGTATCGATTGTCTCCTGCGGATGGAATCGGATGCCGCCTTTGCCGGGTCCACGTGCATCGTTATGCTGCACGCGGAAGCCCCGGAAGATCTTCACCGTTCCGTCGTCCATTCTCACCGGGATGGCAAACTGAAACTCACGGAGCGGATAGCGCAGGAGGTCTCGCGTGGCCGAATCAAGCCCCAGGTACTCGGCTACTTTGTCGAACTGGGCTTGGGCGATCTGGAATGAATTGAAGGCCTTGGAAGGCTTTTTCGGAAGGGAACCAGGAGTCGCTCTCGATGCTTCTTTTTCCATGCTGATCGGTTCCGTCAGGACGCTCTGCGACATAGATTTCTCCTTATTCTTTCCCGATCTAATTCAATTATCCCTCCCGGAACGGACAGGTCCGATGTGATCCTGCGCACGTGGACTCGTGATGCGTACGCTGGCTGGAATGTCATCGGAAGCCTCGAAGAGTCGGACCTTTTCGCGAGTGAAACGCGGGAATAATGTTTTCCTACGTGGCATCTGCGGGCCGCCCTAACTCATACTTTGAGATCTTGTAGCCGATGTCGCTGCGCGAGACTCCCAGCATACGAGCTGCTTCGGCCTGTACTCCGTGTGCCTGTTCCAATGCTCTCTCAATCAGGCCCCTCTCGAAGGCCACGAGCAACTGGCGGAGGTCGACGCTGGCTGGCAGACTTCGCAGCCAATCATGCATTTCAATCGGCCGGACAGCACTCGCCGCGGAACCGCTGATTTCCGCGGTCAGCTCCTCAGCAGCGATTTCCTCGCCCCGACCCAGGATGTGCGCCCGCTCCAAAAGGTTTCGCAACTCCCGTATGTTTCCAGGAAATGTGTAGTTCGCGATCTTCTGCAGAGCTTCCGGGCTCATGCGTTTGGGCCGGACCTTCAAGTCCTTCGCAATTTGGGCGGACAAGATCTCGCAGAGGCCGGGAATGTCCTCTTTGCGCTCGCGCAGCGGCGGGATGCGAATCGGAACGACCGCCAGTCGATAGTAGAGATCCTGCCGGAAGAGTCCTTGCTGCACGCGCTCTTCGAGATTTCGGTGGGTGGCAACCAGGACACGCACATCGACGGTTCGGGCCTGCGTGGACCCCACTCGTAGCACTTCGCCATCGACCAGGACGCGGAGTAATTTGGCCTGAGCGGCCGCCGACATTTCGCCGGCTTCGTCCAGGAAAAGGGTCCCACCGTGAGCGGCCTCAAACAAGCCCTGGCGGGCTCGATCTGCGCCCGTAAAGGCGCCCCTTTCGTGTCCAAAGAGTTCGCTTTCCAGCAGTGTTTCAGTGAATGCCGCGCAATTGACTGCAATCAGGGGTTTCTGGGCCCTGCGGCTGTTCCGATGGATTGCCCTGGCCACGAGCTCCTTGCCGGTTCCAGTTTCCCCCACAATCAGGACAGTTGCGTCCGTCGGGGCCACGCGGGAGATCTGCTCGCGTACTTCTCTGATTTCGGCGCTGTTCCCGAAGATAGTGTCGGCCCCCAGGAGATTTCCGACCGCGGATTTGAGGAGCTGATTCTCGCGGACCAGATTCGTGCGCTCGCACGCGCGCCGCACGGTCGCCCTGACCACCTCAGGACTAAAGGGCTTTGTGATGAAATCAAAGGCTCCCTTCCGCATGCTCTCGACAGCCAGCTCAATGGTCGGAACTGCGGTGAGGAAGATTACTGGCAAAGACGGATCACTCTCTTGCGCGCCCGATAGAACTCTCAGCCCGTCTCCATCCGGCATCTTCTGGTCGGTGATCACTGCGTCGTATTCGCGCTCCGCTAGAAGAGGCAGGGCGGCTAGAACGCCGTCCGCTTCGTCGACCGAATGGCCGTCGAGGTGAAGTTCGGAACTCAGGACGCGGCGTAAATTAGGCTCGTCATCCACAATCAATAATCTAGCCATAGCGAATTGCTCCAGAGTCGAGGGACGCCTCGTCAGAAACCGTCATGGAAAAGCATACGTGTCCGGGTTCATTCCGGGCGACGATCAAGTCTCCGCCTTGAACTCTCGCGATGTTCCTCGAGATTGCCAGTCCGAGACCCGTTCCGTGCGCTTTGGTCGTGTAGAAAGGTTCAAAGATTCTGGACAGCACATCTTCCGGAATCGGGTCACCCGAATTTTCGACCTGGAGTTCCACACTCTGGGCCGACGGACGGCTACTGCGAACGGCTACCAGTCCCCCCACCGGCGTGGCATCAATCGCGTTGAGCAGCAGGTTCAGGAGCGCCCTCTGTAACTGCTCACGATCAACGTTTGCCCGCAAGCTCCCGTCATCCTCGACCGTAATCCTGACTTCCTTTTTCGCGGCGTGCACACCGGCAATCTCCGTGATGTAGCCCAGGACGTCCGCCAGCGCGACGTGACTTCTCTTCGGCTCACTCGGACGCGCATAGGAAAGGAAATCACTGGTCAGTTTTTCCAGGCGGGCGGCCTCGCTGCGTGCGATCGCGAGCATCTCGCTCCGTTGTTGTTCCCGAACTTCAGGGCGGCCGGCCGTGACCAATGAACTCGCAATGATGGAAACTGGGTTCCGAATTTCATGGGCCACTGCGCTCGAGAGGCGGCCAACGACGGCGAGTTTCTCTTCGATCACAAGCCGCTCACGCGTGCGCTCGAGTTCTTGCAGACTATCGGCCAGCTGTCTTTGATCATTGCGAAGCTGGTTGACGAGCAGCCAGACCAGCGGACCCACGATCGTATACACAACCGAGATGACACCTGCTTCAAAGTACTCGCTGGCATGGACCGGCGGATGATACGCCGCAAAATGGGAGACCCAGAAGAAGGTGACGAAATCCGCAACGGCGATCACGCCGATGCAAGCGGGAAGGCTGAAGCGGTACGCCGCCTGCAAGACCGGCAAGGCGAGGAGAACAAAGTAAGGGCTGTCTTCCCGATTGGTGAGAAATGTTAAGAGAAGGCTCAACCCGATGTTCAGAGAAATCGAGGCCCAGACGACGACGTCCTCCAGGGTTTTGCTCAACGGCCGCGCGCGGGCCCAGAGCCAAAGCAATTCCAGCATCTTGAACAGAAAGGCAGCGCCCAGGGTGATCAACAAAACGGGCGAGGGATCGCCGAGTAGAGAAGAAAACAGCGAGTGGAGAAGCAGGAGTGCGGCCAGAACAAAGAGGTTCAGAGTTGCAAAAACCATCTCCTGCTGGCGGAACGATTCATCGAAGCGAGCCAGCACGTGGACGGCCCGCGACTGTGGTTTGTCTTGTGCCACTGGGGATTAGAGTACTCCTGAATGGTCGAGTCAAGAGAACAAGGCTCTGGCCCGAAAAGATGGCGGTCAGCTATGCCAGCCTGGCCGCCTCGTGATCTCCCGTCGTTTATTGCGAGAAATTCTTGCGAACAAGTCTCAGACCCGCGCCCAAGGCCAATGACAAGAAACCAAGAATTCCAGCCAACGGCACAAGGCTGGCGGTCTTTGGCAGTTCTTGCGGCCCGGGCCCCTCCACGGCAGCGGTCAAGGTCGGGACCTGTCTGGCCGGTTCAATAAGCATCGGTCCTTCAAACGCCACATCGGGCCGTGGCGGCGTTTGACCAGTAACCTCAGTGTGCCTAGTGACCGAGGTCAGGGGCTCAACTTTCAGAACCGTTGCCGAAATCTTCATTCCTTTCCGAAGATCGAATACCGTCTTGTCCTGACCACCGATGTGGAACACGGTTCCAGCTGGAACCGTGTAAGCTTTGTTCTCACCCTCCGGGAAGGACAGGATCAAATGCGGTGCGCTGATGTGCCAGACTTTCCCCTCCACGGTTCTAAGTGTTGTTACCTCCTGTGGCGTAGTGACCGTGTGAATATCCTGAGACAGTTTTGTCCCCGGTTTCAGTTCATGGACGGTTAGGTCCCGGCCATCCACCTGCAACCTGACGTCGTCGGCCAGGTTCAACAGTTCAAATTTCCCGTTCGCGAGCTCTACAACCACATCATGACCAGAAACGTGGACGACTTCGGCGTTCTGAACATGAGTCGTTTGAACCTCGTGCGTCGGCGGTTCGATGGTCTTGGTGGTTGATGGGTGCGTTATGTCTTGGGCGGCGAGGCCCACAGTCATGGCACAGAGAAATGCCGCGACCACAAACGCCATGCGGACGATCGTCTTTCTTGATGGTTTCATTGCTTTTCTCCTTCTGGCAAGAAGTGATCTTTCTTGTTGTTCCTCATCTCGTACGGCTCGTTACTTCAAAGAAGCTTCGACGACGTAGCGACTAGGAGCCGGGCCGACGAAATAAAATGGGTAGCATGTCACCAGCGTGAGCGACTGTTTCGTTCTTGGCCGCAGTACGCTTACGTCATCTGGATTGGTAATTCGGATGCGATCCACGACGAACACATCGGTTCCAGAAATTGTGACCAACTCAATTGCGTCTCCGGTCCGGATGTCTTTCAATCTGCGGAAGAACCCGTCCCGGTGTCCGGCGATGCCGATGTTGCCGCCCTGTCCTGGAAGTGAAGTTCCGGCAATTCGACCAGCCCCGCGGTTCAACGTGACCTCATCCGTGCCTTCTAGTACCGGAACCTCCAAATGCAAAGCGGGAATCCGTAAAACAGCGAGCGATTCATCAGGCTTGCGAAGGCTCGCCGGATGCAACCTGGTTTGCCGATTTGACCAGACCGGATCGCCCGGGTCTTGGGCCTGATTAAGGTCAGCGCTGTGGGCGGGGACATCCGTAGCCTCCATTCCGGCGCCACCCTCCTCGGTGGACTGAAGTTGCCGGGTTTCGAATTTCGCCATTTCTACGCGGAGCATGATGAACCGATGAATGTGGGCGAATGCGAACCCAACCAGCAGCAGCAGACCTGACCAGAGCAATCCGCGTTCAATGATTCGAAACGCTTTGGAGCCAGGGTTCATTCCGGCCTAGTCCTTATCCTGGGTGTCGGCCGGAAGCGCAGCGTTGGCGTCTGCGGGAGCCGAAGTCACCATCGCCCGAACGCCGAATTCGTGCACTAGCCGGCCTCCGTTGTGGGCGGTATTGACCAGCAGCAAGGCCCCTGCGCTGTACAGCACCAGGAAAGCCAGCGGCAGAATGGTTGTCGTCAGACGCGTGTCTTCTCGTTTCAGAAACCAGGGCACCGCGAGCAGCGCAAGGAAGATCACCGACAGCACACTAAAAACTGCCTGCGTGCGTTCGGCAAGGGATTCGTGGGTTTCCAGGACCTGTTCCATCCCCGGACTCCGTTCGGCAAGCTTGCCGGCCGCTTCCCCCGTTTCGACCGCCACGAAGATCGAAGCAGTTCCAACCAGCAGCAAGACCATCGCCGCAATCAGGTAAGAACGGCCCTTGGCCGGCGTTAACACAGCACCAACGACGATGAAGATCGGGGCAATTAACAGGAGTGCGATCGGAAAATGAATGATCAATGGGTGCAAGGCATCCCAACTTGGAATCACCGGAAATTGAAGCATAGAAACTCCTTAATCCGAAGAAGCGGGACGCCTATCGACGGCCCGGTTATTAGCTGACTTTCTCGTACTTGTCCTTGGGCGTGAAACACGACGGACACTTGGAAAAATCTATCTTCGATGTCGTGTAGCCACACACCGAGCACACAAAGTAGTCTTTCGCCTTGGACCCCTTGAGTTTGGCGAGATTATTCAAGGCGTCGGAATACAGCTTGGCGTGTTCCCCTTCCGCTGTCTTCGCGTAGTTGAAGGACTGGACAGCGTCTCGATTTCCCTCGGCGCGAGCCTGCTTGAGGAATTCGGGATACATGGTGTCGCGTTCGTACGACTCTCCTTTGATTGCTGCTTCGAGGTTTTCCTGGGTCGATTTGACGGCCGGAGCCTCAATGTTTGCCTGGGGTGCCGCGCCCAACTTCTTGATCACAGCAGCGTGGTTGGCGGCGTGAACTTGCTCTGCCTTGGCTGCGGCCCGGAACAGACTCGCGACTTCGCCATACCCTTCCTGGTCTGCTCTTTCCGCAAATGCGAGGTAGCGCGCGTGGGCATTGCTTTCGCCGTTGAACCCAGCCTGCAGGTTGTCGAGCGTCTTGCTTGCGGCGAACGCCCCGTTTGGCAGCACAATCAAAGCGAGCGTGAGCATCAGCGCACTGTAAGCGAATTTCTTCATGTCCAATATTCTCCATTCCAGTTTCAACGAGTACGACCTGCATCGAGATCGCTCGCCTAAGAGAAGGGCACGGCGTGGGCCAAGCATCGACTTTCGCCAAGTGACACAGAACAAACGGCAAAAGCCGCATAGAGGTGAGCCGCAGTCCAATCCATGTCAGAAGAATCGGACGGGGCACGTCCGAACCATCGGACGTCGAACGGCTGTGGTGTTCTCCATGGGCGGTGGGATATTCTTCGGCTTCTACCCTGCGCGGAAAGCGGCAAACCGGAATCCGATCGAGACGTTACGCTACAGGTAGACGCAACCTCGGAACGCGTGACGCCGAAAGGAATTCAACAGGAGGGCAAGGTGAAGCGGGAACACTTCGTTCGGCTGGTCGAGGAGGTGTTGGACTCGCTTCCGATGGAATTCCGAGAGCGGATCCACAATCTCGCGGTAATCGTTGAGGACCGGCCGAAAATGCGCAAGAAAGCGCGCGGACTTGGAGGGAAGAGCGGTCCCCACAAGCCCCGCAGCCTGTTGATGGGAGTCTTTCAGGGTGTGCCTGCCACGCAGAAGAGCGTGTTCGACCTTTCCCTCGGCCCGAACCGCATCGTCCTTTACCAGAAAAATATCGAAGCAGTCTGCCGGAACCACGCAGAAATCCGCCATGAAGTCCGGCAGACCGTACTCCACGAACTCGGGCACTACTTCGGGATGGACGAAGCTCAACTCAAAGACGTTTAGCTGCCGAACCCATTCGCACCTTGATTGGACCGCGATTGGACCGCCTGCCCTCGTATCGTTTCCCCTTTACCAGCACCCCAATTTGAGACTAGTGTATTTCCGAGTCTTGGGAGTATCTGGGGCCAGCCATGACATTCCGTCTTTCTTCCTTGGCGATCGTCTTCCTCCTGAGTGCTTTGTGTGCCGCCAAGCCGAACTGCAGTCCACGCGAGACGTTTGATCGGCCCATTAAGGCAAGTAATGATCTCTCACGAATTTTGCGCGCCGCGCGATCCGGCGACCGTGATGCTCAGTTTCTTGCCGGCTTGACCTACGAGGCCGGCTGCGGGATGGATCAGGATTATATGCAGGCGGCGCGCTGGTACCGGAAAGCGGCGGATGGCGGACATGCCGGAGCGCAAAACAATCTCGGAGGGCTTTATCTGCAAGGGTTGGGTGTAGAGCAGAGCGATACCGAGGCCATGAAATGGTATCTGCGTGCGGCGCTGGATGGAAATCCGGCCGCTCAGAACAACCTTGGTTATATGTACGAAACGGGGCGCGGAGAGCGGAGCAGTTCAGGTACGCAGAACGGATCTGATGAAGCGGTGAAGTGGTACCGCAAGGCCGCGAAAGCAGGATATGCCGCAGCTGAACTCAATCTTGGGCGCGCATTGTTCCATGGAACCGGGGTTCGCCAAGATCTCGTAGAAGCCGTGCGGTGGTTCGAAAAGGCGGCGGGGAGCGGTTCCGCGGCGGCCTGTGATCAACTGGGCTTGGTCTATCAGCATGGTTGGGGAGTTCGGCAGGATTACGCAGTCGCCGAGAAGTGGTATCGAACCGCCCTGCAAAGAGGATTCTCTCCAGCGAGTCGCGACCTCGCCAGGCTTGATGAACTCACTCACCCAATTGCGCACTGAGCCGGTGCAGGCGATTCCGATCATTGAAGACAGGGGCTTAAGTTGCGATGTGCGCCTCCGTGACTAAAGAGAAGGCCAACCCTTTCGGTCGGCCTTCCTTCGTCAGAGCTGTGTTCCATTCGCCTCAGCCTAGAAGACCACCTTGGCCGAAACCTGAACCACGCGCGGAGACGAGTCAAAGCCCAGGAAGTTCCCGTACGGGCTCGTCGGCGTCGTCGCCATGGTTGTGATCTGTCCGAAGCTTGAAGAACCCAGAGCGGAATCCGGGTTGAAGAAGTTGGGATGATTGAACACATTGAACGCCGTCGCACCCACCGCGAACGTGAACTTCTCCGTCAGCGCGATGTTCTTGAAGAGGCTCATGTCCATGTTGAAGTACGATGGCCCCCGATACTGGTTGCGCCGTCCCGTCGGCCAGTATGGATAGCCTTCAAAGGTTGCAGAGGCACTGTCCAGAAACGCATTCGCGTCAAGACATGCCGGCTGCCGTCCGCTGATGCCGGCATTTCGTGCTCCGCAACTGGATGCTCCTGGTGTCGCGCCACCCGCTAATGGGATCGCGAATATGGTTCCGCCTCCATTGCCCACAGCCCAATTGGAATCCGTGACACTGAAGGGCAGTCCGCTGCGCCAGAACATCTTTCCGGAGAACGACCAGTCTCCCAGGGCATGCGTCAGGATATTGCTCTGAAAATGCGGTCTAGGCGTGACCACGAAATCGGCGCTGGCGTTGTGGCGGATATCGTAGTCGGAGTTGCCATAGTTGTTGGCTCTCAAATTTCCGGGATTGATCTGTCCGAGCAGCGAATCGCCATACGTGAACACGCCGCCGTTTGAAACTTCATCCAGGTTGTGGGACCAGGTGTAATTGAAGTGACCGGCAACCCATTGCGACATTTGCCGCTTCATGGTCACGGTCAAACCGTGATAGTTGGAAACAGCCCCGCTCTGATACTGCGTGACGGTGCCGTAATTAGGAACCGGAGGAGCTGCGGGCAGTATTCCTGAGAAGACTCCATATTGATCGTAGGCGTTTGTCCAGGCTGAGGAGTACGGAATCCGGAGCCCGTGGTTGCCGTTGTAGCCGATCGTGAATGCGGTGTTGCGACCGACTTGATGCTGAATCTGCAGGTTCCATTGCTGCCAGCGTGGTGAGTGCAGTGTGCCTGCCACCGAATAGAAGGCAGGCGCCGGGAAACTTACGCCTTGTTCGGCCAAGGTCGCCCGAATCTGCGAGTATGTTTGGCCGCCTGTGAACCCGGTTCGGAATGCGGCAGCCGATGCGTCATAAACGGCGGCCGAACCGTTCGGTCCGGGATCGAGAGCCAGGGTTCCCGCGCTTGGACGCACACGGAACATGGCAGAGATCGGCGGGTTACTCAGAATGTTGCTGACCAGGCCAGCGGGCGGCGAATCGTAAAAAACCCCGAATCCACCGCTGATCACGGTGTTGTTGTTTCCTCGCGGCGACCAGCTAAACCCGAAACGAGGAGACACGGTCAAAGTATCGACGCCGGGAAACGCTGAGTGCTGGTTGTAGCGGATGTCGTTGATATACGGAACATCGCCCGCCCCCTCGCCAGCCTGATAGCTCGGCAAGTTGTACCAATTGCTCACGTAGTTGGCAAAGCAGTTGCTTTGGCACACCGGGTTCGAGTTGCGTTCAAGACGAAGGACGAAAGTCAGTTTCAAGTTGTTGGTCACGTTCCACTCGTCCTGCAGGTATCCCCCGAGGTTCCACATCGCGACCGGCACGTTGTTCGATGTCACATCAGCGCGCCGATATTGATAGGCCAGACCATTCACGAACTTGGTCATGCCGTCGCCGGTATATCCAAAGTAGGCTCCCGCATTCACCCAGAAGAATGTCTGGTCGCTGATGTCGTAGCGTAGAAAGTTTCCGCCGAACTTGAAGTTGTGGTTGCCGCGATTCCAAGCGAAGTCGTCTCTAAACCCATATTGCGTAATCTTCCGACCCTGCGGGAAACCGCCCTGCTGGTTGAAGCCATAGACTCCCCCGCCCAGATCGCCGCCGAACTGCACGGATCCGCTGGTCAGAAAGTAATAGGGAAAGGTTTGGGCTACCTTTGCGGCATCCTGGGTGAACAGAGCCCGGTAGTGGCTGGCAGAAGCCATGAACGAATTGGTCGAATGGGGCCCAAAAATGTGGGTCCATTGCGCCTGTCCCCCATACGAAGGCTGGTTGGAGATAGCGTTGAAGTTGGAACTGATCGGGTCAAGCGTCGTAGCCTGCAGGCCGCGATCCATTTTGTAGCGAAAGTAAACCTTGTCGTTATCGCCGATGTTCTGATCGACACGGGCGGCCATGTTCCATTCGTGAGATAGCGCGGTCGGAGTTGAAACAAAGCGCGCGGCGCAAGGTGTGGTCGTGGGATCGAAGCCCGCGAGTACCTCGGCACTGAGATCTCCGCACCCTCCGCCGTCGGCTAGCGGAAGCGGAGTCGCCGTGCCGGCACCCTTTGCGTTCTGCAGCAGGTCAAACAGCGTCTTGTAGTTCTTGTACTCGTTCGGTTGTACTGTTTGAATGTTGCTGAGGACCGCGCTGGAAAAAGCCGCCGTCGGAACGATTACGGGAATCGTATTTGGCAGGACGAAGCGCGTGCCTTCCACGTTGAAGAAGAAAAACGTCTTGTTCTTCAAGATTGGCCCGCCCACCGAACCAGCCCATTGATTGGCGTTGGAGAATGGAGTCTGATTGGAAAGCCCATCGAGAATCTGGCTATTCTTGTTCATCCAGCCATTCGCGTTTACCGCACGTCCGTTCCACCAATACTGGGCATTCCCGTGAAACTGGTTGGTGCCTGACTTGGTGATGTAGGTAATCTGCGCCCCCGAGAGTTGGCCATATTCTCCTCCATAGGGATTGCTGATGACCGTGGCTTCCTGCACTTCGTTGTTCCCCAGTGTCAGGTTGCTGGCCCCCGAGTTGTTGATGTTGAAGTAGGGGTCCATGTTGTTTTCCCCGTTCACTGTGAACAGGTTCGAAGTCGCCGGCAAGCCGTTAACGGTGAAGTTTCCGTAACCCCCTGTGACGTTCATGACCGCGCCTGGACTGGTCTGCGCGATGTTGGTGATGTCGCCCCCGGCGCTGGGCAGTTGCTCTAGTTCCAACTGAGAGAACGACGTGTTAACGCTGGCCGTTTGGGTCACTACCGGAGCGACCCCAGATACCTCAACCATTTCGGATGTCTTCGACATCGGCATGGTGAGATCCGCGGTCGTGGTTTGGCCCAGGCTGACGGTGGCTGGGGCGTTTACCTCGGCGAAGCCGGTTTCCTTGGCTGAAATCTCATAGCGTCCGGGCCTCAACAGCTTAAAGGTGTAGAAGCCGACCGCGTTGGCTGTCGTTGTTTGTGCTGTTCCAGTGTCCAGGTTCTTCAGGGTTACTGTTACGTTTGGGATTACGGCTCTCGTTGGGTCATACACGGTTCCTACCACGTCGCCGGTTGTCAATGTTTGTCCAAAGACCACGGGTTGCGGAACGGAAAATATCAGGGCCAACGAAACCAGGAGAATGCTGCAGAAACTTCGGAAATGCATCGTTCCTCCTATTGGGGTCGTAAAAGTGCTGCCGGGCGCTTGCGATTCTCCTCGCGAACGGAGTTCTCGCAGCGTCGCTTGTAGCTGCTACCTTCGATTCCAAGAAAACGTGTAGCGCTTTGCTACCATTTTTCTTCTCCCATCGAGCGGAGAATTCCAAGGAAATGGGCTGCGGCGTCCATCTGGTGTCGCTCGCTTGTATCGTTGGCTCCGCCGTACCACAATTCCCGCGCGCGACGACTGATGGCAGCTTGTGCCTGGGTAATGCGCGTTCTTGCCTTCCGGATGTCTTTCTCCGAGACGGCGTCTTTGTACAGCGCCAGCCAGTTCCGATTTCGGTCCGAATTCGCCATTCGTGTTCTTCCTGAGGCATGAGTCTGGTCGCGCCTGACGATAGCGGCGCGTTATCAAAGAAAAAGCAATTGCGGATTCGGACGGAGGTGCTAACAACGAAGCAAACCGAACGACGTCAGCGCGGACCGGCCACCATGCCGCCTGAAACCGGCCTCACCATTACGCACTCCACTTTGCGTCAGAGCTGTTGCTGTTGCGTCCGCATTTGGTTCGTCTTGTTGCGCTGGGGTTGTGCTTCTGGAGGTCGGCGAACTGTCGGGACGACTCGCGACAATGGCGATTGTCGAAGGACCGAAGTCCTCTCCATCATCGTCAACTGAGCCCGTTGGAGCAGTCATCGCAAGCAGCGCAAAGGCTACCAGCCCGATTACGACGAGCTTGGGAGCCCACGTGACGTGATTGAGAGAATGTCCGCGCGTACGGTTGCTCCGCCGGTGGGTTCCGCGAAAATACATAACAAACCACGCTTAGGCCTTCAGATTGCCCAAGAGGCTTGATCCCGGGTGCGTCCTCAAATTCAGAACACAAGAAGAACCTTGATCTAGCGCACGCCGAGTGCCAGGCACGGATGTGCGACAACTTATACCAAACAAGCATCAAGAACGACACCCGTGCCACGCGCAGCCCACACCCGTCAAAGAAATCGGACCGGCAATGTCCGAAGTATTGGACGTCTCCACGATTCAGCCCTCCCTTCTGCGGCGAGTGGATGGGACGAGAGATAGACTCCGAATTGTTTGCTGCCTTTGTTCTCTGCCGCTTGGCACTTCTTTCGGCGGCTAAAGACGTCGCTAAGTAAAGATTTGTACCCGCCCTCTTCTCCCAGACCCTCGGCACTCAAAATGCACGGAAGCTCGTTGAGAACGCAGAGGTGCGGGCAGCACTGCAAATCTGCGGAAGAGTCTGGCCGTTGAGAGTCAGACCTGGGCCGGGCCTTGACGCACAAGATCGGGGGGCGTGGCGATGAAACACACCAACGCAGCACTGGCAAGCTTCCTGTCCCTTTTCTTGATGCTTGCGCAACCCGCCCTGGCGTGTCCCGACCAGGAGGCCCGGAACAACAACTCGCAGGTTGCGGCGCCACAAGAACCCAAGGTCAAACCAGGCAGTAAGGATGACATCGACGCCATCGGAAGCCGCAACGTTGGCGGCGGCCGCGGGATGGGGAACTGGTATTCGCTGGAAACTGAGATCCGACTGGGCAGGGAATATGCCCAGATGATTGATACCACGGTGAAATTGGTGCAGGACCCGGTCATTACCGAGTACGTCAACCGCATTGGACAAAATATCGTGCGGAACTCTGACGCCCGAGTGCCGTTCACCATCAAGGTGATTGACTCCGATCAAGTGAACGCTTTCGCCTTGCCAGGTGGATTCTTCTACGTGAACACCGGGCTGCTGCTGATCGCCGACGAAGAAGCGGAATTGGCAGGGGTCATGGCTCACGAGGTTGCCCATGTGGCGGCCCGTCACGCGATGCGACAGATGACACGGGGTAACTTGGCGAATATTGCGTCGATCCCGTTGATCTTCGTCGGCGGTGGCATCGGGTACGCGGTTCGCTCCGCCGCCGGGATCGGAGTGCCCATGAGCTTCATGAAGTTTTCTCGTGGGTTCGAAGAAGAAGCGGATTATCTCGGACTGCAATACATGTACAAAGCGGGATACGACCCGCAATCATTTCTGACCTTTTTCGAGAAGATCCAAGCCACCGAAAAGAAGAAGCCGGGCACCTTGTCCAAAGTGTTCTCTTCCCACCCTCCGCTTGAGAGCCGGGTGTCGAAGATTCAGAGACAGACCGACACCAGGCTTCCATCGAGGCTGCACTATGTTGTGACGACTTCCGAGTTTGACGGTGTGAGGGCTCGACTGGCCGTCCTGGAGAATCGAGGCAGAATCAGCGACGAGGACAAGTCGGACAACAAACCCAGCCTGCGGCGATCAACGAAAGCAGACGATTCCAGCAGCGACGACGATCGGCCGACTCTTAACCGCCGTGAAGACTGAACCCTAGGGGGCGATATGCAATTTGAGATTCGTGGCAGAAAGATAAGCATCAGCCAGGCGCTACGTAACCACATTGAACGGCGGCTTCGCTTTGCGTTGGACCGCTTCGCCAGCCAGGTCAGGCAGGTACATGTGAGGGTGGTCGATCTGAATGGTCCCCGCGGCGGGATTGACAAATGCTGCCAGCTGGCAATTCCGTTGGACCGCGCGTCGACGATTGTCGTGGAAAGTCATGCCTCAAACGTCTACGCGGCAATTGACGGCGTTGCCGGCAAAGCGGCGATCTGTATCGGCCGCGTTCTTAAACGCCCCCACGGTCGTAATCAGTTGAGAAGAGTCACGGAGTTGCTCTTTCTGGAATCGACGAGCGCGGCCGTGCCGGCCAACCCTGGGCCAGGAGATGCGCCATGAACCCGAGCAGCAAACGAATTCTGATCGTGGATTGTCACGAAGAAATCCTCATCGTTCTTGAGAGGCTTCTTGAGGACGCGGGATTTGATACCACGACTGTATGGACGGCAAAGGAAGCTCTGAGGCTGGCGGATTCGTGCGCTTTCGACTTGGTCCTGGTGAACGAATACTTGCCCGATGCCGACTGCGAGGACGTGTTGAGAGGACTGCAGAAGAGATGCGGGCAAATCCCCTGCATCGTCATGCAACCGAGTGCGCCTGAGATGGTTGACTTTACGCGTTTCGAGGCTTTGGGAGCGAAAGACATCGTCTGCAAACACTGTTTTCGCCAGATCGTCGAGCTTGTCAGGGAATGTCTGGTCTGCGAAGGGACGAGACTGCCGGCTGCTTGACTGTGGCCGGACCGAGTTGCCAAAACTCTTTGAAGGAGGTTCAACATGAACACCGACTACATGCTGGCCTGCGGCGTGGTCTGGCGGAGGACGGCCGATCCGGAAGCGGGATGGGATCTGGTAGACGGTCTCAAATCCAGGGATCCAGAAGTCCGGGTGCTCGCGCAAACCCTCCTCGTTGAGAGCGGAGAGAGTTCGATGGGGTTGCTGGAAAGTGCCCTCACCGTCGGAGTCGTAGACCCGGACGTGGCGGGTCCATGCATGGCTGAGATCCTGAGAATTCAACAGGCGAAACAGTTCATTCGACGACGCGTGAACGAAGCTTGAACCGGAGGCCTCGCATCGTGGATCGGGCATTTGATGCCGCAGGGTTGCGGGAGCAAGCTCGCGACAGAGCAACAGCGGTCCGTTTCCGCACGACATCGATCGAGCACGACATTGGGACCTGAATCGAAATGAGTTTCGGAGGATGCAATGAAAACCACAGCAATTCTGACCGTCTTATTCGTGAGTATGGCGGCCTACACAGGAAGATGCGCCGCACAAGATTCCACGGACAACAGCACGCAAGCCACACGCAGCGCAGCCCTAAGCCAGAAGGGAGTGGACCGCGTGATGAAGGAAGTGCGCCATGAACTGGTCACGCTTCCTTACTATGGCGTGTTCGACAACTTGCAGTACAACGTGTCTCCGGATGGCACCGTGACCTTGCTGGGCGAAGCAAGCCGTCCGACACTCAAGTCAGACGCCGAACGAGCAGTGCGAGAGATTGAAGGTGTCGAGCGAGTGGACAACCAGATCAAGGTGTTGCCCGTATCGCCAAACGATGATCGTATCCGGCGAGCGACGTATCGCAAGATCTTCGGACACGATGTGCTCTGGCAGTATCAGTTTCGCGCCGTTCCTCCGATTCATATCCTTGTGGAAAATGGCCACGTGACACTGGAAGGCGTCGTGGCGCGCCCAATGGAGAAACAGGTCGCGGGAATGCAGGCGCTGAGCGCGTCCGGTGTGTTCTCCGTGGTGAACAATCTGCGAGTGGAAACCGACTAGAGGCACTGGCAAATTGTGGGAGTGCAGCCCCGCGCGGGACTGCTGCACGGGAGATGAGAAATGAATGTACTGGAAGTGAAGCCGCAGATCACACTCAAGAACGTTCTGTTTGCCACTGACTTTGAGACGTCGGCCAGCCGGGCTTTGCCCTTTGCGGTTGCGTTGGCCAACCGTTATGAAGCCAAGCTCTACGCGGCTCATGTCATACCGCTGGAGGCGTATGCCCTTGCTTCTCCCGAATCGATCGATCGTGTCCTGAAAGAGGCTGGAGACTTCGCGGGATACACCCTGAATCAGATCGTCAGCTCGCTCCGATGTCGCGGCCTGCGTTGTGACGTGCTGTTGGGAGAGGGGAGCGTGGCGGACGTGCTCGAACAGTGGGTGCAGACATACTCCGCGGACCTGGTTGTGGTAGGTACGATCAGCCGTGCCGGCTGGGGCAAAGCGATCCTCGGTTCGGTCGCTGAGGAAGTGATTCGAGAAGCGACGTGCCCGGTGCTCACCGTGGGACCGCACGTCACCACCCTTGCTTCCGACGGAGTTCACAGCATCCTTTGCGCAACCGATTTCTCCCCTGCTTCTCTGCGGGCTCTCGAATTCGCCGTCTCTCTGGCGCACGAGTACAAAGCGCATCTCACCCTTGTACACGTCAGCGAAGGGAGTCTCAGCGACTCGCCAGGTCTGGCCATTCGACGAGACGAGAATCGCCTGCGCGACTTGATCCCTCCCGAACCCGAACTGCTTTACCGGCCAGAGGTGGTCGTAGAAACCGGAGCAGTTGCAGATCGAATTCTGAACCTCGCGGCTGATTTGTCCGCGGACTTCATCGTCATGGGTGTACGAGGAGTGGGCGCCTTCGCGCAGACTGCCAGCCATTTTGGCTCGATTGCGCACCGGGTGGTCGCTCTCGCTCCATGTCCGGTGGTGACCGTCGGCAACGCGCGGAACGCTGAGGACGACTAGATAAACGAGGTGCTTTTATGGATTCGGCAACGATTCTGGTGTTGGTCCTGTGTGTGGGCGTTGCGGCTCTTCTCATATGGTTTGAAGTCAACTCGCTCCGAAACCAAGCCAGCAAGAAGGCAGCGTCTGCGGATGCGGAAGCGGTACTCCAAAAAAGTCAGGCCGCGGTTGAACCCAAGGGCGACAAAAAGAAAGCTGCATAGCCTCAATGAAAGCGAAAGGCAGAGGAGTTCGTCATGAAGAATCGTTCCATTATCGTCGCCGATGCCGACCTGGAAAGGCTCAAGCGTTTGGTCCGGGCCCTCAAATATTCTCTCTTTCGAGATCAACGACAGCTCGAACTTCTCGATGAGGCACTGGAGAGCGCCGAGGTCAGGCCTCCGGCTCGAGTTCCCAAAGACGTGGTCAGGATGAATTCCCGTGTCCGTGTTTTCGATTTTGATACACGACGGAAGGGGCTGTACACGTTGGTCTTTCCTGAGGAGGCTGACATTTCGCGGGGCTTTGTCTCCGTTCTCGCCCCGCTGGGGATTGCGCTGCTCGGTCGCAGAAAAAGGGACGTCATCGAGGCGAAAGTTCCCGGAGGGATCAGAACGTTAAAGGTCGAACATGTACTGCCTGGGTCCGCCATCGCTCGGACGCGAGTCCCGCTCGATCGTTCAACTCGAAGGGAGCTTCGCTTGGGTCAATCAACCCCGGGCGTTACGGTGGCGGCCTAGCCCTTATGACCCTTCCAGCAGGAACTCCCGCCAGGACATCGATCTCGATTGCGAGCGAGACCTACATCGCCGCCGTGACCGCGATCGCAATTGGCGCGCACTTGATCCTCCGCTATTCGACTCACCTGCCACCATCGATGAGCCTGGGGCCTCTGTTCCTCGCTCTGATCGCCGGAGGGATTCCAATCCTCTTGAGCCTGGGCAAGAAGCTCTGGCAGCGAGAGTTCGGCTCGGACTTGCTGGCTGGCATCTCTATCATCGCTTCCGTTGCGATGGGAGAGTACCTCGTCGGGTCGATCATCGTTCTCATGCTTTCGGGCGGAACCGCATTGGAACAGTTCGCCACGCGCAAAGCATCCTCCGTTCTCGACGCCTTGGCGAAGCGCATGCCGCAGGTTGCGCACCGCCAGCTTGGAGCATCGGTCGAAGACATCCGGCTCGACCAGATCCGCATCGCCGATCACGTCATTGTCTTGCCTCACGAGATCTGTCCGGTTGACGGAGTTGTCGTCGAGGGGCACGGAGTAATGGACGAGTCGTATCTGACGGGCGAGCCATTCGAGATCTCCAAGGCTCCAGGTTCGAAGGTTCTGTCCGGAGCGATCAACGGCGACATGGTCCTGACCATCGAAGCCGAGAAACTGGCGGTCGATTCGCGATACGCCAAGATCATGCAGGTCATGGAACAGAGCCAGGACAAGCGCCCACAGCTTCGCCGCATCGGAGATCGAATTGGGGCGTGGTATACGCCTTTGGCCGTGGGTGTGGCCGCACTGACCTGGCTGGTAACCGGCGATTCCTCCCGTTTTCTGGCCGTGGTCGTCATTGCCACTCCCTGTCCTCTCATCCTGGCAATCCCCGTGGCGGTGATTGGCGCCATCTCGCTCTCCGCGCGGCACAGCATCATCATCAAGAATCCAGCTGCCCTAGAGCAGATCACCACCTGTCGCACCCTAATTTTTGATAAGACGGGAACTCTGACCTACGGCCAGCCGCAGATGACCGGTGTGTTGTGCGGACTCGGTTTTACCAAGGATCAAGTCTTACAAGCGGCCGCCAGTCTTGAACAGTTTTCCAAACACCCACTGGCGGGCGCGGTGGTTCGGGCTGCACACGACTCCAAGCTGGCTTTGCTGGAGGTCAGCCAGATGCAGGAAAAACCGGGAGACGGCCTTCTTGGTATGGTTGCCGGCAGAAGCGTGCGGATCACCGGGCGCGGCAAGGTAGACGCCAAACTGCTGGCCTCATTGCCTCCCCTGGCTTCCGGACTGGAGTGTATTGTCTTTCTTGACGAGCAGTATGCCGGCGCATTTCATTTCCACGATGCGCCTCGTCAGGACACCAAGCCCTTCGTTCACCACCTGAATCCAAATCATCAGGTGAACCGCGTTCTCCTCGTTTCCGGAGACCGGGAATCGGAGGTCCGCTACCTCGCACAGGAGGTCGGAATCTCTGAAGTCTATGCCGGACAAACCCCGGAACAGAAAGTTGCGATTGTCGAGGAAGAGACCAGAAAGGCTCGTACTCTCTTCATCGGCGACGGAATTAACGACGCCCCCGCACTGATGACGGCGACCGTGGGCGTCGCCTTTGGAGCCAACAGCGACATTACGTCCGAGGCCGCCGACGCAGTGATTTTGACCGCTTCGCTGGGCAAGGTAGATGAGTTGATCCATGTCAGTCACCGGATGAGATCGATTGCGCTTCAGAGTGCCGTGGGAGGAATGGCGGCCAGCGCTGCAGGTATGATCGCGGCGGCGCTAGGCTACCTGCCTCCACTGGAAGGAGCCATCCTGCAGGAGATCATTGATTTGGCAGCAGTCGCGAACGCAGTTCGAGTCGCCCTCCCCACTGGGGACTTGGCCGACTTTTGAGCGGGATCGATCTCCAGGCACCAGGTCTTGGGCGTTGGGTCCGGAGGTTAGGAGGGCGCATGCCGGGATCCGGAAACAAAACGAACAGTCGCACCGGCCTTTTCTTCTTGCTGGCCGTGACCGCGGTAGCTCTTTGTTTCTGTTATGTTCTCGCTGCTCCTTTTTTGAAGTCGATCCTTTTCTCCATGGTCTTGGCAGTTCTTTCTTATCCACTCCACTCGCGCATCCATCGCCGTGTGCGGAATCGCAACGCAGCTGCGTTCTTGTCGACGTGTCTTGTCGTACTGTTCATCGTTCTGTCAACGGTTCTTCTTGGGCACGCACTGGCTACCGGACTGCGCGATGTCTACCAGGCACTCGGCAGTTCAGGAGACGGGAGTGACCGCCTGAGCCTCTATGTGATCCATATTTTTGAAAGAACCGTTGAACTGGTGAGCAGCTATGTGCCGATTTCTACTTCCGCTTTGCGGTCAGCAACGTTGAACCAGGCTGAGAAGGCAGTCTCGACCCTTCTTGGTATGACCGCCGGTGTCCTTGGCAGCTTTACGGCCTTACTCGCCAACGCAGTGATTGCCTTTTTCGTTCTGTTCTTCTTGCATCGGGATGGCAAGGCGATGTTGCGCCGCGCTGCCGTTTTGCTCCCATTGCGAAGAGATCAAACCAGAAGACTTTTCGCGTTGGTAAAAGACATTGTCAATGCCACCGTGTACGGGACGCTGACGATGGCGGCGCTGCAGGGCGCTCTTGTCGGCCTGGCCTTCTGGTTTTTGGGAGTCAGTTCAGCCGGCTTGTGGGGGATCGTCACCGCATTGTGCGCGCTGTTGCCATTCATTGGAACCGGGATTGTTCTTCTACCCGCAATCTCGATGCTCATATTCGGGGGGCACGGGATCAAAGGCCTCATTCTCCTTGCCTGGGGACTGGCCATTGTCCACCCGGTGGACAACTTATTGCGCCCACACCTGATCGGCAGTCGTACAAAGCTCTCAACCCTGTACGTGTTCTTCGCCCTGCTGGGAGGATTGCAGGCTTTTGGTGGACTCGGAGTGTTCATCGGCCCGATCGTTCTGGCAATCACGGTGGCGCTCTTGAAGTTTCTCCGCGAAGAAAAGCGCGCCGGCAGTTGGAGCTCTGACCCATCGCACACATCGACCCACTCCTCCAATCTTGCTCTCACGACCGTTTCCCGCAACCAATAGCCAAGGCCGGCTGCGGTAGCAATATCCGCAGGAGAGTCTCTGGAGAAGCGAATCCGCGCAAACGCGTAACAGCTCGGAGCTCCAGAGCTGCCTGTTGTAGCCTTACCCTCCGCCTCATTTTCTCTTCAGGACTGAAACTCGCCGCCGGATTTCGATACCATCTCTGCATGCCAGTTACGCTCGACGACCTGCGGCGTCTCGCCATCCTGCAAAGTCTCTTTCCACCGGCCACGCTGAAGCGTGCTCTTGACCGCATGCAGTTTGTGCAGGCCGACCCCATTCGCGCCCCCGCTCGCGCCCAAGACCTGATCCTGCGCCATCGAGTGAAAGGCTACCGCGCCGGCGACCTTGACCGCCGTTACTCGAGACTCGGCGTCGAGGAAGACTTTTTCATCAACTACGGATTCGTGACATGGGAACTGCAGCGCCTGATGCATCCCCGCACGGCGACGAATGTTCCCGCTGCTGGATTCTTCTCTTGGCCCGCCGCTCGCCGCAAACGCGCGCTCCAGTTGCTCGATTTTGTGCGTCAGCGCGGAAGCGTCCATCCCAAGGTGGTGGGTGCTCATTTTCCCCCCGGCAAGGTCAAGAACTACTGGGGAGGACACTCGAACGCGACCACGCATTTGCTCGACAACATGCACTATCTGGGCTTATTGCGCGTGGTGCGGCGCGAAAGCGGAATCCGCATTTATGCAGCGCGGGAACATGCCGCGGTTGCACTGGATGCCGCGGCTCGTGCGTCCTGCCTGGATGCGTTGGCCGATGCCGTGATCCGTATTTATGCGCCGATGCCACTGCGGAGCCTTCGGTCGCTCTTACTGCGGTTACGTTATGCCGTGCCGCATTGGGAGGAGGAAATCCAGGGCGTCATTCAGCGGGCCACAGAACGCCTCGCCCACGCGAAGGTGGACGGCCTCGACTGGTATTGGCCGGCGGATTGGAAGAGGAAGCGCACCGCTCCAGATGATTCTGTGTGCCTGCTCGCTCCATTTGACCCTGTGGTATGGGATCGGTATCGCTTCGAGTTGCTTTGGGGCTGGACGTATCGCTTCGAGGCGTACACGCCCAAGGCCAAGCGCATCCGTGGATATTACGCTCTGCCCATGTTGTGGCGGCATCGGGTCATCGGGTGGGCGAATCTGTCGGTCGAAGGCGGGGTTCTGCGACCCGATATCGGCTATATCGATCCGCTTCCGCCGCGCGATAAGTTATTCAAAGGAGAATTGGAAAGAGAACTCGATCGCATGAGACTGTTTCTTGGTCTGCGATCCTGACCTGGATCGGTTCACCGGAATCCGCCACGCTACATTTCTTTCACCCGGCTCTTCATCTGACCCTTCATCAGTTCTTTCGGATCGACACCGCTGCGGGTGGTCAGGGCCTCGGCCAGGGCCGTTTTGACGGAGCAGAAGATCGCTCCGGCCATGAGCTTCACTTCCTTCTTCGTATTCCTTTTGGTCTTGCTGTCACGGTTTTCCGCATCGGGATAAGACCACATGTAATAAACCTTGCAGTTGGCGGCGCCATGATCGTCGATCAGTCGCTGCAAGCGGGAAGAACAATCATGCAGATTGGGGCCGCAAGGTTCGCGCTCGGTGAAAATCCACTGAATTTTCTTTCCCTCTGCCAGGTCGCGGAGGATGTCCTCATGCAGCGCCTGTTCGGCGCAGAAATTTCGGCTGACATTTTCGCTGCACATGGTGACGTGAGTCCCGTCGTCAAGCTTGAAGGTCGCCACATTGACGCCTTCGGGGTTCACGCCGCCCATCAGCACGCACCATTGCGCGTAGCGGGACCGAAAGTCGATGGCATGAGCTGCGTAAGGGCTGTCAGGAGTTGTGCGGACCAGGCGATCTCTACTAAGGCCCATGAGAATGCTCCCTTGATGAGCTGCCCGAAACACTGGGCCCGGCAAGTGCCGGAATTGGGACCCGTGGCTTACGCTGCGGCAGAGACTATCACCAGATCGAAGGCGCAATCAGAATCAAATAGTAGTTGTTACGAATTGCGGAAACGCAGGGGGAAAGCGGTGTGCTGAGGGTAATCTATTGTCGCGAAAGTTCCAGTTCGGCGCCACGAAACAGCGCGAGCAGTGCCCGGATGACCCAGCGCGCCAATAGCACCACCATCGCGACCATCAACAACGCGATCGCGCCGCCGACGTAGGGATGCCGCGTGGCCAGCCACGTCATTCCGATGGCCAGCGCATCTTCTCCCAGGCTCAGCGTGATGTTTGAAAACGGCTCGGGGGAAGGGGTAACCACCGCCCGAGCTGCCGTTTTTCCGCCGTGCGCCGCGAAGGCAACCGCTGCTCCGAGCAGCGTCGCCAGCAGCTGCTTCTCGGGAGAGAGCTGGCTGGTCGCCTGATATGCCAACAGTCCCGCAACCGGGACGCGAATAAACGTGTGCAGCGCATTCCAGACCAGGTCGAAGGCAGGAATCTTGTCGGCGAAGAATTCGACGACGAACAGGGCAGAACTGGCAACGATTACAGGCCATCCGGCAAGCACGTGCAGCCCCGCGGGCAAGGGCAAGTGTCCAAAATGCCCCAGGAGGCCGAGCACAGCCACGGTCGCATAGAGATTCAAACCAGCAGCAAAGCCGATGGCGGCGAGCAGGGCGAACAGCTCAGTGGGTGGGATCTGCAACCAGTTCAGCATGTCAGTCTCAGGGAGTTTACTGGATTCGGCCCCTGGGCCCGATGGAAAAGGAAAGGGTCGCTCCAGGAGCGACCCAGACACATGAAATTCGAGTTCGGACTAAAGAGTGGACTCGATCTCGAATCCCCAGGCTTCCAGCAAGGGCTCGGGGATGTACTTGGAGTTCTTGTTGCGGCGTGCCCACTCGCGCAGCCGCGTCGACCGCAGGTATTGGTCAGGAGTCAGCTTGTACTCCTTCACCACCTGCTCGAATTCGGTGACAGTCGGGGTAATCGGCCCGATGGGCTCGGGCTTGCCCCAGTTTGGATTTCCGCGACGCTTCGCCATGGAAAAAATGCCTTTCGACGTAAGGGGATTAACGGACGGCCTAGCTCACTCCGCCTATCTATATGATTCTCCAAGCGGTCCCCGGGATTCATGCAACCACACCCAGCCCCGCAAACCCGGCTTGCGCCAAGTCTACAGCGACGATCCAGAGCTCAATTGGAGACTTTCGATTCTACCGCGTTTCGTTCGAAAGTCAACCCAGATTTTTCTCTGCGATACACGAAAGAATGTGGACCAACTGTATGGAAATTATAGTAGTTACCTTGACCGCCGAATCCCTCCATCTGGATCGAAAAGGGAGAGGTTTAGGCCCGACGAATTCGCCATTACGGCGGTAACCCGCCAGTTCCGATCAATGATTGATCCGTCCAGCCGATGGTCATAGAGTGACGAATAGGTGCGGTTCGCGCCGGATGCCTTTTCTGTCCCGGATCAGGGACCGTCGCGATCGGAACCTCAAGTAAAACAGCCCCTGTCATGAGTCTGAAATCATTGGTTTTGTGTACCGACGAAAAGATCGTGCGTGTGTTGCGGCGCGTCCTGGGCGATCTGGACATCGGGGTCGATCTCTGCGGCAATGCCGATGCCGCTCTCCGCAAGCTGACCCGGCAGCGGTTTGAAGCGATTATTGTCGATCTGATGGAAGACGGCGCGAATGATGTACTGCGCAGCGCCCGGAGCGCTCCCTGTAACAAGCAGGCCGTGGCCGTAGCCATCGCCGACCAACTGATCGGGCTGAAGGCTGTGTTTGCCGTTGGCGCCCATTTTGTTCTGTACAAGCCGGTTCTGAGCGAACGGGCGAAGGGTAGTTTTCGTGCGGCGCGCGCGCTGATGAAAAGCGAACGTCGGCGCAACGCGCGGGTCGCGGTGCAGATTCCCGTGGTTTTGCGCAGCACAGCCGGCGGCACCAACATGAGAGTGATAACCCAGGACTTGAGCGAGGGAGGGATGGCGGTGCATGTGCCCGCCGGACGCCGCCCCAATGGCCGCTGGCAGGCGGTCTTCACTCTGCCCGGCGCCGAGACCGAACTCGACCTGTCCGCCGAATTCGCCTGGGAGGGAACCGGCGCGCAGGCGGGACTCCGATTCCCGCAGGTCTCACCGGAAGCGACCAGGAGGCTGCGCGAGTGGCTGCGCCAGAATTCGCCGGATGTCGAGCCCGACGATCCTCCGATTCGCTGCCAACTCACGGACTTGAGCCTGGGTGGATGCTATCTGGAGATTGCCTCCCCATTTCCGGTTTCGACCCGGGTCGCGCTATCCATGCGAGCGGCGGGGGTGGAAGTTCGCGTCCACGGACTGGTGCGCGTGATGCATCCGGAGAAGGGAATGGGAGTGGAGTTTACCCAAACGACGCCGGAACATCGATCGTCGGTGGAGAAGTTCCTCGCCGTGCTAAACGAGAACCGGACTCTACTTCCAGAACTGATGGTCGAACCCGAAGGACTCGAAACCGAAGCGGCAGCGAAGGACCATCCTTCGGCCATTTCCGAAGATCCTCTGCTCAAGCTCTTCTACGCAGAACCGATGACCCTGGAAGACTTCCAGCAAGCCCTGACGAACCAACGAGGCGCACTGGCCGCGGGCGCTGCCGCCGGCGCCTGAGCCACCCTTCCTTCCGTAGAAAATCACGCTTCGCTCTTACCCGGTCCTACGCCGTCCCATCACCACAGGCCCCGAACGCGCTGAAAGCTGGGCCGAGTTACTCGGCTCGCGGGGGACCTGGGCTAGAATGATCCCAAGCCGGGATGGCGAAATTGGCAGACGCAGCGGACTTAAAATCCGCAGGGCTCAAAAGGCCTGTGGGGGTTCGATTCCCCCTCCCGGCACCATGTTTTCCCTAAGGGGCCCAATGACCTGCGAGAGATTTTGCTTCCCGTGTGTGGAAGGTGGCGGTCTGTGGAAAAAGGCGGACTGCAGTAAAAATGCAGTAATGATCGGTTGAAGGTGGTTGGCTCTCTAGAATACCAACCCAGGTTAGTGGCCCGCCGGGTGCCCCATCCCTTCCCGCCGGCCGCGCCTCTACCGAGAGCTGACCTCGGTCAATGCCCACTCGATTCGGTCCACCTCTTCCCGAATCACCCGAATGGCTTGGTGACTGCTCGGATGCGGGACGGGATTGATCGCTTCTACCGCGCGGCGAATCTTGTAATTGCGGTCCCGAATCAAGGTGATTTTCGCCGAGGTATCCCTTCGGTGCTCGTAAATTCTGCGGGCAAGTTTCGTTGCCATCCATGCGAAAACCAGCCCGAACATCGTCTCGATTGGAAGACGATCGGTTGCTCCATCGAAATCGAGGAACAGGAATCGATAGACCGCTTCGCCCATGCCCAGCGCGGCAAATATCACTCCAATTGCAATCAATCCTAGCGTCAAGCGGTCACTCAGTCGAAGTTCCGCAGACGATTGTCCAAGGCCGCGGTTCTGCTCGCTCGCCATGCTCTCCCCCGTGTAATGCGAAGTACTATTCACAGCCGGCGTAACCGGTTCTTCACAACGATCCTGCCTGCCTTACGCCTGACAACTCAAGTTCGTTCCAGACCGGATCGCGTCTGACGCCACGGATGGGGCAGACGCGGCGGTACTGGTGAACATCATGCGGATTCCGTGCTTGGGCCGTAGGATAACCATGGGACGAGCGGTGATCGTTTGGCCCGGAGTCAACTGAAAATCGTATTTTCGGAGCAGATCGTTCAAGATCATCAGAATCTGCAGCATCGCATAATTTCCGCCGATGCAGCCTCGCGGCCCGGCCCCGAAGGGAAGGAAAGTGCAAGGCGTGCGCAGCTTGTCATTCGCTTTAGTAAAACGCTCCGTATCGAAACTCTCCGGATTCGGCCAGTAGCGCGGAGCATGGTGCGCACCGTACACGTACACAATGACCATGGATCCGCGGGGTATCACGACGTCGCCCACGCGGTCGTCGGCCACCGCCATGCGGTCGATCATCCAAAATGGCGGGTATAGGCGGAGCGCCTCGCAAATGACCTGGGTCACAAATTCGAATTTGGGAACCTCGCTGTAGGTCAGCGGCGCACCGCCGAGAACGGAATCAAACTCCTGTCGCACCCTTTCAAGACAATCTGGACGCGTACTCAACAGATAAAGAAGCCACGACAGTGCATTCGACGATGTTTCATGGCCGGCAACCAGAAGTTGCATGCTCTCGCTCAGAATGAGTTCATCGGGCATGCCTTTGCCATCGCTGTAGCGCGCATCCATCAAAGTCTGCAGCAGATCATGGCCAGGCGCATCTTGGCGGCGCTTCTGGATGTACTCGAGCAGAACGGAATCTGCCCGGGTTCGCATGTCTTCGTGCTTGCGCAGTTTGCCTGAAACGGCGAACCATGGATTGAGATAGGGCTGAAGCGTTTGCCGGACGATGAACTCCTGGACGGTGCAAATGGTGTGGCTGACCAGATCGATGTCTTCCTCCTTCAACCGCGCGCCAAACAGAGATCGGGCGACCATGGCGAAGGTAATTTTCATCAGGTGGGTGTAAATGTCGACGGGGCCACGACGGACCTGTCTGTCGAAATCAAGCAGCGACTCGGTCAGAGAGTCCTGCATGATGGACGACAGGGCATCGAGTTGCTTTCGCTCGAAGCCGGTCTGAATGAGACGCCGCTGGGTGCGCCAGGGTTCTCCGTGGGTCGTGAGCAGACCTTTCCCCAGGAAGTGGCCCATCCGCTTTACCTGAATCTCGGATTTCTGGTAGTTCTCGGCGTTGGTCTTGAGCACGTGCTGAATGACCGTGGGATCGATGGTCACCATCGCATCCTTGAGACCACCGATTCGGAGCCAGAAGGTGTCGCCGTAGAGTTCGTTGTACCGCGACAAAACCTGCACGGGATTGCGGGCCATTGCGCGAGAATCGGCAAAGCAGCGAAGCCGGGGCACAACGGGGACAGCCGTGGATGAGTTCATGCGCGGGTGCCCTGACATTGGCCTCGATCCGCAGGGAGTTTCACGTCACTCGTCGGAAGTCGTAGCTGGGTCATACCTATAGAGATAAACGCACGATCAGTTTTGGTTTCCAAGCTGCTTCAAAAGTATCAGATGATGCAGCACCGCGGCCCTCATGGTGGAATTCTGCCGATAGGAAACACCAAACTCTTCGGCAGTCTCCTTCACGATCCTGGTCAACGGAGCATAGTGGGTATGGCAGACATAGGGGCACAGGTGATGGACGACGTGATGGTTGAGTCCGCCGACGAGCCAGCCGACGAGCGGGCTTTCCGTCGCATAATCGGCCGTGGTCGCGAAGATGTGATACACACCGTTGTCAAACTCATCGCGGTTCGAAGGAAAGTAGGTGCTGTCGATGGTGTGCGTCGACTGGAACACGAGCGTAACGGTTAATCCGACAATCAAATTGACCAGCAGGAACGATCCGGCGACCAGCCAGGGCGATTTTCCCAGCACCAGCACCGGCAGAACCAGCATGTACGCCAGGTAGAAGCCCTTGCCGGCAAAGAGAATCGCGTATTCGCGCAGAGAATGTTTGGTGCGTCTCAGATAGTCGTGGGTCGGAAAGAAAAAGCACTGGAAGTCCCGGAAAAACACGTAGTCGAGAGAGAACATCGCATAAATCAACAACGCGTAAATGTGCTGGAACCGGTGCCACGGCAAGCGGGACTCATAAGGCGTAAAGCGAAAGATGCCGCGTCCTGAAAGGGCGTCGTCTTCGCCGTGCAGGTTGATACAGGAGTGATGGCCTCGGTGATGGAGGATCCGCCACATGTACGAACTGATTCCGCACAGATCGAAAACATAGTTCAGCGTCTTGTTGACCGCGGGCCGGGACGATATGGCGTTGTGATTGCTGTCATGGGCGATGTTCAGCAAAAGGAATGTCTGCGCGACACCGCCTAAAAGATAGAGCGCAATAAACTTCCATGAATCGGGCCGGAATGCATACAGAGCCATCCAGCTGCCCCCCAGGACGGCCAGACCCGCGGCGATCTTGACCTGCATCGCACGGTCCGCTTTAGGAGAAAGGTTGTGATCGGCAAAAAAACGATCCAAGCGGCTCCGTAAGACCTTCGGAAAGGAAGAAGAACCGCCGGCTGGCTCTATAATCGGCGGCGCTGAGGTTTCCGGGGGTACAAGATCTGCTATCTCGGGTTCTTGAGGAACCACTGCTTTGGTCCCGAACGTCAACGGCGCCTCCGCGATGATGGTAATTGAGCCCGGCGCGTTCCCCATGGCGCATCCGTGACCCGAACCCGCAGCAAAATCGTCGTCACGCCGTCGACAGCCATAGGGGAAATACTAGTGCGAGCCCTTAAATGCGATCAAGAAAATTCGGAAACGAGACAAATGCCAAAGGCTGTGTCGGATGCGTACTCGCGATGAGGCGTGGCATTTTCCAAATGCTTTGCTAACATACAACTATACCAATGAACCGTAACGAGCGGGACCTTCTTGCATCGAGCCAGGGAAGCGTGGCGGCGATCGGCGAGGTCTCGTTAGCGCCCTGTGTGGCAATCGGGAGAGCATCCGTTCCCCAGCAGGTTGGGCGACACTTATGCTGGGAAAAGATTACGCGTACATTCTCCCAATCGGACCTTTCGGGTCCGCACCTTGAAACTCAGCGGCGTTTCACCGTGCTCGTTGGGGCGAAATATTTTCGTCTATACCATTCAACCCTGGAGGATCGCTGATTGATGACGGGATCAATTTTGGACCAACTGGACAGGCTGGCGGACGAGCACCCGGACAAACTCCTCTATTCCTACCTCGACGTGAACGGCGATCCAATTGAAAGCTATACCTACGCTTCGTTCCTCCACCGGGCGCGGGCGATTGCCGGACATTTGAGGAAAGGGGACCGTTTCGCGGCAGGCGACCGGCTGCTCCTGGCCTACCCGCCGGGTCTGGAAATGATCTGCGCTTTCTTTGGCTGCGTGCGCGCCGGATTGATTCCCGTGCCGGTCTATCCGCCAAGTTCGCGTGGTTTCCAGAGCGCTCTGTACAAGATGGTCCACATCGCCAAGGACTGCCAAGCCGCTGGGATCTTAACCAGCAGGGACTATCAGGCATCCCTCAAAACGAACCTTGCCAGAAGCGGAGTTTCAGCATCCGGCGTAGACGTAGACTACATTTCCGGCCTTCCGTGGGTCGTCACGGAAGATTTCGTGGATACGATTTCCGGCGGGGCCCCTGCCGATCCGTCGAAGGTCCTGTTTCTCCAGTACACGTCGGGCTCGACCATGGAGCCCAAGGGCGTGATCGTAACCCACGAAAACATCCTCACGACCTATCCGCTGGTGATCGACCATCCCGCGCCGGTCGTGGTTTCGTGGCTTCCGCAGTATCACGATATGGGACTGATTGGATGCTACCTGTATCCAGCGCTGAAGGGTGGCGCAACCTACGGGTTCGCTCCCATGGACTTCATTCAGAGGCCGATCCTGTGGTTCGACGCGATGACTGCCTATCACGCGACTGCCACGGCTGCGCCCAACTTCGGCTACGACTATTGCTTGCGCGCGGGCAGGCTTTCCAAAGAAAGCCTGGAGGCCTGTGATCTCAGCTCGCTCCGCGTATTGATGTGCGCTGCCGAACCCGTAAAGCCGGATACCTACACCCGTTTTTTAGAAGCATTTCAGCCTTATGGACTCAAGTCCGAGAGTTTCTACGTCGCCTACGGGCTGGCCGAGAACACTCTGGCAGTCTCACTCGGCGGCCGCAACATCGTTTCCGTCAACAAGCGCGCCCTCGCGCTGGGGAAGGCACGGATGACGACCGAGGTCTCGGAAATCGACGCGGCCACGCAGATTGTCAGTTGTGGAACCCCGCTTCCGGGGCTCGACCTTAAGATCGTGGATCCGGAAGGGCATTTCGCTCTCAAGCCCGAGCGGATCGGCGAAATCTGGGTTGCCGGAAGCGGCAAATGCTCGGGTTACTGGAACAATCCTGAATTGACTCAAAAGCAGTTCCGGGCGCGGCTGGTGGACGACACTCCCTATGACGACGGCTACCTTCGGACCGGCGACATGGGATTCCTTCACAATGGCGAACTCTACGTCTGCGGCCGCATCAAGGACATGATTATTCTCCGCGGGCAGAACTATTACCCGCAGGACATCGAGCACGTTGTGGAGAAATCATCCAGTCTGATCCGGCACAACTGCGTCGCCGCGTTCCAGATTCACGAAGAAAGCGAACCGGCCCTGGCGATCGTGGCGGAAGTAAAGAATCCCAAGGCTCCGCCCGAAGCACGCAAGATCGCCGCCGCCGTCCGGAATTATCTCAACGTGGAAGTGGCCAAGATTTGCCTCATCGCTCCTCGTGCGATTCCGCGAACGAGTTCGGGGAAGATCATGCGTCACAAGACCAAGCAGATGTGGCTGCAAGGTCAGTTTACGGTTCTCTCCGACTTTTCCCGGGAGAAAGACGCCGGGTGTTGCGGGTCCGATTCCGACACGCATTCCACGTTCGCCGAGTTGAAAGCCAGGTACAACCTGACCGGCACCGAATCGTACAACCTCGTCGAAGCCGGCCTGGATTCCATGGATCTGGTTGTGTTCATGCACGAGCTGAAGGAACTGCTGAAAGATCAGGGCGCCGAGATGCTGGCGCGGCAAGTCGATATCGGCGTTATTCAGCGTGTCAGTGTAGCCGAACTGTTCGGACTCGCCGAACAACTGCAGAGCGCGCCCGAAGAGGCACTCGTTCATCTCCATCGTTCCCTGGCGGCTTTCCGTGAAGAGCAGTGCGCCGCTGAGAAAAAGATGATGAGCAACGACAGAAAGCTTGTCTTCGAGCCCGCGGCGCCTGCGCCCCTCCAGGAAATCCCTGCGCTCAATCATGTGCTGCTCACGGGCGGGACCGGTTTCATTGGGCCATTCCTCATGAAGAGCCTGCTGGAACAGACGCGGGCGAAGATCTACGTTCTCGTCCGGTCTTCCGACGAAAAGCAGGGCAAGCAGAGATTGAAAGCGGCGATGGAATCCATGGGCCCCTGCGCGGCGGGGCTGATGGAGATGTTCGACACGCGCGTGACCCCCGTCTGCGGCGATCTGGGGCAGCCAAAGCTGGGCCTGATGCAGGACACGTGGGACTTCCTTGCCCGCGAGATCGACACCGTTTTCCATAACGGCGCAACCGTAAACTACCTGTTCACCTACGACCTGATGCGCGATGCGAACGTGCTCGGAACCAATGAGGTCCTGAGACTGGCGTTCGAGGGAAGGTCTAAAGAGCTCAACTATGTTTCGACGACCTTCATATTTGGTTGGGCGGTCAAGTCAGTTTTGTATGAGACCGACCTGAACGAGAATATGGAGCTTCTCGATTTTGGCTACAGCCAATCGAAATGGGTTGCGGAGCAGGTCGTGATCGACGCGCGCAACCGTGGACTTTCCACGCGGATTTTCCGCCCGGCGCTGGTCAGTCCTTCCATCACCGGCGGCGGCAACAACTTCGATATCGCCGTCCGCCTGGTTGCGTTCATGGTCAATCACGGCATTGGCGTCGATACTCTCAACCAGGTCAGCTTTGTCCCGGCGGACATCGTCGCCAACAACATCGTTGCCATCTCGACCACTCCCGGCACAGCGAATAAGACGTACCATGTCGTGCGCGACGACTATTCGAACATGACGGACATTACCCGGCTCATTACCAAGGCGACCGGCCGGCAGTTCGAGAGCTTCAGCCTTCCCGAGTTCGTTCCCGAGTTGATCCGGAGATGCAGGAAGGAGGATCTTCTCTTTCCCCTGCTCGATTTCCTGGTGGGCTCGGTCGACAATATCTCCTCGATGGAGTTCAAACGCTATGACAACTCGTCTTATCAAATGGCGAGGGATGCCTCGGTGTGGGGCAAAGCGGATCCGTCTCTGGAAGATACCGTCAACGGCATTCTGAAATTCATGTACCGCAAGGGGATTATTTCGGTCGCGGCGCGCGAGACCAGCCCGATGTCACCGGTTTACGCGCATGAACGAAACAAAGAGATCCATCGAAGAAGTATGGATTGTGGTCCCGAGTGCCTGCAGTGCATGGCCGCCGCGGCAGATCCGGACTGCGTGGTGGCGACTCGAAAGATCGAAGCCTCGGAGCAGGCCTGAGACTTAAAGCGTGGCATCGAGCGAAGTTAAGGTTTGGAACTCCGGCTATTTCTTAAAGACGAGTTTTTCGGTGAGGTGTTGCCCCGATTCCAGGGTTCCCGTGGTTGAGAGTGTCATCTGTTGCCCGTCCGCGGAAACCTGCCACCGGTCGTTTTGCGTGACTTGCTCGTCCCGCCGGTAAATCGCGTCCACGGTGTGCGGGTCGACAAGTTGTAGCGTAACGGTGTCGTTGCGCGAGTTTTTCAGATCGTACTGCTTTCCATCAAAACGGGCGGCGTAGCTGTAGTCGCCGAGAAAACGGACCCCGCCGTTTCCGTCCGCCTCGATTTTGAGCACCAATCCTTGCCGCAAACGAGTTTTGCTGAGGTCCTGGACCCACTCGCCGGCGAACAGGTCATTGGCGACCTTCCGGCCTCCGCTGCGCGTCCATACCGTGATGCGATCGGGGCGGCCCACGGACGCGGTCGTAGCCGTTAGCTCGTTGCCATCTTTTGAAAGTTCCTCGCGAATCGTCGCCACCAGGGCTCCGTCCTTCTTCTCCTTGACCTCGGCTTGCCTCTTACCGATCCGGTGCAGCTCAATCTGATTGAAACCGAGATTGCCGGGCGCGGACGTTTCGTGTCCGTTGCGGTTCGCGGTGAAATCGACATGGGTTTCGCCGGACATGACCACATGCGGCCCGTCATTCGAATGTGTGATGGAAAGCCGGTTCGGAGGGGTCAGGCTCGAGTCCGCAGAGATGAGCGTCCAGCGGCCAAAGCGAGGGTCTGACACTCCGGATTGGGTCACGGCAGGCCGGACGACGGCGAGCAGCCCGAGCGAAAGTCCGAAAAACAGCAGCGTGCGAGTTGATCTTCCGAAGCCGATGAGAAATTTTAGCAGATGAATATAGCTACTTTTGTGATTCCTGCGAAAGGGGATGCTCGCGGAAAGTTTCCGTGATGACGCTGCTGTTATGACATGATGAGTGCGATGCGTGTGCGCCATTTTTGGATCTCCGGAATCGTCCTCGCCGCAACCACCGCACTTCTCCCATTCTCTTTTCACGCCGAGCGGTACCTGGAGACTGCCACTCGCGTCGAGGGAAGCCAGGCCGCAACCGTTCAACAGGAACTGGCCACTCGTTTTCGGTCGCCGTTCGTGGACCGTGTGGTTCTGGTGATCCAAGGACTTCCGCCGGTGGATTCCGAGGAAGGCGGGCAGGCGTTAGAGCCCATCGTAACATCCCTGAGAGAGCAGCCCGGGGTTTCGGGTGTGGTGTCTTATCTCGACTTGCGCGATCCGATCTTTCTGGGCCGGGGAGCGGGAACGTTTGTCCTCGTCGGACTCTCATCGGCCAACGGTCCGGTGGAATCGCTGGTTCCGAATCTCCACCAGTTGGCGAATTCGCTGGCAATCAAGCTGCGGAGTCGCTATCCCAAGGTGAACCTGGAACTCACCGGCGAGATACCACTGAATTTCGATATTCGAAAAGCGAGCGCCGAAGACGTGCAACGCGGCGAAACTCTGGTCATCCCCGCGACTCTCGCACTTCTGCTGGTGGCCTTCGGAAGCCTGATGGCTGCCATGATTCCACTCGCGGTTGGCCAGCTTGCGATCGCGACCACTCTGGCAATCGCGGGTTTTCTGGCGCAGCGCTGGCACTTATCCATTCTGGTTCAGAACTTGGCCACCATGCTGGGTCTGGGCCTGGGCGTTGACTATGCGCTTCTCATGGTCAGCCGCTTTCGGGAAGCGATTTCCGCAGGGTCCGACGGACCCACGGCGGCGCTCATCGCGGCCCGTCAGGCAGGCCGCACCCTCTTGATTTCAGCTTCGACGGTGGCCATCGGATTCCTGGCCCTCCTGACGGTTCCGATCAGCGAAATCCGTTCCATCGGTATCGCCGGATTCCTGGTGGCGGGCATCAGTGTGTTGCTCACCAATACCATGGTTCCGGCCGTGCTGGCTTTGTTGGGTACGCGAATTGATATCGGCCGAATGCCGTTTACGCCACAGTTGGACGCGCGGCGGGCCGAGCGGTCGGGGAATCGCTGGCGGCAATGCGGAAAAGCGATTGTTGCCCATCCCTGGCTTGCCCTCTTCGTGGCAGGCGCTCCACTGCTTCTGCTCGCCTGGCAGGTCCGACGATTGGATACCAGTATCCCCGAAGGGGACTGGCTTCCACCGGCGGCGGAATCTGTCCATGCGCTCCACACCCTTCGGCATATGGATCGGGAGGGCGTGGTGGAGTCGATGCGTATTATTGTCGACCTTCCAACGGATTCCATCGCGCAAACCGACGCGGGGTGGAATGTGCTGGATCGTCTCACCAAGCGCCTTGCCAGCGACCCTCGCTCTGGCCGCGTGATTTCTATTACTTCGATTGCCGAGGGTAACCTCGCGAACCTTCCGGAACTTTCACGGGAGACGCGCCGGACGTTCCTGAGCAGTGACGGGCGAGCGGCCTTGCTTGAGGTCCTGCCCGCGAGTTCGGTCTCCCTGCGCGAACAGGTCAACTGGGTGCGGGAACTCCGCAAGACCGGCGCGCTGGCTCTAACCGGAACGCCCGGGGCAACGCTTCTGGTTGGGGGCATCCCGGCACTCAACGCCGATTACGAAACGATTATCAGAGACCAGTTTCTGCGGGTAACGGCGCTGGTGGTTGGGGGAACGCTCCTGGCGCTACTCTGTGGCTTTCGATCGATCATCGCCCCGCTGAAGGCCATCGCCCTCAACCTGGTCTCCGTCGCGGCATCTTTCGGAGCATTGGTTGTCGTTTTTCAAAACGGACACGGGAGCAGGTTCCTTGGAGTTCCGGAGGGAACCGGCAGCGTGTTTCCCCTGGTTCCGATCGTCACCTTTGCCATCGTCTTCGGATTGAGCATGGACTACGAAGTGTTTCTGGTGGCACGGGTTCTTGAAGCCAGGAGGAGCGGGCTGAGTGAGATGGATGCGATCCCCGAGGGGATGGCCAGAACCTCGGGCCTGATCACGAGTGCCGCCGCGATCATGATCGTGGTGTTTGCGGCATTCACTTTTGGAAGTTTCCTGGTCGTCAAGATGATTGGATTCACGTTAGCGGTCGCCGTGTTGATTGACGCCACACTCGTCCGTATCGTGATCGGTCCCGCGCTCCTTCGCATTGCGGGCGATTGGAACTGGTGGCCCGGCGGTTTGCGAAAGGGCGAGAACCAACTGGAAGTCCCGCCGCGGAACAGCTGAATCGCCGCTTTCTCGAGTGAAACCTATTGGCACCATGCACTTTCTCTGGGTCGCGCAGGCTGTTTATGGCCGCAAGTGGCGGCTAAGCCGGGATTGTTGCCTGTCCATGAGCACGAATCGTCTCCAGCAGGTCTGCATTCAGCAACGAGGCAGACTGAGTGTCGAGATAGATTGTCGCGTTGGGATGCCGCCGCAGAATCGACGCTGGATGCATCGGCGAAATCTCACTCTCGAAACAATCCTTCACCGCCTGCGCTTTGCGGCGATCGGGAACAACCGCCAAAATCTCATTCGCCTTCAGGATTTGCCGCACCGACATTGAGATTGCCCGCGTTGGAACCTGCGAAATATCGGCAAACCAAGCCTCGCCGACCTGCTGCCGCCGGCATGCCTCGTCGAGGTTCACGATCAAATATGGATCGTCCGCTTCGAAATCCGCCGGAGGATCGTTGAAGGCGATGTGTCCGTTTTCTCCGATGCCCAGAAACGCGATGTCGATCGGGGCGGATGCGAGCGCTTCTCCAACCCTCCGGACCACTTCGGCAGGATTCGGATGGTCACCATCCAGCAGGTGATATTTCCTGATACCGGTTCTTTGCACCAATTGCTCGAGCAGCATTTTGCGGAAGCTGCCGGGATGGGTGACGGGCAAGCCCATGTATTCATCCAAATGAAACGCTTCCACATTCGCCCATTCAAGGTTGGGCATGGCAGTGAGGGCGTTCAGAAATTCGCGCTGCGAGGCTGCCGTGGCGGCGACGATGCGCGCGTGTCCTCGCTTCGAGATCGCATCTCGAAGCGCGATGGAAGCCTGTTCAGCGGCCGTCCGTCCTAAGGAGGTTTTATCTTCGAAGACTCGTATCAACATACTAGTATCAATCGGTTAAGCGCCCATGATAGTCGAACTGCGATGGAAGATCGCCCTGAACCGGCCCCCTGGGTCCCCTGCTCGTGTTCTGGGATACCCCGGGAACATGGTTACTTTGCCCGTACGCGCGTTTTTTCTGCCCACCCGTCCTCCTACCCCTTCCCGGCACCTGGCGGGCCCTGTTTTCGGGCCAGGCGCATTCTACAAACGCGCGATTCATCCGTGGAATTCGCTCTGCCCTTCCACGGTGTGAAAGCTTCAGCCCACGCGCTCTGGAACGCCACATCCCAGTTCTGTGGCGTCTGCGGACTGCCCGCCGAGCGCAACCGCTTTGCCCGGATCAATCACAATCCAACTGATCGCTCCCACGATGCACAAAGCCGCAGCAACCAGAAACGATGCTGTCCAGCTGTATCGTTGCGCGATCCACGGAGTAAGGGATGCCGTGATGGCTGCGCCGATCTGGTTCCCAGTATTCATGAATCCTGAGACCGTTCCCGATGATGTGCCAGCGATGTCGGCGGTCAAGGACCAGAACGAGCTCTGCGATAAGTAAAGCGCTCCTGCGCCGCCGGCGAGCACGATGCTGGCTAATCTGGCGCTGCTCACTTGCGAACCGAAGCTGAGAAACACACCCGTCAACGCGATCGAAATGGCGGCGACATAGCAACGTCCGACGCGCGGTCCTTTCCAGGCTGTGAGCCGGTCATTCAGGAATCCTCCGAGCAGGCACCCCACCAGCATCGCCAGGAAGGGCAGCATGGAGTAAAACGCGCTGGCTTTCAGGTCCAATCCACGGACCTTCTGCAAATAACGGAAGAACCAGCTGAAGAAAATCCAGGCCACATAGCCGTAGCAGAAATAGCTGACTGTGACTGCGAGAACTTCTTTGCTGCGCAGCACGCGGCTCCATGGCACCAGATGTTTCTGCGCCGAAGAGCTTTGCGCTGACGTCTTGAGACTCGCCAGCGTCAAGCCAGACTCGATGTCCTCTCGCTCTGCCTGGGATACGCCCGGATGCTGTTGCGGCGTATCGCGCGCGATGGCGAACCAAACCGCAGCAGCGACGAATCCCACGGCTGCGCAAACCAAGAAAGACGATCGCCAACCGTAGTGAATCATCAGGTAGGTGATGAGAGGCGGCGTGAGGCCCGCGCCGGCGCCAACGCCGGCGAAAATCCATCCATTGGCAATTCCGCGTTCGCGGATCGGAATCCAGCGTGCAATGAATTGATTCGCCGAGGGGTAGATGACCGCCTCTCCCGCACCCAGGAGAAAGCGCACAGCCATGAAGATGAAGAGAGAGCCACGCCAATTCGCCGGTACCAGCACGGTCAATGACGTGAAGACGCCCCACCAGATCACGCCCAGAGTCAAGACCCGGCGAGCACCGAAACGGTCCGCGAGTCTCCCCGCAACTGTCTGGAACAGAGCGTAGCCGACCAACATGGAGCTGAAAATGCTGCCGAGTTGTACGTCGGTCAGGTTGTACGCCGAGACAATGGCTCCGCCGGCGATGGAAATGTTCACGCGGTCCAGATAGGACACGGCACTTAAAACAAAGAGCCAGAACACCAGAAGCCATCGGACGTGGGTTGTCCCTCGGATCGCCATGTCAGGTCAGAATCGGTCTAACTTAGGTGCTCGTGGAGAATCCGTGACAGCGTAGCGGCAACGATCTTGTCTTCGCCCGGCTGAAGCATGAAGGAACAGATGGCCAAGCCAGGCCGCCCTTCTCCGCCACCAATCACAATGGATGGCTTCGACGCGCGCATCAACTTCGCCGCGTCCTGCGGAGTCAAAGAAATTCGAGAAGCATCCCAGGTGATGCCCATGTGCGGAACATGATTGGCAATGTCCGGCGTGAAGAATGAAGTACTCACGCCGGGTATCCTGGTCAACTCGTGAGAGATCCTTTCGAGACGGGATTGCCATTCTTTGGTGAGCGCATCGTGGTCTTCCGCCAGGAACAGTTCCAGGGCCTTGACCATGCCCAGGATTTCTTCCTTGCCGACTTTCTGGCTGCGGCCGATGGTGTCTTCGTGCGGGCTATTGTTCAGCAGAGCATTCGCGACCATTTCCTTGCGGCCGATCAATAATCCGGCGCATTGCGGGCCGCGAAGGGCTTTGCCTCCGCTGAAGGTGATGAGGTCATAGCCCATCACCGCGTAATCCCACAAATGAGAAACCGGCGGGGTATCGGCCGCCGCGTCGTTCATGCAGGGAATCTTGAGTTCCTTCCCCAGGCGTATCCACTCGTCGACTTTGATCTTGCCGGCAGCGTTGGCAAAGTTCGAGAAATGCATCATGGCGGTGCGATCGCTGACGGCGGCCCGGAGTTCCTGGACGGTCTCGATCTCGACGAGCTTGATGCCGGTCGATCGCAATTGATGATCGAAGGGATTGCGGTGGGACTTCTGGATGATGACTTCGGATTTCATTCCGGTCAGGTCCGGCAATTGCCGAATGAAAGTTTCATTCCCGCCGGTGAGAATTCCGGCAAGCCCTGACTCGATCGCAGCCGCTGCCCCTGACGTCACGAGTGCCGTGTAGCCCTCGGGCAGCTTGAGCATCTCGGCAATGCGATTTCCGGCCGCTACCTCCAGATCCGGAATGCGGACGAAGTGGCGTCCAGCCATGGTCATCACGGCTTCCAGTTCCGGATGAGGGAGCGATCCTCCCAGCATGGTCATCGTGCCTTCGCAGTTGATGACCGTGGAGACGCCGAGTTCCTCGTAGGGATTGCCGGTGTGCCCGAAGCCGGTGACGGGTGTGGCGGCGGAGGAGCCCGGCGCCTTCGAGGAAAACAGTTTTCGCGGTGAGGCGAGCGCGCCGGCAATCACGGCAAGCGTGCCCAGGAAACCTCGGCGATTCGATCCAATATTGAGCTGCATGTCGCCCTTCTATTTTGGAGTGACGGCTGCAATGCAGTTGATTTCGACCAGCGAATTCCCTGGAAGAGCTGCCACGGCAACTGTGGTGCGCGCCGGTCCCCCATGCGGGAAGTACGTTGCGAACACCTTGTGCATGCCGTCCCAGTGTTCGATCTTGACCAGGAAAACGTTGGCTTGCAGCACGGTGTCCATGGATCCGCCTCCGAGTTCGACCAGCTTCTTGATCTGATCCAGGACGATGGTGGTGTGGTTCTCGATGGTCCACTCTTTCTGGTCGTGACTGTCATGAGCGCCAACGCCGGAGATATAGAGCAAGCCCTGGTAGTTGACGATCGGCATGATCACGTCCTTCTCGCCGCCCGGCTTTCCTTCTCCGTTCAGCTTCTTGATCCCGGTTGCGGGACTCTGCGCCATGGCGCGGGCAGGCAAAGCGGCGGCCGTCGTAATCCCCAAAGCCGACAGCACCGAGGCAAATCGTGTGGCAAACGTTCTGCGAGTGTATTCAGAATTCATAAGTGATGATCCTCCTGTCCGAATCGAAAATTCTTCAACGCGACGGTTTATGCCTTCAACCTATTTTGCGTTTGTGGTCAATTGCGAAAAATGAAGTGCTCCCTCAATCCGGCTGCTGGACGGGTCATACCCGAGTTCCCGTGAAATATGCAAGCCGGCGGTCTGAATCAGTGGGGCAAGCTGCCGTAGCCGCGTCATGTTCATCCGCACGGTCGGAGCGGTGACGCTAAGCGCGGCATGCACATCGCCCGCGTGATCCCGGATGGGCGCGGCGATACAACGAATATGCAATTCGTTCTCCTCCAGATCGCAGGCGTAGCCTTGCTTTCGGATTCGATTCAGCTGCGCATGGAGTTCCTGAAGATTTCCGATCGTGTTGGGGGTCAGTCTTTTGAAGGACACTTGCGTCAGCAGAGGGTCACGTTCCTCCGCAGACATGTAGGCGAGCATGACCTTGCCTACCGCCGTGCAGTATAGCGGCACCGCCGCTCCAATCCGTGAATGAATCCGCAACTGTTCCATCGAATCCAGCTTTTCGACGTAAACGGCGGAGTGTCCATGCCGGACCGTCAGATGGATCGTCTCACGGGTCTGCCGATTCAATTCCTGCAGGTAGGGCAGGCTTACCCGCCGGATGTCGAGTTGTCCCAAAGCGGCCTGACCGATCTTGAAACAAGCGATTCCCAGGTGATAGGTTCCGTCGCTGCCGCAATTGAGAAAATCCACGGTCTCCAGGTTCCTCAAAAAGCGATGGACGGTACTCACCGGCAAACGAGAGCGTTCCGCCACGCGTTTGGCAGTAAGGCCCTGAGGTGAGTTGCTGAACAGTTGGAGGAGGGCCAATCCTCGCTGCAGAGCCGTGATGTTATACGTTCGCGTTGAGATCCCCATACACGAAAGCAAAAATGAAAGTGAGAATTATCTGATGAAAATAGGTTTTGCGCAATAGGAGATTTTTCGGCTACAGTCTGCCGAACTTCTTGACTGCCTCGAGGATCGACTTCGTTTGCTCAATGACCGCGTACATGGAATGCTCCTTGAAATCCATCTGTTGGGCCAGCGTGAGCACTTTCTGTGCCTCCGATCTGGGCACGACAACCACGCCATCACTATCGGCGGCGACAATGTCCCCGGCATTCACGGTCACGCCGTCGCACGTGACCGCGATCTGGGAACCGGCAAATCGGTAGTGATGCACGGAGGTAGACGGCACGATTCCTGTGGCATAAACAGGGAATCCGAGCTTTCGCAGGTAAGCGACATCGCGTACGCCGCCGTCAATAATCGCTCCAGCGTATCCTCGCGCCGACATGGCTGTACCCATCAGTCCGCCCATGCCTGCGATGTTCTCGCCGTCCTCCACGGCCATGACGTAGACGGAATCGGTGGATCCGGCGTCAATCGCGGCCAGCATGCCGCTTAACGCATTGGGGTCAGTGTTTCCTTCGTCTGTTTTGAGGAGCACGGTGCGCGCGACTCCAGCGAATTTCGTGGTGAAGATGGGCTGCATGCGGTGGCTCATGTACATGCGCTTCCCGGTTATTTGCTCCAGAGCGTCCGATACGGATGCAACCTCCACATGACGAAACGCCGATATCAGTTCGGATTCGGTTGGATTGTCGGCCGTGTCTGCGTGAAGCGTAAATAACGCAAGAGAAAGAAATCCCAGGAGTGAAACCGATACCGCCAGGGAACGGAACGTTAGGGTGCGCATGTTTGGCCTTCATCCTCCTCAATGAGTTCTGTGGCGGGACTGTACCACCAATTCGTACGAGCCGAAAAGTGGAAACGCCGACAGTCGATTGAGACTCGGCGCGCAGTGCGATAGCCCTGTGATCGGTAGCGTCGCAATTTCACGACGAAATTGTGGCTTTCAGTGCGTGAAACTCCGCAGCGTACAGCGTCATGTATAGTGGATTTCCAAAATGCTCTCAATTTCCAGAAAGCGATGGCTGCTGGGTTTGGCAGCGGCTTTGGTCGCCACTGTAGGGTCGTTGTCACAATCGCTGAAGCCTCAGTCCAAACCTGCATCCAGCGGCGGAAAAAGACTCTTCGCGTCCAGTTGTGCGGCCTGCCACGGCCTGGATGGGAAGGGCAGCGAGCGTGCTCCGAATATTGCCGATGGCGCAAACATTCGACGCATGTCACGCGCCCAGATCGTGGACATAATCCAGAATGGAATTCCAGGCACTGGCATGCCCGCGTTTCATGCTCTTTCGGCAGCGCAGATGGAGGCTCTGATCCAACATCTACGGATACTGGGTGGCACAAGCGAATCTGTGCAACTGTCCGGCGATCCGGCAGCGGGCAGGATACTCTTTACGGGCAAAGCTGGCTGTTCGAGCTGCCACATGGTTTCCGGGGAGGGAGGATTCATTGCGTCGAACCTGTCAACTTATGGGAGCGGACACTCGCTGGAGCAAATCAGGACTGCAATCCTTAATCCGGATGGCTCAAAGAGCCGCTCAGTAAGGACTGCGACCATTACACTCCGCACTGGAGAACAATACGCAGGCCGGGTACGCAATGAAGATAACTTTTCCATCCAACTGCAGGACGTAAAGGGTGCGTTTCATCTGTTTCCGCGATCCGAGGTCGCCAGCTTCGAATATGACGCCAAATCGATGATGCCGTCGGATTATGCTTCCAGGCTGTCTGCGAAGGAACTTGACGATATTGAGAGTTACTTGATCGACGTGGCCGGGGGCCAGTCGAAAGGCGGAGATCACAAAGCGAAGAAGAAAGATTGCAATCCTTGGTGCGCAGAAGACGATTGACTCCATGACAGCACCCATTGACTCCGCACGCAGAGCACTGACGCTTGTGCTTGTAGCCGTTGCCCTCCTGATGATCGTCCGTCCGCTGCGATCAACTTCTTCCCCAAAGGAGCAACGCGATTTCGCCCTGCAAGCCGAATCGCCCGACTTCTGGAAGGTTGTGGACCGAGATGCCAAACTGGCGATCGTGGCAACAGGTTTCGGCTTCACCGAAGGCCCGGTGTGGGACGATGCCGGCTTTCTTTACGTGAGCGACGAAACAATCAACAAGATCTACCGGCTGTATCCAGATGGCAAGCAGGAAGAAGTGATCGCACTGGGCGATCCAGACGGCAACACTTTCGATCGGCAGCACAGACTCATCGACTGTGCCAGCGTGTTACGAGCGATTATTGCGGTGACTCCGGATGGCAAATACAAAATCCTCGCCGATCATTTCGAGGGCAAGAAACTCAATAGCCCGAACGATGTGGTCGTAGGCCCGGATGGAGCCTTGTACTTCACCGACCCGGATATGGATCTGGTCAAGGGAGAGAAACGAGAACTACCATTCCTCGGCGCTTTTCGTCTTGATGCGCAAGGCAAGCTTCGCTTGCTGACCAAGGAATTGACGGAACCCAACGGTCTGGCCTTCTCTCCCGATGGCAAACGCTTTTATGTCGACGACAGCGAACAGCGGAATATCCGCGTTTACGACGTGACCGCCGATGGAGGCATCACGAACGGCAGGATCTTCGGCGAGGAACCGGGAGGCAAGGGCGAGGGAGTTCCAGACGGAATGAAAGTCGACACGGATGGAAATCTATTCGTGACCGGGCCGCGAGGAATATGGATCTGGAGCGCAGATGGCAAGCACCTGGGAACGATCGTAATGCCCGAACAACCGGCGAACCTAGCGTGGGGCGACAAGGACGATCGAACTCTCTACATCACGGCGACGACTTCCGTGTACCGCCTGCGGATGAAGACGCCAGGATTCGTCCCCTACCGCTAGCGCAAAGACGACCTTCAATGCGGAAGCGCGAAGCTGAAGACGTCGCTTCCGGCAGCAATGGCCACGTGCTGTACACCATCGACGGAATAGGTCATCGGAGACGCCGTCATGTTCTGTCCGGTGTTGAAGTGCCACAAGGGATGACCACTGGCGGCGTCAACCGCCTCGAGTGAGCCCGTGTCGTCGCCGAAGAAAACCACGGCGCCGGCAGTTGTAAGAGTCCCCGCCCAGGAATTTCCTTGTCCAACCTGAGGATCACGCCATACCGTCTTGCCATCGGCCAAGGAGAGCGCCAGCAGAACTTTCTGCGATTGCCCATCGGGGGGACGTTTCGTCCCTGTGTTGTAAAAGACCCGTCCCTTTTGAAAGGGCTCCGCTTTTGAAAAATATGTGTTGCACGCTTCCAGAGCTAAGACATAGAAGAGTCCGGTGTTGGGATTGTAAGAGGGGGAAAACCAGTTCGTTGCACCTTCGACTCCCGGGCAGATGTCTGTACCTTGCTCAGATGGAATTCGATCGGTAAGAATCGGCCGCCCGGCTGCATCCAAGCCCTTAGCCCAATTCAGCTTGTCGACAAAAGGCGTCGCACGGAGGAGTTTGCCGTTGGTGCGGTCGATTACATAAAAAAAACCATTGCGGTCCGCCTGTACGAGCAACTTCCGCGCGATGCCATTCTCCACCGCATCAATCAACACTGGAGTCTCGTTTGCGTCGTAGTCATACAAATCGTGGGGAGTGAATTGGAAGTACCAGCGCAGTTCTCCCGTATCTGCATCCAGCGCCACCACAGACGCGGTGTAAAGGTCATCGCCCGGGCGGGAATCGCCGACGTAATCAGGCGCGGCGTTGCTGGTCGTCCAGTACACCGTATTGAGTTCCGGATCGTAGGTGCCGGGCATCCAGGTTGTGGCGCCGCCATGAAGATAGGAATCGCCCGGCCAACTCGAGGAACCGAACTCACCCGGAGCGGGGATGGTCCAAAAACGCCACCTTTGCTTGCCGGTTTGCGCATCGTAGGCGGCGACAAAACCGCGCACGCCCGAATCGCCGCCGGATGTACCGACGATCACCATGTCTTTCACGGTCAGCGGCGCGCTGGTTGCGCCATAATGCTTTTCCTTCTCGGCATACTGAACATCCCAGATCAGTCCTCCGGAGCGAGCGTCCAGGCGCAAGAGATGGGCATCATCGCTCTCCGTGTAAACGGAATCCTGCCACAGGGCAACCCCGCGATTCTTGTGCGCAGCGGCATCATCGAGCAATCCCGAGCTTACAGGCCGCTGGTAGTGCCACAGGGACCTTCCAGTTCGGGCATCCAGGGCGAACACGTCATTCGAGGCGGTGATGTACATGATCCCGCGCACCACCACTGGAGTAACTTCGAGTGTCTGCGTATTGCCCGGATGAAACACCCATTCCGCGCGGAGTTGAGCGACATTGGAAACCTTGATCTCGTCCAGGCTGCTATAGCGCCGTCCGCTGTAATCGCCGTTGTAGGAAGCCCAGTTCGCGCCGACTGGATGGGCGAGCAGATCCTCAGCGCTTACTTGAGGTGTCACTGTGACTACGGATTGTCGCTGTTGCGCGGGTAGAACACCCGACACAATTGCGAACAGCGCGCAAAGCATGAGGGCGCGTTTCATTTAGCGATTTTCTCCATTATCGACCCGAACTTCCTGCAGCGAACCACGGTCTAGTCCGTTCTCATCGAGGAGATGCAACGAGACTCGAACTGCCTTGGTGTCCGGAAGCTCTTTTTCGAGAGTGACCGCTTCGGTCGGGTTCACGTCCATGATCGGGGTTGCGCCTAAACTCACTCCGCGTTGATCGTAAAGCTGCGCCACCATGTGCCCGGAGTAAAACACGCCAAAAGCTCCGGAGAGCGTAATCGCATGATCGGACCGGCGAATCGCCTTCAGAGGCTGAATCAGAATGCCGGCGTCGCTCACGCCATGAAACTCTGTGCCCGCCCGGGTAGGAAACCATTCCGTTTCCATAGTGCAACTCTCAGCAGGGCGGAGGTGGCACATCGGGCTGTTCAGTTCCGCTTCGAGATAATAGGGACTCGCATCGGGATCTTTACCGAGCGCGACCTCGCCGTCATCCTTGAGCCGCAATTCAGGACCGTTGGTCCAGAAGATTACTGAAGCCTTTCCTGGATAGGGGCGGCTCGGATCATAGTGAAAGCGTTCGACCATCGCATACCGACTTGTGCCGTCTACGACAGCCAGCCATCCCGCGGTTGAGTCGAGCCACAGTTCTGCCGCCATATGGACATAGTGCAGAGCGAAGAGGCCATCGTCGCGGACGGATACCGCACGATTCTCCGCCTGCCCAAAACGCACGTGGTACCGGTTCAAGTAAGCGCTGGAGGGATTGGCCGGCGTGAACGTATGAAACTCACGGTTCATCGCAGATTGAGTATCGCCGTTCGCCTGCGGGTTGGAAGTGTCGTACTGAGAGACGGACTGCATCGACCATTCCAACACATGACCGGTGAGGTTCTTCATGGAAGCTTGAAAGCGGATCGCAGGAGAGTCGGCGGCGAGCGAAATAGTTCGCGAAAATTGGATCCCAGTTTGAGGGTCAGCCTGCCCCGTAAGCTCAATAAGGCATTGCTTTCCATCCGAAACGTTTCGAAACTTAAACGGGGTGTCATCGATCACATCTGAATTGCCTCGCCAGTGCTGCTCGTCGTCGTTCCCCTCCGGCAACAGCCAAAGCTTGTCGCCGCCATAGTTAAACCATTGATCCGCGTCTGGAGGAAAATATTTTCCGGCAAGTTTGGGATTCACGAATAAGTACGAGTGCCCGCCGAACATTACTTGCATCAAGCGGCCGCCGTTTTGCGGCACGATGATCAGTTGTACCCAGCGATTCGAGATTTGTTCCGCATTCCAGCCCTTATATTCGACCGATTCCACTCGGCACTCCGCGCGCGCGCCTGCGGATGCTTGTCCATGCGCCAGCGAGACGGACATCCCGGCGCAGGCGATCGCGCCAATCGCAAGCGCGGCATCCATTTTCCGCAAAAAACGCCGAATCATGCAGAACCTCCCTCAATGGAAACAAAATCGTAGCAGCGTAGCACGTGCGCCCGGTCGCATGCCGTTCGTCTCACTGCATAAGAACGCAATAAAAACGAATCAAACGAAATATTTCGATTTGAGTCAAGAAATTTCTGTGATATACCACTCTGACGAATCGAATCCGCGGCTCACTGGGAAATCTTGAAAATTTGCTACTCAATGTTGGTGTTGTTGGCAGTGACCTGCGTGCTGGCTCAAGAGCGTAAGGTCGACCCGACGTGGCTGCACCGCTTCGTCCCGAATCTGCCCGAAACAAAGATTCCATTCGCTTCCGACACTTGTCACTACCGGGCGATTTTCGGCGAGGGTGATTCGGAGGGGCGGACCTTGCGAAGTGTCTCTCGCTTTGGCGAAATGACCGTAGAACCCCACGGAACCTGTCAAACCACGCTTTACGACCGGGACGAGGAACTCTATTTTGTGCTGCAGGGAAAAGCGAGTCTGTCGTATGGGGACCAGGCGTACGCTTTGCGCGCCAACGATTTCACATACGTGGCTCCCGGGGTAAAGCACTCCATCGCGAACCGGTCTGAGGAGCCAGTGCGGGTGGTCGTGATGGGCTTCAAAATTCCGGCCAAAAGGGCAATCGATCCGCCACCGCCAGAGCCGAAAATCGTGAATCTAGACGACATCAAAGAAGAGACCGTGGATGGCCATCCGACTTCGGTTCTGTACAAGCTGTTAGCCGGCCCGCGCAAGGGCAAGCGGGACGCCATCGACCAGGCCTACGTCGTCACCAGTCTTTTCTGGATGGACTTCGCTCCCGGTGGAACCAATTTCCCGCACCATCATGAGACGGCCGAAGAAATCTACCTCGTGATCGATGGAGAGGGGGAAATGGTGGCCGGCGGCGGGATGGATGGAATCGAAGGCCGTCACGCCGCCAAAGCGGGAGACGCATATTACTTCCGCTCCAATTGCACGGTTGGTTTCTACAACCGGGATAAGCCGGGAGCCAAGGCGCACATTCTGGCGGTGCGGTCGCGGGTCCCGCTCCCTGACGATGAGGATTAGGAACGCGATCGAAGAGCAGTTTGGTATTACGGAGTCAATCTCGAAGGAGGTCTGGCATGGTTTCGAATTCCAGCCGGCGATCGTTTATGAAGCTGCTGTCGGCCGCGCCGCTATTGAGTCAGATTGCAGCCCGCGATCTGTATGCGCAAGCAGCGACTGCGGTGGGAAAGGATCCGCGAGCGAATATTTATAGCCGCCTGGGCGTGCAGACCGTAATTAATTGTCGCGGCACGTGGACCTATCTCAGCGGCTCTTTGGAATTTCCCGCGGTTCGACAGGCCGCACTGGAAGCTTCTGAGTACTTCGTCGACGTGATCGATTTACAGCGCGCCGTAGGACGGCGATTGGCTGAATTAACCGGAGCCGAATCGGGCATCGTGACTTCTGGATCCGCCGGCGCTATGGCTGCAGCCACCGCAGGATGCATGGCGGGCACCGACGACAAAAATATCTGGCAGCTTCCCGACACCACAGGGCTCAAACATGAAGTGGTCATGGTTGGCGGCCGCAGCGCTTTTGATAGCGCCATTCGTCTCACGGGCGCCAAACTCGTGCTTGTCTACTCTGCCGACGAACTCGCCAATGCGATCAACGAAAACACCGCGATGATTTACACCACCGATCTTGGCGAGAAACTAGAGCATGAACTGGCGATCGCGAAAGACAAGAAAGTTCCCATGCTGCTCGATGACGCCGCCGGGATCCCGCCCGTCAGCAATGCCAAGCTTTATGCGAAGATGGGCATCGATCTGTACTGTTTTTCGGGCGGCAAAGGGCTCTCTGGCCCGCAATGTAGCGGCTTGCTGTTGGGCAGAAAAGACCTGGTCGAAGCTGCGTTGATGAATTGCAATCCGCGCGAAGGGGCCATCTGCCGGCCCATGAAGGTCGGGAAAGAAGAAATCATCGGATGTCTCACCGCCCTTGAAACCTGGCTGAACCTGGATGAGAAAAAACTCTACGCGGAGTGGAACGGCCGCGTCGATCGCATCCGCAAGTTGGTTGAAACCGTTCCCGGTGTCGAGACGAAGATCTATATTCCGGACGATGGAAACCGCTATCCCACTCTGCGCGTCTCATGGGACGAGCAAGCCTGGGGCTTCGCAGCGATCGACTGCGTTCAACAGTTGCGGGCTGGAAATCCGCGAATCGAAGTGCTTGGACCGGACAATCCAAGCCTGGTAAAGGCAGTCCGCGAAGGGAAGCCAAACCAGAAGGCGCCCAAGGCACCCAATTACATCGAGCTGATTTCCATGACGATCAAACCTGGGGAAGAGATGATCGCCGGTCAGAGATTGCGAGCTGTGCTTAGCGCTGCACGGAAGAAATCAGCATAGATTGAGGCGACTCGGCCAATGCCACGGATTCACCTGCGATCGATGTTAGCCATGCTGTTGCTTTCGCCCTTGCTGGTCCAGGCCCAGTCGCGCCCGATTGTTCCGTCGGGAGCCGGCTCGAATCGAGTGTATTCACCCGCCGTCGATGCTGGTGACTATGTATACATCTCTGCGCAGGGGCCACGCCGGTTGGACGGCAGCCTGCCTGCGAAAACGAGCGAGCAGGTACAGCAAGCGCTAAGCAATGTAAAGAGGCTCGTTGAGGCTGCGGGCCTGAACATCGACCACATCGTGTACACCCAGGTCTACCTGGAAGACATGAACCAGTTCGATGAAGTCGATCGAGCTTTCGGCGAATACTTCGGCAAGACTCCTCCGGCGCGAGCCGTACTGGGCGTCGCCCGCGTTCCGGAGCCGCCAATTCAGATCAGTGCCGTCGCAGTGCGTGACCTTACAGATCGACGGGCCATTTATCCGCCGAAGTTCAATTGGAAAGAGTCAGCCGCGCCGGGCGTTCTGACTCGCGACCGGCTTTTCATCTCCACGATGGGGGGCAGCGATCCTGAGCGCGGCAAAATTCCCGGCGATCCGGGTGCGCAAGTTGACCTGGCTCTTGACCGCATGCACGCCGTCCTGCAAGCTGCCGGACTCGACTACAGCAATATGGTGTTCGTGAATCCGTGCTTGGTATCGGACATCCCGATGCGGGTCATGAATCAACACTATGCCGCGCGGTTTGAGTTCGGGAATACGCCCGCACGAGCCACCATTGAGGTATCGAGCCTTCCGGCTGGAGTTCACGTTGAGTATACCGGCGTAGCGGTGCGCGATCTGAAACAACGGAGGGCAGTACGACCGAAAAACATGCCTCCAAGTCCAACCGCTAGTCCGTGCGTGTTTGCTGGAAAGACGTTGTATTGTTCCGCGAAGGATGGCTTCATCCCGGGGCCTCATGGTGGCGTCTACGCAACCACGACTCAGCACCAACTGCGGCAGACAATGCGCAATCTCCTCGACAACCTCGAAGAAGCGGAAATGACGTTCGACGAGGTTGTTTCCACGAATGTCTACCTCGATGACCTCTCGGATCTCGCGACGTTCGATGAAGTTTACGCGCAATACTTCGGTCCGGTTCTGCCCGCGCGTACGACGGTTCAACAAATTCCTCCCAGCGAGCGCAAGGCGGACAGAGACGACCACTTTCCGGGACTTGAGCAGGTGTCGTTGATCGCGATCCGCAGGGAAATCCAAAAATAGAAGAGGATTGGAGCAGAAAGTGCAATTCCAGAAACCGAGTTCAGATGCCGCCCGCGCTGCAATGCCCGCGTCAGGGAGTGATTTTTTCGAACGGATGAAACTGATTTTGAAATTGAGACGTGCCTTTATGCGAAATTCGCCTATCTCCTCCGAGGGGGCCGTTGACGTCAATTCTCATTCCGTGAAAACGGTGAACCGTTCTGTGAAATTCCTCTTGCAGACGGTCGATGGCTTGTGGCATCGTACTTCAACTTCTGGGGTGCCGAGGTGGCTTGTGGGAAAGACACTATCTGTCAGCCTGCGATGTTCAATTGTCTCTGTGCTCCTCGCGATTCTGGCGAGCGCAGCGTACGCCGACGTGACCGGTTCCATTGCGGGCGCGGTCAAGGATCGTGCCCAAGCCGCCGTTGTCGGCGCGAAGGTCACCATCACCAATACGCAAACCAATCTTAGCCAGGAAGTGACCTCGGGTCAGGACGGGGCCTATCGTTTCCTCGCACTGGCGGCGGGCACGTACAAGATCAGTGCTACTGCGGTCGGCTTCCGCCCGTACGCCACGAACGAGATTACGGTGCAGGTGAACGATCAGTTGAAGCTCGACATCACGCTCGATGTGGGCACGGTGCTGGAAACGGTGGACGTTACCGGCGACCTGGTGCGGGTCGAGACAGAGAGTACGCAACTTGGAGACGTGATCGATTCCCAAAAGATGATGGCTCTGCCGCTGAACGGCCGCAGCTACCTGGACCTGCTGGGCTTGCAGGCGGGAGTGGCGCCGTCGGGGTCTGTGACGATCGGTGGCAGCTCCGGGACGGGCGGCAGGCCGGTATCGGGTTACATCTCAAACGCAGGAAACGTGTCAGTGAATGGCCAGCGCGAAACGGCCAACGCGTTTCTGGTCAACGGCGGCGATGTCAGCGAGGGACGAAATCTGGGTGCCGGGCTGGTTCCGAACCTTGATTCCGTCGAGGAGTTCCGCCTCATCACCAACAGCTTCGACGCGGAATACGGAAAATTCAGCGGCGCGGTGATGAACGCGATTACGAAGTCCGGTACAAATGGTTTCCACGGCGATGTCTTTGAATTCCTGCGCAACGACGCCATCGACGCCAAGAATTTTTTCACACCTGTGGGCGCATCCAAAACCGAATTGCGCCGCCATCAATTCGGGTTCACCGCCGGAGGGCCATTCTGGAAGGATAGGCTGTTCTGGTTCACGGATTATCAGGGAACGAAACAGGTGCAGGGAGCGGAAACGGGAATCGTGTACGTGCCGACTACCGCCGAGCTTCAGGGGAATTTTGGACCGGCAACCACTTGCCTTGTTAACGGAACTCTTGGCCCTTGTACCTTGAGTGGCTCCGTCAACGGCACCGCCACGCCGGGCGCGCCGTGTCCCGCCTGCGGATGGCCGACCGAGCTCTCAAGCCGACTGGGAGGGCAGCCAGTAACGGCGGGTGAGCCTTACTGGGTGCCTGGTTGCAGTACGCCGCAGGATGCCCAAAACGGCGTGTGCGTCTTTCCCAACGGGGTGGTTCCCAAGAGCGCGTGGTCGCCTGCCGCGATTGGAATTCTCCCCTACATCCCGGGTCCCAATAACAGCTTGGGGACGTACTCCAGCAACAGCCAAAAGAACACTGTTACCGATAACAAGATCGGAGAACGCGTCGATTTCGCCAATCGCAAGACTGGAAACTGGTCGTTCTACTATCACTTCGACGACTCGACGGTCCTTAACGCGTTGCCGGGCGCAACCGTTCCAGGCTTCCCCGCTCAGACACCAACCCGTGCCCAGGAGTTCGTCATCAGCAATATAAAGACCCTCGGACCAAGCGCTGTCAACGAGGCCCGCGTCACCTTCTTCCGTACTGCTACTCACCTGGACAATCCGACCGGTGGCAAGGCGTCACTGGCATCCCTAGGGTTCGTGACCGGTGCAGGTACACTGGGCATTGTTCCGGATGCGTACCCTAACTTCCCGGAGTATGTTCCCCAGGTCTATTTCCAGAACTTCTCCATCGGCACACCGTCCCTCATCACCTTCCAGCCCGACAACACCTACATGGCGTCGGACGGGCTTTCGAAGGTATTCGGCAAACATACGCTTAAGTTCGGCGGAGAGGCTCGCTATCTGCAGGTCAACGAGCGCAATCTGGCTAGCCAGGACGGGGCTTTCACATTCGACGGCAGTGTGACGGGCGTCGATTTTGCTGATTACCTGCTTGGTGCGCCAAAGAACCAGGGTGGCTACCAACAGGCGGCTTTGCAGCTCCTGGATTCACGCACGCGCTACGGTGGAGCCTATGCACAAGATACGTGGAAGGCAACTCCCGACCTGACCGTCAATATTGGTCTGCGCTGGGAAGCGAGCATGCCCTGGTATGACACCCAGGGAAAGATCCAGACTTGGGTTAAGGGTGAGCAGTCGACGGTCTTCCCAAAGTCTCCGCTGGGACTCGTTTATCCCGGCGATCCAGGCATTCCCAAGACGCTGGCTCCGACTCGATTTAATAACTTCGGACCGCGCCTCGGTATCGCTTACTCTCCAAGCTTCAGCGATGGAGTGTTGGGCAAGGTCTTTGGTGGACCAGGCAAATCCAGTATCCGTGCTTCCTATGGTTTGTATTACACGTCGGTAGAAGACCTCAATCTCTTCTATGAGGTGGCCGACGCGCCCTTCGGCTTGTATTGGAGCAACCCGACGCCCGTGGACTTTGCTGAGCCTTTCCGAAACCGGCTGGATGGAGGCACCGACGGCGAGGGACAGCGCTTCCCGTTTACTGTCCCAACTCCGGGGAGCCCGGCAAACAAGACGCTCGACTTCTCGGTTTACGAGCCGATGTCCTATTTCCCCGGATACGACATTCATAACAAGCTACCCTACGCTGAACATTTCAATTTTTCCATCCAGCGTGAACTGTCAAGGTCCACGGTATTGACGGTTGCCTATGTGGGCACGGTGGGCCACCGGCTCATCTCGCAATCGGAAGCCAATCCGGGCGATGCTGCATTGTGCCTGCAACTCGCTGCGCAAGGGTACACCGATTCGTCCAGCGGTTCCGTCGGGTGCGGCCCCAATGCCGAGCAGGACACGTTTACTCTGGGCTCAAATACCGTCTACGGCACCAGGGATACGCTGTTGAATCCGAATTACTGCCCCGGGGCCCAGACGCTCTGCTTTGGTTATGGCAACACCTTCACCAAGCTGGTTGCGAATTCGACCTATCACGCTGGCGAGGTCACGGTGGAGCGGAAGGCCGGCGACGTAACATTTCTGGCGGCTTACACCTTTGCGAAAGCCCTGGACAATTCTTCCGGCTTCGCTGATCTAGTCAACTTCCAAAACCCTAGACTTAGCCGAGGCTTGTCATCGACCGATGTACACCACAATTTTGTCGTCAGCTATATCTGGGAGATGCCACTCAGCCGGGCCTTCCATGGCCCATCGTGGCTGACAAAAGGATGGCAGTTGCAGGGTATTACGCGCTTCGCGACGGGATTTCCAATCCAGATGAATCAGAGCGTGGGGGACTCTTCGCTTGCTGGGAGTCCGTCCACGGACATGCCCAATCTGGTGGGACCGGTTCACATCTACAACCCCCGTGCCACCGCATCGACGGGTGCATTCACATACTTCAGCCAGAGCTCATTTACCCCGACTAGCTGCACTTTCACGGGAATCACTCCCAGTGCTGATTGCGGCACTTTCGGGACAGCAAACCGCCGATTCTTCCATGGGCCAGGTTTCAACAACACCGATTTCGGGGTAACAAAAGTTTTTCCCGTCAGAGAGGCGATGTCTTTCCAGATTCGCGGTGAATTCTTCAACATATTCAACCATGCTCAGTTCACGAACCCGAGCGGCAACATCAACGGCACCTTTGGAAATGTCACGAATTCCCGCGATCCCCGCATCGGCCAGGTGAGCGCGAAATTCATCTGGTGATCCGGACGGCAAACTCAAGTGAGGCCGAGTCCCCAAACTCGGCTTCACGAGTCATCAACAAAAGAGCGCCTTATAGCCTGACAATGCATGCTAGGCTTTGACCATGAGGGTCCGGCTGCTTCTGCTGTGCATGATGGCGGTGCCGTGCTGTGCTCAAACGGCCCAGACCTACCGCCAGCAGGCCCTGGAAGAGTCTCGGCAAAAATCCTGGGACGCGGCCATCACAGATTATCGGAAAGCTCTCCAGCTTGAGCCGAACGACCCGCTCACTCACTACAACCTGGCGCTCGCGCTCAAATACAAAGGCGATGCCGCGAACGCAATCGAGGAATTCGAAGCTGCTCTGCGGCTCAAGCCGAACTGGGCCGAGGTCCACTACGCGTTAGGTGCGACCCGCTACGATCTGCACGAACTTGATGCCGCGTCAAAAGAATTGCGCACCGCAGCGCGACTGAACCCAAAGAAAGCGGCGCCGCATCGCCTGCTGGCGCGCATCGATCTTGAGACGAATGCCCCGGCCGCTGCCCGGACTGAATTGTTGCGAGCGGTGGCTGCCGAACCTTCCGCCGAGGTTTACTCGGAACTGGGAGTCACTGAAGGACAGCTCGGCAATCTTTCGGCGGCCGCCGCGGACTTTCGCCACGCCATCCAGTTGAATCCGCACCTGGCGGGCGCACACACATGGTTAGGCGTGACTTTGCGTCGCCAAGGCGATCGCACCGGTGCGCTGGCCGAATTTCACAAAGCGGTAGCCATCGATCCGAATGATGCACAAGCTCAATTCAACCTTGGAAAAGAAGTGAAAGAGACTGGAGACCTGGGCGGCGCGATTGCGGCCTTCCAGCGGGCCATCGAGCTGAAACCAGACTACGAGGAAGCGCATTACAACCTCGGCATCGCCCTGCGCGCCCAAGGCCAAGCGGACGCGGCCAAAAAAGAATTGAGCGAGATCAGTGGACTACGGGAGTTTCGGGCGCGTCTGGCCGAGGCGAAATTGCTTACCATCCAGGGTGTTGACGCCCTGAAGGCTCAGAAACTGGATGACGCACTTTCTTTCTTCAAGCAGTCGATCGACAAAGCGCCCGAATTGCCGACCGGCTACTACTACATGGGCCTCACCCTGCAACGCAAGAATGAGCCTGAGGAGGCGTTGGCAGCCTATAAGGAGGCACTGGAACTGAAGCCTGACTACGCACAAGCTCACTCCAGCCTGGGATTGCTCTATTGGCGCGGGAATGATCAGCCACGAGCGCTCGACGAATTCCGCCAAGCCGTCATGTGCGATCCCGATCTGGCAGAGGCTCATTACAACCTCGGGCTAGGGCTGGCGCAATCGGGAAGCCTGGACGAAGCCGTCCGTGAGTTGCGCGAAGCGACCAATCTGAATCCGAAGTACACCGATGCATGGGTACAACTCGGATTAACCCTCAACCAAAAGAACGACGCCACCGGCGCCATGAATGTTTTCCGCGAACTTGTGCGCCGTGATCCAAACTTCGCGGAAGCCCACAACAATCTCGGATTGGTGCTGCTGCAAAATGGCAAGCTCCGGGAAGCTCAACAGGAATTCCTGTCCGCTGTGCGTCTCAAGCCGCAATACGCTGAAGCACATTTCAATCTGGCGCTCACGTTCCAACAGGAAGGAAACATAGCCGAGTCCCGCGCCGAATTTGGTAAAGCCTTCGAGATAGACCCCGACCTGAAAAACCAGATGCATCCCTGACATGGGGCTTGTATGCCCAACATATCCGTGCCAATTTCCAATCGTAGTCGTCGAAGACCGGAGACGGCCGCGATGGTCGCAACTAGATGGCTGCGATCTTCAGCAAATCGCGCAGTGTGTGAATGCCGTTAGCCGCGAGTCTGGCGAGCATTCTTTGCCACAACTGAGCCGCGACAAAGGCGTCCGCCAGCGCGTGGTGGGAGTCGTGGACTTCGAGTTGGTAGTACCTCGCCAGAGCGGTGAGATCCTGCTGCTCAAGTTGGATGGCCAGGTCGTCTGAGTGACGGCCATGGCGGAGAATCCAGTGATGGGCTCGCGCCGTATCGACTGCGGGATTGTCGAGCCGGTGGCGGTCGTCGCCGAGTTCTTTCCAAAGTGCTTTGCGATCGAAGTGGACGAAGTGTCCGACCAGCACCGAGCCTGTGACGAACTTCAATAAGTTCTTGAGGACGTCGCCTGGAAGCTCAGCGCCGTCAAGGTCTTCGGAGCGGAGTTGATGGATTAAGACAGAGTCTGGGGGAATCGGGACTCCTGGATTCATGGTGCGGTAGAACTGTTCGCCCAGGCGAATGCGTGGACCCTCCATAACGATGGCGCCGATGGAGAGGACGCGGTTGGAGCGCGGGTCGAGCGAGGTGAGTTCGGTATCGAGCACTACGTAGCGCACCGAGTCGAGATGGGTATCGCCCGGGAACGGATTCTTCTGTCGTTCGGATTTCAGCCAGCCCAGCATCATCGCCCCAATTGCGCCCACAAGGCGGTGCGGAATCGCCCGTCAATGAGCGACTGCGCGCGGGCGCTGGCGCGGAAGGCTTCCTTCAAGAGGCTGCGCTGCAGATGAGTCAGCGTTTCGGGTGCGACGTAGTTGCCGATTGGCTTCGCTTCACGAAGTTGCTGGATCTGACACTCGACGCGGAGCAGGGTGAGAAATTCGTAAGCCTCCTGCAGGTCCTGGTAGAGCTGCGGATCGCTCTCCGGGCGGCCCGGCAATGCAGCCAGGCGGTCGGAGGTGTTGGTGGCCTGCGCGCCGGCGTCCAGGGCGAGCAAACGGACGGCGTTGACGATGGGTCCCGTGCCCACGAGTTTGAGATCGAGCTGGTTGCGATGCTCGCCGCTGCGCTCCAGGACGAGACTGCGGAAGAAACCCAGGGGCGGTTTGTGCTGGGTGGAGACCATCGCCAGCATGGATTTGAACTCGTTCGCGTTTTGCAACTCGCGCCGCCAATCAGCGGCGAGCGTAGAGAACAGGCCGAAATCTCCGGCTACCGGACGCATGTCGAACAAGATCAGGGCATCCTCTGTGCGGTGAATCTCGGGTTCGCGGATCCACTGGCGAAAATATTTCTGCCACACGCCGAGCGGCTGCCGCCATTGCGGATTGCTGGCCATGTAGTTTCCAGCGCAGAGGGGATATCCACAAGTAGAGAGCGCGTCCCGGGCAAAGGCCGCCAGGCGCGTGAAATAGTCCTTGACCTCGGGATGGTCGTCGTCGGCATAGATGAGCGCGTTGTCCTGGTCGGTTTTGAACGTCTGTTCGCGGCGGCCTTCACTGCCCATCACCGCCCAGCAGTAGGCAACCGGCGCAGGGCCGAGTTCTTGTTCGGCAAACTGCAGGATCTTGGCGGTGAGGCGATCGTTCACTTCGGCGATCACTCGGGTGATGTGGGCAGCTTTGGCGCCCTCGCGCAACAACAGCGGAAGTAATCCGACGATGCGCTCCTGGGCCGCGGCAAGGTCCGCCACGCTTTTTTGCTCCTCCATATGCCGCACGACGTTGAGTGGTGACTTGCCCTGAAGCACCATCAGATCGTGGGCGGTGAGCACACCGGCGGGCCTTCCCTCACGCTTCACGAGCACATGGTGGATGTTGTGCGTCACCATGGCCAGCAATGCGTGAAACACCCGTTCTGCAGCGTCCACGGCGATGACGGGCTGACTCATAATTCCAGTCACGGGTTGATCGAGCGGCATGGCATTGGCCGCGACCTTGGTCGCAAAGTCACGGTCGGTCACGATGCCGGACGCCGCTCCGTGCTCGTCTACGATGAACGCGCAGCTTGCGCGCGACTTCGCAAGAAACTGGGCAGCCTCGCGGATGGTGGTTTGCTGCGGGCAAAGGATGAGCGATGTGCCGGCGGCATCACCCGCCGAAAGTGAGTAGAGCAGGCGTTCGGAGTCGCCCATCAGGAACGACTGCGTACGCAGCGCCTGCAGGCTTCGGTCCATGTAGCGGGCCAGCGAAGTGCGGATCAGATAGTTCGCAAACTCAGGGTTCTCCGCGATCAGCCGCTGCACCTGTTCGCCCGGAACGCTGTAGCAGAGCGTGTCTTCGAGGGCGGTAACATCGAGCCGCGCGGGATCGCGGCCCATCACCGAGAGCAGACCGAAGATCTCACCTTCGCTGCGCAGATCGAGCATCACTTGCTTGCCGACCTGGGAGCGCAACGCAAGCTTTACCCCGCCCTTGTGAACGATGTAGAGCGCATCCGAGGTGGTGTGCCCGGCGCTCAGAATGACCGTGTCTTTCGGGAAAAACTCCAGCGTCATGTGACCCGCCAAGCGAGCCAGCTCGGCGGACGAGAGGAACTGGAACGGTGGCACTTTCTGCAGAAAGGCTACGACGGAGTTCGTCACCACCGAGCCTGTCGAGTGAGAGGACACAAGCGCAGAGCCTCAAGCGATCTGATTGTAGTCTTCCGCCGGCGGATGCCCTAGAAGCGTCCGACTTTCAACCGCACGACGACCGGCTTGTCGTAGAAACAGAGGCCCCGGTCCGTCTCGTCGCCATTCCACAATTTTGTGGGCTTCCACACGCCGTTGTCGTAAACGCCCTGCTCGGCGGTCAGGATCTCGCTGCGTATCCATGGCAGCTTGCCGGGGAGATGAAACGAGACGCTGGCGTCGACGCCTGTGACCAGGAATTCATCGGGACCTAACTGAGCGACCAAGGCAGCGCCGTGCGCGTCCTTGGTTCCAGGAGCCCGTCGTCCGTCGGGTTGTGGGAAGCCGTAGGCGACCGTCGCCTGCCATGCTCCGAAGTCGATTTCCTGCGCGGTCTGTCCTGGTTCTTCCACGGCGGTTTTCAGCTTGCCATCAAACGCGAGTTGCGCGATCTCTCGGCTCATCGGCCCGATCAGGGCGAAGTTGTTCGCGTGCGCTTTCCACGCTTTGTCCCCGGTGATGTTCCAGCCTGACTGATCGACCCCGAAGGGCGAGAAGCCGATGGCCCCATTCCCAAGCGCGTAGAAAAGGAATTTGGCGAAACTGTCGCTGCGGCCGGTCTCCGGAATCCACAGTGGATTGTCTGGCCGCTGATACGCGCGCATGGTTTCGCGATAGAAGGGGGAATCGTCGGCGTAGATGTCAGGACCGATCATGTCGATCGCCGGCGCCAGAGCGCGCCATAAGCCAACCATTCTTTGGACCGCGCCGCCACTGGGATATCCGATGCCGGGCATTTCCAGTTGCCGTTGAGGAAGTTCGGCAGGCGGATAGTCAATCCACACGTTGATGTAATAGACGACCGGGAACTCGGCTTTGCCCGCCGCCACAATTTCGTTAACGTACTTGGACTGATGATAGAGCTGGAAAACTTCATCGGCGTCGGCGCCGAAAACCTGACTCCATGTACCTGCCTGCTTATGGGCAGCCGCCAGCAGATCGGCCGGGACCGCGCCGGCGAATTCCCGGTTCGACTCGGGCGAGTTGTCGCGCACGCTGCCGATGTTGCCCGATTCATTCTCGACCTGAATCAGGATGACCGTGTGCTGTTCGCCATCGATTTGTTTCAGGTGACGGGTCAGGGCCAGGAAGGCCTTCTTATCCGCCTCGAGAGTATTGCGCGAGTGAGGAGAAAGCACGTCGATGGGTTCGCCGTCAGGGCGGATGATCCGCGGGAAACGCTTGGGATCGGTCTTGACCCACTCCGGAACGTAATGCATGTTGCCGTTCTTCCAGGTGCCGAACCACAGGACGACCAGATGCAGATTGTGAGCGCGGGCGCCTTGCACCAGTTGATCCACGTTGGTGAAGTCGAAATGGCCTTCTCGCGGCTCGAACTGCTCCCAGTAGACGGGAGCCTCGACGGTGTTGGCGTGCAGCGCCGCTATGGAATCCCACACCTGGGGCAGTTCGCTGGGCCATGCGCTGGAGTTGTGAATCTGGCCGCCGAGAATCAGGAAGGGGCGCCCATCGACCATGAGAGCATAACGGCCGTCCTTCTGGACGAGCTTTGGATATTCTCCGGCGGCACTGGCGAACAAACACGACCCAAAGAAGATAGAAAGAATAGCGACCACAGCGAACGCAAGACGGCGGGGGTAAGAAGACATTGGCGTTTCGCCTCCGCCGAGCAATGTACGGCAAACGAGATTCGAGCGCAATTGGTCAAATCTCGAGGACTTCACACTCCAGGATGTAAACTGATCGCGGCTCATGAAAGATCAAGCACTGCTGCGGCAAGCTCTTGAGGAAGCCCGGACAGGACTGCGCGAAGGGGGCCTACCGATTGGCTCCGTCCTGGCCGACGCCCAGGGAAACATCGTGGCGCGCGGGCATAACTTACGGGTGCAGACCGGCGATCCCACCGCACACGCAGAGACGGTTTGCCTGCGCAACGCCGGACGCCGCCGCGACTGGTCGCAACTGACGCTGGTTTCCACGCTTAGCCCTTGCATCATGTGTACTGGGACGTCGTTGCTGTATAGGATTCCGCGGGTTGTGGTGGGGGAGAACCGGAACTTCCTTGGAGCGGAGGATTTGTTTCGCCAGCGCGGCGTGGAAGTGGTGGTTCTCGATGACGCGGAATGCATCGCGCTGATGCGCGACTTCATCGCCGCGCATCCGGATTTGTGGAATGAGGATATCGGGAAATAGGCGCGCCGCTGAGCTCATCCACTTTTACTGTTTCAATTCACCCGTCGACTCGAATTTAACCCCTGCCAGAGTTGTGCCCGAGGCCAATGTCTCCCGGAGCCGCGTGCGATTCGCGCCCGCTTGATCGACCGCTGCTGACAGACTGCGCAATGCCTGCTCCGGCGGCGTTCCTTCGGGCAAGCGGAAAATCCAAGGGATGTTGGTGGATGTCAGAGAATGGTCGGAAGAAATCGCGATGACGGGTACGAACGCCTTCACTCCGATCTGCTCAGCCATGTGGCTCGACGCCCGGTCCAGCGCCACCAGCGCGACCGCATTCTGCTGATAGACGGCATTCACCAGGGCAGACGAGGCCTTGCCCCACGAACTCCCTGACGGAATCGCAACTAAAGAGAGATGCCTGCCGGAGCGCTCGAACTCGCTCAGCAGGCTCTTCACCTGTGCCGACCGCACCACTTCATCCGCATGCGGACCGAACACACCGATGGTCAGATCTTTCGCCTCGGAATCCCTCGCGGGCGGACCGGCAAATCCGACTCCACCTTCGCCCACGCGTGCATACGCCTTCTCCAGGGTGATGCGGCGGTATTCAATGGCCCCGTTATGCACATGTGCTAGATAGAGTGGCGCGATGTTCTTGCAGTTCGGATCAAAGACCATATCTCCCGTGACGCCTTTGTAGTTTTCGATCCCGGTGAGGGTGTCGCGAATCCGGCCGCGATTCAGGCCGGCGCGGCAGATGGCGCGCAACAGAATCTGCATCTGGTCGTAAGCCAGAGCCGCAAAGTGATCCGGTTTCTCGTGATACCGCGCTTCGTAACGGGCGATGAAGTCCAGCCAGCGGGGATCGTTGCGCGTCGGGTCGTACGGGTAGACGGCTTCAAAGCCTTCCGCGGCCGGCCCAGCCAGCTTGATCAGTTCGTCTCCGATCGTGCGATGACTGCCGAAAACGCGTTGCTTCATTCCCAGTTCCTGCATCTGCTGCAGGATGGCCGCGGTGGGGCCGATGTCCGTCCAAAGGACAATGGCGTCGACACGCGAGTCTTCGATCACACGCAGCTGTTGGCGAAAGTCCGTGTCGCCGCGGCGAAATTTTTGCTCGATGACAACCGGATGTCCCAACCGCCGCGAAGCATCCCGAAACTTCAGAACTCCGAAGCGCCCGTAGCGGTCGTTCACGCGCAGGATCGCTATGCGCTTCATGCCGAGTTCCGTGTAGATGTGCCGCGCCAGCGTGTATCCCTGCACGCGATCATCCTGAATGACGGTGAAATACCACGGGATGATGGTCTCCGGAATGGTGGGATCGGTCGACTCGCTGTTCACCAGCGGCGTTTCGGCCTTGAGCGTGAGCCGCAGCGCGATGTGGGTTGATTCGGAACTGAGAGAGCCGAACATGGCCCAGACCTTGTCGTCGTAAACCATGCGCACGGCATCATTTGAGGCCGAGCCCCAGATTGCCGAATCTTTGGCTTCCGCAGTGGCCGGGCTGGCATTCTGCCAGTTGTCGTAGTCGTTGTGCTGGATGAGGCGGAATGGCTTGCCGCCATATCCGCCCGCGGCGTTGGCCTCGTCGATCGCCATTTGCGCCCCGTTCAGCATGCGGGCGCCAAGGATCTGATCAGGATGGTCGTAGAGCGGAGCCAGGAACCCGATGCGGATCTCGTCGAGCGTCTTGAGATCGGGGTCCGGGATGTCCCGTGCCGCGCCGTTGTACTCGATCAGATCCTGGTAGTACTCGTGATAGGGATTGGTGAACTTCGAGTACGGACGCAGGTCTTCCGGAGCGCCAGTGTAGGGCTTCAGCGAGCGCGGCTTGGGAGGCCCGGGAGGATTCTTGCCGCACTCGCACACCGGCGCCGTCTGAGCCAAGGATGCACAGAGCAGCGCCGCCGCTACCGCCATCGCACGCACGACACGCATGGTCTTACTCCGCGGGCGATTCCCGCCGGAACATCGCAATCGCTTCAATTTCGATCAGTAAGTCGGGCCGGCAGAGAATGGCCTGAATTCCGGTCGAGGCCGGCAACGGGTCCAGTTTCTGCTCGCGGAAGAACGCCGTCCGCTCCTCGTTGAACGCCTGGTAGTCGCGCTCAATGTCGCGCAGGTAGCACGTGGTACGCACGATGTCGTGCCAGGTCGCGCCTTCCGACTCCAGCAGTCTGGTGATGTTGTCGTAAGTGCGGCGCAGTTGGGCGCGCAGGTCGCCGACGTGGACCGTGTTGCCGCGCTCATCGATACTGGCGGTGCCCGAGATCAGCAGGATCGTCAGCCCGTTCAGATCGATGCGCATCCCGCGAGAAAACGCGCTTCCGTAGTCATAGGCTTCGTTGAGGGTCTTGTGGTTGGTGATCGCCCGTTTTACGACCGGTGCAGTAGCGACTTCCGCGAGTAGTTCCTGAACATTCATATCGATTGCCTCCCGAGTCTTCATTTCGTGTTCCGTGATTTGTGAGAATTCAAAACGTTTGCGGCGACGGGCGAGGGTTTTAGCCGAATTCCGTGGCTCAGGCCCTTGGCCGTGGCTACCCAGATGTCTTCCCCCTGAAAATCCACGGCGAGGACGTAGTTGTGTGCTGGAGCGGTCTGAACCGGGATCTTCTTCACCTTGCCTTCGGCATTGCGCACCAGCATTTCCGGTTTGTGCGTATCCAGCGCCGGACGATACACCGCCCAGTTCGTCCCGTCGTAGTAGGCGAGGCCTTTGTCCGTCGAGAACCAGGCGCGGTTGGCGTCGACGCCCTTGATCTGATTCAGAAAATTGCTGGGGAGGCCGCTGTCCTGTTGTAAGAAGTTGTGCCAGTAGCGTCCGTCATAACGGCTCGCTCCGAAGTAGGTGGCCACCCACAGGATTTTGTCGACGTAGCTGACCGACGTGGTGATCTCGTGGATCAGTCCCTGATCCCTCATGACCACCATTTCGGTTTCGCCGTCGGGATCGTTGTAATCCTTCCAACGATCGGTGGCGACGTCGTATTCCAGTACGCCACCACCCCAGACCGCGTAATACACTTTGTCCTCGGCGGCGCTAACCGAGTAGACCCAAATCTCGTTCATCGGCGTGTTGCGCTCGTTGTACAGCGACCATTGTCCGGTCCGCGTGTTCAGGCGGCTGCCGCCGGCAGCAGTGGCGGTCCACACGTAGTCTCCGCGCACGCCCACGCCGTAGACGATGTCGTTGCTCAGGCCGGAGTTCAGCTGCGTAAACGTATCGATGCGGCCGGCGGAAATGCGGCTCAGCCCGCCCATGGTTCCGGCCCACACGTCGCCGGTACTTTTGTCGAGGGCTAGCGAGAGTACGGCCTGATGCGCCAGGCTCTGCTCGTGAGCTCCCTCCACTGGACGAAACACTTTCCACGCGCCGTTTTCGTACAGTCCGAGTCCGTTGTCGGTTCCCGCCCAGATGCGATTACCATCCACCAGCACGCAGTAGACATGGTTGTCGGGCAGCCCGTTCGCGGCGGTGAAGTTTTCCCAACGGAACATCGGCATGTCCTGCGCGGCACACATTGATGCCGTAACCAGCAGCGCCAGCATCGCAAACCAGATTCGTGTCTTCATAGCGTTTTCAAGTACTCGATGAGATCGTTCAATTCATCTTTTGTGAGATCGTTGGTGACGCCGTGCGTATCTTTCGGGTTGAACACGGTCCAGATTTCTTCCAGTGACCGTGCCGAGCCGTCGTGCAGATAAGGGGCGGAATAAGCGACGTTGGGCAGTTGCGGTACGTCGACAATCGCCGAGCGGTCCGTGGATCTGCCCGTGCCGACGTCGACCTGCTTCTGATTGGTGTATTTCGGGCCGGTGTGGCAGTACCCGCATTGATTGTTTTCCGGGATGGACCTACCGTTCTTGGATTTCGCTCGTTCGAAAATGGCCTTGCCGCGCTCCTGAGCCGGAGTCAGTTCGTCATTCGGGCGGCGATAACGATTTGGACGGTAGGGAAGTGAATAAACAAACGTCACCAGATCGGTGAGTTGCTGCGGCGTAAAACTCTGGGAGCGATAGAAAAATTTCTCGGTGCGTGGGCCGCACTCGGTGGGCATGTCGGGATTGCCGCCGTTCCACTTAAAGGGCTCGGTTCCGGCCAGGTCTTCGAGGGAGCGATTGTCCACGATATCCTTGCCGAAACCGTCCGGTTCGAGATCCCACTGCAATCCGTCGATGGTGGAATCCAGATGGCAGTTCGAACAGCCAAATCCGCCCTGAAACGCGAAGTCCGCCGTGTAGAAGAGCCGCTCGCCGCGCCGCAGCGCATCGACGTTCTTCGGTCCGCCAAGATCGATGGTCGTCACAACTTTGTTGGAAGCCGTGTCAACGACCGCAAGGTTGTCATCGAGCCGATTGGCGACGAATAGCCTCTTGCCGTCAGGCGACAGCAACACCCCCCGCGGATTGTGGCCGACTGGGATTCGAGCTTCCACGTAATCGGCGGACGCGGAGAGATCGTTGGCAAATCCTTGCCGTCGCGCCTTCACCGTCTTCAGCAGGCGCGCGACATCGATCACCGTGACGCTTTGCGCTCCCGCCGTACTCAGAAAAATCTTCGACTTGTCGGGCGCAATGGCCACGGCCCAGGGCAGGGCATAATAGCGGTCCAGTTCGTCGATCGGAATCTGAACGCCTTCCCCGACGTCTTCGCCAAACAATGTGAGCGAGTCGCCAAAGACCCACCCGTGCTCCACGTGCGCCAGCGGAATGAGATTTTTCGGCCGCAACTGCGCCGCGACGCCAAGTTTGCCATCGGCGGAAAGCGCCACATGGAACACGCCCGCGACATTGTGGAGTTCCTTGCGCTCAACCACCATCTGCCGTTCCGTGTCGATGACCGTGATCTCAGAATTAGGCTGCGTGCGGAACGCGCCCGGATTGGGATAAATATGCGTGCAGTAAATGCGTTTTCCATCCGGCGAAAGCGCCAGATAGCTGGCCCCACGGCCCGCCAGCAGCCTCTTCGTTTCTTTGCCCGCAGCGAGGTCGATGACGGAAATGTCGCTACTCAGGCGATTCGCCACGTACAGCGTCTGGCCGGAGCGATCGACGACTACGCCGGCCGGCTCGAATCCGGTAGGAAGTGTGCGCGAGACGGTCAGATTCGCGGCATCGATTACCGAAACCGTGTCCGACCATGCATTCGTGACGTAGAGTTCTTTGCCGTCGGCGGAAACCGCAAGGCCGCGCGGCATTCGCCCGACACTAACTCTCCCTACAACCCGGTTCGACTTGGCATCGACAACCCGGACTTCATCGCTGTCCTGACAGACTACGTAGATGACTCGTCCGTCGGGCGAAAACGCCATCTCGATCGGCGATAGATACTTCTCTTTCGGGAGGGAGGCATCGCGGGCGGGCTTGGCTCCGAGCGCGACCACAGCGATTCCGACGACCGCCAGAATCTTCAGCAGCCGCCGAAAACTCGGATCCTGTGGAGTTCCCACGCGCATTTACGGTTCCTCCACGGTGAGCACGCGATCGACCGTCAGGTTTTCCAAGACCTGCTCCTGCCCGCTCGGCCAGCGGATCGTCAACTTCTCCGCCTTCGCGGCAGCGCCTAATCCGAAGTGAAGTCGCCCGTCGTCTTGCGACAGATAGCTCGATCCGGCTACTCGCTCGGCGATCTGCTTTCTTCCTCCGGCCAGTACTTCCAGGTGCGCGCCGATTCCGTCGCGATTGCTCTTCTTTCCTTTGAGCTTCACCGTGAGCCAGTGATTGCTGTTCTGCGAGACGTTGTGCAGCAGAGTGGCCGGTGCGCCAAGATTGACGACAAATGCGTCGACCTTGCCGTCGTTGTCGTAATCGGCGAAGCAGGCTCCCCGGGACACCGTCTTGACATCAAGCACCGGGCCCGCCTCGCGCGACACGTCAGTAAACTTCCCGCCGCCTAGCCCACGAAACAGCGACTGCTCCTGCGGCACCAGGTGAATCAGTCCGCCGTGGAAGATCAGGATGTCGAGCCAGCCATCATTGTCGAAGTCGTAGATCCCCGCTCCCCAACTGACGTACTGCGCCGTGGCCTGCGAGATGCCGGAACTTGGCCCGATATCCTCGAACCCGTTGGCCCCGGCGTTGTGCATGAGCCGGTTGTACTTCGAGTCGGTGACCAGCAGGTCGAGCCGCCCGTCGCCATCGATGTCGGCAAAGATCGGGCCCATGGCCGACGTACTCTCGCCATTCTGGCCATAGGCTACGCCCAGGTCGCCGGCGACTTCTTCGAACGTCCCGTCATGCTTGTTGTGGAAGAGAAAGTTCTCGGTCTTGTCATTGGCGACGTAGAGGTCGGGCCAGCCATCGCCGTCGTAGTCGGCTGCGGTCACGCCCATGGTGCGACCTTTGAACGCGCCAATCCCCGACTTGTCGGTCACATCGGTGAACGTTCCATTGCAGTTGTTGTGGTAGAGGCGGTTGGTGTCTCCGGCGTAGTCAAGCGGGCCGGGATAGTTGTCGGCCGCGTAGAAATTGCGATACTTGGGATCGAACTTCACATAGCGCCCGACGAACAGATCCACGCAGCCGTCGCGGTCGTAATCCAGCCATGCCGAACTGATCGACCAGCGATCGACATTGATCCCAGCCTTCTCCGTAACGTCCGTGAAGGTTCCGTTCCCATTGTTGTGATACAGAATCGCCTTGCCGTAGCCGGTGACGAACAGATCGACGAAGCCGTCGTTGTCGTAGTCGGCGGCAATCGCGGCCATGCCGTAAATGTTGGCGGCTACTCCGGCCTGATCCGTCACCTCGGTGAACGTTCCGTCGCCGTTGTTCTTATAAAGATGATTGTGTGGCGGAACGGCCGGAGGTTCCTTCAACGGAAAAGGATGGATTCCTTCTTCCAGCGGTTTGCCGCTCACCACATACAGGTCGGGCAGACCGTCGTTGTTGTAGTCGAACCACACGCAGCCGCTTCCCGTGCCTTCCAGCAGCGAGCCGAGTTCGCGTGCTCCGAAGCTGTGAGTGAACTGAATGCCGGCCTTGGCGGTCGAGTCTTCGAATCGGATCGTATTTGGCGTGGCGGCCTGCTGCGCCAGCAGGGAAGAGGCGAGCAACAGCGGCACCAGAATCAGATTTCTCAAGTTACTGACCTCCCGCAGCCACGTTTGCCGCGCCGGTCATGTCCGCGGGCGTGGTGGACTTCAGCAGAATCATGGGCACAGCGTTCTCGGGCGCCGTTTCCGGGCCGGCATGGCATCCGACGCATCCGCGCTGTTCGCCCCGACGCATCCAGAAGAATCCCGACTCGCGCTTCAGAGTCTTGCCCGCGGTATCGACCAACTCGATTTGTATCGCCGTGTCCGAGGGAACCTGAACGAAGAACGATCCGTCGCGCTCTACCGGCGCCGTTCCCAGTAACTTGGTTGCACCTGAGTTTTCGCGCGCATACATCCGCACCGAGTGAATGGATCCGGGCGCGAACGAGTATTTCGAGGTGTAGGCGTTCAGGCAGAGCAGGTTGGCGTTGTTCCAGTCATGCAGGCCAGTGGGATGGCGGTTGGGAACATGCCGCTCGACCACCAGCGTGGGCTGCACAACATTGGCGTTCGGATCGGACACCAGCGGGCGAAGCGCACTCATGCCCGGAGTCCATTGCATTAGCTGAAACTGCGCCTTGGCGTTCGGACGCCACGGCAGTAGCCAATCGCCTCCGGAAGTCTCGACGACATCTCCCGCGTATTCCCCCGCCGGAGTGGAGATCCGAATCTCGGTCGCGCGTGCCGACGTGAATCGCGCTAGCCCGGACTGCGACGCGTAGACGATGTCACCGGAGGCAACTTGCTTCCCGGCGGAATGCGGTCCGCTGTGATCGCAACGATAGGATTCGACTCCGCTGCCGTCGGAATAGACGGTGTAGGTGTCCGGAGTGCCGTCGTTTCCCAGCGGCTGACCGGCTTCAAACAGAATGCGCCCGTCTCGCAGCACGTCGGAAGGCAGGAAGTTCGCTGGACCGTAAGTCAAGGCTAGCGGCTTGCCTCCGCTCAGACTTACGGTCTCGATGACGAACCGCCCATCGGCCTTCCTCGCGTACACGATGCGATCTTCGGGCAAATAAAAGGGACGAACGCAATCGTCGCTGGCCAGCGTGATGCGGTGGGGCTCTCCGCCCGCCAGGGGAGCTTCCCAAACCTGCCAGGGGTCTCCAGCCTTCGCCTTGCCGGCGAACAACACCCGGGTTTCGTCGAATGAGACCGACGGGTCGGCAGTGGCCGCGAACGCCGGAAGAAGTGGGCGCGCTCCATTCCCGTCCTTTAGAAGGATGCTGGCTCCAGCAGGGAAGCGCTCTCCGCCCCGCATCCAGGCAAGCGGTTCGTAGCGTTGGGCGGCCGTATAAAGAAGAGAGGGAGTTTCCCCGCCGGCGTGAACCTCAATCGCGATTCTTCCGAATCCGATGACGGCGATCAGCAGCGCACAGGCTCGTATGAAATGCCGCCCCACTAGTCCGCTCCCCCCGCTGCGAGGAGTTGAGGACGCAACTGCCGGTCGGACTGCTGCAAATCAAGGTAAGGTTGCAGGTCCCGCATCATGCCATGGAACTCTGCGAAGGTCAGCGACTGGTTGCCGTCGCTCAATGCCTTTTCGGGCGCCGGATGAACTTCCACGATCAATCCATCCGCTCCAACCACGCTTGCGGCCCGCGCGAGAACCGGGACCAGGCAGCGCACACCCGCGGCGTGGCTGGGATCGACAATCACCGGCAGATGCGACACCGTCTTCAGGACCGGCACGGCAGCGATGTCCAGCGTGTTGCGGGTGGCCGTCTCGAAGGTGCGAATGCCGCGCTCGCAGAGGATGACATCCGGGTTGCCTGCCATGGCCACGACCTGCGCCGAGCGCAGCAGTTCTTCGAGAGTGGCCGTCATGCCCCGCTTCAACAGCACTGGCCGTCCGCAAGTCCCCAGCGCTTCCAGCAACGCGTAATTCTCCATGCTGCGCGTGCCCACCTGCATGATGTCGGCATATTCGGCGATCAAGTCGACATCTTCCTCGCTCATCACCTCGGTGACGATGGCGAGCCCCGTTTCTTCGCGCGCCTTGCCCAGGATCTTCAATCCTTCGACGCCCAGCCCTTGGAACGCATAGGGAGAAGAGCGCGGCTTGTAGGCCCCGCCGCGCAAAACGCGTGCCCCGGCTTTGGCCACCGCTTCAGCCGTCTCCAGCAGTTGGCTTTCTGACTCGACGGCGCAAGGGCCTGCCATGACGACGAAATCATTGCCGCCAATTTCCAGGTCGAGTACCCGAACCACGCTGCGAGTTCTCTCCGCCGTCTTCGCCACGAGATCGAAGCAGGAGAACTGGCCGTTCCATTTTGGATTCATGATCGACGCGATCTCAAAACCGTCCGCCATTCTAGTAATCCGCAGAACCGCGGGCAGTACTAGGAAACGATTAGGGACCGCTCCAATACACAGGAAAATCGCGGATTTGGCGCGGCTAAGTGGTTTGGATTCTTGGAGTCAGAGGCGTCGCGTGATTCAGATCACGCTTCTGTGCGACGGCGCGCACAAATGCTTGGATTCTACCGATCCACAGCCGCAGATTGCCGGCTCGATTGACGCGTGAATGGTTTGTCATTCCGACTTCTTATCACTCCCATTGTTTGTCATTCCGACCAACGGGAGGAACCTGCTTTTCCCCGCCACAATCCCGCCTGCCTGCTTTTCCACAGTGATCCGGTGATACATGTCACCGACAACGCTCCCTAAAATCCCTACAATCCGGCGCATGCGCTACCACGTCTACATCCTGGCCGGCAAAAGCCGCGTCCTCTACGTGGGCGTCACTGGATTCCTCATGTCCCGTGTCCTGCGCCACAAGTCCGGCCACGGCGGAGCTTTCACCCGCAAATACCGCGTCCATCGCCTCGTCTACACGCAAGCTGTCCAAAACATCGGGGACGCCATCGCCCGCGAGACCCAAATCAAAGGCTGGAGCCGCGACAAGAAACTTGCCCTCATCCATTTTCACAACCCTACGTGGGAAGATCTTGCCGAAGGCTGGGGTCAGCCCGCTCGAATGCAGTTCCAGCCAATGCAGGTTCCTCCCATTGGTCGGAATGACAACCCAGTTGTGCCAAAACTCGACCCAAAGACTAGAAGTGAAGGCCCACACTCCAAGGACGCCGAAGCCAGTGATTCCTCGCCAGTCTCGTCGTCACTTCCACCCTAAGTTCTCTTTGTCATTCCGACGAACGGGAGGAACCTGCTTTTCCCCGGCTGTGGGCGGCGGCCCCCACCCTTCAGCTTTCGCCACTACGCGCACGCCGAACCCGGACCAGTGCTGGTGAACGAACCCCGGAAGGCTGCCCTGACCATTCGGGATGTCGCGTAGCCAACGTAACCCAGTCGCGGTCAGCGGCAAGTACGTCGCCGAGCTCCTGAATAAAAACAAAGTCTCGTACACCACCCTAAGAAACACTCAAAAGTCCGAAAAGTTGAACCGAAAGTAAAACAGAGCATTGCTCCGAGGCGGGGACCCTTTGCCGCGTTGTTTTCTTGATCTTAGATGTTATGACACAATCGTCTAGCCACTTCCGTCATGACATTGTGTTTCGGCCGGGACACTTTGTCGATTTGTATCGGGTCGCCGCCGCCCAGCCAAATACCAGGCGCTTACTGCGCCGCGATTCCTTGCTGGCAATCCCCAGCGCCTTCGTCTTGCCGTATGCGCGTCTCGCGTACAATTGAGTCTTGTCGACTAGCAGCTATGGGGAATCAAGTCACCATGACCACGACTCATCATCCGCGTCCGCAAGCCGCTACTGAAGTTCCGGCGGTCCCACTCACCACCGAAGGCTACAGCGTGCTGCACCAGATGCTGCGCTTCCGGCGCTCTGCCTGGCGCACGCTTTCTGAGAAGGATCGGTCGGAGATCGTCCAGGAAGCCTCTGCCTCGCTCTCGGCCATGGAGAAGACTGAGGGCAAGAATGTGGGCCAGTCCGCCCTGTTTTCCTTGATCGGACACAAGGGCGACCTGATGCTGATCCACTTCCGCAACTCGTTCGCCGAACTCAATCAGGCGGAACTGGCGCTCGCCAACCTGCGGCTGAGCGACTATCTCGAGCCCACGACCTCTTATTTGTCGATCATTGAACTCGGCCTGTACGAGTCCACCCTCAAGATCTACAAGGAACTGATGGATCAGGGCATCGAGCCGCACTCCGACCAGTGGAAGGCCGAAATTGAGTGCAAGCTGAATCGACATCGCGAGGCCATGCACCCGCGCCTCTTCCCGGAGATTCCTGCCAACCGCTATGCCTGCTTTTATCCCATGGACCGGCGCCGCGGCGAAGACAAGAACTGGTACACGCTGCCCATCGCCGAACGCGCTCGCCAAATGAACGAGCACGGCTTGGTCGGTCGCCGTTATGCCGGCGACGTCAGACAGATCATCAGCGGATCGATCGGTTTCGACGACTGGGAGTGGGGCGTTGATCTGTTCGCCGACGAACCCCTCGTCTTCAAGAAGCTCATCTACGAGATGCGCTTCGACGAAGTCAGCGCCGTGTACGCCCAGTTCGGGCAGTTCTACGTAGGAGTGAGAGTGCCGTCAGCAAACCTCGGCGCCCTGCTGAACGGACAGTTGCCAGAGTAAGATTCATTGACCACAGAGACACAGAGTCACCGAGAAGAACGAACTCGATGATATTTTCCTCCGTGCCTCCGGGTCTCCGAGGCGAATCCATCCTTAAAGGAGATTCCATGTCCACTCTTGGCTTCATCGAATACGAAAACGCCAGCCCCGAAGTGCGGGCTGTCTACGACGACATCCGCGCGACTCGCAAGACGGACTTCATCAACAATTTCTGGAAGGCTATTGCGCACGATCCTGCCACGCTGAAGCGCACATGGGAATCGATCAAGCAGATCATGGCGCCGGGCGCTCTCGACCCGCTGACCAAGGAGATGATTTATATCGCGGTCAGCGTGACGAATCAGTGCGGATACTGCATCGCGTCCCACACTGTCGGTGCGCAGCAGAAAGGCATGACCGACGCCATGTTCAAGGAGCTGATGGCCGTCGTCGGCATGGCCAACGAAACCAATAAACTGGTAACCGGATACCAGGTGGAGATCGACCCGCAGTTCAAGAAGTAGCGGCCCGTATCTGAGCCGTCAGCCTTCTCCGCTGGGGCGCAGTTATGATGATAGGGAGTGACGGAGGTCGGCGATGCCTACGATTCCCTCGGTGCGGCAGCAGGCGGTTCTCGCCTTTCTGACTTTTCTCCTCTTCCTTATTCTGGGTTTCGGGGCCGATATCCTGGTCCTTCGCCATCCCCAGTACATGGTCGCGGACGACCTTATTTTGGCGCTGCTCGCCGCCCTCCTGGTGTATCGTTACGAGCGCGAACGCAGCCGGGCTCTGAGCGAAAAACTTTCCGTGATCCGCGACATGAACGCGTTTGTCCGGAACGAGCTGCAGATACTCTACGCCTGTTTGGAAAATCCACAGAAGGACCGTGTGCCCACGATTGAACGCAGCGTCGAGCGCATTGACTGGGCTCTGCGGGAATTACTGCCTGGGAGCCACCGGGTAGAGACAACCACGAAGCGATAGTACGAAGCGATAGATCGATGGTGCCGGGGCCTTCTGCTGTCTTCATCGGGTGTCGCGCTTCTTCCACTCGTGCGCCTTCATGTCCACCTTGCGACCGCGGAAACGCACGCCTTCTGATTCCAGCCGGAGCCGCTGCTCAATGGCTGAATCTCCGCGCAGCTTGATCTCGCCGCCGGCGCCGAGCACGCGCTGCCAGGGAAGGCCAAAACTTCGCCGCAGGACGCGAGCGACTTGGCGGGCCGCGCCAGGGAATCCCGCGGCCTTGGCGATTCCTCCGTAGGTGGAGACTTTTCCTCGCGGAATCGACCGGATCATCTGCTCAATGCGCAGCAGCATCGCGCCAGCTTGATCCGGGCGTTTCTTCTTTCGTTTCATCCTTCGATATGTCCCACAGAAGGGAATCGGCCCGCCGAAGCGAGCCGATTCTCCACGTTCACCGATGACTAGAGAAACTACTGCTGCGCTCCTGGCATTTCCATCGGACGGCAAACTAGGCCGCCTTCCGGAACGCCTCCAGCGCTTCGTACTCCGAGTTGTAGACTTCAAACACGGTGAGCAGTTTCGTGACCTGCAGCAGGTCGCCGACGCGCTGCGTCAGTTTCGCGAGTTTGATGGCTCCGCCCGCGTTGTGCGCGGTGGTGTGCAGCGCCACCAGCGTTCCCAGCCCGCCCGAATCGATGTAGCTGATCTCGCCGAGGTTGAGGACAATGCGTTTCTGGCCATCGGCTACGGCTTTCTTCACTTCGTCACGCAGCAGCGCCGACTCTTCGCCGAACACGATCCGTCCGCTGCATTCAATTGCCAGAATTCCGTCTACCGTCCGTTTCGCCAACTTCAATTGCATGAAACCCTCCTTTGCGGCCGCCGCAAACCGCCACCCAAGCCGCGTCCCTATAGTTTGTGATGCCCAGCCTATCGCGAGCCGCGCTGGTTAGCAAGACTGGCTCGTCTATTCACGGCAACGGAGTCGTCCAATCGGCGTCGCGACCATGCGCCGCTCAATCCCGTATAATCTTGGTTCGACCTCATGTCCTACACCGTCCTGGCCCGCAAATACCGTCCGCAGAAGTTCTCCGAGGTCATCGGACAGGAGCACGTCACCCGTACTCTGCAGAACGCCATTGAGCAAGGGCGCACGGCTCACGGGTACATTTTCAGCGGACATCGCGGCATCGGCAAGACGACCGTGGCGCGCATTCTGGCGGCGGCGCTGAACTGCCGCTCCGGTCTTCCAAAAGAGGATCATCCGGTGCCCGAGCCCTGCGGGGTGTGTGAATCCTGCACGGAGATCCGCAGCGGCAATGCGGTGGACGTGATCGAGATTGACGCTGCTACCAACCGCGGCATCGACGAGATCCGCGAACTGCGCGAAGCGGCTCGCTACCGGCCGGCGCGCGACCGCTTCAAGATCTACATCCTCGACGAAGCTCACCAGATCACCGACGCGGCTTTCAACGCATTGCTGAAGACGCTGGAAGAGCCCCCGGATCACATTGTCTTCATGCTGGCCACCACACAGCCCGAAGATATTCCGCAGACCATCCGCTCCCGCTGCCAACATTTCAGTTTCCGTGCGGTCAAGTTCGACGACATCGTTGGCCAGTTGCGTGATCTTCTCACGCGCGAAAAGATCGAGGCGGACGACGACGCTCTGGCCCTGCTCGCCGAGGCCGGCGACGGCTCCATGCGTGACGCTCTCTCGATTCTCGACCAGGCCATCGCCTCTTCTATCGGGAAGTTGACCGCCGATTCCGTCCGCAATCTCGTGGGCGCGGCACCGGCGCACATCCTTGAGGAAGTGATGCAGGCCGTGGCGGCAGGGAAGAGCGAAGAGACCCTGAAGCAGGTGGACCGTCTCATCAGCGAGGGGCACAGTCCCACGCACTTCGCGCGGCAGATGGTGCGCTTCCTGCGCAATGCGACGGTCGCGAAGATTGCCGGAAAAGATTCTTCGCTGCTGCAGATTTCAAGCGAGGAGCGTGAACGCGTGGCTCGCGTGGCGGAATTGTTTGGGGAAGAAGACCTGACGCGCCAACTGCAGATCATGCTGCGCACGCACGGAGAACTTGGCTACAAGCAGGAACAGCGCTTCCATCTGGAACTGGGGCTGCTGAAGATGGCGCATGCGCAGAAACTGATTCCCATCGAGCAGTTGCTCAGCGAGGCCGCTGCGGCGCCAGCGCCATCCGGGCAGCGCCCAGCGGTGCGACCTTCGATCGTCGGCAGCCAGCCCGAAGGCCGCCGCCCGGAGCCGCCCGCGAGCCGCCCGATCTTTGTGAGTCCGTTCGCAGCAGATTCGGCGCGCAAGGGGACTCCGCGCCAGGAAGACTCGCCCGAGATGGGTACAACGCCGGGCCCACGCATTGTCGCCGCGGCCAGCCAGCCGGAGCCAGTCATTCTGGGTTCTGCCGCGCCGCTGCGCGAGGCGATGCCTGCGATTGACCGGCGAGAGGTTGAACCAAAAGTCTCACCGGTGAGCGCCTCCAATCCGGTAACGATAGAAAGAGATCTGAGCCCGACGCCGGTGCCGGTCCGATCCGAACCCGAGGGGGACGAGCGCGGGAACGCTGTCTCTCAAGTTGCGCCTTCGGTGCAAGCGGTGCCGCAAGGCGAGAAGCAAGCTCAGCCTTCGGCATCCACAGACATTGAGCGGGTACAAACGGCGGCGCTGCAGGCCCTGGCTGGTCAGAGCTTCGTTGCTTCGTTGCTCTCCGCGGGAGAGTGGAGCGTGCAGGGCAACGAACTCGTCATCAAGATCGCCGAATCGCAAACCGTTCTCGATATGTCGCTGGGAAACGACGCGAAACGCCTGGTGATCGCCTCGGCCAGCGGCGTGCTTGGACGCGCGGTCAGGCTAAGGGTCGTGCCGGGAGCGGTGGTTGCGCCGCAGGAAAACAAACGGAATGGCGGAGGGCCGCCGGCAGCGGGCGGCCGCGGCCGAGCCGAACAGGATCCGATCGTGCGCCGCATGCAAGAAAAGTTCGGGGCGCAGATACGGACGGTGATTGACTATCGCGAGAAGCGTTGAAATCCGACAGCGGAAGGGGGAATGACAGCGTAAGCGAGAAAATTATGGGTGGATTTAATCTCCAAGACCTGATTTCCAAAGCCAAGGCGCAAGCCGACGGCCTGCAAAAGAAGATGCAGGACACCGTGGTGGAAGCCACCGCGGGCGGTGGCACCGTCACCGCGAAAATGGACGGGCGCAAGCAACTGCTCAGCCTCAAGATTGATCCGGAAGCTGTCAAGTCGGGCGATGTCGAGATGCTGCAGGATCTGGTTGTGGCTGCGATCAACGAGGCGGCACGCAAAGTCGACGCGCAGATGCAGTCGACGCTCGGCGGAATGCTGGGTGGGCTGGGCATTCCAGGGCTGTAATGCTTGAGCGATCAGGCGATTGAGTCAAGGAATGATCGGACTCAATGGCTCAATGGCTCAACGACTCAATCCCCATGTCTAAATTCGCTGAACCCATGTCGCGCCTGATCGAGGAACTCAAGAAGCTCCCCGGTGTGGGCGCAAAAAGCGCGCAGCGCCTGGCATTTCACATCCTGCGCTCGAGTGACGACGACGCCGAAGCGCTGGCCACGGCCGTGCGCGACGTCAAGGCCAATCTCCGCTTGTGCTCCGTCTGCAACAACATCACCGACGTTGACCCCTGTGCCTACTGCACCAGTCCGACGCGCAATCAGCGTCTGGTCTGTGTCGTCGAAGAGCCCACGAACATTGCTGCCATCGAGAAGACCAAGAACTTCAACGGAGTGTTTCACGTGCTTCACGGCGCGATCTCGCCGCTGCACGGCGTGGGCCCCGAGCAGTTGCGCATTTCGAACCTGATCTCACGCGTCGAGTCGGGCAACGTCGATGAGGTGATACTGGCCACCAATCCCACGGTCGAAGGTGAAGCGACTGCCGTGTATCTCTCCCAACAAATCAAGCGTGCTGGCGTAAAGGTTACCCGTATCGCCATGGGCATTCCGGTGGGCAGCGACATCGAATACACCGACGAAATCACCATGCTCAAGGCCATGGAAGGCCGGCGGGATATGTGAGGGTGGAGGTTTCAAAGTGGCAAGGTTTCAAAGTTTCAAGGAGCTTTGGCGATCCTGCGAAGCTCGAACATATTTATAAATCTCTGAGTACGTACTCCTGATGCCCCTGATCGGCGGCAGACTCGGCTATTCCATACTCCGTGCCTTTGCTCCTCACGAACCGCGGGGCATGAGCGGCGGTTCGTACGCCGGACGCAGCAAACTCGAAACGTTGTTCGGCAAGGAGATCTGGAAGGAAATCGAAGGGCGAACCGTCATCGACTTCGGATGCGGCGCCGGGGCCGAAGCGATCGAGATGGCTCAGCGCGGCGCTGGCCACGTCTACGGCATCGACATTTCCGAGCGCTGGCTTGCTGTAGCCAGGGAGCAGGCCGCGAACGCCACTTGCCAGAACGTTACTTTTTCCTGCGAGCCATCTGAAACGGCCGACATCATTCTTTCGGTGGATGCCTTCGAACATTTTGCCGATCCGCCGGCTATCCTTAGGACAATGGCAACGATGCTCAAGCCCCAAGGTATCGTTCTCGCCTCGTTCGGTCCGACGTGGTATCACCCGCTGGGCGGCCATCTGTTTTCCGTGTTTCCCTGGGCGCACCTGGTTTTCGCCGAGCAGGCGCTGTGCCGTTGGCGGTCGCACATCCGGCATGACGGGGCGACTCGATTTAGTGAAGTCGAGGGTGGTTTGAACCAGATGACGATACGGCGATTCGAACGTATCGTTGGCGATAGCCTATTTCAAATCGATTCGCTGGAAGCTGTACCCATCCGCCGCGCGACCTTCCTCCATAACCGTCTCACCCGCGAATTTCTGACGGCTGTGGTTCGCTGCAAGCTGTCTTTAAAGAGGGCCTCCTGAGGACGCCGATGTTTCCCGATTGCGCAACGGATCAGGCTATTTCTGCAAACATTTGCTCCCACCCTTAATTTGCGTCGACCTTGCGGGCAATTTGTTCATCTTGTAAGTGTTTGAATATCAATTCATTACGACCGCTTCTGAATGTCGATACTGATCCCGGCATGACAATTGCACCGCTTTCGGTGCTCTTCGGAGCCGCGAACCGATTTCATGACTGGCTCTTCAACGCAGCCAGTCGCGCCGCGGCGATGTAACCGCATCCACACGACGCAGAAGGAGCCGGGCGAACCAGCCCGGTTTTCTTTTTTTCTGGCACAATTTGAGAGAACCACACCGACCGGATTCTTTGAGGATCATCGCCGAGACGGCATCTGTATAATGCGGCTCCGTCCTCCCCCAAGGGGCCTATGCATTTCTTGCTGCGCGCTACGCTTTCGTCCCTTCTGTTGACCCTGGCAGCCTTCGGGCAGGTCAGGAACGAACTGCATACGACCGACACGGATTTGTCGCTGGAGGCAGGCGCGAACGCTCCGCGGCTGGTGGCTCTTGCCTATCCAGGCCAGCAGAAATGGGAGAATCGCGGGTCGGAGACGCTGATTTCCTACGCCGAGGTCTCGGGGCGGCAGGTAGGGATCCGCTGGAGTTTCAATCCGCAGGCGAGCCAGGTTTCGAGCGAGCGTGTGGCGTACGTCTACGAGTCGGCATCGCCGCGTCTCCGATTGACGTGGGAATGGAGCGTCCGCCAGAGCTACGGACCCGTCGAGCACCAGATTCGGATCGAGAATCTGGAAAACCAGGAAATTTGGATTCCGATGCAGGACAGCCTTGGGCTCGATTGGCAAATCGATCCGCAAGCGGAATTGGAGCACGTCTTTGTGGAGAAAGGCGCCAACACTCCGTCTCCGGCCGGAACGCACAGTGTATCGGTGGACGAAGCCTATCGCTGGACGGGAGTGTCCAGCACTTACGGGGACATTCGCGAGGAAGATCCTCGCGAGATTATTCCGTGGTCGCTGGTGCAGCGAAAGGATGCGTCCCAAAGCGGTTGGTACGCCGGGATTGAGTTCAGCGGGCGCACGCGAACCAGGCTGGAGCGCGTCGGGGATTCCTTGAAAGTAGCTGCCGGGCTGAATCCAAGCCCCGGGCCCTTCCGCACTCGCTTACTTCCCGGAGAGGCGTTTGAATCTCCGAGGGTGTTTCTCGGAGGGTTCCGCGATGGGGCTGACGGCGCAGGAAACGTTTTGCGCCGGTGGGTGCGGGCCACGCTCGGGAATCCCTTGACGTGGAAGGACCCAAACTATCCGCTGGTGGTCAACAACAGTTGGGGCGGCGGGATGGACGTCGACGAGGAAATTGCCGCGCGGATGATTCGCGATTCCGCCGAACTCGGCGTGGATATGTTTCACCTCGATGCCGGTTGGTTCCGCGGCGTGGGCGACTGGTATCCGCATCCGAAGAAGTTTCCCCACGGGCTGGCACCGATTGCCGAGGACGCGCACCAGCACGGATTACGATTTGGAATCTGGGTAGACTGGACGCAGGCTGGTCTTTCCACGGAAGCAGGGGCGCTGAACGCGCGCGATCCCAAGGTTCGCGACTGGCTGGTTGCGGATCTCCCGGCCGACTGGCAGCCGGAACCATTTAAAGGGCAGACGATCGATTTGGGCGATCCCGACGCCAAGAAATGGGCCGAGCGGGAAGTCGAACGCATCGTGACCGACTATCACCTCGACATGCTGGAGCACGACGGTTACCTGGTGGCGCGTGGATGCGAGCGCAGCGATCATCCCCACGCCGCTCCCGACCCCATCCACCAGTGCGTGGCCAAAGACTGGGGCTCGTACTTCGTGGACAGCTCCAATTCCACGGATGTCAGTTATCACGCGGTGCGCGCTTACTACGATATTTATTCGAAGATGCGCCGGACTCATCCCGGTCTGCTGTTTGAAATCTGCAATGATGGCGGGCGGATGGTGGACTTCGGAAGCGCTGCGCACGGCGACTACTTTTCGATCACGGACACTTACGACCCACTGTCGAACCGTCGGGCGTTCTACGACACCAGTCACGTATTGCCTGCGGCGATGCTCGAAAGCTATGTGGAGAAGTGGCCGGCGCCGCGCCTGGAGAACTTCCGCTACATGTTACGCAGCGGCATGATGGGCTGGTTCACGATCATGCTCGATACGAACACATGGTCGGCCGAGCAACATGCCGCCGCCAAAGAGGAAATCGATCTCTACAAGAAGGAACTTCGTCCGCTCATCCGCGACGCCAACCTGTATCACGTTTCTCCGCGTCCGGACGGGATTCACTGGGACGGAGTAGAGTACTGGGATCCCAGCCGCGGAAGAGGCGTCGTGTATGCCTTTCGCGGAATGATCGAGGGCGAGAACCAGCATTCGTTCGTGCTGCGTGGATTGCAGCCCAGAAAGAAATATCGGATTCACTTCCATGATCGGACGTCCGCGAATCGCAGCGTGCCGGGAGAGGAACTGATGAAGCATGGGCTGCCAGTTTCTCTTTCAGGCACGAATAGTTCAGAATTGATTTTCATCGAGGAGCAGCGCTAGGAGGTCCGCTTCGGGTATTGTCTGTGCGTGAAACTGAAGGTGGAGGGAAGGCTGAAGGCGTTCAAAATGCCAGCAGGATTTCGCTCCTCGAACCCGATTACGCGCAGGCCGGGCAGGCCGGACTGTTGATTGCGATGAAACTACTGATCGTCGAAGACGAACGGCGTATGGCGGACTTGCTCCGCAAGGGGCTGACGGAGGAAGGCCACACCGTGACCTGTGCGCCCGACGGCGTCGAAGGACTGGCTCTGGCCAAGAACTATGAGTTTGACATCATCATCCTCGACGTCATGATGCCGAAGCTCAACGGGTACGAACTGGCCAAGCGGTTGCGAAGCGAGAAAATTGCGACGCCGGTATTGATGCTGACGGCGCGCGATGCCGTGCCGGACATCGTGAAAGGGCTCGACACCGGTGCCGACGACTACATGACGAAGCCGTTCTCGTTTGACGAATTGATCGCCCGGCTGCGTTCCGTCAAGAGGCGTGCCATTGCGGCCCAGGAAACCCGAATTTGCGTGGGCGATCTGGCGCTAGATCCCGCGAGCCGGGAGGTGATGCGCGGAGAAGACCGCATCCAGTTGACTCGAACGGAGTACAGCCTGCTGGAGCGTTTGTTGTACCGCGCGGGCAAGGTGGTGTCGCGACGTGCGCTGATTGAGGCGGTATGGGGATTTGACCGGGAAATCGAAGAGAATACGCTCGACGCCTTCATGCGCCTGCTGCGCAACAAGATCGATGGAGGAGGAAGACAGAAACTGATTCACACCGTGCGCGGCGTGGGATACACGATTCGCCCTGACAGCGCGGCGGCGGACCGGCAGGCGAAGGGAGAATCATGAAACGGCTGTCGATCGGCGTGCGCCTGACTCTCTGGTATCTGGCCATCTTCGCCGTGGCACAACTCATCTTCGGTGCGGGGATGTGGTTCATCCTGCGGGGCAATCTTCTGGATCTGCTGGATGACGATCTGGAGGCACAGGTCGATGACCTGAAGAGTTTTTTGCAGGCGCAAGAAAAAGACGCGTCGATCGCCAAGCTGCGAGAAGAGGTCAACGAGAGCTATAGCATCGAGCATACTGGCGACTATCTGGAACTCTACGTCGATGGCGCGAACTTGCTGTACCGCTCGAAGTTCCTGCAAGACCATCCATTTCCTTTGCTGTCGCCCGACCAGGTCCATGATCGCGTGGTCAGGAATCGCAGAGTCGGACACCAACACTTCCGGTTCGTGTTTCAGAGACTCGCGGGTGTGAACGGTCATGACTACCTTGTCGAGATGGGGCTGCCGGCGGATGACGTCGCCCAGACGTTGTGGATGTTTCGCACTTATTTGTTGATGTTTGCACCGCTGCTGCTGCTGGTTGCGGCGGCGGTCGGATTCTGGATGAGCCGCCGGGCTCTTGCTCCGGTGGACGCGATTGTGCGATCCGCACGCGAAATCGGCGGCACAAACTTGAACAGCCGGCTGCAGAAGCTCGAGACCGGCGACGAATTACAGCGGCTGTCGGATACGTTGAACGAGATGCTCGACCGTATCGAGGAGGCGTTTCGGCGGATCACTCAATTTACCGCGGATGCTTCCCATGAGCTGAGAACGCCAGTGTCCCTGATCCGCACCGAGGCGGAACTCGCCTTGCGCCGGCCTCGCGCAGAAGCCGAATATCAATCTTCTTTGCAGAACATTCTCACCGAGAGTGAACGTACGACCGGGCTGATTGAGCAGTTGTTGTCGCTGGCTCGCAGCGATTCGGGCAGGGAAACGCTGCATTTTGCGCCTGTGAATCTGGGCGACCAACTGCAGCGGGTTGCCTCCGATTGGGAGAAGGTGGCCAGCATCCGTCAGTTGCAGTTTTCGGTTCAAGGAGCACGCGAGGAAATCCTGGTGATGGCCGACCCGTCGGCTCTGAGGCGACTGATGGATATCCTGCTCGATAACGCGATGAAATACACTCCCGCCAACGGCACGGTCCGCATGGCGCTCACGCGCGAGAACCAGGTGGCGGTGATTGCGGTGCACGATTCGGGAGCGGGAATCTCCTCGGAAGATCAGCCGAAAATCTTCGAGCGCTTCTATCGTGCGGATAGTGCTCGCGCAAGCGTGCGAGGTTCCGGCCTGGGACTGGCGATCGCAGAATGGATTGTGCAGCAGCATCGCGGTTCGATCCATGTGGAAAGTCAGATGGGGAAGGGTACGACGTTTTACGTCGAGCTAGCTCTTGCGGGGAACATCACCCCAGGGTACTCCACGCCGGCGAGGACGGCGGAGCGGGGCTAGTTGCTCATTCGTCGCCGAAATTGGTCTGACCATAGCACCGCGCGATCAGTGGGTGATCGCCATCACTCGGGGCTGTATTCCTGCCACTAGCTTGGTTCTAAAACATTTCGCTACAGTCAGAACAGGATATTTTCCTCTTTGGAACCCACGAGGAAGTTTTTTTCTTCGGGAAAGCTGGCCTGGAAGCGAGTGAGCGGTACAATCAGCGTCACAGTCTCCAGCCCAGGGAGGAGATTGAGGACACGTTGTGAGTGAAAGAATGTCTTCGTATGTCGCCAAGCCTACGCCTCCCAATCAGGACAAACGCTGGAAATTGGTCGACGCCACCATGCGTCGCCAGGGGCAGCGTCAGCATGGCCTGATTGAAACCCTGCATACCGTTCAGGAAGTCTTCGGTTATCTCGACGAGCAAGCACTCCGTTACGTCGCCATGTCGCTGCGGGTTCCATTGAGCCGGGCGTACGGGGTGGCAACGTTTTATCACTTCTTCACCCTGAAACCGGCGGGCGAGCACACCTGCGTCGTCTGCATGGGTACGGCGTGCTACATCAAGGGAGCGCCGCAGTTGCTGGATGCGGTTCAGCGTGACCTGGGAATCGCGCCCGGGGAAACGACCACCGACCGGAAAGTATCCTTGCTGACCGCGCGCTGCCTGGGTTCGTGCGGTCTGGCGCCGGCCGTGGTGTATGACCAGGACGTTGCCGGGAAAGTTTCTCCGGCGGGAATGCGGGAACGACTCCACAAGTGGATGCAACCATGACGCCTGAGGAACTGGAGCAAATCGCCGAAGACGAACGTGCGGCGCAATCGAAGTTTACGCACCACGTGAATGTATGCGTGGCGGCCGGATGCTTGTCGTGCCAGAGCCAGTCGGTCAAAGATGCTCTGGACAAGGAAGTATCCAGCCGCGGCAAGCAGGGCGAGTGCCAGGTGAAGGGCGTCGGTTGCCTCGGTCTTTGTTCGGAAGGGCCGCTGGTCTCCACCAGCGCCGGAGTTCTGTACAAGAAAGCCGCGGCGGAGGATGCGGGCGCGATTCTGGACAGCCTGCAGGGGGCGCCGGTGCAGAAGTTGCTCTGCCCGACGGATGTTCCATTCTTCCAACGGCAGAAGAAGATCGTGCTGGAGAACTCAGGCGTTGTCGACCCGGAGCGAATGGAAGATTATGTTGCCGCCAACGGTTACGCGGCGCTGATTAAGGCGTTGACCGAGATGACCTCGCGCGAGGTCATCGACGAAGTCACGAAGAGTGGTTTGCGCGGGCGCGGAGGCGGCGGCTATCCCACGGGACTGAAGTGGAGCACGGTGTCGAAGTCGGTGGGGACGCAGAAATATGTGATCTGCAACGCCGACGAAGGCGATCCGGGAGCGTTCATGGATCGCAGCGTACTGGAGAGCGATCCGCACCGCGTGCTGGAAGGGATGTTGATTGCCGGCTATGCGGTGGGTGCATCCGAAGGTTTTATTTATGTACGTGCCGAGTATCCGCTGGCGATCAAACGTCTGCGCAATGCGATCCGGCAGGCGGAGCGGGTTGGGCTGCTCGGGGCGAACATCTGCGGGACGCGATTCAGCTTCCGCATTGATCTGCGTCTGGGGGCCGGTGCGTTCGTGTGCGGGGAAGAGACCGCGCTGATCGAATCGGTGGAAGGCAAGCGCGGCATGCCGCGTCCGCGCCCGCCGTACCCGGCGATGGAGGGGTTGTTCGGCCATCCCACGCTGATCAACAACGTGGAAACGTTTGCCAACATCGCACCGATTCTGCGCAACGGCGGCGACTGGTATGCGCAGATCGGAACCGAAAAGAGCAAAGGGACAAAAGTATTCGCGCTTGCCGGATGCGTGCAGAACACCGGGCTGGTGGAAGTGCCCATGGGCGTCAGCCTCCGCGACATGGTTTTTGCAATTGGCGGCGGCATTCCCGAGGGGCGCAAATTCAAGGCGGTGCAGACGGGAGGGCCGTCGGGGGGATGCCTGCCGGCCGATTTACTTGACATGCCGGTGGATTACGAATCGCTGGCGAAGGCGGGATCGATCATGGGATCGGGCGGCATGATCGTGATGGACGAAAGTTCCTGCATGGTCGATGTTGCCAAGTTTTTCATGGACTTCTGCATGACCGAGTCGTGCGGCAAGTGCATTCCATGCCGCGTAGGAACGTACGAGATGCACCGCATCCTGACCGCCGTCAGCAAAATGAGCGCCACACAGCAGGACATGGCCATGCTGGAGGAACTGTGCGATCTGCTGAAACATACAAGCCTGTGCGGGCTGGGGCAGTCCGCGCCGAACCCGGTGCTCAGCACGATGAAGTCGTTCGCTGACGAATACCGCGCCCACGTTGAGGAACATAAATGTCCGGCTGGAGTCTGCGGCCGGCAGGAAAGCGGAGACGCGCCATGAGGCCTGCCGCCACCGTAAAGACACTGAAGATTGACGGGCGCGATCTGAGCGGACGTCAGGATGAGACCATCCTCTCAGTCGCCCGGCAGAACGGAATCATGATTCCGCGCCTGTGCGAGATGGAAGGTCTCTCCGATGTAGGCGCGTGCCGGCTGTGCCTGGTCGAGGTGAAAGGGCAGAACCGGCTGCAGCCTGCCTGCGTGACCGCCATCGAAGAAGGCATGGAGGTAACCACCAATTCCGAGCGGTTGAATGGCTACCGCAAGATGATTCTGGAGTTGCTGTTTGCCGAGCGGAACCATGTGTGCTCCGTCTGCGTTTCCAACGGACATTGTGAAATGCAGATGCTGGCTCAGAAGCTCGACATCACCCACGTGCACTTTCCGTATCGCTACCCGAAAGTGGGAGTGGACGCGTCGCACGAGCGTTTCGTCATCGATCACAATCGCTGCATTCTCTGTACGCGATGCGTGCGGGTGTGCGACGAGATTGAAGGCGCGCATACCTGGGGCATTATGGGACGCGGCATCAATGCCACGGTGATCACCGATCTCAACGAATCCTGGGGGCTTTCGGAAACCTGCACCAGCTGCGGCAAGTGCGTGCATGTGTGTCCGACGGGCGCGCTGTTTGAGAAAGGCCGCTCGGTGGCCGAGATGCTCAAACGGCGGCAATTCCTGCCTTACCTGACTCTTATGCGGGAAGAAAACGAATGAGTAAGAAGCGTATGGCGACGGTCTGGCTCGACGGTTGTTCGGGCTGTCACATGTCTTTTCTGGACATCGACGAGCGGTTGCTGACGCTGGCGGGCTTGGTCGATCTGGTCTACAGCCCACTGGTGGACGCGAAGGAATTTCCTGAAGACGTCGATCTGACGCTGGTGGAAGGTGCGGTCAGCAGCGAGGAAGATCTTCACAAGATTCAAAGGGTGCGTGAGAGGACAAAGACGCTGGTATCCCTGGGGGATTGCGCCGTCACCGCGAACGTGCCGGGCATGCGCAATCCCTTTGGCGTAAAACCGGTCTACGATCGAGCCTACCGCGAAAATGTGACATTCGATCCGGGCATCCCGAACCAGGTCGTTCCGCCGTTGCTGCCGTATTCCCGGCCGGTGCACGAGGTGGTGACGGTGGACGTTTTTGTGCCGGGCTGTCCGCCTTCGGCCGACACGATTTTTTATGTGGTCAGCGAACTACTCGAGGGCCGCCAACCCGATCTAAAAATGAAAACACGCTTTGGAGCGTAGGGAGCGACTGTGAAGCAGGGCAATACCATCGTCATCGACCCCGTTACCCGCATCGAAGGGCATTCGAAAATCACGTTGCATTTGGGTGACGATGGCCGGGTGGAGGAAGCGCGCTTTCACGTCACGCAGTTCCGCGGATTCGAGAAATTCTGTGAGGGCCGGCCGTTCTACGAAATGCCGTCATTGATGGCGCGGATCTGCGGCATTTGCCCGGTCAGCCATCTGATTGCTTCGGCCAAAGCCTGCGATTCGCTGCTGGCTGTCAGGATTCCGCCCACCGCCGACAAACTGCGCCGCATCTTCGGACTGGCGCAGGTGTTGCAGTCGCATGCGCTCAGCCTGTTTCATCTCTCCTCGCCCGATCTGCTGTTGGGCATGGACGCGGACACGGCCAAGAGCAACATCTTCGGAGTGGCGGAAAAAAATCCGGCCCTCGCTTTGGACGGCATCCAACTGCGGAAGTGCGGGCAGCAGATCATTGAGCGACTGGGCGGAAAAAGAATTCATCCAGCCTGGGTGGTCCCGGGAGGAGTGAGCGAACCCCTCAGTGAAGCCGACCGGGATGCGATCCTGCGTTCGCTTCCGGACGCCCTCGCGATTGCCGAGCGCACTTTGGAGTGGTTTAAGAGCATCATCGAGCGCTTCCGCGAAGAGATCGCGTCATTCGGCAACTTCCCCACGATGTTCATGGGTATTGTGAAGCCTGACAACGGACTTACGTTCTACGGCGGCAAGTTGCGGATTGTGGACGCGTCGGGCCATGTTGTTGCGGAAGATCTGGATCCCACGAAGTATTCGGATTACATCGGCGAGAAGGTTGAATCCTGGAGCTACTTGAAATCCACTTACTACAAGCCGATGGGTTTCCCGGACGGCGTGTACCGCGTGGGCCCGCTGGCGCGCCTGAATGTGGCCGATCGTTGTGGAACGCCGCGTGCGGACCAGGAGTTGGCCGAGTTTCATGAATTGCAGCGCACGGCGGTTTTGAGTTCGTTCCATTATCATCACGCGCGGCTCATCGAGATTCTCTATTGCGTCGAACGCATGGAGCAGTTATTGAACGATCCGGAGATTCTGTCCAAGCACGTGCGCGCGGTGGCCCGGCCAAATGCGTATGAGGGTGTCGGGGCCTGCGAGGCTCCCCGCGGGACTCTTTTCCATCACTACAAAATCGACGAGCAGGGGCTCATCCGGTGGGCGAACCTGATCATCGCCACCGGACACAATAATCTCGCCATCAACCGCAGTGTCCTGCAGGTGGCGAAGCATTTTGTCCACGGGAATCGCCTTACGCCCGGGATGCTGAATCGCGTAGAAGCCGTCGTACGTGCCTACGACCCGTGCCTGAGTTGTTCCACGCACGCCGATGGCACGCTGGCGTTGACGGTTCAGTTGCGGGATGCGGAAGGCAAGTTGCTCGACGAAATGTCGAACTGATCAGTGCCGCCGGCTCGACGATTCCGATTCCTCGGTTATTTCCTCGACAAGACTGCGGATCTGAGCCATTACCTGCGGCAGAGCTGCGGTCACGCTCGGTGACATTGACTCTCCAAGTTCGAATCGCTCTCCGGTAACCGTCAGCAACTGTGCCGCCGGCCGCTGGTCATAAAGATCCGCAGTGAGCCTGAGAATCGCCGCCGGCGACAGGTGATGCGAAAAGTTCACCGGAGCTTGGTCGGGCTTGATCGTTGTGCACTTCACCGTCCCCGGATTTCCATCGCGAGCGGCGTCGATGAACACGACCTGCTGCGCCCGGCGTGCCTCGTCTGCCATCTCCGGCATCAGTTGATGTGCGGCGATGACTCGGATACCGGGATGTTTGATCGTACGGGCCAGTTCCTGGGCGACGTACCAGCCAAATCCGTCGTCGGAACGCAGAGGATTGCCGAAGCCGATGATGAGCAGACGAATCACGTCTCTGCCAGTATGCTTGATCGTATGCCGCCGCGCACCTGGGTTGCAAAGGATCAGAAACTCGTCCAAATCGTGGATGCCGCGCTCGCCGAGGCGACGCGAAAGAGCGGACCGTGGCTGGCCTGCCGCAGGGGATGCACACAGTGCTGCATCGGAGTGTTTGCCATCAATCAGCTCGATGCGATGCGGCTGCGGAATGGGCTCGCCAGACTCGCGCGAACCGAACCTGACAGAGCTCAGCGCGTGCGCCATCGGGCAAAGGAAGGTTGGAGTCGTCTGGCAGAGCAGTTTCCGGGAGATGCTGCTACCGGAATACTGGGAGAAGGGCCGGAGGCCGAACGCAAGTTTGCAGATTTCGCGAATGACGAGCCTTGTCCTGCTCTCGATCCGGAAACGGGAGATTGCGACCTCTACGCATCGCGTCCCATGACGTGCCGCGTGTTTGGACCGCCGGTGCTCACGGAGGACGGACTCGGCGTCTGCGAACTGTGTTTTCAGGGAGCCTCGGACGAAGAAATCGCCTCCTGCATCATGACACCCGATCCAGATGACATCGAGTCCCGCTTGCTCAACGAACTCGAAAAGAGTACTGGGCGCCGAGGGAATACGATTGTGGCCTTCTGCTTGAAGTCGTGACGCGGCTCATTGCGTTTTGGCTTCCAACTCAGACCATCGAGCATATAAGGCATCAACCTTCTGCTGGGCGGCTTCCATCTCGTCGTGGGCCACGACGAGCCGCGAGGCGTCGCTGGCGATGGCAGGGTCCTGGAACTGGGCAACTTTGATCCGCAGGGACTCCTCAGCCCGGGCGATCTGCTGCTCAATGACGGCGTACTCGCGCGCCTCAAGGTATGACAACTTCTTTTTAGCCGGCGCGCCCGAAGATGGAGATGCAGGATTCGGTTCAACCCGATCAGGCCGTTCTGGTTTCGAGCCTTCGCGATCCTCCAGCCACTCTTCCCACTGTGCATAATCCGCGAAGCGCTCGGTCGCGCCTCGACCGTCGAGTCCGAGAACGACATTCGAAACTCGGTCCAGCATGTAGCGGTCATGAGTCACCAGAACGATCGTTCCGCGAAACTCAAGCAGGCTTTCTTCGAGAATATCCAGCGTGGGGATGTCGAGATCGTTGGTGGGCTCGTCCAGCAAAAGAACGTCGGCAGGCTGCAACATCAATTGGGCGATCAGGACCCGCGCGCGTTCGCCGCCAGAGAGGCGCTCGACCGGTTGATTGAGTTGCTCGCCGGTGAACAGGAAGCGCGCAGCCCAGGACGCTACGTGAATGCTGCGATCCTGGTAGATGACGGAATCTCCCTCGGGCGCGAGCGCCCGGCGCAGCGTGAGGCTGGTGTCGAGCGGCCGATTCTGATCGAAGTACACGACGCGAAGCCAATCGGCGCGGCGAATCTCACCCTCAGACGGCGACAGGTCACCGCGCACGAGGCGCAGAAGTGTTGTCTTGCCGCTGCCATTGGGGCCGACCAGTCCGACCCGCATTCCCGCGGTAAGGATGAAATCCAGCCGGTTGAATAGTTTTCTTCCGGCGATTTCGTAGGAGACATTTTGAAGTTCTACCAGACGCTTCGTCTTGCGGTCGGTGGCGGAGAAGTCGATCTGCGCGGTGAATTCGCGAGTTCTCGACTGTAAGTTCGCGAGTTCGCTCATCAGTTCGCCAGCTTTGTCGATGCGTGCCTTGGATTTTCGCGTGCGCGCTTTCGCGCCTCGGCGGAGCCACTCGATCTCGCCGTGCACCAGATTCTCCAACGCTTCCTGGTGTTTTGACTGGGCGTGCAGGAACTCTTCTTTCTTTTCGAGAAACGTGCTGTAACTGCCGTGTACGCGCAACACGCCATCGGGATAGACGCGGCTCAATTCGGCGACATCATTGACGGAATTTTCCAGGAAATAGCGGTCATGGCTGATCACAACGCAGGCGAACGAGGCTTGCTGCAAGACCGACTCCAGCCACTCGATTCCAGCGAGATCCAGATGATTGGTCGGCTCATCCAGCAACAAAACATCTGGATTCTGCACGAGCGCGGCTACAATTGCGAGCCGCTTTTGCCAGCCTCCGGAAAGAGCGGAAGCCAGACTGTCGAGGTCACTGAATCCGGCGCGTCCAAGGGTTTCGGCGAAAAGGGTGTCGCGTCCGGATTCCTGGGTGGATGCGCGAAGAGCGGTTTCCACCACGGAACGAACAGTTTCGTCAGGGCTGAATCGTGACTGCTGCTCGACGTTCGCGAGGCGCAGACGCTTGCGCACAGAGACTTCGCCCTCGTCCGGTTCGATTTGCCCCGCCAGAATCCGCAAGAGGGTCGATTTCCCAGAGCCGTTGGGGCCGATTAATCCGATGCGATCGCCCGGAGAAATGGAGAACGATACATTCTGAAACAGGGGATCGGCCCCGAAAGATTTCGAGATCCTTTGGGCGTTAATCAGCGGCGGTGGCAACCTCTCGAGCCTCCTCGTTACTCTTTCTCAGACTATCAGGACCAAGGCCGCTCCATCCCGCGTTGAGCGGGACATCAGGTTGCAATTTCTTACAGCCGCAGTCCTTTCCTGAGGTGAAAAGAGTAGTCGCTTTCCCTGATTTGTCCTTGACTTGCAGAAGCCTGACGATGAAAATGGCCCAACAGCCAAGGGTTCTGGCCGCTCCCCCACGCAGATCCTCTTTCTGAGACCAAGTCTCTTGGCCATGTATGTGCGGAAAATCCTGCCATCGATCCTGAATGGGATCGTTTCTGTTCAGCAACGCTTTGGGCTTAGCCCGTGGAGAGACACTCGTATGCGCAGCAGACTGTGCTTTGCCTTGGTCATCATGTTGGGAACTGCAGGCATTTTTTCCGCGCCCCGGGCGCTGGGGCAAGCCTTCAGCTTTTCCGCGGGCGGATTCACCCCCACCAACGTTTGCGCCAACAGCAGCAGTCCGGCGGCAACCTGCCAGGTTCTGACCAACGGATCGCCAAGCCTGCCCAAGGCGACCAGCAGTGGAGTTCTACGCCTGACTACGGCAAATCAGAATCAGCATGGTTCGGCGTGGTTTGCGGTGCAACAACCTTTGGCGACGGGATTCACTACGGCATTTCAGTTCCAGATTTCCAACACGAACGCGTGCCGCTTCTGTGGCTCTCCAGCGGACGGCCTGGCACTGGTGATCCAGAACGACCCGTCCGGTACCGCCTCGATCGGCTATACGGGCAATGGCCAGAACATCGCCTACGGCGACAATGACATCTCCACCGCGTCCGGCCCAAGGCAGGCGATCCTGAACAGCCTGGCTGTAGAGCTCGATACCTTCCAGAACTCGCAATATGGCGATCCCGACGGCAACCACATCGCGGTGCAGAGCTGCGGCCCCAACAATTCCTCGACGCTCTCGCCCAACAGCTCGGACCACACATACATCTGCGCGGACGGCAATCCCGCCAAATTGGCTTTGCAGAGCCTGCCCTCGGGGCTGTCGTTGAGTGACGGAAACGTCCACACGATCACCGTGAACTACCTTCCGCCGGGGACCTGCACCAGCGGGTGCAACAACCTCAGCGTCTATTTCGACAGTACTCTGATCCTGCAGACCACAGTCGACATCACCAAGCAGCTGAACCTGACCAGCGGAAGCAACGCCTACATTGGATTCACGGCCGCGACCGGAGCGCTGGTGGAGAACAACGACATTGTCAGCTGGTCGTTTAGCCAATGGCCCTTGGCCCCCATCACGATCACGCAGCCGGTGCAGCCAACGGTCACGAATTTCAATTACACGTCGTCGCTCAGCGCCGTGACGGACTACTCCCAGAGCGGCTTGCCCTCCAGTTCTTTTAATGGCTTGTTCATGCAGGGTACGGCGCAGACCATCACCGACCAGCAGTTTGCCGATCTCGTAAACAACACGCCGTTTCAAGGCAGTACGTGCCAGCATCAGGACACGGGCAATGGCAGCTATGCTTGCGTCACCACGACCGACTTGTGCACGACGCCGACGAATTCCGTGCCAGCGGGCGTGAATTGCCTGACCACCGGAACAAACCCGCTCATCGCGGTGACGAATACCTACAACATCGACCCATCGCAGAAACCGCTAATTGCGCCGGGCTACATTATGGGCAAGGATGACGCCCTCAATTGCGGTGCTAGCGCCGACAATACCTGCAAGGGATTGGTAAGCATTTTCAGCGGGATCACCGGCGACATCCTTTCGACCAAAGGACACACCAACAACTTCAATTCCGTGCTGATTCCAATTCTGGGCAGCGTACAGCCGAGTACCAGCATCACCACCACGCCAGCGTTGAACGCGGGCTGGGCCAGCGGCAACTTGACGGTGAACTTCAACAGCACCGACGTCGTACCACCCAACAATCTGAATCCGCCGGCACTTCCCCCGGTTACGTCCATCAATTACTCGGTTGCGGGTGCCAACGTGCCGACGCCCACCTCCGGCACGCTGACCGGGAATAGCGGATCGTTCAGTATTCCGGTTACGACTGAGGGCACTACGGTGATCACCTATGCCGCGACGGACAGTGCGGGCATCGTAGAGACGAATGTCACGAACAGTGGCAATAACGTGGATAGTTCCACGCCCACGTTCACCATCAAATTTGATCTGACGCCGCCCACGGTGAGTTGCACTGCGCCAGCACCAGCGTGGCAGGCAACCGACGTGCTGGTTCCGTGCACAGCGAGCGACAATCCGGGTGGCTCCGGGCTGGTCGGGCCGTCGGCTTTCAGCGTGCAGACCAACGTTGCCGCAGGAACGGAAACGAATAATGCGACGATCCCCGCAGTCACGGTAACCGATGTCGCTGGGAACGTTTCTGCGCCACAGCCGGCACAGGGAATGTTCGGGCCATTCGAAGTCGACAAGAAAGCTCCCGTCATTTCGAGTCTGGTCGTATCGCCGGCTTCGCCGGTCTTTGGCCAGCAGGTGAACGTGAGCTATGGCTGTACGGACGGCGGCTCAGGTGTAGTGCAGTGTGGACCATCCGGGTCTCCGACGTTCCCGGCTACGCCGAGCACGGGCACGCTGAGCAGTCCGGCCGATAGTTCGACCGGTACTCATACTTTCACGGTCGTTTCCCAGGACGCTGTGGGCAACCAGAGCGCCGCGAGTTCGGTGACCTACACCGTTGGTCAAGCCGCTCCGACGATCAGCTGGCCAACCCCCGCGCCGATTACCTACGGGACGCCATTGGGCGCAGGGCAACTGGACGCGACATCCAGCGTCCCTGGCACATTTACCTACTCACCGGCCGCGGGTGCTGTGCTCCCCGCCGGCGTGCAGACGCTTTCCGTTTCCTTCACGCCGTCGGACACCACCAACTACACGAGCGCCGCTGCCAGCGTGAAATTGGTCGTCAACGCGGCGACGCCGATCGTCTCCTGGCCTCCGCCCGTGCCCATTACTTACGGAACTCCCTTAAGCGCCGCGCAGCTCGACGCCACCGCGAATGTTCCGGGAACGTTTAGTTACGCTCCGTCCGCGGGAACGCTCCTGCCGGCCGGACTTCGGACGCTGTCGGTGACGTTCACGCCCAGTGACAGCCTCGACTACACTCCGGTGACGACCACGGTGAACCTGCAGGTGAACCAGGCGGTGCCGGTGATTAGCTGGCCAACTCCGGCTCCGATTGTCTACGGGACAAAACTGTGTGCAACGCAGCTCGATGCCACTGCCAACATTCCCGGTAAGTTCGTGTACACGCCGCCGCTGGGAACGATCCTGCCTGCCGGAACGCAGATTCTGTCCGTAGTTTTCACGCCCGCGGATTCCGTCGACTACACGACGGCGACTGCGCAAGTCACGCTGTTCGTGAAGCAGGCTGGCATCGGCTTCTCGCTCCCAAGTATTGATTTCGGAACCGTGAAGCATGGCAAATCCGCCTCGCAAGTCGAAACCGTGACCAACACCGGGAACGCAACGCTGAACTTGGCCAGCGTCTCCATTGCTCCCGCAGCGGGTACGGACAGCGATGACTTCCGCATTGGCAACCACTGCCCGCACCAGTTGGCTCCAGGGACAAGTTGCACGGTTACGGTGTATTTCACAGGAGATGATCTGGGCGCGCAGGGTGCGTTCCTGATTTTCACCGACAATGCGCCGGCCAGCCCGCAAAGGATCAGCATTACTGCGAATGTGCAGTGACCAGTTAATTCTGGGCTGAGTATTGTGCGATCTCGGCCCAGATTTGCCTGAGATCAGAACGGTCACCAATGTGGTCGCCGCCGTTCTCTTTGCGGATGTCCTCAAGCAGACGCGAGGCCTCGCGATACTGGGGGGCAGCCTCCGCCGCGTTTCCTGACAGCCGCAAATCTGCGGCAAGCAGGTAGTGGATTCTGGCAGTCTCCAACCGGAGGCCCAGCTTCTCGCTGCGTCCGAGGGCGCGCTGCAGTTCCTGGCGAGCTCCCGCGAAGTCCCGGTTCTTGATCATCGCTTCGGCGAGAAGCGTGGAAGCCGCTACCGAAACGTACTTGCGTCCTTGCGAATTAGCCTGCTGCGCGATGGTGCGAAGGCCGGCAACAGCTCTCTTGGAGTTGCCTTGTGCAATGGCAACTCGGGCAAGATTCAGCTTGGCGTCGAATTCGACATCCTTGGCGCCGTGCGAAGCCAGCCGTGCGGCTTGCTCGTATGCGCTCCTCGCGGAAGTTAGATCGCCTTGGTAATAATCCACGTCGCCCTGGCTGTTGGAGACCCCGGCTAATAACGCATCGTTCTTCAATCCTTGCGCCAGTTCCTGAGCCTCCTGCAACGGCTTGGCCGATTCGCCGCCGCGACCCGCCATGGCAAGCGCTCCACCGAGCGCGCTGAGCGATTCCGCGGTGCTGCTGCTCTTGTCTCCGGCGTCGCGGAATGATTTGACGGCATCTTCCAGTGCGCTGACAGCTGGTCCCAAACGCCCTTGGTGCTCCAGTATCATGCCGATGGAGTGGGACATGATCGCCGCACCCAGGTTGTCTCCCGCCTTGCGATACAACTCCAGGCCGCGCATGGAGGAAGTCATGGCCTGATCGTATTGACCCAGGGAAGAGTACGCCTCGGCGAGATTGTGCTGAGTTTCGGCGATTTCGGTCGGGACATTTAACTTCTCACGAATTTGCAGCGCCTGCTGCAGGTAGGTGAGAGCGTCTTCGTTCTCGCCCTTCTGTGAGTAGGCGGTAGCAATGTCGTTCAGGCATAGTCCTTGATACGTTTCATCGCCGGCTTCGCGTTCGATCTGAAGCGCTTCCTTGAAAGCCTGCAGCGCCTGATCCGGTTGGCCGCGTTCCATGTAGAAATCGCCAAGATCGATCAGCGTGTCGCCCGCTTCCTTCTTGGCCCCGATTTCCTGCCGAATCTTCAGCGCATCCTTGTAGGCAGCCAGAGCCTCTGCCGGCTTGCCAAGCGAAAGTTGCACTTGCGCTATCTCAACCAGACTGGCGGCGACTCCGCGCTTTTGGCCAAGCTTTTGGTTGATGGCCATCGAATCCTGGTAATTGCGCAAGGCCTCGGCGGGATTGTTCATCAGTTTGTAAGCGATGCCTGTGGCCTGCAGGATCAGCGCCTGTTGCTCCTGATTGTTGAGGTCCAGTGCGATGCGGTGGGCGCGGTCGAGCGGGTCGAGTCCCTGCTGCGGATTGCCCGACTTGATTTCGACTCGCCCCATCGCCAGCAAGGCGTCGAGGTTCTTTTCATCTCCCTTCAGGACCTTGCCGTAATAGGAGCGCGCCTTGTCGAGATTCCCGGAATCCTCATACAGGCTGCCCAACGCAAACAGGACGTCGGGATTGTCGGGGAAACTCTTTTCCAGGCTTTCGTAGGCGGCGATCGCCTTGGGACTGTCCTTCGTGACGCGAGCCAGACTGGCATCAAGGAAGTACTTTTGCGCAAGGGGTAAGTTCTGGCCGAGGTCGACCGCACGGCGGGAGGCTTGCTCTGCCTCGGTGTCGTACCCCAAGGCGGAATATGCTTCGCCGAGACGGGAGAAAGCCACTGCAAATTGCGGATCTTCGTTCGCGGCTGCCTGCAAACGCTTCAGGGCTTCAAGGTTATTACCCGTGCGCAGGAGTTGAACTCCCTGGTTGTAGTCGCGGAGAGCGTCGACGGAGCTTGAAGTCGGCTTGAAAGACTGCGCCTGCAACTCTTTCACCAGATCGGAGGAGAGCGCCAGATTCTGCCGGATCTGGCTCGCCAGTTGATCCACCGCCGCCGATAATTCCTGCTGGCTGGCGGCCTCCGACTTCACCGGGATCGAGCGGTTGTGCTTGCGGTCCTGGACCGTGGCGTCGATGCGGATTCGGTCGCCAAGCCGCGTGAAGCGCCCGTACACCAATGTGTCTGCGTTGGTGAATTCGGCGATTCGGCCCAGGGTGATGGAGTCGATCGGAGAGTTCGGACCGATGCGCAAATCGTGAAATACCTGTTGCACGCGATCGGCAGACACAGCCCGTAAGTGAGAAGACTGCCCCACATCCGTGCTCAACATATCCGCCAGACTGGGTCCGAGCCAATCCCAGGAAGAATCCCCGGACGCATTCTGAAAGGGCATGACCGCGAGCGACAAGGCCTGCGCTGACTGGGCCGGGGGCGATAGCAACTTCCCGCGGAAGACGTACCCCAGGATCCCGAGGAGAATCAGCGTGACCATTCCTGCCAGAAGCGGCCAGGGAATCGTTTGTCCCCACGGTTTTACGTCGGCATGGAAGCCGAGCGTTGCCGCCGCGCGCTTTCCTTGCCAGGCATCGAGATCGCGCAGTAGTTCGGTGGCGCTCTGGTAGCGAAGATTTGGATCCCGTTCCAGACACTTGCTGACAACCCCGCTCAGGGCGCCTGGGATGTTCTGATCATGATCGGAAACCGGAACGGCGCGTTCCTGCGTGCGCTTGATCAGACTGGCCAGCGCGCTTTCCGCGCGAAACGGCATTTTCCCGGTGAGCAGTTCGTACAAGATCAACCCGGCGGTGTACAGATCGGATCGCTGATCCAGTTCTTTCGCCAGTGCCTGTTCTGGCGACATGTATTCCATCGTTCCGACGAGGGCGCCGACCTGCGTCATGCCACCGCCGTCCATGGTTCGTGCCAGACCGAAATCCATCACCAGGATTCGCCCGGTATGCTCGCGCATGATGTTTTGCGGCTTGAGGTCGCGATGGATCACACCGACCGCATGAGCCGCTTCCAGCGCCTGGCAAACCTGCTGCATGATCTCCACTGCTTCTTCCGGAGAGAACTTCTGCTTCTCCTGGATCAGCGAGCGCAGGTCCTGGCCCTCAACAAACTCCATGGTGATGAATTTCACGCCGTCGGCATCACCGAGATCGTAGATGCGGATCACGTTTTTGTGCGTGACTTGCCGCGACAGCAGCAACTCTTGCTTGAAGCGCGCGAGAATCGCCGGGCTTGAGGCCAGTTCGGGACGAATGAGTTTTAACGCGACCGGCCGGTCGAGTTCGCGATCGCGCGCCTTGTATACCGCTCCCATCCCGCCCTCGCCCAGCATTTGCACGATTTCGTAACGGCCACCGAGCACTTCGCCCGGTTCGAGCATGGGAGCAGCCTTTTGAACCCGCGGGGCGATGCGGCTTGGTGACAACGGCGGGAGTGGAGGCAGCATTCCTTCCACCATCGTTGCCTCCGGGTCCGCCCATGTGCCCTGCGATGCAGGTCCCGACTTGCGAAACTCGATGACGGTTGGACGATCGGAGTCGGCGGGAGGGTTCGATCCGGAACTGTCCCCTTTTGCCGGAACGCTAACGCCGCCGCCTTGATTCGTGGCGGTTTTCCGGGGAGGATCGACTCGTGGGTTGCGTTCTTCCATGGATCGGTGGTTGTAGAGGATCGCCTGAAAACGCCCCGCAGGTGCGCTCCAGACAAAGAATCCTGATGAGTATATACCGCCCAAAGTCAGCCCGTGGCAGGGAATGAGATGTGACCAGGCTTGGCGTGCTGGCGTTGGAAACGAGGGTGCGGACTGCAACCTGCTAGAGGGGCCTGCCTCTCCGTGAACGTTTACGTTGCGCGGTGGCAGGTGGGTGAGGTAAGGTGCAGTGTTGCAACAGTCGGTTCCAGGCTCCGCGAGGAGCACAGGTCATGACCAAGAACGTTACCCTTTTTGATATCGCCGCTGCGTCGGGTGTTTCCACCGGAACGGTACACCGGGCAATTCACGATCACCCCGGTGTCAATGCCGAAACCAAAGCGCAAGTGCTGCGGATCGCCAAGAAACTCGGCTATCGTCCGAATCTGGCAGCGCGCTTCCTCTCTTCGAAACGCACGTTGCGAATTTCTCTGAACACACTGGAAGGCACGACTTCGTTCTGGGATGAAGTGCGCACCGGGATCCGTGAAGAGGCCAAAGCGGCGTTGCTGGAGAGTGTGGACATTCAAGTGCGCACTTTCCCGGGACTGGGCGAGGGGGATGTTGAGGCCTTCGAGGCTGCGCTCGCCGAGAAAGTCGATGGCATCATCACTTTCCCCAGCCGTCCGGAGAAATTGCTGCCGTTCATCCGCCGTGCGTCACGGCGCCGCATCCCGGTGGTGTGTGTCGCCACCGACGCTCCGGATTCGGGCAGGCTAGCGGTGGTATCGATCGACACGCTGGCAAGCGGCGCTCTGGCCGGCGATCTCATGGGCCGGTTCTCGAATGGGCAAGGGAAAGTTGCGGCCACGCTGAGCGATCTGGGCATCACAGAGCATGCCGAAAAGTTTTCCGGATTCCAGAACACTCTCCAGCAGTTCTATCCGGCGGTGCGTGTGCTCGAACCGCTCGAGGATCATGACATCGAACCGGAGGCGTACCAGAAATGCAGGGCGCTGCTCGATGCTCATCCTGACTTGACAGGGATCTACGTGACCACCGAAGCCTCGATTCCGGTGATCAGCGCTGCTGCCGATGCTGGCAGGCTCGACCGTTTGACGATCATCACGACCGACTTGTTCGCGGCTCTCGTGCCGAAGATTCGATCCGGCGCCGTGGCGGCCTCGATCTATCAGCGCCCACGGACTCAGGGAAGGATGGCCTTTCGCGTTTTGCACGAATATATCGCCGAAGGAAAGTGTCCGTCTCGGCAAGTGACTTTGGCGCCACACCTGGTTATGCGTGGAAATCTCGAGTTTTTCCTGGGCCGGCAGCAGGGGCAACGCAGCGGGAGGCGCGGTAGCCGCACGCAGATCTCTTCGGAAGCCGAAGCGCCGACCCCCGAGGCGGTGCTTGCCGATGGTTAGAAATGCCGGCGCGCGAAACTGGCTCGTCAACACAAAAGTCCGCACAAAACCGTTATTGTAATCGTTTACGACAGCGCGTAAGATGCTGCGGTTGAGGCGCAAGATGCAGTCTGCGCCATCGTCCGGCATCTTAATTAGGCTGAAAGTCGCATATCTTTCATGAGAAAAAAACTCTTCGTAGTTATCCTCCTTCCAGTCGTTCTTCTCGTCGTTCGCACGCCGGCGGTCGCTCAATGGACGGCGCGAAATCCTGTGACCGGGGTGCAGCAGCAATCGGATGGCGCCGTATTTACGCTGAAATCCGGATCGCTGCGGATCCAAATCTGTGCGGATTCCATCGTTCACGTTCTGTACACGCCAACTGCCTCCTCTCCAATTTCGCCCGACTATGTCGTTGTGAAAAAACAGTGGCCCGGTGCAAAGTGGGATCTTCAGTCCACGAACGATGAAATCACATTAACTACGAGCGCTTTGAAAATCGTGGTGGCGCGCATCGATGGGTCCATCACTTATCGGAGTCCCGAGGGCGCTCAACTTTTGCGCGAGGGGACGAGGAAGCTCAGTCCGGTTGAGGTCAACGGCGAGAAGACCTTTCGGTCGGAGTCCTTCTTTGACGTCTACGGCTCGCGCGAAGGTTTGTACGGACTGGGTCAACACCAGGCTGGAGTGTGGAATTACCGTGGTGAGTCCGTCGATATTTCCCAGGACAACAGCAACATTTCGATTCCTTTCCTGGTCTCCAGCAAAGGCTACGGAATCTACTGGAACAACGATTCGCGCAGCCGGTTCAACAATCGCTTCGCCAATTACTTGTACGTGAGTTCCGAGGTTGCCGACGCGGTCGATTACTACTTTTTCTATGGGCCTGATCTCGACAAAGTCGTTGCCGGCTATCGCGAACTGACCGGCGCAGCGCCGTTGTTTGGCCGCTGGGCTTATGGTTTCTGGCAGTGCAAGAATCGCTATAAATCCCAGGACGAAATTCTCGGGGTCGCGCGCAAATACCGCGAACTCCATATTCCCGTCGATAACATTGTGCAGGACTGGTTCTGGTGGAACCGCAAAGGCGAGTTCGTCTTCAATAAGAATTATCCCGATCCAAAAGGGATGGTGGACGAACTCCACCGCGAGAATTTCCACCTGATGATTTCGATTTGGCCGTTCTTCGAACCGGGCTCGACGAACTACGACTACATGCAGAGCAAAGGCTGGTTCGTCGACAAATTCAAATTCGCCAAGCCGCCGTATCACACCGACGCCATGGCCGTCTACGACGCGACCAATCCCGAGGCGCGCAAGTACTACTGGGATCAGATCAATCAGTCGCTGTTCAAGATTGGACTGGATGCCTGGTGGATGGACACGACCGAACCGGAGACCGAGGGACAGGAAGAAAACATTCTCTTGAACCACAAACTCGCGGTCGGCAGCGGAAATCGGTATTTAAACATCTTCCCGCTGATGGATACGGGTGCGGTCTACGAGGGACAGCGAGCTGCAAGCGACCGGAAGCGTGTCTACATCCTCTCGCGCTCGGCGTTTTCCGGAATTCAGCGGAACTCGGTCACGGCGTGGTCTGGAGACATCATTTCGGACTTCGTCACCTTCAAGCGGCAGATTCCTGCGGGGCTGAACTTTTCTTTATCCGGATCGCCTTACTGGACGACTGACATTGGGGGATTTGTTTTCGGGAACGATGACGATCCGGCGTTCCGCGAGTTGTTCGTGCGCTGGTTTCAGTTCGGAACGTTCAGTCCGATCCTCCGCGTGCACGGCACGCGCAATCCTGATCAGAATGAGTTGTGGTCCTACGGTCCCGACGCGCAGAAAATTCTGGTGAGTTTCGACCGCCTGCGATACCGGCTGCTGCCTTACATCTATTCGTTGGCGTGGAAGACTACCAGCGAGGGCTACACACTGATGCGGCCGCTGGTCATGGACTTCCGCACGGATGAACGAGCGGCGAATATTGGTGACCAGTTTATGTTTGGCCCTGCACTGCTGGTAAATCCGGTGACGGAACCGGCAGCAACATCCCGCTCGGTTTATCTCCCTACTGTGAGGTGGTACGACTTCTGGTCGGGGGCTGCGGTCGACGGAAAGGGAACAGTCGAGGCGGCGGCACCGCTCGAACGGATTCCGCTTTATGTCCGCGCGGGATCTATCTTGCCCCTCGGTCCAGACGTGGAGTGGGCGACCGAGAAGCCGGCGGATCCGCTGGAACTCCGCATCTATCGCGGTGCGGACGGCGATTTCGCTTTCTACGAAGACCAGAACGACAACTACGACTACGAAAAGGGAGTCTATGCGACCATCCCCATTCACTGGGATGACGCAAAAGGTGTCCTCACGATCGGCGATCGCAAGGGCGAGTTTCCGGGCATGTTGAAGCAGCGAACATTCCGCATTGTGTTGGTTCATGAGAATCACGGCGCGGGAATTGAGCCTTCTACTGAAGCCGATAAGACAGTGCAGTATTCAGGCAAGGCCCTGGAAGTAAAGCCTTGAGTCGGTCGGTTCGTCGAACGCTTCAACCGAAAATCATGAAGGAGAACGGCCATCAAATTCCTTGGCATTGACGTAGGTACGGGCGGTACACGAGCGCTCATCATCGACGAAACCGGTCGCTTGCTGGGTTCTGCAACGGAAGAACACGCTCCGTTCGCGACACCAGAAATCGGATGGGCGGAGCAGCAGCCAGAGGATTGGTGGCGCGCCTGCGGGATAGCGGTACGCAAGGCATTGGCCGAAGCGCGACTCAGCGGGGAAGAAATCGCCTGTGTCGGACTTTCCGGGCAGATGCATGGCGCCGTCATGCTCGACGCACAGGACCGCGTGGTGCGGCCGGCGCTGATCTGGTGCGATGTGCGCACCGAGAAGCAGTGTCGCGATCTGACAGAGAAACTTGGCGCCGAACAGATCATTCGTTGGACCTGCAACCCAGCCCTCCCCAACTTCACGCTAACGAAATTCCTCTGGGTGCGCGAGCACGAGCCCGGGAACTGGAAGCGAGTGCGCTCCGTAATGCTCCCCAAAGACTACGTGCGCTTCCGCATGACTGGGGAGCGGGCCATCGATGTTGCCGATGCATCGGGCACGCTATTGCTGGATGTGACCAACCGGCGATGGTCGCGGGAGATGCTCGACGCGACCGGGATCGATGAGCGCATTTTGCCCAGAGTCTATGAGTCTCCGGATGTTTGTGGGCAGATCTCTCCGTCCGGGGCTGCCGCGACAGGCCTGAAGGCGGGGACCCCGGTCGTGGCTGGTGCGGGCGATCAGGCGGGCGGAGCCACCGGCATGGGAATTGTTGCGCCCGGAGCAGTGAGTGCGACGATCGGCACATCCGGAGTGGTGTTTGCAGCAACGGATCGCCCAGCGATGGATCCCAAAGGCCGCCTTCACACTTTCTGCCACGCGATACCCGGCCGCTGGCACGTGATGGGAGTGACCCAGGCCGCGGGGCTCTCCCTGCGCTGGTTCCGCGACACTCTGTGCGCCGGCAGCTCAGGAACTTCCTATGATCGTCTTACCGAAGAAGCGGCAGCGATCAAACCTGGAGCCGACGGATTGCGGTGGACTCCCTATTTGATGGGCGAACGCACTCCGCATTTGGACGGACAGGCTCGCGCTGCGCTGGTTGGGTTAACGGCTTCGCACACGCGCGGGCATATCGTGCGCGCCATCCTGGAGGGAGTCGCTTTCAGTCTTCGCGATACGTTCAGCATCTTCGAAGAAATGCAAGTCCCGGTGCGCAACATCCGACTCGGCGGCGGCGGTGCGCGTTCTCCGCTTTGGCGGCAGATTCAAGCTGATGTGTACGGAAACTCCGTCGAGATTGTGGAGGCGGAAGAGGGCGCGGCCTATGGCGCTGCGATTCTTGCCGGCGTGGGCGCGGGGCAATGGCCTTCGGTCGATGCCGCCTGCAGCGCCGTAGTGAAGGTGAAGGAACGCGTGTCCGCTCAAAAGGAAGTAATCCCCCGGATGACCGAAGCGTACGCGCAGTATCGGCGCGTGTATCCAGCCTCGAAGGAGATCTTCCGAGCCTAGCCCCGCGCCAGTTCGCGCAAGCGCTCCGCTGCGATTTCCGGCGTGATATCGCGCTGCGGCGTGCCCAGCATTTCGAATCCGACCATGAATTTGCGAATGGTTGCCGAGCGCAAAAGCGGCGGGTAGAAGTGCGCATGAAAATGCCATTCCGGATGCGCGTTTCCATCGGTCGGCGACTGGTGAAATCCCATCGAGTAGGGGAAAGGCGCGCTGAATACTTTGTCGTAGGAAGAAGTAATGCGTTTGAGAATGTCGCTCAGACCGCGCGCATCGTTTGCAGCGAAATCGGCCATGTTGCCCATATGTCGCCGGCTGCAGACAAGAACTTCAAACGGCCAGATAGCCCAGAACGGCACGACTGCCACGAAGCCCTCGTTTTGGCAAACGAGCCTCACGTTCTGTTGTTCCTCAAGTGAGACGTAGTCGCAAAGCAGGCAGCGGGCATGCGTTTTGAGATATGCCTGCTGCGCCGCCAGTTCCTTCGCAGGCACTTCCGGGAGCGAGTACGTCGCCCAGATCTGGCAATGTGGATGCGGGTTGCTCGCCCCCATCATGGATCCCCGGTTCTCGAAAATCTGCACGTGATGGATTTCATCTCGCGCACCCAGGTCTCGGAACTGCTCCATCCACGTCTCAACCACGGATTGAATCGTCTCAAGCGGCATGGTTGCGAGAGTCAGGTCGTGGCGCGGAGAAAAGCACATCACGCGGCAGGTGCCGGGTTCAGCTTCGGCGACCAAAAGCCCGGCGTCTCCGATGTCGAGACGTTCATGCCGCACCTGCGGCTTCAGTGCGGCGAAGTCATTTTCGAACACGAATGTCGATGGGTAAGACGGGTTGCGCACGCCACCGACGCGCGCATTCCCCGGGCAAAGATAACAGCTGGGATCGTATTCGGGTTCAGAAGCGGCCGCCACCTGCGCGACTTCTCCCTGCCACGGACGCGTTGCTCGATGCGGAGACACCAGGATCCACTCATTCGTGAGCGGGTTGAATCTGCGATGCGGATCTTCGGTCAGCTTCACGCAAGAACCCCCGCCGCATTGTACGACGAACGGTGGTCTGCAACGCAGCCGCGATCATGAACCAAATGAATTTCGCAACGGAGCTTTAGGGTTTATAGGCGCGCAGCGTTGGCCATCATCAGCGCAAACAACAGCGGAAGATAGATCACCGATGCACGCAAAACCTGCCGCGCACGCGCTTTGGAGAGTGGGCTCGCCAGGGGCATGTTCAGGAATGCCAGGCGGGCCCCGAAGTACAGCATCGCAAATCCAAGAACGGCTGCTCCTACCAGATAAATGCGGCCCGCCATTCCGATAAAGCTTGGGAGCAGGCTGATCGGGATGAGCGCGATCGAGTAAATCAAAATCCTGTGTGCGGTCGAACGGCCGTCTTCTTCCACCACAGGAAGCATGCGCACTCCGCCTTGGGCGTAGTCTTCACGGTAAAGCCAGGCGATGGAGAAGAAGTGCGGGAATTGCCATACGAACAGAATCGCGAACAGAACCAGCGTGCCCCACTCCAGTTGACCGCGGACAGCCGTCCATCCCAACACGCCGGGCATGGCCCCGGGAAAGGCCCCGACAAACGTGCAAATCGGCGAGATTCGCTTGAGGGGCGTGTAGGCCGCCAGGTAAACCACCGAAGTCAAGAAGGTCAAAAGACCGGTCAGCGGGTTGGTGAACACCGCCAGGTAGACCGAACCGCCGACCGCAGCGACCACGCCGACCAAGGTTGCATGCAGGACTGACATGCGCCCGGCAGGAAGCGGACGCCGCGCCGTGCGCCGCATGTGCGCGTCAATGTCTTGCTCCATGACTTCGTTCAACGCAGCCGTTCCGCTCGACACCAGTCCGATTCCCAGCAAGGAATGGAAGAGCCCCCAGGTCATCCATGATACCGCGGACTTGTGGGCTCCAAAGAAGTAACCGCACCAGGCAGTCATCACGATCAAGGTGGTGACCCGGAGCTTGGTCAGTTCGGCATAGTCGCGAAGAAGGGAAGTCGCGCGCGTGCGCAAAGTGCCGAGCGGAATCGTGAGCGTGCTCATGAATTAGGCCGCGTTGCTTAACACCGGAGCTTCAACGAATGAACACGCCCGGACCCCATCCATTGCGTGCTCAAAGACTGCATAGGTACTCTTACCAGTTTCGAAAGTCAAGAAAAAACAAAACGCCTTCTACTTCAGGCTAACACATCGCGCTCCCATGCGAGAGCGAACCTACCGGCTGGCTGGCGCCCGAAGCCGCCGGAGAGCATCGAAACACATTGATGCCAAAGCGCCGAATCGGAAAGCTTCCCGCTCTTCCAACGGCGGCAAAGTGAGGCCTTCGGCGGCGATCATCCCGCCATCGTGCCGATCTGTGTAAAACATAGCTCCGCACGCCGGAGCCCGCGTGTCATAATCTTCGGCATTAACTCCGGTTCCAGGTGCCGAGCATGCGTTTAAAGCTAAGACTCTCCGTCTATGTTGTCCTCCTGTTGGTTGCGTATCCGCTGATGGCTGCTCCAGCCGCCAAGCCCTTGCAGATTTACTTCGTCGACGTGGAAGGCGGACAGGCGACTCTGATCGTCACGCCCCAGGGACAGTCTCTTCTCATTGACACTGGGTGGCCGGGCTATGAGGGCCGTGACGCCGACCGCATTCTTGCGGCGACTCATCAGGCGGGCCTCAAGCAGATCGACTACGTTCTGATCACGCACTATCACCGCGATCATGTGGGCGGAGTTCCGCAACTGGTGGACGGAATCAAAGTCGGGACCTTCGTCGATCACGGGCCGAACCTCGAAGACTCCGAAGTGACGCGCACCGATTACGCCGCTTACGAGAAAGCAATCGCCGGCCACGCCCACGTCGTCGTAAAACCGGGATGGGGCCTTCCTCTCAAAGGCGTCGAGGTGCGCGTGCTTTCTGCCGCGGGGGACCACATCACCAGCCCACTCCCCAACGCGGGCCAGGCCAATTCCTACTGTTCTTCCGCGCAGACTGAGGCCGCCGACGACACGGAGAATGCTCGCTCCATCGGTGTTCTGATCACCTACGGAAAGTTCCGCTTCCTCGATCTCGGCGACCTCACTAAGAAGAAAGAGTTGGAACTGGCTTGCCCCAACAATCTTCTGGGGAAAGTCGATCTGTTCCTGGTGACCCACCACGGCGCCGATCTCTCCAATCCGAAGCCGCTGGTCTGGGCGCTTCACCCGCGAGTCGCCGTTTTTGACAATGGTCCGCGCAAGGGAGCAAGTCCTGCAGCATGGCAGATTGTTCACGACTCGCCCGGGATCGAAGACGTCTGGCAACTTCATTACGCCGCGGGATCCGATAAGAGCCACAACGTCGCCGAAGATCACATTGCCAACGTGAAGGAGAATTGCGAAGGCAAGCCACTCAAGGTTACGGCCCAAAGCGACGGAACCTTCACCGTATCCAATAGCCGCAACGGCGTTGAAAAGACCTACACGAAGAATTAGCCTGCCATGATTGTGATTGTGATGGGAGTAGTCGGGGCAGGGAAGACGACTGTCGGCCGCCTGCTGGCACAGAGGTCGGGTTGGAAGTTCGCGGATGCGGATGACTTTCATCCCCAGTCAAATGTCGAAAAAATCCGGCGCGGGATCGCTTTGACCGACGAAGATCGCCGTCCGTGGCTCAGGCAACTTCGCGACGCCATTGACGGCTGGATTGCACAAGGTCAGAGTGTGGCGCTCGCCTGTTCCGCCCTGAAGCGCACCTATCGCCAGCAACTCGATGCCGGGCCGCAAGTTCGCTTCGTCTACTTGAAAGGAACTCCGGATCTGATCGCCGAGCGCTTACGGGAACGCCAGGGCCACTTTGCAGGCGAATCCATTCTGGCCAGCCAGTTCGCCGATTTGGAGGAACCGGCTGGTGCGATCACTGTCTCGGTCAACGCCTCTCCAGAAGAGATTGTCAGCGAGATTAGAAAAAAACTGGGCATAGGGTAGAATCCTCGCACCGCGGAGCCGCGACTGCCCCGCACATCTGGGATCCCTTGGAAAGCACACGCGACCGCCTCGAATCCGCCGTCGTCTCGCGACTGATGTGGCGGCTGATGCCTTTCCTCTTCCTCCTTTATATAGTTGCCTACCTTGACCGCATCAACGTGAGCTTCGCGGTCCTGCAGATGCGCGGTGAATTGGGGCTGAGCGAGCGCGTGATTGGCCGTGCCGGGGGAATGTTCTTCATCAGCTATTTCATCTTCCAGGTGCCCAGTAACCTGATCGTTGAAAAGATAGGTGTGCGCCGCTGGATCTCCGGCCTGATGGTCGCGTGGGGTGTCATTTCTTGCCTGATGATGTTCATCCGCGGGCCATACAGTTTCTACGCCATGCGCCTGCTGCTGGGCGCGGCAGAAGCCGGATTCTTTCCCGGCATGATCCTTTATATGAAGCGCTGGTTCCCGGCCAGCGCCCGCGCCCGGGCCGTCGCCTGGTTCATGACGGCCAATCCGCTGGCGGGCGTGATCGGTAGTCCGATTTCGGGGAGCCTCATGGCCGTGCACGGCCACGGCCTGTCGGGATGGCAATGGATGTTCCTGATCGAAGGCCTGCCCGCCATTCTGCTAGGCGCTGCGGTTTACATGACCTTGGCCGATACTCCGAAGGAAGCGCACTGGCTACAGGGCGAGGAGCGGTCGTGGTTGCTCGGAAAACTTGCCAGTGAGCAGCCAACTGAGTCCGGGCTGAAGAAAGGAAGCTTTTGGCTGGTACTGGCCAGCCCTCGGATCTGGGGCTTGTCTTTGGTCTATTTTGGAGTTTCCACCACCATGTACGGCGTCACTCTGTGGTTGCCCAGTGTGATCCGCGCCTTCTCGGGTTTGAGCTATGTGTGGACCGGCGGGGTCGCCGTTCTCCCATTCCTGTTCACAGTCATTGCGATGGTTCTGGTCGGAATGCGCTCGGACCGCGTCGGCGAGCGACGATGGCACACCGCCCTTCCGGCGTTCACCGCCGCCTTGGCTCTGGTCATTGCCGGATACGGGAGATCGACGGTCGTGGTCGTGGCAGGCATTGCGGTGGGCCTTGCGGGCGCTGAGTCAATGTGCGGTCCGTTCTGGGCCATGGCTACCTCCAGCATGGTCGGCCTGTCCGCCGCTGCGGGCATCGCCGTCATCAATTCGCTGGCAAACCTGGGAGGCTACTTCGGCCCCGACATCATCGGCTTTTTCCGGACGATTGGCGGCGGCTTCCGTGGTGGCTTGCTGGCCATCGCGGCGACCATCGCCATCAGCGGGGGGACTGCGTTGATCGTAGGACGTCCTGCAAAGCGTGATTAGCATGTTCCAGGGTGCAGAATCCGGTCCTGCCTCTTCGTTCTACGGCCTGAATTGTTTACAATAATGCCTTCGCCCAGAGGCAGGCTGATTCGTCAGCAGGCGGCAAAATACTTCATCTTGGAATCGCAAAACCACAATTCCAGTACGCCCCCTAACGTCTACTGGCGGGTGGAGGGCAGTTTGCTCGACCTGAAGGTGGTCGCGCCTGTGGCCTTCTTCACCTGGAACGCGCAAACATTCTCGGAGCGCTTCCGGCGGCGCGGTCTGATCTTCGTAATGGCCTTGCTGCGCCCATTTCTTTACGCGATCAACCGCAAGTTCGCTACGCGTGTTTTACACACGGCGTTGCGGGGAGTCAGCCGGGACCGCCTGGATTTGCTGGGCGAGGAATACTTCCAGTACAAGTTGAAGCCTCACCTGAAAGAGCATGGTGCGCAGAAGGTTCGGGAGTTGGTGCAGTCGGGGGCGGAGGTGGTTCTGGTCAGCCAGGGTCTGGACCACGTCATGCGTCCGTTAGCCCAGCATCTTGGCGTCAAGCGAATCATCGCCAACCGCCTGGAGTTCCGCGATGGCATCGCCAATGGACGTCTCGTGGAACCGGTGATCCGGCCGCGAGGCGCATTTGCCCGCATCAGCGACGAAGGCCCCGACGGCCGCCGGGCGCCCAAAACGCTGGCACGACACCTCGACATTCAGGTCGACGCCTTGCCGCACGCAGTAGTTTCCTCCGATCGGAAGCCCGTTGTCCTGCCTCGCCCGGTCGTTCATTTCGAAGGCCACAAGCAAACCGCCGGCCTTTCGGTTCGCAGGGCGTTCGCCGGCAAGCGCATCATGCTGATCGGCGTGACCGGCTTCATCGGCAAAGTCTGGCTGGCGAATACGCTCCTTGAATTGCCGGAGGTAGAGAGTGTCTTCCTGCTCATCCGGCGCCAGAAGTCCAATCCCGCCGAGCGCCGCTTCGAGAAGATGATCGAGGACTCGCCGGTATTCGATCCGCTGTTTGAACGCCACGGCGACCGGTTACGAGAATTCCTCCACGAAAAGATTGAAGTGATCGAAGGCGACGTGACCAAGCCTGGCTTGGGCCTCGATGCGGAAACAGCCCGCCGTCTCCAGAAGAATCTCGACCTGATCATCAACAGTTCCGGCCTGACGGATTTCAATCCCGACCTGCGCGACGCAATCGCGACCAACACCGACGCGGCGGTAAACATCCTGGAGTTCGTTCGCACCACCGATCATGCCGGCCTGGTGCATCTCTCCACTTGCTACGTTGCCGGCGAGCAGGATGGCCGCGTCAGCGAAAAGCTGATTCCAAACTACACCCCGCATGGATTGGCCGATTTCGACGCCGAACAGGAATGGCATTCGCTGCAAGCCTTGATCCAAGACGCAGAGCAGCGCGCCGAGAGTGAGGAAGTGACCGCCGGCCTTCGCATGCAGGCGCTCTCCAAAGAGCACGCCGCGAAAAGTTTGCAGGGAGCCGCTCTCGAGAATCAGATCCGCAAGAATCGCGTTCGCTGGCTCAAGACCTACCTCACTGAGGTGGGCACGCGCCGCGCCAAGGAACTGGGCTGGCCCAACACCTACACGCTGACCAAGAGCCTGGCCGAGTCTCTGATCGCCAAACACGGGGCCGGACTGCCGATTGCGGTCGTTCGTCCGGCCATTGTCGAGACATCCACGACCAAGCCGTTTCTCGGGTGGAATGAGGGAATCAACACTTCCGCTTCGTTGTCCTATCTCCTGGGAACATACTTCCGCCAGCTGCCTACGAATGAAAGGAAGCGGCTCGACATCATCCCAGTAGATGCCGTCTGCGCCGGCATGACGCTGATTGCGGCCGGGGTGATGGAACGCCGTCACGACCCGCTGTATCAACTCGCCACATCCGTGACGAATCCCTGCGACATGAGGCGCTCGATCGAACTCACGTCGCTGGCCCACCGCAAGCACTACCGCGCGCAGGAAGGCCTGGAATCGTGGCTGCGTCTGCGGTTTGACGCGATCCCGGTTTCGAAGGAACGTTACAACCGCATGTCGGCGCCGGCGCAGAAGGCGATTGTGAAGTCGATTCAGCGCATCATGTCGCCGCTCCCGCTCAAGAAAGCGCCTCTGGTCAAGACCGAGCGCAACCTCGAGCGCCTGGAAAAGCTCATCGAACTCTTCGAACCGTTCATCCTGCTGAACGAGCACGACTTTGCCGCCGAGAATATCGAGAAACTCTCGACTGCCCTGGTTCCCGAAGAACGCGCTATTTTCGGCTACGATACGCGCTCGCTCGACTGGTGGGAATACTGGATCAACATTCACATCCCGGCGCTGCGCCGCTGGACATATCCTTTGATTGAAGGGCGGTCGCTCGAGCCGCGTCCGCCGCGCAGCCTGCAACTCGCTCCCGCCAGCGGCGATGCCTTGAGGACGGGAACGGACGGAGCCACGTGGCGATATTCCTGACCGGGTCCACCGGATACATCGGCGCGCATGTTGCCGCCAACCTGCTCGACGTCCATGGGGCCGCGCTCAACCTGCTGGTACGCGCACGCGATCCTCAGGACGCACAACAGCGCTTGTGGCGCTCCATGCAGCTACATTTGGATTTCCCGCGCTTTTACGAGTATCTGCAAACCAAGGTGCGGATCTTTTGTGGCGACCTGACTTCTCCCGGTTTTGGCCTGAATCGCGACGAATACGACCGGATGGTCCATACCACCGACTCAGTGATTCATTGTGCCGCGTCCTTGAATCGCAAGTCCGAAAAGACCTGTCTGAACGTCAATCTGCGCGGCACGCTCGAAGTTCTGACTTTGGCTCGCCATGCCGAGCACTACCACGGTCTCCGGCGTTTCAGCGATGTGAGCACCGTGGCCGTAGCCGGGAAACGCAGCAATGAAGTGGTAGCGGAAGACGGCTCCATCGAGTGGGATCGCTCCGACTACGATCCCTACGCTCGCACCAAGAAGTTCTGTGAGCACATGGTGCACGTGCTGCTGCCGGATACGCCCAAGACAGTCTTCCGGCCCAGCATTGTGCTGGGTGACAGCCGCCGTGCCGAGACCACGCAATTCGACATGGTGAAGGCGTTCGTATTCCTTGCCGGATTGCCCGCTCTCCCGTTTCGCTCAACCGACAGGATTGACATCGTGAACGTCGACTTCGTGGCCGACGCCATCAGCACCCTGCATCAAAAAGACAAGCCGCAGTACGACACCTATCATCTCTCGTCGGGTACCCTGTCGCAGACCTTCCGCGAGCTGACCACAGCGCTCACTGCCGCGCAGAGCAAGCGCACACCCATTTTCCTGCCATTCGCCGAAAAGCCATTTACCGCCGCGGTGGATTTTCTATCCAATCGTAAAGGTTCGCTTGGCAAGGGCGCCTCGCTGATGAAGGTATTCATGCCCTACCTCGTCTGGAATACCGTCTTCGACAACACCCGCGTGACCTCGGAGTTAGGCCGCAAGCCGGAGCCGTTCTCCAAGTACTCGTACCCGCTGCTCAGGTTCAGCCGCGAGAATGACTTCGAGTACAAATATCAGCCGTGGCCCGCGGCTCGGGAAGGGAATGCCGCATGATGGATTTGATTCTGGAAGCATGGGTCAGCGGAAATATCGAGCGCGCGAAAATGGGCTGGATGCTGGGAGCCGGGAAGCCCTGGCAGCCCGGTGAGAAACTGAAGCTTCTCTTCGCCGGATATAACGGCACGCGCAACATGGGATCGGACGTGCGCGTCGAGGAAATGCTGCGCCAGATTCGTCATATTCTTGGTCCGGACCGCGTCGAATTCAGCGTGATGACCCAGAGCTTCGAGCGCTCCAAGGGCTACTTCGACCGCACGCAGCAGGTGTACTTGCCGGATATCTTTCCTTCGTTCCTGGCGAATGAAGTACCGAAGCATCACGGTGTCGTCGCCTGCGAAGGCTCGATGTTCAAGAGTAAGTTCGCCAATGCCCTGACGACCATGATGATCGGTTCGCTCGGCATCGCCGCGGCGCAGAACAAGCTCTCCGTCGGCTATGGCGGAGAGGCCGGGCACATGGACCCGCTCATCGCCAAAATGTGCGCGCGCTATTGCAAAAACTCGCTCGTGATTACACGCAATGACGAGTCCCGCACGCTACTCCGCGATCTGGGCGTGCCGACTGAGCTCGGCACCGATACTGCCTGGACCTTTGAACCTCGCCCTGCGGAATACGGCCAGAGTGTCCTGCGGCAGCTTGGCTGGGACGGCCGCGCTCCGGTGTTAGTCGTGTGTCCGATCAATCCGTTTGAATGGCCGGTGAAGGCCGCGATCGGAAAACTGGTCCTGCACTCCATCGCCGGAGCGTACAAGGAGAGCCACTATCGTGGGCCGTACTTCCACAACTCTGGCCCGGCTGCTGACCGCGCCTACCAGCACTACTGGACTTCGATTGCCAACGCTGTCGACGCGTTCCGCAAGAAGAGGAACGTCTTCGTCATATTGGCGGCCACCGAGCGCCTCGATGCCCGGCCCGCCCGAAAGATCTCCGAAAAGTTGGGCGGCGTGCCGGTGGTGACCTCCGACGATTACAACATGTACGAGATCGTCAGCATTTTGCGGGCCTGCCACATGATGGCCTCGTCGCGCTACCACGGCATTGTGACCTCCATGCCCGCGCTGGTGCCTTCGGCGGGAATCACCATGGATGAACGCATTCGCAACCTGATGCGCGACCGCGGGCATCAAGACTTGCTGATGAACGTCGACGATCCCGATCTTGAGCAGAGGTTGCTGCTAGCGCTCGAAAAGCTGGCCACCGAAGGCGAGCGGATTGCCGATGGCATCGCGCGAACCGTGGTTCGTAATCTCAAGGTCATGGCGCGCATGGGTGTGTATTTCGAAGAAGAACTGCAACGTCGTTATCCGGATTTCCCGACGCGTACCGGTGAGTGGAGTTGGGAAGACTACTTGCCGCCGATGAACGATTCGCTGCATCAACTCATTTCTGCCTATAGCTGAGCGGCCGCGAGAATTATGCCGTTTGTGGGAGACATCTTCGCGCAGTTGAAAGCCGCCGCCGATCTTCCGGTGCTGCAGGAGATCCGCGACGGCAAGGTCACCGGTGTGACCGGCAGCGAACTGCTCGAGCTGATTCGCAAGGCGCGCACCTTCCTCGCCTCACGTGGCCTGCAGAAAGGCGATCGTTGCGCCCTGCTGGCTGCCAACAGCCTCCGCTGGGTCGCGCTCGATTTAGCGGCGATGGCCGAAGGACTCATCGTCGTCCCTCTGTATTCTCGTCAGGCTCCGGCGGAACTGGCTGCGCTCATCCAAGACAGCACGCCGTCCCTTCTGTGCTGTGGCGATGCCAAGCTCCGCGAAGCGATTCGAGAAGCGCTGCCGGACGCACCTCCACAATTCCTTTTCGATGAACTTTTTGTCGGAGTAGAAGGTGTGGAACTCGATCGCCCGCAGGTCCGTGACGAAGATCCAGTCACCATCATCTACACTTCGGGTACGTCCGGTGAGGCGAAGGGTGTGGTCCTGACCGCCGCGAACGTTGGTTTCATTCTAGGTTGCACCGCCGCCCGCTTCGATCAATTGATGAACGGGCGTTCCGGACAGGACCGAGTCTTCCACTATTTGCCGTTTAGTTTTTGTGCCTCGTGGATCGCGGTGCTGACGTTCCTGTTGCGCCGCAGCCGGGTGGTGTTGAACACCGATCTCACCCGGATACCCAACGACATGCCGTTGGCGGCTCCGCACTATTTCCTGAACGTGCCGCAACTACTCGAGCGCATGCGCCGGAGCATCGACGACCAGATCGCTCAAAAGGGCGGTATCGCACAGGCAGTCTACTCGCGCGCGAAGACCGCATGGCTCAAGCAGAAAGAGAATCGCCAGACCGGCGATGCCTTCTGGCTGTGGCTCGCGAACAAACTGGTCTTCCCGGCCATTCGCAGCAAGATGGCTGGCGACAATCTCAAAGCCCTCATCTGTGGTTCTGCTCCTCTCACGCCAGAGACGCAAGACTACTTCGCCATGCTCGGCATCAAAGTTCTGCAAGTCTATGGACTGACGGAAACGACCGGCATCTGCACCACGGACGATCCCGACAATTTCGCGCCCGGACGCGTCGGTCCCGCGATCCCCGGCATTGAAATGCGGCTTGCCGAGAATGACGAGATCGTCGTGCGTGGCCCCAATCTGTTTCCTGGATACTGGAATCGCACCCAGCAGACGGCGGAGGTTCTGCGGGACGGCTGGTTCCACACCGGCGATCAGGGCGAGGTCGACTCGAAAGGCCGATGGCGCATCGTGGGGCGTATCAAGAATCTGATCGTGCTTGGCTCCGGCCACAAGCTCGCGCCGGAAGCGATCGAAGACGAAATCGCTCGCCACTTGCCGGAAGCGCAGCAGGTGGTCATCGTCGGCAACGGTCGCGGCTATCTTTCCGCCATTGTGACGGGCAACGTGAACAACAATCAGGTGCAGGCCGCGCTCGACTCCGTCAACGCCGCGAGTCCTCACTACAAGCAGGTGCGGGCTTTCGTCGTGCGGCCAGAGCCATTCTCCATCGACAACGGCATGCTTACCGCCAACGGCAAACTGAAACGCGATTTGATCTCCACGCGCATGAAGCCGGAAATCGACGCAATGTACCGGACGGTGAAGACGGCATGAGCACACCCGCCCAATCGGCTACCGGCGATACGATGTCCTGGCGCCTCAACGAAGGCGTCGTCGAACTCGCTTTGCATCGCGGCCCCTGCAATGAACTCGGATCATCGTCGCTGGTTGATCTGGAGAAATTCTGCCTGGCTCTGGAGGATTTCACGCCCAGGGCACATGCGCTCATCATCTACAGCGACCTGAAGTCAGGCTTTTGCGCCGGTGCCGATCTGCGGGAACTCTATGAACGTTCCAAGGCAATGGAGGCCTCCGCGGCCGCTCATGGCGTGCGTGACTTTCTGGAGCGCATCCACCGCGTGCTGAATACGATCGACGCCTCCCCGCTGACCACCATTGCCGCCGTCCACGGCGTTACCTTCGGCGGTGGATTCGAATTAGCCCTGGCCTGCGATCTGATCATCGCCGACAAGATGGCCCGCTTCTGTTTCCCCGAACTGCGCTTGGGCCTGATCCCCGGATTCGGTGGCATCCCGCGCCTGAAGCGGGATCTGGGAAACGCAGTCGTGCGTGATTTGCTGCTGACGGGCCGAAGCTTCAACGCCTCCAAAGCGCAGCAGATCGGATTGGTAAGTCAGGTCGTTGGCGAGGGAGAAGCGCTCCGCGCGGCACGGTTCACCGCCGCCCAGTTGGGAAAATTCGACCGCCAGACGGCGATTGCCGCCAAGCGCTTCATCAAGCCGATTCCGCGCGAAGAATTGCGCCAGGAGATCGACCTGTTCTGCGAATTGTTTTCGCGCCCAGCCGTGCAGGCGGGACTCAAGAAATTCGTCGAAAGTACTGACGCGCAGCCGTATCTGCCATAATCAAATTGATTCAGAACACTATGCCGACTACCGATCAGACGTTGGATGAAATCCTGACTCTTGCCGCCGCGCACTTTAAAGTGCCCAAGGAGAAGCTCTCTCCCGATGAGGACTTCTTTAAAGCATTGGGCATCGACAGCCTGCAGACGCTGGATCTGCTCACCCGCCTGGAGAACCATTTTCGCGTCGAACTACCTGACTATGAATTGCAGGGCGTGACCGACTTTCGCACCTTGGCCGGCAGAATTCAGGCACGACTTTAGATAGCCTGAAATTGGTGTTGACTCGCCGGGAACCGTTTTTAGCGGGTTTCTCCGCGGCAATCTACAATCATCAAGCAGAAATCCTTCATGCTCGATCTTCGCCAATACACATGCCTCGGAGCGGCGCTGCGCGATGCGCTGGATCGATTCTCGTCCGAGGTCTGCCTGATCGAGGCCGATCGCGACCGGGAAAAGGTCCGCCTGACCTACTCCGATTTCAAGGAGATTGCTCTCCCCCTGGCTCGCGCCCTCGAAGACGCTGACTTCGACCCCGGCGACCGCGCGGCCATCATCCTGACGAATCAGTCCAAGTGGCTGATTTCCGCGTACGCCATCTTCTACTGTGGCGGAGTCGTCGTTCCCCTCGACTATAAGCTCACTGCCGCTGAGCACCTGCAACTCCTGGCGCATTCGAAATCCAAAGTCCTCGTCGTCGAGTACTACTTGTGGCGCGCCATCATGCAGTCGCCGGAGTTTCAGCAGATCGGCACCAAGATCGTGCTCGTCACGGAAGCCCCGCTGGGCGCCGATCTGGCCGGGGCCTTCCGCTGGGAGGACTTCAAGCGCAAAGGGTCTCCCGACTTCGTGATGCGGCAGAAGGACGACGTCGCCTGCATTGTGTATTCCTCCGGTACCGGAGGCCGTCCCAAAGGTTGCGTTCTGACCCACGAGAATTACTTGGAACAGTGCCGCTCGCTGACTGCCTGGTATCCCTTCTGGCCGGGCGTGCGTTATCTCAGCATCTTGCCCACGAATCACGCTATCGATTTCATGGTGGGATTCATCGGTCCGTTCGTGTGCGGTGCCTGCGTCGTTCACCTGCGTACGCTTCGTCCGGAGTTTGTCCGCGACGCATTCGTGCGCTATCGCATCACTTACGTTTCACTGGTGCCGATGATCGTCAAGAATCTGGAGCGTGGCCTGCGCGCCAAGTTCGACGAATTGCCTTCGTGGAAGCGCGCCATCCTCAACACCATGATCGCCACGAACCGGATGCTGACGCGGCGGCGTCCCAACGTCAAGCTCAGCCGCATGCTCTTGCCCAGCCTGCATCGCGGATTCGGCGGGGAACTGCTGGCGCTCATCACCGGCGGCGCGTTCATGGAACCCTCCACCATGCAGTTCTTTTACGATCTTGGTGTTCCAGTCGTGAATGGTTACGGCTTGACCGAGGCGGGCACCGCGCTTACCTTGAACGATCTCAAACCGTTTCGCGCCGACACCGTCGGAAAGCCGTTACCTGGGGTCGAGTTGCGCATCCTGAATCCCGACAGCGAAGGTGTCGGTGAAGTGGCGGTTCGCAGCAAGACGGTCATGTCGCATTATCTGGACGACCCTGAGTTGACGCTCGAAACCATCGTCGACGGCTGGCTTCTGACCGGCGATCTCGGCCGCTTTGAGCGACACGGCCATCTCCAGCTCTTCGGCCGCAAAAAAAACATGATCGTGACCGCAGGCGGCAAGAATATCTATCCGGAAGATATTGAGAACGTCTTCGATGGTCTGCCGGTGAAAGAGTACGCTGTCTTTGCCTCGAATTACGTTTGGCCAAAAAAGGAACTGGGAAGCGAGTCGTTATTGCTGGTGCTGCGGCTCGAGCAGAACCAGACATTCGATAGCGCGCTGTTGGAGCAGATTTCGACGCGGAATCGCCGGCTGCCGGACTTCAAGCGGGTTGGCGGATATTTGATCTGGGACAAAGATTTTCCTCGCACTGCTTCGATGAAGATTAAGCGGCAGGTTCTGGCGGAGGACATTGCCAAGTCGATGGACCGCTCCGCCATCGTGGGTTTGTAGCTCGCCTTGCAAGTCAGAACGGTGTGGGTTTTCAATCGACGTAGCGCGGGAAATGGGAAACGTCGCATTGGGCAAAACATATCTGGCCATCGTAAATCCGGCAGCCGGAGGAGGGCGTGCCGGCAAGCTTCTGGGGCCCGCGCTCGAACGCCTGCGGGCGAGCGGCATTGAAGTCAAGGTGGCTGCTACGCGTGCTCCCGGACACGCAACCGAGATCGCACGCGAGGCCTACGGACGTGGAGTCCGTAATTTTATCGCCGTAGGCGGCGACGGAACCTCCTACGAAGTCGTCAACGGCCTGTTCCCCCAGGCTCAGGCCGGCGATCGTCCTACGTTGGGTTTTCTGCCCTTGGGCACCGGAAATTCCTTCCTCCGCGATTTCAGCGATAGTGGCGTGGAGTATGCCCTCGAGTCCTTGCTGGCCGGCCGCTCTCGAGTGTGCGATGTATTGCGGTTGCGCCATCGCGCAGGTGTGATTCATTACATCAACCTGCTCAGCATCGGATTCTCCGCCGACGTGGCCACGCTCCGTGCCCGTCGTTTTTCGGCCTGGGGCGAGTTTGGATACTTCGCTTCGATTTTTCTGACTTTGGCTCGCTTCAATCGCCGTCCGTTCCCCGTGCGGCTAAGCGGCCAGGCGGACTTCGACCGCCGCCGCTGTCTGTTCCTAACCTTCAACAACAGCAAGTTCACCGGCGGTACCATGATGATCGCTCCCAAGGCCGAGACCGACGACGGAAAGATCGAATACGTTCGCTGGGGACCGATCGGCCGCCTGGGCCTGATCCGTAACCTTAGCGGACTCTATGACGGAACCCACATCCAGCATCCGCTGGCCGAGCGGGCTGCCGTGCCTCTCGTCCAGTTTGACCTGGATGCCCCCGTGGATGTCATGGTTGACGGAGAAGTGCTCACGCTCCACTGTGAAGAGATCGACGTTCTCCCTGCGTCTCTCAACGTCGTGGTCTGAAGTTGTGCGATAGGATCGAACTATGTCTGAAGATCGACGCAAGCGGCGACAGGAACGCGACGGCAACTCCACCAGAGCAAAGCCCAGGAACCTCTATCTCTATGGCGGCATTGCGCTGCTGTTCGTGGCTGCTTATCTCGCTGGTTGGTACCACAAGAATCACAAGTACGATGCGTTTGCCCAATGCCTGGCCTCGCACCAGGCTCGGATGTATGGGCTCTACTGGTGTCCGCATTGCCAGGAACAGAAGGAAATGTTTGGCGAGGCGTTTCACTACGTGCCTTACCAGGAGTGCGCCGTCAAAGGCTCAAATGAAATGGCTGCCGAGTGCAGAGTCGCTGGCGTAAAGCTGTTCCCCAGTTGGCAATTCGGTCTCGAGCCGCCGAAAGAAGGAGTCTTGTCGCTGGAAGCCCTGAGTGACAAGACCGGGTGCCGCCTGCCGTGAGTTCTCCCGAATTTCCGCAACCGAGTGGCCGCTTGCGTTTGCTTTTTGTTTTCGTCGCGGTATTGGCATTGGGCGGCGTCGTCGATTCCGCGCTTGCGCTCCAACGCCACTACGCGAAGTCAACGACCGCCTTCTGCGACATCGCGCAGAGATTCAATTGCGACGTTGTCAATCGCAGCCGGTTTTCGACCATGGTCGGTATACCGGTCGCTGGCATCGGCATCGCGGGATACGCGTTCCTGTTCTTTCTCGCCACTTTCGCGCGATCCCGCGCCGAGACTCCCAATCGCCTTCTGGGCGCGGCCGTCGGCGGGCTCCTGTTTGCCCTGTATCTCACTTACATCGAAGCGTACGAACTCGAGACCTGGTGCATCCTGTGCCTGATTTCGCTCGCCCTGATTTCTTTGGTAACGATATTCTCGATTTTCATTCGTGGGATTGCCGGGACGGCATGACGGCGCGCGTATGCTGAAAGAAGCGTTTGCCTGATGGACGACATCCAAAACCAGGAGAGTCCTTCCGGGTTCATCCGCGCCACCCACGCGACCGGAGACCTCCGCCTGCACTCGTTTCGCAGCCGCACCTTCCGGAATTCGCGTTTTCTGCGCGTGTGGCTGCCTCCAGGTTACGGCGATCCGGCGAACTCCGGGCGTCGTTATCCGGTTCTGTATCTCAATGACGGCCAGAATCTGTTTGAGTCCTCGACTTCGTTTACCGGCGTTGAATGGCAGGTCGACGAGACGGCCGACCGGCTGATCCGCGAGGGAGCGATTCCCCCGTTGCTCATCGTTGGCATCGATAACACAGGTCGAGACCGCGTCCGCGAGTACATGCCGCATCGATCGCTTCATCCCGTGATGTTGCGCGCTCAGGGCGGCCGTTACCCCACGTTCATGGTCAAGGAAGTGATGCCCTACATCGCGCGCAAGTACCGCGTTGCCTCCGGCCCCGAAAACACAGGTCTGGGCGGATCTTCTCTCGGTGCTCTCATCGCGCTCTACACCGCGGAGGCACAGCCCGGTGTGTTTGGCCGTCTGCTTCTTGAGAGTCCGTCGTTGTGGGCCTCGAATCGCCAGATCATCCGCGATAGCCGGAGGGTGAAGCGCTGGCCGGAACGAATTGTCCTTGGGATCGGCACGGCCGAGGTCGGAAGACCCGACCGCGATCAGAGTATCGTCGACGATGTTCGCGAACTGGCTGCCATTCTGGGCAGAGCCGGGCTCGACCCGAGACGGCTGCGCGTATTCATAGAGGAAGGAGCACCGCACCACGAATCGGCTTGGGCCCGCCGCTTTCCGGAGGCTCTCTCATTCCTGTTCGGCGGATGATATCGGGGACTTCCCGAGGATCCTCTGCGCGCGTCCTCGCTTGGTTCAAGCTTCTGCGGCGGTTCCGCGAATCCGCCAGAGCGCGTGAACGCACCATGTCATCGCAATTACCGAGACCTGTACATGAGTCCATCGCGAATAGGGGCCCAGCAAGGGGAGTAGATAAATCAGGTAAAGCAGAACCCCAATCCCTGGGTTCGTCCCCCGATACGTCAAGAGCCAATCAGCTAGTAGCAGAAATGCTGGAGCCAGAATCACCAGGTCGTAAACCGTCAGGTGAGGAGAGACCAGCACGGTAGTCAGCAACAGCGAGGAGAAGCGAATGGCCAGATTCGCCGATTTTTTCCAACAGGCGATCGTCAGGCTAAGCGCCGCGACGGCGGTGAGAAGATACAAAGCGAGCGCGAAGTCAGGCCACGGAACCAGCATCGACCAGAACGTCCTGAGTGAATGAGTCTGATAAGGCCGGGGCTCAAGCCAGCCCAGACTGGTGCGGCTGTGAAAGAGGGTTGTGATCCATGCGCGCCATGGTGCGACCCCGTAGTACAGCACTCCAACGCCGAGTTGCGCCGCTGCCGACAGGATTGCTCCGCCGATGGTTCGCCACATTCCCGCGGCGATGAATACGATCGCTGCCGCAAGACCTAATTGCGGCTTGAAGATCAGGCAGCCGAAAGCGAGTCCGGCAGCGAACTCCATGCGCGACCGCAAAAAAAGAAACGTCGCGGAAAAGCAGGCGAGCGCCAGGGCGGAAGTCTGTCCCCACGCAATCAGATGGAAAAATGGCGGGTAGGCGATCGCCGCCAGCCAGACCGTTCCGCCGTTGTTCCCCAGATTTGGACACACCTTCCAGATTTCGTAAACACAAGCCGAATAGATCGCTGCACTGCATGCCCACCAAAGAAGCAGGGCCGCGCCATAGGGCAGGCGAGATAGCGGCGAAAACAGGATCGAGACTTGCGGAGGATAAAGCGGCAAATAGCGTATTCCGGCAGCTGCGGGGACTCGCTGTGCGGCGAGCGCAGCTTGTTCGCTCATGTCATACAGATCGGCGCCGCGATGCTCCGCCGCCAGCGACCCAATCGTGTAGAAGTGCAGAAAGTCCGTCCCCTTGAAATTGCCACTGCGATCCAGCAATCCAGGATTCGAAATCTGCCACGCGAAGAATAGCCACAAACACAGCCCAAGCACCGTCGCTTGCGCCCGGAGACGCTTCTCTGTCAACCACGAGGCATCGCTGCTCGGCATCGATCGGAAGGTGTTCAGCAGCCTTATAATAGCCGGTCCTGCCCCCGTGTCTGGTATTTATGAGTCGCCCGATTGAGTCCAGAGACCGCTGATCTGCTGCCTATGCATTCTTTCATGACCGGTTTGGCCATGCGGTTACGGCGCCCGGCGGTGATCTTCCTGGTCGCTTTTGGCCTTCGCCTCGGCGTGTCCGGCATCCTGCTTTCCGGGACGATACACCCATGGGGCGTCAACGAAGCTGCGGCGATCGCTCAGCAACTCATCCGCGGCAACGGGTTCGCCTCGCCGTTTCACGAAGCCAGCGGTCCCACGGCATGGCTTGCTCCTGTCTATCCCTGCTTAGTCGCCGGCTTGTTTCTGGTCTTCGGTGTCAAGACGATGGCGGCCGCTTGGGCGGCGGTCTTCCTGAATGTTCTGTTTGGCTCACTCACCGCCCTTTGTGTTCTGCGGCTAGGCAGCCAGCAATTTGGAGAATCCACTGGATTGTTGGCTGCTTGGGCTTGGGCCGTTTCTCCACCCGCTGTGGTGATGCCGTGGTATCTGTGGGAAACCTGTCTTTCGGCCTTGATACTCACGCTCGGTCTTCTGATGTTCTTGCGGCTCGATGGTTCTTCGAGACTCTACGACTGGGTTGCGTGTGGCTGCGTCTGGGGCGGAGCGGCTCTGTTGAACCCCGCAATCCTCGCGCCTCTTCCCGCGCTCCTTATATTCAAGGCGTGGAAAGCCGGCCGCTGGAGATCTGCCGCGGTTCTACTTCTGGCGTGTACAACCTGCGTTGTTCCCTGGACTCTGCGGAACTCGTTGGTGTTTCACCGCGCCGTGCCGATTCGAACCAATTTCTGGCCAGAAGTCTATTTCGGCAACATCAGCTTCGATCTGCATCCAACCGGCGACAGTATGGTCTATCAGAAAGAGGGGGAAATCGGTTTTTCCGCGGATCTTAAGAAGCGCGTTGTCCAAGCCGCCTATCGTGCGCCGAAACTATTCTTGCATCGGATCATTCAAAGGCTGTTCAGCTTCTGGATCGTGCCGGCACAGTTTCGTCCGTTGCCTGTGATTCTGGCACTCGGCTCTCTTGCGGGGATCGTTTGTGCCGGTGCCGCCGGACGCGATTGGTTCTCATTCGCCTCCGTTCTTGCCTTCTATCCCGTGACCTACTATCTCTCGTACGTTTTTGCCCGTTCTCGTCACCCGATCGAGCCGGTGATGTACATTCTCTCTGCTCTCACCGTTACCGCGACGCTCCGACTCCGCAGGCGGAGTCTCAATCCTGGAGCACTCTCACCGAGCCGGCGGTAGGCACGGGGAGTCAGATCATCTCCTTCAATCGTGCAGATCTGAACCGGGTTTACTTACTCGCCGTATTCTTTACGCCAATCTCTTCGAACAATCCACCCGCGATCTGGATCATCTCGTCGTCGACCACACGATTGCGGGCAATCGCTTCCTTCAGCGGAATGGAGACGATCTTGTTCGACCGCAACGCCGCCATGCAGCCAAATTCGCCGCGATGCACCATGTCGATCGCACCCAGGCCATAGCGCGTTGCCAGCACCCGATCGAACGCGGTCGGCGAACCGCCGCGCTGGATGTGGCCCAGCACCACGGCGCGTGTTTCAAAACCGGTGCGCTTCTCAATTTCGCGCGCCAGGATATTCGCGATTCCGCCCAATTTCGCGTGCCCGAACTCGTCCTTGCCCATGTCCTGCACGACCGGCGCCGAACCACCCTCGGCAAATTTGGCGCCTTCGGCCACCACCACGATGGAGAAGTACCGGCCTCGCTCGTGCCGCTGGCGAATCGACTCGGCCACCTTGTCTACGTCGAAAGGCCGCTCGGGAATCAGAATCACATCGGCGCCGCCGGCAATGCCGCTGTACAAGGCAATCCATCCCGCATCTCGCCCCATTACTTCGACCACCATCACGCGATTGTGGGCCTCGGCCGTCGTGTGCACGCGGTCGATCGCTTCGCACACGATGTTGCAGGCCGTATCAAACCCGAAGGTGTAGTCGGTGCCGCCCAGGTCGTTATCGATCGTCTTTGGTACGCCGACAACTTTCGCCCCTTTTTCGAATAGTTTTTGCGCGACCGAGAGCGTATCGTCGCCCCCAATGGCTACCAGCGCGTCCAGTTTGTTCTTCTCGATCGTCGCCAGACATCGATCGACGCCATCCGGCCGCTTCGACGGGTTCGTGCGCGAGGTGCGCAGAATCGTTCCCCCGCGCGGCAGAATTCCGCTCACCGCATCCAGATCAAGCGGCATGCTGTTGTTCTCGATCAGCCCGCGCCAGCCCTCCAGAAAGCCCACAAACTCATCGTGATAATGGAAGATGCCCTTGCGCACCACACCGCGGATGACCGCATTGAGTCCTGGACAATCGCCTCCGCCAGTCAGCATGCCAATTCTCATCGTTTGCTCCTGTCTTATGAATCTGTTGAACCTCGGAATGCACTCCAAGGACCAGGCGAAAAGCCCAAACATCAAGAGTGGCAACCGTTCGGAAGCAATAGACTAACAAAAAACAGGCGAGGCCGGAACCGCGGGAATACCGGTTCTGCTGTGCGCAGCCTTTTCGAACCGCCCAAGAAAATCGTTCCTCCTGTCTGCACCTCTACCGCCATTGCCATCTTTCTCCAGATTCGCCACAATGCTCGACGACTATGAACCGCATTGTCTCGATTCTCGTTTGGATTGCCGTTACTGCGCTCGGAGTCGCGTCGGTCGCGGTGGTCGCCTTCCGTCGCGGGGAACCGATGAACGCGCTGTGGCTGGTGGTCGCGGCGACGTGCTGCTATGCCCTCGGATATCGTTTCTATAGCAAGTTCATTGCTGCTCGGATTCTTGCGCTCGATGCTCTTCGTGCCACCCCGGCCGAGCGCCTTGAAAATGGCCGCGATTTCCTCGTCACCAACAAATGGGTGGTCTTCGGACATCACTTCGCCGCCATTGCCGGCCCCGGTCCGCTCGTCGGCCCCGTGCTGGCCGTCCAGTTCGGATTTCTCCCCGGCACGCTGTGGGTTCTCGCCGGTGCCGTATTCGCCGGCTGCGTGCAGGATTTCGTCATCCTGCTCTTTTCCGTTCGCCGCGATGGAAAGTCGCTGACGGAGATGGCGAAAGACGAAATCGGCCGAGTCGGCGGACTCGTCGCCTACGCGGCCGTCATTGCCATTCTGATCATTCTCCTGGCGGTCGTCGCGTTAATCGTGGTGAATGCCTTGAAGGACAGTCCCTGGGCGACCTTCACCATTGCCATGACCATTCCCATCGCGCTTCTGATGGGCCTTTACCTTCGGCGTATCCGCCCGGGGAAGGTGCTGGAAGTCTCGGTGCTGGGTTTCATTCTGGTTCTGCTCGCGATTTGGGGAGGTCAATGGGCCTCGCAGAACGCGGCCATGGCACATGTGTTCACGCTCCGCGCGCCCACGCTGGCCATCCTGATCATCCTCTACGGATTTGCGGCCTCGGCCGTGCCCGTCTGGCTGTTACTGGCGCCTCGCGATTACCTCAGCACCTTCGTCAAACTCGGCACCATCGGGCTTTTGGGAATCGGTATCGTCGCCCTGCATCCCACCCTGCACATGCCCGCCCTGACTCGCTTTGCAGACGGTACCGGTCCGGTTTTCGCCGGCAAGATTTTCCCCTTTGCTTTTATCACCATCGCCTGTGGCGCCATCAGTGGATTTCATTCGCTGATATCGAGCGGGACCACTCCCAAACTGATCGCGCGCGAAACCGAGACGCGCATGGTCGGCTATGGCGCCATGATGGCGGAGTCTGCCGTTGCGGTGATGGCGATCATTGCCGCCTGCGTGCTCCAACCCGGCGTTTACTTTGCGATTAATAGCCCCGCGGGCATCGTCGGCCAATCGCCCGCGGCCGCTACGGCTACGATTTCTGCCTGGGGATTTCCCGTCACCGCTCCCGACATGCAGGCCCTGGCTCACGCCGTTGGCGAGCAGACGCTCTTTAACCGCACCGGCGGCGCTCCTGCGTTTGCTGTCGGCATGGCGAACATCTTTTCCCAAAGCCTCGGTGGAGATCGAGTCATGGCGATCTGGTATCACTTTGCGGTCATGTTCGAGGCACTGTTTATTCTGACGATCCTTGACGCGGGCACTCGCGTGGCCCGCTTCATGATTCAAGACGCCCTCGGCCACATCTATAAGCCGCTGGGCCGCACGAGCTGGTATCCCTCGATTCTCGCCACCAGCGCGTTGATCGTCGCCGCCTGGGGATTCTTTCTCTGGCAAGGGGTGAAAGATCCCCTCGGTGGAATCAATTCGTTGTGGCCACTCTTCGGCATTGCCAATCAATTGCTGGCCACGGTCGCGCTATGCTTGGCCACCACCATCATCATCAAGCAGCATCGCGCGAAATATGCGCTGGTCACGCTGGCGCCTCTTACCTGGCTAGTGGCGGTCGTGTTCACCGCCGCGTGGCATAAGGTGCTCGATCCCAATCCGCGTATCGGCTTTCTCGCCCAGGCGCGTGCTCTGGCGTCAGGAGTAGCAAATCCCGCTGCCGCGCGCTTAATCTTCAACAATCGCCTTGACGCCGCAGTCACCGCCGTTCTCGTCGTGATGGTTGCGCTCGTATTGATCGAATCCATTCGCCAATGGATTGGCATTCTGCGCGGCAGCAGGGAAGCGAAACAGAAAGAAGCGCCGTTTGTCATGACGCGGTTGGCAGGGGAGCAGGTATGAAACGGATCGTCCAGGGCGCGCGCATGGTTCTGGCGGTCTTGCGGGAGATCTTCGACGAAGCCGCCTATGCGCGCTTCCTGCATCGCACGCAGATGGCGTCGTCGACCGCGGCCTATGCCGCGTTCTGCCGCGAGCGAGAAGCCGGCAAGAACCGTGCCCACCGTTGCTGCTAAGCGTGCTTCAAAAGAGTTTGGGTAAGGCGCGGCTTTAGCCGGTGAGGATCGCTCTCAGGAATTTCCGGCGCCGTCCTCGAAACACCGGGCGACGTCGAGTTCGATCCGCACCCAGGTGTTCAGGAGCATGCCTTCGCGTTTTCTGATGCCCCGGGAACATGGTTCCCCTGCCCGTAGACGCATTTTTCTTCCATGCCCGACCTCCGGGACCGCCCCGAGGTCCAGCGGCCCTGTAGTGGCGTTCTTTCGAGTTCCGGGGATGTTTTCGGTTTCCGTAGGCGAGTTGAGGTCCGCTACGAGGATCGCAAGTTGTTGAAAACAGGCATTAGCGCTCGTGGATGATTTGCGTACCCCCGCGCCCCCGCCGCGATACACTGCTTCTACATGCGAGTTCTAGGCATTGACTGCGGCGGAGAGTACACCGGTTACGGTGTGGTGGAACTGCAATCGCCTCGGAAGCTTTGCTGCCTGACTTGTGGCGCGGTCAAACTTTCCACTCGTGATCCGCTACCCAAGCGTTTGTCTCGCATCTATTCGCACCTGGGCACCATCATTGCCGAGCATCAGCCGGACGAGGTCGCCATCGAAGATGTCTTCTACGCCCTCAACGTGAAATCCGCCCTCAAACTCGGCCAAGTGCGCGGCGTTGCCATGTTGGCCGCGGCGTCTGCGGGCCTGGAGGTCTTCGAATATTCCCCCCTTACCATCAAATCCTCCGTCGTCGGCTACGGTCGCGCCGAAAAGCAGCAGGTGCAGCAGATGGTGACGCGGCTGCTCGAACTCGCCGCTCCGCCCGAGCCCATGGACGCCTCCGACGCCCTCGCCATCGCCATCTGCCACCTCCACACCGCCGCCACCTTGCGCAGACAGCGCGCCACCGGGTGAATCCCAGATTCTCGTAGTGCTCTTGCCGTTAATTCCGGTGTTGTTTTTTGGCATAATCTTTCAGGGAGGCATGGCTACGAGACCTCACGCCCTACTTCGTCGCGACACAGTCCGCTCCGGGTGCATCCACATCTGCGCTGGTCTTCTGGCATTGGTCGCGTTGGCGGGCACGCTCTCTGCCCAATCCGCAGAACCGGCCACCGTCACGTTTTCTCTCGATTTTCCTGGCTCCGACCCTGTGCACTATTCCATCGCCGTGCAATCCGATGGACACGCTCACTACGAGTGCGTAGCGCGAATCTCGATGGATTCGACGGACACCGAGGCCTATCAGACGGACTTTGTCGCTTCGGCGCAAGGCCGGGAACGTATTTTCGAACTTGCGGCCCAGTCCAAGTACTTCGCCGGCAAGATCGATTCCGGCAACAAGAAACTGGCATCGACCGGCGCGAAACGGCTCGTCTATAAAGACTCCCAACGCGACACCAGCGCGGAATACAACTATTCCCCGGTGCCGGCGGTTCAGCAGTTAACCGCCCTTTTTCAGGGAACCGCGGCCACGCTTGAGTTCGGCCGCCGGTTGCAATATTCCCACCGTTACCAGAAACTTGCCCTCGACGACGAACTCAAGCGCATGGAGGATCAAGCCCGCCGTGGGGAGCTTTCCGAACTCCAGGCCGACAAGCTGGTTTTGCAGGAAATCTACGAGGATGCCGCAGTGATGAACGTGGTCCGCGCCCGCGCCAAACGGATCATCGAGATGGGCGCCAGTGCAGATTCCCGCTAGGTTTGGGTCGAAAAGCCCCATTTTCTTGCCCAGAATCAAGCATTTAGCCGACAAACCTTTTACAACTTTTTCTCGGGATTCGTGTTCTAATAACCAAGTACAGAGTATTGGAGGCCGCCATGGCCAAGATATGCCGTTTGACGCTGGCTCTCGCCGCAGTTGCCTGCATTCTGTCTTCTCTTCCTGTCCTTGCCGATTCCCAGGCCCGCATTGTCCGCCTGAGTGATGTGCAGGGTACGGTGCAAATCGACAAGAACACGGGCTTGGGCTTTGAAAACGCATTTCTCAACCTGCCGATCACGCAAGGCGCCCAGATCAAGACCGGCGACCACGGCCGCGCTGAGATTGAATTCGAGGACGGCAGCACCATGCGCCTTGGCCCCGACACCACCGTGCAATTCAGCACGCTTGGTTCGAGTGATGCCGGAAAGCACTCCTCCGAAGTCAACCTGGTCGAGGGCGAGGCTTACGTCAATTGGCTCGGAAAGAGTGGAGACCAGTTCACGGTCAACTTCGCGCGCGAGAAGATCGCGCTCGATCATTTCGCGCACTTCCGGGTTGAGACCTCGACCCAGGATGCCAAGGTTGCCGTTTTCAAGGGTGACGTGGACGTCGACGGCGCTGCCGGCAAACTTGCACTGGAGAAGAAGCGCACTGCCACTTTCGACACGACCGCCGATGACAAGTCGACCGTGGCCAATAACATCGAAGAGGAACCACTCGATTCGTGGGATAAAGAGGCCGTCGCCTACCACGACCAGTATTCGAAGAACACGCAGTCTTCTCCGTACGGATACGGCCTGAGCGACCTGAACTATTACGGCGCCTATTCCAACGTTCCTGGCTATGGAATGATGTGGCAGCCCTTCTTCGCCGGTGTGGGTTGGGATCCGTTCATGGACGGCGCATGGGGATTCTACCCTGGCTATGGATACATGTTTGCTTCTGCCTATCCATGGGGCTGGTTGCCGTACCGGTACGGCAATTGGATGTTCGTTCCCGGCGGTGGCTGGATGTGGCAGCCAGGCGGATGGAACAACTGGGTGACTGTGCCTCGATATACCGGTGCGACCCCGGTACATTTTCATGCACTGGTTCCGCCCAGCACAGGCACGGTGAAGACCGTATTTGTGGGCCGGATGACTACGGGATCGACCGTGACCACGCCGCGGATGGTGGTGCGGCCCGGTTCCGCAGGGTTCGGGATCGCCCGCGGATCGCTCGGGAACCTCAATCACCTGAACCATCAGGTGGTGAAGAACGGGTTCGCGGAAGTCCACCCCTCTCCTCAGTTCTCTTCAAGTTCTCCGAGAATGAGCAGTGGATTCGGAGAGCGTTCGCGTGGCAGTTCGATGCCGAGCGCTCCAGTATCGACCGGCCACGTGTCTTCCGCGGGACACGCGTCGGGTGGAACACATCGCTAAGAAGATTTTTGGATTGAGTTCCGACGGCGGGGGCAACTGCTCCCGCCTTTTTATTTGTTGGGGAAACTGTCAGGGCTCTAGGGCAAGCGCAGAGAATCTACCAGCGTGGTGCAGATGCTTTCTGCCTTCGAGAACCGGTCTTCTGGCGCCGTGCATCCGATTAAGAATTGCGCATCGCCGTGGCGTACGAGGACCCGCTCCCCGATCCATGCCCGCGACGGCTCGCGCTGATATCGAAACCGCGTCATCACCGAGTACTTGCCGTCCACGGTCAACTCCTGCGAACGGATGCCATCTGCCTTCTCGTGGGAAGACGCGTTCGGGCTGCCGCTTTCGCGCATGCGGGCGTAGTCCGGATCCGTCAGCGATCGATAGGGGGCATTCACATCCGCCGGTCCTGCATAGAGCAGCACGATCTGGCCATCGACCGGAGTTCTGAAAATGTATTGCCCGTTCGTCTTCGAAACGACTTCGGCTTTTTCCGGGATCGCAACCGTTGCCTCGGAGCAGTGCACCGGGTTTTGACAGTATTCGAGCGCGAACCGCTGATACCCCGTGGGTGTGTTGCTTCCGTCGTTGTTCTCCGCCTTGACCTTGGCCCCGGCGCGCGATGCCATTCGCGTCTGGCGTGCCAAATCAGCGAGTGAAGGGCTTTGGGAGTCGGATTCTTGAGGTATCTCTTGACTGGGGGCGGTTGGCCTGACCTGGGCGACGCCCTCAGCATGCGGTGAGGCATTTTGGGAATCGCCCTCTGGAGCATTGGCCTGATGAGCACGCGTCTGTCGGGCAACGTCGCCCAGTGCCTGCGGTGCGTCGTTGCCGGCGGAGGAGGCCGCGCTGGCTGCGTCCTGACCCCAACCAGCCACACTGGCCATCGCGAACAAGGCCGCCTTCACGGCGGCCATTTGGAACCGACGCTTCATGGCAGTCGCAGGGACTCAATCAAGGCCGTGCAAATCGCATCCCCATCGGCAAAGTGACCCTTGGGCGCCATGCATCCCACCACGACCTGGGTTCCGTTGGTGTCCACTTCGGCGCGCTTGGCCATCCAGTCGGCGAGCCCATTTTTGAACCGCATTTGCGTGATCAGGGCGGTCTTGCCGTCGAGCCTGAGTTGCTGATTGCTGATCGTGGAAGACGTGCCTGGCGCTCGCTCGTTTTCTGAATCCACGAGCTGTTTCCACCGGACCACGCTTGCGCTGGTCGATTTCTGTCCATCGCAACCGTTGCTCGGCCCAGCCAACAGCAGGAACGAGTCGCCGCCTACCTTCATCTCATACACGAACTGCTTGCAGTCAGAATTCACCAGCTGCGCGTTCCCGGGAACCATCACTGAACCATTCCAGCACTCGCGTGCGCTTCGACAGTAAACAAACGGCTGCGCTTTGAAGGCGGGAGCCGCCGAGTTACTCGCCGTCGACGAGGGCGTATTCACGGTTGGCGGCTGGGCGGGATTGTTCGATCCTGCGCTGTTTCCCGCGTCGGCAACGGCTGCCGCGTTCTGCGCCGGCATCGCTTGCGAGAATCGGACGGATTGAAAGACCGTATTGCAGCTCTGGAGGGCGGCTTTCGGGTCCTCGGGGACTTTCTCGGATGCGCCCGGAGGCGACGGCCTCTTCGACGGATCCTGGGGCTGTACTTCGCTTCGACTGAAACAGAAGATTGGATAGAGCTTTCCCGTGTTTTGTACAAATACCGCGGCGCCCGTTACCGTGCGATTCTGCACGCTGGCGGTCTGCAGAGGGCAGGCGTACGCAGTGCGGTTCGCCACCGTCGCCTGGTTGCACTGCGCCGTCGGCGCATAACGGCGAGCGATCTGCGTGGCCGTGTCGCCGAAAGAAACTCCGTCGTTATCAAAATGAGCTGCCACCGGGTTCCCGATCACCACGATGGAACGTTTGTTGCCCACAAGAGGACCCGAAAGCACTGCGCCGTTCGCATCTTGGCCGTCCGCATGGTAAGGGGCCGGAACCCAAACGCTGTAGTCGCCGGCCGGGTAGTTCTCAAAGCCTGCGGGTGCGCCGCTGTTGCTCGTATCCTGCTGCACGTCGGCAACGGGCTGAGCCTGACTTTGGGTCTGCGCCTGTTTCTGCGCACGCGCCTGGCGGGCCATGTCTGCCAGCGACGCTCCCTGCTGCGCCTGGGCCCCAACACCGGCCAAGGCCACGGTTACCGCGCCTAAGGCGAGAATCCGGGCAGTGCTCCAGTTCCTGTTATGCGTTCGCTGATTCATTCTGTTGCTCTCCGTTTGGACTTGGGTAGATCGCACATAGACGGAACTGTCCCCGAAGCCCCCTTGCTTAAGGCTAAAACCGCCTGCAAGGACGAGAAAGTTACCCATGGGATAGAACCGATGGGCGATGACGCGGTTTTGTGCTGGTTTTGGCCGAAATTGGCCGAGATTCGCCGATGGGATCGGTGATTCTCTGAGCGACGAGGCGGTCCGTCACCTCTATCGCACTACCACTCCCGCATAGCCGACAACCATATCGCGATCGCCGGACACGTCGCCAGAGGTCGCATACTTCACGAGTTCCGCGGATTTGGCTCCCAGTTGTCGCGCAGCCGTGAGCATGGCCACGGCCGGACCGAAACCGCACATGCTGATGTTCTGCTGCGTCACCACGTCATAAAGCCCACGAGGATCGAGCGACAGAATGCGCTCAATGGCCCGGTGATCCTTCGCCCGGGTGACCACATCCGATTCGTAGTGATTCATGTCGCTCGACGCCACGATGAGCACCCGATCTTTCTGCGCCGCAATGACGTCGGCCAAAGCCTTGCCCAACTGTTCCAAGACCTCAAACTGCCCCGTCCCGAGCGCGATGGGCACGAAGGTCAACTCCGGCTGGCGGAGTTGCAGGAAGGGAATCTCGACCTCAGCCGCATGTTCGGCGCGATGGGCCGCCGCATCATCGTGCAGGGCGCTAAAGCGCTGCTTCAAAGCGCCGGCCAGATCGGCATCAATCGGGACTTCGCCCAGCGGCGTTGCCCAGGCGCCTTCGCTGAAAATCGCCAGCGCTCTTCCCATGCCGGTATGGTTGGGGCACATCACAATGCACCGCCGCGGAATGTCGATCCGTGCAAACACTGCTCCCGCCACATGACCCGAATACATGTAGCCGGCATGGGGCGCGATGCAGCCGATCGCCTGCACCGGAACGTCGTTTTCCGAGGAGGATTGAGCCAGATACGCGCTTGCTTCCACGCGCAAGTCGCTCGAATTTCCAGGATAGAAACGTCCTGCGACTGCAGGACGGCGAAGAGTGCCAGTTGCCATAGGCCCTCCTTTTTTCGGTGAGCCAAGTCTTGTGTTGGACCGCAGCCTCGGCTGACCGGCCAAGCGAGGTTCGCCCGCGTGCTACGAGCGCGTGTGCAGATCCTGTAGTGCCCGGTACACTGCCGCGCTCTCCTTCAGGCTCAAAGTCTCCGCTCGAGCCGTCGTCTTCACACCCGCTTCTGACAAGGCAGACTTCAACCGCGCGTCATCGTACTTGCCTTTCAGGTTATTCCACAGCGTCTTGCGCTTCTGCCCGAAGGAGAGCCGCAAGAAATTGATGAATCCATCGCCGGCCACTCCCAGCCTTTCCTGCTGCGGATCAACCGTAATTCGCAGCACGCTCGAATGCACCTTGGGAGGAGGCGCAAACGCTCCGGGTGGCAACGTGAACAGATTCTCGACTTGCCCATAGATCTGCGCCGTTGCGGAGAGCAATCCATAATCTCGCCCGCCCGGTTCAGCCGCAATCCGGTCGGCGACTTCCCGTTGCACCATCACCACCATGCTTTCGAAGTACCGCGAGTACTCGAACAGCCGCAGCAGAATGTCGGAGGTGATGTAGTAGGGAAGATTGCCCACAACCTTGACGGGAGTCGGCTTGATCTCGATACCCGGACGCCCCAGTCCGGGTTTGAGTCCGAAGAGCGAATCCAGATCCACGGCCAGAATGTCGGCCTCAATGATTTCCACATTCCGGGTCATGCCGAATTTCAGGCGAAGCTGCGCCGCCAGCACGCGGTCCAATTCCACGGCAATCAACCGCCGCGCCCGCCTGGCGAGCAGGGATGTGAGCATGCCCCGTCCCGGCCCAATTTCCAGCGCCGTACTTTGGGAAAGGTCTCCCAGAGCCTCGACAATACGCAGGGCAGCGTCATCGCTGGCCAGAAAGTGCTGGCCCAGTTTGGGCTTGGATTTCGGCCGGTGTGTGGAAACGACCTTTGGCACGTTGACCCTCGCTATCTCGGGAAGTAGACTGCCTTTGGTCCTAATTTCTCTGAAACCACGAGTCTCGAACACAGTCATCATATCGTGCGCCGACCGGACCGTGCGCGCCCAGGAGGTTCGCAGTCATGCACATCGCATTCGCCGCTTCCGAAGGGGTTCCTTACTCGAAGACCGGAGGGCTTGCCGATGTCGTTGGCGCGCTGCCCCGTGCCTTGGCCGCGCTCGGTCATCAAGTCAGTGTCTACCTGCCGCGCTATCGCCAGACCAAGCTCACCGATCCCGCCACCGTGGTCCGCAGCATCACCGTGCCGTTCGACGACAAATACCGTTTTGCCTCGGTCATGACCGGAGGCAGTCAGGGCGGCGTGCGCTTCTATTTCGTGGATTACCCTACCTATTTTGATCGCGATGCCCTCTACGGCACTCCTGCCGGAGATTATCCTGACAACGCCGAGCGTTTTGCCTTGTTTTCCCGCGCCGTACTCGAGGCCTCGAAAATTCTTGGCGTCCCGCACATTTTTCACTGCCACGACTGGCAGTCGGCGCTGATCCCTGTGCTGCTTCGCACCGTCTACGCGGAGGACCCCGCGTTCCGCGATGCGGGCACGGTCTTCACCATTCACAATATGGGCTACCAGGGCCTGTTTCCGCCGGAGACACTGCCGCTGCTGATGCTGCCCTGGGACCTGTTCACCATGTCGAAGATGGAATTCTTTGGCCAGGTCAATTTCCTGAAAGGCGCGCTGACCTATTCCGACTACATCACCACGGTCAGCAAGAAATACAGCCAGGAAATTCAGACCGCCGAATACGGATTTGGCCTGGAGGGGGTGCTCCACGATCGCGCCGCCACCGTGACCGGCATCCTCAACGGCGTCGACTACGACGAGTGGAGTCCGCAGACCGACAAGTTCACCGTGGCCAAGTTTTCTCCGCAGGATCTCTCCGGGAAAGCCAAGGCGAAGCAGGATTTGCTCGCCGCCTTCGGGGTCGCTGATGCCGATCCAAAACTCCCGGTCATCGGGATCGTTTCCCGTTTCGCGGCCCAGAAAGGATTTGATCTGATCGCTCAGATCGCCGACCGGCTCGCCCGTGAACAAATGATCGTGGTTGCGCTGGGCGCAGGCGACAAGCCCTACGAAGAACTCTTCCTGCGCCTGAACAAGCAATTCCCCAACAAGATTGCGGTGAAGGTCGCGTACGACAATGCGATCGCGCACAAGATCGAGGCTGGCGCAGACATGTTTCTGATGCCGTCGCGCTACGAACCCTGCGGGCTCAACCAGATCTACAGCCTGAAATACGGAACCGTGCCCATTGTGCGTGCGACCGGCGGTCTCGACGACACCATTGAACCTTGGGACGCTCGCGCCGGCAAGGGCACCGGGTTCAAGTTCACCGACTACAACGGCGAGTCGTTGTTGTTGACCATCCGCGAGGCGCTGCAGGCGTTTCAGGATCGTACTTCATGGCAAGTCCTGATGCGCAACGGCATGGGAAGAGATTTCTCCTGGAACGCCTCCGCCCGCGAGTACGGCAAGGTCTACGACAAAGTCCGGCAGATGCGTTCCGTCTCACAGCCTTCGGAAAAAGTGCTGGCCTAAGAAAGAAGCACGCCAGCCCGAAGGCTGGCGTGCTGAATTCTTACCGCCGCAATGTTTAGTGGCAAACGGCTCCGGCGCCGGTTGTGAATGCGCCGTTGTCCGAATACCAGCCATTGACTCCAATCGAAGGTGAAACCCGATAGAACCAGTCGAAGAACGCCAGTTCCTGCAGGTGATAGGTGAAGCCGTTCGGCATCTTCACCGTGGGCATCAGCGTGCCGGATAGCGGGTCGCCCACTTCCAGGTTTCCCTGACATCCTCCGACTTGTCCGATGTGTCCCCACGCCGGAGTCGGGTTGTTGGTGAGCGGGTCGTCCATCCACTCGCCGATCTCGTGGCTCAGCACCGACGTGTCAGCCGTGCCCGAGAACAGCGTTCCGTTTCTGCCTTCAAACTCGGAATTGCCGTAGGTCTGCGCGCCTACCGCGCTGTGATAGCCGAGAATGCAGCAGTTGTTCAGAGTCGTCGGCGCCCCGCCGGACATGACCGTGTTGTAAAACAGGAACAATACAAAGCTGTTCGGAGTGATACCCAGTTTCGTGATCAGCGACTGCGCAATCGGATCCCATGCGTTGATGTCCATCACACCCATCAGTCCGGGGGCGTTTATGTTTCCGGTGTTCGTGCCGCACTGCCCGGAAAACGAATACACAGTTCCTTTCGGGCTGCCGGTGTTTGAGCTCGTGATCGTTACCGACTGAACGGGCATCGGAGCCATGCCCAGCAGTGTGTGATAGTTCGCGCCGCCCGTCGCCGAAACGTTACCCCAGAAGCTGGCTCGTTCGAATGCGTCCAGGTACTGCGTTGTGCCCACGTTGACTCCGCCTAATACGAACTTTGCATCCTGGAAAATCGGCGAGAATTCCGTCAGCTTGAACGCATTGTTGCCGGCTCCCAGGCAGCCCGCATCCGCGACGGTCGGGTCAAAGATGTAGCTTGTGGTCGAACTGTACTGGAAGACCAACCGCACTGGCACCACAACCGTGGGCGCGACGGAAACCTTGGCGGGCGTCACGGTGGGGTCGGCACCGATGATCGTCCCCTTGTATGTAAGGCCATCGACCGGAGAAACCACGCTGTAGTTGAAGGTCGGGATGGTTGAGCCGGTGATGGGTGGCGCAACCTGCGGCCGGATCGAAGCCGGCGCGTGAAATATCTGTCTGAGGGGTGTTCCCGCAGGAACCGCCACCGGTTGGTCATCCTGGGCAAAAGCGACAGCGGTCATCGCGAGCGCACAGACCGCGAGCGCAAACTTAGCCTTTTTCATGCAGTAGTCCTCCATCGATGTCTGGGATATGAGCAGGGGAGTTTTCGGTTCCGGAGAGGGTGTTGCACGGCCCCGAGTGAGGCGATTATGCATTTGATTTACACGGAGTGTCAAACACTAATGTTCCAAAGGTATAAAGGTTGCAGAAATGTGCAACTTCGTGACGGCAAGTGCTTGTGCGTTCGTCGATGGGAGTCCGGCTGAGATTGATGGAACGCGGATGCGCCCCTCACGCTGTGGCGCAAGGGGCGCTAGGTATCAAGGTTCAATGGCGGCGCGCTACTTCGATCCTGACCCCAAACCGGCCGCCGCAGTCCGCTCGGAAGGCTCCGGCATCCGCGTCAGGTAAGGGAAGAAGGGCGTGATTTCAAACGGCATCTTCTCTCGCGACAGCGCCAGCGTCACCGGTTGCGGGTGCGCCAGTTCAACCTGGTCACTCCACGGATCGAGCCGGATCCTTCCGCCTAAGGGCAGGGCGGCGATTTGATCGATGCGCTGCTCATCCAGCGGCGGCGCCGATGCCAGCAGAGCTTCCATGCGCGTGCCCGAGCCCACGGCAAAACTGTTGCCCAGATGCGGACGAATCAGATTCGAGAGTTCCGGGGCGCGTTGCCGTAACTGCCGCAAGAACAGTCCTGCCGTCGCCAGCTTCTCCTTGTACGGAGAATTCTTCAGCAGTTCCAGAGCTTTCGAATCGGCAGCGGCCTCGTCCGTCGACCGCCGTTTGAAATCCAGCCTCTGGAACGATTGCTCGTCGGGAAAGAACATGCGGTCATTAAATGCCAGTTTTGCGTCGAACTGGTGACCCAGCACGATGTGGCTGAGTTCGTGCGCCAGTATCATGGCGAGCGCTGCCTCATCCGGAAGCACGTCGAGCAACCCGCGGCTGATAACGATGGTGTGCCCAACCGTGAATGATTCGAGTGGCGCCGTGATCAGCACCCGGCAGTGGACATCCGAGGGCAGGATCACGTTGTTGCTGATGAGTAGATTGTTGACCACCCGCTGCAGTACTTGATCGACATCTCCGCTCGGCGCCAGCAGCGCCACGTTCTGCAGTCGCTCGACCACGTTGTCTTCCGCCTGCTTTTCCCAGAGCCGCTCGGCTGCCACCGGGCTGGCGTCGGCCGAGGTGCCCGTCTGATCTTTCACGTCGCGGGGATCGATCTGAATCTGGGCGAACTCCTGGTTGCGGCTTCGATTTGCGTTCTTCAGGTCATACCCCCACAGCCGCGTCTGCGCCTTGGCGTGAAAGCCTCCCTGGTTGGTGTCTCCCGCCGATACCTCGCTGTACACATAGGAAGGGAGCCAGGTTCCCGGCCGCAAGTTCAGCCGCCAGCTGTCAAAATGCATGTAAAACGAATTCGAGGCATGACCCGAATAGGTGCCGTTGAAGCGCACGATGTTGTAGTCCTGGTCTTCCACCCACAGGCGCCCTGCAAACCGACCCGCTGGCGCCTCCGGCTTCGGCTGCGCATCGATCACGATGCAACGCACCTCGCCCAGGAATTCCCGGCGCACATACGTGAAGTCGTAATACTTCTTGTACAGGTCAGTGTCGGGTACGACCATTTGGGCAAAGCCGCGCGGCTGAAAGCGTGGCGTAAAAATGCCGCTCAGCTTGCTCATCCGCCCTCGCCCGGAGTCTCCGGAAAGAAACGACACGTCCTGCGGGCCCTCCGTCAGATTGAGCCGCCCCAGAAAATACTGGTCACGCGACGGCACCGGATTGCCGCTTCCGTCCGGCTTCATCGTCTGCAGGTACGTCTCGACCATGGGGCGCAGGTGCCTCATCTCAGCCTGCAGGCGGTGCTCTTTCTCCACCATCCGGTCGATGACTTCGTCGAACGAAGTGACCGCTATGTTCGTGGCCGCGGGTGCGTCCGTCTTCGGTGTGGGTGTTCCCGCCACCGGCTGAATTGCTTCCTGCGCCATGCTGGCCGTAGCCCACGCCGCCACCAGCACCATCGTCAAACTGAATCTCCGAGACACACGCATACCACCCGCCTCCCTTTGTCGACTCTGCGACAGAATGCGGTGTCCAAGCGTGCAAGTGAGGTTCCAGAGACGGATTAGAATGACTCAATCGGAGACACAAAGCTCCCGCCCCGGTTTCCCGGGGCGGGTTCACCGGTCAAGACAACTTAATCCCACAAGAAGTAGTCTTCCACCGTGTCGTTTGGCACGAGATTTTTCTCGTTCGTTCCGTCCGGATTGATCGCGTAAATCCGATAACCAATTCCTTCCCGCCATGAGACAAAGACGATCTTGTCGTTTACCCACAGCGGATCCCAGTTGGTGCCATCGCTGGTAATCTTTTTTATGTTCGTTCCGTCGAGGTTGGCCGTATAGATGTCTTCTCCCACGCCGGACGTGTACCGCGAAAATGCGATCCGTTTCCCGTCCGGTGACACCGAGGGGGTCTCGTCGTAATCGTTGCCCACGGTGGTGATGTTCTTGATTCCGCTGCCATCGCGGTTCATGATCTTGATGGTGTCGACCTGGGCAGTGGAATCCCAGGACGCGAAGACAATGTGTTTGCCATCGGGGGTGAACGTTGGGAAGAGCACCGACAATCCAGGCGTTGAAATCTTCGTTTCCTTCCCACCCGAAATGCTGATCGTGAACGCCTGGTAGAGCTTGGTGTCACTCATCCATTTCATGTAAATGACGGTTTTACCATCGGGTGACACCTGCGCCCCTTCGTGATGTTCCGTGCTGGTCGTCAGCTGCACTGGGGTGATGTGTTTCAGGTTCCTCACGTCGGCGTAGTAGATCTGCAGATTGCCGTTGTCATCCATCTCGGTGCTAACACCCGTGGTTCCGTCCAGCGACAATTGAACCGATCCCACCTGCAACAAATTGTCGGCTAACACGGTCTCGCCCGTGCCGTCATTTTTCATGAGAACAACCGAGTTTGTGGCGCTTGAGGAGAGCGGAGCGATGGCCGCGCGATGAGCCATCCAAGGGCGATCCCCAACATGCAGCGCCTGCGAGGATGACACGATCGATCCGCGGATGAACGCGAAATTCGACGTCGGTGTGATCCGTTTGGTCGAATCTCCACAGCCAAGCATCCATGCCCCGACAGTGGCAAGCAAAAATAGAAGAAGGAGAATCTTGCGCATAAGGAATCCTTCCGGAGGTGAGATTCCTGGCCTGGCGAGCGAAGAGGGGGAGCCGGAAGCGGCGGCCCGAGGAGCCCGCCGTACGGCCTTCGTGCAGGATCGAGTCCGCTCTGGGCGGCGGACCTCCACCTCCACGTATGTTCCTATATAAAACCGGTCCTTCACCGCGCGCAAGCGAAATGTCGGTCTTCAGCAACATGCGTGATTGTGATCACGCCCTGGCTCGGCCCGCAGATACGGAAAGGTCCCTCGCGGGCCGCTGATAGAATTCCTTCAGCATGGCTGCCGCCGACCAGCCCGCTTCCCGCCGCACCATCTTCCATGTCGACATGGACGCATTCTTTGTCTCCGTGGAAGAGCTCTATGACCCATCGCTGAAAGGAAAGGCAGTCGTCGTCGGGGGGCAGCGCGACGAACGCGGCGTCGTTTCCGCCGCCTCCTATGAAGCGCGAAAGTTTGGCGTCCACTCTGCGATGCCCCTGCGCACCGCCGCCAAAATGTGCCCGCACGCTATCTTCGTTAATGGACATCCCGCGCGTTACGCCGAATGCTCCCACGCGGTCTACAAGGTTCTGGGCAAGTTCACGCCGCAGGTCGAAATGGCTTCGATCGACGAGGCCTATCTCGACATGACCGGCACCGAACGGCTGCATGGCGCTCCCCTTAAAGCGGCGCATGCCTTGCACGCGCGCATGAAAGCCGAGACCAACCTGAATTGCTCGGTCGGAATCGGCAGTTCGCGGCTGATCGCGAAAGTTTCCTCGGCGCAGGCCAAGCCGAACGGCGTGCTCTGGATTCTCCCCGGCGAAGAAGCCAAGTTCCTGGCCCCGCTCCACGTCCGCGAGATTCCCGGCGTCGGCAAAGTGATGGAGACGCACCTCCATGCCCTCGGCATCCAGAAGGTCGGTGACGTGGCCAAACTCGAGGAGAGCGAACTTGAAAAGCGTTTCGGCAAATGGGGGCTCGCGCTCGCCGGCAAAGCGCGCGGAGAAGACGCCGGCGGCTGGTTCGACAATGAAGTTGGCGCCGATCTCGATGCCAAATCCATCAGCCACGAACACACCTACAACGAAGATACCGCCGATCCCGCACAGCTCGAAGCCACGCTGATGCGACTCTCGGAGATGGTCTGCCGGCGGCTGCGCGAAGCCAATTTCCACGCGCGTACCGTGCAGCTGAAACTTCGCTACCAGGATTTCACCACCATTACCCGCGCCCATACCCTGCCGAGCCCAACGCAACTCGATACCGAGATCTTCGAGGCGATCCGCAGCTTGTTTCGCAAGAACTGGAAGAAAGGAAGGGAAGTGCGCCTGCTCGGTGTGCAGGCGTCGCACTTTACCGCGCAACCCGATCAAATGGATCTGCTCGACGGCCATCGCCATCAGCGCTGGAAAGACGCGCTGGCCGCCGCCGATCGCCTGCGCGATAAGTATGGAGAATCCAGCGTCAAGCTGGCCGCCGGCATGAAGGGTTCCTTCCGCGAGCGCACCCACGAGAATCCCGCCGGCCTTCCGGGGAAGGGCAAGAGCCGAGAGAGTGACTAGTGGCGGGCCGCGCTTACCAGCCCATCTGATCCATTCTCTTCAGGATGATGGTGCTATAGCGATTCATGCGCTCGGGGCGCCGTTTCAGGGGAGCCGGCAGGATGGCAGCGAGCCGTGCCGCGCGTTCTCGCCCGATATTCAGGGCGTTGGTTTCATCGTAATAACGGCACGCCGACTCCGCACCGTAAATACCAGGACCCCATTCGACCACATTCAGATAGATCTCCAGAATGCGCTTTTTGCCGAGCACGGATTCCGCCACCGGTACGAGCGTGAGCTCTGCGCCCTTGCGCAGGATCGAGCGGCTGGTTCCAAAGAATAGGTTCTTCACCAGTTGCTGGGTAATGGTGGAAGCGCCGCGAGTGCGTTCGCCTTCCATGTCTTCCTGGGCTGCGATCTCGATCTCTTGCCAGTCGAATCCGTGGTGCTGGTAGAAGCGGGCGTCCTCCGCGGCGATGACGGCATGCTGGAGATCGGGAGAGATCTGGCCCAGCGGAATGAACTGGTAGCGTTCGCGATACGGTGTGCCGTGAATCCAGGCCTGCAAGTGGCGCTGGACGTGTACCGCGGTTGTGGGAGGGTCGATCCACCGCGCCGCCACCAGGATCAGCACGGCGAGCGCCCAAAGAAGAGCCAGCCCGATGACGAGCCATCGCAGGATGGATCGAAGCAAGCGCATCCGCTGCGGTGCTTTGGCAGGAGTGTGTTGCGTGTCCGTCACACTTCAGAATAATAGGCCACGACGGGTCGTCCCTCATGGACGAACTTGTTTGCGAGATGCAGGGTGTGGATGCGGTTTCCCGAGTTGCCGCCGAAGCTCCCTTGACCCTGCCACAGGCTTCCCTCTAAGATTCGCTTTCCCTAAAGCGAGGAAACCTCATGCGCAAATTCTTCGTCGTTGTGCTACTGCTTGCAGGTTCTGTGATCTGTCCGAAATCCTCCGCCCAAACCGACCCACCGTTGCTGCTGCGTTATCCCTCCGTGAGCAAGACGCAAATCGTTTTCACCTACGCCGACGACCTCTGGATCGCCTCGCGTGACGGAGGCGAAGCGCGTCATCTCACGTCGGGGGTCGGCGTCGAGAGCCTGCCGTATTTCTCGCCTGACGGATCGATGATCGCTTTCACCGGCGAATACGACGGCAACAAGGATGTCTACGTTATTCCCTCGGCCGGTGGCGTGCCACGCCGTCTCACTTACCACCCCGCCGAAGAGTCCGTCGTCGGCTGGACTCCGGATGGCAAGAAGATCCTGTTTCGCTCGTGGGCGAATAGCTTCATGCATTTCGAGGATCAGCTTTACACCGTGCCCGTCGAAGGCGGATTTCCCACCCAACTGCCGATCCCCATCGCCGAAGACGCAAGTTTCTCGCCGGATGGTTCCCATCTGGCCTATGTGCCGCATCCTAAGTGGCAGGCGGCCTGGAAACGCTACCATGGCGGCCAGACCACTCCCATCTGGATTCTCGATCTGAGAGATTCGAGCCCGGCGCGCATCCCCCGCGAGAACTCGAACGACGACAATCCCATGTGGATTGGAGACAAGATCTATTTCCTCTCCGACCGCGGCGGTCCGGTCAGCCTCTTTGTATACGACACGAAGTCGAAACAAGTGTCCGAAGCTCTGCACAGCGACGGCCTCGATTTCAAGACCGCTTCGGCTGGCGACGACGCCATCGTGATTGAGCAGTTCGGCGCCATCAAACTCTACGACCTGAATACTCACCAGGCGAAGAACATCTCGATCCACATTTCCGGTGACCTCGGAGCGGTGCGCCCGCACTTCGCCAAAGTCGATCCCAAACGCATTCAGAATTTCACCATCTCTCCTACCGGCGCGCGCGCCGTGTTTGAAGCCTGGGGAGAAATCTTCAGCGTGCCGACCGACAAAGGCGATATCCGAAATCTCACCAACAGCCCGGCGGTGGCCGATCGCGACCCTGCCTGGTCTCCCGACGGCAAATCGATCGCCTATTTTTCCGATGAATCGGGAGAATACGATCTTGCGATCCGCGACCAGAACGGCTTAGGCACTGTGCACCACATCAGCCTGGGAAATCCGCCTTCATTTTTCTATTCGCCGGTGTGGTCGCCCGACAGCAAGAAGATCGCCTACTTCGACAAACGCCTGCAACTCTGGTACATCGACCTGGACCACCCCGCCCCAAAACTTGTCGACACCGATTATTTTTGGTCCTTCAGTTCCAGTACGCCGCAACAGAAGTGGTCGCCCGACAGTAAATGGATCGCCTACATCCGCGGCCTGGCCAGCGGAATGCATGCTGTTTTCCTCTACTCGCTGGAACAGAGCAAATCGTTTCAGATCACCGACGGCATGAGCGATGCCCTCTATCCAGCGTGGGATAAGAATGGCAAGTACGTGTACTTCACGGCGTCGACCGATCTGGGTCTCGCCAGCGCCGGACTCGACATGACCAGCGACGAGCATCGCGTCTCCCGCGCGGTCTATGTGGCGGTGCTCAGCAAGGACGAGAAGTCCCCGCTTGCGCCCGAAAGCGACGAGGAAAAGGCCAAGGAAGAGAAGAAGCCCGAAGAGAAATCCGCCGATCAACCAAAGTCCAAAGAGAAAGGCGAGGCGAAGGACAAGAAGGCCGACGCCGCATCCGCGGGTAAAGACGACAAGGACAAAGACAAGGACAAGAAGGAAGAAGTCGTCGTCAAAGTCGACTTCGAGGGTATTTCGCAGCGCATTCTTTCTCTTCCCGTCCCACCCAAGAACTACACCAATCTGCTCACCGGGAAGGCGGGCGTCGTGTTTCTCGCGGAGGCGCCGCAGGTCGTTACTGAAGACGACGGTCCAAACCCCAGTCTGACCATTCAACGTTTCGACCTCAGCAAACGCAAAGCCGAGAAAGCGCTTGAGGAAGTCAACGATTTCACCGTCTCTTTCGACGGCGAAAAAATTCTTTACCGCAAGGGCGATTCCTGGTCCACGGCCGCCGCGGACGACGGCCCGAGTGCGCCGCCGAAACCCGGCTTCGGCCCGCTCAAGCTCGATGGCTGGGAAGTTTACGTCGAGCCGCGTGCCATGTGGAAGCAGATCTACAACGAGACATGGCGCATCGAGCGCGACTTCTTCTACGATCCGCACTATCACGGGCTGGACCTGGAGAAGGCAAAGAAGAAATATGCGCCTTATCTCGACGGCATCGCGTCCCGCTCGGAGCTGACGTATCTCTTTGAGGAGTGTCTCGGGGAGTTGACGGTCGGCCACATGTTCGTTGGCGGAGGGGAGACGCCCGAAACCAAGAAGGTGAAGGGCGGCCTGCTGGGTGCCGACTACAGCCTGGAAAACGGCCGCTACCGTATTGCCAAGGTCTACGACGGGGAAAACTGGAACCCCGGGGTACAGGCGCCACTGACCCAACCCGGTGTCAACGTAAAGGCAGGTGACTACATCCTCGCCGTAAACGGCCGCGATCTCCACGCCGGGGACAACATCTATAGTTTCTTCCAGGAAACTGCCGGCAAGCAGGTCGTGCTCAAGGTCGGAGCCAACTTCGATGGCAAGGATTCCCGCGAAGTCACGGTCGTTCCCGTGGAGAGCGAGGAAGCTCTCCGGCACCTCGCCTGGATCGAGAACAATCGCCGCCGCGTCGACCAAGCCACCGGAGGCCGCGTCGCCTATGTCCACGTCCCCAATACGGCAGGTGCCGGCTACACCAGCTTCAACCGCTACTACTTCTCCCAAGTCGGCAAGGAAGGCGCCATCATCGACGAGCGCTTCAACGAAGGTGGACAACTCGCCGACTACATCATCGAGTACCTGAAGCGACCTCTCATGAGCAAAGTCACGACTCGTGAAGGCCACGACTGGTCGAGCCCGACCGAGGCCATCTACGGGCCCAAGGTCATGCTCATCAACGAAATGTCCGGCTCCGGCGGTGACGCGCTGCCCTGGTACTTCCGCAAAGCCTCAGTGGGTACGCTCGTCGGTAAACGTACCTGGGGCGGCCTGGTCGGCATCGGCGGCTATCCCGAACTGCTGGATGGAGGCAATGTGACCTCGCCGCGAGCTGCAATTTACGGCCTGAACGGCGACTGGGAAGTGGAGAATCACGGCGTCCCACCCGACGTCGAGGTGGATCTCGATCCGGCCGCGTGGCGTCAGGGCCGCGATGCGCAACTCGAAAAGGCGATCGAAGTCGTACTGCAGCAACTGAAAGATCACCCGCTCCCCGAGATCAAGCGGCCGGCATATCCCAACTACCACGAGCACGACGATCTGGGAGTGAAGTGAGGAATGTGGGGACAGCCGCCTCGGCTGTCCCTGCTTGTGGTGCTGAGGTCTTTTCTTCGCGTCCTTCGCGGGTATTTGCCAGCGACCTTTGCGCGAGAGGCTTTCTTCGCCTTCACCGATTTCCGGCGGATGCCAGCAGTGACCCGATCCCCGGCTTGTATCCGTAATAGTCGCCGATCACGTGCAACTGCTCGATGATCTCTTCGTCGTAGCGTTGCTTGAGTGGGGGACTGAGAATGCTGTGCTCTGCGTTGGGGTCCCGGGCCAAGTCGAACAGATAGCTCTGGGCGGGCGAGTCATACGTCGTGTACAAATACCGCCCGTCCGCCGTGAGAATTCCGTAGACTGCGCGCACGTCCGACGCCAGCAGCAAATCCCGCTGTGGATATGAATCCAGTTCCTGCTTGCTCTCCGCCAGCAGCGGCCTTCCATACAACGGATTCTGCCGGATCGGGCGGTGCCCGAGCAGGTAGTACAGCGTCGGGGCTATGTCGGTCAGCGACGACAGCCGGCTGTCGTCAACCACCAGCCCAGCCCGCATCTTCGGCGGCACGTGAATGATCAGAGGCACGTGCATAATCTCAGGCCAGATGGACGTCGAATGGCTGAATCGCCCGAATTCTCCCGTGGCATCGCCATGATCGCTCGCAACCACAATGATGCTGTTGTCGTACAACCCGCGCTGCTTCAGATACCCGAAGAATCCGCCCAGGCACGAATCCACCCAGTGCACTTCATAGGTCAGGCGCGAATTCATGCCGGCCGGTGATTGCCAATGTTGCGACGTTGGCGACGGTACATTGTTGCGCGCGAACTGATGCACATTCATCGGCTGCGCATAGAACAATACCGGCTGTGTCTTATCCGGTTTCGCGTCCAGCATCGACTCCAACTGCTGCACCGTCGAGCAGGCCTCATACTGATTCCACAGTTCCTTGTCCGAGTCGAGTTTTGTCAGATTATCGGACGGCGAAAGCAACTGCCGCACCACCGTGTCGTAGCTTGCGACCAGCCGATACCCGTCGGTCCTTGCCAGGGTGCGCAGACTGTTCACTTCATCGAACGGTTGCGGAAAGTGCGTGTGCAGCAGCAGAGTCCCTGCCCAGATGGCAGGTTCCGACAGCGATGTTCCAGCATACTGCGAATAAGTCTTGCGGAAGACCACGCTGTCGCGCGCCAGCGCGTCCAAGTTCGGCGTGTACTGGACGTGCTCCGGGTTATACGCGCCCAGATAATCGGGACGCATGGAATCAATCACGAAGATGAAAACATTCGGACGGTCGCCCTGCGTCCGCGCCAGGTTGGAGACCAGTTGCACGCCTTGACTGATGTGGGTGTCGCGGATGTTCGTGAACTCGCGCAGGATGCGGCACAGATCGCCGCAAACCTGGCTCCGGCCATTGCCCAGGGCATGATGGGCCAGCTGGAAGGAAGCGTCCCGCTCCCCATATGCTTCCAGCGTCAGTGAGATCTCGTCGTCGGTCGTTCCCAGAGGCTTTGCCCAGAAGATCTCGGTCGCCTGCAGGCTCTTGTAAACGAAGGCGCTCGCCAGCAAGATCCCGATGATCGAGACCGCGGAATATCCTGCGTGGGCTGGACGCAACCGGTAGACGCACAGAGTCATCGCGATCCAGACCGTCAGCGCCAGACTACTCCCCACAAAGCCATTCCAGTCTTCTCCGCCAATCAGCCAGCGCGAAGCCAGCGCCAGCACGACCAGGAGCGCGACGGTAGCCCAGGTTGCCCATTCCTGGCCCCGGGACATTCGCTGCCGTGCTTGGTCAGGTTGGAGTCCCTCTTTAAAGGGCAGCACCAGCGAGAACCCCCACAACGTAAGAGCCAGCGCCAGTGTGCCTGCGTACACATCGGCGGCCCATCCATCAAAGCTCATCGCGTCATTGAAGAAACGCGCGTGGACGAACGACAGCACCGCCACGATCAGCCCGCCCAGCAGCCATCGCCGCATCGTCCGCGGCCTCGAAGTCTTTCCCGCCAAATGGAACGCAATATTCAGGATCGAGAGGACCACCATGGCCAGTGCGAGATGCGAGACCACGCTCCACACGGCAACCTCGGCATCCGCCGCGTGCAACCGAAGGGTATGGCTCTCGGTGTAGATTCGCAGGCGCGCTCCGACGGTATAAATAACGCTGACCGCAACCGCAACCAGCAGCCCGCTCGAGTATCCGAAAAGATGGGTCCCGGATTTCCCGGCCGCTTCTGCTTCAAGCTTCGTCTCCGGCGCTTTCGAATTCCACCAAGCCAGTCCGATCACCGGCGCCAGCGACGCCAGACTCCACCAATACGCGCTTCGATTGCTCTGAATCGCCGGCAAGAACGGCCGGAAACTGAGGAAGATACCAACCGCAGTCAACCCGCCGAGCTTCAGAAGGGAAGAGGGGGTCCACTTTCCGGGAAACCCATTCCGCAACTCACCGTCGGAGAGCACGATGGCAACCGCTGCGATCCAATACAGGGCAGCTTGATGGTGCGCAAACCACGGCATCCAGGGGTAGGGCGGAGCTTTAATAAACGCGCAGTAGGTGTAGGGCAGAAAGGCGAGCAGGCAATAGACGGAAGTGAGAACGAAGTACGTTCCCGAAGCCAGCCGCAGCAATGTATTGGCCCACAGCCTCAACACCGAAAGGTCCTCTCGGAAGCGAACCTGAAGTCAGCCCTACCAGATTGTCGACGACGAACTCTTCTTCCGGCAAGGTTACCGCAGGGGCCCGCCGCCATTTGAGTTCCCTGGAACCTCGACGCTTTCCGGGCCGGTGACCAAAGTGATCACCTTCCGGTTCCCTTCGGTGTCGCAAACGGCACACCTCCTGTGCCTGCTTTCAGATAGGATGTGAGAGGTTGTCGAACCAATGCTGTTGACTGCTGCTGTTCGAGGACACCTCCGGAATGCCCTCTCAGGCTGCCGCAAAATCTAGTGCGCGAACCTCCGCCGCGGCGCTGTTTGCCCGCAATTTCTTCAAGCGTCCCTCGATGCTTGGTTCGATCGTCCCGAGTTCGCCCTTTCTGGTGAAGGATCTGATGGCGCAGGTGGACTGGGAGCGCGCCCGCGTTGTGGTGGAATTTGGGCCGGGGGTGGGCACGATCACGCGCGAAGTTCTTAAGCGCTTGCGCCCTGACGGTGTGCTGCTGGTCATCGAGCTCAACGAAGAATTCGTGGAATACCTGCAGGGTTCCATTCGCGATCCGCGCTTGCGCATCGTTCATGGCTCGGCCGCTCATGTGCGGCGCATCCTCGCAGAACATGGTCTGGCACCCGCCGACTACATCATCTCGAGCCTTCCGTACAGCCTGCTGCCCGAAGCCGCCCGCCAGGAGATCGTCAGCGAGTCTTGTAACGCCCTGAAAGCCCAGGGCACCCTGTTAGTTTTCCAGTACAACCGCGCTCTGTTGCCTTACCTGAAGTCCACTTTCAGTTCGGTGGAGCTGAATTTCCAGCTTTTCAATGTCCTGCCCGCTCTGATCTTCCACTGCACGCGCTGAAAACGCCCTTTCCGGTTTCTTGATCCTCCCCTATAAGTCACATTGATGCATCGGCTTAGCGCTTGATCTCAGATTTACCCCGCCTGCATTGCCGTACCCGCCGTCATGTCCTAGAACGGATCCTGGAAACCCGATGGGAAGGAGTTCCCCGATGAACCATTGCCGCGTTCTTCTCGCGATCCTGACCGCTTTCTTCTTGGCTCCGTTGGCCGGGGCGCAGCAGTCCGACTGGACTCCCCAAACTCTGGCCGCCTTTCGGCAGGCCGCCTCCTCGAAGACTGAGTTCACTCTGGACCACGGCATGCTGGCCTTCGCCTCCAAGCTCGATTCCGACAACCCCGATCTTCGCCGGGTCATCGCTGGCGTCAGCGCCGTCTCCGTCCATGATTACCGCTATCCCGGCCCCTACATGTACGACCTCGATGCCATCAACGCCCTGAACAACGAATACCATGCGGCCGGTTGGAAGCAACTCGCCAATCGCCATCCCAAGGATGGTGGCCCAGGTGCGACCGACGTCTGGATCCGCTTCGACAACTTTGCCATCAGCAACATCGCGATCCTCGTCGCCCGCTCCAACGAAGTCAGCTTGATCCTGGTCTCCGGCTCGATCAGCCCTCTGGACCTCACCCATCTCGGCGGCCACTTCGGGATCCCCAAGATCGAAGGCGGCGTGCTGGTTCCCAATGGAACGCGCCGATAACTCCGAGATGTCGCGATGGAAGCTGCAAATGGGCAGGACCTGAACGGGAAATGAATGTGGGGAAGGGCACGGCTTCAGCCATGCCAGCCATGAACGCGGGTTTCGGGCCTCTGAGGGCCCGACGTCGGAACGCAACCTTCGACAGCTCCAACAAAGACACTAGGCCGGGTATCCCGGAAGGTGATTCCGGATCCCAGCCTATGCCTTGGTTCAACTTGGAGTAGAAGTCGTGTGTCGGGCCGACGAGCGGGGCGGCAGTTTCTCCGCCCCGCTTGCCGATCGGTTAGTTACTCGGAGTGGGGGTTGACGCCGTATTCGACGCCGTCGAACCCGTCGAGGCCGGCGCTGCGTTCGGAGTCGCCGCGCCAAAACGGTTCAACCGCGGATAGAACGGAGTGACTTCAAACGGCATCTTGTCGCGCGCCGAAGTGATCGCCACCGGAGCCGTCTTCACCATCTCCGCCTTGTCGTCCCAGGGATTGATCTTGACGCGGCCGCCGAGTGGCAGAGCCGCGATCTGATCCAGTTTGTTGACATCCAGTGCCGGACCCTGTGTCGACAGAGCCGACAAACGCAGCGAGCCGCCCTCGTTCAGCGGGTTGCCCAGGTGCGTCTGCAACAGTGCACCCAGGGCCGGAGCCTTGATCTGCAATTCCTTCAGGAACAAGCCCACGTTATCCAGCTTCTGAGCGTAGGGCGAGTTTTTCAGCAGGTCGATGGCCTTCTTGTCCGCCGCCTGCTCTTCTTCTGGAATGTGCTTGAAGCCCAGGTTCTGGTACGTGCCATCGTCGGAGAACAGCATGCGGTCGTTGAACGCGTACTTCGAACCAAGGTTGTGTCCCAGCACGATATGCGCGAGTTCATGCGACAGCACCGCCGCCAGGCTGGCTTCGTCGGGCAGCACATCGATCAACCCACGGCTGATGACGATGGTGTTGCCCACGCTGAAGGTTTCCAGCGGCGAGGTCAGCAGCACCCGCGTGCGCACCGGCCGCGGCAGGTCGATGTTGTTGGTGACTTCCAGGTTGTTGACCACGGTCTGCAGAATGTGGTCCACGTCGCCTTCGGGAGCCAACAGGCCCGCCGAGGTCAAGCGGTCCACCACGTTGTCTTCCGCCTGCTGCTGCCATTCGCGCTCAGCCTGCAGAGGAGAAGCATCCTGCGACGTCGGGCTGCTGTCTTGCACCGAGTCAACCCGGATGTTGGTCAGTTCGTCGTCCTTGCTGGCTTTCTTCAGGTCATAACCCCAGATGCGGGTCTGCGCCTTGAACGCCATCTTGTTCTTCACGCCAGCGCTGAAATCGCCTTCCTCGCTGTAGATGTAAGCCGGCACCCAGTACCCCGGGATCAGGTTCAGCCGCCAGCTGTCCATGTGGAAGAAGTAGGAATTGCGCGGGGCCGGAGCGTAGGTTCCGTTCAGCCGCACGATGTTGAAGTCCTGGTCTTCCACCCAGATGCGTCCCAGGAAACGGCCGCGGCCCGATTTCGGCTTCGGCGTTACATCGAAGACCAGGGTGCGCACGTCGCCCAAAAATTCGCGCCGCACGTAGTGGAAGTCGTAGTGCTCGCGGTCGAAGTCGGTGCGGTCGGCATACACCATCCACGAGAAGCCCATCGGCTGGTACTCCACCTTGTAGAGCTTCGCGAAGCCGCCCAGCAGCCGCTGCTGCATGCTGACCTTTTCTTCGTCCTTTAAATAATCCTTGCGGTCGACCGACTCGCCCATATCGAGACGCCCGAGGAAGTAGTGATCCTCGCTCGGCACCGGCCCAAACTGCGGGTCCGACGTCAGATTCTGCAGATAGGTCTCGACCACGGGCGTGCGGGCCGAGAGCATCTTGATCAAGCCGTGTTCGCGCTGGATGAACAGGTTCACCACCTGATCCATCGTCGTGGGCGCGGGTACGGCAACTGGCGGAGCCGGCGTCGCCAAAGGAGCAGACTGCGCCGGTGCGGCCGCGGCCTGATCCTGTGCCGTTGCGGGCGCCTGAGTTACCGGCGCCGGGTTCGCAGCCTGTGCTGCCGGCTGCGACGGTTGGGCCGCCTGCGTCGCATCCGGCGCGGACGGCTGCGCGGCGGGCTGTGAGTCCGCCGCCTGCTGTGCGGCCGCGCTCAACCCTGCCAGCAGCGCCGCGGTAAGGAACCATTTCGAAGTACGCATGACTCTTTTCTCCAAGTTTCTTGAAACCAGTGCTCAATCCCTGGTACTCAGTACCCAGATTTGCTTCGCCAACCTGCCTTGCATCTTCATCAAACTTCTAAATTCGCAACCAGCACTTTCCAGTAAGGAGTACTGCCTCTCAGTACGCCATCTGGAACATCACATGGACGATCGCGGTCGAATCCACCGGCTGGCCTGCGCGTAACGCCGGCTTGAACCGCATCTTGTTGGCCGCCGCAATCGCGGCCTCATCCAGACCGTGTCCCAGCCCGCGCACCACGCGATTCACGTGCAGCATGCCGGTGGCTCCGAAGCTGACTTCCAACAGAACTTCGCCTTCCAGCTTCAGGTTGCGAGCCTCGTCGGTATAGACCGGATTTGGCTTGAAGGTGATCTCGACCGGAGTTGTCGCCGCTCCTGGATCAGCCGCTACCACTTTCGGTCCGCCATGCACCACCTGTTCCGATCCAAACCCGCCCGTCGAAACGCCCTGGCCATTGCTGCGTCCATCGCCCTTGCCCGGTGTCGCGACGCCGTTTCCGAAATCGGCGCTGGCTACCGTTCCCCGGATGCCCTTCGCCCCGCCCGTTCCGTTTCCGTAACCCGGGCCCGCCGGCATTTCAAAACTTCCAACCGACGCGGCATACAGCTTCGCGCCCTGCTTGCCGGTGCCCTGCAAACCGTTAGGATCGCCGAATCCGCCGGTTTGAACTTTCTCAATCGCCGCGTTCACAGTCGGTTTCTGGGAGCTTCCCTGGCCGAAATCGCCGGTGTGAACCAGTTGCGGACGCGCTCCACCTGCCGCTGCCATCTTGATCTGCGGCGGCGCGAACGTGTTCACCACCACTTTGGGCGCTTCCACCACTTCCGGCTTCGGAACCGTGTGCCGCACTTCGCGTGGCACCACCAGTTTCGGCTCCTCGATCGGCGGCGGCAGCTTCACGGCCGGCAACAACTTGGCGTGAAGCTCCGGCTTCTTGATCGGTGCCGGTTCCGGCCTCAGCGCGGGCAGCGGAATCAGTTCCGTCACGTGGTACGTGACCACTTTCATCTTTTCTGGAAGCAGAAGTCCCAGGTTGATCAGAATCAGAATTGCCAGCGTCACCATGCCGTAGCTGGTCGCCAGTGCCCGATAGTTGAGTTTCCTTTCGGGCAAAAGTCCGAGTTGAAATCCGCGGTCAGCAGTCGCCATGCATATCGCTCCATTGGGACCCGGGAGGGGACACAGCCGGGGCTTGGAGTCTTCAAAATACGGGAGATAGGACAGGGGGTAAACGTGTCCCAAGCTCTTGACCTTAGGTAACCAGTACCATGTCCATTCGGGGAAACCACCCCAAAACGCACACGGGACAAGGTTTTTCGAGGCATCAGTCCAGAATCCAAGGTGTGGAAAACGGGCAGAAACACTAAAGTAGCGGGATGAAACGGGGCCCTAAGCCAGCAAAACTGCCTGTGAATTTCTGACGATTTGAAGCGCGAAGCCCTTTGGTCAAAACTGCGCCGCGTTCCTACGCGACCTTTGTGGATTTTCGTTCTTCGCGGTCAGGCTTTGTGCTCGCGGGCCCTCTTGCGCGCAAAGCCAGCAAACACCGGAATCCCCGCCAGAATCACCAGCGTCCCGTAGCCCGAATTCGGCCAGTCATTCCTGAAGGTATAGAAGAGAAGCGCCGCGGCTACCGCCACGAAAATCGCCGGTACCACGGGATACCCCCACATGCGATACGGCCGCTCAACCGCCGCTTCGCGATGCCGAAACACAAACACGGTGCTCCCCGCAATCAGATAGAAGAGCCATTCGGCAAAAATCGCCAAGGAGAAAAGTTGCCGGAAACTCCCTCCCAGCAGCAGCAACAAAATCGACAGCGCCAGTTGCACCGCGATCGCCACCGACGGCGTATGAAACCGCGGATGCACCTCGGCCAAAGCGCGAAAGAAGTATCCGTCTCGCGCCACCGCATAGGGTACCCGCGCTCCGCTCATGACGGTGCCATTGAGCGTCACCAGCATCGACAGCGCCATTCCCGCTGAAACAATCCCTGCGCCCAGGTGACCCAACACCGCTGCTACCGCGTCCGAAGCCGCTCTCGGTGATGCCGCGACTGCGTTCACCGGCAGCACATATTGCACGCCAGCGTTCACCAGCATGTAGAGCACGCCCACCGTGGCGACGCCTGCAATCAGCGCGACCGGAATGCTCTTTTCCGGACGCTTCACTTCACCCGCCACCATGTTCAGATCGTTCCATCCGTCATAGGCCCACAGCGCCGCCACCAGCGCCGCCATGAATCCGGCCACACCGCCCTTGGCTCCAACAAACGTTCCCGCGAAATTGCTCCATCCTCTTCCGGAGACATTCCCGATTCCGCTGAAACACACCACCACGATCCCGAGGATGATCGCTACTTTCAAAAGTGTAAAAATGAGCTGAAACTCTCCCGCCTTCTTGATGCCGAGGTAATTCAAAATCGAAATCAGAATCGCCGCCGCAATCGCGACGAACTGTCCCCAGGTGATGGGGAATGGGGAAGAGATGGCGTTCACGGAAAAGAAGGAGAAGACGGAAAAAGTCCCCAGAACCCGCACTAACCCCGTCACCACCGTTGCCACCGACGCCGGCTTGGCAATCAAGAACCAGGTCCAGCCATACAGAAATCCTGCCAGCGGTCCATACGCGTCGCGCACGTAGACATACTCTCCGCCAGCCTGGGGTTTCATTGCCCCGAGTTCGGCATAGGTGAGCGCTCCGAAGAACGACAGCGCTCCGCCCGCAATCCACGCCAGATATACCAGCCGCGCCGATCCCACGGCCTGCATCATCTCGGCCGGAACCAGAAAAATCCCGCTGCCAATGATCGTCCCTACCACTACCGCAGCCGCATGGCTCACGCCAAGGTCGCGGGAAAGCTCGGCTCTTTGTTCTGCCATCTTGGAGTTGGAGTATACGCGAGCGGGGAATTCGGGCAGAAGGGAAGCAAGCTGAGACCGAGACTGCAACGCTGACTCTTCCTTGACTTGCGGCCTTTCTAAGAGTCTTTTGCGCTAGGGCTTCTTGATTGACCCTAGAACTAGAATCACTCCGCGCGTTTGAAGAACGCTACACTACTTACCCACCCCACCCCAAACGTCACCGCGCTCCCCACCAGCACCCACCATGTCCACGGCACCCCTGTCCACCGCCACAGGTACAGGTCAGCGGCAAACCCGAACACCATTCCCAACATCGCCCCGTACTGATTCGCCCGCCTCGTCAGCACGCCCAGCAGGAACGCTCCCAGCAGTGCCCCATACGCCACCGACGCAATCTGCAGCCCCACTTCCACCACGCGTCCCACCTTGTGCAGCGCGACCATTGCCAGCCCGAACAACACCAGTGCCCACACAAACGTGGCGACGCGTGCCAGCCGCATCCTCTTTTTCTCATCCGCGAGGGGCCGCCACTGCACGTAAAAATCCATGATGGCGCTTGACGACAGCGAATTCAGCGCCGCGCTCAAATTCGACATCGCCGCTGCCAGAATCGCCGCAATCAACAGCCCGGAAATCCCGTGCGGCATGCGCGTCACAATGAATGTCGGATAGATCCGGTCCGCCCTGCCAAACATCGCCGAGGGTGTGCGGTAATAAGCCCATAGCATGACGCCCACCGACAGGAAGAGCGCAAACTGAAACAGCACCGCGACTCCGCTTGAGATCAGCGCGGTCGCCGATTGCCTCTGCCCCCGCGCCGCCAGCAGCCGCTGCACAATCAGCTGATCGGTACCGTGACTGGCAAGCGTAAAAAATGTTCCGCCGATCAGTCCTGACCAGAACGTGTAGGGAACCCATGCGCTGGTTGTGAAGTCGAACAGCCGCATCTTGCCCGCACTCTCTGCCGCCGCATGGATCGTGGTCCATCCCCCCGGAACCAGACGCAGGATGGTGAAGATTCCAACCAGCGTCCCGCCGACGTAGATCACCGTCTGCACTACGTCGGTCCAGATTACCGCCGCCAGCCCGCCTTCAAACGTATAGATCAGCGTCAATACTGTGATGATCGCAATCGACGCGACTTCGCCAGTGCCCAGTGCAATCGACACCACAATCGAAACCGCATACACCCGCACGCCTTCCGCGGCAGCTCGCGTCAGTAGAAATAGTCCCGCCGTCAGCGAGCGCAGTCCGCGCCCAAATCGCCGCTCAATCAATTCGTAGGCTGTGTAGAGATCGCCGCGGAAGTAGTGCGGCAGCAGAATAAAGCTGATCACCGCCCGCCCGACGACGTATCCCATCACCACCTGCAGAAACGTGTAGTTGGAGTCGTAGGCCAGCCCTGGAATGCTGATGATGGTCAGCGTGCTGGTTTCGGCGGCAACAATCGAGAGCGCAATCGCCCACCAGGGAATCTCGCGCCCGGCTAAGAAGTAATCGCGGAGCGAGCGCTGCCGCGTGCGAAAGCGCAGCCCGAAAAGCGTGATGCCTGCCAGGTATAGCCCGATGATCGCAAAATCAACCCGATTCAGCCCCATAGGGTCTCAGAAGTACTTCTTAGCGCCCTTCGCGGATGTTCTTTGCGATCTTGGCGGCACTGTGATGCGGTCTTCAGAGTCCGTCCATCCTCGCCAGTCACACAACTTTGCGCGTCACCGATTCCGCAGGATCGTACGATTCCGAAGAAATCGCGGTAAACCACAGGTCGCCGATGCCATCGTTTCGGATCGCGTGCGAGGCTCCCGGCCACACCAGGACCAGCACTGCTTTTGTGCCGTCGAATGGTTGATGCTCCGCGATCGTGCCCTCGCCTTCATCCCAGTGCAGCGACCACCGGGGGCCGGGCTGCACTAGAATCGCCTCCCGCCTCCGCAGATGGAAATGATTCCCCCGTACCGCACCCGGCCGTATCTGAGCCATGTGCAGATCCATCAAGCGGCCCACAAATGCGAGTGCATTTGCTGGCACGGAGTAGCTCGATCCGCGCGGATCTCCCCGGTCCAGCATTTCGCTGATCTCGACCTTGTTTTCCATGAACCGTCCCCGAGTCGCCGCGGGTCTTGCATCGCCTGATCCAGCGTTCACAACGAGTTTCTCACTGTAGAGGCTGCAAACTTTGCGTGTCAATGGAATGGCGGACTTCCTCGCATGTTAGATTAACCCGTGCCCTTCTATCTCGGCATTGACGGCGGGGGAACCAAGACGACCTGCGCGGCCGGCGATGACTCTCAAGTTCTGGCCACCGCCACCGCCGGGCCCAGCAATATCGTGCGCGTCGGTGAAATGCAGGCCCGCGAGTCGCTCCAGCAGGCGGTCCACCAAGCCTGTAAGGCCGCCGGAATCAGCCCTTCTCAAATCGTCCGCACCTGCGTCGGGGGCTCCGGCGCTGCCCGTCCCGAACTTGCCGCGCTCGTGCGCAGCGCGCTGGCGGAGATTCTGCCGGCGCCGATCGACGTCGTCGGCGACATGCAAATCGCCTTGGAGGCCGCTTTCGGGGATGGCCCCGGCGTGGTTGTCATCGCCGGTACTGGCTCCATCGCTTATGCTCGCGACGCGCAGGGCAACACCGCGCGCGCCGGAGGCTGGGGGTTCGCCATCGGCGACGAAGGCTCCGCCCACTGGATCGGTCGCGAAGCCGTCCGTACGGTTCTTCAAGCCGCCGACGAGACCGCTGCCGATGCCAACCGCCGGTACACCGCCGCTGACGCTGGCTTTGCCGTGTCACTGATGAAATCCTGGGGAGTCTCCTCGCTCAACGACTTGGCCCGCGCAGCCAACTCCACCCCGCCTCCCGACTTCGCCTCGCTGTTCCCATCCGTCGCTGCCAGCCAGGACTCGCTCGCCCTGCAGATTCAAGCCCGCGCTGGATCGGAACTCGCGCGCCTTGCGTGCATTGTGATCAAGCGACTTTTCGCTGCTGCTGACATTCCCAGCGTCCCCGTAGCCATGACCGGGAGTGTCTTTCGTCACTCGATCCCAACGCGCGATAGTTTTTACAATGAGCTTCGCCGAGCCGATCCGCGCGTGGCCGTCAATCCGAACGTGGTCGATCCGGTCGAAGGCGCCCTGCGTCTGGCCCGCCGCGCCAGGATGTAAGAGCGGGCACATGGGGGGACAGCCGCCCTCGGTTGTCCAGCCGCGCAACGGAGTGCGAGAGGCTTTAAACGACGGGAAATCTGGATTGCTGCCGCGGCACTGCCTGTGGGTATGACCGACGAAAAGACAATCTTCGCAGACGCTGAGTTGGAATCCGTCACACCCGGGCCGATTTCTCCTCTCACCGAAGACCTCGCCCTCGCTCAACTCCAAACCCGCGAATTGTCGCCGGAAGCTGCCGAAGAAATCAGCCAGAACTCTGCGGTGATGAAATCGCGCAAGGTGCGTCTCGCTCTGGCCGCGCATCCTCGAACTCCGCGCCGCATTGCGCTGCGCCTGATCCGTGAGTTCTATACCTTCGACCTGATGCAGTTCGCCATGATGCCCATCGCACCGGCTGACCTCAAACGCAGCGCAGATGGGTTTCTCGTCTCGCGCCTTGCGTCGGTCACGTTGGGCGAGCGTATCTCGTTGGCTCGGCGCTCGTCTGCCTCCGTCGCGGCGGCTCTGTTGCTCGACAAGGAATCTAAGGTTTGGCAGACAGCTCTCGAGAATCCCCGCATTACCGAAGTTGCCATCTGCAAGGCTCTGCTGCGGCCGCAATCTACGACTGCTTTCGTGGAGGCTGTCAGCCATCACACCAAGTGGTCGGTGCGTCCGGAAATTCGTCTTGCCCTGCTGCGCAGCGAAAAAACTCCCCGCTACCGCGCTCTCGAATTCGCGCGCCAACTCCCGCCCGCACAACTGCGCGACGTGCTCCACGCCTCGCGTCTGCCGGAAGCAACCAAGGCTTACTTGAGAAGGGAATTGCGCTTGGGAAGCGATGAGCCGTGAGCAATGAGCGCCGCACGAAGCACTATCCGGCTGCTGAAGACTGACACTAGAAATCGGGTGCTTCGCTACCGTCCTCCCCCCATCTCCAGAATCGCCCCCGTTGTGTACGACGCGGCGGGCGACAGCAACCACAGCACACCCTCGGCCACCTCGTGTGGCAGCCCTGCTCGCCCCATCGGAATCGAAGGCATCAACCGCTGCAAGCGGCCCGGTTCGCCGTTCGCCGCATGTAGCCCGGTCTCCACCAGCCCGGGAGCCACAGCATTCACGCGAATGCCCTCAGTCGCTACTTCGCGCGCCAGTCCAATGGTGAAGCTGTCGACCGCGCCTTTCGAGGATGCGTAGTGCACCCACTCTCCGGGCGAACCGGTATGAGCCGCTCGCGAAGAAATATTTACGATGGCGCCGCCCGTTCCGCCGCGCTTCGTAGACATGCGCCGCACGGCCTCGCGGGCACAAAGTATCGTCCCTGTGACATTGATCGCGAAAGTCTTCTCAATTGCCTCCGCCGTGACATCCTCCACGCGCGCAAACCCACCAGTGACCGCCGCATTGTTCACCAACGCCTTGATCGGTCCCAGTTCACGCTCTGCCGCTTCGAACATGCGCACGATGTCCGCCTCGCGTGCAATGTCTGCTTGAATCGCAATCGCTCGTCCACCGCGCTGCATGATTCCGTCGACGACACTCTTTGCTTCGACCGCACCGGTTGCGTAGTTCACCACGACCGCATAACCGCGTTCGCCCGCGAGTCGTGCGATCGCGGCGCCAATTCCCCGGCTGCCGCCCGTGACGACAAGAGTTCCGAGTTGTGGATCGAGTTTCGTGGAATCACCTCAGATGAGCAGTGAGCAATGAGCGATGAGCGGTGAGCAAAATCAGAACTCGGTCGTGCCTCGACTGTATGTATGGCAATCCGAAGAGGCGATCCTGCGCGTTTGCTCATTGCTCACTGCTCACCGTCTCCCGCTTTCCGTGCATCATGGCCACCACCGCGTCGTACATCTTCTTGCGCGCTTCGTGGCGTTCATTGGCCCGCGTGATGTAGCGCACGTGCACTTCAATCCCCGCTGCCGTTGGCACCACATTGATTCCCGGCACCGCGGACAGCGCCTGCACCCGATATTTCGACGTTGCCTCGCGCCACTCCGCCTCCGCCGTGCTCGCATTCGCTGCCGTCTCTTTTTCCACCAGCTTCTGAACGCCGTCGATAATCGGATATGGATCCTGTCCGGCCGGGATCAGTACCTGCAACTCATCCCACATCCACTGGCCGGAAGTCGTGAAATTGAAGAAATGCCCCTCGATCGCGAAGCTGTTCACGAACGACACGCGTCTCCCCGTCGGATGTCCCGCGTCCGCCCACTTTCCCGTTTCGAGCAGCACCGTTTTTAGTAGCCCGACTTCGACCACCTCGCCGCCCACGCCGTTGATTTCCACCCAATCGCCGACGCGGATTCCGTTGCGGCCCATCAGCACAAACCAGCCAAAGAACGCCACAATGAAATCCTTCATCGCCACGGTCAAACCGGCGCCCGCCAGCCCAAGCACGGTGGTGGTCTGCGTCGGCAGGCCGAACACGATAAACAGGATCGCGATCACTCCCACCGCCTGCGCCGCGAATTTCACTACCGCTCGCAAGGTGTCGACGCGTTTGTTCTCGGCCGACATCCCGGTGAACAGGTTCTCGATCAGCCGGTCTGCCACATATACCGCCAGCAGCACCAGCAGAATCCACAGCGACGCTTCCAGGATGTGGTGCATCGCAGTCCGTTGGCGACTCTCCACCAGACCGATCCACGAGGTGTAGATCTC
>JBBIOA010000004.1:0-44931 GCA_037443605.1 Terriglobales bacterium
AGCTGCTCATCACCGACGGCGTCTTCTCCATGGACGGCGACATCGGCCCGCTGCCTGCGCTCTGCGATCTCGCCGAAAAATACGGCGCCATCATGATGGTCGACGATGCCCACGCCTCCGGCGTCCTCGGCCGCAACGGCCGCGGCACTATCGATCATTTCGGCATGCACGGGCGCGTCGATATCCAGGTCGGAACCCTCTCCAAAGCGATTGGAGCTCTGGGTGGATACGTTTGCGGCACCCGCGATCTCATCGACTTCCTCTATCACCGCGCGCGTCCGTTCCTGTTCTCGACCTCGCATCCGCCCTCGGTCGCCGCAACCTGTATCGCAGCTTTCGATGTTCTGGAAAACGAGCCCGAGCGCATGGAAAAACTCTGGGAAAACACGCGCTATTGGAAGAAAGAACTCGGCTTGCTCGGCTTCGACATCGGCGGCAAAGCGACTCCGGCCAGCGAAACGCCGATCACCCCGATCATCATCGGCGACGGCAAGCTCACCATGGACTTCTCCCGCGAACTGTTCAACGAAGGCGTCCTCGGCACCGGCATCGCCTTCCCCACCGTGCCGGAGGGAAAAGCCCGCATCCGCACCATCATGACCGCCACCCACACGAAAGAGGACCTGGAGCAGGCGCTGGGCGTGCTGAAGAATGTGGGAAAACGGATGAGCATTCTGCACTAGAAACGTGCCGTTTGGCTACACGGTCCTGTCTGCCGGAAGATCTTTTTGCACACGGACACTTGCCGCGCGAATGATCGATTTGTCACCGTGAGCATCGGGAGCCCGTTGGAGAAACCCAACACAAATCCTCGCCGCTTTTTGAAGTTGAATGAGGAGCTGCTCAGATCAGGCATACTTCCTCACCTAATCCGCTTAACCCGAAACGGGAAATTGTCCGGAACTCTGGCCGAATTTTCTTGATTGTGCGTCGCGAACCGATGGAATGTAGCGAAAGCGGAGCTTCTCCAATCCCGTAGGGATGCCATTCATTAGCCCGGCACGTAAGTGCCGGGAACGATGATAAGGAGCAATCGAGTCCGCGTAGCGGACGACACTCATGGCCCACACCTACATCGCGAACTTTACGCACCTCGTCTTCAGTACAAAGAATCGAAACAACACGATTCCACCCGAACTGCAGGAGAAGCTGTGGGCCTACCTCCTCGGCATCGCCAACAACTTGCGCATCAAAACTGTCGCCGTTGGAGGAACCTCGAACCACATTCATATCCTTCTTGCCTTGCCGCCAACCATGCCAATTGCCGAAGCTGTACAAAAACTGAAAGCGAACTCTTCCCGCTGGCTGGGCGAACAAGGTCTGACCTTCCAATAGCAGGAAGGATACGGGGCGTTCAGTGTGAGTCCATCATTGGTGGATACAGTGCGGAGGTACATTCGCGATCAGGAAGAGCACCACCGAAAGCGTACCTTCGAAGAAGAATTCCGAGCATTCTTGGAAAAATCCGGGGCTGCCTACGACGCGCAGAAGCTGTTTGCGGCTTGAATGCCGTCCCTGACGGGACTCGTTCAACTTTTCCCAAGCCTTCCCGGCACTGACGTGCCGGGCTAATGAATACCGTCGCTCGCGCGACTCCTTATCACTACTCGCGATAAACAACCCTTCCGCCCACCACCGTCGCCACAACCTTCCCCGTAAACTGCCACCCATCGAACGGCGTGTTGTGCGAGAGCGACCGCGTCTTTGCCGCTTCGAACGTCCAGCGCTTCTTGGGATCGAAGATCGTCACATCGGCGTGATGACCTTTGGCCAGCGATCCGCGTCCGCGCAGATCGAATACGCGAGCTGGTCCAGCGGTGAATAGCTCCACAATTCGCGCCAGCGGAATCTTGTGCTCACGGTGAAGCACCGTCACGGCCAGGCCCAGCGCGGTTTCCAGACCTGTCAGGCCGAAGCTGGCGCGCTCAAACTCCACCTGCTTTTCGTGCGCGGCGTGGGGAGCGTGATCGGTCGCAATGGCATCGACCGTGCCGTCCGCCAGCCCCACCAGGATGGCCTCGCGATCCGTCGCCGAACGCAGTGGCGGATTCATCTTGCAGTTGGTGTCATACTCGCCGACGTTCTCATCGATCAGCGCGAAGTGATGCGGCGTGACTTCGCAGGTCACGCGCGCCTTCGCGCGCTTTCCACGACGCACCGCTTTGAGCGCATCCGACGTGGAAATATGCGCCACGTGCAGCCGCGATTCGCGAATCTGCTGCGCCAGATTCACATCGCGATCCACCACATTGGCCTCTGCCGCTGCTCCGGCGGCCCGCAGCCCGAGTCGGAAACTAGTTGGCCCGGCATGCATCGAGCAGTTCTCGGTCATGCGCGTGTCTTCCGCATGCTGCACAACCGGAAAATTCAACTCGGCACCCAGCCGCAGCGCCATACGCATCACGTCGTCGTCCAGGATCGGCTTGCCGTCGTCGGTAACCGCGATCGCGCCGGCACGCTGCAGAGCGGCAAAGTCCGTCAGGGTCCCGCCGCGGCTCCCGCGCGTAGCCGCTGCAATCGGAAATACGTTGACCACCGCCCCGCGCTCCGGATGCCGCAGCCAACTCACCCACTCCGCCGTATCGACGACTGGCGCAGTGTTGGGCATGGTGCAGACGGACGTAAATCCACCAGCCGCCGCCGCGGATGTGCCGGAAGCAACGGTCTCTTTATAGCTCTGGCCAGGCTCGCGCAGATGCACGTGCAGATCGATGAAGCCCGGAGCAACAATCAATCCTCGGGCATCGAGTTTCGCGTCGGCGACTCCGCGAATCTGATTCGGCGGCGCAACCTCGGCCACGCGCCCGTCGCGCAGAAGAATGTCCATCGGCGCATTGAGCTTCGCCGCCGGGTCGATCAGGTGGCCGCCTTTGATCAGCAGGCTCGGGTTCGGCGGCGTCTTCATCGGCAACTCTCCGGCAAACTTTGCTTGTCATCCTGAGCCGCGATCGTTGCGGCGAAGGACCTCTGCATTGTGCTGGCGACGCCAACCGTGCCGGCAGAATACATAGGTCCTTCGCTTCTCTCAGGATGACCAAGACAGGATCCGCGTGCATCCGCGTGCATCCGTGGAATGGAAGTTGCGATTCTCATCGCGCCTTCCCCAACGCCCGCGCCAGGATCGCCATGCGCGTGGGCACGCCGTTATGAACTTCGTCGAGGATCACCGACTGCGGGCCATCGGCAACTTCCGCTGTCAACTCCAGCCCGCGAATAATCGGCCCCGGATGCATCACGATCGCATCTCGTTTCGCCAATTTCAGGCGTGCCGCCGTCATCTGATAGCGCGCAATGTAATCCTGCAGGCGGATTTTCTGCCCGGCCAGCCGCTCCGTCTGTACCCGTAGCAGCATGATCACATCCGTTCCCCGGAGCGCATCTTCAATGTGCCGCGTGATGCGCAGGCCGGGCGCAACCGTGGTCGCCACATCGGGTACAAGCTCCGGCGGACCGCACAGTGTGATCTTCACTCCGAGCCGAGTCAGCAGATGGCAGGCACTGCGCGCCACCCGGCTGTGAAAAATGTCTCCGATGATCGTCGCCTGCAACCCGTTGAACGACTTCTTGTGCTTCAGAATCGTCAGCGCATCGAGCAGCGCCTGCGAAGGATGCTCGTGCATGCCGTCTCCGGCGTTGACCACGGGAATGTCGAGATAGCTGGCCATCAGGTGCGGCGCGCCCGCCGAGGGATGCCGCATCACGATGCAATCGGCGCCCACCGCGCGCAGCGTGTAGCCGGTATCAAGAACCGATTCTCCCTTTTCGATGCTCGACCCCGAAGACTGCACCAGGGTGGTCGTCGCCCCCAGAGCCTTGGCCGCGAACTCGAACGAACTGCGGGTGCGGGTGGAGGCCTCGTAGAAAAGAAGAACGACGCGCTTGCCGCGCAGTAGCGGGCGGGCCTTCTGCGGATTCATGCGGCGCGCCGACTGGAGCAGGCTCAGGATTTCCTTCGCCTCCAAATGCTCAATTCCCAGCAGGGAGCCGCGCGCAGGCTTATTCATCGCAAGAAGTGCAAACCGAGCATGATACGCGGCAGGGGCAGGGCCTGCAAGGCGAAACGCGGTGGAAAAACGTTAATCCGGATCCCGTCGCCGCAGGATGGCGCCACCAATCGCCCCACCCAGGCTCCCCAGCCCGACAGCCATCACCAGAAAGAAAATGCTCCCCACAATCAGTGCCATCATCAGCCCTTCCGGCGTTTTGAGCTGGTCGAGCGCCGTCTGATAGTCCGGATTGCCCGGATGCGCGGCTACGAATTTTTGCACATTGTCGAAAAACTGCTCCCGCAGCTTGGCGCGGAACTCTTGGTTGGTCGAAAACAGCGAGACCAGAATTGCAGTCAGGCTGAACGAGAAGACTCCGCTCAGCGCTCCCAGCCGCGCGCCCGTGCTTGCCTTCAGGGCTGCTCCCCGATTCCCCTGTCGATAGAAAACGACTGCCAGAAATCCCGCACTGATCAAGCTCACGACAGGATAAAGCCCGAAGAACGTCAGCAGGCCGGTCATCACGGCCGCAACGGCGCACGGCCTTACCGCTTGCGACCAATGCCACGGCGCCGCCAGCACCGGCTCGCTCTCCGAAGCGCGCATGGCCCGGTCAGCCAGAACCGAGCTCTCACTCGAGCGGACGGCGACCTCGGGCGCCGCAATCTGCACCCGAATCTGCGGCGCGCGGCAGTGCAGGCAAAACGCCGTGCCTTGTTCCACTGGCTGTCCGCACTGATAGCAGGGTTGTTCCATGGTCGCCGGAGGGGTGGTCGTAAAATTTGGGCTTGGCTTGAAAGTACCGCAGCGCCCAAGGCGGACGCAAGCACGGCCCTCACGCGAGGGGTCGAACTTTTGATTCTTCTTGGAGCTTAGAGGTCGCCCTGCTTGCCGCGAGTGTGCACGTAGACCAGCGCGAACTTCGATCCCTTGCCGCTCTCGCCAGTCTCCACGGCCACGACGTGCTGATTCTCTTCCGTGCCCACTTTCAGTTCAGTGACCGGCCCGGAATTTTCCTCACATTTCAGCTCTTTGCTTTTCGTACCCTCTTTGCCGGAGTCTTTGTCATCGTCCGTATCGTTCATTTCGACACTGCCAGTGTGCTTTTGCGAATGGCACTCGAGCACTTTCCCATATTTCTTCAGCCGGTCGCGGTAGAAGTCGAGGACCTTCGCGGGCGCATCCTCGGAAACATAGTTGGCCACGATCAGCTTCATGCCGAAGGCCTGCGTCAGCAGGCTCAGATTCGCCTGGTTGCTGTTCGGCTCGTCCGACTTGCGCCGCGCCCCTGGATACAGCGGCAAACCGGCCTTGCGCGCGTCCGCATCCGCACCTACGTGCAGGTCGCCGACGGAACTGCGCACGTCGAGAGTCTTGTCCTGCCCGGAATCCTGTCCTAAGGCCGGCACCACCAGCAACGCCATCACCGCGATCATAGAGCGAAACATAAATCCTCCAGGTGAACCGGTTCCTACAGCCTCAGATGTCCGCGTCCTTGCCGTGCGTGCGCACGTACACCAGCGAAAAATTCGAGCCCTTGCCCGCCGGTTCGACCGCGACGATGCGCTGATTTTCTTTCGTCCCGACTTTCAGTTCGGTATCGGGCCCGCTGGATTCTTCGCAGGTAAGCGCGTGCGAGCCATGATCGTGGTCCTTCATATCCGCTCCCACGTTGATCTTGTGCGAATGGCAGACGAGCGGCGTGCCGTATTGCTTGAGCTGCGCCGTATAGAACGCAATGATCTTGTCGGGCGCGTCATCGGATTCATACTCCAGCGCGACCACCTTGATCCCAAACCCAAAGCTGGAAATGTTCACGTTCGCGCTCTTGTCGTTGCCCGAGGAGTCCTCCGCCTTCAGCCGCGCCCCGGGATAAACGGCAAGTCCCGCATCCGACGCATCGGCATCCTTGCTGACATGAATTCCACCAAGGGGCGTGCTGATGTCGACCTTCTTGTCTTGCCCGTTCTTTTCCTTCTGCACATTGATGCTGCAGGCCGGAAGCAGCAGGGACAATAGGCCTGCAACCGCCAAAACAAAGTACCGAGGACTTCTAATTTTGCCCATGGGATGTGCCTCCATTGCCTGCGGACCGCTCGATGCCCGCTCCTCGCTCGGCCACGTTCGGAATCGTCACCGGCAGATGGCCGCGAATCGGGATTTCGCCAAACAGCGCCTTGATCGCCGCCACTTCTGAGACCGTCGCGTTCGAGAACGTACACATATAGTTCTCAATCTTCGGGAAATCGCTGGCCAGGTAAGGATTCCCCATCGCCACCACTGCCATCTTCCCGGCCGCGTGGTCGAGTACCTGGCCGAACAGCGTGCCCGTCGCGTCGGCCATTGCGACCGAATTTCCGATTTTGCCGGCCGTTGGAATCACGTACACCGCCGCCACCACGGTCTGCGCCGCATCCACTGCCTTCAGAACTTCGTCCGTCATACCGCTGGCCACCCGGGAGTCGACGTAAATGACGCGCGCATCCGGGATGCGGGCGCGAAATTCTCGGCCAAAAGCGCGTCCCGATTCCGTGCGCATGTCGTCGGAGAACAACACGGCGACGACGTCGTTATGCGTCTCCTCTCTGCTGGTATACGGAAGCGCAGCCTTCATGGTTCCCTTGGACTTGAGCGGCAGAACTTTGCCGTTGTCCCGCACCAGCGTGACCGCCGAATCGGCGACCTGCTGGCCAAAAGTAAGATCCTGGGGCTTGCCGACGGTCGCGGCGATCGCGCTCAAGTCCACCGTGCGCTTGTCGTTCAATCCCAGAGACGCCTTTATTTTCAGAAGCTTGAGGACAGAACGGTCCAGCCGGGCACGGGAAATCTCCCCCGACTTAACTGCCTTGAGCATTGCTTCGTAGGAAGCCGGCAGGTCGGCCGGAATCAGCAGCAGGTCGTTCCCGGCCTTGAAAGCCTCCACAGCAGCGCGGCCAATATCGTTGGCAAAAAGATGCGTCAGCCCCGCCATGTCGAGCGCGTCGGTCACAATCAGGCCTTTGAATCCAAGCTGCTTTTCGAGCAGATCCGTAACGACCGACGGGGAGATCGTAGCCACATGGTTCGGATCCGAATCCAGAGCCGGAACCGTGACGTGCGCCACCATGACCGCGTCCACGCCGGCGGCAATCGCCTGACGAAATGGCGGCAGTTCAATCGAATCAAGATGCGCCCGGTCCACATTCACGCTCGCCACTCCCAGATGCGAATCCGTCGCGGTGTCACCGTGCCCCGGAAAATGCTTGACTGTGGTCAGCATGCCGCCTTCGTGCGCACCCTTGATGTAAGCCGTGACGAGATCGCCGACCTGCTTGGGGTCCTCGCCGAACGAACGTGTGTTGATGATCGGATTCGCCGGATTGGAATTCACGTCGGCATCGGGAAAGAAATTCCAGTGCACGCCCACGGCCCGGGCTTCTTCGGCGGTGATGCGGCCGAACTTCTCCGCGTCTTCCAGCTTGCCGTCGGCGCCAAACGCCATCGCGTGGGGAAAGTTCGTCGTGCCCTGCAGCCGTATCGAAACTCCGCGCTCGAAATCGGCTGCGAACAGCAGCGGCAGCTTCGAATCGCGCTGCAGCCGGTTGAGCAGTTCCGCCGCTTCGTAGGGCTCGCTGCGCAGCAGGATTGGACCATCCACATGGACCGTCATGGCAAACGACCCCACGTGATATTTGTCCATCGCCTCGCGCCACTGCAGATACTCCGGATTCTCCGCGTTCAGGAAACTGGCCCGGCACCAGATCATGAAGACCTGACCGATTTTCTCCTCCAGCGTAAGTCGGCGCAGCGTGCGCTCGGCCCACTTGTCGTTCCGCGCGGGCGCAGCGTGAGCCCGCTTTTCTTTCCCGAATGCAGGCACGGCAAGGCAGACGGCAAGCGCTAAGACCAAGAATCTTCGTGGCATGCAGGAACGATAGCAGAAGCGAAAAACGCGTGCCTGCCTTGCGCCCTCTCAATTCAATGTCATCCTGAGCCACGTTCTTTGTGGCGAAGGACCTCTGCACTTTGCCGCGCCTACTCACGGTGCCGACAAACTACACAGGTCCTTCGCTTCGCTCAGGATGACAAAACAAACAAAAGGGGCGCGCCTCAGCCGCTGAGGGACCTTTCCGTCTGATCGATCGCCTGCCGCGCGATCGTTGGATCGTCCCCGAATCCGCGCAGCCAGTGCACATCCGGCTCCCGCCGGAACCATGTCATCTGCCGCTTGGCGTAGTTGCGATGCGCCTGCTGCGCGGCTTGCAGAGCTTGTTCACGCGTAAACTCACCGCGCAGATGCTGGACCGCCTGCTTGTATCCCAGAGACGTCAGAGGCAGGGCAGCATCGCCATACTTGTCCAGCAACCGTTTGGTTTCTTCGGCTAATCCGTGCTCGAACATTCGGCGCGCGCGTTCGTTGATGCGCTCATAGAGCGCGGCCCGATCGGGATCAAGCCCAATCCGCAGAATCCGGAAGCCCTGCAACCGGTCGCGCCCCTGCTGCCAGAGTTCGGTCATCTTCTGCCGTGAGGCCAGGCAGACTTCAATGGCGCGAATCAGCTTGGGAACGTCATTTTCGTGGATCTTCTCCGCGGCCTGCGGATCGAGCCGAGAGAGAATCCGGTGCAGATAATTCGATCCCCGCGCCGCCGCCCGCTCGCGCAGACGAGTGCGCAGTTCCTCGGAACGCTGCGGCCCGGCAAACAGGCCTTCCAGCAGCGCACGTAGATAGAGTCCGGTTCCACCAACCACGATCGGCAAGTGCTTTCGCCCATCGATTTCCGCCAGAACCCGCCGAGCGTCTCGGGCATACTCCCCGGCGGTCACATGCTGAAGCGGATCGACGCAGTCAACCAGATGATGCGGAGCGCGAGCCCGTTCTTCCACACTAGGTTTGGCCGTGCCCACGTCGAATTCGCGGTACATCGCGACCGAGTCGCAGTTCACGATTTCGCCGTTGAACTTTTCCGCCAGCGCCAGCGACAGAGCCGTCTTCCCGCTGGCCGTCGGCCCCAGAATCACCACCAGCAGCGGTTCGCGTTTGCCAATCGAAAGCGGTGACGCGCTCACGTTCAGCGCAGACTCCAGTGGATGTCGTACCAGTAGCGGATCAGCGTGAGGGCCAGCAGTAGCAGCGCAATCACTAGCAGGCCGGTGGTCTCCGACGCATACACCGCGTGCCGGTGATGCTTGTGCTCGTAGGGATGATCGGGGACCGCCACGCGAACATTGTAGACCCAGTGTAAAAACGTGGCGACGGCCGCCTCGGCCGTCCCGCCCTGGGCGAAGCCCGGCGGAAATGCCCCTGAATGCTACACTACGGCGTCGTCCATGGCCGTGCCCCAACCCAACAGCCACGTCACCCGATTCGGCGTATTTGAGCTCGACCACAGCGCCGGCGAGCTGCGCAAGAACGGCGTCAAGCTCCGTCTGCAAGGGCAACCGCTTCAGGTTCTGGAACTTCTGCTGGAGCGCGCCGGCAGCGTGGTCTCACGCGACGAACTGCAGCAACGCCTCTGGCCCGCCGACACCTTCGTCGATTTCGATCACAGCCTGAACACCGCGATCAACAAAGTGCGGGAGGCGTTGGGAGATTCCGCGTCCAGCCCGCGCTACGTCGAGACCCTGGCCCGGCGTGGATACCGCTTTATCGCGCCCGTGCAGGCCGCGGCACCCGCTGCCGAGCCCCCTGCGGCACTGCCCGCTCCCACCGCGACTCCCGAGACGAGCCCCGTTCCGAATGGCAACTCGATCACCCCTGCTCCCGAGATCGCCCCAGCGCCGGCTCGGCTCCATCCCGATCTCCACGTTCCGATTCCCCGCCGTTCGATCACCCGCGGGCTGTTCGGGCTGATTCAGGTCATGTACCTGTGTTTCTACGTGGCAGCACTCATTCGGCTGCACGCGGTCCAGCTCATCGCGGATTCCTTCCTCCCGCCGTGGGGCGCAATCACCCTGGTTGTCGCGGTCATGATGACCGCCGGTGCGGGAATCCCCCTGCGTTTCTATCTTCTATCGGCGGTCAGCTTCGACTACCAGCGCCTGGGAGAAAAATTCCGCCAGATATTCCCGCCGGTGCTCGCGCTCGATCAACTCTGGGCCATCGCCCCATTCCTGCTGCTGACCCACATTGGCGTGGGCGCAGCCTTCGCCGCCAGCGCCGCGCTCCTGTATCTGCCGTTCTCCGAGCGCACGCTCATCCGCATGGCGTATCTCGAACCTTGGCAGGACTGAGGCACTTGAAACCGAAGGCACCGAAACCAAGGCAGCCGAAAAATCCCGCGCGTTGCGGACGAAGTTCCGGCTGGCGCGTTAACCCGGCATGCGCTTTGATTTTGGGTGGCGCAGCGCTTCAGCGCTGCGATAACCGGCTCATTTTCAATACCGGCTTTAGCCGCCGAGGTCAGCCTACTGCGCAGAAGACACTTTTCAGAAACCGCTGCGGCAGGGTGAGTTCGGTCCGGGCGGAACTTAACTTACCATTCCTGCGTACTGTCGTCTAAGAGGCAGGGCGCGCGTGTGCCCGCCCGCTGCGGAGAATCCTCATGAGACGCTTTGCATTCGCATTCCTGCTGCTGGCCGTAGCGGCCAGCCTCCCGGCACGAGCCGATGAATGGTCCAAGACTTACACCTTGACCGGGACGCCCGATCTGCGGGTGGAAACTTCCGACGCCAGCATCCGGGTCACCACCTGGGATCAGAACACGATCGAAGCGAAAGTCATTACCAGTCACTACAAGATCGGCGAAGGCGGCATCCGCATCGACGAGCGTCAGAATGGCAACCTGGTCGCCATCGACGTGAAGTATCCGCACCACGGCCTCAACGTGGAATGGGGCAACCACCGCGTCGAGATCCTCATCCAGATGCCGCGCCAGGGCAAAGTCAACCTGAGCACCGGCGACGGCGGCATTGAAATTGACGGTCTGAAGGGCGAGATGGACCTGCACAGCGGGGACGGGTCGGAGAATCTCGACAACGTCGAGGGGAACCTGTGCGCGAATACCAGCGACGGACACATCCGCGCCACCGGCCGTTTTGACGAACTTAATCTCAAAACCGGCGATGGGCATATCGACGTGCGCGCCGCATCGGGATCCACCCTGGCCGGGACCTGGAAGCTTGAAACCGGCGACGGCAACGTCTCGCTCGACCTTCCGGGCGACCTGTCCGCGGACGTCGATCTGCACACCGGCGATGGCCACATCGATCTCGAGATGCCGGTCACGACCTCCGGCAAACTTCGCGAAAATGAAGTCCGCGGCCAGCTGAATGGCGGTGGCAGTCTGCTGACCATTCACACCGGCGACGGATCGATTCATCTGCGCAAGAGCTAGAGCCGTTGGCAAAGGGCCTCGAGTCTTCCGCAAAAATGGGATGCCCCACGTCTCGCCGCCTTTGCGAGACGTGGGAATACAGAGCTCTAACGAAACGGGACGGGCGCGGGCTTCAGCCCCCGAGGGCAGCTGCAGGAAATTCCCCAAACAGAATCGCCCGCATCGAGATGCTGCCGTAATCGAAACCTTCATACGGATACGACACCGCATCGCGGTCATCCGTGCTGCCCATGCAGTAGAGCAGGGGCAAGTAGTGTTCGACCGTCGGATGCGCCGCGGCCAGCAATCCCTCGCCCCATTTCTGCGGCTCGCTTAAAGCGCTGGCATCGTGCCGGTCCACCGCCTCTTTTACCCGGCTATCAAATTCCACCGCCCAGTCATACGCGCCGTGCGGCTCGCCCCAAATAATCCGCCGCAGATTGTGCACCAGGTTCCCGCTGCCCAGAATCAACACTCCGCGTTCCCGCAGCGCCGCGATCTCCCGGCCCAGGTCGAGATGCTCGCGAAAACCGCGACGCTCATCCAGACTCAACTGAAACGCCGGAACATCGGCCTCGGGATAAAGATGCCGCAGCACGCTCCACGCGCCGTGATCGAGTCCCCAGGTTTCATCCGGCGAAATCTCGGGATTCGCAGCCAACTCCCCCGCTTCGCTGGGAGCGCCCGGCGCGGGATATTCCACTTCGTAGAGCTCTTTCGGGAATCCGTAGAAGTCGTGAATGGTGCGCGGATGCGCCGACGTCACCACCTGCGCTCCGGTGGTAACCCAGTGCGCCGATACCACGCACACCGCTTTCGGCTTCGGCAACTGACGTCCCAGTTCGCCCAATTTCTGGGTGAATGCATTATGTTCGATGGCATTCGTCGGCGAGCCATGGCCGACAAACAAGACCGGCATCTTCTTCAAGCGAAAATCTCCCTCGGCGTTTGGTCGCAAGCAAGTTCTCTTGATTCGATGGTCCGCAACGATGAAAAGACTCGCGACAGGACGTTGGGCTACTCGATGTCGGTCTTGTCGGGGTTGTAGTAAAAGCGGAAGCGCAGCGCCAGATAGGGCCCGGTAAACTCGTTAGGCAGCGGGGGAAATGGATTGGAGTTGGTAATGCTTCCCCAGGCTGGGCGGTCCAGCGAAACATCGCCCGACGAGGCAACCAGCTTCATGCCCGCAACCTGTCCGTCGCGCGTGATGGCGAACTCAATCGCCAGCTTGCCTTTCTTCATATCCGCCGACTCGGGAATCAGCAGATACCAGTTCTGCCGCACGTCCTGCAGAATGCGCTGCAGGTAAGGTCCGAAGTCGACGCCCTGCGTATCGCTCAAGATGTCGAGCTGGCCAAAATTTTTCCCGCGCGCTCCTTTGCCCAGCCCGAAGTCGCCTTCCTGGCCTCCGCCTCCGCCGCGGTGTGCCGCCGCCGCCTGCGTGGCCTGCTGAATGGCCTGGCCCGCGGTCATACTCCCCGCGTACTTGGCAAAAGCATTGTTCGGTTTCGCCGGCATTTGCAGCTGCGCGGTCTGGTTGTTCTGGAACTGCGGCCGCGGAGCCGACTGCTCCTGGGGCCCTGCCGGCTGCGCAGCCGCCTGGTTCTGCGCCATCGCCTGCTGCGGCGGCGTTTGCGGCGCGCGCGGACCCGTCAACCCCGGCGCTCCCGGAGGCGGCGACGCCAGAATCTTCTGCAACTCTTTCGGATCCAGCTCCGGACGCCTCGACGTCGCAATCCGATCCTTATCCGAACGGATGTTGGTGTTGGGCTTGCGCGTCACTTTCTGCGCGTCCGGCGGAAGCGCAAGGAACGTCACATCTTTGTCCTGCGAATTGACCCGCGTCACCACCACCGGATGCCAGGGCAAATATTTCTCGATCAGCTTTACGTTCCACAGAACGATGAACACGACCAGGTGAACAATGATGGAAATCCAGACCGCTTCCCGTTTCCGCGAACGGGCAAGGTCATCCTGCAATTGAATCAGCAGATGCGGAACGCGGGAATCGAGATCGCGGTACGCCGTTTCCCAGTCCTGCTGATCGTAAAGGCCGAGCTGCTCCGGCTGAGGTTTTTCGGGTGCAGCAACCGGGTCCTCGAACGGTATCTGGGTTATCGGCATTCGCTGGTTTTCGCTTCGATCCCGGGCTCGCTTACAGGGCGCGAACCGGCGTCCGCAACCCGACAGTCATTAGACACAAACTGGGTAGATGGCGTTGCATCCGGCCTTCCGTCCACCCAACGCCGTCCGCGAACCCGATCAAAGCCAATGGCCTATTTTCGCATCTTTCGCGGGATTCCGCTGCCCAACAATGCGGCCTGCGACTTGAGTGTGTAAACAAATGTAAACGCTGGATTTTCCGACTACGGGGCTAGTTCGCCTTCGTCAGGCTCGCGAGATTCAGATTCTTGCCGTGCTCGCGAATGGCGGCTACGATTTCGAGCGCCAGCGCCAGCGCGCGGCGCCCGTCTTCGAGAGGAACCGCCGGTGTGGTCCGTTCGCGGACGGCACGCAGGAACGATTTCAACTCCGCGTGTAGCGGTTCTTCCGACGCCACCGGAGGCTTGGTCACTCCAATCTGCGGATTGACCGAAGGCATTCCCGCCGGCGCACTGTCTCCTACGGTGAACACCAGCGTTTCCTGCCGGCCATAGTCGAGCGAAACATATTGTTTCGGCTGGAAGAAACGCAGCTTGCGCACGCGCTCGGTGGAAACCCGGCTGGCTGTAAAGTTGGCGATACAGCCGGATTCAAATTCCAGGCGCACGTTCGCGATATCGACTTTCCCCGAAAGGATCGGCAGACCGACCGCGCGCACTTCCTTCACCGGCGACTTGGCAAACGCCAGCACGATGTCGAGATCGTGGATCATCAGGTCGAGCACCACGTCCACATCGAGCGAGCGCGGCGTGAACACGCTCAGCCGGTGCACTTCGAAAAACATCGGCTTGGTCAGAATCGGCAGCGTGGCGCGAACCGCGGGATTGAAGCGCTCCAGATGCCCGGCCTGCGCGATCCGTTGATGCTTCTCCGCCAGGCTCACCAGTTCGTCGGCTTCCGCCAGGGTTCCGGCCAGCGGCTTTTCGATGAGCACATCCACTCCGCCCTTCATCAGATCGCGCGCCACCGCCAGATGATGCACGGTGGGCGCAGCGACCGACGCCGCTTGCACTTCGCTATGGGTGGTGAGCAACTGCTGCACCGACCCGAAGGCCTTGCATCCGAACTCGCGCGCCACCGCGTCGGCTCGGTTCGTGTCCGGATCGACCACGCCCAAAAGCCGCACCGGCTCTCCTTGCTCCTCAAGTTCCTTGTAGATGCGGGCGTGATTGCGTCCAAATACGCCCACTCCAACCACGGCGACAATGACAGGATCGGGCTTCGAGGCTTGTGCTGGCAGGACGAATTCTCACTGGCCGGTTGCCGGAAGAATTGTAAACAAAATCGGGGCAAACGGCATCTGGATAACGCATCCTCCGTGCTCCTCTGTGCCCTCTGTGGTGAAATGTTCCTCAACCCAAAGTTCACTGCGAGGAGCCTGCATGAGAACCATCGCCCTGCTCACCATCTCCAACATCTTCATGACGTTTGCCTGGTACGGGCACTTGAAATTCCGCGAAGTGCCGCTGTGGAAGGTCGTGGTGGTGAGCTGGCTGATCGCCTTCTTCGAATATTGCTTTCAGGTTCCCGCCAACCGCATCGGCTCGTATGAATTCTCCGCCGCGCAGCTGAAGACCATCCAGGAAGTCATCACGTTGACGGTATTCGCCGTGTTCTCGGTGTTGTACCTGGGACAGCCGCTGCGCTGGAACTATTTCGTCGGCTTCGCGCTGATCGTGGCCGCGGTGGCGGTGATCTTCAAGCAGTGGTGAGAACAACTTGGTGCTCGAATTCTTGGTCATCCTGAGGAGGGCGCTTTCGCCCGACGAAGGATCCTTGCAACGTGCCGGGAAGATCCGCGCCGCCAACGATTGCATAGGTCCTTCGCGGCAGAGAGCGCCGCTCAGGATGACAGGAATTTAAGTTGGGAACAACCTTGCCGTCTCCCTGTCTTCAGCGCGAATCTTGCGCCTTCTTCAGCAGCGCAATCTGCCCGGCATGATACAGCTCGTGCTGCACAATGCCGTGCAGCGCGTGCGCGAAGTTATAGCGTTTTCCAGGGACACGATCGCGCAGACGTTTGGCAGACAGCTTGGCGACGGTCTTCACGAGAGTGTCATGCGTCCGCTTGGCCTGCGCGACGGCCTTGCGCCAGGCCGCTTCCGTTGGCTTGGGCGGCAAAGGAAAATTGTCGCGGCCGGTTGGCTGAAATTTTTTTCCCTCAAGTCGCACCAGAGCCGACCGATCCCACACCTCGATGTGCAGCAGCAATTCCCAGATGCTGTGCAGCTTGGCGATCGGCTTCGCGAAGGCGGTGGCGGCGTCCACATCTTTCAGCAGTTCAAGCACTGCAGGTCCATGCCACGCGCCGCCGTAAAAAGCGCGCTGCAGTTGGTCGGCGATGAAGGCCGCTTCGGAGCTTGCTGTAACGTTAGCTCTCATCTCACTCCTTCCTACACCAGCAATCTAAGATGCTTAGAGGAAGGGCGCGGCTTCAGCCCTTGCGGAAAAATCATGTTTGGGTGGCGCAGTGTTTGAGTAGCGCAGTGTTTGAGTAGCGCAGTGTTTGAGTAGCGCAGTGTTTGGATAGCGCAGCGCTTGGATAGCGCAGCCTTTGGGTGGCGCAGCGCTTCAGCGCTGCGATAGAGGCCCTCGTTTCTCAACCGGGCTTTAGCCCCTGAGGGCCTCGGAGTCTAGATCTTCAGTTCATTTTGCTTCGGCGACAATCGCAATTCCGGCGCGGTCGGCCACATCCAGAATCGCGCTCTCGCCGTCCAGCAACAAGCATTTGCCCGCATCCACAGCCAGACACGTCGCCCCAGCCGCCTGCATCACTTCAATCGTCTTCACCCCAATCACCGGCACATCGAAACGCATATCCTGATTCGGCTTCGCAGTCTTCACCACAGTGAGCGCACGGCTCAACGTCGACGCTTCGCTGTCCAACGAACGCATGATCTCGCCGGCGCGCTCGATCGTGGCATCGGTCCCCTCCATCGCCTCAACCGCCACACAGGCCGATTCCGCGATCACCACCGTCTGCCCAATGTCGTGATGCCCAAGCTGCCGGGCAACATTTCTGCCGTATTCGATGTTTTTGCGCTCCTGCTCGGTCGGCTCGCGTTTCGTGAGCACCCCAGGCTTCACCAGCAAGGGCTCCAGCAGCCACGTGGATTTTTCCAGCGTGATGCCTTCATCGCCGAGCACTTTGGCAACTGCACCCAGCAGCGAATCCGTATTGCGCGTGGTGAGAGAAAGCAGCAGCTTGGCCAGCCGCCAGTCCGGACGAATGCTCGAAAAAATCTGCTTGTGCCGCACCTGTCCGGCCATCACCGCGCGCTTCACGCCTGCTGCCTGGAACGTCTCGATGAGTTTGGACAGTTCACCCAGCGACAGCCAATGAACCGCCGCTGCGCCACGCGATTCAAGCTCCGGGAAGGCTTCTTCCTTGATCGCCGCCACCACAACGTCGTATCCCTGCGCCCGCGCCGCATCCAGCACCAGGAAAGGAAACTTGCCGTTGCCCGCAATCAAGCCCAGTTTTTCCTTGGGATCGGTCATGAACGATGCGATCGAGAGGCGATCGGTCGAGCCAGTCTAGCATCGATTGCGGCGGGTCCTTGCGTGCGACACGGATCGTTTCGTAGAAACAGAGAGGACTGTCTGCAAGGATCGACCAATCCGATGGTCAGGGGAGGATTTCGAAGAACGTTCCGCAGCCACCAGTACAGCCTGACCCGCCGGCGCCCGTCGTTCCGAGGAAGTCTCCCGCGCGGTTACGGATCACATTCCACGGAGCCGTCCCGTCGCTCCCACCTTGAAACTCGTGCAGCGTGGTTTCTGTCCATGAGCCGGCAGATGCGGACTTCACCTGGAACAACGTGCCGCAGTCCGTGCCGTTCCCGCGGATGCCGCCGCCGATGCTGGTGCAGGTACTGCCTAATCCCCCCTGCGAAGCCACACCGTAGAAGCTTCCGGTCTTGTCGGTCAGCAGTGAAGACCTGGGAAATGCCCCGTCGGCGCCTCCCGTGAAGTTATAAATCGTTTTCAGAGGACCGAGATGCGGCATGGTAATGGCAGGAGTGATCTGGAACACCGTGCCGCACCCTAGAGTCACATTCGCATTGCCGCAAGCGCCCGGCCCGCCGAAAACCGTCGTTCCGTAGAGTTTTCCGTCGGTACCCCTGACCAGCGCTCCATTTGCATACCAACCGCCCTGCGATTGTCCAAGGGGAACACTGTGTTCCGTCCACTGCCCCCCGGATTTGCTGGGAGGATCCAGCTGGAACACCGTGCCGCAGCCGAAAGAAGAGTCACCGTCCGAGCACGAGTATCGACCGCCGGCGGATGTCGTTCCGAACAGGCGACCCTGCGAGATGATGAGCGGAGCGACCGGGTTTCCACCGTCGTACAGCCAGGAGCCGAAGTTGTGAACGATGGTCTCTGTCCACTGTCCACCCGGGACCACCGGTGGCGACAATTCGAAAACCGTGCCGCAGTCGCCTGCAATTCCGTCGCAATTGAATCCCGTGCCGCCAACCCTGGTTGTACCGAACAGATTGCCGGCAGCGTCGAAAACCACGCCGGCGTAGGGCTGAAACCCATCCGTCGCATTGTTCAGCGTGCCCTGAAAGCTGTACAGGATGGTTTCCGTCCATGTTCCGCCTGTCGTCGTCGGTGGGGAAAGTTCGAACACGGTTCCGCATCCCTGGATCGAGGCGCAGTTTGCGCCGCCGGATGTCGTGGTTCCGTAAAGATTGCCCGCTTTATCCATGACGAGACCGGCGTTTGGCCCCGGGATAATCCCGTCATTCGGCGTGGCGCCAAAGTTGTGGATAACTGTTTCCGTCCACGCCGCAGTTTTGCTGGCCGGCGGTGAGAGTTCGAAGACGACTCCACACCAGAAGCTGCAGCCAGTGCCACCCACGGCGCTCACGCCGTAGAGATTCCCGCGGGCATCCTCCACCAGAGGAGCCGTCGGCGATGCGCCATCCGATCCAAAATTGAAGAGAACTTTTTCGGTTTGCGCCGACAGCGATGCGGCCAACACTGCGACAAATGCGAAGCGCGCGAGCAATGGAAAGCTGGTCATTGCGAAATCTCCTGGTGCAGGATGCTAGCCTGGCCCCTGGAGCTCACACAAGATGAAGGAAATTGCACTCTGGTGGCGAGCCTCGCCTCCTCCTACCACCAGCACCAGGCGCCATGCAAAGCGCGCTGCCGATGGATGGATGCGGCGTCCCCTACTTGATCACGCCTCGCTGGGAGGCCTCAACGAACTCGATCAGCATCTCCACATCCTCCCCGCGATCCGCTTCCGCCTTCAATTTCTCCAGCGCCTGCGAGGTATTCATCTTCGAGGCCAGCAGAATCTTGTAGGCGTGATGAATCTTCGCGATGCGCTCTTTGGAAAACCCGCGCCGCTCCAGGCCGACTTTGTTCATGCCATAGGCGTGGGTGTCGCGCGCGGCAGAGGTCATCGAGAACGGCAGAACATTCTGGGTAATGGTCGTGCCGCCGCCAATGTAGGAATGCGCTCCAATGCGCACGAACTGATGCACCGGGCACAGCGCTCCCACCACCGCCCACTCTTCGACGGTCACATGTCCGCCCAGCGTCGCGCCATTCACCAGCATGGCGTGATCACCGATCACGCAGTCGTGACCGACGTGCGTGTAGGCCATGATCAGGATGTGGCTCCCGATTTTCGTCAGGCCGCCGCCTTTCACCGTGCCGCGGTTCAGAGTGACGCACTCGCGAATCTCATTGTGATCGCCGATCTCAAGCCGAGTCGGTTCGCCGCGGTACGACACATCCTGTGGCGCCATGCCGATCGCGCAGAAAGGGAAAAAAGCATTGTCCGATCCGATTTTCGTCGGCCCTTCGATGGAAACGTGCGAGATGAGGCGGCAGCCTTCCCCCAACTCGACGTCCGCGCCAACCACGCAATAGGGGCCGACCTTGCAGGAGTCGGGAACCTTGGAGCGCGGATCAATAATGGCGGTGGGATGGATGTTCATCGCGCGGTGCTTTCCAAACACAACCGGAGCGGCGCTTCCGGCCAAATGCATAGCTCCTTCGCTTCGCTCAGGATGACAAGAGACAAGAGCTAGCCCGGCTGGCCGTTGCTGCCATTCGATCCGCGGCCGCGCGAGGCATCGACTAGCTGGCAGGAAACGATGGCCTCGGCCACGCGCTTGTCGCCGACGTAGGCATAGCCCTGCATTTTGGCCGCAGTCATTCCCGGCACCGAGCGCCAGCCGGTCACGGCAACTTCCAGGCGAAGCTGATCGCCCGGGCTGACCGGCTTGCGGAACTTGGCGCGATCGATGCCGGTAAACACCATGACCTTGTCCGAGCGGTCTTCGACTTCGGTAAGCAGCAGGGCGCCGCCGGCCTGGGCGATCGCCTCGATGATCAGCACGCCCGGCATGATTGGCAGTCCCGGAAAGTGGCCGTTGAAAAACGGTTCGTTGATGGTGACGTTCTTGATGGCGACGATGCGCTGTTTGCGCTCCAGTTCCAGCACGCGGTCAATCAGCAGGAACGGGTAGCGATGCGGCAGTATCTTCAGAATGTCGTGGATGTCGAGCACGGCGTGAAGATTATACTGTACGACTCGCGCCGGACGGGTGAACAATGGCCGGCCAAGCGGTTCCACGAAAGGCACGATGTCCAGGAAGACAGTCTCCCCTCCGAATCAGGATGCGGCGCAGTGGCGGGAACGCCTGCGTTCTCTCGAAGCCGAACAGGACGCGATGGTGCGCACCATCCGTGAATTCGTGGAAATCGAATCGCCCAGCGATGACAAGCCGGCGCTGGATCGCATGGGCCGTTTTCTGGCCGAGCGCTTTGCGGCGTTCGGCGGGCGCCCGCGGGTGCATCCCGCCGTCAAGGCTGGCGATAACCTGCAAATCGACTTCCCGGGGCGCGAACGGGGAAAGCCCATTCTTCTGCTCGGCCACTTCGATACCGTCTACCCACTCGGCACCTTGGCGAATATGCCCTGCCGCGAGACGGACGGACGCCTGTACGGTCCCGGCACGCTCGATATGAAGTCGGGCATCGCGCTGATGCTCTATGCGCTGGAGGCGCTTCAGAGTTGGCACTCGGGGCTGCCGCGTCCCGTCACAGTCTTTCTGGTTTCCGACGAGGAAGTGGGCAGCGAATCGTCACGCCCGATTACCGAGGCGCTGGCGAAAGAATCGGCGGCGGTGCTGGTACTGGAACCGGCAGCGGGAATCCGCGGCGCGGTGAAGACCGCCCGCAAAGGAGTCGGCGATTACACCCTCACCGTGAACGGCGTCGCGGCCCACGCCGGACTCGACCCGGGCAAGGGACACAGCGCGATTCTGGAGTTGGCACGCCAGATTACAGCCATCTCGAAGCTGAACAATCTGAAGCAGGGGATCTCGGTGAATCCCGGCGTGATTCGTGGGGGCACGCGGACCAACGTGATTGCCGCCGAAGCCGTGGCGGAAATTGATGTGCGCATCCAGAAGATGAATCAGGCGGCCGCGCTCGATCGAAAATTCCGTGGGCTGAAGCCTTTTGACAAACGCTGCACGCTCAAAGTGGAAGGCGGAGTCAATCGCCCGCCAATGGAGCGCAGCGCGGGCGTCGCCGCGCTGTACAAGAAAGCGCAGTCGATCGCGAAGCAGGTGGACTGGAGGCTTGAGGAGGCGGCGGTCGGCGGCGGCTCGGACGGAAACTTCACCGCCGGGCTGGGCGTTCCCACACTCGACGGCATGGGAGGCGTGGGCGAAGGCGCGCACGCCGTGCATGAACACATTGTGATCCCGGAATTGCCTCGGCGGGCGTTGCTGCTGGCAGGCATGATTGAGGCCGTCTGACCGTGCATTGGGCGAAGCCGGTCGCTCCGCCGGAGGCCCCGCGCGGAGAGAATTGCCGGGCGCGGGATAGACTTTCCGGGTACGGCACATGGCGCAGGTCAAGCGGAATTGCGCGCTCTGCGGGCAAACTGGAGACGTGGGTCCCAGCCTTTGACTCACCGCACGCGTGGGCCTAGAATCAAGATCGGATTGAGAACGATGAGCCGGTCGTGTGTATACTCCGCGATCGCGGAGGAGAGTTATGGGTGAGTTTTCGATATGGCACTGGCTGCTAGTGTTGGCTATTGCCCTGCTTCTCTTCGGTCCGTCGAAGTTGGGATCGCTGGGCCGCGGACTGGGCGAGGGCATTCGTAATTTCAAGTCAGCCGTAAAAGAAGGCGAAGAAGGCAAGAAGGACGAGAAAATCGAGGAAAAGAAGCCGTAGATCCAGATTCCTGTCCTGGCAAGCCTGTCGCCTCCCTCACACTTTCCCTGACTCCCGCAACATTCGATAGACCCGCGCCACGGGCAATCCCACCACGTTGCTGTAGTCGCCTTCAATGCGCGGAATCCAGCGCGAAGCCATGCCCTGGATCGCATATGCCCCGGCTTTATCCGTCGGTTCGCCGGTCGCGACGTAGGCTTCGATTTCTTCTGACGAAATTTCAGTCATCGTCACCAGCGTAATCTCGGAGGCAGTTCTCAGTTCTCGGCTCTCAGTTCTCAGAAAGTGCTCGTCGTCTCCGCAAGATCGCTCCCGTGGGGCGTGCTCGCTGGCCGCTGGCAACTGGCGACTGGCCACCGGGGTCACCAGGCACACCCCGGTGATCACCTGATGGGTGCGCCCGGAAAGCATCCGCAACATGCGCCGGGCGTCGTTGGCATCGGCGGGCTTGTTGAGGATTGCGCCGTCGACGACAACGATGGTATCCGCACCCAGCACCACATCTTGCGGTCGCAGTTTCCCCACAGCCAGCGCTTTTTCGCGCGCGAGCCGCTCGGCACAGGATCGCGGAGGCTCGCCGACCAGCGGCGTCTCGTCGACATCCGCCGGCTGCACCACAAAAGAAATTCCGGCGTTGCGGAGCAGTTCCTGACGGCGCGGAGAGGCGGAGGCAAGGACGAGCATGACGCCTGATTTTACCGGGAAAGGCGCTAGTTTCGTCCGACCTGCCCCTGCACGGCTTCGATCAGCTTGCCGGAATCGTAGCCGATGCCATCTTTGAAAACGGTCTCGACGTTTTCGATGTCTTCAATCTTCTTCGACGGATCACCTTTGATCACGACCAGATCCGCCTGCTTGCCTGCGGTGATGGTGCCGATGCGGTCGAGTTCGCCGAGATACTGCGCGCCGTTGTAGGTGGCGATGTGGATGGCTTCGATCGGCGTGAAGCCGGCTTCCACCAGCAACTCGACTTCGCGCTGATCACCGAAGCCTGCGATCACGCCGCCAATGCCGGTTGGGTCGAGTCCGGCGAGCAGCAGGCCTCCGGCTTTCGCGAAGGCGTATTCGAATTCCAGTTCTTTCTTGAATGCAGCGGGATAGGGCGATACGTCAGTGTTGAAGTTTCTTCGCAAGAAGGTCGTGTCGTTGTAGCGAATGCGAAGCGCCAGCCAAGCCGTGCGCGCATCGGGCGCGAGCGCGTCGAGTACACGGTTCTGCATTGCGGGACGTCCGGTGAAGCTGAACATTTCGAAGACGGGCAGCGTCGAGGTGATGGCGACATGCTTCTGCACAAGATACTGAATTGTGTCGTGCATAGCGCCGGAGTTTGCGTCGAGCTTGGCGAGCGTGACGGGGTCCTCGCCGCTGTCGGGGCACTGGTCGGGCTTCTTGCCGGTAATGAATTCGGTGTCGACGAAGAATCCGTGCTCGAGATCGTCGATGCCGAGATCGGCCGCCTCGCGGAAATTGATGGAGCAGAGGTGGCCGGTCACTTTCGCTCCGCGCTTGTGCGCCGCCTGAATGGCCGCGCCCAGTTCGTCGCGCGTCAGGAACATGTAGGCCTTGAAATTGTCGACGCCTTCATCGAGCCAGAAGTTGACGGTCTTGACGGCGTCGTCTGCGTCTTTGACCTGATGCATCTGGATCGCCCATGAGCCTTTGCCTTCAAGATATGGCCCGGTCACGTGCATCTTGGGGCCGGGAATCTGGCCGGCGTCGATGGAGTGCTTGAGTTCAAGATCGGTGTAAGGCTCGAGCGAGCCGGTGGTGCGAATGGTGGTGACGCCTCCGGCAAGGTAGAGACGCGGAAAACTGTAGGCCATTTCGCCGAACACGCCGTTGCCGGTGGGATAGAACATGTGATCGTGCATACCGACCAGGCCAGGGATGACGGTGCAGCCGTGGAGGTCAAGTTGTTGAGCGTCTGGCGGGATTTTCGCCGAAGAGGCGTCGCCGACGGAATCGATCTTTCCTCTACTAAGTATGACAGTTTGATCGTCGCGAGCGGGAGCGCCGGTGCCGTCGATGACGCGCACGTGGGTAAGGGCGACGACGGGGGCATCGATTTTGACGACAGCTTTGACTTGAGGAGAGAGAGTCTGCGCCGCAGCGAGGCAGGAGCAACCGAACAAGATGAATGCGAGCATTCTTCGCATGAGCGTTCTCCGGCAGAATTTGGGTGACCCAGTGTACTCGAAACGGTTTGTCATTCCGAGTGAAGAGAGGAATCTGCGGTTCGCGGGTGGCGAGGAGAAGCAGGTTCCTTGGTGCGCTCGGAATGACAAAAACAAAGGAACTGAGAAACCGCGTGGATCGCTAGGGGGTTCGCTGTCGTGCGGTGCCCGGGAAGGGGCTGGAGGTTTGAGGCAGAAACACGAAAGGCCTCGAAAGAATCGAGGCCCTCGATAATTGATTTTGTACAGCACCTCGCTACGAGATCAGTATGCGAGTGCCCCACACAAGATTCAAGTTACTTTTGTCGGAGCCTTCTTTGGTTCGTGCGCCACAATGGCGTAAGACTCAGGAACTCAGAGCTGCGACTACACGGCGTCTAGCTCGAATTCCTCGCACAAACTGCTTTGTGTAGTACGGCGCAAGCAGCGCACACCACACCAGATCTGCAGCCCTCATGATGTCTAGGTCCGACGTGACGTGAAAGGAGTACCCGCCTACTACACTGACCACATCGTAAACCGTTCCAACAGTCCACAGGATCCATAGCGCGGCAGCCAGACCCAGCAACACAACCCGGAAGACTGCCGGCGTCCGAGGAACGATTGAGCCGCGGGGAATCGACCACGATTCGAGTTTCACTCCAATCCAGAACCAAAACAGAAGCACGATTAGAAAAAATGCGACGATGCGCGGTTCTATCCAAAGCCGTCCCATCTGAAAGGTAAACCTGATCAATCTTTGGAAGGGCGCAGAGAAAACATACGCAGGAGAATTGAGGCAAGCGCTTAGCAGGCCGCCGTACCGGACCAGGGTGCGGGCGCATCATCATGGGCGGCAACTGACAGATTGTATTGAATCCATGACCACAGCGAGTAGGGGAAGATGACGCTTGGCAGAACGTATCGCCACGGAATGGATCGCACGCGGAACATCTTCCTTGCTCATCTGAATTAGACACCAATCGCCGGCGCACGGCGCTCTCCCTGCTAGAATCAAAAGTTACCTTCGTTCTCATGGATTCCCAGCACATCCGCAATTTCGCGATTATCGCGCACATTGACCACGGCAAGTCCACGCTGGCCGACCGCCTGCTGGAGCTGACGGGATCGCTTTCGGCGCGCGAAATGCAGGCTCAGGTGCTCGATTCGATGGACCTGGAGCGCGAGCGCGGAATTACGATCAAGGCGCACGCGGTGCGCATGACGTATACAGCACACGACGGCGAAACCTACCAGGTCAATCTGCTCGATACTCCCGGCCACGTGGATTTTTCCTACGAAGTTTCGCGTTCGCTGGCCTCGTGCGAAGGCGCGCTGCTGGTCGTGGACGCGTCGCAGGGCGTCGAGGCGCAGACGCTGGCCAATTCCTACCTGGCGATCAATCATGGCCTCGAGATTATTCCGGTCATCAACAAGATCGACTTGCAGAGCGCCGACATTCCGCGCACCAAGGAAATGATCGAGAGCGCGGTCGGCTTGGATGCTTCCGATGCGGTCCCAATTAGTGCGAAGACCGGACAAGGCGTCCCCGAGGTTCTCGAAGCCATCGTCAAGCGCATTCCGCCGCCGAAAGGATCGCCCGGCAACAAGCTCCAGGCGCTGATTTTCGACTCCTGGTTCGATTCTTACCGTGGCGTCATCGTGTTCGTCAGAGTGTTTCAAGGCGTGGTGCGCAAGGGACAGAAAATCCGTCTATGGTCCAACGGTCGCGTCTTCAATGTCGAAAGCCTCGGAGTGCTCACGCCCAAGCCGGTCGACATTGAGGAACTCAGCGCCGGCGAAGCCGGATTCATCGTCGCGAATATCAAGGACGTCGCCGACGCCAAAGTCGGCGACACGGTGACGGACGACACCAACCCCGCCATCGAGGCCCTGCCCGGCTTTGAAGAAATCAAGCCCATGGTTTTCGCCGGGCTTTACACCGTCGATTCCCACGAGCACACCCGCTTGCGCGAGGCGCTCGAAAAATTGCGGCTGAATGATTCGTCATTTTTCTTTGAGCCCGAAAGTTCGGTGGCGCTGGGATTCGGCTTCCGCTGCGGCTTTCTGGGCCTACTGCACATGGAGATCATCCAGGAGCGGCTGGAACGCGAGTTCAATCTTGACCTGATCACCACCGCGCCGGGCGTGCGCTACAAAATCACGCTGACCGATGGGCAGTTGATTGAAGTCGACAATCCTTCGCGCTGGCCGGATCCGAGCGAGATTGAAAGAGTCGAAGAGCCGGTGATTCTGGCGACGATTCTGACGGCGGAAGAATACGTTGGTGGCATTCTGAAGCTGGTCGAAGAAAAGCGCGGCAAGCAGAAGACGTTTGAGTACGTCGGTTCCACTCGCGTCATGCTGCACTATGAATTGCCGCTGAACGAGATCGTGCTCGATTTCTACGACCGCCTGAAAACCGTGTCACGCGGATACGCGTCCCTCGATTATCACCTCGCCGGCTATTGGGATTCGCCCATGGTCAAACTCGATATCCTGGTGGCGGGCGATCCGGTGGACGCGCTCTCCATCATCGTGCATCGCGAGTTTGCTTACGAGCGGGGCAAGGCGCTGGTTTCCAAGATGCGCGAGCTGATCCCCCGGCAGATGTTCGAAGTTCCCATCCAGGCATCCATCGGGGCCAAGATCATTGCCCGCGAGACGGTGCATGCCATGCGCAAGAACGTGCTCGCCAAGTGCTACGGCGGCGACATTTCGCGCAAACGGAAGCTGCTCGAAAAGCAGAAAGAAGGTAAAAAGCGCATGAAGCGCATCGGCCGCGTCGACATTCCGCAGGAAGCTTTCCTGGCCGTGCTTAGGGTTGGCGAGGACGCTTAGAAAGCCCGGAAAATCGTCCGGTCGCATAGCGAGTGCGCAGGCTCAATGAATCACTGGTCAGACCACTTCACAGGCCCAGGTACCCGAAAGTACAACACCCCTAAAATGTGCAAATCTCAAAATAGCGCCGGGGACGGATTGTGCGGCGATTTGAATATGTTAATGCCGGGTGAATTGCATAACTGATTAATACTGCGGCATTTACCGGCGTCCTCGAGAGCTGGCGAGACCGACCGGGCGGTCTTGGCAGGGAAGCAACCTTTTAGCCAGGGATTTCATTCCACAAGCTTTTCCACAGGCGACTGCGTCCCATTTTTGGAATTTTCCGCAAATCCTAGCCTGCAAAGATACTTATAGGTCTTGACAAGTTTGCGCCCGAAGTGGGCCTTTGCTATTCGCCCGGACCTTCGTCCTCGTAGGCCATGTTGGCGAAGCGGGTGCAGTGCTTGAGGAAGGCCAGTTTGACCTTGCCGATGGGGCCGTTGCGCTGCTTGGCGATGATGATTTCCGCGCGGCCCTGCAGGTCGGGGTCGTCCTGCTTGTAGACCTCTTCGCGGAAAATGAACATGACCAGGTCGGCGTCCTGCTCGATCGATCCCGATTCGCGCAGGTCGGCGAGCTGCGGACGGTGATCGCCGCCGCGGCTTTCCGGAGCGCGGCTTAACTGCGAAAGGGCCACAACCGGAACCTGGAGCTCTTTCGCCAGGGCTTTCAGGCCACGCGAGATGGCGGAAACTTCCTGGGTGCGGTTCTCGAAGCGCTTTCCGCCCCCGGACATCAACTGCAGGTAATCGACAATAATCAGGTCGAGCTTTCCGCCCTGTGCCTGCTTCAGGCGGCGCGCCTTGGCGCGCATCTCGCTCAGCGAAATGCCAGGAGTGTCGTCGATGAAGATGGGCGCGCGGGCCAGTTGCTCCATGGCTTTCACGACTTTGCGCGTGTCATCCTGCCAGAGCGAGCCCGTGCGCATCTTGTGGGCGTCCACTTCGGCCTGCGAGCACAGAAGACGCAGCAGCAATGCCTCGCGCGACATTTCCAGCGAGAAAACGGCGACCACCTGCTGATCTTCAATCGAAGCATTCTCGGCGATGTTCATCACAAACGCAGTCTTGCCCATCGAAGGCCGGGCGGCGATGATCACCAGATCGGAGCGCTGGAAGCCGCTGGTCATTTCGTCGAGGCGCTCATAGTGGGTGGCGAGTCCGGTGATGCGCTGGCCGCGCTGCAGCAGGGCGTCGACCGATCCGAACGACTCGCGGACAATCTCCTGAATTCCCATGAAGCCGCGCCCGATGCGCTTTTCCGAGAGCTGGAAGATGGCGGCTTCGGCGTCGCTGAGCACGTCTTCGGCGGCGTCGGATTGGTCGGAGGCGCGGGCCATGGCTGTCTGCGCGGCGGCAATCAGACCGCGCAGCAGGGCCTTGTCGCGGACGATCTTGACGTAGTGCTCGATGCTCGGCCGCTCGGGGACGCCTTCGACCAGGCTGGAGACGTAGGCGACATCGCCGATAGCCTGCAGATCCTTGTGGCGGTCGAGCTCCTCGATCAGGGTGATCATGTCGACCGGCCGCGACGATTCCGCCAGATCGACCATGCGCGAGTAGATGCGCCGGTGCGAATCGAGGGAAAAGTCCTCGATGCGCAGAAATTCGGCGGCCTGGTTGTAGGCGAAGTTGTCGAGCAAGATCGCGCCCAGAATGGAGCGCTCGGCTTCGACGTTTGCCGGAAGCGTGCTGATCGAGTAATCGGTGGTTGCCATTGACCTGAACTGTCCCCGCGTTGCACCCATTATGGAGCACACGAATGAAAAGCGAAATAAGAAACCTGCGTCCCGAAATTCCGGAGGAGGGACGCAAATTCCCTACCCGGAACAAAGTGCAGAAGAAACTTTGCGACAAGACGAGGCGAAGGTGGGGAGAAATGCCGGGCGAAACTGTGGGGAACCTGTGAATCGTCGCTCATATCTGTGGAGAGGAAACGGAAAATCAGGAAGTTTTCATGGGCGCCGTCCGACAGCACCCCTGTGATTGCTGTCACCCGAGGTTGTGTCCGCGGTGACGGCGGGGCCTTTTTGCCGATCGGTACGATTGAAACAAAGTTGTGTCGTTTGGAGTGGTCTGAATGTCAACCACCTCGGCGGTAAAGCTCTCCACGGAAGACCAAACCTTCATCGACAAAATGATTCACAGCCGCCAGGGGCGCCCCGGCGCATTGCTCGGAATTCTGGAGGCGGTGCAGGAGCGGAATCCACACAAGTATCTGCCGATGGAGACGCTGCGCTACATCGCCAACACCATGGAGTTGCCGCTGGCGCGCATCTACAGCGTCGCGACGTTCTATGCGCTGTTCAATCTGCAGCCGCAGGGCGAGCACACGATCTGCATCTGCCGCGGAACCGCCTGCCACACGCGCGGCTCGCGCAACCTGCTGCAGGGAGCGCGGCTGGAGCTGGGCCTGGGCCTGGGAGGCGGCGACGAAGACGGCGACGATGCCGACAAGCTTCTTCTCACCACCGCCGACCAGCGGTTCACGGTGCGCACGGTGGCGTGCTTCGGACAGTGCGCCATGGCGCCGGTGGTGGAAGTGAACCATCGCATCTGCGGGCACGCCACGGAACGCACCTTACAACGAGAGATCGAGCACATTCGCGCGGGAGAGTAAGCATGCCTCGCATCGTGGATATCGGCGCTTTCAATGCAGTGCGGGAAAACGGGATGGCGAAGCTGGCGCCTCCGGTCCCGCGGATCGCGATCGGCATGGGAACGTGCGGACGGGGCAACGGCGCCGAGGGCTTGTATCAGGCCTTCTCGCGGGCCATCGAGGGCAGCGGCGACGACACCGTGCTGGCGCCGGTGGGCTGCTTCGGCTCCTGCTCGCAGGAACCGCTAGTCAATGTCCGCCTGCCGGGGCATCCCCTGGTGATTCTCAAACGGGTACAGGCCAGCGACGCGGCGCGGCTGCTGCGCGACCTGAACGCCGGCAATCTCAGCCCGGATCTCATCTACTGCAAGATCGAAGAGTGGGATCACATTACGGGGCACATCCGCTATGGGCAGGGGTATCCGGAGATTCCCAGCTGGAACGACGTCACGTTCTTCAAGGGACAGAAGAAGATCGTGCTGCGCAATTGCGGGATCATCAATCCGGACGACATTGAGGAGTACATCGCGGTCGGCGGATACCAGGCGCTGTACAAAGTTCTTATTGATGCCAACCCGGGCAGCGTGATCGAACAGATCAAGGCCTCGAAGTTGCGAGGGCGCGGAGGCGCGGGGTACGCGACCGGGAATAAGTGGGAATTTCTGGCGAAGGCGAAGTCGGACACGAAGTACATGATCTGCAACGCCGATGAGGGCGATCCGGGCGCGTACATGAATCGCAACGAGATCGAGAGCGATCCGCATGCGTTGCTGGAAGGAATGCTGATCGGTGGCTACGTGACCGGAGCGAGCCTGGGAATCATTTACGTGCGCGCGGAGTATCCGCTGGCCGTGCACCGCCTGAACCGGGCGATCGAGCAAGCGCGAGAGTATGGCCTGCTGGGAGAGAACATCCTTGGGCGCGGCTTCAAGTTCGAGATCGAGCTGGTGGAGGGAGCCGGAGCCTTCGTCTGCGGAGAAGAGACGGCTTTGATTGCGTCGCTCGAAGGCGAAGCCGGCAGACCGCGGCCGCGGCCGCCCTTTCCGGCGCAGAAGGGGCTCTGGGGGTATCCGACCAACATCAACAACGTCGAGACCTGGTACAACATCGCGCCCATCGTCATGCGCGGGCCGGCTTGGTTCAGCGAAACCGGTAGCCCGAAGAGTTCGGGCACCAAGGTGTTCTCGCTGGTGGGCAAGGTCAAGAACACAGGCTTGGTTGAGATGCCGCTGGGTACGGCGCTGAAGACGTTCATCTACGACATTGGCGAAGGGGCGGTGGAGGGGCGGCAGGTGAAGGCGGTGCAGACCGGAGGCCCGTCGGGCGGATGCATTCCGCAGGAGATGTTCGATACGCCGGTGGACTACGAGAACCTGGCGCAGCTGGGATCGATCATGGGTTCGGGCGGCATGGTGGTGATGGACGAAAACAACTGCATGGTCGACGTGGCCCGGTATTTCATCGAATTCACGCATTCGGAATCGTGCGGCAAATGCGTGCCGTGCCGCGTGGGCTTGAACAAATGCCTGCGCATCCTGAACCGGATCACGGAGGGTGCAGGTAACGCCCATCATCTGGAACTGCTGGATGAACTCAGCCGCTACATTCGGGACTGCTCGCTGTGCGGGCTGGGGCAGACCGCTCCCAATCCGGTGCTGACCACGCTGCGGCACTTTCACCACGAGTTTGAAGATCACATTGTGGGACGGCGCTGCTCGGCCGGAGTATGCGAGGAGTTGGCGCTCTCTCCGTGCGAGAACAGCTGTCCGCTGCACATGAACATTCCGCGGTTCCTGCAACTCTACAAAGAAGACCGCATCGAAGAGGCGTTTCTGTCGGTGATGCTGGACAATCCGCTGCCGGCCTCGACCGGCCGGGTGTGCCAGCATCCCTGCGACAGCCGCTGCCGCCGGCAGACCCTGGATCAGCCGGTGAACATGCGCGAAGTTCACCGGTACATTGCGGACTCGATCTTCGAGTCGGACAAGTACGAGCGGATGGTGCAGGCCATCGTTTCGCGGAAGCTGGAAGCGACGGGCAGGAAAATCGCGGTGGTTGGTGCGGGGCCGGCAGGTTTGACGGCAGCGTTTTACCTGGCGCTGCTCGGCCATGATGTCACGGTGTTCGACAGCAAGTCTGAGGCCGGCGGCATGTTGCGCTTCGCGTTGCCGGAATACCGGTTGCCGAAGGCGATCCTGCGCCGGGAAGTCGGGCTGATCGAGTCGCTGGGGGTGAAATTCAGCTTCAACACCCGCATCGGCGCGGACATGTCGCTGAACGATCTCGACGATCACTTCGACATGGTCTTTCTCTCGATCGGAACCTGGAAGGAATCGTGGGTCTACCAGTCCGGGACGGAACTCAAGGGAGTGTATCCGGCGCTGAATTTCCTGGAAGCGGTGGCTTCGGGGCAGGAAACGGCTCTGGGGCGTCGGGTGGCGATCATCGGCGGCGGCAATGCGGCGATCGATTCGGCGCGAACCGCGCTGCGCAAGGGATGCGACGTCACGGTCTATTACCGGCGCGAGCACAAGGACATGCCGGCCATCGAAGAAGAGACGCAGGCCGCCAAGGACGAAGGCGCGAAGTTCGTATTTCTGGCAGCGCCCGGACGGATCCTGGGCGACGCCAAGGGCAACGTCAAGGCGATTGAAATCGTGAAGACGCGGCTGGGTGAGCACGATTCTTCCGGCCGCCGCAAGCCGGTGCCGACGAATGAGATCCAGCGCTTCGACTGCGATTCGGTGATCTTCGCCATCGGGGAGACCGTCGATCTGGATTTCGTGCGCGCGTCGGGGCTGGTGATGAAGGAGTCGGGAACGATCGAGGTGAATCGCTTCAGCCTGGAAACCAGCCGCCCGCGATTCTTTGCCGGCGGGGATCTGGTGACGGGAGCGTCGAACGTATCGAACGCGATGTCCTACGGCAAGCAAGCGGCGAGGAACATCGATCTGCAACTGATGGAAACCGACCGCTGGCAGCAGATTGCGCCGCCATTCAAGTACTCCCAGTTGCCGGTGGAAGAGCCGAGCGCGAGCCACCGCTACTCCGGCCGCCCGCTTCCAGCGGCGGCGCGGGTTCGCTCGTACGACGAAGTGGTGTCGGGCCTGGGTTCGGAAGAAGCGCTGGATGAAGCGTGCCGCTGCCTGCGCTGCGACGTGAAGACGGTGAAAGCAACCTAACCAACGGCGAGAGGAGGAAACCTTGCCGCCAAAGAAACTATCGATCCGCATCGACGGGGAGTTGATCAGCGCGCCGGAGGGCCAGACCATCCTGCAGGCTGCCAAGGCCAACGGCAAGTTCATTCCAACACTCTGTGCCGTGGATGGCCTGAGCAACGTGGGCGCGTGCCGCATCTGCCTGGTGGAAGTTTCGGGGACCGAACGGCTGTTTCCGGCGTGCACCACGCCGATTCAGGAAGGCATGTCGGTCACCACCAACTCGCCGAAGCTCACCCGCTACCGGCGAATCTCGCTGGAGTTGCTGCTGGTGGAACGCAACCACGTGTGCGCGGTTTGCGTCTCGAATGGGCACTGCGAGTTGCAGAGCAAAGCGACGGCGCTGGGCATCAGCACGGTCGGATTCGCCTACAACTTTCCGAAACTGTCGATTGATGTATCGCACCCGCGCTACGTGCTCGATCACAACCGGTGCATCCTGTGCACGCGATGCGTGCGGGTATGCGCGGAACTGGAAGGCGCGCATGTCTGGGAAGTGGGCGCGCGCGGCATTCACGCTCGCATCGTGAGCGACATGAACGAAAAGTGGAGCCAGGCCACCAGTTGCACCAGTTGCGGCAAGTGCGTGCATGCCTGCCCGACGGGCGCGCTTGCCGAAAAGGGCTGGGCGGTGGAAGAGATGGTGAAGAAGATCGACGCCGTCACCTCCCTGGTGCATCGCCGAGGAGTCCAGGTATGAAGAAGGTCAAGGTGGCAACGGTCTGGCTTGACGGCTGCTCGGGATGCCACATGTCGCTGCTGGATATGGACGCAACCATCATTTCCCTCGGACGCAAGATCGATCTCGTCTATGGGCCCCTGGTCGATGCGCAGGAATTTCCCGAGGACGTGGACGTGACGCTGGTGGAAGGCGCGGTCAGCTCCAATGACGATCTGCACAAGCTTGAGGAAATACGGCAGCGGACGGGAGTGCTGATTTCGCTGGGCGACTGCGCGGTGACGGGCAATGTGCCCGCGCTGCGCAATTCGATTCCCGTGCAGAAACTGTTGCAGCGAATCTACGTGGATGGAGCGGACGAGAAGAAGACGATCCCGTCGGACGGCGTGCCCAGCCTGTTGCCGCACGCCCGGCCGCTCCGCGAGTTTGTGAAGGTGGACCTGTGTTTACCCGGGTGTCCGCCGCCCTCGAAAGCGATCCTGGGAGTCATCAACGATCTGCTGGACGGCAAGAAGCCGGACGCCAACCTCAAGGTGAAGTTCGGATAGGGAGTGTTTCATGCAGCGCATCACGATCGAACCGGTAACCCGCATCGAGGGGCACGCCAAGATCACGATCCAGCTTGACGATCAGGGGCGCGTGGCCAACACGGAATTCCACGTGACGCAAGTGCGCGGCTTCGAGAAGTTCACCGAGGGGCGGCCGTTCTATGAGATGCCGGGGATCACGGCGCGCATCTGCGGAATTTGCCCGATCAGCCATCTGCTGGCTTCGGCCAAAGCCTGCGACGCCATCATGGCGGTGCGCATTCCGCCGGCGGCACGGAGCCTGCGGGAGCTGGTGCACTGCGCGCAGATGGTGCAGTCGCACGCGCTCAGCTTCTTCTATTTATCTTCTCCGGATTTTCTACTGGGCATGGATTCCGATCCGGCGGCGCGCAATGTTCTGGGAGTGATCTCCGCTCATCCGGAATTGGCGCGCGACGGCATCGAGCTGCGCAAGTTCGGGCTGTTGATCATGGAAGGCCTGGCTCAGGAGCGGGTGCATCCGGCGTGGATTGTTCCCGGCGGAGTGGCGGCGCCACTTTCGAGCGCTGCCCGGGACCGCATTCTGGCCGAACTGCCCGCCGCCAAAGAGATTGCGGACCGGACGCTGCGATTCTTCAAAGGCGCGCTCGATAGATACCAGGAAGAGATCGAGTGCTTCGGATTCTTCCCCACGATGTATGCCGGACTGGTCGATGGCCAAGGGAACCTGCAGTTCTACGATGGAGAGTTACGCTTCCGCGGCGAGAAGGGGGAGATTGTCCAGGACCACGTTGCGGCCGGCGAATACTCGCGGTGGATCGGCGAAGCGAGTCTGCGCGAATCCTATTTGAAAGCACCCTTCTTCCGGCCGTTGGGATATCCCAGCGGGATTTACCGCGTGGGGCCGCTGGGGCGCCTGAATGCAGCCGGCCAGTGCGGAACTCCACGGGCCGATGCCGAGTGCAGGGAATTCCATCAACGATTCGGCGTGGTGGCGCACAGCGCGTTTTTGTTCCACTATGCGCGCCTGGTCGAGATTGTTCACGCGCTGGAGAAGATCGAGGCTCTGCTCGACGATCCGCAGATTCTGGATACGCATGTTCGCGCGACCGCGGGCGTGAACTCGCGGGAAGGCGTGGGCATGATCGAAGCGCCTCGCGGCACGCTCATTCACCACTACAAAGTGGATGAAGACGGCGCGATTACCTGGGCGAACCTGATTGTGGCGACGGGGCATAACAATCTGGCCATCGGCAGAAGCGTGCAGCAGGTGGCCGAGCACTACATTGATGGAACCAAGCTGACGGAAGGCATGTTGAATCGCGTGTCGGCGGTGGTGCGCGCGTATGATCCCTGCCTCAGCTGTTCGACGCATGCTTCCGGATTGCTCGCCATGGAGATTCGCCTGATCGGCGCGGGCGGGGATTTGCTCGACACGATGGCGACAGATTAGCCGTGTCCAGCATGACCTCGCATGATCACCCGCGGTAAGTGCCGCGTTCTGATCGTGGAGGCGATTTTTGCGGCCAGATCTTCTCCCAGAATGCCCTTTGCGGAGATAGTAACCATGTTCCCGTCGAGGATCGGCACTCGCATCGAGGTAGGGGCCGCAATATGCAAAATTTTGCATATACGAGCCCGCTAGGGCCCTCCAACGACATTTCAATCACTTACACGAAGGCTCAACAACTTACAGACCAACCGCAGGTGTTCGGCCCTCAGACGTTTGCTCCAACCCACACTTTGTTTGTCATTCCGACCAACGGGAGGAACCTGCTTTCCCTGAAACTGCATTGGAGCCAGCTGACCCCATCACCGGAACGCGGTGAAAATCGTGGATGTGGCGGGAAGAAGCGGGTTCCTCCCGTTGGTCGGAATGGCAAAGCAGGTGGGGCCTCGAATCGACATGGTACGAATGGCGGAGCAGAACAGAGGGCGTACTTTCCCTCCTTGGCCCGCTTCCGATCCCTCATGATGTACCCTGAATCGGATCGAGACTATGAAACTTCTCCGGCGGCATTTCCTTGGCTCTTCTCTCACAGTGCTCAGCGGTACGCTGCTGGAGGCACTGACGACTCCGTTGTGGCGATGGAAGCGGCAGCTGGTGCTGCAGGCATCTGCGTCACCGGCAGCGCCTTCTGCGGTGCAATTCGTCGACGTGGCGCGCGAGGCCGGCCTCACAGCTCCCAATGTCTGGGGCGGCCTGGAGAAGAAACGCTACATCATCGAGGCGAAGGGCAGCGGGCTTGCGTTCTTCGACTACGATCACGACGGCTGGCTCGATATTTATCTGACGAATGGCACGCGGCTGGGGGAATCGTGGCCGGCGGGGAAGGCTCCGACGTCGCATCTGTATAAGAACAACCGGGACGGAACGTTTACCGATGTTACGGAGAAATCCGGGCTGGCGCGAACCGGCTGGCAGACCGGCGTGTGCGTGGGCGACTACGACAACGACGGCTGGGACGATTTGTTCTGCGGCTACTGGGGCCACAACGTTCTGTTTCATAACAACGGCGACGGGACGTTCAGCGATGTGACGCGCAAGGCGGGCTTGTACAGGTCTGAGGAGCGGTGGGGAACGGGTTGCACGTTTTTGGACTACGATCGCGACGGGAATCTCGATCTGTTCGTCTGCAACTACATCCAGCTTGATCTGGCAAAGACGCCCGATCCCGGCGACTCGCTGGTGTGCCAGTACAAGGGAATTCCGGTATTGTGCGGACCACACGGACTTCCGGCGGATACGAATCTGCTGTTTCACAACAACGGCGACGGCACGTTTACCGATGTATCGGAGAAATCCGGGATTCTGAAGCCGGGACCGCGATACTCGATCAGCGCCGTCTCGTTCGACTTCGACAACGACGGTTGGCCGGACATTTACGTCGCGGTGGATTCCGAACCGAGCATTCTTTTTCGCAACAATCATGACGGAACGTTCACCGATGTTGCGCTGGCGGCGGGCGTGGCTTACAGCGAGAACGGGCGTGAGCAGGCTGGGATGGGGCTCGCCGTCGGCGATTACGATTGCGACGGATGGTTCGACATCTTCAAGACTAACTTCGCCGAGGATACCTGCAACCTGTATCGCAATCTGGGCGACGGCACGTTTGATGATGTGACCGGTGCGTCCGGGATTGGAATCAACAATCAGTATGTGGCCTGGGGCTGCGGGTTTGTCGATTACGACAACGACGGCTGGCAGGACATCATTCAGGTGAATGGGCACGTGTATCCGGAGATCGATCGGCACGAAACCGGGCAGACGTTCAAGAGTCCGCGGCTGGTGTACCGGAATCTGGGGAACGGGCAGTTCAAAGATGTGTCGTCGGCGATGGGACCGGGGATCAGCGCGCGTTTTTCGAGCCGGGGAGCTGCGTTTGGCGATTACGACAACGATGGAGACGTGGACGCGCTGGTGTTGAATCTGAATGATCCACCTTCGCTGCTGCGCAATGACGGCGGGAACCAGCAGAACTGGATCAAGATCAAGCTGATCGGAACGAAATGCAATCGTACGGCGATTGGCGCGCGGGCGCGGGTGGTGACGGGCAGTCATGCGCAGATGGATGAAGTGCGCAGCGGGTCGAGCGTGATGTCGCAGAGCGATCTGCGCCTGCACTTTGGGTTGGGGAAGACGGAGGTGGTTGACCGGATTGAAATCAAATGGCCGACCACGCAAAGAGTCGAGAAGTTTACGCAGGTAAAGGCGAACCAGGTTCTCACAATTCGCGAGGGCAGCGGGATTGTGGAACCGGCGGCGCCGGCGAAGGTGGGGAAATGAAGGCTCTGCTGCTGTCGGAATACAAGAATCTCCAGTTAGTCGATGTTGCGATGCCTGCACCGGCGCCGGATGAGGTACTGATGCGGGTGGCGGCGTGCGGCATTTGCGGCAGCGACGTCCATGGCTACGACGGAGCGTCGGGGCGGCGCATTCCGCCGCTGGTGATGGGGCATGAGGCGGCGGGAGTCGTCGCGGCGGTGGGATCGAACGTCAAGGACTTGCGCGAAGGCGACCGGATCACGGTGGACTCGACCGTATATTGCGGCGAGTGCACGTTTTGCCGGCGCGGGCAAATCAACCTGTGCGATCGGCGGCAGGTGCTGGGAGTTTCGTGCGGCGACTACCGGCGGGCGGGAGCGTTTGCCGAGTATGTCGCGGTTCCAAGGCGCATTGTTTACCGGCTGCCCGCGGCGTTGTCGTACGCGGAGGCGGCGCTGCTGGAGGCGGTGTCGGTGGCGCTGCATGCGGTTTCGCTGATTCCGATTCCGCCGGACAGTTCGGCGCTGGTGGTGGGGGCGGGGACGATCGGACTGCTGCTGCAACAGGCGATCCGGGCGGCGGGATGCCCGCGGGTTTTTGTGGCGGATGTGGATGCGACGCGGCTGCAGATGAGCCGCGACCTGGGAGCGACGGAAACCCTGGATGCAGCGGCGGACCTTCCCGGCCAGGTGCGGCAACGGACGGGCGGATTCGGCGTCGATATGGTGTTCGAAGCCGTCGGCAGAACCGAGACGGTAGCGGCGTCGATTGAGAGCGTGCGCAAGGGTGGGAGCGTGGTGCTGGTCGGCAATATCTCGCCGCAGGTGACGTTGCCTCTGCAGGTTGTGGTAAGCCGGCAGATTCTGCTGCAGGGATCGTGCGCGTCGGCGGGCGAATATCCGCAGGCGATTGAACTGATGTCGAGCGGGGCGATTCGGGTGAAGCCGCTGATCACCGCCGTAGCTCCGCTGGAACAGGGGCCGCGGTGGTTTGAGCGGCTGTACGCGCACGAACCGAATCTGATGAAAGTGATTCTGACGCCGGGGGAGATGGCTTGAACGCAAGCGCGGAACTTTTCGATCTGAGCGGACGGGTGGCGATCGTCACCGGAACCAGCCGCGGACTTGGTCAGCAGTTTGCGCGGGCGCTGGCGAAAGCTGGAGCCGATCTGGTGCTCACCAGCCGCGATCGGGCGACGCTGGCGGGGATTGAGGCGGAGATCAAGGATCTCGGACGGTGCGCGATCGCGCTCGATCTCGATGTGCGGAAGCAAGAAAGCATCGAGAAGATGGTAGCGGCTGCGGAAGAAGCGTACGGGCAGATCGATATTCTCGTGAATAACGCGGGCTGCAACGTGCGCAAACCCGCGCTGGACGTGACTTGGGACGACTGGAATCTGATTCTGGAAACGAATCTGCGGGGAAGTTTTTTTGTGGCGCAGGCGGTGGCGCGGCGTATGGTCGCGCGCCGCTATGGACGGATGATCAACATCGGGTCGGTGACGAGTGTCGCGGGTTACGCGGGGCTGGGGCCGTATGGCGCTAGCCGGGGCGGGATCCGGCAACTCACCATGAGCCTGGCCGATGACTGGGGACCGCATGGGATTACGGTGAATTGCCTGGCGCCGGGATGGTTTCGCACCGAACAGAACAAGGTGATGTACGAAGATCAAGAGTGGGTCGAGTATCTTCGCGAGCGGATTCCGGTGAAGCGGCCGGGCGCGCCGGGAGATCTTGACGGTGCGGTGGTTTTTCTGGCGTCGGAGGCGAGCCGCTACGTCACCGGGCAGACGCTGTTGGTAGACGGTGGAATTTCGACCGGGGCAATGCGGGCACTGCCCCGGCAGAAATAATGTTCTAGTGAATGTGCGCGGCCCAGCCGCCTCCACTGGCGAGTGAAAGCTTCAGCTTGGTCGTGCGACTCACCTGCATCGTGATCTTCTTATAGTCACTGGCGTTGCGATCGGCATTGACGCCGTCCTGATAGGCCTCCATGGTGAAGTTGCCGTCGGGGAGGAAGGACAAGTCGATATCTAGATCGCGCGCGTCCCAGTCGTTCATCGCGCCGACATACCAGTCGTGGCCATTGCGTCTTGCGACCGCGACGTATTCGGCGATGCGCGCGCTCAGGACCTTAGTCTCGTCCCATTCGCTCGGAACCGGCGCGAGGAACTCCATGGCCTCGGGCTCGCGCAGATAGTTGGACGGGCTGTCGGAAAGCATCTGGAGCGGGCTTTCATAAACAACGTACATCGCCAGCTGATGGCAGCGCGTGCCCATCGCCATGGGCTGGGTGTGAATGGCGGCAAAGGTTTGTTTGGTCGCGTTGCGCATGGCGCCGGGTGTGTAGTCCATGGGGCCCAGGAACATGCGGGTGAAGGGGAGCGTGACGTTGTGCTTGGGCTCGGACTCGGCGCTCCACTTGCTCCATTCCATGCCACGGACGCCTTCGGTCGAGATGAGGTTGGGCCAGGTGCGGGTCATGGTGGCTGGTTTCTGGTCGCCGTGGTAATCAACCAGCATCTTCCGCTTGGCGCATTCGCGGGTCACTTTGTAGAAGTAGTCGATGAGAAGCTGGTCGCTGCGCTGCATGAAGTCGACTTTGATGCCCTTGACGCCCCACTTCTGGAACTGGTCGAGGGCTGGAATCAACTGATCATCGAGCGTCTTCCATACGACCCATAGGATGATGCCGACATTCTTCTGGCGGGCGTAAGCGGTCAGCTCCTCCATGTTGATTTCCGGAACAACTTCGAGCACGTTGCCCAGCTTGTACCAGCCTTCGTCGAGGATGATGTAGGGAATGCCGTACTTGGCGGCGAAGTCGATGAAGTACTTGTAGGTTGCGGTGTTGACGCCGGCTTTGAAGTCCACGCCGTAGACGTTGTTGTCGTTCCACCAGTCCCAGGCGACTTTGCCGGGTTTGATCCATGAAGTGTCCTCAATCACGGAGGGCTTTTCGAGCAGGTAGACGATCTGGTTGGTGAGCAGGTCGCCATCGTGATCGACAATGCCGAGGACACGCCACGGAAAGGTGCGAGCGCCGGAAGTGGCAGCGATGTAGTCGGCGGTTTCGACCACGCGGTAGTCGCGGTCGCTGGTGAGGCTCTCTTTGGTGGGATAGGGAGGAAAGGTCGCGGCCAGCCCAGGGCCGCCGGTACCGTGCAGCCAGAGGCCGGGATAGTCTTCGAGATCGGATTCGGCGATGGCGACTTTGGCGCCTTCCCCCACGTCCACCACGGCGGGCAGGGTGGCAAGGAATGCCGGCGCGATTTCACTCAAGCGCTGGGGAAGATACTTGCGTTCGTTGTGGGAATAGAAGCTGTCTTCCTGCGGGTAATAAACAAGGTCGTTGGCGGCGAAGTTGAAGGCCGACTCTTCGCCGTAGATTTTCACCTGCTGGGCGGGCAGAGCGGTTTCGAAACGATAGGCGAGGCCTTCGTTGTAGGCGCGGAAGGTGACGGAGTATCCACCTTCGAGAGTCAGGCGAAGCTGGTTGTAGTGATCGCGGATTTTGGCGAACTTCTGGCGCACGACCGGTTCGACGATCTGATCGTGGGAACTGGTCTTGGCATCGGTGACCTTGGGGTCGAGCCCGAGTTTCTTGTGGTCGATGTCCAGGGAGATGGTGTTGTTCTCGAGGATGGCGCGGCCCTTGAGGACGACGTCGTAACGGATCTGGCCGGAAGTGCGGATTCGCGCTTCGATGCGACCGTCGGGCGAGCGCAGGTCGTAGCTGGACTGGGCGGAGAGGCCGGAAACGACGACACCACAGAAGAGAAAAAGCAGAAGAGCAGAACCCAGATTTCTCATGAGATCACCTTTCGACCGGTACGGGGCATCGGGAGCGAATCTTACTCGCGCCCGCGGCAGGATTCAAATCTCGATTCTGTCCTGGGCCGGGTGGAACGGGCGGCATGAGGTCTAATTTAGGCCCGCTTGACGACTCGGAAGCGGAGAAGAGTTGAGGATGGCCTGATATCGGGGGGCGGGGTGCACCTCCGGTAACTAGTGCGAAGTTCGGCTCTCGGCTTACACTGCGCGCAGTGGTCCGAGGTTTGCAGGGGGGAGTTCGACGAGGGGCGTGGTGCAGGAAGAGACCAACCGAGAAACAGACGTTCGCCGTGCATTCGACCAGTTCGTCGTCAAACCGAACGATCTCTGGTGCGCCGTTCCGTTTGCGCTGGCTGGGTTGCTTGGATTCCTGCTTCTGACGGGGTCGCCCCGGTCCGCGTGGGCCCAGATTTCCCCCGGGACGCTGTCGCGGCCGCACCAGTCGCTGAACGGGTCGACAAACTGCGCCAGTTGTCACAAGTTCGGCGGCGGGCAAGCGGCGCTGAAGTGCCTGGAATGCCACACTGAGATTGCTACGCGACTGACCGCCCGGCGCGGGTTGCACGCCACCTATAACATCCCGGCGGGATCGAGCCAGGAATGCGCCCGCTGCCACTCCGAGCATAACGGCGAAGATTTCCCGCTGATCAAGTGGGACCCCAAGACGTTCGATCACAAGAACGCCGGCTACGTGCTGGAAGGCAAGCACGCTGGGCTGGAGTGCAGCAAGTGCCACAATCCGTCGCACATCTCCGCGCAGGAGCGCCCGGCCATCAAGGTGAAGAACCTGAGCCGGACCTACATGGGGCTGGCGCAGGGTTGCGTAACCTGCCACGAGGATCAGCACAAGGGGCGGCTGGGACAGAATTGTCTGGAGTGCCACAGCTTTGTTGACTGGAAGACGCTGAATATCGGGAAGTTCGATCACGCGAAGACGCGCTATCCGCTGACTGGGCTGCACGCGCAGGTACAGTGCGCCAAGTGCCACACCAACGGGGCGGACGGCAAGCCGCAGTATGCGGGCATCGCCTTCAATCAGTGCTCGGATTGCCACAAGGATCCGCACCACGGCAGCTTCTCGCAAGGCTGTTCGTCGTGCCACAACACCAGCGGCTGGAAGAAGATTTCGATGCAGGGGTTGAGCCAGGGATTCGACCACTCCAAGACGAAGTATCCGCTGGAGGGCAAACACGCGACGGTCGAATGCACCCGCTGCCACGCCAATGGGGAGTTCAAAAAGCCGCTGCCGTTTGCGCACTGCACCGATTGCCACAAGGACGCGCACAATGGCCAGTTTGCCAAGCGAACGGATGCGGGCGAGTGCTCATCCTGCCACACGGTGCAGGGATTCAAGCCTTCGATCTTCACGCTCAAAGAACATGCCGCGACGGCGTATCCGCTGCAAGGGGGGCACGCCAAGCTGGAGTGCGCCAAGTGCCATATTCCAAAGGGCAAGGACACGCTGTTCAAGGTGAAGTTCGAGCACTGCACGGACTGCCACAGCGATCAGCACGGCGGGCAGTTTGCCGCAGCCCCGTATTTGAACGCCTGCGACCGCTGCCACACGGTGGAAGGGTACAAGCCGTCGACGTTCAGCCTGGCCAAGCATAAACAGACGCGCTTCCTGCTGACCGGCGGTCACATGGCCGTGCCCTGCGCGGACTGCCACAAGGAATCGGCGGAATTCCAGCTCAAGCCGACGGCGATTTATCACTGGAAAAATCTGAATTGCACCAGCTGCCACAGCGATCCGCACAAAGGGCAATTCAACGAGCGCATGCAGCAGTTGCGGGCCGACGGAACGCCCGCGGGGTGCGAGGCCTGCCACTCGACGAAATCATGGAAGGAACTGTCGGGCTTCGATCACTCGAAAACGAAGTTCGCGCTGCTGGGAGCGCACCGGGCGACGGCGTGCATGGACTGCCACAAGCCGCCGAATCTGGAGACCAATCTCATCCACGTGGACTTCAAGGCAGCGCCCATGGTGTGCGAGGACTGCCATGAGGAGATCCACGGAAAGCAGTTCGCAAAAGGTGGGGTGACGCGTTGCGCCGAATGCCACAACAGCACGAAGTGGAAGCCGGCGCTGTTTGACCATGAGAAGAGGACGGAGTTTCCGCTGCGGGGAGCGCACCAGAACGTGCGCTGCGGCGATTGCCACAAGCTGACCAAGGTGGTTGAGGCGAAGACGGTGCTGTTCTACAAGCCGACGCCGAAGGATTGTGCGGCCTGTCATGGGGCGACGAACCCAACTCCTGGGTCCAAGAGACCCGCCTCCAAAAGCCCCGGCTCCGAGGGAGCCTCATCGCCGCAATAGCTGCCGGTTACGAAAGTACGAATCGGTCCGCAGGTCTTAGAACTCCTGGATACTGATTCGCCTCTAATTTGTTACTGTTTCCGCGCATTTGCCGATAGTCTCTGAAGAACGCGCGCCCTCCGAGTGAAAAAACTGCTTAACTTTAAGCAAAACTTACTTTGCGTGGAATCAGGCCGATGTACGGAGTCACACGCAATCGGCACCTGCGTAACTTTTGTTGCGGAATTCAGCACACTACTCTAATTGGACTGTGAATTGCACCTGTGGTCTTCACTGATATCACCGCGGTTCGGTGTACAGGGGGAGCAGGGCAAAGGGGCGATCGATGCTGGGGACAAGGGGCACATTCAAACTCATCGCAGTGTTCCTGCTGGCGCTTGGCGGAGCGTTGGGCGCGCGAGCGCAAAATGCGGGCACACACAGCCCGCACGGCACTTTGACGGTGCCCTGCCAGAATTGCCACACCGCCAACGGATGGCGGCCGATCCGGGCCGTCCCCGAATTCGATCACAATCAGACGCGCTATCCCCTGCGCGGCATGCACAAGTCGGTGACCTGCACGCAGTGTCACATCAAGCCGGTGTTTACCAATGTGGGGCAGCGCTGCCAGGACTGCCATGCGGACATTCATCGCCGGCAACTGGGCGCCAATTGCGAACAGTGCCACACGGTGCTGGGATGGAAAGTCTCGGTACAGCAGATCCAGCAGCATAACAATCGCTTCCCGCTGACGGGAGCGCATGCGGCGGTCGACTGCGATTCCTGTCACAAGGGCGCGGCGAACAGCAAATTCCAGACGATGTCGACCGAGTGCTATTCCTGCCACCAGGCGGATTATGCGAGCGCGGTCAATCCCAAGCACGATACCAAGAACTTCCCGCCGCAGAACTGCGAGCAGTGCCATGGAACCGATAACTGGCTGAACGCCAAATTCGATCACGCGGTGACCGGGTTCCAGCTGTCCGGCGGACACGCGGTTCCGCCGCGGCAGTGCAGCGATTGCCACGTCAACAACAATTTCAACCTGGGGGCGACTCCGTGCTACTCGTGCCACCAGAAAGATTTCGCGGGCGCGACCAGTCCGGTGCCGCATGCGGGCTTCCCGACGACGTGCGAGCAGTGCCATGACACGGCGCAGTGGACGGACGGCAAGTTCGATCACGCGACCACCGGCTTTACGCTGACCGGCCTGCACACCGTGCCGCCGCGGCAGTGCGCCGACTGCCACGTCAACGGCAACTACACGCTGAACAGCACGGCGTGCGTGTCGTGCCACCTGAAGGATTTCCAGGGCAC
>JBBIOA010000004.1:45031-285323 GCA_037443605.1 Terriglobales bacterium
ACACGCTGAACAGCACGGCGTGCGTGTCGTGCCACCTGAAGGATTTCCAGGGCACCAACAATCCGAACCACCAGGCGTTGGGGGTTTCGCAGAATTGCCAGACGTGCCATACGACGTCGGGTTGGTCGCCGGCGACGTTCGACCACGGCACGGTGAATTTCCCGCTGACGGGGATGCACGCCGTGCCGCCGCGGCAGTGCGCCGATTGCCACATCAATAACAACTACAACATCACCACCACGACCTGCGTATCGTGCCACCTGAAGGATTTCCAGGGCACGACGAATCCGAATCACGTGACGGGCGGCTTCCCGCAGACTTGCGATACCTGCCACAACACGTCGGCGTGGCAGCCGGCGCAGTTCGATCACTCCAAATCCGGCTTTCCGCTGACCGGGTCGCACCAGGTGCCGCCGCGGCAATGCGCCGATTGCCACGTGAACAACAACTACAACATCACCACCACGACGTGCATCAGCTGCCACCAGAACGACTACAACAACGCCACCACGCCGGTGCCGCACAGCGGCTTCCCGACGACTTGCGAACAGTGTCACGACACGGTGCAGTGGACCGACGGCAAGTTCGATCACTCGACCACCGGATTCACTTTGACCGGGCAGCACACGGTACCGCCGCGGGCCTGCACCGATTGCCACGTCAACAACAACTACACGCTGAGCGGCACGGCTTGCGTGACCTGCCACCTAAAGGACTATCAGGGGACGACGAATCCGAACCACGTAACGGCGAACTTCCCAGAGACTTGCGACACTTGTCACGACACGTTGAACTGGACCGATTCCACGTTCAACCACACCAACACCGGCTTCCCGCTGACCGGGTTGCATACGGTGCCGCCGCGGCAGTGCACGGATTGCCACGTCAACAACAATTACAGCCTGAACAGCACGGCCTGCGTGACCTGCCATCTGAAGGATTATCAAGGCACCACGAATCCGAATCACGTGACGGCGAACTTCCCGCAGACCTGCGATACGTGCCACAACACGTCTTCATGGCTGAACGCGACGTTCAATCACGACAGCACGGGATTCTCCCTGACCGGTGCGCACACGGTGCCGCCGCGCGCCTGTACCGATTGCCACGTCAACAACAACTACAACATCACCAGTACGGCGTGCGTGAGCTGCCACCAGACGGACTACAACAACGCGACCACGCCGGTGAACCACGTGGCGGCGAATTTCCCGACGACGTGCCAGAACTGCCACGACACGGTGCTGTGGACCGACGGGAAGTTCGATCACTCGAGCACGGGATTCACGCTGACGGGCATGCACCTGGTGCCGCCGCGGCTGTGCAGCGACTGCCACGTCAACAATAACTACACGCTGAACAGCACGCTGTGTTACTCGTGCCATCAGAAGGATTACGCCGGGACGACCAACCCGAATCACGCGACGGCGGGATTCCCGACGACCTGCGAACTGTGCCACGACACGACGACGTGGACGGATTCGACGTTCAATCACAACAACACGGCGTTCCCGCTGACCGGATCGCACCAGGTGCCGCCGCGCGCTTGCGCCGATTGCCACGTCAACGGCAACTACACGACGCTGCCGACGGTTTGTGTGGGCTGCCATCAGACCGATTACAACAACACGACCAATCCGGGCCACTCGGCGCAGCCGCAGTTCTTCCCGACCACCTGCCAGAACTGCCACAACACGACGGCCTGGACGGGCGCGACGTTCAACCATACGCAGTACACGCAGTTCCCGATTGGCCACGGAAATGCTAACGGTGTATGTGCCACGTGCCATATCAACTCGAACAACTACGCGGTCTTCCAGTGCACCGGTTGCCATGGCAACAACAACCCGAATAACTTCCAGCACGACAATGTGCCGGGATATGTCTACAACAGCATCAACTGTTACCAGTGCCACTCGGCCGGGCAGGGCGGCGGATAGCCTGCGCGGGTTCGGGCTGGCTTCCGTTGAGAGCGGACGGTAACAGGAGACAATCAGGCCGCTGTGGAGTGGCAGAGAGTGTTCATTCGCAATGAAGTCAGTCCGGATACATTTCGCGGCGGTCGTACTCTTGTTGTCTTCTGCCGGAGCGCAGAATGCAACGGAGACAGCGACGGTAAAGCAGGTGGACGCACAGCCGCAAGGCGGCGGCGTGCGCGTGGAAATCACGCTGAGCGCTCCGGTTACGCCGTCGATTGAGACGGCGGCGCATCCCAGCCGGATTCTGCTGGATTTTCCCGGCACCAGTGTTGTGCGGGAGATAAGCGACGTAGCGGTCGGGGCCAACGGGGTGCGCCGGGTCCGCACCGCCCAGCACAGCACTTCTCCTCTGGTAACCCGGGTCGTGCTCGACCTCGATCAGGCGCATCGCTATACGCTGAGCACCCAAGGCAACAAGGTGATCCTGGTCGTGGGGGCGCCGGGAGCGCAGAAAGCGTCCAACGGCGCGCCGGTCGCGGCCACATCGGGAAACCTGATCGGCGGGGTGTTCCATCGCAAACGGGATTCGGCCACACCCGTGGCACCCGACGACACGCCGTACGAGGTGCCGCCTGCGCCGGCGACCGTGGGTCCCGCGTTCGAGCCGCCTTCGGAACCATCGACTGTGCCCGCAGTGGCGAGAACGACCCCGGCAGTCGCCCCTCCGAGCGCGCCGGCGGAAGCAACCAAGCCTGCAGCGCAGCCCTCTTTTGATCAGACTCAGATTGCGGTGGCCAAGCCGCCCGCGAGCGAAACAGCTCCGGTGCCGGCGCCGGTGGCAGCACCGGCCGCGCCCGCGGCCGAGAGCGCGCCCGCGGTCAGCCCGATTGCCGAAACGCCGAGCCCGGCCCCTCTCAGCCCCGCGCCAGAAGCTGCGGAGGCGACGAAGCCTGCGGCTTCTGCGGCCGAAGCGCCCACAAAGACTTTGATCGCGCGCAGCGACGATCCCAGTCTGCGGACGGTGTTCAAGGTCAAGTACGTGGCGGATGGAGTCGCGTATCTGGAAGGCGGCCGCACCCAGGGACTGGCCGAGGGCATGAAGCTCGAAGTGGAAGATACGGATGTTCCCGCGAAGCAGGGGGACAGCGCCAACACGGCGGATCCGCACATCGTGGCGGAACTCGAGGTCACGGCGGTCGCGGAGACTTCGGCGGTCACCGACATCCACGCTCCCAAGCGGCCGGTGAAAGTGGGGGATCTTGCCTATCTTTCCAGCGGGGACGCCGAGGCCCTGGTGCAGAAGCGAGCCTTGAGCGCGACGCGGAAATATCCGGCGGTGATTTCCTTTACGGAGGGCGACACGCTCGATGAGGAAGCGCGCGAGGAAGTGCCGCGTCCGCCGCTGCCTTCGGTGAACCGGGCGCGTGGACGGATCGGTTTCGACACGATTGCAACCATCAGCCACGGCGCCAACACCATCACCAGCTACGATACCGGCATGGTGTTCCGCGGCGACATCACGCGAATCGGCGGCACCTTCTGGAATCTGAGCGGGTACTGGCGCGGAGAGTTGACCAAGACATCGGCGGCCAGCCAGCAGACGCTGCAGAACCTGCTCAATCGCACCTACCACCTCAACATGACCTACGACAATCCGAACTCGACGCTGGTAGCGGGATTTGGCCGCCTGTATCTTCCGTGGGCGCCGAGCCTGGACACCATCGACGGCGGATATTTCGGCAAGCGCTTTGGGCATGGGAAGACGGTCGGGATTTTTGGCGGTTCGACGCCCGATCCTTCGTCGTGGGACTACAGTCCGGATCGCGTGATTAGCGGAGCGTTCGTCAATTTTGAGGGCGGGCAGTACGACGCATTTCACTACAGCAGCACGGCTGGCGCCGGCATCAGCATGGTGAAATGGCAGATCGACCGGCCATTCGTATTCGTCGAGGATTCCCTCTCCTACAAGCGCGATTTCGCCATCTACGAATCGGCGCAACTCGACAGCCCGAGCGGGAATGCGGTGGTGGCGGCTCCGGGATTCGGGCTCGGCCGCAACTTCTTCACCCTGCGGGTGAACCCGCTTCCGCGAGTGGAAACGGACTTCAACTACAACTACTTCCGCGATGTTCCGACGTATGATCCCACGCTGGTCGGGACCGGGCTGCTGGATAAGTTCCTTTTCCAGGGGTTCAGCGTAGGCGGACGGGTGGAAGTGGTAAAGCAGGTCTGGCTGTCGGCACAGTTGGGCCGGAGCAACCGCACCGGGGACACCAAGAGTTCGCTGAACGAAATGTTCGGCATCACGCTGGGGCGGCTGCCCTGGGTCAAGATGCGGACCGACGTGCATTATGCGCGGTTTAACAGTTCGTTCGGCACCGGCTCGTACGAGTCGTTCTCGCTGTCGCGCCAACTCAGCGACCGGCTGCGTCTGGAACTGCTGGCCGGGCAGCAGAAATTCGCGTCTGCGCTGACCAACAACAACCAGTCGCGCTTTCTGACGGGAACCATCGAGACGACGATTGGGCCGCACTACTACATCCAGGGGAACTTCACCACGAACCGGGGCGACCTGAGCTACGACCAGGTCATGTTCTCGCTCGGCTATCGCTTCGACAACAAAGGGCACAAGGAATGAGGCCCGCGATGACCATCAAAATCCTGACGCGCCGCTCGGCACTGGGCGTTCTGCTGCTGGCGGCAGGCCTGGCCTGCGCCGAAACCCCGCAACCTGAAGCGGAGAAACTGAATTCGCTGCTGAACCGAACCGCCGATCGGACCACCTTGTTTCTGGACCAGTTCTCCGACGTAAAGTGCACGGAACAGGTACTGCAGCAGAAACTTGGGAAAGACGACAAGGTCGAATTGAAGGAAGAATCGACGTACGACTATCTGGTGATCCTGACCAATGATGGCGGAGAATTAAGCCTGGCGGAGTCGCGGATTCCGATCCACGAGGCCAAGCGCGACCGGAAGAACACGTCGATGCTGTTGAGCAACGGATTTGCGACATTGTTTCTGGTTTTTCATCCGCTGTATGCTGAGGCGTTCAAATTCACTCTGGAAGGCGAAGAAGTGGTGGGCGGCAGAGCGCTACAAAAGGTTCATTTTCAGCACGTTCCGGGGATGAAGTCTCCCGCGGCGCTGGCCTTGCGGGGGCGGGAGTATCCGCTGGAACTCACGGGGACGGCGTGGATCGATCCGGAAAGCGGATCGATTGCCAGGATCGAGGCGGGCATCGCCGACACGCTGCAGGACGTTGGCCTGAAGACTTTCAGCTCGGAAATCGAGTTTGCCCCCTTGGGATTCCATGGCAATCAGCCCACGTTCTGGTTCCCGGTCAAAGCGCGGGTGGAAGTGGAAACGCCGAGACAGCACTGGCGTAACTTGCATGAATTCAGCGCCTACAAGAAATTCTCAGTAAGCACCGAGGAGCAGGTCATCCAGAAATGAGCGCGAACGCAACCGCAACCGCCCGGATTGCCGGCCGGAGCACGACCGTGTCGGACTCGGAACGAGGACATCGTCTCCGGCTGTATGGTCTGTATGCCCTGGCCATTACGAGCAATCTCGCGATTTTTATCTACGGGTTCGACTACTACAAGCTCGCGGCCATGGACCGGCCATTTTCCCCCAAGCACCATATTCTGCGGCCCAGCGGGCCGGTCGGGCTGTATTTGGGATTCGTGGGCGTGGCCCTGTTTTTTGGGATCTTTCTTTATCCGCTGCGCAAAAAGTGGGCATGGCTGGGGACGAAAGGGGTTACGCGGCACTGGCTGGATATCCATGTGCTGATGGGACTGACGGCGCCCTTCATCATCGCGTTCCACTCGACTCTGAAATTCAGGGGCCTGGCGGGCATGGCGTTCTGGATCATGTTTGCGGTTTCGGCCAGCGGGGTGGTGGGACGCTACTTGTATGCGCAGATTCCGCGCAAGGTGACGACCGCGGAATTGAACATGAAGGAACTGCAGGAATTGCAGGAGAATCTGTCGCAGCAACTGGCGGCGCAGAACCTGCTGCCGGAGGCCGACTTGCGTTCGCTGTTGCGCATGCCGGACGCGCAGTTTGTGGGCAAGCTGCCGATCTTCGTGGCCATCCCGTACATGATGATTCTCGATGTGGTGCGCATGTTCGGCGTGGCCCGTTTGCGCCGTCATGCCCTGGACTTCGGCGGGATCGTGCGCACGGCCGGAGGATTCCTTCGCACGCCGAATCATGAACTGGAGAAGGCGATCGATGCCGCGGCGGAAGAAGCGGCGCTCTCCAAGCGGATCCTGTTTCTTTCCCGTTCGCAAAAAGTCTTCCATCTCTGGCACGTGGTGCACAAACCGTTCAGCTACGCATTCGCTGTGCTGGCGCTGGTGCACATCGGGCTGCAATTCGTGCTGGGGTACTTCTAGGACGCCATGGATACCCTCATCACGTACGGGATTGGCGGCGCCATCTGTGTTTTCTTCGTGTTTTTCTACCTGCGGAGCCTGAAGAAGAGAGAAGCCGCCGCCCGCGAGGCGGCGGAAAAAGGCAAGCTGTATTCCGAGGGGCCCAAGGCGCAGCACCCGCACATCGACAACAATTACTGCATCGGTTGCGGGACGTGCACCAGCGTGTGTCCCGAAGGCGATGTGCTGGCCATGATCGGCGGCAAAGCCGTGATTGTGAACGGGCACAAATGCATTGGGCATGGGCTGTGCGCCGATGCCTGTCCGGTGGGCGCCATCACCATGGTCATGGCGAGCCCGAGCATGGCGGCCGACATGCCGACGCTGACGCCTGAATTTGAGACCACAGTTTCGAACCTGTTCATCATCGGCGAGCTGGGCGGGCTGGCCCTGATCAAGAATGCGGTCAACCAGGGCCGGGAATGCATCGACACGATTTCGGAGCGATTGCAGAAAAGCGGAGCCAAGGGGGGCGCTGCCGGCATCTACGATCTGCTGATCGTGGGGGCTGGCCCGGCGGGAATCAGTGCCTCGCTGCGGGCGATCGAAAACAAGCTCCACTATCTGACCATCGAACGCGACGAAGTGGGCGGGACGGTGGCGAAGTATCCGCGGCAGAAGCTGGTGATGACCAGCCCGGTCGAGTTTCCGATGTATGGGAAGTTCCAGAAACTGCAACTTTCGAAGGAAGCGCTGCTGGCCTTCTGGGATATGGTGCTGAACCGGTCGGATTTCAATTGCACGACCGGCGAAACCGTGGCCGACATCAAAAAAGATTCGAATGGGATCTTCGAGGTGGTGACGGGGACGAACCAGTATCGTTCCCGAGCGGTGGTGCTGGCGCTGGGAAAGGCCGGAGAACCGCGCAAGCTCGGGGTCAAAGGCGAGGATCTGCCGAAGGTGATGTACCGGTTGATCGAAGCCGACCACTACATCAACAAGAAGATTCTGGTGGTGGGGGGCGGCGACAGTGCGGTGGAAGCGGCCATGGGGCTCGCCCATCAGGCCGGGAACCAGGTGACGCTGACGTATCGCAGCGAACGCTTCAGCCGCATCAAGGAGCGGAACGCGAAGCGCATTGAAGATTGCATCAAGTCGGGCAAGATCAAGGTGCTGTTCAACTCGAACCCGGTCGAATTCAAGGCCGAATCGGTGATCCTCGACGTGCAGGGCACGCAACAGGAAATCCCGAACGACTTCGTGTGGATCTTCGCGGGCGGCACGCCGCCGACGGCGTTTCTGAAGAAAATCGGCGTTGGCTTCGGCAACCGGGATGTCACGCTCGAAACCAGCAGGGCTGCCAAGCAGGCGGACGCCGAGCGCAAGGAGTTGGCGCAGGTCACCGCCGCGTCCCGGTAACGCTTTGCCAGACTCAAAGGGCCGCGCCCGCTGCTCCCGCCATCCTGGGATCGCCGTTCAGGCGACCGGGCTATAATCAGGCCGTGTGGAGGGCGTGATGGAGCAGCACAGCGAGCTACTGGAGTCCTTCCGGCGTTTCATCCAAGCGGCCGAACATGGAACCGCCATCCCGGCGGTAGCCGAGAGCGACCTCCGAGCGCTTCACGAATTGTGCGTGGAGCGGGCCAAGCGCTATTGCGGGAAAGATGGAGTGGTCAGCATCGAAGTGATGGCCCGCGCGTGCAACCCGAATTCCAACCTTCCCGCCGTATGGTTGCGCCACAGCCAACTGCGACAACTGTACCGGCAGGGTCTGTTGGCGCAGTGGCAACATGGCACAAATCTGGAAGACGCGGTATTCCATCTGGCAGCCGTGATTCCCATGCGCGGCACGACGTTGAACAAGGATGAATTCCTGCAGCAATTGCGGGCCGGTGTACCTGCCTGACTCTGTAACGCCTGCTCAAGGGGTTCAGAACCGTTTATAGTGTTCTGCGTTCGGAGGTCGGCAATGAAAAGCTCTCCCGTTCATCCAGCTCTCCATCTGTTTCGCATTGGCTTTGGTGTTTTTGTCGCGCTGGCCGCGTGCGTTTGCTTTGCGCAAACGAGCGGCCGTTCCGATTTCGCCCTTCACGATGGCGACCGCGTGGTCTTCTACGGCGACAGCATCACCGAGCAACGCCTGTACACGTCATTCATTGAGGAATACGCCCTGACTCGCTTTCCCGAGAGGAAGATTGATTTCGTCAATTCGGGCGTTGGGGGAGACAAGGTCAGCGGCGGCTGGGCCGGGCCGATCGATCTGCGGTTGCAGCGCGATGTGTTTGCGTACAACCCGACCGTAGTCACGATCATGCTGGGCATGAACGACGGGTATTACCGGCCTTTTGATGAAGGCATCCTGCAGACTTTTGGCGACGGATACCGGCACATGGTGGATGCGATTCAAGGCAAACTTCCGACGGCGCGGCTGTACCTGCTGCGTCCTTCTCCGCACGACGATGTCACGCGAGACGCGGCCTTCGAACCCGGCTATAACACCACCATGATCCGGTTTGGGGAGTTCATCAGCAACCTGGCGGCTGAGAAGCACGCACACGTGGCGGATCTGAATGCGCCGGTGGTCGCGGCGTTAACGCGGGCCAAGGCGGAAAACTCCGCCTTCTCCACGACCCTGGTGCGCGACCGCGTGCATCCCGGCTCGGGAGTGCACTGGATCATGGCGGAGGGAGTGCTGAAAGGCTGGAATGCGCCGGCGATGGTCACTGACGTGGCGATCGATGCCGTGAAGTCAACCGCGATGAAAGCGGAAAACACCTCCGTGACCGAAATCCACAAAAAGAAAGATTCGCTCAGTTGGACGCAGCAGGACCGTGCCTTGCCGCTTCCGTTGCCATCGGCTGCAGCCGACCCGTTTGTCGCGATGGTAGAGCGCGCGTCAGACCTGGACCAGGCTCTGAATCGGCAGATGCTGCAAGTCACGGGTCTGAGCGCCGGCACGTATTCCCTGGAAATTGACGAGCAGAAGGTCGGTGACTTCAGCGCGGCGGCACTGGCCACCGGCATCGATCTGGCACGCCTGGATTCGCCGATGTTGCGGCAATCGCTGTTGGTCGCCATGGATACGGAACACAAGAATGCGATCGAAGGCGACCGGTTCCAGACCGCTCAGGATGCGCGCACGCCCATGGACCATGACACGGTCAAAGAACTCGATGCGGCCTGGAAAGCGGCGGTGGAGCAACAGCGCCGGGATGCCCAGCCGGTGCCGCACCACTACTCGCTGGCTGCGCTCACGAACTCTGCCGACCGGTAAAGCCGGGTGGGGTTTGGGCTCCCCGAACTTGCTGCGACCCGGCGAGGAGCGTGCGCGCAATCACGCCCGGCCGTATTTGGAATCACAGTGAAGCGACCCACCGGTGGTATCTTCCCTTCATCTAGGGGACGGAAGAGTCATCCTTCTTCGACCGCGTCGTCGTGCCGTTTCCTATAGCATGCCCGCTTCTGCTGTGTTTACAGAGTGTCGGCTTCTTTCGCCGTTTCTGCTTCGGCTTGGTCGTTAGAGGCAGGCAGATACGTGGGAAGAGAAAGGCGTCGCGTGATTCATTTAGGACTGGATGTCGGCTCCGTCAGTGTGAAGCTGGCAGCGCTGGGGACGCACGCAGACGTATCTCTTTTTTCCCGGTTCGTAGACGTAAACGGCACGTTTTCAGCGTCTCGGCTGCCTGCGAGCAACGGCTGGACCAACCTTCCGGTAGTGTTCTCGGCCTATCGGCGGATTCAGGGCGACCCGCTGGATACCACGGCGAAACTGCTCGATCAGTTCTATGCCGCAATCCCGAAGGAATCTGTGGCCAGCATTCACTTCACGGGCTCGGGCGGCCAGCGAATTGCCGCGGCCTTCGACGCGCAGTTCGAAAATGATTTTCGCGCCCTGGTTCGATGCATGCGCGCACTTTATCCCCAGGTGCGCACCGTCTTCGAGATGGGTGGCGAGACTTCGAAGTACATCCGGTTGGACGCCTCGGGGAGCGTCAAGAACCTTGGAATTCTGGAGTATCAATCCACCACCGACTGCGCGGCGGGGACGGGATCGTTCATCGATCAGCAAGCCTCGCGGCTGCGGTACGAAGTCGAGGACGTGGGGACGGCGGCTTGTGATGCGAACATTGCGGCGCGCGTCGCGGGCCGCTGTTCGGTGTTCGCCAAGAGCGACATGATTCACGCCCAACAGAAGGGATACGGGGCGGAGCAGATTCTGCGCGGCCTATGCGAGGCGGTGGCCAGAAACTTCAAGTCGAGCATCGTGAAGGGAAGGCGCGTGGACGCACAGGTGGCGTTTGTGGGTGGAGTCGCGATGAACGCCGGCGTTCATCGCGCGATGCGGGATGTGTTTGGGCTTGCAGAATCCGACTTACTGGTCCCCGCGATGAATTGCTGGATGCCGGCTCTGGGGGCAAGCATGTTGGCGGAGGAGGCAGGCCGCCAGCACTCGAGGGTGACCGTCCCAGCTCTTCCCAAAGAGATTGCACCGGCCGAGCAGATTCCGACGACTGGCCGGCTCTCGCTGGATCAAGTCGTCTTGCTGCGGAATAGGGTGCAGGCGGTCGAATTGCCGGGTTCGACTCAACGCGTGGATGCATATCTGGGCATCGACATCGGTTCGGTGAGCACCAATCTGGTGGTGATCAACCCGGCAGGAGAGTTGCTGAAGGAAATCTACGTTCCCACGGCAGGGCGTCCGATTGAAGTCGTGGCAAACGGGCTGCGCGAGATCCGACAAGAGATCGGCTCACGCATTCACATTCGCGGCGTGGGAACGACGGGCTCGGGGCGTGAGTTGATCGGCGAACTGACGGGAGCCGACACGGTGAACGATGAGATCACGGCTCACAAGACCGGCGCGGTTCACGTGTGCCGTCGCCTGGGAATGCCGCTGGTGGACACCATCTTCGAGATTGGCGGCCAGGATTCCAAGTTCATCCGCATCCACAACGGAGTTGTGGTCGATTTTGCCATGAACGAGGCGTGCGCGGCAGGGACCGGATCTTTTCTGGAGGAGCAGGCCGAGAAACTGGGAGTGGCCATCAAGAACGAGTTCGCGCAACTGGCGCTATCCTCGCGGAATCCCATCCGGCTGGGAGAGCGTTGCACGGTGTTCATGGGGCGGGACGTGAGCAGCCTGTTGCTGAAAGGCGCAGGCGTCGCGGAATTGTGCGCGGGCCTTGCGTATTCGGTTGCGCTGAACTACCTGAATCGCGTGGTGCGCGGCCGGAATCTGGGCGACGTGATTTTTTTCCAGGGTGGAACTGCCTACAACGATGCGGTCGCGGCTGCCTTTTCGGTGATCCTGAACAAGACCATCGTAGTTCCGCCACACAACGGAGTGATCGGCGCGATCGGGATGGCGCTGATTGCGCGCGAGCGCATCCTTGCCACGGGGGAGACGACCAAGTTCCGCGGATTCGATCTGGAGCACGTGAAATGGACCAGTCGCGACTTCGTCTGCCGCGCTTGCTCCAACTACTGCGACATGAAGGAGTTTGTCGTAGAAGGGGAGAAGAGCTATTGGGGAGACCAGTGCTCCGACAAGTTCCGCAAACGGTCACGCACGGATCGGCAGCCCGTGATCGAAGACCTGCTGCCGCTTCGTGAGAGTCTTCTCGAGGCCGCGCTTCAGCCGACGCAGGCGGGGCGAAAGACAATCGGGATTCCGCGGGCAATGTATTTCTTTGATCGATTTCCCTTCTGGAGTACTTATTTTCAGAATCTGGGTTACAACGTGCGCGTCTCGCCTGCGACCGATCGTGGCATTGCGGCGCGAGGCGAGGAATTAGCGATTGCGCAGCCGTGTTTCCCCGTGCAGGTCGCGCACGGACACGTGCAGGCGCTACTCGAATCCGGGGTAGATCACATCTTTCTGCCAAACGTAGTTGATGCAGAAACGCCGTTCATGGAGGTTCAGTCAAAGCTTTGTCCGTGGAATCAGACGCTGCCGTTTGTGGTGCGCGCGGTTCATAAACTGGAGGGAGCCCTCGACGGAAAGTTGCTCTGCCCGACCGTGCACTTCCGGCAAGGACCGCCACAGGTTCGAAAGGAGCTGCGCCACCTGGCGCGGGCGCTCGGACAAAGCAAAGCGGCCAGCGACGACGCCGTGGACGCGGGATACCGGGCACAACGCAGGTTCGCCGACTCGGTGCAACGTGCAGGGCAGGAAGCGTTGCAAGCTTTGCGAGAGACGGGCGAGCCCGCCGTTATTGTTCTGGGGCGGCCTTACAACACTTATGACCGGGCGGTGTGTTGCGACATTCCGGGAAAGTTGCGGGCTTTTTATGGAGTCAACGTGGTGCCGCTCGACTTCCTGCCGCTCGAAAACGAGGACGTCTCGGCGATCAACGACAACATGTACTGGCACTCAGGCCGGCTGATCCTGGCTGCGGCGCAATTTGCCAAGTCGAATCCCGGCATGCATCTGATTTATATCTCGAATTTCAAGTGCGGTCCGGACTCGTATCTCAAGTCTTTTCTGGAAGAAGCCAGCGGAAAGCCGACTTTGATTCTGCAGTTTGACGGTCACTCAAATGACGCGGGTTATATCACGCGCTGTGAGGCGTTTCTGGATAGCACAGGATTCTTGCGATGCCCATCCTCAAACATCGCTGCGTGAGGCGGAAGATCGCGGCGGACCATCCGCTCGCCGGCCGAACGATCCATGTCCCCGACATGGCGGAAGGCAGCTCGGAAGCGCTCTGCGCCGCCATGCGCTGGATCGGGATTGACGCGCGGACTTCGCCGCCGCCGGACACTACAACCATGGAACTGGGCGCCAGGCACACCAGCGGCGACGAGTGTTTCCCGGCCAAAGTGACGACTGGCCAGTTCCTGAAGATCGCCGGGCAGCCGGGCTTCAATGCCAAGCGCTCCGCCTTCATGATGAGCACCATCGATGGCCCCTGCCGGTTCGGGCAGTATGCTCCGTTTCTGCGAAAGGCGCTGCGCGACCATGGCTATGAAGACGTACGGATCTTCTCGCCGCACGGAGAGCGCGGGTACAGCGACTTCCAGGAATTCGATACTGCCTTCACGCGAGCAGCGTGGCGCGCCATCGTATCTGCCGACATTTTGCGAAAGCGACTGCTTCAGGTGCGTCCGTATGAATTGGAAGCCGGTACCACGGATCGGGTGTACCGCGAATCGGTGAACGATCTGTGCCAGACGATGGAAGAGAGTTGCTCCGATGTCGCGTGCCAGATGAGGACGCTCCAGGCTTCCCTGCGGCGCGCAAAGGAACGCTTCGAAGGCGTTGCTGCCGGCTTCGACGAGAAGCGTCCGTTGATTGGAATTGTCGGGGAGATCTACTGTCGCTTGAACAGCTTCAGCAACCAGGAACTGGTTCGGCAACTCGAAGCGCAAGGTGCAGAGTGCTGGATGAGTGACATTGGAGAATGGATCTTCTATACCAACCAGGAGGAAGTGCGCAATCTGAAGTTCGCGGGACGAACTTATTCCTGGGAGATGCTGAAATCGCATCTCCGCTCCAGAATCCAGCGCGGGGACGAACACGCCCTGGCCTCGATATTTGCGGAGGATTTCGCCGGCTACGAAGAGCCTGGGATTGAAGAAGTCCTCAGGTTGGCGCATCCGTATCTGCCATTCCCCGGAGCTGAGGGCGAGATGGTTCTGAACATGGGACGGAGCGCCTATCTCGCGCTGCACGGAGTCGACGGGATTGTGGACATCAGCCCCTTCACCTGCATGAATGGCGTGGTCAGCGAAGCGATTTATCCAAAGCTGAGCCGGAACTACGCGAACATTCCGATTCGCAATTTTTATTTTGATGGCCAGCAACTGGATCTGTCCCGCGAGCTGGCGATATTTCTGGAAATGACTCGGTCGTATCGAGAGAAGAAGCCGTATCGACGTACGCTTGCCTCGCGATTCATTCGTCAGGGCGCTCATCGAGCCGGGGTGGTTGCGTCCTAGCCGCTCTGCGACGGAATCCGCGCGTTGACCGCGAACTCATCTTCAGAGGGCTCCTCACAGCCAGGTTACCGCCTCGTCATTTGTCGGGGAACCCGACTCCCGTGTTGGCGTTTCCTACACGTGGCTGGCACCAACTGCTTGTAAGTCGTTGAATTCCCTACTTGGCAACTCGCGTGCAGTTTTCCGGCTAGCCGTAGGTTTTCACGGCGATGGAAAGGAAGCCGATTATGGCCGGAGAGAATTGGACATTCTGGTTCAATATGACGAACTTCGCGCTGGGCATGATCACGATCCTGGCCGTTCTGGTGGTCATCAGCGCAGTCGGTTGGGATTTGTTTGCGGCGTGGCTGCACAAGGCACGCAGAGTTGAAAACGTGAATTGGAACGCGATTCGCGCGGACTTGCGGGGAATGTGGTCAAACGAGCCGCACACGCTGTCCGTACCGGAGTTAGGCCTGACGATGGCCGATGGCGGCGAGAAGATCGATCCGTCGAAGCCCAAGCCGGAAGAGAAAACACCGCGGCGGAAGTGATTTATGGCCTGCCCGTTTCTGAAAGAAGGCCGCGCACGGTACTGTCACGCCGCTCCCGTGCAGAAGCTCATTCTGGATGGGCCCGGAGCTTTGGACGGCGGGCGTTGCACCTCGGCGCAGTTTCGCGAGTGCGAATTGGTGGCCGACGCATCGCCTGCGCTAAGCCGCTGCCCACATCTGGAAGAGATGCGGGTGCAATACTGCGGGGTGTCGCCGGTTACGAAGCTGGTTCCGTTCAGCGACTCCGAACTGTCGAGCTGCACCAGCAATGGCTACCGCTACTGCGACTCTTACCTGCAACTGGCCAGGCCGCACGCCACAGTGGCTCCTCCCCAGCTTCTCTACAGCTCGAATCACTTCTGGCTCGACGCCGAAGACTCCGGGCTATGCCACATCGGAATCGACGGATTTCTGGCCGAGGTGGCGGGATCGGTTGAAGGCGTGACCTACGCAACCTTGCACGGCACGCATCGTCCCACGCTGGCGCTGACCATTCACGGAGTCGAATGGCCGATGAGTTTTCCAAACCCGCTGATGATCCAGAGGGTCAACGTGCGCGTGCGCAGCGATCCGGCGCGGTTGACGGGGGATCCTTTCGGCGCGGGCTGGCTGTTCGAGGGCTGGGAAGTTCCCAATCGCACTCGGGCGGGACTCATCGCCGGCCAGCAAGCTTCGGCCTGGCAAGGCGAAGAGCGCAAGCGGCTGGCAACGGAAATCCACGAGACCCATGCCCCGGGATGCGATGGCGGAGCGCCGGTGCGCGGGGTCGCGCGTTTCCTGTCGCGACAACACCTGGTGTGCCTGTTCCAGCACTTTTTCTCGCAGAGAGACTGGATGGTGGAGGAATGAGGAGAGGCGTTCTGGTCTTCGCGCTTGGAGTGGCCGTCGCACTCGCGGGCGGCTGGATCGTGTTTCCTCGCGTGCTCTATGTACAGAAGCAGCAGCCTGTCGACTTCCGTCATAAGACGCACGCGGAAAAATCCGGGGTCACCGAATGCGGCGATTGTCACGCTCTGCGGGAAGACGGCACGTTCGCCGGCATTCAGGCGATGGACAAGTGTGCCGGCTGCCATTCCGAACGCATCGGGGAAAGCCCGGCTGAAGAGACGCTGGTGAACCACTACATCAAGCCCGGACGCGAAACGCCCTGGCTGGTCTACGCGCGACAGCCCGCGAATGTGTGGTTTTCGCACGCGATCCATGTGAAGCGCGCCCGGCTTGATTGCAGGGAATGCCACGGTGCGCACGGCGAATCCGACCGGGAGAAAGTCTACGAACTGAATCGCATCAGCGGATACAGCCGGGACATCTGGGGGCATTCGATGTCGCGGCTGCGCCGCGCTCCCGGCGACGGCATGAAGATGGCCGACTGCGAAGCCTGCCACCGCCGGCATGGCGTGGAAGTGGGCTGTCTCGGTTGTCATGAATGAGAGGAGAGCGATGAAGGTCACACGACGAGATCTGCTGTTTTGGGGCGCTGGAGCCGCCGCAGGTCTCATAGTCACTCCGGTTCCGTGGAAGATTCTGGACGACACGTCCATATGGAGCCAGAACTGGCCGTGGATCCCGCAAGCCGCGCGCGGTCCGGTCGAAGTGAAGCAGTCGGCGTGCACGCTGTGTCCGCAGGGATGCGGGCTGCGAGTGCGAATGGCCGCAGGATGGCCGGTGGGCGTCGCGGGAGTGAGCAGTCACCCGGTCAGTCGAGGTGCATTGTGTCCGCTGGCGTTTGGCGCGCACCAGTTGAACTGGCATCCGCTGCGACTGAAAAGCGTGCTGCACCGCGGTACCGCCTCTTCCTGGCCGAATGCGCAAGCAGCTCTCGCGAAAGCGCAGAAGGAAGGGCCGGTCGTCATCATCGATGGCTATCCCGGGCGCGCTGCTTCTTCCGTGATGGAAGCCTTTGCGGAAAAGAAACGCGGCGAGTATCGAGTGGTGTTCAGCCCCGAGACGAAGTCGCTCCTGCCCTATGAATCCTGGAGCAAAGTTCCCGCCAGCGCGCTGGGATACGATCTCGAAAACGCACACACCATCGTCAGCTTCGGCGCGCCCTTGCTCGATGGATGGGGCACGCCTGGGCGATTTACCCGGCTCTGGGCGGAGCGCGCCGCGGACAGGACGGATCCGGAACTGCGTCTCATTCAAGTCGAAGCGACTCTTTCCCGGACCGCGTCGCGAGCGTGGCAATGGATTCCGATCCGCGACGGCTCGGAAGCGGCTCTGGCAGCGGGATTAGCGCGAGTGCTACTGGAAAACCAGCTGGTGCAGACTCGCGGTCCGCTGCCAGCTCTTTCCCTTGCGGACGCAGCCGGCCAGACGGGACTGACGGAAGATGCCATCCGCGACCTGGCACGAACGATGATTGCGCAGCGTCCGGTCGTCGCCGTCGCGAACCGCGAAAACCCGGCCGTCGCGGCGCTGAATGTTGTGCTCGGGGCAGTGGGGACGGCCGGTGGCATTGTCAGGAAGACGAAGACGGCCCGGCCGTATTCTTCTGCTGAGACCGCTCTGCCGTCAGCGCGCGCGGTTGTCATCGATGCTTCCGTGCCGTGGGACTACGTCCCGCAAACCGATGCCGAGGTCTTCCGCTTCGCAGCATGGGACGGCGGAGGCAGCAAGGCAGACTGGTTATTGCCGGCACCCGGATTCCTCGAAGAACTCAAGGATGTCCCCACTCCGCCTGCTTCGGCAACCGAGTCCTACGCGATCGCTCCGAGTCTGACGAAGTCGCTGCACGAGACACACGGTGCCGCACAGTTCCTGGCCAGTATCGATTCGGCGTTGCCAACTCACGAACAGATCATCCATGCGCGTTGCCAGAATCTGTTCCGCCTCCGCGAGGGGAATCTGTACGCGCAGGAGATCACTCCTTTAGCGAAGATCGAGTCTGCTCAAAAACTCGAAGATCAACTGTCGAAAGGCGCGGTCTGGATGGGCACGCCGTCTAAGAGCGGGATGATCCGTTGCGAACGGAAGGAATGGCCGGCTTTCACAGCCGCAATTCCTGCGGAGACGTGGTCGGAATCCTGGGCGACGCCAGTGTTACCACCCTTGGCGCCAAAGCTCTATCAGGAATCAAGCTTGCGCGAGCCGCCCACCAGGAGGACCGCATGAGCGCCCGTTACGGCATGGTGATTGATCTCGATCGCTGCACGGGATGCGGCTCGTGCATGGTGGCCTGTGCGTCCGAGAACAACGTCGCGCCGCTTGCGCGCGCGACAGCTCGCACCGGTCTCACGCCCATGCTGGTGCGCAAAGCCTCGAACGGAATGACGGGAGCCGCGCGCCGCGAAGTATTTATTCCGATTGCGTGCATGCACTGCGAGGAAGAGACGCCCTGCGTGAAGGTTTGCCCGCAGCAGGCGGTCGAAGTCGATAAGGGAACCGGCATCGTTATGCAGATGCCACAGCGCTGCCTGGGATGCCGCTACTGCATGACCGCTTGTCCCTATCATGCCCGTTACTTCAACTGGTGGGATCCGGTATGGCCGGCAGGTATGGAGAAGAGCCTGAATCCGGGAGTCGCGGTCCGCATGCGCGGTGTCGTGGAGAAGTGCAACCTGTGCCATGCGCGACTGCATGCCGCGAAGGAAAAAGCGGCAGGGGCCGGCAGACGCGAAATCGACCTGGCGGATTATGTTCCAGCCTGCGTTGAGGCTTGCCCCACTGGCGCAATCCATTTCGGCAACCTGGCGGACAGGAGCGATCCGGTTTCGCAGGAAGCGCGCTCACCGGAAGCATTCCGCTTTCTTACGCGCCTTGGCACCGAGCCGAAGGTTTACTACAAATCCAAGGAGGCATGGGTGAGAGAGTTGGCGGAATCTGCTTCCGGCAGCGGAGCAAGAACCGGCAAGGCGACTCTGGAAATTCGATCGGAGGAGGTCACGCATGGCTAGCGCGGTTCTTACCGACAGCCGGTGGATCGCCCGAGGCGCCGAGCGAGTCTCGCTTCCACGCTTCCTGGCCTGGCTGGCCCCCTGGGTCGCGCTGCTGGCGCTGGGTGTGTATGCGGCTGGATTGTGCCTTTACTACGGGTTGAACCAGACGAATATGGATAACCGCTTCGCCTTCGGCCTGTGGATTTTTCTGGATCTCGGCATCATTGCACTCGGTGCGGGTGCGTTCTTCACTGGATTCCTGGTCTACATTTTGAAGCGCGCCGAACTCAAGCCGATCCTGAATACGGCGGTGGTGGTCGGCTTCATTTGCTACAGCGGCGCTGTTGCCATCCTGATGATCGATGTGGGCCAGCCGCTGCGGGCGTGGTTCACCTTCTGGCATCCCAACACGCACTCGATGTTGACCGAGGTCACATTCTGCATCTCGTGCTATCTGCTGGTGCTGTCTCTGGAATACATCCCGATCCTGTTGCGCAATCGGCAACTGCGAAAGCTGCCGTCGTTCCTGGTGTTTGAGCATCAACTCCACAAGCTGGTACCAGTGCTGGCCGCGGTCGGGACTCTGCTGTCATTTTTCCATCAGGGCTCGCTCGGCGGACTCTATGGCGTTCTGCGCGGCCGCCCGTTCGCGTTCCGGCAGGGATTCTTCATCTGGCCTTCTACGTTCTTCCTATTCATTCTGTCGGCCATCGCGACGGGACCCAGCTTTCTGATGCTGATCGCGGCCACGGTCGAGAAAGTCACCGGCAAGAAACTCGTACCGGGCGAACTATTCCGTCGGCTGGGATTCATTTCCGGCGTGCTGCTCGGTCTCTACGTTGCAGCCAAGTGCATCGACACGCTCATCTGGATGAACATCACTTCGCCATCGGCAGGGTTTGCTGCCTGGCAGTACTACATGCACAAACCGTTTGGCACGCCGATCCTGTTTGCGGAGATTGTCCTGTTCGGCTTAGTGCCGGCGTTTCTGCTAACCAGCCACCGCACGGCTGCGCATCGCGGATGGCTGCTAAGCGCGGCCGCCCTGGCATGTGCCGGAGTTCTGTTGAACCGCTTCGTTCTGACGGTGCAAACGCTGGCGCTACCGACTTTGTCGTTCGACGAATTTCTGCAGTACACGCCGAGCTGGCAAGAACTCGCGAGTTTCGGCGGCGTCATCGCCTACGGCGTAATTGTCTACTCGCTGTCGTATCGATATTTGCCCTTGTTTGCCTCGACGAAAGGAGATGCCGATGTTTCCGGGCATTGATGGTTTTCACTGGACGGTTGGCCACATCGTATTTCTCGGCCTGTTTTTTGCGGTGGTACTCACGATTGCGACGACCGTGGTCTCGGCTGTTTGGCGCACGGTGCGAGACTTCCGCGCGCATCGGGCAATGGAACTGTGCTGGAAATCGGATTTCTCCGAACTGCCAGCCTCAGATCGCCGCTGCCGGCACGAACTTGCCGGACGGGTGATTTCCCGAATCTGCGACCACGCTTTCGATTGCCGCACCTGCACGAATTATCTGCGGTTCGCCGCGGCATTGCCCACCGGGGTATCTTCATGCGCGGGTCTCAGCTATCCGAATGATCGGCTCTATCATCGCGGCCATACCTGGGTGAAACCTGAGGCAGACGGCACTTTCACGATCGGTCTGGACGACCTGGCGGATCATCTCATCGGCAGACCGGACGCGGTGAAGTTACCGGAGCCTGGCAATCACATCGAGGTCAACGGAACGGCGTGGCGTTTGGAGAAGAACAAGAAGGACATTCGCGTCCGTGCGCCGCTCGAGGGAACTGTGGTCGCGGTCGGGGGGCCGACCGACCATTGGTATGTGAGAATCCGTCCGGGATTTGACGCCAACGATCCTACCGCGCTGCGCCATCTTTTGCGCGGCCCCGAAGTTCGCGGCTGGGTCTCACGAGAACTGGAAAGGCTGCAACTGCAACTGCGCGCGCCCAACACACCAGCAGCTCTCGCCGACGGTGGCGTGCTGATGCCCGGACTCATGGATGCAGTTCCCGCAGCGGACTGGAATACGGTCCTGGCGGACACCTTCCTCGAGGTCTGAGGGGCTGCCTTCTTAGTGCGAGATCTCGTAGCGTTTCAGCTTGTCGTAGAGTGTTGAGCGATCGATGCCCAGCGCAGCAGACGCCTCTTTGACATTGCCATGCTTGCGCTCGAGCGCGGCCACGATCGCGCGGCGTTCCAATTCTCCGAGGGGAACATCCGGGATGTCCCAGGCCTGCGCGGGAATGACACTCTTCTGCAGCCAGGAAAAATCCTGCTCTTCGAGTTGCCCGTTGTGGCAAGTCACAATCGCGCGCTCGATCACATTTTCCAATTCGCGTACATTCCCCGGCCAATCATGCGCAATGAGCAGTTTCAACGCGGCGTTTGAAATGCCGCTGATGTCTTTGCCCAGCTCCAACGAGATCCGGTGCACGAAGTGTTCGGCCAGCAGGGGAATATCTTCGCGCCGCTCACGCAGCGGTGGCAGGCGAATCTCAATCACATTGAGCCGGTAGTAAAGGTCCTCTCGAAAGCGTCCCTGCTGCGCTTCCTCGGCGAGATTCTTGTTGGTTGCCGCGATGATGCGGACGTCGACTTCGACTTCCTGACTTCCTCCAACGCGGTAGAAGCGGCGCTCCTGTAATACGCGCAACAGGTCAGCTTGCAACTTGGCAGAGATGTCGCCGATTTCGTCCAGGAAGATGGTGCCGCCATTGGCCAGCTCGAACTTCCCTTTTACCTGCCCGTTGGCGCCGGTGAATGCACCTTTTTCGTAACCGAACAGTTCGCTTTCGAGCAGCGTCTCCGTCAAGGCAGCGCAGCTGACCACGATGAATGGCTTGTCGGCGCGATTCCCGGAGTAGTGCACCGCGCGTGCCACCAATTCCTTACCCGTGCCGCTTTCGCCGCGAATCAGCACCGTACTGCGAAGACTCGCGACCTCCTGAGTCAGCGCGAGAATCTCTTCCATCCGGGGATTCTTGGTAATGATGTCGTGATGCCGGTACTGCCGATTCAACTTCTTGCGCAGAACCGCATTTTCGCTCTGCAACTTCTTCAGCTTGAGAATCCGCGCCACCAGCATGGAAATTTCCTGCGGATTGCACGGTTTCACGATGTATTCCTGCGCTCCTTCCTTCATCGCCTGGATGGCTGTGTCAACGGTCGCATAAGCCGTAATGATGATGACGGACGCATCCGGGCGGACGCGGCGGATCTCCATCATGGTCTCAATCCCGTCCATCCCGCCGGGCATTTTGAGATCGATAAAGCAGATGGCGTAGTCGGTCGCCTTGGCCGACTCGACGCCCTTCTGCCCGTTGGACGCGGTGTCGACGCGGTATCCGTCTTCGCGCAACCAGGCCGCCATCGATTCACACATGACATCTTCGTCGTCGACAACCAGGATGGGCCAATTCTTCTTCATACTCCTCCATTCCAGGACGTAAACCGCTCTACTAGATGCAGGCCGCAGCGCGCGCAGTACTGTTCTTCTTTGGTGTCCACCAGCTCGATGTGGGTCGCCAGGCTCATCACGCACTTTGAATCGGGACAGTGGACCAAACCGAACGTGTGCCCCATCTCGTGAAGTACTTCCTTCACGGTACGCTCTCGCAGCACGGCTTCCTCTGGCGGAAGCCCGTAGAACTCCTGCCGCAACCGGCGCAAAGAAACCACGGCAACTTGTCCGTCAAACTGCGCCTGGCCGAAAAGAAAACTCAGCATCGGAATGGCGAGGTCCACATCGGTGATTCCCAGCACGCGATAGGCGCCGCGCGGAGCCTGCTGCGCCAGCAGCTTCATGAACTCCACGGACTGGTACTGTCCGCGCTTCGCGTCAAAGGCGTGCTCGGGAATCGGGAACCCGGGCATGCGGCGAACCGGCAGCGGAAACCAGTTCGCAGCCGCGTCCTCTATCCATTCCCACGCCTTGTCCGGTACGTTTCCGATGGCCACGAGATAAAGCGCTTTCACACGCTCTGTACCTGAACTTCCTTGATTTCGAGCTCACTGCCCTTTCTCGACTTCAACGGCAAGGTCACGGTAAACGTGGTCCCCTGGTTCTTCTCGCTCGCCACCTCGACTTCGCCGTCGTGCGCCTTCACGATTCCGTACAGGACGGCCAGGCCGAGGCCAACGCCTTTGGCGTCCGCTTTCGTGGTGAAGAAGGGGTCGAAAATCTTCGCCAGATTCTCCGGGGCAATGCCTTCGCCCGTATCCTGAATGTAGAGTTCCGCGTTTTCCTTATCGGCGGAGAGCTGCGTGCGTATGGTTAGGGTTCCGCCGCCGCGAGTTTGCATCGCCTGCGCACCGTTGAGCACCAGATTGAGAATGACCTGCTGCATTTGCGAAGCATCGCATTCGACCGGCGGCAGGTCTTCCTGCAACTGCAGTACAGTTTCGGCGTTAATCATCCGGAGTTTGTGGTCGGTGAGCCCGAGGGTGGTGCGCACCAGCTTGTTCAGGTCGGCGGGCGCGCGCTGCGGCTTCGAGCGGCGCGAGAAAGCCAGCAGATCTGACACGATCCGTCCCACCCGCGCAGTTTCCGATGAGATCAGTGCCAGATACTTTCTAAACTCCGCTTCCCGGCCCGGCGGATAGTTGCCACCGGCCATTAACCGCTCCAGCAGCATCGAGAGATTCAGCACGCCCGACACCGGGTTATTAATCTCGTGCGCTACGCTGGCCGCGAGCTGCCCCAAAGAGGCCAGACGATCAGCCTGCAAGAGTTTGCGTTGCGCGGTTTGCAGCTGCTGAGTGCGTAACTCCACCTTACTTTCGAGTGTCTGCTGCATCTCGTTCAACTCGGCGACGGCAAGTTTCAGCCGTTCGCGCATCCGGTTGAACGAATCCACTAGTGCGTCGAGTTCCTGGCTGCGCTGCGTAATCACGATATGCTGGTCCAGTTCCATCGCGCTCACCGCTTTGGTGCCGGCGATGAGTTGCTGAATCGGCGTCGCCACGAAATGCCTGGTGAACAGGATCACGAATGCGGCTCCGATGACGACCTCCAACAGGGTCCAGAGCATGGTTTGCAGGGTGATGGTCCGCGTCTGTTTCTGCACCGGGTCGAGACGCAGGGCGACATCGACGACGCCGAGAACCTTCGTCGATGCGCGGTGCGCATGACAGCTGGCATTGCTGCACGAAGGCTCGTTATAGATGGCCGTCACCATGCTGATGGTTTTGGTGCCATCCGGTGAAGTGCTGTAGCGGACGCGAGCGTCTTGTGTCGGCCTTTCACGATTCGCGCCCTGGTTATGACAGCTGGCGCAGACCTCGTTCGACAGATCGGGTAGTCCTGAGCCGTGCTCGTGCGCATCCGTGGAGAAGACCAGCCGCCCTTCCCGATTGAACATCCGGATGCGATCCACACCCTGCTTATCGGCGATCACTTGCATGATCTGGTACGCCGCCTTGCGATCGTCGTCGAGCATGGCGTGCCAGGTCGCACTGGTGATGCTGCGGGACAGTTGATCCGCGCCCAAGACGAGTGTCTCGACCAGTTGGTTCTTCTGCGTGCGGAAGTTCAGATAGCCGCTGATGCCGCTGATGGCCACGATCAGTACGGTCAGGGACACTATCAGCTTGGGGCCGAGTTTCCTGAGCATAGATGGGGCCTCGTACCGTTGCCGGTAACGGTGCTCGGAGCCAAGGCAGGGTACATTCAAAGGCTAACCAACGAAGCCAGGCTGCTCTGTGATTCTCCGCGTGGTGGAAAGTGACCTGAATCACGCACCTTACGGATGCTTCTGTGCGCACGCCTCCTCGGTACAACGAGTTAGCGGTCTCGGTGGGATGTAAGGCCGCCCCGAATGGCGGCGAAGAGCCGCGTGAAACGGAGCGCGCGAATCCTGGAAACCGAGGACGGATCGACCTTTCCGCACACGGAACTCATTTGGGAAGTCACAGGTCCTGGTTACTTTTGTTGGCATGGAAAATCAGCGCGATAGCTTATACTCAGTGGTCAAAATCGGACCATACCACCATGTTCTCTACTTTTTACAAGCTTCCCACGTTCCACTGGGTCGGTGCACTTACTCTTGCCATTCTGATTCTTTTGCCTGGATGTGGGGGCTCCGGAGGGAGCGGTGGAGGAGGCAACAATCCTCCGGCCGCACCGACCAACCTCACGGCGACGGGCGGGAACGCGCAAGTCGCGCTTCAATGGACGGCCAGTAGCGGCGCGACCAGTTATAACGTGAAGCGCGGCACAGCGAGCGGCGGGCCGTATACGACCGTTGCTTCGCCCACGGGCACGAGCTACACGGACTCGTCGGTCACGAATGGAACCACTTACTACTATGTGGTGACTGCGGTGAATACTTCGGGAGAGAGCGGAAACTCGAATCAGGCATCGGGGACGCCCAATGTAGCCCTGGCGGCACCGACGAACCTGACGGCAACGCCGGGAAACCAGCAGATTGGCATGTCCTGGACGGCGAGCGCAGGCGCGACCAGCTACAACGTGAAACGCGGGACAAAGAACGGCGGGCCGTATTCGACGGTGGCTTCACCGACCACGAGCAGCTATACGGACACCGGCCTGACCAATGGCACCGCCTATTACTACGTGGTGACAGCGTTGAACGGTACAACCGAGAGCGGCAATTCGAATCAGGCGACCGCCACGCCTTCGGGAACCACCACGAACGTGAACGTTACCGTGGATATCCTTGCCAACCGGCATACGATCAGCCCGTACGTCTACGGCGGGGCATTTCCGCAGGATGCGGCGACCATCGCGGATAGCGGCCTTCCCGTAGTGCGTTGGGGTGGGAATGGAGCATCCACCTACAACTGGAAACTCGGCACTTCCAATGCCGACAACGACTATTACTTCGAGGACTTCGCATTCGGCGTGTTGAACAATGCAGCCGACTCCGATTCCTCGCAGTTCATCAAAGACGTAAAGGCAGCGGGCAGTATTCCGCTCATGACCATGGTGATGCTGCCGTGGGTGGCGCAGAGTGCGGAAACGTCGGTCACGCAGGGAGGTACCAACAACTATCACTGGGTATTTTCTGTCTCTCAGGATAATGCATGCGCCTCGAAAGTGGACCAGTACAATACGGACGCCGGAATCAACTTGCAGTCGGATTGCAAGACCGCGATGGTGGCCAGTCCGACGCAACTCAACCGAGCTTATTATCCGCTGCTGGACGGCCCGCCGAAAGCCGGAGACCCGGCGAATAGCGTGTACCGGAATCAATGGGCGGCGGCGATGGCAACAGCTTATGGCAGCGGCTCGTGTCCGATCCCGTATACCTCAATCACATCCTGTCACTTCTATGACATGGACAACGAGATCGACATCTGGGGCGGCACACATGTAGATGTTCATCCCAATCCGACCACGTATCCTGAACTGCGAGATATCTACCTCAAGGAGGCCACGAATCTCAAAGGCTGGGATGCGCAAGCGGTACGCATGGGATGGGTTAGTTGCTGCTGGTACTTCTACTGGAACTCAGCAGCAGGGGACAAATCGAACTTCGCCAATATTGATTTTATGCCCTGGTGGCTGAACGAAGTTGCATGGCGCGACGCGGTGAATGGGGCGCGCACGCTGGATATTTTCGATCTGCACGCCTACCCAGAAACCAGCACCAACGGGTTGACCCAGACGCAGGCACGGGCGCTGGTGTTGCGCAGCACGCGCGACTGGTGGGACCCCTCGTACACCAGCGAAGCCTGGTTTGGCACGAACAGCGTCACATCTCAGGAGCCGTTCGACGGCAAAGCGTTCCGCATCCCGCGCGCCCGCGCCTGGGCCAACACGATTTATCCGGGGACGCCGCTAGCGTTTACAGAATGGAACTTCCAGCTCTCCAACGATAGTGACTTCTCGACGGCGCTGGCCGACGCGGACGCTTATGGCATTCTCGGACGCGAGCGGGTTTCGCTCTCGACCCGCTGGACTACGCCGACACCGACGAATCCGAACTACCAGGCACTGAAGCTCTATACGAATTATGACGGGGCGCATCATGGTTTTGCGCCGATTTCTGTCTCGGCAACGAACAACGCCGATCCGGGACTCTTCAGCAGCTATGGCGCACTTAGCGCCGATGGCAAGACGCTGCACGTCATCATCGTGAACAAAGACCCGTCGAACACAGCCAGCGTGAATTTCCAGTTCCCATCCAACGCGACGCCAACTTCAGTGAAGACTTACACGCTCTCGTCCTCGAACCCGACGCAGATTGTATCCGCCACTCCGTCGTTCACGTCGACCATGAACTTCTCGCCCTATTCGGCAACTCTGTTAGTAATGTCGATTGCTTCGCAGCCACCAGCGTCGGAATGGGATCTCAATCCAGACACGATTTTCGTTCCTGCGGGTGGGACGGCGACGCTGCAACCGAAGCTGACCAGCGGCAGCGCCACAGTGACTCTGTCGAGTCCGACATCGGATACAGGCATTACCGTTGCGGTGACACAGTCGGCGGTCAGCACCGGGGCGAATGGACTCGTCACAGTGACCGCCGGCAACACGCCGGGCTTTTATCACTACAACGTGACCGGCACGGATAGCAGCGCGGCGCAGACGCAGGGCGGATGGATCATCGTGGGAAATCCAGCGGCGACACTCACGAAGACCGGGGACAATCAGACAGGCGGAAGCCTGACGCTCACGGCCACGCTGGCTCCTGGCTCTTCAGGCGGAACGGCCACGGGGGCAACGATCTTCTTCACCACCGACAAGGGATCGCTGTCGCAGCGTCTGGTGACCACTGACTCTTCCGGCAAGGCCAGCGTAACTCTGACCCTGCCCTCGGGGACGGGCACAGCCCACGTGACGGCCGAAGGACCCTATGGCCTTGGGCATCCTTTGGCGACGTTTACGGAGTCGAACTGACGCGAAGAAGACCGCTGTTACACCATCAGTGCTGCGGTTCGATGACAGCCAGCACCTGATTGGCGGGGACGTTCCGCAAGGTCTGCACAATTCCGGAAGGCCAGTGGATTTCAACGGAGTCGGCGGTGGAATCCGGTCCCAGCCCGAAATGTACCGGTCCATAACTGGAGGATGCGTATCCCACGCTAGTCGTCATGTGGTTATACTGCTTGCCGGCCGTTTTGCTGACCACCTGAATTCTGGCGCCGATCCCGTCGCGGTTGCTCTTCGTGCCCCGCAAAGAAATGTCAAGCCAGTGATTGGAGTTCGGGCTCCGATTCATCCAGATTTCCGGTTTCCGCCCGAGGGCTGAGACGACAATATCGACTCGCCCGTCGCCATCGAGATCGCCAAAGGCACAGCCGCGGTGGCGAGCCTTGGGTGAAGCATCGAATCCGGCTTCTTCTGTCAGCACCTGAAAGGTACCGCTCGCGCCCTGGTTTCGGAAGACGGAGTTGTAGCGGTCAACGGGCTGGCCGGGAGTGTCGTGGGCTTCTACGTGCCCCCCGGTGACGAACAGGTCTTTCCAGCCATCGTTGTCAAAATCGTAAAAACCGACTCCGAAACCAGAAAGGGTACGGCTCAGGCTCCGCATGCCGCTGGGAGTGGTGACTTCGCGAAACTCGCCTTTGCCGGTGTTCTGGAAGATGGGGAAGGTCTGGGTGGGCAGGGCAGCAAAGACAATATCGGGGAATCCGTCGTTGTTGTAGTCACGAAAGTCGACGCCCATGCCGGAGACGAACTGGCCGTCTTCCGACAGGGCAACCCCAACATCGAAGGCAACTTCTTCGAACTTGTTTCCCAGGTTGTGAAACAGCGCGTTGTAAGATGCGTCGTTGGTGACGAACAGATCGGGGCGGCCGTCGAGGTCATAATCTGCCATGCCCACGCCCATCGCCTTGCCCACGTGATCGCGCAGGCCCCACTCTTTCGACACATCCTTGAACGTGCCATCGCCATTGTTGAGGAAGAGCTGATTGGGCTGGCCCTTGTAGAAACGCGGATGGCAGTAATCGGTGAAGCCCTTGAATTCGCAAAGAGCCTTGTCGGAGTACTCCCACTGCAGGTAGTTGGCGACGAATAGATCCAGAAGGCCGTCGTTGTTAACGTCGACCCAGACGGCGGTAATGGCCCAGAACGGGCCGAACTGCGGGTCCGGACGGTTCAAACTGGCGTCGAGGCCAGACTTTGCCTTGACGTCGGTGAATGTGCCGTCGCCATTATTGTGATACAGCGTGCTGTGATGCAGACCAGCGACAAACAAGTCGGGATGGCCGTCGTTATCGTAGTCGGCGACGGCGACTCCCATGTCGTAGCCAGTACCGGCGAGGCCTGCCTGGTCCGTGACGTCGGTGAATACGCCGTGCCCGTCGTTGCGAAAGAGATGGTTGCGATATTTCGGCGAATCTTTCTTCAGTGTGGCGATGCTGGCCCCGTTGGTCAGGAAGATGTCGGGACGGCCGTCGCCGTTGTAGTCGAAGATGGCCACGCCGCCCGGCATGGTTTCCGGAAGGTTGCGGGCTTCGGTCTCGCTGTTCTCTAACGATGCCGGGAGAGTTTGCAAGTCAAAGCGAATCGGCGAAGGCGTCTTCGCCGCTTGCGGACGCGATGGCACGGCAGAAAGCAAGCACGCGACACCAAACAGGAGAGCGGAGGAGAATCTGCGCATTCGGCAAAAGAAAAGGGGTGGCGCGAAGCCACCCCTTGGATTCTAGCTGATGCCTGCCTAGAAGTAGTACTTCAGGGCAAACGTCAGGCTGCGGGCCGGGCCTTGCTTGAACGCCGGCTTTCCCGTGAGTTGCGGGTTCTGGTTGGCGGTTGCCAGCGAATGAACCGGGACACTGTCCGTGTTTCCGTTGCTGTAATTCTTCAGGTTCATGTTGGTGACCTGGTCGAAGCTCAGCTGCTCATCCTTGAGCCCAGCCAGCCCGAACTGCGGCAAAGGGTGGTTCAGCCAGTTCGTCGCCGAAATCCGAAGCTGGACCTTCTGCCGCTCCGATATCTTAAAGCTCTTGAACAGTCCGAGATCACTGTCGAAGTATGCCGGCCCCCTGATATACGGCCAGTTGAGCAGGCCCTGCTGGCCCTGGGCCGGTGGGGTAAAGCAGTTGGGGTTAAAGTATAGCCCGGACGCGTGATGACGGGGATCGCAGCTTAAGGCTGGGACCAGGGCGTTGAAAGCGTTGGAGCCCAGCCAGGTGGAAGCATCCACGCCAACCGAGCGCAGACCGTTCGGCATCACCACACTGTAATCCGGCGCCAGTTGATAGTTGACGGTCGGCACGGTGAGCGAGGGATAAGTCGCGTTCAGAGCGCCGCCGGTATTTTCCTGAATGTTTGCTCCACTCTGGTACGTCGTATATCCAGTGAGTTGCCATCCATCCACGACCGTATGCAGGAGGTGGTTTGACCGGAACGCATTGGGCAGGTTCCACACGTAGGAACCGTTGATAATATGCGTGTGGTCGAATGACAACACTCCGTAATTGCTGTCCAGATTGAACGGCCACTGGGTAATGCCGTCCTGCGCGCCGTTGTCCGAGTTCCAATCGCGCGTCCCCAGCACCTTGCTGAACGTGTAGTTCACCAGGAAGTTGATCGGACCGGACTGCTTCTGCCAGCCCACTTGGAGCGAATTGTAGTTGGCGTAGCCTCCGTGCGTCATGAGATAGACGTTGGTGTACTGACTCATTGGACGGAAGTCATTGGCATTGAAACTGCCCGAAGGGCCATACACGCTTGGGTTGTTCTGACAGTAGAGACTCGGGTTGCTGCCGCCGCAGGTCGGTGTATCCGGCGTCATGTATTTGCCGGTAACCGGATCGATGTTGTAAAACCCGCCAAGTGGAACATTGTTCAGGTTGAACAGGTTTCCGTTGGAACCGTTGATGAAGATATTCTGCGTCTCGTTGCCGACGTAGGAAACCTCCAGTGTCGATCGCCACGGCAGTGCTTGAGCGATGCTGAAGTTCCAATCGACGGTATACGGAGTGCGATTGTCGCCCTGCTTCAGGACACCAAGCTTGCTGGCACCATTTTGGCGAGCGCCTCCGGTCGGGGGACTCAGAGTGCTCACCGCGTTGTATCCCGTGGTAGTGGGATTTGCAGGATCGTAACGCGCGTATGGCGTTGGATTCTGGTAAACCACCGTACCGAGTGGGCCGTCGCAGGCCTGATTGCCGCAGACTTCGGTGGAAATCTGATAGCGGAATGCCGCCACGCCGCCGCGTAGCACAGTCTTTCCATTTCCGAAAATGTCGTAGGCCAAGCCAATTCTCGGTTCATAGTAGAACATCGGAGAGACATAGCCAGACAACGGAATGCGTTTGTCTATGGAGTGGTAGAGCAGCCCAGGATTGTTCACACTCGTGTCGTTGGTGTATGTGGCCTGATTCCACACTTGGAGCCCATTGGGCACTCCGTACCATTGACCGACGTGATCCAGCCGCAAGCCGTAGTTCAGAGTGAGCCGCTTCGTGGCCCGGAACTGATCCTGTCCGTAAATCGCCCACTGGTGGAATTTCAGGTCATCCACGGGAACCGCACTCGCCTGCGTATAGGAGTTGGCCGCGCCCAGCAGGTAGTCCATCACAATGTTGCCGGAACTGTTGGAACCCCAGCCAAAGTTATAGGTACCATTGTCGGCGTTGCTGCTGGACTGGATGTTCTCGCTGGTATCCCAGTACATGCCAAACTTCAGCGTGTGCAAACCGATCACTTTCGTGAAGTTGTCGTAGAGGGCCGGATCCCGCTTTAAACCACCAAAAGTTCCGCCGCCATTGAAGCTGCCGTCGAAGGAAAAATTGGTGATGTCGGGCATGCTTCCACCCCAACCAGCATCAGAGATGATGTTGGGGATCTGCTTGGTGCTGTGTCCGAAAAGCGTTGGCAGGCTTTGAATGTTATAGGTGCCTCTCTGCCACGCATTTCCAGGTAGTTTGTTGGGGTTGATGAATCGGGCCAGGGTGAAGACGAACTCGTTCGTTGTGCTCGGGCTGAACACGTGCGTGAAGTTCGTCAAGAACACCTGCGACCTCTCGGCGGCGGTGGTCAGACCGGGATAGGGCAAAGTCCACGGCGGATTCCACCAGATTGCCGTCGGGTGAAAGTCAGTCTCGTCCTGATGAGCGTAGGAGAAAGTCAGCTTGGTGTTGTCGCTGATCGCGTAGTCGATCTTGCCCGTCGCTTCCCAGCGGTTTTGTGGGAAGTTCGACGCATACACATAGTTGTTGTTCCCGTTCAATGCGCTAGGCGTCAGGTTTGGCTTGGGGTACAGATTCCTAAGCCCACCGGTCAGCTTCGTACAATCGCCGCCGCAAATGCTGGGGTCGATGATCGAATTGGGAACGATCCAAGTTGTGCACGGGTCGGGTTGGCTTCCGCAATTCTTGTTTCCTGCTCCGTCTGTCTGGAAGGCACCTGCAGGCGGGTTGTACGGCAGACCGTAAGCAAAACCCCAAGCACCTGCTCCGCCACCTGCGTCGGCCGGGTTGAAGACAGCGCAACCACCCGCGGTATTGGGACAGAAAGTACTTGATGCGTTCTTGTCGAGTCCTAATTGCTCCTGAAGAGGCACATTGTAGTTCGTTGCGGTGCCCGCCGGGTGCTGCCGCATGTACTCGTAGCCACCCCAGAAGAACAACTTCTTGCGACCGTGGTTCAGAAAGGGAATCGGTCCGCCCACGTTACCGCCGATGTAGTAGTAGCTCTCGTCTCCATGTAGCGCCTGAGCGAACGCATTGTCGTAAGCAGCACTGTGAGTCTTGTCTGCCTTAAATGCCGTGTACTGGCCACTGCTGTACGAGTCCCACGAGTTCAGCGCGCTGTTCCGGGCGTACAAGTAGCCTTCCCCGTGATAACTCGATCCGCCGCTCTTGCCGAAAGCCTGGAAAATTACCGGGCCCTTCGCGTACTCAGCGCTGTAGGACGAGGTCAAGAACTTGACTTCCTGGACCATGTCTTCGTTGATGTTGGCGACCTGCGTTCCCATGTTGCCGGGATCGACGAGGTTAGCGCCGTCCAGCATGAAGGCCATGGCGCCGTTGGGCTGTGTACCATTGATCGAGTAGGCGCCCACAGGACCCGAGTTCGAGCCGACCACTTTGTCACTAAAGCTGTTGCCCTGGTTGAGACCATTGGTGGAAGCCGCACCTGGCATCAACTTGATCAATTCGCCCACGTCGCGTCCGACCATCGGAATGTCGGTAACCAGAGTCGAATTCAACGTAGTGCTGACCTCAGCGTTGTCGGTCACTACCGTCTGCTGATCTGCCGAGATCTCAACCGTCTCGTTGACGGCACCAACCTGTAACGCGATCTTCGGCAAACTACGATTGTCGCCTTGCGCGAAGACGATACCGGTTTGTTGCCACTGCTTGAAGCCCGGAGCCGTGATCGTCACGGTATAGGTGCCGGGCTGAACTGCAGTGATCGTGAAGAATCCAACGCTATTGGAGACGGTGGTTCGAATATCCCCGGAAAGCTCGTTCTTCATCGTGACTTTCGCATTGGCGACGACCGCACCGCTAGCGTCCGTGGTTGTGCCGATCATTGTTCCGGTCAGCTGCTGCGCGAAGCTGACGGTCGAAACCAGGATGAGCACGGCCAGACTGGCAACCACGCCTGCTCTCTGCCACATCGTGGAAACTGACTTCATAGTCGTGTACCTCTCCGTCGCCTTCTGGGGCGACTGACTCCAATGATTTCACGTAGAACCGAGCCAGCCTGAACCGGCCCTCGCACCAAAATGAGCAGGGGATGAGACCCTAGTACAAAACTGCTATCGGCGCACTTGTACTACTCGTAAACGATTACTGTCAAGAAAAAACGATATTCTCATGGGGCTCTTTTTGATTCCGGATGGCGCCGCGAAGGCGAGATGCAAATTCCTGCGAGATTCCCGCGGGGTCTGCGGTATGCTACACGCCATGCGAGCTCTGTTGGCGCTGGTTCTGGCGGCTTGGCTGTCCGCGACCGGCACGGCTCAAACGGACTCCGACCAAAGGTTGAAGAGCGCCATCGAGGCGCAGCAGCGAGGGGACTACCAGACGGCGGTCCAAGACTACCGGAACCTCCTTGAACTGCGTCCGAATATGGTCGAAGCCAAGGTGAACCTGGCGGCGGCACTCGTACATCTTGGCCAATTCGATGAAGCGATCTCCATTTACCGATCGGTTCTGGCGACGGGGCCCGCGAGGGAGGCTGTCCAGCTTGACCTTGCGCTAGCCTACTTCAAGAAAGGCGATTTCGAGAACGCGCGGCAGCAGTTGCAACCGCTTCACGAAGCGCATCCGGGTCGAGTGCAAACCGCCATCCTCCTGGGTGCCGCAGAAGTCCAGCTGGGCAAAGCGGCAGATGCTGTAACCATGTTGGAACCTCTGGAGAGAGCAAATCCCCAAAACCTGGATCTGAAGTATGTGCTGGGCAGCGCGCTCATCAATGGCGGCAGGCGCCGGGACGGGGTTGCGCGAGTCGAAGCGGTCGCTGAATCCTCGCACAGCGCGGAAGCCTATCAGCTCGCCGGTGCGACGCTACTGCAACTCAATGAGTACGAAAAGGCTCGCCACGACCTGGAGCTGGCTCTGCAGCTGGACTCGAAGCTCCCGGGAATCTACACGCTCGCCGGTAAAGCCAGGGATAAGACGGGCGCGACCGATGAAGCAGAATCGGCATTCCGTCGAGCTCTGCAAAGCGATGCCGACGACTTCGAGGCAAACCTCTATCTGGGTACGATTCTTGAAAAGCGCCGAGAACTTGACGAAGGCAAGATCTACCTGGATCGGGCCTTGAAGCTCGACCCAACTTCCTCGATGGCGCGTTATGAGTCGGCGATGCTGGATAGTACCGCGGGACGCTTTGAAGAGGCCGCTCAAGCCTTGGAGAGGCTCACGAAAGACGATCCCACCTGGCTGGAGCCGCATGTGCAACTGGCCAGCCTTTACTATCGGCTGCATCGTCCCGAGGACGGCGCACGCGAGCGCCAGGTCGTCGATCGCATCACCGCCGAACAGCAGAAGAAGGGGCCGGCGAACCCTTAGTCCGGCCACAGCCGTATCGGAACCCATTCACGAACGGGCGGCATCGTCTTGCTAAACCTGTAAGGGAATCAATATCCTTGCTTGACCGCACGCGTCAAATCGACATGTTTCAGCGTTCCCCATTCTGCAGAGGCAGCCTAGTCCTGTTACTCACTCTCATTGGGGAAAATGCTGCCGGCGCCGGTCCCTGCACTCCTCCGCAAACGTTGCAGACGAAGCTGCGAGCGAATGCGAACGTCGCGACCTACACGGAACTCGGTACGTGGTTTGGCGATCACAAACAGTTTGGGTGCGCCTCCGAGGCGTATCGCGAGGCGCTGAAGCTGGAGCCGAATTCAGCCCGGCTACCTTATTTGCTCGGACTGAGCCTCTACTCGGAAGGCAGATTGGACGAAGCGGTCGCTGCGCTGCAACAGTCGATTGAAATCGCTCCCGCCAAGCTCAAGCCTCATCTCATCCTAGCTGCGGCGCTGGAACGCCTGGAGCGCAAGACGGAGGCCAAGGAACAGTGGCAGGCGGCTCTCAAGATCGATCCGCAATCCAGCGAGGCGCTTCAGGGAATGGCGAACGCGCTGGCGGATGGAGGGGATTTTGCCGGAGCCATTGCCTTATTACGTTCCGGGCCGAAGGTGGACGATATCGCCATCGCGCTGGCGCAGGTTTATGTTCGCCTGAAGATGCAGGACCAGGCCGCCAAGACCCTTGGGGAAGCTTTGGCAAAGAACCCCGCCTCTCTGCCTCTTGCGTCTACGCTGATATCGGTGTACATGAAGCAACTCCACAACCAAGCGGCGGAGAAGCTCTGCGAGAACACGCTGCGCCACCATCCGTCGGATCCCGAGTTGCAGAGACTGTACTTGCAGGTGCTGATTCTCACCGGGAACACGGCGGTCGCACGACCCTTGGCGGAGAAACTCCTGGCGAAGACCCCTCGTGATTTTGAACTCCTTTATATGAACGGCATTCTTGAGCACGATGCGGGCGAGCAGAAGGCGGCGCGCGAACACCTGGAACAGGCGGTTGCAGCCAATCCCCAGGTCGGGGCCGCTCATTTCCATCTTGGCATCGTGCTAGCCCAACTCAACGAGCCAACAAAAGCGAGGAAGGAGTTGGAAAGGGCGCTGGAACTCGGCGTGTCGGAGCCAGAGGCCCATTTCGAGCTGGGCAAGGTTCTTCACACACTGGGCCAGAACGACGACTCGGCGCAGCAGCTCAAGCTGTACCAACTGGCATTACAAGCGAAGAATAACCGGTCGCTCGCGGCGAGCAAGACTGCTCAAGCGGATAAGGCGCTTGGCTCTGGTGACGCGCGGCAGGCCCTCTCGTTCTATCGAGAAGCGCTAGACGCGACTCCGGACGATGCTCTTTTGAACTTCAAATTGGCGGTCGCTTTGGACGCAGTGGGAGACATTGCGAATGAGCTGACGGCTCTCCAGAAGGCAGTTCGAATGAATCCCGATTTAGCAAGCGCGCAGAACCAACTCGGGTTTCTTGCCTCGCGCAGCGGGGATACGGCCGCTGCGGAGAAATACTTCCGGGAAGCAGTTCGGGCTGCACCGGCCTTCGGGGAGGCATGGGTAAATCTGGCGGCGACGCTGGGACTGGAATCGCGCTTCTCCGAAGCGCGGAAGGCGGTTGACTCAGCCCTTCAGCTAGACCCTCAGGATCCCCAGGCCCTGCTGCTGCGCGATACTCTTGCCAAGGCCTTGGCCAAGCAGTAATGATGGAAGAGAACTCCGGAGAACCCAGTCAAATCGAATGATGTCACCGAGTGGAAGCTGGACCCGACGGGATCTCTTGCGCACGCTCGGGGCAAGTTTTGCGTACTCCATTCTTCCTCAGAGTCCCGGCACCTTGGCGAGTCGGCCGGCGGAGAAGAAACTCCTGCCGCCATTTTCTTCCTTTGTTAACGTAGCGTCGGCCGCGGGCCTTACGCACCCGACGATCTACGGCGACCCGCAACGCAATACGTACATTGTTGAAGTCAACGGCGCGGGTTGCGCGTTCTTCGATTACGACAACGATGGCTGGGTGGACGTTCTAATCTTGGGGGGCCGTACGCTCGAAGGCATTCCTCCCGGCGCCGGCAACCGGCTTTACCGGAATAACCGCGATGGAACCTTCACGGACGTCACGGAGAAAGCCGGCCTCGCCGATCCCGGCTGGGCATGTGGCGTGTGCGTCGGCGACTACAACAATGACGGATTTGAAGACCTCTACATCACCTACTACGGCCAGAACAAACTCTACCGCAATAACGGTGATGGAACTTTCACCGACGTCACAGCGAAAGCTGGCTTGCTCGCGTCGCGTACGCTTTTCGGATCAGGTTGCACATTCGTCGACTACAACCGCGACGGCTGGCTCGATTTGTTTGTCTCCAACTATGTCGAAATTGATCTGGCCACTGCGGCGAAGCCTTCTCTGAACATTCCAGGATGCAACTACGAGGGCGTCCCCACCAATTGTGGCCCCGGAGGACTAGGCTTCCCACAACACTTTCTCTATCGCAACAACCACGACGGAACGTTCACTGACGTTTCCAAGGCTTCCGGAGTCGGCGAGATTCGCGGTTCCTACGGATTCACAGCGGTCGCATTCGACGCCGACGAAGATGGATGGCCAGACATCTTTGTGGCTTGCGACGCCACGCCGAGCATGCTACTGATGAACAATCACGATGGCACATTTCGCGAAGACGCAATGCTGCGGGGAGTTGCCGTCACAAGAGATGGCAGTCTGATGGGTGGTATGGGAGCTGCCGTAGGCGATTACAACCTCGATGGACACTTGGACGTTTTCAAAACTCACTTCGTGAACCAGCCCGCAGGCCTCTATCGCAACAACGGCAAAGCAGAATTTGAGGATGTCACGATGACCGCAGGAATGGGTGCAGAACGCCGCTACACCAGCTGGGGTACTGGGCTGGTCGATTTGGACAATGACGGGTATCCAGACATTTTCATTGCGTCCGGGACCACGTTTCCTGAATTGGAGCACGTCTACGCAAAATATGCTGCCCGCAATCCGCGTCTGATTTGGCGGAATTTGGGAAACGGTACGTTTGCCGAACTTACCGATGAAGCTGGCCAGGACCTTTCCAAACGCTACGTCAGCCGTGGCGCCGCCTTTGGAGACTTCGATAACGACGGCGACCTGGATGTGCTGATCATGAATCGCAATGATCCACCTTCGCTGTTGCGCAACGATGCTCCGTCTGGAAATCACTGGGTAAAGGTACGATTGGAGGGAACGACCAGCAATCGAAGTGCGATTGGAGCGCGCGTTCTGGTGCATTATGGCGGAAAAGTTCAGGCGCAATGCGTCACCAGCCAGAGCAGCTTCCTCTCTGCCAACGATCCCCGCCTGCATTTTGGGCTCGGGCTGACAAACACCGTGGACATTGACGTACATTGGCCTACAGGCAAGATGGAAACCTTTACCCGGGTAGCAGCGGACCAACTAGTTACGATCCGCGAGAACCAGGGAATCGTAAAGGGCCGTCCGTTTCGCTGAGCCCGCCTCACTGAGCCTCCGCTGATTTCTGTTGTCACGAATCGTCGCGACCAGCCCTGAATCGCGTCCGCCGTTGCCGTAAACTGTTCTGCGTATATGCACAATCGCTTTCGGTTGCGTAAGCATCTGTGGGCAACGCTGCTGTCATTTGCAGTCACCTCCACGGCACGAGCTGACTGCACCGGACCAGCGTCTATTCAGGCCGAGCTGCGCACGAATCCGAAGGCGGCGGCCTTTGTTCGTCTGGGAAAGTGGTTCGAGGTTCGGCACAAATATGAATGTGCGGCAGAAGCGTACCGCTCGGCTGTCCAGCTCAATCCGAGATCGGCGCAAACCTTTGAGTTACTCGGCACGGCCATGCTCGCTCTGGGGAATTTGAGCGCGGCAGCAAGTGCATGGCAGCAATCGGTGAAGATCGACCCTGGTTCAATCGCTCCTCATCTGAAACTCGCGAAAGCGCTGGAGGAACTTGGTCGCGGCGATGAAGCTAAGTCCGAGTGGGAGACCGCTCTCAAGGTTGATCCCAAGTCCGTTGAGGCGCTTGATGGGATGAGCCGTCATCTCATTGCAGATGGAGATTACGGCGCAGCCATACGTTTATTGCTTCCCGCTGCCGAAAATTCTGCGGCGAAAGAAAGTCTGATCCTTGATTTGGCCCAAGCGTACGGCAAATCTGGAATGCTCGACGATGCCGAGGCTCTGGTGAGGAAATCTCTTGCCGTCCGCCCATCTTCGTTGCCGTTGACCTCGGCTCTGATCACGGTGTTAATGAATAAACGCAAGCTCCAAGAAGCAAAAGACGTCTCTGGGAGATTTGCCGAGTCTCATCCGCAAGACCTCGAAGCACAGCGCCTCTACCTGAGAGTTCTGGTAACGGCGCAAGACTGGGATCGCGAAACGCAACTCGCACGCAAGTTGTTGACCGCCCATCCACAAGACCCGTACGTCCTGTATGCAACCGGCGTATCGGAGTTGCGGGCCGGAGACTATTCCGGCGCTAAGCTCCACTTGGAACAATCCGTAGCCCTGGATCCCAACTTTGCGGGTGCTCACTTCAGGCTAGGGCTCGCGCTCGTGAAGTTGGGCGATGCACCAGGTGCAAAACGGGAGTTTGAAGAGGTTCTGAAACTTGGCAACGCGCAACCCGAAGCGCACTTCGAGTTGGCCAAGGTCCTCAATGCTCTCGGCAAGAATGAAGAGGCACAGAGGGAACTTACGATCTACCGTGAGGCGGTTGATCTGGACGCGGCCCGGAGTCTCGCCCAGGCAAGGAGCGACGAAGCCCAGCGAGAAATGTCGGCCGGGAATGCCCAGAAAGCCGCTGCACTTTATCGGGAAGCGCTGCAGGCCACTCCCGAAGACGCTCTGCTGCATTACAAGCTGTCCCTTGCGCTGGATAGCATGGGCGACACTGCCGGCGAGCACGTGGCCTTGGAAAAGGCAGTGCAGATCGATCCTGATATGGCGATCGCACAAAATCAGCTTGGATACCTGGACTCACGAGAAGAAGACTATGCTGCCGCCGAACAGCATTTCCAGCGCGCGGTTCGTGCCGCACCTGACTTTACTGATGCCTGGATCAACCTGGCTGCGACGTTGGGTATGGAATCCAAGTTTGCAGAGGCAGAGCAGGCCATCGCGAGCGCTTTAAAGCTCGATCCAAAGAACGACCAAGCCCGGCAACTCAAGCAGGATTTGACAACTGCTCAGGAACGGCAAAAATAGATCGCACCATACGCAGGAGTTTGCACACTCAAATTGCTTTACCTTGGCTCGGAAGATCGATATTGTAGTGCGCGGAGCTGTTTATGTCACGCAGTCATTTCTCCCTGAAGCACCTTGCACTGTTCCTCAGCACACCGGTCATTACAGCTTGCCTAGCCGGCATGCCCGCCGTTCGTGGTCATGCCCAGACCGTTGAAGCTCGGATTCCCCCGACGCCGGCGGCTGTGTCCAATGCGGACGACATTTCTCTCGATGTGCTGGTGCGCGACCGAAAGAACAAGCCGGTCGTGGATCTGAAGCCGGAGGATCTGGCGGTTACCGATAATGGTGGGGCGGTGCGCGTTTCCAGCGTACGACTGATCAGCGGTAACTCCGCGTCTGACCATCTGGTGACACTCATGTTTGCTGAGATGGATTCGGCGGGTGCGGCCAACGCTCGCAGCCTGGCGACAAAGATTCTGAAGGCGATTCCGCCACGGGGTTTCTCCCTATCGGTGATGAAGATCTCGGGGAGTTTGACGGTCTGCCAGGAATACTCCACCGATCGTGCCGTTCTTACGCGGGCGATCGCTCAAGCTACAACTACTAGAGGCGACGTCGTAAAGAGTGTGGCCGGAGAGCGGAATGCCCACCCGCAACTCCCGAACGCCGGCGGCATGCCGGCCGCGACCGAGGACAACCCATGGGCTCTGTCGCGAGTGACGCGAAAAGCCGTGGAAGAATCGCGGCGGGTGTTGCAGGAACAACAGATGACGCCCTCGTTCGCGGGTTTGCTGGGAGTGATCCGCAGCCAAGCCCGGCTGCCGGGACGCAAGGTTGCAATCTTTTTCGCGCAAGGCCTGAATCTCAGCAGCACAGGACGAGAGATGATGGCGACGGTTTCCCGAGCAGCGCGTCGGGCGAATTTCATAATTTATAGCGTCGACGTGAACGCATTGGATCCGCACGCGGGGCAGAGTCTGGCAGCCATGACCGCCATTGGCAACATGATGTCGATGCGAGCCAGCGCCAACCTGGCCAGTGCCCCCCAAGCTCTGACGGCCGCTCCGCCTCCGCATGCCAACGGCGACGTAGTGACCCCTGGCATGCAGACCATGATCGGCGATCAATTCCAACGTCTTGAAATGGATTACAAGGAGGATACCAACGGGCCGCTCGCGGACCTGGCGGCGTCCACCGGCGGGGCCTATATAGGAGTTACGCAGAATCCTCAGAAGACGATTCGCAAGATGGTGGCGGACATGACCACCTACTACGAGGTGTCTTATCCGCCGCCGGTCAAGGAGTACAACGGGGAGTTTCGGAACGTGGGGATGAAGCCGGTTCGCAAGGGGCTCAAGCTGCAATCCAGCGCCGGCTATTTCGCCCTTCCTCCCGACGACGGTTTGGGAATTCCTCGCTTCCAGGCTCCCTTGCTGCAAATGCTCGGCGCATCAAAGCTGCCGGACGACTTGAGGGTGCGCAGTACCGTATTGCACTTGGGAGAACTGCTGGGCGGGAACACCCATGCCCTGGTCGTCGAAGTTCCGGTCGCAGGACTGGAAATACGCGATGATCCCAACACAAAGCTGTACTCATATCGAGTGTCGGTCGTAGCCCAGGTGAAGGACGCGACAGGCAAGGTTTTGGAGCGCTTCAGCGAAGACGTGCCGCGGCGCGGATCGCTCGACGCGAAGCAAGATGCGCAGTCGCAGGCGGTCACGGTGCAGAGGCATTTCACGGCTGGGCCCGGAGAGTACACGCTGGAAGTGGCTGCTCTGGATCGTTATAGCGGGAAACAAGGTGCGCAGAGATCGACTTTCACGGTTTCGAATATGCCCACGGGGGCTTCCCTGAGCGACCTGGTCCTGGTGCGAAGCACCGACCTGGTGACGGACGATACCGACGCCGGCGAGCCTCTGCGGTACGGCAGCAAGCGCGTGATCCCCGATCTGGCGGGCGAAGTTGCCGCAGGCAGGGAAAGCCTGTCTTTGTTCTCGCTTATTCATCTTGCACCGCGCGGGGGTGTCGAGCCTCGGCTCGAAATAACCGTGATCAAAGATGGCGAGCCGATCGCTCAAATGCCTCTGCCATTGACGAAGGTCGACGCAGCCGGAAGTGTGCCGTATGTTGCGTCGATCCACTCCGCTTCGTTATCCGCAGGTAACTATCGGATTGTCGAGACGCTGACGCAGGGAGACAGGGTTGTTGAACAGAGCCGGGAACTCAGAATCGAAGGTCCCCAGCTGGCCGGAATGACTTCTCCGAATTCGACTCAACCCGGAGGCGTGGCAGGCAATGAAGTCAATCCTGTTTCCACTCTGGATCTGAGCCATTCGAATTCCGCCGTGAGAGCGGGACTGATCATCACTCCCTTGCCTACGTCAGTCCAAGCTCCTTCGTCGCAGGAATTGCAGTCCATCGTTGAGGACGCACGCAAAAACGCAGTCAACTACTCGAAGAGTCTGGCGAACTTTCTGTGTGTAGAGGTCACGAGTCGCTCGGTGGATCGGTCAGGCAATGGTGATTGGAAGCATCGGGACACCCTAGCCGAACTCCTGAGTTACGTCGACGGGCAGGAACATCGAAGCATGCTGGAAATGAACGGACAGCAGACGACCATCGAGCGCAACCAGCTTGATCCTTCATGGCCGATTTCTGTAGGAGAGTTTGGCGGAGCCCTTGGTTTGGTGTTTGACCCGGCATCCAAAGCAGAGTTCGAGTGGAAAGAAGCGGTCTCTTTGGGAAAAGACACCGCCTACGTTCTTAGCTATCGGGTGGCCAAGCAAAACGCGACCATCAGTCTTCACGACGGCAGCATGCAGATCGGCGCCGGATTTCACGGATTGGTATACATCGACTCTGCCACCAAGGCGATCCGGCGGTTAACGTTCGACGCCGACGACCTTCCGCGGAATTTTTCGATTCACGCCGCCTCGGTAAGTGTCGATTACGACTACGTCGCGATCGCGACGCATGATTACATGATGCCGGTACGAGCAGCGATTGCTCTGCAACGGTCACACCGCCAGATCGACTTGAATGAAATCGTGTTCCGGAATTACCGCCGTTTTGCGTCCAAGTCGAAGATTATCATCCCGAAATAAGGATATGAATTGGGGCGGGGACGGGCGGGCGTGAAACGTCAAACTACCTATCCATATCGACGGGGATGTAGGCGCCTGGGCACTTTGTTAGCTGAGGAGAGTCGCACGGTATGACTCGGTATGGACTGCGCTACGGAAGCCTTCTCGCGATCCTCTGTGGCTCGCTCCTGTGTGCGGCGCAGACAAAGAATAATGATCCCCGTTCGCAACAAAGCTCGTCGCCAGGAACCCTGGTTTTCAAGTCGTCGGTTCGGAGGGTGATTGTTGATGTGGTCGTACGGGATCGCGACGGCAAACCGGTGCACGGCCTGGCGAGAAACGATTTTTCCGTATTTGAAGACGGCAAGCCTCAACACATTGTTTCCTTTGACGTCTTTGATCTAGACAAGCCTTCGATCTCGTTGCCACCCAATGCGCCGGCGCTACCCCCAAACGTATTTGTCAATGTTCCGACAACCCCTGAAAGCGGGCCCTTGTATGTGATTCTCTACGACATGGTCAACATGGACATGGATGATCAGGTCACCGCTCGCCAGCAGACCTTGCGATTTATTGGCAGCAAACCTGCGGGAACACGTTTCGCGCTCTTCGTCCATTCTGACGGGTTGCACCTGGTGCAAGGTTTCACGGACGACAAGGACGTGTTGTACGCGGCACTGGATCCGCGCAAACCGCCGCCTCATCTTCCCAAGTCTTTCCTCATGGGGGCGAACTTCGGACGGAATGATCCGATTTCTTCGATGAGCGTACTCACGCACATTGGTGAATTTCTCGATGGCTTACCGGGGCGTAAGAACCTGATCTGGATGGCCGGGATGTTCCCCGTGGCGCTGTATCCCCATGAGGGCGACCCACAGGACTTCCGCGATGACATCAAACGCGAACTCGACGCGTTAACTCGGGCGCAGGTCGCGATCTATCCCGTGAATATCCGAGGAGTAGTCATCAATCCCGAGGGCGCGCTCACTGGAACAACGCCGTACGGCGGAAGCAGTAGTGTGGCGTCTGTGCCCGGTGCCAGCGGCGGTGGCGGAGGGGGTGGTGGTGGAAGAGGTGCAAGCAGCGGCGGCACGGCGGGCAGCGGGCCTCCAGCCAGCACACCGCCTTCGCAGACGGGGCTGCAGACCGCGAGCAGCTTGCAGTTCTCCGGAGTAAGCCGTTCTCTTTCCTCCGACTATGCGGTGGAAGATGACGTCGCCACAGCCACGGGCGGACAAGCCTTCTACAGCACAAATGATCTGAAAACTGCTTTAACCGAGGCGACGGAAGACGGCGCCAGCTATTACTCCCTCAGCTACGCGCCGGCAAACCCGATCTATAGCGGCAATCTGAGAACCATCCGGGTCGCGTTGAGCAAACCCGGCCTTCACCTGTCGTACCGGCGTTCGTACTATGCGGACGATCCCGATCAACCCATCCATGAAAAGCCTAAGAAGAACCTACCGGAAGATGAGATGCCGGAGCAGGCCGCCGTCAAAGCTCGTGAGCGTCCACTGTACGCGAGCCTGCAGCACGGCGCGCCGCCCTTGCATGGCCTGATCTTCAAGGTGCGCGTTCATGCCGTGAGCGGCCCGACGCTGGCCACTGCCGCGCAGATGGAGAAGCTTTCCCGTCAGCCAGCGTACTTGCGCGGCGCGAGGAATCCAGCCGCGAAACTCCCGAAAGATGTTCAGCTCGAGAAATACGCCATCTACTACATCGTTGCGTCCAAGCAGATCAAGCTGACTCAACCGGGACGCCTTCCCCTCGAGTTTGCAGCGGTCGCTTTCAATTCGGATGGATGGGTGGTGAATGGTGTTTTTGAGCAGGCCGCCGGTGGGGAGTCCACGACACCGTTCCCGGAAGGCGAGGCTGCACTCGCGGGGTCTGGGAAGTCTGATGTCTATCGCGCGATGCAGGAACTGGACGTTCCTATAGGGGCAACCTCGATGCGGATAGCAGTTCGAGATCTGTACTCTGATCGTGTGGGGGCGATGGAGATTGCTCTACCGCTGGCGCCGGAAAAAGAATCCGAACCTGATGTAATGCAACCCGCCTCTCAGACGAAATGAAGGGTCCGAAAGGGCAGGCGATTCCTGGCTCAATTCGAGCGGTTCACTTTTTGCTCCAGTTGCGCGATCTCTTGTTTCAAAAGCGAGATATCCGAGTCAGTCCGGATATAAGTTAAGCAGTTACGCAAATGCGCCAACGCTCCGTTGTAATCAGCCTTTCTGGCCAGAACCGCGGCCAGCAATTGCTCCCCACCCCGGACGTTGTGCAGAGGATCCATGGCGACCAGCTTATTGGCACTCATCTCCGCGGCGTCGAGTCTGCCAAGCTGGAAATTCGCCAGTGCGCTGTAGTACCACACCCAGATCGTGCCTCTGGGCTCAAGTTCCAAGGAGTGACCTGCGCTCTGCAGTGCCGCTCGCCAATCCTGCGCCTGGACCGCCAAAGCTGCCAGTTGCCCATATGGGCGGACAAAATTGGGATCGATCTGGATCGCCTTTTCCAGACAGAGCCGCGCAATCCCAGGGGCAGAGGTTACCTGCAATCTTCCCAACTGATACCAGGCGTCGGCAAAGTTTGGGTATTCGCGCACAGCTTTCTCCAACTCCTTCTGGGCCCGCTCTGGCTTCTGGACCAGCATCTCACTACCCGCCTTGGTATAACTCTTCGCGGCGGCCGGTGGAGCAGAAAGGCTGGTCGCGCTCATCGCGGTTTCGCGCGCTGTGGAGTCCCGAGAAAGCACGATGGTTCCAACTTCTGGATCGTCCCTTAGATTGTGCTCGGTGATCGTAAGCTTCGTCGAACGAAAACCGGTCAAGTCCCCTTCCAGTACGCATCCTTCGTAGTGTGTTTTCATTTGTCGTTGGGCATCCCCCAACTGGCTGACGTCTCCTGGGACGCTGGATGGCGCAACGGCAAACTCCCCTTTTGGATCGGTTTCCGTTGTGTACACCATGGTCCCCTGGCAGTTCACGATCACGGAAATCGGTTCCCATGGCAGCATCTCGCCGGCGATCGTGACCTTGCCCAGCAATACACCGCCGGCACGGTCCTGGTTGGTCATCTTCGACCAGTAGCTATAGAGGCCAACGTCCTGGATGGAATCTGGCCGCGTGGGCGAGGGTCGCGCTGGTGTTGGGGGGCCGGCCGGCGGAGGAGTGCGTTGAGCCGGAACTACGATTGCAGATAGACCGAAGAGAAAGACGAGGAACCACATGGAACGCATGAGCGCAGACCTCGAAGCTCGAATTGCTTCGACTGTTTTGGGCCTCAGGGGTCGGCCAGTCGAGCAAGGACAATCAAACAGATGAATCGAGCACTTTTATTATAAGATGGTGGTCCAGTTTTCGCGGGCACCATCCCCAAGAGGCTAATCAGCCCCCTGGCTTGGGCATCGCGTTGGCGAACAGGTTGAGCGCAGAGGTGGGTTATGTTGCGTCACCTTCTGGTATTGATCGTCAGCGTTCGGCTAGTCTCCTCGATTGCCCTGGCTCAGGCAGATTCTGCCAGCTCCCAAGTCGATCGCACTCAAACCATTCACTCGACCAGCCGCGAGGTTCTGCTGGACCTCATCGTTCGCGACAAACACCATCATTTGGTCAGCGATCTCCGTCCGGAAGAAATTGAAGTTTACGAAGACACCGTGCCACAGAAGGTTCTGGATTTTCACGGCGTGGAAGGCGCGGCACAATTGCAGAGTGAGCGGACGGTGGCTGCGCGTTCCACTCAGATTTCGCCCGCTACGGGAGTAACTGCTCTTCCGCAAACGAATTTCGTGGCCATCGCCTTCGGCGATATTGGCCCCCTGAACCTGGAATTTGCCCGCCAGGCAGTACTCTCATTTCTGAAAAGCGATAACTTACCGAACACCTATGTATCGCTCTACCGCGTCGGGAGAACTCTCGGCATTGCCCGCCTGTACACCGACGACAAGCAGCTTCTCACGAAATCCGTCGATGACATTGCAAAGGGCCTGCATACCGACGACGGATTGGGGACACCGGCAACGGTGGTGGCGGGGGCGTACTCGAGTCTGCAGGCAATCGCAGCGAATCTCCTAAGCTCCCCGCAAACGAATCAAGTCACGCAGACAGCCGTTCGGAACGCGCTCCTGAATCCACTGCCGATCGTTGCTCGCGATCCGCTCTTGGCCAGGGAAGCGACATCCCTGGACGCGTCCTACACTCTCGGAAACGCGATTCTGGCGCAAGCTCGCGTGGAAAACGGTATTCGCTTTGCCAGTAATCTCTCGGAAGGCATGAATACGTTCGATTCACTCCACGAAATCGTCCGCAGCCAGGAACTACTGCCGGGGCGCAAGGTTGTGATCTACCTTTCTGACGGCCTTACTCTTCCGATGAACCGCCGGGATGCGATCGACAACCTGATCAGTTACGCCAACCGCGCAGGAGTGGCGTTCTACGCCGTAGACACACGCGGCCTGAACATCGAAGACCCGATGATAAAGTCGTTGGGCGAGATGGAACGTACCGGCGCGGTAAGTTCAGCCCAAAGGAGCGATCCGGTCAGCGGTCACAAGGAAGACGACGACATTCAGTTGACCGCGGTGAGCAATCGACAATTGGCGCTTCGGGAGTTGGCTGAATCGACAGGCGGCTTCGCGGTGACCGACACGAACGAGATTGCCGTACCGATGGAGCGGGTCATGGAGGACATTCGCTCCCATTATGAGCTTGCCTACTCCCCTTCCAACATGAATTACGACGGTCGATTCCGTAAGATCCAGGTCAAAGTCCGGCGTCCGCATGTAACCGTTCAGACGCGAACGGGTTACTTCGCTCTTCCAGACTTGAATGGACATTCCCTCCAGCCGTTTGAAGCCGTCGCCTTGAACGCTATTAATTCTGGTTCAAGGGCGGATGGTCCGCTCTATCATCTGGCGGTGATGCGATTCCGCCCGAGACAGAATGCGGTGGAACATCTGGTCGCCTTCGAGATCCCTGTTTCCGGACTCCATGTCAGCAATGCTTCCAAGGCAAAGCAAGGGCATATCCGAGTATCGCTCTTCGCCGTGGTCCGAGATGGAGGAGGGAATGTAATCGGCAAAATCGGACGCGAACTGACCGAGCCCGTGCCTGATTCCTCGATCGCGTCTGCGAATCCGAATAAGAACATCTACTACGCAGAACCGATCGAATTAGCACCTGGTCATTACAGAATCGACGCTGCCATCACAGATGAGGAGAGTGGGCAGGTTTCCGTAAAGCGGTTGGCTTTCTTTGTCGCTCCCGCGAAAGACTTCGGTTTGAGTTCGTTACAACTCGTGGAGGAGCACACTGGTGCCACCGGAGATTCCAGCGTAACGCAAGGTCAGACCGCTCCCCTGGTACCGACCCTGGCGGAGTCCGTGGTTCCCGGGAAGCCGGTCGACCTTTACTTTGTTCTCTATCCGCAGCAGGCGAAGTCGACCGAAGCGCCCAAGGTCGTTCTAACCGTGCTTCATGATGGCAAAGAATCGGTTCGAAAACCGATGCAGCTGCCACAGCCGGCAGCGGATGGCTCGGTGCCGATCAGATTGAGACTCTCACCGGAGCCCGGCCAGTGTGACATCATCGTGGTGGCGCAACAAGGCAAACTGCTCGCCGAAACGAGTCTATCGATCAAAGTAGAATGACGGTCTGCAACCGGTTACAAGGTGCGAGCACATAACCTTTACTGTGCTCGTGTCGCCACGTTTCCGGTGATCGCGTCCTGCAGCAGGATGCCGTTGTGTTCGAGAGTCGTGCCGGTGGCGCGGTCGAGTTCGACTCTTGCCTTGGCGTACACCGTCATCGCGTTGACCAGATCCAATTCTGCTAATGCCAAGTCGCGCTGTGCGGAGAGCGTCTGGTAGCTGGAGCCGGCGCCCAGATCCTGTTCTTTTTTCGTGATGTCGAATGTACGCTGCGCAAGATCGCGCGCCTTGCGGGCCGCTTCCACGCGCGCTCCAGTCTGGTCGAGCGCATACTGCGCGTTGCGCACTTCGATGCGGACTTGCTTTTTCAATTGTTCAAGACGCAGTTCCGCCTGGCGGTATTCCAACTCTGAGCGGTACTGGTCTGCTTTTGCCACTCGATTTCGAATCGGGATGTTCAGATTGAGGCCCACGTAGTAGTCGGGGGAAGAGTTGTTGAACGCGTTCTTAAGCGCTCCGCCGAAGTCGGTTGGCACGGTCGACGTGTTCTGGCCATTCGGAAGTCCGGCAAGGCCGGACCCGGCATAAGTGCCGATCAAGGATAAAGTGGGCAGCAACGCGTTGCGAGCTGCCTGCCGGCTGATCTGCCGGTTTACGAGATCGATATCGGACTCGGCCAACTCCGGGCGGTTGTGCTGCGATTCCAGGATGAGATCCTGAATCGGCTGGACCGCTTGAATGGGCGTGGCTTCCGTTTGCGCGTCGGTGGGAACGACTGCCATGGACTCCAGGGTTGGATCATCCAGACTCTTGGTGATGGCGTTCTTCATCAACGTTTCCTGCAGCTGCAGGTTCGTGCGAGCTACAGTCAAGTCCTGATCGCGCTTAGAAACCTCCGCTTCGGCGCGCATCACGTCCAGCTCGGGCACGCTCTCCAGTTGCAGCTGCTTCTTCGCGTTGTCGAGCGTCTGCTGCGCGAATGCGACCGATTGCTCGTTCACTCGAGTCTGTTCGTACGCGCTGACCAGATCCCAGTAGATGTTCTCGATCTGTGTGACCGTCGCAATGACCTGATCCTTGAAGGCGATGTCAGAGATCTTTTTGTTGTTGTTGGCAATACGCACATATCGCAAATTCGGCCCGAAACCAAATCCGGCAAGAAGTTCCTGCTGAATCTGAAAACGATATGTCGAGCTTAGCGTTGGGGACAGGGTGAAATCCGGGCTGTTCGTTGTCTGACGCGAGTTCACAAATGAGAAATTGATGCTGGTTCCGGTTGGGAAGGCTTGAGTGAAGTAAGTGCCTACCTGGACGGTGTTCAGCTGCAACGAGGGAACGCCGTAAATCGTGGGGTTCACGACAGGTGACGTTTGATGCTCATCCCCGCCACTTATGTTGATGAAGGGATCGTAGGACGATACTGCGGTTCCGGTGCCCAGCGTGGACTGCACCAGGCCAGAAGCGCCAGCACCCGCGCCGCCCGCGCCCGCGGTGGTGCCGCCTGCCCCTCCGCCCGGTGCGCCGGTTCCAAACCCACCGACACCACCCCCGGGAGTTCCTTGTACGACGCCCGTATTCACTCCTCGGAAGAAGCCGCCGGCCTGGGTGCGCAGGATGTCGGTATTTGCGATGGGCAAGTTGTAGCGCGCGATGGCAAGGTCGAGGTTGTCCTGAAGCGCCAAGTCCAGCGCATCTTTCAAGGAGAGGTAGAGTTTCCCGTCGCGTATCAGCTGCGTCAGATGTGCGGAGTTTGTGAGCACTGGCTCGGGAACTGACTCCGGCGCATAGGCATTGAGCGGATTGTGCGACTTGGGAATATCGAATTGGACGCGGGCATGGCTCGCTGACGGAGCCGACGTCGTTTGGTTAAAGGACTGCGCTGCCGACAGTGCAGACGAAAGACACGCGATTACAGTGCAGCGCGAGACAAATAGGCCGAAGGAGTTCACGAAGCACTGACCTCCTGCGGTACCGCCAGCGAAGGGTTCGTCGTGTCTTTGACCATCCATCCGTCACGCAATTCGATGGTGCGGCTGCCGTAGGCTGCGTTCGTCTCGGAGTGCGTCACCTGCACGATTGTCGTGCCCTGCTGGTTCAATTCTCGAAAGAGTTCCATGATTTCCTTGGCCTGGCTGGAGTGCAGATTTCCTGTCGGCTCATCGGCTAACAGGAGCGCGGGCTTATGAATTACCGCGCGAGCGACGCCCACCAGTTGCTGCTGTCCGCCGGAAAGCTGGCTCGGATAAAGATCCTTCTTGGCAACGATCTGGAAGCGATCGAGCGTGTCGGCAACCAGACTCTGGCGTTCGCGGCGGGGGATGTCTTTATAGGAGAGTGGGAGATCGATGTTCTCCTGGACGGTCAAGTCGTCGAGCAAGTGGTAGCTCTGGAAAACCATTCCGACGTTGCGCTTGGCGAGTTCCGCCCGCTGCTTGCGCTTCATGTCGTGAACCGTTTGATCGCGGAACCAGTATTCGCCTGCCCATGCGTCGTCCAGCAGTGCAAGGACGTTGAGCAAAGAAGACTTTCCGGCCCCGGACGGACCCATGATCGTAATGAACTCGCCTTCCCGGATTTCCAGATGGATGCGACGAAGAACCCAGGTTTGTCCCGCAGGAGTTTTGTAGCTACGTTCCAGATTCTTCAGTTGAATCATTGAGTGATCTCCGATTTCGAATTACTCATAGCGCAGCGCCACCATGGGATCCACTTGTGCGGCGCGTCGAGCCGGAATGTAAGCCGCAAGCAGTCCTACGACAGCGATCGCGGCGCAAACCGACACCAGGACCAGCGGATCGCGCGATTTCGTGCCGAAAAGCATGCTCTCCAGCACCGAAGCCGATGCGAGTGCACTGCAGACTCCGACTGCGGTGCCTCCGCCCAGAAGAATGGCGGCGTCCCGCAACCCCATCTCCAGCACCGAGCGCCATGGCATCTCCCCTCTCACTCATATCGCAAGGCGTGCATTGGATCGACTCTCGTGGCCCATCGAGCAGGGATGTAGGCGGCGATAGCAGCCACTGTGATGAGGAGGACGGTCAGACCGCCGAAAACCGCCACATCCACCTGCACCACCCCGAAAAGAGCACTCGATAGTGCTCGCGCCATGAGCACGGAGATGCCCAAGCCGATCGCGAGGCCGAGGCTGCCCATCTTGACCGCCGAAGAGACGACGAGCTTGAGGACATCGAACCGCTGCGCGCCAAGAGCCATACGCACTCCGATCTCATGTGTGCGCTGGCCCACCGAGTAGGCCATCACCGCAAAAATTCCCGCCGCGGCCAGAGTCAACGCAACCAGACCGAAAATCAGCATCATCCGCGCCGAGGATTCCACGCCGCTGGCGTTGTCGGAAATGACCTGCTCGAGAGTACGCACATCAAACGCGGGAGTCTCCGGATCGGCAGTCCTCACTTCTCCCACGGCCGCCATCGCCACGCTCCGGGGATCAGCAACCGTCCGAAGGACAAAGGCAGACGACCTCGGGGGTACTTGGGTCAGCGGCACGTAGGTGGTGGGATCGAAGCCTGTGTCAAAGGCATTTGCGCGAACATCTCCGACGACACCGACAACCGTGCGCTCAGGTTCGTGACTGTTGCTGTCGCCGAGTATGAGATGTTTTCCGATCGGATTCTGATCAGGGAAGGCCCGTCGCGCCAGGGTCGCACTGATGATCGCTACCGGCGGTGAGCTGCGCGTGTCTTCCGCTGTGATCGCGCGCCCTTGCAGTAAAGGAACGCGGAGCGTAGCGAAGAAATCTGGGCTGACCAACTGCGAGACCGTCGATGGCATCTCGCCCGGTTTGGCCGGAGGCGCGCCCTCTGCCCTGTACGCCGTCCAATTCCAATTCCAGGCCGAAGGAATGCTGGATACTGCCGCCGCCGACTGCACGCCTGGAACGGACTGCAGGCCGCGCAACACGCGATCGTAATAGCCCAGGATTTGATCGTTGCTCTGGTACTTCCCCTCGGGCAAGGCAACGCGGAAAGTGAGCACGTGAGTGCGGTCGAATCCCGTCTCTACATTAAGGAGATGACGGAATCCCTTGACCATCAAGCCTGCTCCCACCAGCAACACCAGAGCGAGCGCCATTTCCGACATAACCAAGATGGAACGCAGTTTGCCCGTTGCCGCGCTGGCTCCGCCACCTCGAGCGTTTTCTTTCAAAGCGCCAGCGACCGTGTTCCGGGAAAAACGCAGAGCAGGAGCCAGACCGGAGAGAATGCCGCTCAAGAGCCCGATCCCCATAGTGAATCCCAGGACGCGCAGATCAAGCCGGACGTGGGCGAGCCCCGGGACGTGCTCCATGATGAAGGCAGGGATGTCTCCGCGCAGCAACATCATGCCCCAACTGGAAAGCAGCACACCGAAAAATGCTCCCAGCAATGAGAGGACCGTGCTCTCCACCAGCAGTTGACGCATCAATTGCCAGCGGCTCGCGCCCAATCCGAGCCGAACCGCCATTTCCCTTTGCCGGCTCGCGGCCCGAGCCAGCTGCAGATTCGCCACGTTGACGCAGGCGAGCAGCAAGACGAATACTGCGGCCCCCATCAGTACCAACACAAACTGGCGCGTTCCGGTCGTCGCATCTTCTGCCAAGCGGGCAACTCGGATGCCGTTGCCTGCATTCGTCGCCGGAAACTGCCCTCCCAGCTGTCGCGCGATTTGTTGCAGGTCCAGCTCAGCATGGGAGACGGATGGGTCCTTCTTTAATCGTCCGAGAACCAGCAGGTAGTGATTGGAGCGATCCGCCATATCGCTCGAACTGAAATCGAGCGGTGTCCAGATTTGTGCCCCCGCCGGAAACTCCCCGCCCTGGCCGCTTACGCCGACCACGGTGAAGTTCTGACCATTCAGGAGAATATTCTTGCCGACGACATTCGAATCGGCGGCCAGGTGCCTTTGCCAGAAGCCATAGCTGACGACTACGACCGGAGCCGCACCCTGCTGAAAATCAGCAGGACCGAGGGTTCGCCCGAGTTGAGGCGGTACGCCGAGCAAGGGGAAAAACTGTGGCGTTACACGATACCCTTCGGCTCGCTCGGCAACACCCATGCCTGTGAGATTTGCGTCCCAGCCCTGTACTGCGGCAAGTTGCTCAAACGATCTGCTCTGTTCCTGCCAGTCGCGAAAGTTGGCTGGAGCCGCCTTCACCCTGGTTGCGTTTTGTACCGTTTCCCACACAGCGACGACGCGATCAAGATCTGGAAACTCAAATGGCCGCAGCAGAAGGGCGTTCACGTTACTGAAGATGGAGGTATTCGCACCGATTCCCAGAGCGAGCGTAACGATGGCGACGGCGGTTGATCCGGGATTGTTCTTCAGTTGCCGGATCGCATATCGAACATCTTGTATCAGACCTGCCAGCATCGCGGACCTCCTATTCTTGACGTAAGGCTTGTATGGGCTCGACCTGCGAGTCATTGCGGGCGGGGAAATAGCTCGCAGAGAGAGCGCAAACTGCACGCATGGTGGAGACTCCGAGCAGGGTCCCAACCGCACATGCCCATGGCCAGAACCACGACCGACGTAAAGGCGAAACCGGGGTGCTTTCTAAGCTGAGGGCTAGCCTGCATAACGCAGATCCTGGAACAGGCCTCTCATGCCTGCACTTCCGCCATCAGCTTCTTGAGTTCTTCGTCGGCAACGACTTTTCCGTCGAACAGGTGCACTTCGCGCTGCGCGTGCTTGGCGAAGCGCGGATCGTGCGTCACCATGCAGATGGTCGCGCCTTCCTTGTGCAGTTCGGCGAGCAGTTCCATGACGGCCTCACCGTTGCGCGAATCGAGGTTTCCGGTTGGTTCGTCCGCCAGCAGGATGGACGGTTTTCCTCCCAGTGCACGCGCCACAGCGACGCGCTGCTGCTGCCCGCCGGAGAGTTGCGAAGGATAGTGCCGCACACGGTGCGCCATGCCGACGCGCTCCAGGGCTTCCATGACGCGCGTCTTGCGCTCGGGCGAGGACATGCGCTGGCGATAAGTCAGCGGCAATTCGACGTTCTCATAGACGGTGAGATCGCCGATCAAGTTGAAACTCTGAAAGATGAAGCCGATCTCCTGATTGCGAATGCGGGCGCGGTCTGCGAAATCGAGATTCTCGACCGGCTTCCCGTTCAGGATGTAGCGGCCGCCGGTGGGCGTATCGAGCAGACCGATGATGGAGAGCAGCGTGGATTTTCCGCATCCCGAGGGACCCGACATGGCGACGTATTCGCCGCGGTTCACCGAGAGATGTACGCCCGAGAGCGCGTGGGTTTCGATTTCATCGGTGTAGAAAACCTTGGTCATGTCAGCAATTTGAATCAGGGTTTGGCCTGCGTCCGTCATGAGTCCCTCTCTGAGCGATCTTGCGTTCCTATTCCTGGAGCCGAATGCGATCGGTGTTATCCCAGCGCGACATGTCGGAGAGCACCACCGTGTCTCCCTCTCGCAGGCCGTCAACCACCTGAATCGAGTTGACCGACGCGCGCCCAACCTTCACGGGAACGCGCACGGCGTCACGACCGTCGCCGTCGAGTTTGAACAAGCTGATCGTGCTGTTCTCCTGCCCGAATGCTGGACGCCCCACGTACAGCACATTGTCCAGCCGTTCCAGATCGATGGTTCCGTCTACGCTCAAATCCGGTCTGGCCCCCTTGGGGATTTCCCCGGTGAGTTTGACGTCGACGGTAACCGTTCCGTTTTGCACAGACGGGTCGACCCGCGTGACCGTACCGGCGATGACTCCGTTATGCGTGTCGACCGAGGCAGGCTCGCCGATCTGCACGTCGCGCGCCTGCGTCTCGGCGACTTTGAGTTCCGCCATCAGGTGATTCGGCTGGACGACTTTCGCCAGCATCGTTCCCGGCGTGACGTGCTGCCCGACGTGCAGGGGGAGTTCGACCAGCACTCCGTCGATGCCGGCACGGACCCTCAGCGCATCCAGCTGTTTTTTCTTCAGCTCCGCTAGAGCGCGCATCTGGTCGACTTTCGCCTGTTGCTCGGCCAGCTGCGCTTCGATCGCTTTCTGGCTGCTGGCCAAGCGTTGGTCTTCGAGATCGTTGCGGGTCGTGAGCTCATCTGCCTTGCCTTTGGAATTCTTGTAGGCCATGCCAGAGATCACACCGAGGTCGTATAAAGCCTTGTCGGTATCGGACTGACGTTTCGCCTGACTGTAGTCGGCCTTCACCGTGGCGGCGCCAGCTTTCTGATTCATCAGGTCGCTTTCCAACTTCATCCGCTGGCTCTGGTATTCCGCCTGGGCTGCCTTCCACTGGAGGTCGGCATCGACCGCGGCCTGTTCCACCTGCGAATTACTCATTTCCAGCAGGATCGTGTCCGCCTTCACCTGCGAGCCCGGCAACATGCGGATTCGCACTACGGTGGCTTCGGTCTCGGCAGGAATCTGCAGAACGGACTCTTGGGAAGGAACCAGCGAGCCGATGCCTCGCACCTGGCGCAGCATGGATCCGCGCTTGACGGCGTCGGTCCACACGGTGCCGCGCTCCACCGTCGGTGCAGCGGGTCGTAGTCGATAAACGACAACCGTTAGAGCAGTGACGACCACTACGAGACCTGCGGCGATGGCGATCTGGCGCTTCCTTTTTTGTACCTTGAATTCGGGCCGGGCGATATCCATCACGTCAGGGGAAGGGCAACTGCCGGGCCAAATGGAGCGGCCACGCAACCAGCTGAAACTACGGGGGATCTACAGGTGACATAACAATCCGGAGGGTGGAGATTGTCCGTCCCAGGATTTGACTGTCCATTTTCGGACGAGCTAGCCGTGTCCCAAGGGCTCACAGTTTCGGTGGAACCGCAGGCGTGCGAACGGGCGAGCGAGGCAACACAACTTTCACCACGCAACCGCGTCGATCACTCCGGTTGCTAATTTCGATGCTTCCCCCATGTGCCTCTGCAATCTGGCGCGACAGAACAAGCCCAACCCCGCTTCCGTTCGGCTTGGTGGTGTAGAACGGCGTAAAGACGTTCGCCGGATTAGAAAGACCAGGTCCCTCATCGGTAATGAGCAACACAATCTCAGAAGACTCGGCGATCCATCGCACACCAACCCCGCCCAGTTGCGTTGAGGGTCCGGTCTCGCCCGGTGCGGCGGCCGCCCGTGCCTCCAACACCGCATCGGCTGCATTGCGAATGAGGTTGATGAGCATCTGTTCCAGTTGATCGGGGTCCGCCTGAAAGACGACTGGTGGCCCCGCCTCGACGGAGGCGTGGACGCGAGTCTCAAGGGTTGCCAGGCGTGAAACGAGCGGCTCGATCGCGACTTCCCGCAACACCGGGGCTGGCATTTGGGCAAGTCGGCGGTAGGCATCGAGGAAGCGATGGAGAGATGCCGAACGTGCCTCGATAATCTCCAACCCACGCTGCAGGTCCGTTCTCACACCGGCATCCATCTCCGTGCCGCTGACCCTGGAGTTGAGGCTGCCGGCAATAGATTTGATCGGCGCCAACGAATTACTGAGTTCATGCCCGAGAACGCGAATCAGCCGTTGCCAGGCGCGGCGTTCTTCCTCGCGCAGAGCGCGGCTGACATCGGAGAGCACCACCAGCGTGTGCGGCACTCCATTCTGGCGGAACGAGCTCCGCCGCACCAGCCAGCGGGCCTGCGAGCCGTTCACATTCAGTTCCACCACGCTCTCGTTGTCGGCGGTCAGGCATTGTTCGAGGCTTAGTTCTTGCACTCTGCGGCCCAGCATTCGCACTTTCTTCTGCCGCAACAGGTGCTCGCCCGCGGGATTGACCAGCACCAGCGCGGATGCCGGGTTAAACGCGAACAGTGGCGCATCAATCTCATCCACCACTCGCTGCAGCAGAGCCGTCGCCTCAATGGTTCGTACCTTCTCGTCCGCCAGCATGTCCGCGAGAGCATTTACTTCCAGCGATAGTTCGCCCAGCGCGTCGTCGGGAGCCGCATTGCGCGCGCGAAAGGAATAGTCCTCCTCGCGAAGCGACCCGATTACATTTGCCAAAGTCTGCAAGGGACGCGTGGTTTGTTCCTGAAGCGCGAGAGCCAGCAGCCACCACACGAACACTTCAACGGCAATTAGCCCAAGCCGCGAGCCCATCGTCCATGGCTGCATCCATAGCAGGACGGCGCTGACCGATAATCCGGGCAGCGCCACCAAAAAGGCGTAGAGGCTGATGCGGTTTTCGTAGAGGAGCCGGGTGCGTTTCTTTGGACGTGCCGGGGGACGAAATCCGGAACTAGACCCCATATTTCTCCATGCGCCGGTAGAGCGCACCGCGGCTCAGGCCGAGGGCCTCCGCAGCCTGGCTCACGTTCCCCTGGAACCGCTGCAGCGCCTTTCGCACCAATACGGCTTCTACCGCCTCGAGGCTGAGGTCCTCCAGATTTTGTGCGGAAACGCGCTGCGAGCTGAGGGATAAATCGGCCGGCTGAATTTCCGGCGAACGGCTCATCAGCACGGCTCTTTCGATGGTGTGCTCAAGTTCGCGAATATTGCCCGGCCACGAATATTGCAGCAGTGCCTGCATGGCCGCAGGATCGAATCGTTGCACGGGGCGACGATAGCGGGCCGCATAGCGCGAAAGAAAGTGCGCCGCGAGAACGGGAATATCTTCACGGCGCTCACGCAGCGCTGGCAGCCGAACCTCCACCGTATTCAGCCGAAACAGCAGATCTTCTCGGAATTGTCCGGCTGCGCACGCCGCAGGAAGATCGGCATTGGTGGCGGAAAGAACGCGCACATCCACCCGCCGCGCGCGCGACGATCCGACTCGCTCAATCTCACCAGTTTCCAGCACCCGCAAAAGCTTGGCCTGCTGGCGCATGGGCACGTTGCCGATCTCATCCAGGAAGATCGTGCCGCCATCCGCCAATTCGAATCGGCCAATGCGGTCGGTGCGCGCGTCGGTGAAGGCCCCTTTCACATGTCCGAAGATCTCGCTCTCGAACACTCCGTCCGGAATCGCCCCGGTATTCACCGCGACCAGCGGCCGCGAAGCCCGCGCCGACAGCGCGTGCAGAGTCTGCGCCACGACTTCCTTCCCCGTTCCGTGCTCGCCGGTGATGAGGACATTCGCGTCGGATGGGCCGACGCGAGCGATCGTATCGAGCACAGGCTGCATCGCAGGCGCGGTCGCAAGAAACTCTGGCCGTCCCTCGGCGCGCAGCAAGCGGTTTTCGGCTTCCAGGCGCGCGGCGTGTTGCAGCGCACGATGCAATTCCACCTGCGTGCGCAGAATCGCAACCAGACGTTCGTTTTCCCACGGCTTCTGCAGAAAGTCGCGCGCTCCCCGACGCATCGCTTCCACCGCCAGTTCCACGTTCGCCCACGCGGTCATCACAATCACCGGAACGGTCGCGTCCAGGGCAACGATCTCCGACAACAGGTCGAGTCCTTCCTGCCCGGAGGTTGTGTCGCGCGTGTAGTTGAGATCGATCAGGATCGCGTCGTAGGAGTTGCTGGTGAGAGCCTCTCGAACCAGCGCGGGAGAACGCACTCTGTCGACGCGATATCCCTGCGGGCGCAACAGCAGATCAAGAGCCTCCAGAATATGCTCCTGATCATCCGCTGCGAGAATCCGCATCGGCTGGGACTCGCGTCGATTTAGGGTTCCATCCAATTCGCCAGATTTCACAGAGAGCGCCATAAGATTTTATTCCGGAATAGGCAGGCCACTTCATCATGCTCCGAATCAGTATGCCACTGCGTAGCAACTCGCGACCTGTAGAGGCGGAATATACACGAGAGCGGACCGCAATTTCCCTTCCCCTCGTTAGTACGAACTCTATGCCCGGATTCCTGGCGCGTGAAGGAACGTGCGACCTCAGGGCTGCAGGTTCTTGCATAGTCGCCTCGTCGTGGATAGGAATCGTGGTCTTTTCCGATCTCGCCTGTCGTGTTTTCCCTTGCGTTTTCGATATTCCAAGTAGGGGAATAAATGTCAGAGTGCGGGGCCTGACATCGCGGTAGATCTGCCCAGAACGTCCACCCCCAGATCCGAGGGACCATTATGAATTCACTCACCCTGAAGCTCGCTGGTCTTTTTGTGGCTATGACCTTGGCCGGTTCTGCCGCCGCGCAGAACGCCTCGACAGCTGTGCCAACCAGCGTGCCTCCCATGATCAGCTACGCCGGCGTCTTGCGGGACAGCGCGGGGAAGGTCGTGGCGTCGACCACCGGAGTGACGTTCCTTATCTACATGGACGAGCAGGGCGGCGGGCCGCTTTGGATGGAGACGCAGAGTGTCACGCCGGACAAGGCCGGGCATTTTACCGTCCAACTGGGGGCATACAGCGCTCACGGCATAACCTCGGATCTATTCCAGAGTGGCGAGGCTCGCTGGCTGGCGGTGCAGATCGCGGGTGAAGCGGAGCAGGCGCGCGTGCTGTTGATGAGCGTGCCCTATGCGCTCAAGGCGGCCGATGCGCAGACACTGGGAGGACTGCCCGCCTCGGCGTTCCTCCTCGCAGCCTCGAATCGGATTTCATCATCCCCTACAGGATCGACAACGTTGGTGTCGAGCACGCCCCCACCGCCCGCTTCGACGGTCACGACCAATGGCGGAGCGGCCAAAACGCTGCCGCTGTTCTCGACCGCGACCGACATCGAAAACTCGGCAATGACACAGACCGGATCCGGCGCAACTGCCAAGATCGGCATCGGCACGACCGCGCCAGTGGCGACTTTGGATGTAAAGGGATCAGCGATCGTGCGTGGAACGCTTGCACTGCCGACCACCGGCAACGCGACCGCAACGGCCGGCAAGAGTTCGCAACCGGAGAATCTCGTCGCTTCCGCTTTCAACAGCTCGACCGCCACCGCCGTCAATCAGACATTCCAGTGGAAGGCCGAGCCAGCGAACAACAACACGGCGAACCCGTCGGCTGTGCTCAGCCTGCTTTATGGAATCGGCACAAACGTTCCGGCTGATACCGGTCTGCGGATTGGACCTAAGGGACTCTTCGGATTTGCGTCCGGACAGACCTTCCCCGGCACAGGCCCAGGCGCGATCACGGGCGTGACCGCGGGCGCGGCCCTGTCCGGAGGCGGCACAACTGGCTCCGTGACGCTGAACGTGGATGCGACCAAGGTTCCACTGCTGGGGGCCAACAACGTGTTCACGGGGAATCAGACGGTCAATGGGAACGTGGCTGCGACGGGAGTCGTCTCCGGCAGCGCGTATCAGATTGGCAGCACTCTGTTCGCGTTTGGCTCAACCGGTCCCCCGAATGCCTTTTCGGGGTTTGCCGGAAACACAACGATGTTCGGCGACCACAACTTCGCCCAGGGGATGCAGGCTCTGAGTGCAAACACGAACGGCACCTACAACTCCGCGATCGGCAACGGAGCGTTGGTCGCGAACACCTTGGGTGGTTCCAACACGGCCGTGGGCTTTCAAACCCTTTATGCAAGCAGTGGCACCAATGCCGTCGACAATACGGCGATCGGTTTTTTCGCCCTTTACACGAATGCGAGCGGCGGTGCCAATACCGCAGACGGCTTTGAGGCGTTGTTCGCCAACGTCGGCGGCAGCAATAACGTGGCTGATGGATCTGGGGCTCTGGGCATTTTTTCCGGGAACTACAATACCGGGCTCGGGGCGGGGGCGGGCGCAGGCGCGCTTCTTCAGACCAACGACACGGTCGGCGACAACAACGTGGCGGTCGGGTCCCAGGCGATGCAAGAGGCCCAATCCCCGAACAACGATACCGCCATCGGCTTCCAGGCCCTTGACTCCTATACCACGGGTGCGAATAACTCCGCGGGTGGATATGGCGCTCTTAACGCCGACACTACAGGAGCAAGTAACAACGCATACGGCGCGTATGCCCTAGCTTCGAATACTACCGGTAATTCGAACAACGCCATGGGTGACTTCGCGATGTGGGCAGGGTACTCCGTCAGCACGACTGGAAATCAGAACACAGCTGTTGGAGACAGCGCCTTGGGATCGATTGACACCGGGAGCGGGAACGTGGCTTTTGGCGCGAATGCCGGAGGCGCAAGCACCGGGTTTAACAACACTGCAATTGGTTTCAGCTCCGGTCAAATAACCAAGCTAACCGGCGGGGCTGTTTTCAACACCACAACAGTTGGTGCCTTCGCACAGGTCTCTGAGAGTAACTCGGTGGTGCTGGGCAGTATCGCGAATTCGGTGACTGGCACTCCCCAAGCCTACGTCGGCATCGGCACTTCTGCCCCTAGCAACATCCTGACCATCGGACAGGGCCTGGGCGCGCCCATCGCAGACCACTGGAGCGTCTACAGTTCCCGCCGGTGGAAAACCAACATTAAAACTTTGCCGGACGCGCTGGCCAAGGTGGAAAGGCTGCGCGGCGTTACTTATGACCTTAAGGCCAGCGGCAAGCACGAAGTAGGCGTGATCGCCGAGGAAGTCGGATCCGTGGTGCCCGAAGTCGTCGGTTGGGAGGAAAACGGCAAGGATGCTCGAAGTGTCGACTACGCGCGTCTTACGGCACTTCTGCTTGAAGCCAGCAAGCAGCAGCAGGCGATGATCCGCGCCCAACAGCGCCAGATTCGTACCCAGCAGAAGCAGATCCGGGCCCAGAGGGCCGCGGCCATTGGGCGAAAGGCGCGGATCGCAGAACTCACAACGAAAGTAAAGGCAATTCACAAAGTACTACGTGGGCAGGATACGACAGCAACAGCAACGCTGGCCGCGTCTCGCCCGCTGCAGAACCATCGGTAGCAAACAAGATCAGAGCTCGGCCATTTCAGATCGACAAGCTGAAAGGAGACGACATGAAATTGAAACTCATCGTGCTGTGCGTGCTAGTGCTGATGGCAGCGTTCTCCATTCTGAACGCGCAGACCGCGAGCTCGGCTCAGGAACCGCAGGCGGTCGTTCCGCGACTGGTGAACTTCGCCGGACATGCGACGGACGCGAACGGAAAGATCCTATCCGGCGCGGCGGGCATGACCTTTGCCATCTATCGCGAACAACAAGGCGGCGCGCCACTATGGGTTGAAACCCAGAACGTCGCTGCCGATGGCAAGGGCAACTTCACCGTGCAACTCGGCGCGACCAAGCCAGAAGGCTTGCCGCTGGAGTTGTTTACCTCCGGCGAAGCGCGCTGGCTGGGGGTCGCGGTCAACGGCGGTGCGGAGCAGGCGCGGGGGCTGTTGATGAGCGTGCCCTATGCCCTGAAGGCGGCCGACGCGCAGACGCTGGGAGGATTGCCCGCCTCGGCGTTTGTGCTGGCAGCGCCGCCGATCGGCGCGGCACCGAGTGTTAACGGGGATAGCCCGTCTGCATCGCCGTTGGTTCCGCCTCCGCCCGCATCGGCAGTGACAACCAACGGCGGCACGGCAAACACCCTCCCCTTGTTCTCCACGGGGACCGATATCGAGAACTCCGCCGTTACGCAGACGGGCTCGGGAACAACGGCAAAGATTGGCATCGGCACCGCGGCACCGGCATCCACTTTGGATGTAAAGGGATCAGCGACGGTGCGCGGAACGCTTTCGTTGCAAGCAACCGGAACGGCAACGGCGAGCACCGGGAAGAACTCTCAGCCAGCGAAGTTCGCGGCTTCCTCCTTCAACAGCACCACCAGCACGGCTGTGCCGCAAACGTTTCAATGGCAAGCCGAGCCCGCCGGTAACAACACGCCAGCCGCGACGGGAACGATCAATCTCCTGTTCGGACAGGGTACCGCAACCCCGGCGGAGACCGGACTGAAGATCGGCAGCAATGGCCAGATTACGTTTGCCACCGGGCAGACGTTTCCCGGAACCGGCAACGGAACGATTACGGGAGTGACGGCGGGGACGGGGCTGACCGGGGGTGGCAAGACCGGAGCGGTCACCCTGAACGTGGATGCAACTAAGGTCCCGCTGCTGGCGGCGAGCAACGTGTTTACCGGCAACCAGGCGGTGAACGGGAACGTCAGCGCGACCGGAGTGGTCTCCGGCAGCGCATATCAGATCGGCAGCGCCTTATTCGCCTTTGGCTCAACCACGACCGGCAACGCCTTTACCGGGTTTGCCGGGAACACGACGATGACCGGCACTGGCAACACGGCGAATGGGAATTCCGCCCTGGCTTCGAACACGACGGGAGGTCAGAACACGGCCAGCGGAGTGTACGCCTTGACGGCCAACACGACGGGCGGGGGAAACACTGCCGTCGGCGAGAGCGCCCTGTTCGCGAACACTACCGGGAGTTACAACAACGCCGTCGGGCTCGACGCGCTCGCGGCAACCACGAGCAGCAGCGGTAATACCGCAACGGGTGCGTTTGCGTTATATTCGGACACCTCCGGGAATGAGAACACCGCCGTCGGGCACAAGGCCCTGCTCCTCAACACGACCGGGAGCTCGAATTCCGCCCTTGGGGCGTCGGCCCTTTACTCAAATACGACCGCCAGCAACAACACAGCGGTCGGCTATTCCGCGCTGTACTCCAACACAACCGGGCCCGCCAACACCGCGAACGGCTACGAGGCGCTGTTTTCCAACAGCACCGGAGCGCAGAACGTTGCCAGCGGATATCAGGCCTTGTACTCCAACACAACCGGTTCCGGGAATAACGCTTACGGGGGGAGCGCCCTTTTTTCCAACACAACCGGCACTGCGAACAACGCCATGGGACATGCCGCGCTGTACTACAACACTACGGGGAATCAGAACACGGCGATCGGCGACATCGCTTTGATCGGCCTGAGCACGGGCAGCGGGAATACCGCTCTGGGAGCGGCTGCTGGAGGCGCAACTACCGGCTACAACAACACGGCGTTGGGATACAGCTCCGGTCAAACTGGCGGCGACCTCTATAACACGACGGCGGTCGGCGCCTTTGCGCAAGTTTCCCAGAGCAATTCTGTGGTGCTGGGCAGCATCGCGAATTCGTCGACGGGAACTCCCCAAGCCTACGTCGGTATCGGCACTTCTGCCCCAAGCTACATCCTGACCATCGGACAGGGCCTGGGTGCTGCCGTCGCCGATGGCTGGGCTGTATACAGTTCTCGCCGGTGGAAGACCAACATCAAGACTCTTCCCGACGCACTGGCCAAGGTGCAGAAGCTGCGCGGCGTTTCCTACGACCTGAAAGCCAACGGTAAACATGAGATTGGCGTGATCGCGGAGGAAGTAGGCGCTGTCGTCCCTGAGATCGTCAATTGGGAGGAAAACGGCAAGGATGCGCGAAGTGTCGACTACAGCCGTCTGACGGCTCTGCTGATTGAGGCGACCAAGCAGCAACAGTCGATGATTCGCACTCAGCAGCGGCAGATTCGCGCTCAACAGAAGGATATCCGCACCCAGCAAGCCGAGGCGACGGCCCAAGAAGGGCAAATCTCCCAACTCGCCGGAGAGGTGAAGACCATCCAGACAGCATTGCAGGACCAGAGCAAAGCGGGAGCGGCCGTGGTTGCCGCATCGCATTCGTCGCAAGGCCACTAACGAAGGCAAGCGTTGTTGCTGACGCGGGCTCAACAGAAAACAAGGAGACGATATGAAATTGAAATTCATCTTGCTGTGCGTAGCGTTGGTAATGGCAGAGACGTCCGCTCTGAGCAGTCAGACTGCGGGTACAGTCGAGAATCTACAGACCGCGGTGCCGCGGTTGGTGAACTTCTCCGGGCACGCCGCCGACGCGAACGGTAAGAGCATCTCGGGTGTCGCCGGGGTGACCTTCGCTATCTACCGCGAGCAGCAGGGTGGAGCACCGCTGTGGCTGGAAACGCAGAACGTGAATGCCGATGCCAAGGGCAACTTCATGGCGCAACTCGGCGCCGCGAAGCCAGACGGGTTGCCGATTGAATTGTTCACTTCTGGGGAAGCGCGCTGGCTGGGCGTGTCGGTCAACGGCGGAGCCGAGCAAGCGCGCATCCTGCTGATGAGCGTGCCCTACGCCTTGAAGGCCGCCGACGCACAGACGCTGAATGGATTGCCGGCTTCTGCGTTCGCGCTGGCGGCGCCGACAGTGGCAAACGGATCGTCAGTACCTACCGCGGTTACTCCGACAAGCGTCTCCGGTTCCGCTCCCCCACCGGCGACCTCCAACGTTACCACCACCGGTGGGACGGTGAATGCGATTCCGTTGTTCACCACCGCGACCAATGTGCAGAACTCGATTCTCACTCAGGCGGGCACAACCACAATTAACGTCGTCGGCAAGCTGAACCTTCCAGCCATCGGAGCGGCTACCACCACCGCTGGAAAGAATTCCCGGCCCGAAGCCTTCGTCGCATCGGTGTTCAACAGCACAACCAGCACGGCCGTTCCTCAGATATTTCAATGGCAGGCCGAACCGGCCAACAACAACACGGCTACTGCCTCGGGTGTCCTCAGTCTTCTGTACGCAAGCGGCACTGCCACTCCCGCTGAAACTGGCCTGCGCATCGGTCCTAAGGGGATCATCGGATTCGCGCCCGGCCAGACTTTTCCCGGCACAGGCGCAGGCACGATCACGGGAGTGACGACCGCCGCGGGCAGCGGCCTCAGCGGTGGTGGGACCACCGGTACTCTCAACTTGACGCTGCTCAACACCTGTACCGCGAACCAGATCCTTAGATGGAGTGGCACGGCCTGGGCCTGCGCAAACTCCGCCAGCGGTGGCGTGACGAGTGTCGCGAGCGGCGCCGGGCTGACCGGCGGCCCAATTACTTCCACGGGCACGCTGAGTATCGCAACCGCCGGCGTAAGCAACGCAATGCTGCAGAACTCATCGGTCAGCTTGAATGCCGGTACCGGCCTGACCGGCGGCGGCGCCGTCTCCCTTGGAGGTGCCACGACTCTCAGCCTCGATACAACGAAAATTCCACTGCTGGCTCTGAGCAATACGTTCCCTGCCACACAGATCTTCGGCGCTGACATCGACGTGGGCGGCGATCTTCGCGCTGACGTGAATAGTCTCAACACCGGTGGCGACACGCCGGGTCTGCGATTCGGCGCAGGCAATACCGGACAGGGCATCGCCTCCGGCAACGCCAGCGCGCCCAATCCCAACGGCCTCGACTTCTACACAGCGGGCATTTCAAGAGTCTCCATCACAAAGAGCGGGTTCGTTGGAATCGGCACGTCCACTCCGACCGCTGCATTGCACATTGCTCCGACCGGACCACAAATCGGGCTGTACGCCGTCGGCTACTCAGCTCCTTCCGGCTCCGGGTATCCAGGTGGGACCCCACTCGTAGGCATCGGGGGAAACAGTGATCCCACTGTCGGCGTTTACGGTGGCAACGGCATCGAGGCCTACGGAGGGATTGGTTCGACGAATGCCGGCGATGGCATCGGAGGAGTTTTCTATGGCGGAACCAGCGCCGCACTGTTTGGGGACGGAATTGATGCTTACGCAGGCAGCGGCTTTGCCGGGTACTTTACCGGAGCAGTGTATGCGACGGGCGCGATCACCGCGGTGACCCATCTTAGTAAGGTGGACCACCCGCTTGATCCCGCCAACAAGTACCTTTCCCATTCCTCGGTCGAGTCTTCAGACATGAAGAACATGTATGACGGTATCGCAACACTCGACGCAAACGGCGAGGCTGTTGTCCAGATGCCGGATTGGTTCGGCGCAATGAATCGCGACTTCCGCTATCAAATCACCTGCCTCGGCGGCTTCGCGCCGGTTTACGTTGCCGAGGAACTGGCTGACAACCACTTCAAGATCAGCGGCGGCAGGCCTGGGATGCGCGTGTCGTGGCAGATCACCGGGATCCGTCACGACGCATGGGCAAATGCGCATCGCGTTCCGACGGAAGAATTGAAGAATGACCGGGAACGAGGGTTCTATTTACATCCTGAGCTTTACGGAGCGCCCGAGGAGAAACAGATCGGATGGGCGCGGCATCCACAGCAGATGCAAAAAGTGAAGCAACGGCGGGCGCTCACGGGGACCACTGCGCCTGGAGCGGGCGCTCTCGGGAAACAACCTTGAAGGGGTGTCGCATGTTTCATTGGGAACGATGATGCCCTCAGCGCGTCCTCCCGTTCGCAAGAACTCCTGTAGTGCCAAGCAAGAACCGCGCGGGCGGATGGTCTAAGAACCGGAGGAAGAAACCGTGAAATCGAAATTGATCATGGGATGTGTGATGTTGCTGGCGGCAAGCGTGTCCATCGGAAACGGGCAGACTGTCACCAGCCAGACCTCTAACGTGGTAGTACCCCGCCTGGTGAATTTTTCCGGGCACGCAGCGGATGAGAACGGGAAATTGCTCTCAGGCATCACGGGCGTGACCTTTGCCATCTACCGCGAGCAGCTGGGCGGAGCGGCACTGTGGGTCGAAACCCAAAACGTGAATGCCGACGCCAAAGGCAACTTCACGGCGCAACTCGGCGCCACGAAGCCAGACGGGTTGCCGCTTGAATTGTTCACTTCTGGAGAAGCGCGCTGGCTGGGCGTGTCGGTCAATGGCGGAGCGGAGCAAGCCCGCATCCTGCTAATGAGCGTGCCGTACGCCTTGAAGGCCGCCGACGCACAGACGCTGAATGGACTGCCGGCTTCTGCGTTCGTGCTGGCGGCGGCGCCGAACGGCTCAGGTTCTTCGTCGATCGCAGGAAACGCAAGCTCGCCATCGAGCACGCCGCCTCCACCGGCGTCGGCGGTGACCACCAACGGTGGCATCGCCAACACCCTACCCTTGTTCTCCACCGGCACCGACATCGAAAACTCCGCCATCTCGCAGACCGGATCGGGCGCGACGGCCAAGATCGGCATTGGCACGACCGCACCGGTGACCACGCTCGACGTGAAAGGCGGCGCGACGATTCGGGGCGTTTTGAACCTGCCTGCCACAGGCGTCGCTAGTTCCACCGTGGGCAAGAATTCTCAGGCGGAAAGCTTCGTCGCCTCCGCATTCAACAGTTCGACCTCCGCCGCGGTGAACCAGACGTTTCAGTGGAAGGCCGAACCGGCGAACAACAACACGGCGAATCCGTCGGGAGTGCTGAGCTTTCTCTACGGCAGCGGTACGACCACTCCTGCCGATACCGGGCTGCGTATTGGGCCGAAAGGAATCATCGGATTTGCATCCGGGCAGACGTTCCCCGGCGCAGGCGGCGTGAGCAGCGTGGCTTTCTCCGCACCCAGTTCTGATTTCACGGTCACCGGGTCACCGATCACTTCCAGTGGCACACTCGGTCTGAACTGGACGGTGGCGCCGACGAGCGCGAACACGGCGAATGCCATCGTGAAGCGCGATGCTAACGGCAACTTCAGTGCGGGAGACATCTTTGCCGTGGATACCCAGGGCAATGTCGGCCTATCCGGTTACAGCCCGACCAACTACGGAGTGGCGGGGCAATCGGGCACCAGTGCCGGAGTCTACGGTACGTCTTCGAACGCGAATGGGCTTGGAGTATGGGGGTGGGCTCAGATCTCCGGCGACGGAGTAGACGGCACCAGCGCTTCGGGACGGGGCATATACGGCAGCGTGAAGCAGGGACAGGGCGTGATGGGAGAAAGCTATGGCACGACAGCAGTCGGTGGCATAGCCCCTGCGGGCGTGGTCGGACTCGCACACGATCACACGGGCTACGGAGTCTATGCGCAGAATTACGATCCGAACGGAGTGGGTCTCATTGCTCAGGGTGGAACGGCTGGAATATTCGCCTATGGCAACGGCGAGGCGATTGGAGGAGCGGCGCTCGCGGCGGATGGAACCGGCGTCAGAGGTTCAGGAGATTGGGCGTTCTCGGCAGCAGGAAACGCCCACCAGGACAACGGTTCCTTCGGATGGCCTAAAGCGATGCTGGTCGTCAACGCGTTTCAAGCTCCTTACAACATCACGAATTGTTTCAATCCAAACCTCCACGGCGCGGCGGCAACCACTCCACCTTGCGGATTCACTCTCACGGAATTCCAGGCAGGAGTGTTTGGGATTGACGTCGGGTTCAGCGTGACGAACAGCTTCTTTTCCACGAGTGTCCGAAACTTCAGCCTTATTAATGGTCAAACCTGGTTGCAGACATACCCCGGTTACGCCCCCAATACGATGGTCATCGTCTACCTCTACAACGGCAACAGCAATCCCAGTAATGCAACGTTCGACCTGATCGTTTACTAAAGAACCTTGACTCAAAATCCGCAACAGAGGGAAGCACTATGAAAACGCAATGGATTGGGCTGCGAGTTGCCTTGATCATGGTGGTATGGGCGCAGATACTGACTAGCCAAACTGCAAGTACCGCCAAGAACTCCTCGCCCATTGTCCCAAGGCTCGTGAATTTCTCCGGCCACGCCATGGATGCGAGCGGTAAAACCATCTCCGGCATAGTTGGCGTGACGTTCGCCATCTATCGGGAGCAGCAGGGCGGAGCGCCGCTTTGGGTGGAGACGCAGAGCGTCAATGCAGATCCGAAGGGGAATTTCTCCGCGCAACTCGGCTCGACGAAACCGGGAGGCCTGCCGCTGGAATTGTTCTCCTCGAATGAATCGCGATGGTTGGGAATTCGGGTCAATGGCGGCGAGGAACAGCCGCGCGTGTTGCTCCTCAGCGTGCCCTATGCGCTGAAAGCGGCGGATGCCGAGACAGTCGGGGGGCTGCCGGCATCCGCGTTCGTTCTGGCGACTCCGGCAGGCGGCAGCGTTGCTGGCTCCACGTCGGCGACAACGACCTCGGCGTTGAGCACGCCGCCTCCGCCGGCTTCGGCGGTGACCACCAGCGGCGGAACGACCAATAGCTTGCCTTTTTTCTCCACCGCGACCGACATCGAGAGCTCGGCCATCACACAGACGGGATCGGGCGCGACGGCGAAGATCGGCATCGGCACAACCGCGCCGGTGACTACGCTCGATGTGAAGGGCGGAGCCACGGTGCGCGGCGTGTTGAGCCTGCCCACCACGGGAACCGCCACAGCAACGGCAGGAAAAAACTCGCAGGCGGAAAGTTTCGCCGCTTCGGCTTTCAACAGCTCGACAGCTGCCGCCATCAACCAGACGTTCCAGTGGAAGGCAGAACCCGCGAACAACAACACCGCAAACCCGTCGGCAATCCTCAGTCTTCTCTACGGCAGCGGCACGACCGCTCCGGCAGATACCGGCCTGAGACTTGGTCCTAAGGGGATCCTCGGATTCGCTGCAGGGCAGACGTTTCCCGGCACGGGCAGTGTGAGCAACGTTGGGCTCGCCGCGCCCAGTTCGGACTTCACGGTCACCGGGTCACCGATCACTTCCAGCGGCACACTCGGCCTGAGCTGGACGGTCGCGCCAGACTCCAACGACACGGCGAACGGCATTGTAAAGAGGGATGCCCTGGGCGGTTTCACGGCCAGCTCAATCGTTGCGGTCAGCGGCTACTCCGACGGTGTCCGGGGAGAGAGCACGATCGGTGGAGGGTTCGGCGTCAACGGCCGCAACGTAACCTATGGCGGCACCGGGGTCACGGGGACGGGCGACGCCTACGGAGTGAGCGGTGTCGCACTCAGCAGCAGCGGTAATGGCCTGATCGGCAACGGAGCCAACGCTGGTGTTTACGGTTCGTCGTCAAGCGGTTACGGGGTGTACGGCACCGGCGGACGTTATGGGTTGTATGGCGCCTCGACCAGTTTAACTGCCGTCGGCGCGGTCAGCACTGGAACCGGTGAAGCGCTGTACGTCGAAAACCTGGCGGGAGGATATGCGGGAGTATTCGAAGGCGATGTGTTAGTCGCGGGCAACTTGTCGAAGAGCAGCGGATCCTTCCAGATTGACCACCCGCTCGATCCTTCCAACAAGTTCCTCTACCACTCGTTCGTCGAATCCCCCGACATGATGAACATCTATAACGGGAACGTCACCACTGACAAGGACGGCGATGCGGTTGTGACCATGCCGGACTGGTTTGAAGCCCTGAACCGCGACTTCCGTTATCAGCTGACCGTCATGGGTCAGTTTGCCCAGGCCATCGTTGCCAAAAAGATGAGTGGCAACCATTTCGCCATCAAGACGGACAAGCCGAACGTTGAGGTCTCCTGGCAGGTTACCGGGGTCCGCCATGACGCGTGGGCCAACGCGCATCGCATCCCCGTGGAACAGGAGAAACCCGAAGGCCAACGCGGGCTCTATCTCAATCCCGAACTATTCGGAGCTTCTGCAGAAAAGAGCATTGTCTTGGCGCGCCATCCGGGGCCTAGCAAACTGCCGGCGGAAAAAAGTTCGCGTAAACCGTGAGCCTGAAAGCTGTGAAAGAACTCGAGGAAGTCAAAGCGGCTCCGAGGAGGCTTGGCTCTCAGAGTGCGAGATCGGGACGAATGCTGCGATGCAGGTAGATCCGGGCTTTCTCCCATTCCCTTTGGACCGTGCGTTCGGAGACGCCCCGCATGGCGGCGATTTCACTGTACGAAAAACCGCAGAAGAACTTCAGATCCACCAGTTCCGAGAGGGAAGGCTCGATCTTTCCCAACTCATCCAACGCGTCGCTGATTTGTGTCAGCTCGCGGGAATTGACGGTAGTGTCCAGAACATCCGTGTCGTACGCCGTAATTTCAAACTGGCCTCCGCGCTTCTGGGCATTCCGGTTACGCGCGTGATCGATAAGCAGTCCGCGCATGACCCGGGCAGCGTAGCTCATGAAACGGGATTCATCGGGGAATTCCGGCCCGCTGCGCTGGGCGATATCGAGATACGCCTGGTGCAGCAGAGTGGTGGCGCCGAGGCTGACGGGATTTCCGCGACGTCCAAGTTCCCGTTTCGCTAACCGATGCAATTCGGCGTAGAGCGCACTGAATAGGGCCTGCTTTGCCGCAGAATCACCCCGTTCAGATGCCTCCATGAGAGCGGACAGTTCGGCCGCCAATCGTGCTTCCCCCAAGCATAGACCCCGCCGGGAGAGTGTCTCATATCCTTGCCCGGAGTCAAGTTCGACCCTTCGGGGTCGGGGAACGTCAAGGCCTACTGGATTCCGCCGAAGGCTGGTATCGATGCGTTCCGCAGGTCTCATTAAGAATGGTCTGGCACAAACCCAAACACGAAAGGAAGCACAGGGACCATCCTGAACCTGAATCGAAATGCCTTCTCGAATGAGCCTCCGGTAAAGAGCGCAATTGCGCTTTGGGGAGGGAACCTTAGTTTGAGGTTCTAGTCAGATCGGTAGCCTGGGCCAGCGATTGGCGGAGCAGAAACTGCGCATTCGGCAGCCGCGTTTCCCACTGGTTCCACAGATCCGTTCTTTGAGCTTCCAAGTTCTGCGCTTCCTCTGTCCGTCCCGCGCGGCGAAGAAGTACGGCCAGGGCAGTCCAGGTTCGGGAAATGGAGACAGCGTCTGCAATGTCGGCCTGCACGTCCGGCTTTCCTGCCATCAATCGATCGAGCAACTGCTCATAGGTCTCGAGTGCGGAAGCGGTCTGGCCGGTCTCGGAGTAGTGGTCCGCCAAGGCACGCAACGCATGGTCAGACGGGCTCATTGGCTCGATCCTGGCTGCAGGATACTGGTGCGTCTCGGCCAGAAGCTCAAGCGCGCGGTCGATCCGGCGCCGGGCTTCATCTTTGTTTCCCACGTGGCGCTCGGCGTACGAAGCATCAGCCAGCAGTCCGGCTTCGTCGAGCTTCAGGCTGTCGTTAGCAGCTGGTTCGTGAATCCGGCTCAGGGCGTGGTCGTATACCTCTAATGCCTTGCGCGGATTCCGGTGACGGAGAACGTTGCCGATCTGCAAAGCGAATTCCGCCAGCTTGTGGTGGCTTAGGAAATCGTTCGGGTCTTTCTGCGCGAGCTCTTCCGCAATGTCGTGCGCCCGCTGAAAGGCAGCCAGCGCTTCCGCGGTGCGCCCCAGGCTGGGCTCCGCATCCTGCTTGTCCAGGATCATGCCCTCAAGGTTGAGCGTGTTCGCCAAGTTGATGCGCAGCGAAAGATGTTGGCCGGCGGCGGTCTTCTCCACCAGAGGCATCGAGTCCTGAACCGTTTTCAGCGCTCCGTCCAGGTCTCCCGAGTGCCATAATGCGTTCGCCAGCAGCGCAGTGGCTGTGCCCTGCATCGACCGCGCTTTCTCGTACGATTGAGAAATTTCCAGCACTTGGCGGGTGTAACGAACGGCTTCCTCAAAATGCTTCCGGTTGAGGTATCCCTCGGCCACGTTCTTGTAGTAGTAGGCAAAGACCGGCGCCTCGGCCGGTTGAGGACGCCCCAGTTGTAGAGCACGATTGAGAAAATCAGCGGCAGCGTCGGCGTGGGCTAACTCCGCGTCCGTACGGCCCTGGACATCGGCCAGCACCATGCGATCGTGCTCAATGGCAGCGGCGGAGAGCAGCGCGCGCCGATTCACCGGGTCCCGGCTCAGCACCAGCCGGATGAATCTTTCAGCGTTGTTCAGGCTGACTTCCGCTTCGGCAAATTGACCCAAATTGGCCGACGTCGGGTCGCCCTGGGCGTGCGCCAGCAGGCCGTAAGATGTCGCTATTTCCATCGCCAGGTCGTTGTCCACCCGGCTTTCGCTGCTCAGGGAACTCAAATACCGTTGGCCGTCGGCGGCCATCTGCTTGCGGATCTCGGTGGATCCAGGCAAGCCGCGGATCTGCTCATCCAGCGCCATGAATTTGTTCGCCAGTTCGCGGACCTGCAGAAACCGCTGCTCGGCCGCTTTGCGTTCTCGATTAGCGAGGAACAAGCCGATGGAAAGGCTGGCGATCACGAGCCCGAAGGCGAGCGATGACAGCGACACCGCGATCCGGTTGCGTCGCATGAATTTGCCCGCGCGGTAGGCCAGCGTGTCGCGGTGAGCCCGGATGGGCTCGTCGTTCAAGTAGCGGCGGAGATCGTCGGCCATCGCGCCCACCGAGTCATAGCGCTCCTGCGGATTCTTCTTGAGCGCCTTGGCCGCAATCGTCTCCAAATCCCCCCGCAGTTGGCGCCGCAGCCGGTCGGGGTCCACATTCCGGTTCGCCGCCGCCTCCACCTGTTCGTTTCGCGCCGCCGTCGATACTGCTTTTGACAAGGTGGTGGGATCCGTTTCGACAATGGCCTTTACCAGTCCAGCCGCCGATCGACGATTCGCCCCAGCCGGGTGCTGGCCCGCGAGGAGTTCATACAACAGCACGCCCAGGGAGTAGACATCGGTTGCGGTGGTGATGGGCGATCCCGTCAACTGCTCCGGGGCCGCGTACTCCGGCGTCATGGGCGACGCCGCATCCTGCGTCAGCAAGGTGGGAGCTGCCTGTTCGCCGCTCTCCAGCAGCTTGGCAATCCCAAAATCGAGGAGCTTGACGACTCCTTCATGGCTGACAAAAACATTCGCCGGCTTGATGTCGCGATGCACAATCAAATTGGCGTGGGCATGGGCAACCGCCGCCAGCACATCGAGAAATAGTTTTACGCGTGCCTGAATTTCCAGCTTATGCTGGTCGCAATAACGCGTAATCGCTTCCCCTTGCACATACTCGAGCACAAGGTAAGGCTGCTTGCTGGCCGAGACTCCTGCGTCCCAGATGGCAGCGATATTGGGATGGGTCAGGCTGGCTAGGATCGCGCCCTCCCGCTTGAATCGAGCCTCCGCTGTCTGCCCGAGTGACGCGTGCCGCAAGAATTTCACGGCCGCCGGGCGCTCGAATCTCCCGTCGTTCCGCTCCGCCAGCCAAACCGCCCCCATTCCTCCTTCACCGATCGGCTCAACCAGACCGTAGTTGCCCAGGAGCTGCCCGGCGAGCCCATCGGTGGGGCGAGGCGCAACCGCATCCTTCAGCAGGAACCCCTCTCCATTGGCGGCTTTCTGCTCCTGCAGAAGCGCCTCTACCTGATCGGCCAGCACACGGTTCTCCGCGCGCAGCGACTCCAGCCAACCCGCGCGTTCCTCTTCCGGCAGCGTAAGCGCTTGATCCAGGTAGGGACTGAGGAGCAGCCACTGTTCAGGATTCTTCATGGTCGAGCAGGATGGGATCCAGGTTCGTTCCGGAAGTTCGCGTGCGAAAGTTAGCCCCAGTTTGCAGCAGGTCCCGGAGATTCCCCAAAGCGCAGATGAGGGTCTCCTACCGTCTCGCAAAAGTCAAGCCCGCAGCTCGCGCCTGTGCCTCGACTGGCTACCTTGCGTCTTCGAAGACTGAGCTCCTCCAGGCCGTCATCGTGCCAAGCGGAGTCCAAGCTGGCGACTTCCCTTCTTGATCGGACGGCAGGGAAGCAAGCCCAGGTTCGCAGAGGAAAGGAGACGGTCAGGAGAACCGCCGCTGCTAGAATCGCGTTCATGCTTGGAAAGAAAAAGAACAGGACTAAGTCACTGAGCGATCTCCCAGAGGTAGAACGCTACCTCGGTCCTAAGATTAAGAAGCCTTTCGACGAGAAACTGACAAAGGACGAGATAGAGGCCTTTTACGACGCGCTTCGCGATAGAGACAGAGCTATAGTGCTGTCCGCGATTGCGGAAAATCACCTGACATCTCTCTTACAGTTGCTCATGCTCCGGCATGAGAAGGAGATCTCAGGGCAGTTGTTCAATCCGTCTGGGCCGCTTGGACCGTTTGGAACGAAGATCCGATTCGCGTACATGCTGCGGATAATACCGCCCGAGGTATATAAGGACCTGATCGTCGTCAGCAAGATAAGAAACAAATTCGCCCACGACCTCTCAGTCAAGTGCTTCGACGACCAGATGATCTCGGATTGGGTGAAGAGCATGCACCACTACAAGATGTTCCTGAGCAGCGTTAAGACTTTTCAAGAGAAGGCGGAACAAGAGAGCAGTCTGCCCGAGTCGGCGCACAGATTTCGAACCGCCGCCTACGTCCTGGGCGACTCCGCCAAGACGATCGTTGACTCGTACCGAGAGACCGTAAGGCTGATAATCCACTGGATAGTGGATTACGAGAACCACATCAAATCGGAAGAAGCGAGACTCAACAGAGAGGTTGGACGCCAGCCACCGTCCCCCGCGTCTAGGAAGCCTTCGCACTAGGGTCGGCCCAACGGATTGCGGAAATTTCTAAGTCTATTCTCGCCAGCTGGCGACTTGCGGTTGTGCACTTCGCCGTTTGTGGTTACTGGATGGCGACGAGCTCGGCGAGCTTGGCCGCGACGACTGCCATCGTATTTTCCTGAGTATTCAGGCCGTTCCGCGAGGCGAGCAGGGGACTGACTTCGCGGAGAGCCTCATAGGTCGTGCCGTGCACAACGGGGACTAGCTGGTCACGAGCCAGGAGTACCGACAGCTCTTTGTCGGCGATGCTCTCTCCCTGAAGACGTTTTAACAGGGCAGGAGTCACCAGCACGATTCCGGCTTTCGACTTCGCCAATCCCCTGTCAATTTCGCGAAGGAAAGGTGCGCCGAGGTTAATATCGTTTTCGCTGAACCACACCGAGACGCCGCATGACTTGAGCAGGTCGCACAGTTCCTTGGCGGACCCTTGCCGGTCGTCCCACGCATGGCAGAGGAAGAAGTCCCGACCTTCAGGCAACGGCACTTGCTTTTCGACGGTCTCGCGAATGGGCGTGAGCGCCCGCACTTCGGCAGGCGTGTACGCGACGGACGAACTAGCCGGCGACCAGCGCGGCCTTGAGCCGCCTCCGGACGACCCGCCGCCGCTTCGCCCGCCGCCGCTGCTCGCAGACGAGGAGTAAGAGGGGTACGACGGATAGGACGGGGCAGAGTACGAACTGTAGCCGCCGTAGCCGTAGCCCCTATAGCGGCCACCGCATGCAGGGCAGTTCGCTGCGGCTGCTGACGAGCGATGACCTCTTACGGGTGCTGTGCATCTAGCCATGTCTAAGATGATACCGGGTACACTCACCGCTCTCAAGAGTGGGACTTATATATATCTTAATAAGTACGGCTTACTCGCCCTTTATGGTATGTTCCAGCCATGAGCAATCTCCCCGTGCTGGTGGCGATCTTTTTCGGCCCGGTCTCCGCCCTCTTGGTATCGCGCGCATTGGACCGGCTGCGAGAGAAGAGAAAGACCAGACTTGAGCTGTACCACACGGCGATGTCGTACCGTGCCTCTTGGCTCCATCCCGACTCTCTGCGGGCTCTCAACAACATTGACATCGTTTTCAACAAGCGGAAGGATCAGCCTGTCAGGGAAGCTTGGGAGAAGATGCTTGCGCACGTCGCCACTCCTCGGCCTGAAAACGAAGCAGGCGCCAAGAAATGGGACGACCGCACCTTGGACCTGCGGGTGGACCTCTACCAGCAGCTCGGAGCCGCGGTCGGCTTTGAGCACAACCTCGACTACATCAAGACCCACATGTACTATCCGCAGTACCATGTGGACGCTGAGCTGGAGTGGCTTCAAATCAGGAGGCTGATTTTGAAGCTCCTGTCGAGCGACGAGCTGATAAAGAAACTCAAGAGTCCGACGACCGACGAGCTTGCGAAGCAGTTCGCAACTAACCAAGTTCCAGGAACACTCATTGTGCCGGAACGGCCAGCTGCAGTTGACAAGACTTCCGGTTAGGTCGAGTTCCTTCGGGTGTAGCCCGTTCCGCCGTCCGTTGCAGTCCGATCTGAGGGGAAGTCCCGCTGGTGGTCGTATATCGACTGGCATCGATATACTTCCAAGCGCTTGATTCTAATCTGGCGGAGAGGGAGGGATTCGAACCCTCGGTACAGGTGTTAGCCCGTACAACGGTTTAGCAAACCGCCGCATTCGGCCACTCTGCCACCTCTCCGACCGCATTGAAACGGGCCCAGCGAACGCAACTTCAAAGAATTGATCTGCGTCGGGCCGCGTGACGACGCTGGGGGCCTTCCGGGGGAAAATGTCAGGACGATTCCTTTGGATCCAGCGCTTCAGATGCGATCTTACACCACCGGGATAGCAGGAGGCCACCTGAAACCGGGTCGAACACGCCTTCTCGGAATCGGCACGGTTTGCAGGTCCCGGAGGGCAGTTCGGAGGACATCATCGGCACAAGGTGCCCTTACTCGAGCCGATACGCCAGATTGTCGAAGCGCAAGCCGTCTCCGTTCTTGAATTCGAAAATGATTTTGGAACTCGGGTCGCGCCATCCCGTTCGCAGCCGTTGAACCTGGCCGGGCTTAATCGTGAATGACATCTCGCGGATTTCCGGCGAGTGAATCACGACGACGGCATCGGAGGCGCCGCCATTATAGACATCCATTCCAGCAAAGATGCGAGGCCAATCGAAGCTAAACTCCGCCGAACTGGCATGAGGATCGGCGAGGGCAAGGTTGAACGTTCCGAACGCGCCGTCGGGCACGTGAATCCGCCACTGATCTGCGCCCCAATCGACGACGCCAGTGGGATACTCTCCCTTCAACAGCGTCCCCGCCGGCCGATGGGGATCGTCGAACGTGACGTACTGCAGCGTTGCGTTGCCTCCGCTGCCCTGGATGTCAATGTCGCGCGCGGCATCGTGACGAATCCGCAGCACGCGGGTTTTGTCGTCAAAGGTGTATCCCGGCTGATCCAAATCTTTGCGGCGGTTGAGCGGTTTCCCGTTCGCGGTAATCGAATCCGGGACGAAGTCGAGGCGAAGAACGTCCCAGGACTGGGGATCAAAAGTCGAGTAGGTGACGGAACCTCTCCCGTAGCTGATCCGGTTCACGACTGAACTAGAACCCAGCAAATGCGATTCGGATGCCAGAGCCCACTCCGGTACGGCCCAGAAGGCATCCATCAATCTTCGCGGGCCGTCGGAATATTCGTCCGTGAACCACCATTGGCCGGTGAACGGAGCATGCGCACCGCCCGGCAGACCCTGAAAATAGGTGACCCAGTTGTAGGAGCGAAAGGCTGCGTCGCGGTACGACTCGTCGCCGGTCTTGGAAAAATAGATCGCCTCGACCGCAGCCAATCTTGAGGTGTGGCTGTCGCAACACTGATTCGGTTCGTTGCAACAGAAGGCGACGCCGTTTCCTTGCTCGGTGGTGACGGTGGCGCCGTGCACAATGTACTTCGCCCATTTGGGAGTGGTCTTGACCCACTCGATCAGGTTTCGCGCGTGTTCCTTCCACTGTGGATCTTTTTCCGGATGAAGCAGCACATAGCGGGCAAACTCCAGCGGGATCACCTGATTCATGTTGCCCATGCTGGGGATGGTGTCTTCGAAATATCCGACCCAGGTATTCGTCGCCAGCGGATATTTCTGAAACCACTCCCAGGCATCGGCTCGCACCTTAGTGTAGCTGGCGACATCACCCTGACCCAGGCGAATCAGTTCGTCAAATAGCATGATCGGTTCGATCACGTTGGCGGAGTATGGGCCCATGGGGCGGCCTTCGGCTTTGCCGTCGCGCGCCCATAAACGCACTGGCCAAGGAGAATGCTCCGCGTCGCCCGGCTTATAGTTTTTGGCGAGCGCATCCGCGCAGTGAATCGCAGCACCCAGATATTTCGTGTTGCCGGTTAGCTCATAGAGCCGGAGATAGCCGTAGCCGTCTTCTCCTACCACGTGCGGCTCAATGTAGTCCTCACCCAATTGGCTCCATCCGCTGTAACGCTTCGCGCCGGGATTGGCGGAGGCATAGGGAACCTGGGGCCAGGCGTAACCTTCAGGAGTCAAGCCGTTTTCCAGTTCGTAGTCGACGAAGCTCTCCAGAAAAGTGAGAGTGCGGGGATCGCCAGTGTAAGGATATAGGCGCTCGATGAATCCCTCCATCATCGCGCGCAGATATCCGGTCGAGTTCACCCAGTGCGGATCGGGTTGAAGTTCAAAGGTCGTGCGGTCGAAATCGAAACAGCAGTAGTAGTAGTGCAGCCGCTGGCGATTGTACTGATCCCAAAGAATCGTCCACTGCGTCAGAAAATGCGACGAATAGGAATAGCCGGTATCGTCGGGCATGGGCCAGGGGAGCAGCTTGCCCTGAGCATCGAGCTGTACGGGGCGTCCGGCGATGCTGGGAGCATCGACTACAGACGTGACGGGAAACTTTGGCTGCTGGGCGCCAAGTATCGTGACGCCGAACAAGGTGACTGCCGCGATGTATGAGATGCATCGAACCTGACTCATAGAAGGTAGCCCCATTGTTCAGCCTATGCGCGAGTCGCAGGTGATTCATGGCACGAGCCCACGTTCGCTGGGGAATTGTCTCAAACTTCGCGATGCTGGGACAGTCGGTCGGGGAGTGATGGAACGCCTTTCCATGGCTTCTGCGCCAGTGCTATGCTTCCGGCCATGGAAAACCGTTCTCTCAAGGATGCCGGGGGCACTCCGGGCGGGCTTGGACAGTTTTTGTTAGGCTTCGCGATGGCTTGCGTGGGCGGCTTTCTCATCGCCCACCAGGTAACCGTCGTAGGATCCTACTGGAGTTTCTGGGGTGGAAGCAGTTTCGGCATCACGCTACTGCCCATGCTGATCGGAGTCGCAATCCTCTTCTGGAATGGCAAGAGCCTGATCGGTTGGGTCGTGACTGCCGCGGGCACGCTCTTTATTCTGGCCGGTATTATCGCCAACCTGCATATCTTTTTTCAGCCAACCAGCCTGTTCAACACAGTAGTGATGCTGGTGATGCTGGTTGGCGGATTATCTTTGATTGCACGATCGCTGCGTTCGCATAGCTCTCAGTGAATCTTGTAACCGCCACGCTTTAGCTTCTGCAAAGTGGGCTTCGCGAAGTGCAATATTTCGCGTGATTCTCCTCGTTGACACGCACTGCTGCAGGACATAGCATCCTCTGTTGCCGGTTCAAGACGGCCTGTGCAGAGCTACTGAGGTTGATAGAACGGGCACCCATCCTCATACGAAGCTACATTGAGGCGATCATTTTCAGTAACATACCGACGAACATCTCGACAAACCAAAGCGACCGTCCGGTTGGGAAACTGTAAGGCGGCAGTGTACGTATCTGTAAGCTGAGGGTCTCGAAATGAATAACAAGTTTCTGGACAGCATCAAGCACGCCATCATCGAGGATGATGATCCCAAACCCGTGACCCAGGCGCCGGACTCCCAGCCTCATCCCCAGACAGAAGCAGTTCCAGCGGTCCAAGCCTCGTCGCAGAACTTCGCTCCTCCACCGCTGAGCACGCAACCCATGAGCGAGGAAACGGAGCACGTCTACCAGAAGATTCTGGCGAAGACGAATTTTGACGCGACGCAGGTCGCGGCGATCATCCACAAATATCTCGATCCGCTCGTGGCCATCCCGTCGCTGGACGAGCGCACTCGTTTCAAAACTGCTGTGGTGCAGGCGAAGGCGCAGGAAGGGCTGACCCAGGAGAAGATTCTGGCAACGTTTGATGGCCTGAAGGTGGCGCTGCAGAACGAGCAGGAATCGTTTGCCGCGTCGGCGGCGGCCACCAAACAGCGCGAAATCGATGACCGCCAGCGTAAAGTGCAGGAAGTGACCGACGCGATCGCGCAGAAGCAGAAAGAGATCGCGCAACTGCAGCAGCGCCTTGCGGAATTCACGACCGATCTGGGGGCAGCTCAGGGCAAGATTCAGCGTGCGGAGTCGCAATTCGCCATCGCCGCTCAGCGGCGCGCGCTGGAGATCGATCAGGAGAAGGCCAAGTACGTCGCCCTTCTCCAGGGATGAGGGAACTATGAGTCTGACGCCTTCCACTCCGAATCTTGGCAGCACCACGGATCAACTGAAGTCGTTCTGGTCGCGTCCTGAAGGCAAGACCGGAATGATTTTCATCGCGATCGCCGCCGCGGCCGCGGTTTACGGCTGGGCTCAGATTGTGCCCTTCATCGTTTCGATGCTGGCCGACACGCTGCATATGGTGTACCTGGCCGGGATTCTGGCGGCGATTCTGTTCGTCATCTTCAGTCCGCGCACGCACTTGCTTTTTCGGCTTATCATGCGCTGGATCACCGGCATGATCATCGACATCGATCCCATTGGCATCCTCAAGGATCACTTGTCGCAGATGCGCAGGCGCCGCGACGTCATGTCGCAGCAAATTTCGAACGTCAGCGGCCAGATTCAGTACCTTAAGAACGTCATCGAAAAAAATCAGGCGCTGGCGAACGAGAACATGCGTCTGGCGGCGCATGCCAAGAAGATCGCAACCACCAGCGCCGACCAGAACGAGCAGCTGCGCATGGCGCTGCAGATGAAAGCCAAGGCGAATCAAGCTGGGCGGCTGCAGAAGTCGAATCTCAGCTATCAGCAACTGCTCGCCAAGCTGCAGAACATTTACGACCTGCTCAGCAAGTGGGCGGTACACATTGATTTCTATATCGAGGACACCGAGAACGAGGTCAAAACCGCGGAGATCGAATACAAGACCATCAACACCGCCTATCGCGCGTATCGCACGGCCCTTTCGGTGATCAAAGGCTCGGGTGACGAGAAAGAAATCTACAACCAGACGATGGAACATCTCGCCGAACAGGCCGGACGCAAGCTCGGCGAAATGGAAGACTTCCAGCGCCTGGCGCAGAACTTCATGGACACGATCGACCTGGAGAACGGCGCGGTCGAAACCGAGGCTCTCGAGAAACTCGACGCTTACGAGCAGAAGCTGCTCACTGCGGGCTCCACGGATACGGCGTTTCTGTTGCCGGGCGCGACGGCTGCTCCGGTTCCGGTGGCGGCGAAGACTCCAGCGAACGCTCCCGCGAAGAGCGCGAGCGACTACGGCGACATGTTCAAGTAAACAGATTTGTATGGCGGTACAGGGGAGGAAGCGCAAGGTATGGCACATCTGAAGACGGGCCCCAAAATCATCCTGATTGTCCTGTTGGTGGCAGGCGTTCTGTTTGGACTGAAGAAGGCCGCGGAGCTTGGCTGGATTCCTACGCCTGGCGTCATGAAAGCTCTGGTCCCGGAAAAGGCAGTTCTTCCGGACGTGAAGGAAGCGCTCGTGCAGAACGTGGAGCCGGTGGCGCTGCCGGGTTCAAGCTCGGCCAGCGTGCCGGCAACGTTAATTCGCGGCGAGATCTGGGAATGGAATGCGCAGATGAACCTGATCTACGCCAACGGCGGGTCCAGCACGACCAAGGGCTCGCTGATGGAGAAGCACGGGGTGAATCTCTTGCTGGTGCGGCAGGACGACACCGGCAAGATGCAGGAAGATCTGATCGCCTGTGCGCGTGAAATCTCCAGCGGATCGGCGCAATGCTCCAACGGCGCAAATTTTGTGGTGATCATGGGCGACGGATCGGGACAATTCCTGGCGGCTATTAATCCGCAACTCAAGAAACTTGGGCCTGAGTTTCAGGCCAAGGTCATCGGCGCAACCGGATACAGCCGCGGCGAAGATTCGCTCATGGCTCCTCCGGAGGTGAAAGGCAATCCGCAAGCGGCCAAGGGGCTGCTGGTGGAAGGTGTGTTGCGCGACGGCGACTGGAACATCGCGCAGAAGTGGGAAGGCGACAACGGTATCAAGAATAATCCAGACGAGAAAACCTGGGACTCCGATGCTGTGAACTGGCTGAACGCGCCCGACTACAACACGGCGGCTTCCGATTACGTTGCAGGGAAGTGTGATGACCGGAAGGTCGTGAAGGATGGACATCTCACGGGAGAAACCAAACACGTTTGTGTGAACGCAGTCGTCACCTGGACTCCCGGCGACGTCACCATCGCCAAGGGCAAAGGCGGATTAGTCAAAGTGGTCAGCTCCAAGCAATATCGTTCGCAAATGCCGGCGGTCATTCTCGGTCCCAAGAATTTCTTCGAGCGTAATCGTGCGGAAATCGAAGGCATGCTCGCTGCGACCTTTGAAGCTGGCGACCAGATCAAGGCTTTCGATCAGGTGCTGCACAAAGCGTCCGCGATCAGCGCCAAGGTCTACAACGATCAGGATGAAGCGTACTGGTACAAGTATTACAAAGGTGTGACGGAGACCGATGCGCAGGGATTCAAGGTCGATCTGGGCGGCTCGACGGTCAACAACCTGGCGGACAATTTAATCCTGTTCGGCCTCGAACCCGGCAGCAACGATAACTTCCGGTCGACCTACACAGTGTTCGGCAATATCGCGACCCAGCAGTATCCCGCGCTGTTCAAAGACACGCCGATTCCGGACGTGAAGGATATTGAGGATAAGTCCTACATCACTGGCGCACAGGCACGAATGGGAAGTGGTGGCGCAGAAGCGGAAGCTCCGCAGTACGCAGCGAATCAGAGCGGTCCGGTCGTTTCGAAGCGGTCGTATTCGATCAACTTCGATACCGGCAAAGCAACCTTCACGCCTGAAGGCGTTCGCACCATGCAGGAACTGAAAGACTCGCTTGCTATTACCGGCCTGTTTATCCAAGTCGACGGCTATACCGACAACACCGGAAGTGAGGCGGTGAATCAGGCTCTCTCGGATGCGCGTGCCGCTGCGGTGAAGGATTGGCTGCAGAAGCATGCGCCGCAGAACTTCCCCGATAATCGTTTCAAGATTGCCGGGCATGGTTCGCAAAATCCGTTGGCTACCAACGAAACCGCAGCTGGCAAAGCTGCCAACCGCCGCGTGGAAATCACGCTGTTGGGCAACTAGTTCGCGACTACCGGGAGGACCGAAGAGTCCTCCCGGTTTTGTGCAGATTTCACCCAGATGAATCAAGCCATTGAGGTTCTCTCCCCGAACCGGGTCATTTCCAGGCAGACGGTGCGCTGGTTGGTCGGCATCCAGCTGCTGATGCTGTTTTTCATCTGGGTATTTTCGCCGACAGTCTTTCTGCCGAAGCCCAAGGAAGTATTCCAGGCTCTTGGAGAAATGTGGCAGGCGGGTCTGGGTGGCGAACTCATCACCAGCTTCTATCTGAACATCCAGGCGATCCTGCTTGCGAGCGCCTTGTCGCTGCTGCTCGCCTATGCCACGGTGATCCCGTTTTTCCGGCCAATCATTTCTCTGTTGAGCAAGCTACGCTTTCTCTCCATGGTTGGGCTGACGTTTTTCTTCACGCTCATGGCGAGCACGGGACATGAATTGAAGTTGTTTTTGCTGGTCTTTTCCGTGTCGGTCTTTTTCCTCACCGGTATGGCGGAAGTTGTTGCCAGCATTCCGAAAGAAGAGTTTGATCTGGCACGAACCCTGCGCATGGGCGAGTGGCGAGTGGTTTACGAAGTGGTCGTGCTCGGGCAGGCGGACAAGGCGTTTGAGATTCTCCGGCAGAACGCCGCCATGGGATGGATGATGCTGACCATGGTCGAGGGCATATCCCGCTCGGAAGGCGGAGTCGGCGCGATGCTGCTCAATCAGAACAAGCATTTCCATCTGCCCGCGGTCTTCGCCATTCAGCTGACCATCATTGTGCTTGGGCTTGGGCAAGACTATGCGATCGGACTGTTGCGGAAGGTGTTCTGCCCCTATGCGGATCTGACCTTGGAGCGGAAGTAGCAACATGATGGAATACAGCTACGGTAAAACGCTGCTAAAGATCGAGGACGTCTCGCTCGAATACGACGGGCGCCCAATCCTGAAGCACGTCAGCGCGGAGGTCAAAGACATCATCTGCCCGGGCAAAGTAACCGGACAGGTCGTCGGATTCCTGGGCCCCAGCGGCATCGGCAAGACTCAGCTGTTTCGCATCATTGCAGGCCTGAACAAGCCGACCTCGGGTCGCGTCACGATCAACGGCCTGGATCGCCCGGTGCAGCCCGGGGAAGTCGGTGTCGTCGCCCAGAATTATCCCTTGTTCGAACATCGCACGGTTATGTCGAACCTGATGCTTGCTGCGGGCCAAAAAGAGAAAGACGAGAAGGCCGCCCGCGACAGGGTCGTACAGTACCTGACCGAATTCGAATTGATTGACAAGGCCTCTCTGTATCCCGCGCAGCTCTCAGGAGGACAACGCCAGCGCTGCGCCATCATTCAGCAGATTCTCTGCTCCGACCACTTCTTACTGATGGATGAACCGTTCAGCGGCCTGGATCTTCTGATGCTGGAGAAAACCAGCGAACTGATTCAGAAGGTCGCCAACATGGACGAGTTGAACACGATAATCGTCGTCACGCACGACATCACGGCCGCGTCCGCCGTTGCCGATCACCTGTGGCTGATGGGGCGTGAGCATGACGCGAAAGGGAAGCCACTGCCGGGATCGCACATCGTGGAGACCTACGACTTGATTGAGCGCGACCTCTGCTGGCATCCGCAGATCATCACCCAACCACGGTTCATGGATTTCGTCCGCGAAGTGAAAGAACGCTTCCGCACGCTGTAGCCGATCTACTTTCCATCCTTCGCCTCGAGTAAATTTGCGTTCCGATAAACCCGCACATAGTCCACTAGCATCGTCTGCGGAAAGACGGTGGACTCATCGGGATTCCCCGGCCAGCCGCCGCCCACGGCCACGTTCAGGAGCAAAAAGAAAGGATGGTCGTAGATCCACTTCTTCTCGGGCGGAAGATCGGCCGGAGTACGCGTGGCGTAGAGATGATCATCGACGTAGAAGCGAATCGCCTTAGGCTCCCATTCGACCGCATAGACATGAAAATCGCTGGTGAACTTCTGCTGGTCGGGCAACGCAAAAGGCGAGCCAATCCCTTCACTGCCGGAGTAACCTGGGCCATGGATGGTTCCATGAACGAGCGTTGGCTCCTTGCCAATATTCTCCATGATGTCGATTTCGCCGGAAGTTGGCCAGCCGGCAGTGTCAATGTCTTCGCCCAACATCCAGAACGCGGGCCAGATTCCTTGCCCATAGGGAATCCTGATGCGCGCTTCGAAACGGCCGTAGGCCTGCGTGAACTTGTTTTGAGTCTTTAGCCGCGCGGAAGTGTAGTTGCGGGAAACGCCATCTGCACCCGCGTATTTCTCCTGCAGCACCTTGATGACGAGATTTCCATCCTGCTGGTAGGAATTCTGGGAGCGGCTCGTGTAGTACTCCAGCTCGTCATTGCCCCATCCGCCGCCACCGGTTTCCAGAGTCCATTTCGAGCTATCGACGGGGGAACCGTTCGCGCCGCTGAACTCGTCGCTCCAGGTGAGAACCCACTTCGGGGAAGTCCCGGCGCTCTGCGCGGATGACGCTATACAAACGTATAGGGTTGCAACGAAAACTGCGGTGCCACGAAACAAGCGCTTCCTAGACATAAGTAGTATCTCCAATTGGCGATGCCCGCACTATACTCACTCCGGGCTTATTCTTGCCAGGAGACGATCCGTGTCCAGCGAACATACAAGACGAACATTTCTTAAGTTATCCGCGGTCGGATTTACCACCAGCAGCGCATTGGGATCGGCGTTGATGCGAAGCGAAGCGCCTTCCCCGGACGGCAGCATTGACGTTCATGTCACTGGAGGAAGCCAGCGTCACGCATCCACTCCAGCGCTATCGTGGAAGAGCGCGGGAGGGGAACGAGAGAACACGATCGTGCTTGATCCGAGCACGAAATTTCAGGAGATGCTCGGTTTCGGCGCGGCTTTCACCGACGCTGCGTGCTACATGTTCAAGCAGCTTTCCGCATCTGCTCGGGAGCAGCTGTTTCATGAGTTGTTCCATCCATCTGAGACTGGGCTGAGCGTTTGCCGCACTTGCATTGGAGCCAGCGATTACTCCACCGAAGTTTTCAGTTACGACGAGGGAGAGCCAGATCCTGAGATGAAGCGGTTCTCCATCGCACACGATCAAGCGTATGTTCTGCCCATGATGCGCGAGGCTCGCAAGGTCAATCCGGATCTGTTCCTGTTTTCCTCGCCATGGAGTCCGCCCGGATGGATGAAGGCGGGAGGCTCGATGCTCGGCGGATCGATGCGGCAGCACTACTTCGACGCTTATGCCAAATATTTCCTGAAGTTCGTGCAGGCGTATGTAGCTGAAGGTGTGCCGCTGCAGGCGGTCAGCGTGCAGAACGAAGTGGACACCGATCAGGACGGCAGAATGCCCGCCTGCTCATGGCCGCAGGAATATGAAATCGGATTCGTAAAAAACCACCTCGGACCAATATTTCAGCGGAACGGCGTGGCGACCAAGATCTGGGTCCTCGATCACAATTACAACCTGTGGGGACGGGCAATCAGCGAACTGGACGACGACGAACTGCGCAAATATTGCAATTCGGTCGCGTTCCACGGTTACGTCGGCACACCTGAGATGATGAGCAAAGTGCATGAGGCTCATCCGGACGCGCAGCTTTACTGGACCGAGGGAGGCCCCGACTACACTGATCCCAAGTACGCAACCGACTGGGCATCTTGGGGCAGCACGTTTACGTCCGCGATTCGCAACTGGTGCAAATCGATTACGGGATGGAACCTCGCCCTCGACGAAAAGGGAAAGCCGAACATTGGTCCGTTCTCGTGCGGCGGCATGGTGACGATCAATTCCCAAACCAAGGAAATCACGCGCAGCGGGCAGTATTGGGCCTTTGCTCACTTCTCACGCGCCGTGCGGCGTGGCGCCAGGCGCTTCGCCTCCGATGGCAAGGTCGGTGGCGTCGAGCATGTGGGCTTTGAGAATCCAGACGGGAAGACGGTCTTACTGGTAAGCAACTCTGGGCCGGCGAAGACGATTGCAGTGAAGCAGTCGAGCAAGGCCGTGGAAGTGTCCCTGGCCGCTGACTCCATCACGACGCTTTCCTGGAGCTAGGTACTCTGCTGACCTTCCGTGCCCGGCAATCGCAGCCATTGCCGGGCATTTTCATAGCACACATTCCGGATCAACCGTCCGAGGAGACGATCGTCATTGGGCAAGTCTCCGCGCTCCACTTCCTGCCCAAGAATGTCGCAGAGAACACGGCGGAAGTATTCGTGCCGCGGATACGACATGAACGAACGCGAATCGGTGACCATCCCGATAAAACGAGAGAGCAAGCCCGCGTTCGACAGCGCGTCGATCTGGGCCGTGATCCCCTGTTTTTGGTCAAGAAACCACCACGCACTGCCGTACTGAATCTTGCCCGCGGTGGCCCCGTCCTGAAAGCATCCGATCAAGGTCGCGAAGAGGAAGTTGTCGGCGGGATTCAGATTGTAAAGGATCATCCGCGGTAGAGCATTCTCTTGAGCCAGCAAATTCAGGTAGGCAACCAGTGGCTCTCCCTGCCGAAAATCCCCGACGGTGTCGAAGCCCGCGTCCGCTCCCAGCGTGCGGTGCGCAAGCGAGTTGACGTTGCGCATCGCTCCCAGATGGAGCTGCTTAGTCCATCCCTTTTCCGCATCGAGGCGACCAAAAAACAGCATCAGGAAAGAGGCGAACTGCTCCTGCTCGTCTTCACTGATCGGTTGACGATTCCGCACTTTCGCAAAAATCAATCCCGCTTCTCGTTCGGCGCATGGCGTCGCGTAGCAGGAATTGAGTCCATGGTCAGACAATCGACAGCCTTGCTCATGGAAAAACTGATGTCGCTGGGAGAACGCCTGCAGCAGCGAAGCGAGATCTCGCACGTCAACGTTCGAGGCGGCGGACAGTTTGTCGATCCACGGCAGGAATTCTGCGCTTCCGATAGCCAGGGCTTTGTCCGGACGAAATGCCGGGAACACTCGCGTCGGCAGGCCAGACTTGGCCATGACCCGGTGATAACGCAGGTCGTCGGTCGGGTCATCGGTGGTACATACGATCTCGACGTGAAATTTTTGCAGGATCGTCTGCGCGGCCAAACCGTTCGCCAGGACTGCGTTCGCGCGCTCCCAAATGGCTGGCGCGGAATCCTCATCCAGCAATTCCGTAATGCCGAAGTAGCGCTGTAATTCAAGGTGCGTCCAGTGATACAGAGGATTCCGCAGCGTGTAAGGCACGGTGCACGCCCAGGCCAGAAACTTCTCATACGGAGGCGCATCCCCTGTGCAGTAGAGCTCGGCCACCCCGTTGGCCCGCATCGCCCGCCATTTGTAGTGATCCCCCTCGAGCCATATTTCATGCAGGTTGGCAAACCGGCGGTTTTCGGCGATTTCCCTTGGCGGCAAATGACAGTGGTAGTCGATGACGGGTAACGGTTCCGCGAACTGATGGTAGAGGCGCCGGGCGTGAGCATTGGAGAGCAGGAAATCGTCAGTGAGAAAACTCGTCATGTCGCCTCATCGGGGGGATCAGCGCGAAATCATAACAGGCCAACACCGTCTGTCGAGGGACACGTGACCTTCGTTTGTTCGCGTTTCGTAACGCGGAACGACTGGTTAAAGATTTCTCACAAAAGTCGGTGACAATGCAGTCAACACTGAGGGGGATCGGTGTGAGTCCGGACGACTGCCCGAACTGTGGCGGAACTGGATATGTCGCGAAGCCCGTGGACCTGAATGGAAAGTCCGAAGGCGTCGCGTTTATCCGCACGAAATGTCCCGTCTGCGGGGGGTCCGGCCGGAAACGCATGGTCCCACCTGCCTCCGCGGGCTGACCGCACGGTCCGCGGTGCTTGCGAAACGTACGGCGCCGGGCCGCCATGCTTCCCGTCCTACGGAATGGCGGTTCGGCCCGCACGGCTCGTCTTTGATTCCCGGTAAACCAGATACTAAGCAATTCCAGCGGCATCGGCGCGGCGTCGCAACGGCGATGCCAGTTCAAGCCGGTTGCGGCCATTGGCTTTGGCGCGGTAGAGGGCCTTGTCCGCTGCCTGTAGTACGGAATCAGGATGAGGGTTTGCTTCCGTGCTCTCAGCCACTCCTATGCTCACCGTGACCGACAGCTTCGCCTGAGTCTTCTCCTCGGAGAGTTGCCGGATCGCATGACCTTTCTGCGTGCGTCCCTTGGCACGGGGAGTCCGCCGGTCGGCCCCCCGATGCGCCCTGCGACGGTCAATGCCGCGCAGGCGGAACTCGGAGTTTTCAACGTTCCAGCGCAACCGCTCCAGAGGATCCACAACCTCGGATGTCGTCTTCCCGGGAAAAAGGATGTTGAACTCCTCGCCACCGCAGCGATACGCCTGGCCGCCTCCCGTAACCTTCGCCAGGTTGGCGGCCACAAGACGCAACACCTGATCTCCGGTATCGTGGCCGTAAGTGTCGTTGAATTGCTTGAAGTGATCGATGTCGACCACGGCGATCGCGAAGGGACCCTGCAGCTTCAACATCGCGTCGTGAAAGGCGCGCCGCGAGGGCAGGGTGGTCAGTTCGTCGTGATAGGCCAGCAGATAGGACGTTTCAATAATAGAAGCGGCAAGAATGACAGCCGCGGTCGCCGCATAGATCGCAGCAAGACGCGCGTTGGCGGAGAGGCGCATGAACAGGAAGAATGCCACCAGCGACCAGAACATCGCGCTGTCGACCGGCTTCTGTGAGAGCCATGCGCGCAACAACAGAAAGGCTCCGGCCATGAGGAAGGCCCCCCATACGTACGCAGGCACCGCGAAGGCCGCCGCTCGATGGCTTGGCGAACGCAAGGCTGTCTCCGCTCCCCGGCACAGAACCGCCACAACCACCGCCTGCATAAATAGAAACAACCCGACGGTGGCCAAGCTTGACCCGCTGAATCCACGCTCCTCCATCAGCCCGATCAGGACAAAGTTCACAGGAACCAGCACACCGACTGCGCACCATGCAACCCAGCCCGGTGTTCCCGGCAAAGTTTGTCCCGAGCTCGCCAGCGCGATTCCCTGCTGCGCCAGAAATAGCACGGCCAGCGCGAAGAAGCTGCGGCTCGAGTGAAACCGCCACGCCAGCAACATTCCCCCGGCCACGAAACAGTAATAGAGAAAACTTACCGCCGGAGGGGCCAGCGTTAGCCAACCCAAAGACACGAGCAGCGCCATTCCCAGCAGCAAAACCCCACCGGGCACAGTCAGCAGTTTCAGAGTTTTCCGGCTCACTGCCGCTCCTCGATCATCGGGAGGATCCGGGCAAAAGCTCCCAGCAGACATTATCCCGGCTGACAAGCGGGCCGGGGATTGGCGGTCGAGGTTCGCCTTGGATTTTCACTGCCGCTCCCGTTTTAAAACTCCTTGCCATTTCGGCACGCCTAGACCTTGGTGTAACCGCGTTCCCGGCTGCGTTTGAGCACTTTCTAACTAAACTGGGCTTGTTCGATTAAGGACGATTCACTCTATGCGAATTCTTATTGCTGAAGATGATGAAGCCCTGGCCCAGTTTGTCCGGCAGGGCCTTGAAAACGAGCACCACATAGTCGATATCTTCGCGGACGGTGAACAGGCACGCCAAGCCGCGACCGAGGGCGAGTATGACCTGGTCGTGCTCGACCTGAACCTGCCGCGATTGGATGGCGTCAGCGTACTGCGGCAGCTGCGGGTGAAGAAACCGAGTTTGCCGATCCTGGTGCTAACCCAGCGAAATCGGGTCGAGGACCGCGTGCAGTGTCTCGACACCGGCGCGGACGACTACCTGGCCAAGCCGTTTTCCTTCAACGAGCTCTCCGCTCGCATCCGGGCGCTGGTCCGGCGCAGCCACTTGCCCTCGGAATCGGTGCTGGCGGTGGCCGACCTGAAACTCGATCGAGTGGCACACACTGCGGAGCGCGCCGGGAAACGGGTCGATCTGACGACCAAGGAATTCGCTCTGCTCGAATATCTGATGCGCAACGCTGGCCGCAAGGTCACGCGCTCCATGATCATCGAGCATGTCTGGAATCTGACTTTCGATACCACGACAAATGTCGTCGATGTCTACATCAATTATTCCTCTGCGCAGGTCGATCACCGCAAAGTCGGCCGCCTGGCTCTTGCCATCCAAGTCGCTTTTCAGGAGCTTGGTGTCTTTCCCGCCTCCACCACTCAGGTCCCGATCGATTTCAACGAACCCATGCCGTTCAGCACCGTGCAGGCGATCGAGAACGCAAAACACAATGCGGAGATCGGCAGCGTCTCCCCTTTGCCGGACGGGAAGGTCGAGGGCGCACACTCGCAAGCCAATCTCTCAGTCCTGCAAACCGAATTGCAGGAAGCACTCAAGCATGAAATCGGCCTGCACGCCATTGCTTTGCACCGCGAGACCGAAGGCTTGGTCATTAGCCTGCGGGAGTTCGGGTTCTTCGACAGCGGATCTGCCACGGTGAAAACCTCTGCCCTGCCCGCACTCGACCGCATCGCCTCCATTCTTGCAGTCCGAACCTGCCAGCTTCGCATTGAAGGCCACACCGACAATGTCCCCATCCACACTGCCACAATGGCGTCCAATTGGGAGCTTTCCACCGCACGCGCCACCGAACTGGTGCGCCTCCTGATCCAGCGCTATCGTTTCCCTCCCCATCGCCTCTCGGCCGCAGGTTTTGCCGAGTTCCACCCCATTGCCAGCAATGACTCTCCGCAGGGCCGTGCGCAGAACCGTCGCGTGGATGTGGTCATCCTGACCGAGAAAGTCCAGCCCGCCGATTCCGACTTTGCGCCGTCTCCCAAGCCCTCACCGGCGATTCCCTCGCTCTCCCGCTAAAGTCCCTCGCCACCTGGCCCGATGAAAACTTCGGAGGGCGTTTGCGAACTCGATTTGAGCGCCGGGACACCCTGATCAATCCTCTGCATGGGCCCGTGCCTGCTCTGGTGAGAGTGTTCAAGTCCGGCTACATCAAAAATCGACCCAACAATTTTTGCCCGCAGTTCACCTTCCCGCGCCCCGATCAACACTGTGCCAGCCTCAACCATCTCGATTCGGCCCGCTTCACTCTCAAACTCGATTCTTACCTAGACGAGGTCCCATCTCTCGTCCGCACCACTTGCCACCCATGAACTCCACGCTGCCACCTCGCCGCCCCATCCGCGTTCTCGTCGTCGATGACAGCGCCTTCATGCGCACGGCTCTTTCCCGCATGATTGCCTCCGATCCGGAATTCGAAGTCGCAGCCACCGCCATCAACGGCCGCGATGCGCTCGCCAAAATCCCTTCGCTCAATCCCGATGTCGTCACCCTCGACGTCGAAATGCCCGGACTCAACGGCCTTGAAACCCTGCGCGAGATCATGCAAAAGTTCCCGCTCCCGGTCCTGATGGTCAGCGCCTTGACCGACAGAAACGCCGACACCACCTTTGCCGCCCTCAGCGCCGGCGCTTTCGACTACGTCCCCAAGCACCTCTCCTCCACTTCGCTCGACATTACTCACATTCGCCAGGACCTCCTCACCAAACTCCGCGCGGCGCATACCTCACGGACCGGCACCATCGATCCCGGCCTCCGTAAACTGCCCCAGTCCGCACCCGCGATCAAAGATGACGGCCCCCAGCCCAAGCCATTCAAGTTCACTCCCGCCATCGTCGCCGTCGGAGCCTCGACCGGCGGTCCGAAGGCCTTGGAGCAGATCCTCCCCCTTCTGCCTCCCGACCTTCCCGTACCGGTGCTGGTCGTGCAGCACATGCCCCCGGGATTCACCGCTCCATTCGCCCAACGGCTCAGCGGTCTCTGCAGGGTTCAAGTGCGGGAAGCCTGCCACGGCGAGTGGATTCGCCACGGTGCGGTCTACATCGCCCCTGCGGGACGGCATCTGACGGTCGAGCGGGGCTCCGATTCCCGCCCGATCATTCGCCTCGATGCGCAGGCCGAAGGCGTCCTCCACGTTCCCTCCATCGACGTCACCATGAAATCCGTGGCCGATGTATTCCGCTGTCTCGCCATGGGAATCATTCTTACTGGCATGGGATCCGACGGCGCAGAAGGCATGGCCGCCATCCACCAACACGGCGGATTCACCGTCGGCCAGGATCAGGCTTCCTGCGCCGTCTACGGCATGCCCCGCGCGTGCGCTGATGCCCGCGTTCTCTCGCGGGTCGCCCCGCTCTCACAAATCCCCGACCTCATCATCCAGGCCACTCGCCTCCGCCGCGGCGCTTAGAAAAATGGAAGGGCGGACGCTTTCGTCCGCCCCGCTCGAGCGATCGCTCGAGCGTGATGATCGTCTTCCATTTCTACGAACTTGCGGACCAACCCCAGTCCGGTTCTATGCCACCGCTGGATTCTTCCGCCCCTCCCCATCCAGCAGCATCCTCACCCGCCGCAGCAGCACCGTTGTTGAAAACGGCTTCGCCAGGCAATCCCTTGTATCCATTTGCTCCGCATATCCGGTGACAAACAGAACCTTCAGTTGCGGAGCTTCTTCCCAAAGCCGCTCCGCCAGTTTCCTCCCACTCTCACCCGGCAGCACTACGTCCGTAATCACGCAATCCACGCCGCCATTGCGCTCGTACTCGCGTCGCGCTTCCCTCGCAGTCGCCGCCGTCGACACCTGGTAACCCGCCGAACGCAGCACTTCGCACGTCACTTCTCGCACAAACGCTTCGTCCTCAACCAATAAGATCGTTTCTCCCCCATGCAATCCCGCCTCGACACCCGGCTGCCAGCGGCCTTCGTGCGCATCCTCGCCTGCCCATTCTTGGTTCACGGCTCGCTCCTGCCTCCGCTACTCAAAAAGCAGTTCGCATGCCATTCGGCTCAGGGTGCAGCGAGGAAGGGAATCACTGAAAGATCAGCACTTTAGGGCAGTCCATGCGCCTTAAGAGACTGCGCCGAGGTCCAAGCCGGTCATTTTCGGGAATACTTCTCGGAACTCCGCCCCGTTTCGGAACCCTCGGCTCCGCGTACTCCCAACGTTCCCCGCACCCTCTGTCGTCGCCCTGCTTTGCGTGCTTCGCGAGAGAACGTCTACTTCAATCCCGTCAACACCGTCTCATACGGATCCAGCACGATCCTATGGACTCCCGCCGGCGCCGTCACATGAAATGTCGACTCATCTCCGTCGGCAAACACACGACCCAGCAGCACCATCGATTTTCCGGCACTCACTCCATACACCGGCACCGAGGTCACCAGATCTCGTGGCGCATCTTTCTGCAGAATCGTCCCCGTCACCACCGATCCCGTTCCCTTCGCCGCGAACTTCACGCCCTTGAGTTCCAGTCGCGGCAGCGACGTCCCATTCACCCAGCCCTCTAGAAACCAGTCCAGCGATTTCTTGCCTTCATACCTCAGCGACGCTGGCAGTTCTTCCGCAAATCCGTCCATCAACTCGCGCGTGCTGATCGTCTTGCCTTCATACCGATTCCTCAGTTTGCGCAGCGCGCGCACGAATGGCTCTTCGGAATTGCTCTTGCCTGCAGTTCCCGAACGCTCCGCATCGGCCAGCATGCTCCGCAGCATGTGAAACAACCAGGTCGCCCGTCCATAGCTGATGGCCTCATATCCTTCCGGAAAGCGCGACGATAGCAGCCTCAATCCGAGCGTCACCGGCCCGGCGTCCTTCGGCGCCATTCCGTCTTTGTTCGGCGTGAGCAGGTCCAGCCGATAATGATTCATCACATCGCGGAAACCCGCCTGATCTTTCTCTTGCAGCATCATCAGCGCGCAATAGTTCGCCAGGCCTTCGGAGTACCATTGATCTCGATAGGTAGCCCAGCTCACCAGGTCGCCCCACCACTGGTGCGCTGTCTCGTGCGCCGGAATGCTCTGCTGGATCAGAATGCGGAAAGGTTCGAAGTGCAGATCCTCGCGCTGTTGCTGCGTCAGAAACGCGTACGATGAGAGAAAAATCAGCCCCGGCCATCCCTGGCTGCTTCGCCCGGGCATTTGCGTGAGCGCCAACTCGCTGTAGGGATAAGGGCCAAACCGTTGGGAGTAATACTGTATCGCTCGTGCTGCCGCTTGCCCAACCGTCGCTTCATTCTGTGCCGGCGACGGTCTCGACGGCGCCATCACCGATGCCCCGCGCGACAAAGGATTCGTCAGTTCCGGCTCCACCACCTGCGCCTTCGCCTGCGGAAAATCCCGCTCGACTTCGGTCGTTGCGTAGGTCTCCACCGAGACATTGCCCGCCTGCGCCATCGCCACCTTGTACTTGCCCAGGTTGAACCCGGCCAGTGGCATCGGCCGTTCCGACACATAGCGCGCTGCCTGCTCCTCGTTCGCCCTTGCTGGAGCATCGTCCGCAAGCGGCGCCGATTTTCCTGTCGCCACCAGTGTCCATCCCGGCGGGTAGTCGAATTCCAGATCGAAGTCCGACATCGTCAGCCCGCGATTCGGATACCAGTTGCCGCGCTCGCCCACATACATTAACCCGTTGCCTGCCTCCGCCAGCACTTCTCCGCCGTACACAAATTCCAGGTCAAACTTTTCCCCTGAGCGCGCCGGCGCCGGCAGAATCACCGCCACGATGTCGTTCCCCTGTCGTGACAACGCTGTTCCCTCGACCGCCGGGTTGTGAATGAACTCCACCGGTTGGCCATTCAGCTTGACGCTTTCCACTTGCAGGAAGCGCGACAGTTCGAACAACACCGCGCGCCTCCCTCCTTCCTGCACTTCCACCTGCATCCGCGCGTCGGCGTGAATCTGCTTCGGAGGCCGCACTTCCGTCCTTATCGTGTGCCGCCGGATCTTGACCCAATCTTCGGCATCCACCGGTGGCTCCCCCGGCTTGCCCGCCGCGTTTGGGGTAAACGATGTCCATACGTCGTAATACGTCCCTCCACTGTCCGCGGTGCGCCCCTGCCCCGCCTGAATCTGCTCCGCCGCCTGCGAGTCGTACAGCACGTCGAACACCCCGAGCTTTGTGCCGTGCAGCCGCGCGTGCAGAAACCGGTCGCCCGGCAGAGCGGTGCCCACGGTCTGTCCCGCCATGGGCAGCATTTCGCTAAACGTCACCAGCAGCCGCATGGCATCGGCTTTCGCCAGATTCTTCGCCGTTTCGTTCCAACGGTCGACAAACTCTTTTTGCTCTTCGCCCGCCCGCAGACCGGCTTGCATCTCGACCGGAACGTTGTCGTTGAAGCGGAAGTACGCGCTCGAAAATCGCTCCTCCAGAATCGCCGCTCCCGTAAACGAGCTCATGGAGCGCCGTTCCACATCCGTGGGCGGTACCAGTAGGACTTCGCCATCGCCTTCGAAGAAGGCCCCCGTCACCCGCCCCATCACATCTTCAGTGAACCCGATCAATCCGTCTTCCAGGGTGATGTGTACCGACGACCGGTCCAGGGACGCCCCCCGCACCTTGTACACTCGATCCGGATCCAGACCCACATTGCCTAACTTCAAGTAAAGAGCCTCCGCCGGCTTATCCGCTGGTGTCTGCGCCATCACAAACGCCGTCCCACAGAGAGCCAGACCGACCGCCAGCCGTCCCCTGAGGCTTCGCATCCTTCGTAGTACCTTCGTCACCTGAGTCGCCCCGCTTCCGTTGCTAGAATGCGCCTGAATGCGGCTACGTGTCACTATCCTCTCTATATTGTCATCCCGAGCGGAGCGGAGATCGTCCGCGCAGCCGGCAATTTCTGCGGAGTCGCGGGACCTTGTGTTCTGCGTTCGACACGGGATTCTCCAGCACCTCGCCCTCTTCGCGCTCCTCGCCGCCTTCGCCTCCGCCGATACCATTCACCTCAAGAACGGACGCACCATCGTCGCTGACCATGTCCGCGAAGACGGCAATCATTTCGAATACGAAATCGGCGATGACTCCTACGCCATCCCGAAATCCGCGGTCGATCACGTCGATGCGGGCGGTATGCCCCTTCACACCGCCTCCGCGACCCGCGTCGCCGATCTGCCAGCTTTCACTCCCGCTAACAGCCTCGCGAATGAAGGCAATCTCGAAGGGAAGATTGTTAAAGAGGGCAAGGTCGACGCCGACTCGCTCGCCGCCCTCGAAGGAAAAGGCAATGCCGAACTCAGCGCCACGGCTGACTTCATCGCCGGCAAGTTCGAGTTCGAGCACGGCAACATCGCGCAATCGCGTCGCTACTTTGAAAACGCCCTGCGCTTCCAGCCCAACAATCCCACGATCCTCATCTATTACTCGGCCTTACTGGTCCGCACCGGCAGCGCTGCGCAGGCGCTCTCGTACGCGCAGCAGGCCGTGCACTCCGACCCCCAATCGCCCGACGCATACACAATGCTCGGTTACGCCCAGTTCGCCACCGATCATACGAAAGACGCCGTCGCTTCCTGGAAACGTTCTCTAGACCTTCGTCCCGACCCGACCGTCCAGCAATTCCTCGCCAAAGCCCAGCGCGAACAGACAGTCGAGTCCGAATTCTCCCAGCACGAGAGTTCGCACTTCGTCCTGCACTACGAAGGCCAGCAGACTTCCGAGGCCCTGCGCGCCCAGATCCTCCAGGCACTTGAGGCCGACTACGACGATCTTGCTCGCGATCTCGGCAACCCGCCCCGCGACAACATTCTGGTCACGCTCTACACCGAGCAGGCTTTTTTCGACGTGACTCGCGCCCCCACGTGGGCTGGCGCCATCAATGACGGAAAACTCCGCATCCCAGTCAGCGGCCTCAGTTCACTCACGCCCGAGCTCGCCCGCGTCCTGAAACACGAACTCGCTCACTCCTTCATCAACCAGCTTTCCGGCGGACGTTGTCCGACCTGGCTCAATGAAGGGGTTGCGCAACTGCTTGAACCAAAAAGTTTGAGCAGTGACGGCCGCGTGCTGGCTCAGCTCTTCAAAGCAGACCACGCCGTCCCTCTCAATGCTCTTGAAGGCAGCTTCCAGCGCCTGTCCGGCACCGAGGCCGCCATCGCCTACGCCGAGTCCCTCGCCGCCGTTTCTTACATCAACGATTCCTTCGGCATCAGCGACATCCAACGCATCCTGCAGCTTCTCAGCCAGGGCAACTCCACCGAAGCGGCTCTCCGCGCCACCGTCCACTCCGACTACGGCCAGCTCCAATCCGACCTCGCCCGCTATCTCAGCGACAAATACGGCGAGTAACAACACCCTGAAGGCAGTCGAGGAAACCTTGGCTCTTGCGCCTCCCTCCTCTGTGTTCCTCCGTGCCCTCCGTGGTGAGTCTTGCCGCATTCCCTTTGCCGTCTACATATTCCTGTGCTAGTTTCGTGTGCCAGAACATGCCATCGCTCTTCCATCAACGGCCCCAGACTCCGTTGCCGGTTGAACCCGTCCCCACGGTTTTCCCGAAAATCGAAGGCGCCGACCTCGCCGCGACCTTTTCCGGCCAGCGCGTCGCCGGCGATTTCTACGACGTCATCCGCGTCAGCCCGGAGCGCATCCTCTTCGGCCTGCTCGACGTCTCCGGACGCCGCGACGACAACCGCGCCATCCTCGCCGCCGCCCAGGAAATCTTCCGCCGGGAAGGCACCGCGCTCTTCTCCTCGCTCGATCTCAACGAGTCCGACGCCATGACCCGGCTCTGCCTGCACCTCAATCGCGGCCTCATCGACTCCTCTCACGGCGTCCGTTCCTGCCCCGCCTTCATCGGCTGTTACCACGAGCGTTTCGGCACGCTTTGCTACACCAATGCCGGACACACCCCCGGCCTGCTCCGCGACGCTCGCGGAGTCGCGGAACTCCCCTCCACCGGGCTTCCGCTTGGGCTCTTCTCCCACGCCACCTGCGATGCCCCTACCGTCGGCCTGGAGAAGGGATCTGTCCTGCTTCTGGTCTCCCGCGGCCTGCTGGAGTGCGGCCGCCGTCCCGACAGAGACTCGGAGGAGTTCGGCTTGAACCGCCTCAAGACCCTCTTCGCGTCCGCCCCCGCTCAGTCCGCCCAATCCCTATGCGCCACCACCATGGGTGCCGCCAACCAGTTCAACGGCCACGCCCCACTCTGCGACGACCGCACCGCCCTCGCCCTAATCCGAAATTCCTAGCCAACTCTTCCCGGCCCCTCCCGCGTCCAACCAACGGTAGGCCCTTCGGACTTTCTTTGCGTCCATTGCGATCTTCTGCAGGCCAATGGACGAAGTTCCGTCTGGAGTGGGCGCCATCCGGGCGCGGAGCCTTTTTCCCGCCGGAGCAAGGGCCTCTCGCCCACGCATTCGGCCAAAGGAGTAAAATCAGGAATTACCCTGGCTAGCTCGTCGAAAAACACAGCCTGGCATTGAACCTATGAAGAAGATTCTTTTCCTTGTTGCCCTGATCTGTCTGTCCGCGTTCGCTTCGGCCCAGGTTGTCGAAGAGATCGTGGCCCGCGTCAATAATCAGATCATCACCCGCTCGGAATTTGCCCGCAGCAAGGATCAGCTCCGCGATGAAGTCAAGCAGCAGGATCCCGCCAACGCCGACAAACTCTACGCCGATCATGAAAAAGACATCCTTCGCGACCTGATCGACCAGCAGCTTCTCCTCGAAAAGGGCAAGGACCTCGGCATCACCGGCGACACCGAACTGGTGAAAAGCCTGGACCAGCTGCGCAAGGAGATGAAGCTCGCCAGTCTCGAAGACCTCGAAAAAGAAGCCGTTAAATCCGGCGTTTCCTGGGAAGACTTTAAACAGGGCAAGCGCAACCAGATCATCACCCAGAAAGTGATCGGCGAAGAAGTCAGCAGCAAGCTCTCCGTAACCAAAGACGAGGAAGAGCAGTTCTATAACGAACACAAGAATGAGATGGAGCAGCCCGAGAGCGTCCGTCTCAGCGAAATCCTGATCGCACCCAAACCGCCCGCTGGTGCCGATCCCAACGCCCCTCCTCCTCCCGTCGATGACGCCGCCATGAAGGCCGCCGAAGATAAAGCCAACGACCTTCTCAAGCAGATTCGCGGTGGCGCTTCCTTCGAGGAAATTGCCAAGAAGAACTCCGACGGCCCCTCCGCTGCCGAGGGTGGCGCACTCGGCCTCTTCAAGCGCGGACAACTCGCCAAGGAACTCGAAGATAAAACCTTCGCCATGAAAGCCGGCGACGTCACCGACGTGATCAAAGCCAAGCAAGGCTTCATCATTCTGCGCGTCGACGAGCACCAGATGGCCGGCGTCCCGTCCCTGAAAGACGCCATGCCTAAAATCCAGGACGCGCTCTTCATGCAGAAGATGCAGCCCGCTCTTCGCGCCTTCCTCACCAAGCTCCGCGAAGACGCCTACATCAAGATTGCCGATGGCTACGTCGACAGCGGCGCCAGCCCCAACCAGACCGCTCCCGTAGAAACCGCCACCGCCAAGGAATCTGACGCCAAGAAGCTGAAGAAGAAGCACAAGAAACTCGGCGTCCTCTAATCGCCAGGTCCAGGAACGGACCGTACGCAATTAAAGTGGGATGCTCCACTTCTCGCCGGTTTTGCGAGAAGTGGGCACCGGCGCCCCCCACATCACCACCCGCCACTGCTTTATACTTCCCTCAACCATGAAAGACTTCTATATCGGCGACTGCGCCCGCCACGAAAACAAGATCGTCACCTCCACTTTCGTCGTCGTGGCTAAGCAGATCAAGCCCAAGAAGACCGGCGAGCCCTACCTCGCCCTCACCCTCGGCGACCGCAGCGGCCAGATTGAAGCCAAGATGTGGGACAACGTCGAAGACGTCCTCGAAGCCTTCGAGCAGGAAGACTTCCTCAAGATCAAGGGCCTCATTAACAAGTATAAGAACCGCTTCCAGCTCACCATTCACAAACTGCGCAAGCTTGGCGACTCCGAAATCGATTTCGCCGATTACCTCCCCAAAACCACCAAAAACATCGATGATCTCTGGCACACGCTCATCAATCACGTCGCTAGCTTCAAGAACCCGCATCTCAAGGCGCTCGTTCAGGCCTTCATGGCCGATCCTGAAATCGCCGCCGCCTACCGCAACGCCCCGGCTGCCAAGACGTTGCACCACGCCTACATCGGCGGCCTTCTCGACCACGTCGTTTCTTTGTTCTGCTCCTGCGAGCTCATCTGCCAGAACTACCCCCAGATTAATCGCGATCTCCTGTTGACCGGCGCGTTCCTGCACGATATCGGCAAGATTCACGAGCTCACCTACAACCGCTCGTTTTCTTACACCACCAAGGGCCAGCTTCTGGGTCACATGATCATCGAACTGGAAATGCTTCAAGCCAAGCTGGTCAGCCTGCCTGGCTTCCCCGACGAACTCAAAACCATGATCGAGCACCTCATCATCAGCCATCACGGCCAGTACGACTTCGGCTCGCCCAAGCTGCCCATGTTCCCCGAGGCGCTCATGCTCCACTACCTTGACGACCTCGACTCCAAGATGGAAGCCATGCGCGCCCACTTCGAGCGCGAATCCGCTCAGGAGAGTCCCTGGACCAGCTACAACGCCTCTCTCGGTCGCCCCTTGCTGAACACCGAAAAATTCCTCGCCCCCAAAAAGCCCGGAGCACCAACATCACAAGAAACTCCCTCGCCCGCGAAAGCCCATGATCACGATGACGCTGCCTTCGAAACTCCAACCCTCCCCGGCCTGGATCGCTCCTGAAGATGTTCTTTAGGTGGACAAGCTGCTCTTGGCTCTGCGTTCAAGCTTTTCTTTTTCGTTCTGCGCAAACCCCTCTTCGCTTTCCTCTGTGTCCCTCTGTGTCCCCTGTGGTCGGGCTTTTGACTGGGCCTCCACCTGAACACCCGCGCATTGCCCATCCTGCCACGTTCCGGTAAAGTGGCATCAACCACGAACAATATGCCGCGGGGCTGCCGCCCGCGAATCACAGGAGGTCTCTTATGCGTACACGTTTGATTCTGTTAACCCTGAGTTTCTATCTCGCAGTCACTACCCTCGCCTGCAACAAGCCCCCGGCCGACACCAACGCCGACGGCAGCAACTCCGCCACCTCGGGCACTTCCAGCGATACCGAAAAATCTTCCAAGGAACATCGCAAGGACAAAGAAGCCAAGCAGGAAAAGAAGAAGGAGCCTGTCATCGTACCCACCGGCACCGGCATCACCGTCAGTCTCGGCTCGGCTCTTGGCTCCAAGATCAGCCAGCCCGGTCAGTCCTTTACCGGCACGGTGGCCCAGGACATCACGGTCGGAAACGAAGTCGTCATCCCCAAAGGGACTGCGGTCTCCGGTACTGTGACCGACGCGAAAGCGCTTGGGAAATTCAAGGGCGGTGCGCTGCTTGATATTCGTCTGACCTCGATGACCCTCGGCGGATCGGACATGCAGATCGAAACCGCAGCCAAGAACTTCACCGAAAAAGGCAAAGGCAAGCGTACCGCGGTACTTACCGGCGGCGGCGCGGCCCTCGGCGGCATCATCGGGGCCATCGCGGGTGGGGGCAAGGGCGCAGCCATTGGCATGGCCGCGGGCGCGGGTGCGGGCGCGGGCGGCTCTGCCTTTACCGGCAACAAGGAGATCGTGCTCCCCGCAGAATCCAACGTCACCTTCGAGCTCACCAAAGACATCAAGCTCGAACGCATGTAACCCAACTCTCTGCGGTCACTCCTGGCTCAGGTCCGGGAGTGATCGCAGTTCACTGTTTCCGATAAAACAGGACCGTCCCCGGCATGTTCGACTTCTCACGCTTCGAAATCCTGACGTTCGACTGCTACGGGACCCTCATCGACTGGGAAGCCGGCATCCTTCCCGTTCTCCGTCGCGTCCTCGCCGCTCACGGCAAGAGCTTGGACGACGCCCGCCTCCTCGAACTCTACGGCGATTTCGAGCAGCGCGCCGAACAGGGTGAGTACCAGTCTTACCGGAAAGTGCTCGAGTCCGTCGTACGCCAGTTTGGTGACGCGCTCGCGTTCACGCCTACTCCTGACGAAACACTCTCGTTACCCGATTCTCTTGCTTCCTGGAGGCCCTGGCCCGACACCGTAGAAGCTCTCAGCCGGCTCAAGTCCCGGTTCCGCCTGGCGATCCTTTCCAATATTGATGACGATCTATTTGCCGCAACCCGCCCGCAACTTGGCATGGCTTTCGATGAAGTCGTCACCGCTCAACAGGCCCGTGCCTACAAGCCGTCGCTGCGTCTTTTTGAACTCGCCCTCAGCCGCATCAACGCCCCTGCGCACCGCGTACTGCACGTCGGCCAGAGCATTTATCACGACGTTGTCCCTGCCCAATCGCTCGGGCTATCCACCGTCTGGGTCAACCGACCCTCGGCCCGCCCCGGCGTAGGCGCGGTCAAATCCGCCGACGCCCGCCCCGACGTAGTCGTCGCCAGCCTGGCCGAACTCGCCGACTTGGCCCTCCACGAATAAGGTGCACAAACAGAGGGCGCGCTTTGCAGGGGGATCGCAGCTCGATTTGTTCTTGAAACTGCCATGCGCTGCGTTTGCTGAATCCTGTGGAAATCTTGTAGAATCTAAAGACTCGAAACGAGGTCAGGATCACTATGAAAGCAGCCATTCATCCCGCATACAACGAAGTGCGCGTGCACTGCGCGTGCGGCAATACCTTTTTGACGCGGTCCACGCATAAGGGCGACATCGGCGTTGAAATTTGCTCCAACTGCCATCCGTTCTTCACCGGCAAGCAGAAGTTGCTGGATACCGCTGGCCGGGTCGAGCGCTTCCGCCGCAAGTACGCCAAGGCAGAGACGGCCAAGAAGTAACTGGCGTATTTGTAAGGCCTTACGCAGACCAACCAGGAATCGAGCCCTCGCTGCGGCGGGGGCTTTTGCTTGGGCCGGTAGAATGACACTGTGAGGAAGTACTGGGACAAATCGGCGGGCGCGACCGTGCGGCCAGAGGCAGACGGGAGTGTCCCCGCCCCACGGGTTGTGCCGTCTTCGCTGGCGATCGGCAACGTCACCATTCATCCGGCGACCGTGCTGGCTCCGATGGCCGGTGTCACCGATACGGTCTTCCGGCGCTTCATCCGCAATCTGGGCGGCTGCGGTCTGATCATGACCGAGTTCACCTCGGCCGACGGCGTACTCCGCAAGAAGGATCAGAAGGCTAAGCGCTATCTGCATTTCTACGAAGACGAGCATCCCATATCGGCGCAGCTGTTTGGCAGTGATCCTCAGGTCATGGCGGAGGCCGCGCGCATGGTCGAAGGGCTGGGCTTCGATCTGGTCGATCTGAACCTGGGATGCCCCGCGAAGAAAGTCGTGAAGTGCAACGGCGGCTCTGGCCTGCTGCGCGATCTGCCGGCGATTGGCAAGATATTTGAAGCAGTACGCGCGGCGGTGAAGATTCCTTTCACGGTGAAGTTTCGCGCCGGATGGAACGACGAAGAGATCGTCTGCGTGGAACTGGCGCGTATGGCCGAGTCCTGCGGGCTGGCGGCGGTGGCATTGCATGCGCGTACGCGCGAGATGGGCTACAGCGGCTACGCGCGCTGGGAGTGGATTGCCGCGGTCAAAGACGCGGTGAAGATTCCGGTGATTGGCAACGGGGACATTCGCTCGCCCGAAGACGCGTGCGCCATGGTCACGCAAACCGGCTGCGACGCGGTGATGATCGGCCGCTCCGCGCCGTCGAATCCCTGGATCTTCCGGCAGATCGAGCAGCATTGTGCGACTGTGGGCGACGGCCATGTAGCGACAGCCGCCCTCGGCTGTCCGGACGAGCGCAGCTCGACGGCGTCGGGAATCAAGCTCTACGACGAACCATCCGAAGCGGACCGCTACGCCATGATCCGCACGTACTTCCAAATGCTGATCGAAGAAGAGCTTCCGGACGCGGTCGGCAAGATGAAGCAGTTCGCGTCGTGGTTCACCCACGGCGTCCCCGGCGGAGCGCATTTACGCAAGGCGATTTACGAGTCGAAGAGCGCGCCCGAGGTGCTGGGGAGAGTGGAAGAGTTTTTCGAGGCGAGGTTGTGTAGCGCGGGCGTCGCGGCTCGTGAGTCTTGAGCCGAAATCAACTCAGTCACAAAGGGGCAGCAATGCCGGATTCCCCGCATAAGCAAACATCGCCTCCAGTTGAGCCCGCGTGACCCGATCCGTGGAAAGGTCCAGCGCCGCGAGTTCTTCCTTGCGAAACCAACCTGCCCCAGAGGTCTCGCCGGTCGCTTGGCTCAACTCGCCGCCCACGACCTGACACTGAATGAACATCTTGTAGACGTACCACGCCTGCGGCGGGTGATCGTGCTTGCGTTTATCCAGCAAAGCGAGCAGCCGCAGCGGTTTCACATCAAGCCCCGATTCTTCTTTCGCTTCCTTGGCTGCGACTTCGAACGGAGAATATCCAACATCCGCCCATCCACCGGGCAGCGTCCATCTGTCGTGATCGCTTTTTTCCTGCACGAGAAGAATCTGGCCGGTGCCGCGAAACATGACGGCGCGCACATCCACCTTCGGTGTCTGATATCCCGTTTCCGAGGCGAACAGGCGCACGATCTTTTCCTGAGGCTCGTCCGTGATTTCCTGCAACAACTTCACGCTTAACGCGCGAATTTCTTCATACCTCTCCTGATCGTAATGGATCGTGTTGAAAGTGAGGCCGGCTTGCGCGATCGCTTGCAGGCGTTGCGCGTAGAGAAGCAGCTGGGTCGCTTTCACGCGCTCACTCCTCGGGCCACCATCCTGCCCTGATCATCTTTTTCCACGTATGCCCACGGAGTTTTCGCGTCGTGGGTGAATACAGTCAGCCAGCATTCTGGGATGGCGCGCGCGTAGTAGCGCTTCTTGCTTTCGATGGTATCGAGCGGATAGAGATCGAACCCCATACCCCATGCGACATCGATGTGCGCCGACGTCGGGATGAGGTCGGAGATGTAGCAGGCGGTCGGCGCAGAAGCGGCCTTGGTAACAAAATCGTCGGGTTGCCCCACCCTTCCCGCGTTTTGTGCGGGAGGGTGGGGATTCTGACTTCCCCTCACGATCACGCCCATCATGCTCGCCGTATGTCCCCGAAACGTCTCCACCGAAATTCCGGGCACGATCTCCTCGCCACCCTTGAGCAAAGTCATTTGACCCGAAGCCACCAGCGGATCGTAATTGTCCGGCAAATAGCTAATGGCGTCGCGCTCGCTCGGCTTGCGGGCATATTGCCATTCGCCTTCGGGCGCGTAATATTTTGCGCGCGGGAACGTCGGAACGATCTTGCCATTCTTGTCGCGCACAGTGTTCCATCCGCAATGATCGAAGTGCAGATGTGTGTTAATCACAATATCGATATCTTCTGGCGCAATATCTGCGGCGGCGAGACTGGTCAGCAATTTCGCCGGCTGGCCGTAGAACTTGATCATCCGCTCCGACAGCTTGTTACCCATGCCGGTTTCGACCAGGATGTTCTGCTTGCCGGTGCGAATCAGCAGCGAATTGAGCCCGGCCGTGACGTAGTTACGTTCGTCGGGCTGAACCTTCTTCGACCACATCACTTTGGGGATCACGCCGAAGAACGCGCCGCCATCGAGCGGATAAGTGCCATCGGAAAAGACGCTGAGTTCAAAGTCGCCGAGCGTGAGGCGATGCATACCGTTAGTGTGCCACAAGCCACTTCCTCGCCGCGGATTTACGCGGATGTCCGCGGATTTGCAAAAGCCAGGCGGCAAGTCGTTGTCCAGAATCGGGTTGGCAGCTTCGCACCCTGATGAATCCCTCGCACATCTAATGATAATCAGGTGATAAACAGAGAGGAACCGAGCAAGTCATGATCACGATTCGTCCCAGCGCCGAGCGTGGCGGAGGCAACCACGGTTGGCTCAACACCAAACATACTTTCAGCTTCTCGGATTATTACGATCCGAAATGGATGGGATTCCGCTCACTGCGGGTCATCAATGAAGACAGAGTCGCGCCGAACAATGGATTCCCTACCCATCCGCATCGCGATATGGAAATCATCACCTACGTTCTCAAAGGCAAACTCGAACACAAGGACAGCCTGGGAACCGGTTCGGTGATTCTTCCCGGAGACGGGCAGGCCATGAGCGCAGGCTCGGGCATTCGACACAGCGAGTTCAATCCGTCGCCGACGGAGCCCGTGCACTTCCTGCAGATCTGGATTCATCCGGAACGTGTGGCGCTGCGCCCGAGTTATGAGCAGAAGTCGTTTCCCGAGGCAGAGAAGCGGGGGAAGCTGCGGCTGATCGCGTCGCGGGATGCAAACGATGGATCGGTGAAGATTCACCAGGATGCACAGCTATATGTCTCGCTGCTGAAGCCCGGAGAAGAAGTCCGCTACGAGTTGGGAGTTGGGCGCCACGGCTGGCTGCAGGTTGCGCGCGGCGCAGTCGAACTCAACGGCAGGAAGCTGAACCAGGGCGATGGTGCGGCCATCAGTTACGAGCAGCGACTGACGATCACAGGCAACGAAGAAGCTGAAGTCCTGCTGTTCGATCTGGCCTAAAATCAGTCACCACCGGGGTCACAGGGAACCCTGTGTTCCTCTGTGACCTCTGTGGTGAGCGCATTTCCCATGACTCGTCCCATCGGCATCACGATCATTGCAGCCCTATGCGCGCTCGCAGGCGTTTATCTCTGCGCGGTGGCTGCGATTCTGCTGATTTCACCGGGCGCGCTCTCGCTGATGGCAGGAAAGCAATTCATGTATGGGGTGGAGATTGCCGGGCCGTTCATGATGCTGCTGTTCGGAGTCGGCTACGCGGCGGTCGGCTGGGGATTGTTCCGTCTGCACAATTGGGCGCGGTGGATTGCGATGGCGGTGATGGTAATCAGCGTGGCGTCACTGGTGCCGACCATCTCGATGGCCGAGCTGGACCTTCCCGTCTTTTGGGACGGCCTGCAGATCGCGTTGCGCGTCGCGGTAGGCTGGTATCTGGCGCAGGCTCCCGCGGTGATCGACGCCTTCGCAAAACACTAGCCACGGATTGCACGGCTCTTCACGGATTCCCACGAATCAAAGTTTTGGGCTGTCTGTGTTTGATCCTTGAGAATCCGTGGCTTATCTTTACTCTTCTTCGTGCAACTCGTGAATCCAGATGTTGCGGTAGCGAACCGGATGGCCGTGATCCTGCAGCTGCAGTGGCGCCTTGTCCGGTCCAGGCTTGTAGGGCGGGCGCTCGCCATGCGCGGTGGGGCCGGTGAGCGAGACGTTGTCCTGCACCAGCACGCCATTGTGCAGCACGGTGACGCGCGCCGGTGTGGTGACTTTTCCGTCTTTGAAATGTGCGCGGTGGAAGATGATGTCGTAACTCTGCCACTGAGCCGGCGGGCGGGACGCGTTCGCCAGCGGCGGATATTGCCCGTAGACGGCGGACGCTTGTCCGTCAGCGTAAGTGCGATTCTCGTAAGAATCCAGCACCTGGATTTCGTAGATGCTCTGCAGAAAGACGCCGCTGTTGCCGCGCTCCTGGCTCTCGCCCTCTGCAGGCGTGGGCTCGGCGAATTCCACGTGGAGCTGGCAATCGCCAAATCCTTCGCGCGTGGAAATGTTGCCCGTTTTTTCCACGACTTCCATGTATCCGTTCGCTACCTTCCACTGCGCGGGCTTCCCCTCACCGTCGACCCAGTGCGAGAGGTCTTTGCCATTGAAAAGCACAGTCGCATCGGAAGGCGGACGCCCGGGCGCGTCCTGCGTACTCGCCGTTCCGGGGTCGACCACCGGCGGAACCGGACGGTTCATGTCGTGAATCTTCCACTTGATGGTTGGCACCTGGGAAAGAGCGACCGTGGAGAGCAGAAACAGGATGGAGAAAATCGAAGAAGCTTTCTTGATCATGGCGGCCTCGCGTCGGAGACATGATACAGAAGCTTGCCACGGATCGACACGAATTCGTGCCGATCGCTTGAAGGTGGCTATGCTCCGGGTGGCGCCAACGACGGGTTCTCTAAGGTTTGGCCTTCGCCGATTCCTTCTCACCCACCCGCTGGCTCACTTCGAACTTCATCTTCCCGGCAGCTTTGTCCGCATCCACGATGACGTGGTCGCCATGCAGCACTTCACCGTCAAGAATTTTGAGCGCGAGCGGATCCTGGACGAATTTCTGAATCGCGCGTTTCAGCGGGCGTGCGCCAAAGTTCGGATCGTAGCCCTGGGTAAAGAGCCGTTCCTTGGCGGCGTCGGTGAGTTCGAGCGAGATCTTCCGATCGGCCAGCAGGCGGCGCACGTCCTCAAGGCGCAGCTCGACAATCTTGACCAGCTGATCCTTACCGAGCGGGCGGAAGACAATGATGTCGTCGACTCGGTTCAAGAATTCGGGCCTGAACTGCGTGTGCAGCAGGCTCAGCACCTGCGTAGTCACGCGCTCGAATTCCGCGTCGGAAGTGAGACTCTCAGCCTGCAGGAGCTGCGAGCCGATGTTCGAGGTCATGATGATGATGGTGTTTTTGAAATCGACGACCCGGCCCTTGCCGTCGGTGAGGCGGCCATCGTCCATCATCTGCAGCAGGATGTTGAAGACGTCGGGATGCGCTTTCTCGATTTCGTCGAACAGTACGACTGCGTAAGGACGGCGCCGCACTTGTTCGGTGAGCTGTCCACCTTCTTCGTAGCCAACGTAGCCGGGAGGCGCGCCAATCAGGCGGGCCACGGAATGCTTCTCCATGTATTCCGACATGTCAATACGAAGCAGGGAGTGCTCGTCGTCGAAGAGAAATTCGGCGAGGGCGCGGGCGAGTTCGGTCTTGCCGACGCCGGTTGGACCGAGAAAAATGAATGAGCCAATCGGCCGCTTGGGATCGCTGAGCCCGGCGCGCGAACGGCGGATCGCATTAGCCACGCGCTCTAACGCTGGGTCCTGGCCAATGACGCGCAGCCGCAGCCGCTCTTCCATGTTGACTAGCTTTTTCACCTCGCCCTCAAGCATTTTCGAGACCGGGATGCCGGTCCACTTGGACACGATGCGGGCCACGTCCTCTTCGTCGACTTCCTCCTTCAACATGCGCGAGCCGCCGTTGGCTTCCATCTGTTTGCTGAGCTTGGCAAGTTCTTGCTCCGCTTGCGGCACCAGCCCGTAGCGAATCTCAGCTACGCGTTCGTTGTTACCCTTGCGTAACTCAGCCTGCTCTTCGGTTTTCAGTTTCTCAATCTGCTCTTTCAGCGAGCGAATGCGGGCGATGGAATCCTTTTCTTTCTTCCAGTTCGCTTTGAGGGCGTTGGCGCGTTCCCGGATTTCGGCAAGTTCCTTTTCGATCAGGCCGAGGCGCTCGCGGGAATTCTGGTCCTCTTCCTTCTTCAGCGCCTGCTTTTCGATTTCAAGCTGCGTGGCCTTGCGTTCCAGCTGATCGATGTCCGTGGGGAGCGAGTCGATCTGGATGCGCAGCGAGGCGGCGGCTTCGTCGATCAGGTCGATCGCTTTATCGGGCAGGAAGCGGTCGGAGATGTAGCGGTGCGAAAGCGTCGCGGCCGAGACGATGGCGGAGTCTTTGATGCGTACACCGTGATGGACTTCGTATTTCTCTTTTAGACCGCGCAGGATCGCGATAGTGTCCTCGACATTGGGCTCGCCGACGAACACAATCTGGAAGCGGCGTTCGAGGGCGGTGTCTTTCTCAATATGTTTGCGATATTCGTTGAGCGTGGTGGCGCCGATGGCGCGAAGCTCGCCGCGGGCCAGCGCGGGCTTCAGCATGTTGGAAGCGTCGATGGCCCCTTCGGCCGCGCCGGCGCCGACCAGCGTGTGCAGCTCGTCGATGAAGAGGACGATCTGGCCCTGGGAGTCCTCGATCTCCTTGAGAACAGCCTTGAGGCGGTCTTCAAATTCGCCGCGGTATTTCGCGCCGGCGAGCATCGAGCCCAGGTCGAGCGAGACTACACGCTTGTTCTTCAGAACTTCCGGGACATCGCCGGAAATGATGCGCTGGGCAAGTCCTTCGACGATGGCCGTCTTGCCCACGCCGGGCTCGCCGATGAGCACGGGATTATTTTTCGTGCGGCGGGAAAGAACCTGCACGACTCGGCGGATCTCTTCGTCGCGCCCGATGACCGGGTCGAGCTTGCCGCGGCGCGCCTGTTCGGTCAGGTCGCGGGCGTACTTGTCCAGAGCCTGGAACTTGGCTTCGGGATTCTGGTCGGTGACTTTCTGCGAACCGCGAACGCTGCTGAGCGCCCTGAGAACCGCATCGTAGGTCGCTCCGCTGGGCTTTAGGATCTGTTGCGCCGGATCTTGCTTCTGCTGCGTTGTCGCGAGCAGCAAGTGCTCGGTGGAGACGTATTCATCCTTGAAGTTCGACGCTTCTTTGAACGCATGCTCGAGCAGTTTGTTGATCTGCGTGGAGAGAGTGGGCTGCGCGGCCTCGCCGCCGAGCTTGGGAAGCTTTTCGATTTCCTGATACAGATCGTGCAACAGGGCCTGCGGTCCGACGCCGATCTTCTCCAAGATGGGCGGAACGATACCTTCCTTGTCCTCAAGCAACGCGGCCAGCAGATGGACCGGCAGCAACTCGGGATTGCCATGCTCGGACGCAAGCTGGCTGCCGCGCTGCACGGCTTCCTGCGCTTTAACGGTGAATTTATCCCAACGGACGGGCATGATAACTCCTAATCACTAGATGCGCGGCAAGGGACCAGGATGCAGCTCGGCACGAGAGGCGCACGGCTGCCGGGATTGCATTCGTGCGGCGCGAGGTGAACTCTAAAGTGATGAGTCGCTGTTCAGATTCTCATCGGCATCACAATATACCGGTACTTGTAGTCGTCGCCTTCGGCGGGACGGAACTGGCCGGCAGACTGGGAGTCCTTGAGTTCGAGACGGACTTCGGCGGAACCGGCCGCCTTGAGGAAATCCACCAGATACGAGGCGTTGAAGCCGATGGTGAGCGTTTCGCCTGTATAGGCGGCTTCGATGGAATCCTCGGACTCGCCCGCCTCAGTGGAGGAGGCGGAAAGCTTGAGTTCGCCTTTGTCCAGGCGTAGCCGGACGGCGCGCGAACGTTCGTCGGCAAACTGGGCCACGCGCAGGATGGCCGAGTTGAGTTCGTCGGAGTTCAGCGGAACGACTTTGCTGTTGTCCTTCGGCAGCACAGCTTCGAAGTTGGGGAATTGTCCAGTGAGTTGCCGCGAAGTAAGCAGGCGCGAGCCGATGCGGAAGAAGAGCGTCGATTCGTCTTTGGCGAACTCGATCGACTCGGCGTCGGTGGAGTCGAGCAAAGACTTCAGTTCGTCCATGGCTTTCTTGGGCACGAGAGTTTTCAGTTCGCCGGAGACACCTTCGAATTTCTCGCCGGGTCGCTCGCAGTGCGCCAGACGGTGCCCGTCGGTAGCGACCATAGTGATCGACTCCGGCTTCAGCAGCATCAAAGCGCCATTCAGCGTGTAGCGCGATTCCTCATTCGAGATCGCAAAGCCGGTACGGGCGATCAGTCCGCGGAGAACTTGCGAAGGAATCGTTACTGCCCCGGCGGTTGGGAACGCCGGCAGGCTGGGGAAATTCGATTTCGCCATTCCGACCATCTTCGTATTGGAGCGTCCGCAACGGATCGACACCCAATGGTTCTCCAGTAGTTTGATGGTGATGTCGGCGTCCGGCAGCAGTTTCACGTAGTCGTGCAACTTGCGCGCCGGAATAGTACAGGATCCTTCTTTCTTAACTTTGGCGTTGCAGGAGGTGCGCAGGCTCAGATCCAGGTCGGTCGCGGTAATGGAGAGACGATCCCCCGAGGCTTCAAATAAATAGTTCGAAAGAATCGGAATCGTGGTCTTGCGCTCGACCACCCCCTGCGTGGCAGACAATTCGCGGAGAAGTTCGAATTTGCTGACTGTGATTTCCATGGTGCCCGTGGCAACCGCGGCTTCGACCGGCATAATGCGTTTTCTCCCCTGCTACAAACCCCTCAACTTCTAAGACTATCCTTATATCAAATGAAAAAGCTATAAAACCAGCAGTAACCGTAGGCGCTGAGAAAAAGTGGAAAACTTGGACAACTGACTATCTGTCAACGCCTTCCCCGGCAATCCCTCATGTTGGAAACCGGTCCCGAACGCTGCTGAGTAGAGAGTGAATCTAGGTCGAGGATCGAATTCCATTCCCATCTTGCACAACTTCCACAAGTCATGCACAGATCGCCGCTGTGCGACGCGTGGAAAACTCTTGAACTCAAACAGCGGCCCTGCTCTTTTCGCGCCGCCAGACAGCCGAGGGCGGCTGTCCCGCATCAATTTCATCCGCCGAGTTGCTCGGTCAGTTTATTGACCAACCTGTTCAAATCCTTGTCGTTCTTGCGGAGTTCTTCGATCTTCTCGACCGAATGCAAGACGGTGGTGTGATGTTTACCGCCAAACTGACGTCCGATTTCCGGGAGCGAGGCTTCGGTCAACTGCTTGGCCAGGTACATGGCGATCTGCCGCGGATAAACAATGGCCCGCGAATTGTTCTTCGCCTTGATTTCCACCAGGCGCAATCCGAACTGCTCTGCGACCATCTTCTGGATCGACTCGATCGTGACCTTGCGGGCCTGAGAATCGATGAAATTCTTCAGCACCTGCTGTGCGTAAGGCAGGGTGATCTCGGCCCCGATCAGCGAAGAATGGGCGACTAACCGGATGAGCGCGCCTTCCAGTTCACGAACGTTCGAGCGAATATTGCTCGCGACGTAAAGCGCGACGTCGGTTGGCAGCGTGACTTTCTCCCCCTCCGCTTTCTTCTGAAGAATCGCAACCTTCGTTTCCAGATCCGGAGGCTGAATGTCCGCGATCAATCCCCACTCGAAGCGGCTGCGCAGGCGGTCTTCAATTTCGGCGAGTTCCTTCGGTGAGCGATCGCTGGCGATTACGATCTGCTTCATGGTCTCGTGCAGCGCATTGAAGGTATGAAAGAACTCTTCCTGCGTGCGCTCTTTCCCCGCGAGAAATTGGATGTCGTCGATGAGCAGGACGTCGACGTTGCGGAACTTGTCCCGGAACGTAGTCATCTTGTCGTAACGCAGCGAGTTGATCATGTCATTGGTGAACTTCTCGCTGGAGACATAGCAGATGGCGGCGTGCGGCAGCCGGCGCTTGATTTCGTGGCCAATGGCCTGCATCAGGTGCGTCTTGCCCATGCCGACGCCGCCGTACAGGAACAGCGGATTGTAGGCTTTGGACGGACGCTCGGCGACTGCCTGGCATGCGGCGTGCGCAAACTGGTTGCCGCTGCCAATCACGAATGCGTCGAACGTGTACCGCGGATTGAGTTGCGCGGCACCATCCCAGTCAAAACGCGACTGCGATGGACCAGCTGCCGTGGCCGCAGCCGACAGCCCGCCATCGTGGCGCACCGGAGTCGCGGCCGGATCATCCTCAGGCGTCACGAACTTTACATCGTTAAAGCCGAGGCCCAGATTGTCGATGGCTTCCTGGATGAGATCGGCGTATTTGTCCCCGGCGTGGCGAAATTCAACAGTCGGGACGCGAACGAACAGTATGCCGCCACTGGAGTGGCTGTAGCGCGTGGGTTTCAGCCAGGTGTCGTACGAATGCCGATTGATTTTCTTTTCCAGCGCGTCCAGAATGCGCGCCCAGGGATTCGGGGAGAGAGTTGTGCTCGGAACTGACATATATAAAATTTTTCACCACGGGGCGTCCCGGCGGCTGAGTCGAGCGCCTGTTCAAAAGTGCCGTTTTACGAAGTTGGAGCCGTTTTAAGTGCCGACGAGCCCCCGCTTAAACTGGAGCTCTGATCAACGCAAAATAGAAATTTCAAAAGCAGGATCAGAGCGGCATACTAGCACAGATTTTTTTGTCGTGTGGAAAAGTTCGGCTGGAATTTTTCCGCGAAGTCCATATCTGAACGCGGAGTTTGGCGACTGTCAAGTGGCGCGAAGGTAACTGTCGCAAACACAGTGCAGAATCGGAACCATCGCGACTCCCGTTGTTATCTCTGAACTTCGCCGCATCATCTCGCCATGCGAGTTCCTCTGTGACGGCGATCACTGCATGCGTCCGGTTGCGATGCTACGAGCCCAATCCGGCCGCCCTAATTCACTCGCTCGCTTTGCTGCGCCGTTCCAATCGTACTCGACCTGGTGAAATGAAACGGTGGTTCCGTCCATCGTCGCGTAGCGCGTGTGAGGAGAAAACGACTCCATCGCGTATGGTACAGGGTCGTCATCCTCGTAAGCAGGAACCCCGACGCTGCCAGGATTCACGATCGTCACTCCAGAACTCAGCACGACCATCCGTTGCGCGTGGGTGTGACCACAAGAAATCCAGGAGACCGATGTCCCTTCCAACAGATTCAGAATTTCCCGCTCTGCCCGCACTCGAGGGCAGGGTTGCGACCCCATCCAGCCGAAGACGGCCAGCCAGGGGCTTGGCGCGTTTGGCGCATCTCGCGGCCCTGATTTATACTTATGGTTTGCCCTAACACCGTCGAACCAATCAGGAGCAGCTACTTTTCATGCCTAAGCGTACATTCCAACCCAATCGGCGCAAGCGGAGCAAGAAACACGGATTCCGCACGCGCATGAAGACCCAGGGCGGACAGAAGGTCCTGTCGCGCCGTCGCGCCAAGGGGCGTAAGCGGGTCTCGGTAAAACCCGGTTTTCGTGAGTAAGACTTCGCGAATACGACTCCGCGAATTTAGAACTTCGTAAATCTGGAGTTCCGCGATCCATCCGCGAACGCGGAGATGAACTTTGCCATCGCCAGTGTGCCCGAAGAATCCAAACGCAGTGAACTACCGGAGGGGCGTCACGAGCGCTTTCCGCGAAGCGCGCGCCTGCTGCGTCATGCCGATTTCGATCGCGTGTACAAAGCAGGGAAGCGGCACTTCTCCGCGTCCATGACGGTCTTCTACCTGGCGCGGCCGCGGAAGGAAGAGACAATCTCGGGCACACGCGTTGGTTTCACCGTAGGCCGAGTGCTGGGCGGCGCGGTGGTCAGGAATCGGATGAAGCGCCGTTTGCGGGAAGCGGTCCGGCTTAGCCGGCCGCCGGCGGGCGTGAACGCCGATGTGGTGATCAATCCGAAGAAGTCCTTGCTGGACGCAGAGTTCGAGGCAGTTGTGAACGAAGTGCGGCGGGCTTTCGTAGTGATAGAGAGGGCCGGTCCCGAGTCCCGGGTACCGGGTACCGAGCCGCGAACCGGAAAGCGAAAAATCTGAGCGATGCGGAACCCATTGCAATTCGTCGTGCTGGCTTTGCTACGCGGATACAAGTGGGCGATTTCGCCCATGCTACCGGCGGCCTGCCGCTATGTTCCGACTTGTTCGGAATATGCGATGGAAGCGGTCGAGCGGTTCGGCGTTTTGCGCGGCGGGTGGATGGCAATGAAGCGCGTGCTGCGGTGCCATCCGTTTGTGCGCGGCGGCTACGATCCGGTCAAGCACGCAGACTCGTGCCCCGGCGCACAGCATAGAGCAATCTAGAAAGCGATTTACTTTGGCGGAATATCAGAATCCTCAATCCGAGCCGGGCGGCGAAAAGCGGTTGCTGGTCGTATTTCTTGTAACCTTCGTCCTGATGCTGCTGATGCAGCCGCTGCTGAAGAAGTATTTCCCGCAGCCGGCGACGCCTCCGCAACCACCGCAGACGCAAACCACGCCCGCGCAGAATCCCTCTCAATCGACTCAAGCCGCAAGTGCCGCGGTTCCTGTGCCAGTGAACGCGATCAAGCAAGCCGCGAGCGAGACCGAGACCGTGATCGAGAACGATCTGTACAAGATCACGTTCACCAACAAGGGCGCGCAGGTCAAATCGTGGATCCTCAAGAAGTACGATAACGAGGCGCAGAGCGGTCCGTTCGACATGGTGAACCAGACGGCCGCGGAGAAGTACGGGTATCCGCTGTCGCTGTACACCTACGATGAAGGGCTGCGCAACAAGCTGAGTTCAGCACTGTACGTGGCGTCGGAGCAAGGCACCCAAAGCGCGCCAACGACCGTCACCTTCGAGTATTCCGACGCAGACGTTGCCGTTCGCAAGACGTTCAGCTTCGATCACACCTACGTGGTGAACATTCAGACGTCGGTAACGCAGAAAGGCGCGGCCATCGCGGCCCTGCCGGCCTGGCCTTCGGGATTCGGCGATCAGACGAACGCTGCCTTCTACGCGGCAGGCTTCGTCGGCTATCAATTCAACAAAGACATTCAGCGGCTCCCACCGCGTTGCGGATTCTCGTTGTTCTCGAAGTGCGTGCAGGTGGTAGGCGGCGCCACTATGCCCGGGCCCTTCCACTGGGCTGGGCCGAGCGATCAATATTTCGCCACTGTATTCATTCCCGACGATCCAGCGGCGACGTCGATGATCACGTTGCACAATTCCTTGCCGATTCCGCGCGATCCGTCCAAGCCGGAGTCGAAGGAAACCATCAACGTCGACGTGCTGGGCGCGGCGGTGGGCAATCTGCATGGACCAACGTCCGAGCGCGTGTTTGTCGGCCCGAAGGAACTGGAAATTCTGCAGAAGATTCCAGTGCCGAACGTCTCCGGCGCGGACAACGATCTGAACGGCCTGGTCGACTTCGGCTGGTGGGGCATCATCGCCAAGCCGCTGTTCTACTGGCTGCGCTGGACCTATCACCACGTGGTCGCGAACTGGGGCTGGGCGATCGTGGTGCAGACGTTGCTCATCACCATCGCACTCCTGCCGCTGCGCATCACGTCCATGAAGTCGATGCTGAAGATGCAGCGCGTCGCGCCGCAGATCAAGTCGATCCAGGAAAAGTACAAGAAATACAGCCTGCGTGATCCGCGCAAGGCGGCGATGAACGAAGAGATCGCCGCGCTCTACAAGAAAGAGGGAGTAAACCCGGCGGGCGGATGTTTGCCCATGCTGATTCAGTTACCCTTCCTGATTGCGTATTATCGGATGCTGGGCACGGCGCTCGATTTGCGCCACGCGCACTGGCTCTGGATCCATGATTTGTCGGCGGCGGACCCGATTTTCCTGTTGCCGATTTTCATGGTGCTCAGCAGTCTGCTAAATCAGAAGATGACCCCGCAGGCGGGCATGGATCCCGCCCAGCAGCGCATGATGAACGTGATGATGCCGCTGATGATGGGCTTCATCTTCTTCCGCCTGCCGGCGGGATTGAATTTGTATTATGCCGTGAGCAACATGCTCATGATCGCGCAGCAGGCGGTGATGAACCGCACACACCTGGGCCGCGAGATGCAGGAGATCATGGCCAAGCGGGCCAGGAAGAAAGATAAGTGAGCTTCTAGCTCCAGGCTACTAGCTAGCGGCCTGAATTTTTCTGCAATTCTTAGGGTTGTGAAAGTCATGTGGGTTTCTTCCGTTGCCGAATGAAAAGAGATTTGAGCTAGTGGCTAGAAGCTAGTAGCTAGGAGCTGACGTTGCCCATTCCAGACAAAGTTGCTGCCGCCAAAAAGATCAACGAATTCCTGCAGGCCGTGGTCAAGCATGGCGGACTGCGGCTGAAATACCGCATCGTGGTCGATCCGCCGATTCCAGACGATCGCGACTGGGAGAAGCCGGAGATTCTGGTCGATTTCGCCGGCCCGGATTCGCCCGCACTGCTCGACCGCGGCGGTGAACTGCTCCGCGCACTCGAGTTGCTGGCTCTGGAGATGCTGCGTCTGCCTTCGGGCGAGCACGAGAAGGTCAGCTTCGACTGCCAGGGGCATCGCTCCATTCGCATTCAGGAGCTGCGGCAGGCGGCCAGCGTGGCGGCGGAAAAAGTGCGCAAGACCGGCGCGCCTTATCACTTCAATCCCATGTCGTCGCGCGAACGCAGAATTGTCCACCTGGCTCTGCGCAGCGAGACCGACCTTTTTACCGAGAGCGAAGGCGAGGGGATGCGGCGATGCCTGGTCGTTTATCCGAAAGATCAAAAGCCTGCCGGCCGATCCGGGCCGCGCACTCTGCCATAGGTTCCCCCGCTGCTAAATTGAGGCAGGCAACCCAGGGAACCGCGGATGAGTTCCTAGCCACTCAGGAGGTTTGCCATGAGATCCCGGCTCCCGCTCCTCTTTCTATCCCTTTTGGTGATTATCGCGGTGATGAGCCTGGCCTGCGGCGGGATTGGACGCCTTCCCGAATCCGTCAACATCACTCCCGCGAATGGCGACGGGACGAATGGCCCGGTGCAGTTCAGCGCCATGATCTACTACAACACCAAGCCATCTCCAGTTCCTGCAGTGTCGGCAACCTGGGGCGCGTGCAGTGCCAGTGGTGACAGCAGCGGAGTCTCGGTCAGTTCCAATGGCTTGGCGCAGTGCTCGTCCGGCCCTGCTCGCTCCTACATTATTTATGCGTCGGTCCCCATTCCGAATTTCAAGGGCGTTTGTAACGCCAACCCAGTGTCCTGCGGTGGCTCGTGCGGCACCGTCGTGGGGACGGCTTTGCTCAGTTGCCCCTAAGTACAGTATCGATCGCGTGGTGCGTCCCACTTTCGCGGGGCTGATCGTCCTCTGCACTATGTTGGATCGGCAATCGGGCTCTGGCCGCCCACAGTTTACTGACTTGATTCTGGGCAGCGCCGTGGAACGGATACTCCACTTTTCCAATTCGAACGGGATCTTCCAGCGACGGAAAGCAGCGCTACACTCCCATTCGTCCCACCGGTTTACTAACTAGATTCCCCATCAAAACGAAGAAACGGCGGTCATGTAGACCGCCGTCTCGACCTGTCGCCAACTTCTCTTAGCGGCCTGCGCCTGCCGCAGCCGATTTCGCCGCTGGCATCATGCCGGTGATGCTCATGCTTTCAATGCGAGCCAGCACGTGGTCGACGCTGGAGCCAGTGTCGGTGCAGGCATCAACATACGGATGCCGGCTGCCGTCGGCGTGCATGACCAGTACGCTGGTCTCCGCATTGGCCTTCTTCACCATGTAGGGCAGATGATGACGGTCATTGCGGGTTAGGGTCGGACCCAGCACGACCAGATCAAACTGGGTCTTGTCGAGCGCTTCCTGGACGGCGCGGCGTCCGGCCGCCTGCTGTACGATGTGTCCGACTTTCTCCATCGCTCCGGCCTGCGCCTTGAGAATGTCGCTGTCCCCTTCCCCGTAGAGAATTCTTAACTTCGCTTTCGCCATTGATTCGCCTCGTTTGCCTCGAAGTACAGATTGCCCGCGCACACCATTGGCGCACGGGTCACTGCCCAGACGGTAGCAACCGGAACAGGCCCGGGAAACGTCACTTTAGACGCATGGACGAATGGGACTTGTGGGCGAGTCCGCGCCCAGACTGGGCTCTTCTTGCCAGCCGCGATGCATCGCGGCGACGGCTCGTTCTACCAGCGAAACGCGAACCAGCCCGCGTCAAACGCCTGTTTGCCGGTGAGGGAACCACTGCCGAGCATGCCTTTGCGAAGATCATGGCCAACGTGCCCGAAAGCAGACCGATGAGGCCGCTGGAAATATGCAGGAAATAAGAGAGGCAGGCGCACGAGGAACTCCTTGACTATGCGGTGCCTTTTGCGACCGAAGAGGAATCCGGTGTCTCCGGCCTGCGCGGCGTCAGCGCGATCAGCAGCAGGCCGATCAGGCCGAATGCGGCGGAACCACTGAGAAGGTGCACGCGCTCGTGCCTATCGTAGAACGATTGCACGGTCATAACCGCCGCGTGCGCTACGTTGGCCCATCCCGCAAAGGCAATCAGGCTGCGATGCGCGGCCGGTTCGCGGACGGCCAGCAGAAGGAACACGCCCAGCGCGACGTAGATCCCCATCATCATTTGAAAAGCCATGTCATCCTTACATCATCAGCATGGGATAGACCCCGCCGACAAAGAGCAGGCCAATGATCGCCAGTCCGATCTTTCTTGGCAGTTCGCCATTCATAGGAAGTTCTCCTTCAGTTGTCCGGCGCCGGTTGTATCCGTGAGTTCGCTCCCACGCCCGAATCAAAATGGGCCGCGATAGCGGCGCAGACGAGCTGCTCCCCAAAGAAAAGCGGCCGCGCATGCCAATCCGATCCACAGTCCCGGTGTCATCAGGAATAGGCCGGGCGTCAGATGCATTCCGGTGTCGAGGACATTGCCGCTCATGTTGGCCATTGATTCTCTGCCGCCACCGACGCGTTCTTGGAGGAAGCTGGCGACATACCAGGTATGAAACGCCACGCGCTCGAAACCCACGAGCGCAAGCGCAGGCAAAAACGCCCACACAAACGGTGCGCGGCGCGACCACGCCGAGACCAGCAGAAACCACGCGTACAGCGGCGCGTACCACAGCATGTGTACCGTAACGAGGTGGTAGACGAGCATTCCGAGAGTGGTGAATGGCCGTAACTCGGTCCAGAGAATGACGAAGCCGCCGCCAGTTGCGGTTAAGGCCACTCCAGCCAGCAGCAAAGCAATGGCTTCGGCAACGATGGTGATCGCGAGCGCGAGCGCCGGCAGCACCAGAAGTGGAATGCTCGCTTTCGCCAGCACCGAGGTCAGATCGGAGACCGGCAGCGACTTCCAGAAAAGAATGGCGCGATCGCGGCGCTCACCATAGAGCGTATCGAGCGCATAAAAGATGCTGGCCAGAAACGCCGCCCCCATGATGAGCGCCGCGCCGATCTCGAAATGGCTCGTCAGGGCGTCGTGCAGCTTCGCCCCATCGTGCATGCCCTCGCGGAGAACTCTTGGGAAGCGATTGACGCTCACCAGGAACCCGAGCAGAAACACGGCCGCTCCGACCAGCGGCGCAATGTAGATCGAGCGATACTCCCACAGTTCGCGCCGCACCGACCAGTAGAAGGGACGAATCGAGTTGGGCAGCGAAGGCCCCGGCTGTTGCGGGTTCGCGGCATGCGATGTCGTATTCATCGGGTTGCTCCTGGGGCCTGGCCAGGCTGGTCGCTGATGACGGCGACAAACAGGTCGGCGATGCTCGGCGTCCGCACCTCCCCGAGCGCGGCGAGTTGCTGCCGGTCCACGCGATCGAACAACAGAACGCTGCGTCCAAGCGCTGGTCGCTCATGAATCGGCTTGAGCCCGCGGGCGGCCGCGAGTTGATCCGGATTCACGGTCAACTCCAGATACCGCGCCTCGAATTCCTCCATGCTGCAACTGAAGACAATCCGCCCGCGATGAATGAACTTGAGATCGGTAAGCACATGCTGAATCTCTTCCACTTGGTGCGTGGTCACGATAATCGTCCGATTGCCGTCGAAGTAGTCGTTCAGCAGTGAATCGTAGAACTGCTTGCGGAAGAGAATGTCGAGACCAAGCGTGGGCTCGTCGAGCACCAGCAACCGCGCGTCGATCGCCATCACCAGCGCGAGATGAAGTTGCACGACCATCCCTTTCGACAATTCGCGAACCTTGCTCTTGCGGGAAATGTCGGTCTTGGCGAGGAATGATTCTGCCTTCGCGCGATCGAAACGCGGATGCACTCCGGCCATATAGTCGAGCGCCTGCGAAACGCGTATCCAGCGCGGCAGCACCGCAACATCGGCGATGAACGACACATCGCGCATCAGCCGCTCGCGCTCCGTCCACGGATCGCGCCCCAGCACGCGCAACTCGCCTTGGTAAGGAGTCAGGCCGAGAATCGCGTTCAGCGCGGTGGTCTTGCCCGCGCCGTTGGGGCCGATGAGACCGAGAATTCGTCCTTCTTCAACCCGTAAGTCGACGCCATCGAGCGCGACGGTCGCGCCAAATGTCTTGCGGAGCCCGCGAGCTTCAATGCAGGGCATAGATGAGCGCTTAGCGCTCCTCCTTCTTTGGTGATTTCGTGTGACTGCGCGCCGAGTCCAGTAGTTCTTCCGGTTTCAGCCCCAGCCGCTGAATGGTAGCGGCGATGCGCGGCCACTCTTCATTCAGGAATTTCTGCCGCTCGCCGCGTAGCAGCAACCCCCGTGCTCCGGTCTTGACGAACATGCCGAGGCCTCGCCGTTTCTCCACCAGTTCCTCATCCACCAGCTCCTGATAGCTCTTCAGGACCGTGAGCGGATTGACCCGATATTCTGCAGCGACATTGCGCACAGAAGGCAAAGCGTCTCCTTCCTGCAGCACACCTTCCAGGATCATCGCGACCACGCGGTCGCGAAGCTGGCGGTAAATCGGTTGACTGTCGTTCCACTCACGGTCCATTTCCTGTTTTCCAGAGTGCCGGTTGTTTTCCTTATTTGGTGCGAGTCAGATCCATGTGCGCGTGGATCGGTTTGTCTCCCGGCATCATATAGGTCCAGTCCTCAACGTGATGATCCGCATCGAGCCGGGTGAAGACCGCGTGATACATGTGTCCGAACTCGTTGCCGCCGGACATATCTTCAAAATCGAATTCTACCGTCTTGCCATCGGCCGATTTCCGCGCCACCATATGCGGGCGATTCCCGGCGTCGCAATAGTGAACCAGGTTCAACTCTTCGCCGTCCAGGTAGAGCATGGTGACCGGATGATCGTATTTCGTGGAATCCAGCTGCGTTCCGGCTTCCTGCAGCTCGTGGACAATCGCGTGTCCGCGGGAAGTCACGCGCAGCGAAACATGCAGATCCGCCTTCCCATCCGTCGACATTCCGGGCATGGGAGGCACCACCGTCACCGGCCCTTCCCATTCGCCGGCTAGGGTCTTGATTTCGTCGAAAGACTTTTGCGCGTCAGACTGGGCAAAAGCCACAGCAGACAATGACAGCAAAGCGAAAGCGAGCGTGAAACGAAGAGACTTCATGAGATTTCGGCCTCCTTTTGAGGGTCTTTCAAGTTTGGCCAAGTCCGCATTGCCCGGGCGAACGCAGCGGCTATAGTGTTATACTTAACTATAACACTAGACGAATTGCAAGCACTTTTTTGAAAATAGGCGGACTGACTGCTTCAGGCGCCGGACGCCGTGTGGTTTGCGCTCCCTTAAAAACTTTTCCAGAACACCGTTGGCGGCGATACACTTTGCGCGGAGGCTTTCCGAACTATGTCCGCCACAAACGTCGGGAGAGCTGTACTCATAACGTTATTCTTGGGCTCAGGGTTCTTGGGCTTACGCTTGGCCGCGCAGTCCGGCGGCGGGCAGCCGAATTCGACCACCACCTGCAATCTCGATGACGGACGCCAGGTTTATGTGCGTTACAACGCCGTTCCCACCAATAAGGAAAAGATTTCCAACGGCAAGCCCTGGACCCCAGGCGGCCAGCCCATGACGCTGTTCACCGAAGCGCAACTGACTTTGGGTTCGTCCATGATCCCGATCGGCGCGTACACCGTGTATCCCATCCCGGGAAAGAGTTGGACGTTGGTGGTGAACAAGAACGTCACCCCGGGGGCGGCCTACGACGACAAGCAGGATATCGCGCGTGCGCCCATGGAAACAGCTCAGGTGGCGCAGCCTTCCGATGCTCTGGAAGTGGCTTTCGCCCACGTGGGTACGCGCTGCACTTTGCGGATCTACATTGGAAAGACCGCGTCGTTTGCGGACTTCACCGCGAAGTGATGAATTGCTTTCCTGCCGCGGCGGCAACTCGCCCGCGCCCCCGCGCCATCGCTCTTCTTAGCTGGCTTCTCACGGCGTCGCTCGCCTTCTCGCAGTCCGGTCCAAAAATCCAGAACTCCAACACCGCCGAGAGCCTGCGCGGTGTGAGCGTCGTCTCCCGAGACGTTTTCTGGGCGAGCGGAACCCACGGCACCTATTTGCGGACCACCGACGCCGGACATACGTGGACCCCGGCGCAGGTTCCCGGTACCGAGGCCGTAGACTTCCGCGGCGTGGCCGCCTTTTCCTCCCTTGAAGCGTTCCTCATGTCCTCCGGGCCCGGCGACCAGTCGCGCATCTATCACACCAGCGACGGCGGTCAGCACTGGTCGCTGCAATTCAGCGAGAAAGATCCCAAAGCATTTTTCGACTCGATTGCCTTTTGGGATCGCACCCACGGCGTGGTGCTGGGCGATCCGGTGGTCGACGATTCCGGCAAGCTCGCGTTCGAAGTGCTGCTGACCGAAGACGGAGAACACTGGAATCGCGTGCCGGCCGCGAAACTGCCGGCGGCGATGGAAGGCGAAGGCGCCTTTGCGGCGTCGAACAGTTGCCTCGCCATTTTGCCCGCAGCCGATAGGAATCTCTGGTTTGCCACCGGAGGAAAGGCAGCCCGCGTGTTTCATTCGCCCGATCGGGGTGTGACCTGGGAAGTCGTAAACACCCCGATCCTTCACGGACCGGAGTCGGCCGGAATCTTTTCGATTGCCTTTCGTGACGCCAAGCACGGCGTCATCGCCGGCGGCGACTACAAGCATCCCGACGACGACGGCCCCAACCTGGCATTCACCGACGACGGCGGCAAAACCTGGCGGCTCGCGGAGATTCATCCCCAGGCTTATTTCTCGAGCGCCGTCTACGATCGCGCGGTGACGTGGCCGGGGAGAAAGGCCCAAAAAGATGAAGGAATTCTGCGCCTGTTCGTGGTCGGGCAGGATTTCGCTTTCGATCTTCGTCCCGCCGTCCCGCAACGCGTGAGTCCAAAGAAAGACTCGGAGACAAAGTTCAACGCTGCTGCCGCCCTGCCCGATGGCGGCATGCTGGTGGTAGGCCCGAAGGGCCTCATCGCCATGGTTCCGTGACCACCCGCTCGCTCGTCTAGGCCTCCCTGGTGACGAAAGTTCCATCCCTTCCTAGAAGTTGCATTTCCCAATCCATGAAAGAAGATATACAGGAACAATTAGTCAACTCTCATCTCCCCCAGATTGAGCAATGACTGTGAAAAATCTGTATTTGGCCATGTTGCTGTGCGCACTCGCGACCATCGCGAGCGCACAGTCCTCCTCCGTCTTGAGCAACGCGAGCGTGTCCGCTGCGCCCGCAACCGTGCAGCGCACCACCAAAGCGGTCCACTACCGTCTGCAGGGCGGAACGACCAAGGTCGATTTCCGCGGCACCGATCTGCTGCAAACCGCATCCGGCGACTGCAAAGTCGAAGGCAAGAAGACCAACTTCGAAATCGACGCCAAGTTTCAAGGCATGGAAGACGCCACCAAGTTTGGTCTGGAATATCTGACCTATGTGTTGTGGGCGGTCTCGCCCGAAGGACGCCCGGTGAACCTGGGCGAACTCTCGCTCGACAAGCACGGAAATGCGCAGATCAAGGCGTATACCGACTTACAGACATTCGGTCTGGTCGTCACCGCCGAGCCCTATTTCGCAGTCACGCAGCCCGGCAACATGGTTGTGATGGATAGCACCGCCCAGAGCGGCTATGGCGTCAACATCGATGCCAAGTATGAGCTGGTCACCCGCGGGACTTACTCCTCGACCAACACCCACATTCAGGACGCCATCTTCGGCATCGATTCGAAGACTCCGCTCGAGCTGTTCGAAGCCAGGAACGCAGTCCGCATTGCCCACATTGCAGAAGCCGACAAGTATGCGCCGACCATTCTTTCCAAGGCCGGCCAGCAGTTAATGCATGCCGAAGGCGTCTATCGCCAGAAACAGAAGAAAGAAGCGGTGTCCGTTGCAGCCAAAGAAGCGACCCAAACCGCGGAAGAAGCTCGACTGATGGCGGTGAAGCAGAAAGCGGAGCAGGAAGCGCAAGCTGCCGCTGCCGCCCGCGAAGCCAAGGCTCGCGCCGATGCCGAAGCAGAAGCGAAACGCCGCGCCGATGCCGAAGCCGCCCAGAAACAGGCGGAACAGGCGCGCATCCAGGCCGAGCAAGCCAAGGCCGAAGCCGAGAAGGCGAAACAGGAAGCTCTGGCTGCCGCCCAGGAAGCAGCCCGCCAGAAAGAAGAAGCGGAAAAGGCCAAGGCGGAAGCGGTGGCCCAGCAGCAGGCATTGGCGGTGGAAGCCGACAAGGCCAAGGCCGCGGCGGCCCAGTCCGAGAGTCTGCGTCAGCAGGCCGAGCAGGAAAAGCAGGAGCTGCGCGCTCGCTTGTTGCAGCAGCTCAACTCGATTCTCGCCACGCGCGACTCGGCTCGCGGTTTAATCGCCAATATGTCCGACGTCCTGTTCCGCAGCGGCAGCTATGAACTGATGCCCGGCGCGCGTGAGCGTCTGGCAAAGGTGTCCGGTATCGTGCTCGCCTACCCGAGCCTGCACCTGGCCGTCGAAGGCCACACTGACAGCGTGGGCGGCGACGACTACAACCAGCAGCTCTCCGAGCATCGCGCCGAAGCCGTGCGCGACTATTTCGTGCAGCAAGGTATTTCTTCCAGTGCCGTCGACGCCCGCGGATTCGGCAAGTCCGAACCGATCGCCTCCAACGACACTCCGGAAGGACGCCAGCAGAACCGGCGCGTGGAGCTGATTCTCTCCGGAGACGCCATCGGCAAGATGGAAGACGGCCCCGCGCGGACAGGCTCAACCGCATTGAACAAATAGCAACAATTGATCCCGAATGGGATACGAAAAAATGGGATGCCCCATGTCTCGCCGCGTTTGCGAGACATGGGAATAGCTGCGGCAAATAAGCTGCCACCCGTGATCATCGAGGTGCATCTGATCCTCCAACTGCCGGAGGTTGCAGACAGATGAATTCGGATCACGACCACGCCCTGCGCCAACATGTACTCGATCTGCTCGGCGGTGGCAATGCCCACACCAAGTTCGACCCAGTCATTCGCGATTTTCCCGTAAAACTCCGCGGCCAGAAGCCCGCGAACCTTCCCCACTCCCCATGGATGCTGCTGGAACACATGCGCCTGGCGCAGTGGGACATCCTCGAATTCAGCCGCGACGCCACGCACGTCTCGCCCGACTTTCCTGCCGGATACTGGCCGAAAACCGAAGCCCCGCCCAGCGCCGAAGCCTGGGACGAGAGCGTTCGCAAGTTTCGCAGCGACCTGAAGGCCATGCTGGATCTGGTCGCGAATCCGAAGACGGATCTGTTCGCGCGCATTCCCTGGGGCGACGGCCAGACAATTCTGCGCGAGGCGCTAGTCCTTGCCGACCACAATTCCTATCATCTGGCGCAATTAATCGACGCCCGCCGACTGCTCGGAGCGTGGGAGTAACGACTCATTCGGCATTTTGGCCATCAGCGAGAACAGCGAAAGCAAGGAAGAGCGGAGCCTCGACCGCAGCACTGGCCAGCACGCCCGTGAGCGTGAGAAACCACCCATACCAGAACGCGTGGCGTACGCTGTCGGGCAGGATGAACCTCAAGCCGTGAACCGTCGCATACCATGCGAAATAGCTGCCTGCGAGCGTCTCCACAACCAGCAGGAACAGGGCGATTTCGTGACCATTGCTGACCTCGATGCTTCGTTTCAGTGCGGCCCGGACACTATCTTGGCCGCGCAGGATCAATGGAATCGCCGTGCCCAGCCAGCTCACCACCGCCGCGACCAGGACAAAGCCAGCGGCCGAGATTCCTTGAGTCCACATCCAGTGCGATCGCAAAATACTCCTCAATAACGTCAGCTCGACGAACATCACCACGCCCATTCCAGCCAGAAATGCCAGGAACGTGATCATGGCTAGCAGAAAGATCGCTCCGAAGTGTTCGCGGGCGCGCTGATAGCTGTCGTGCTTCCAAACTCCCTCTTCCTTGTCCGTATCTAGGTCGGAAACCACGGTCGCTATGGCCGCCAGCGCGAAACATCCAAGGAGCCACGCGAGAGAGAAGCCACCATAGAGAAAGGCTCCAGCTTTGAGTACGTCAGTGAAGTGGGAAGCGATCTCTCCCCGCGGAATGCTTCGAAATATCAACTTGTTCTGTTGGTCCGCTAACACCAGAACCGCTGCCGAAAGCAACGAAGTCGGTGCGAGAATGCCGAACCATGTACGTGCCTTGCGGCGATAGAGGAAATGGACGCGCCCGATGAGGCCTTCGCCATGTGGAGTTGCGCCGACTTCAACTTGCGACGGAAGCGAGGAGTTTGTCGCCATGGGACCGCTGATGCGAACGTTTGCGGAACACGACTTTTACTCCTTCCCGCCAGCGCTCGTCAATCCCCACAAACTCCCATTCGATATCCGGCGAGAGATAGCGCAATAAAAGATCCGTCGCAGGATGGACGTGCAGCGCCGGTGCCACCAGAAAGAGCAACGGCGCCTCGGGAGCAAGCTGACGGTCCGGAAAATATCCAAACCGCGGGAACTCCTGCCGCGCATGATGCCACGAAACCCGCGCCCAGTAATCGAGGCCCTGCAACGGCAGGTGGATATCTTCGTCGGCCTTGAGCTCGACCACCGCCAGCCGTCCGCTGTGCGTCCGCGTCAGCACGTCGATCATGGCGCGGTCAGCAGCCGAAAACGCCGGCACCTGCGAATAGACGGTGCCGGGATCGAGCCGTTCATCGATCAAACTGACGTCCGACACCACCAACGATTCCAGCCAGCGCTCCGCATGCATCCGGAACAGCGGATGCTGTCGTGGGCCGTAGGGATGGCGGCTCTCCCGCACGGCATTCATCAGTTCCACAAACAGCGGAAAGTTACGGTCGTCCAGCACGCGCTCTTCCGCGCCCACTCCGAAAACGACTTCCTGCCTGGTCTGAAACGTAACTGCCTCAGCCCCCAGCCGCGCCCGCGCTACTTCCAACCCCCGCCAGCGAAATGCGATCTCCGCCGGAGACAACACCGCGACTTCGCAGCTCGGAAGAATGGCGGTGACCCGCGCAATCGATTCCGCAAAGCGTTCCAGAGCCTGAGCATGATTCGGCGCATGAACCAGCCGCGTGGAAATGTTTCCGCGATCCGAACAGTCGACCTCGACCACCGCGTCCTGGCGCTCATCGAATTCATACAGCGTCCACTTCGCCGCCGCGCGATTCAGATTCGCCATGCGCTCCCGCACCAGCGACGAGCATCCCCGCGGCACAAACAACACCAGCCCCTCGACCTGATATTTCGCCGCCTGCAGCCGGCAGGCATCGAGCCACAGGATGGCGAAGGTCAGCGAAGCATCGATCGACGCCTGTGTCTCCGATGCATTCACGCCCAGCACGGCAAACCCGGACTGGCCTTTTCGAATGAGCCCGCGCGCATAGATGGGGCCGAACGATTTTTCAAGATCCGCGCCGCTGGTCAGCCGCGAAATGGAGAATCCCGGGAAGTGCCTCTCCAGCGCGCGCTGCAGCTTCTGTTCATACGCCGCCCGCGCCAGTTTTCGGGCCGAAGGCGATCGCCGGTCCCGCTCCCGGCAAATCTCCAGTTTCGTCGGTCGCGATTGTCCCAGCCGCTGCACCGCCAATCGCAGCGTTCCGTTCTTCAGTTCCGCATCCAACACCCGCCGCACCGTATTCCGCTCCGCCGACCACAAATGCAGCAGGCACTTGTTGTATTCCCCGGATATGGAATACTTGGCGTGCGCCAGATCGAACGCGACCGCGCCATCTTCCAGAACCACGGCCCCGGCCGCCTCGCTCAGGAAGTCCTGCACCGTGCGCGCAAGTGAGTCGGGAGTCATGCCGGCATTCTGCATGAAAGCCCCGACCTCTGTCTGTGACGAGTGACCATCGTCATCCCCAGCCGCTGTGGAAGACTCGCCGAGACGCCGGCCAGATCGACTTGGTGTGGGATAATCAATAGAGCGAACTCCATCAAAAAGTGGGCCTGATCGGTGCCGGAGTCTTCGGCAGCCCGCACGCATCTAACTGTGGGTGGATAAGAGGGTTGTGATTCATGGATAAGCGTTTCTTCTTCGAGCACTACGGACTCACCGACCGCGATCTGGAGCGGTATCTGGCGGCCGCCCTTTCGGCCGGCGGCGACTACGCCGACCTCTACTTTGAATATCTTTCCTCGACCTCGCTCATGGTGGACGAGTCCATGGTAAAGTCCGCCTCGCAGGGAATCTCCGCCGGATGCGGGATTCGTGTCGTCTCCGGTGAGCGCACCGGCTATGCCTACACCGACGATCTTTCTGCCGACCGCATTCTGCACGCGGCGCGCACCGCGGCCTTGATAGCCAGCGCCCCAGCCAAGGCAACCGTAGCCGGATTCCAGAAGACCCAGGCCCGCAGCCTCTATCCCGTGACTCTGCCCTCAGTCGATGCCGAGATCAGCGCGAAAGTCGAGCTGGTCATGCGCGGCGACAAAGCCGCGCGTGCCTACGATCCCCGCATCCAGGAAGTGCGCGTCGGTTATGCCGACGAGTTGCGCAACATTCTGGTCGTCGCCTCCGACGGAACTTTTGCCGAAGATTCGCAGCCGCTGGCCCGCATGAACGTCTCCTGCATCGCCAAGACCGAAGGCAACTCCGCTCGCGGCACTTCCGGTGGTGGCGGCCGCGTCGCCCTCGACTTCTTCTTCGGAGAAAAGACTCCGGAGTTCTTCGCCAAGGAAGCCGCTCGTCAGGCGCTTCTCCAACTCGATGCCCGCGAAGCTCCGGCGGGCGAAATGGAAGTCGTCCTCGGCCCCGGATGGCCCGGCGTCCTCCTGCACGAAGCCGTCGGCCACGGTCTCGAAGCCGACTTCAATCGCAAAAAGACTTCCGCCTTTGCCGGCCTGATCGGCAAGCGCGTGGCCAGCGAGAAGTGCACTGTCGTCGATAACGGCACCATGCCCTGGCGCCGCGGCTCGCTCAACGTCGACGATGAGGGCAATACCACCCAGGAAACCGTGCTGATCGAGAACGGAATCCTCAAAGGCTACCTGAGCGACAAACTCTCCGCCCGCCTCATGGGCATGGCCAACACCGGCAACGGACGCCGCGAAAGCTATGAGCACATCCCCATGCCGCGCATGACCAACACCTACATGCTCGCTGGGCAGGACAATCCGGAAGACATCATCCGTTCGGTCAAGCACGGTGTCTACGCAGTGAACTTCGGCGGCGGCCAGGTCGATATCACCAACGGCAAGTTCGTCTTCTCCGCCAGTGAAGCCTACATGATCGAAGACGGCCAGATCACCGCCCCAATCAAAGGCGCCACCCTGATCGGCAACGGCCCCGATGTCCTAACGCGCGTGAGCATGGTCGGCAACGACCTAAAGCTAGATGAAGGCGTCGGCACCTGCGGCAAAGACGGCCAGGCAGTCCCTGTAGGCGTCGGTATCCCAACGCTAAAAGTAGATCGCCTGACGGTCGGCGGCACCGCCAGAAAAGACCCCGGCGGCTTCATGCAATAGGTTTTATGTAGGGACAGCCGCCCCCGGCTGTCCGCCGGGCGCAGCCCGGCCTTTTTACGTTGTCATCCTGAGCGCAGTTGATTGTTAACAACAACCTGGGCCGTCACCATTTGCACGGCCAGCAAAACCAGAGAACGGCAAAACTCGAACTGCTAACTACGTACGAGCCGCTCGGAAGATTCAGCAGAGACCTGATCGCGCTGTTGGAAGGCTCTGTCGATGAGGCGGTGCTGAATGAAGAGGTGATACCGTAAGGGAGGTTCCGTCGTGAAGTGCCTGCGTTTGTCCCTCTACAACACCCGCGCCGCCACTCCCTGCCCCTTCAGCATCTCCACCGCCCTCTTATCGAACGACACGAACGTCTCCGCACCCAGCCACCTTCCCTCGTGCGCAATCACGCCGTCGGCGAAATCTCCGCCCGCATCCAGCATCGCCAGCCCGGCCTCAACTGCTGGACGGTTTGCCTCAACGTTCGCTGCCGTGAGCAGTTCGCGTATGGCAGCGGCAGTCGCCGCCGCCGTGAATTTATAAACCTGCCGCAAGACCCACACAAATTCGCACAAACACGAGGTTCCCACGGCCAGCATCTCCGCGTTAATCAGCGTTCTGGCAGCGATTTCGCTCTGCCTCGCGTCGTCCCGCACAACGGCACGCACGAGGACGTTGGTATCCGCCGCGATTCTCATTTCTTGCCAACCCGGACCTTCCCGGCCCAACCCGCCGCCGCCGCCTCATTCATTTCTTCGATGGTGGCAACTTTCTTCGTTTTACCAGCCAACATGCCGATGAAGCTTTCGATGCTTCCCGTCGGCCGCGCCGCCCGGATCACTCCCCGTCCATCCGGCAGAAGATCCAATTCAATCTTCCCCCCCGGCTTCACCCCAAGATGCTCCATCACCTTCTTCCGAAAGGTCACCTGCCCGCGGGCCGTCACAGATAATGTGGTCATATCCTGCCTCGACTCCTTCTCATTATAATGCATAATTGCATTATTGGCCCATTTGTTTCACCTATCCTCCTCTGCGTCTCTGTGCCTCTGTGGTAAAAAAGACTTGATGTCTTCTCAACTCGAAACTCGCAACCCGAAACTCGAAACTGACTTAAGGAATGTCGCCCAGGACATCGTCCGCCGCGCCATGACCTCCGGTGCCACCGCCGCCGAATGCGTCGTCCGCGAAGGCGACGAATTCTCCACCCTCGTCCGCCTCGGCCAGGTCGAAACCCTGAAAGAATCCGGCTCCAAGTCCATCGGCGTCCGCGTCTTCTTCGGCCAGCGCGCCGCCTCCACCTATTCCTCCGATTTCTCCCGCGATGGCCTCGACCGCATGCTGAAATCCGCGCTCGAACTCGCCAAGATCACATCCGAAGACCCTTTCGGCGGCATTCCCGAAGCTTCCCAGCTCGGCCAAATCTCCGGCGACCTCGCCCTCTATCACGAAGACGTCTACTCTCTCCCCGGCCCCGATCGCATCGACTACGCCCGCCGCGCCGAAAAAGCCGCCCTCGACTTCGACCCGCGCATCAAGAACTCCGAAGGCGGATCGTTCGACGCTGCCACCGGCCACAAAATTCTCGCCAACTCCCACGGCTTCGTCGGCGAATATCGCCGATCCTACTGTTCAGTCGCCGCCGTCCCGATCGCCCAGACCGAAGCCGGCGCCATGCAGCGCGACTACTGGTACTCCGTCGCGCGCACCATGAAGAAGCTCGATTCCCCCGAGAGCGTCGGCAAAGTCGCCGCCGAGCGCACGCTGCGCCGCCTGAACGCGCGCAAGGTCAAAACCGCGCAGGTGCCGGTCATCTACGATCCGCTCGTCGCAACGTCGATCCTGGAGCACATCTTCGAAGGCGTGAACGGAGACTCCGTCTATCGCGGTGCATCATTCCTCGCCGGCAAACTCGGACAAAAGATCGCCGGCGACAACGTGAACATCATCGACGACGGCACTATGCCCGGCGGTTTCGGCACCAGCCCGTTCGACGGCGAAGGCATTCCCACGCGCCGAACCGTCGTTGTCGAAAACGGCGAGCTGAAGTCGTACCTGCTCAACACCTACACCGCGAAAAAGCTCGGCCTGCAAACTACCGCCAACGCGTCACGCGGACTCGCCGGCACGCCCGGCATCGGCCCCGGAAACTATTTCCTTCAGCCCGGCACGAAATCGCCGAAAGAATTGATTGCCGGCGTGAAAGAAGGTCTCTACGTCACCGAATTCCTCGGCAGCGGTGCCAACCTGGTGACCGGCGACTACTCCCGCGGCGCGTCCGGCATGTGGATTTCCGGTGGAGAGTTCGCTTACCCCGTCGAAGAAATCACGGTCGCAGGAAACTTGAAGCAGCTCTTCTTCAACATCTCCGACATTGCAAACGACCTCGAATTCCGCGGCGCAGTCGCCTCACCCACGATCCGCGTCGATGGCCTGACAGTCGGCGGAGAGTAGCTCAGATGTACCCCGTGCCCCTCTGTGCACTCCGTGGTAAAGCTTTTCGTCGACCCGTGCTGGGATGCCCCACGTCTCGCCGATGTTGCGGGACGTGGGTTCCGTGCAGCCTGCACTATCCATGCATCGCCGCCCACAACATCGACGCCGTCATCGCGACCGGCAGAAACACCGCGAACCGCGCCCAGCGCATCTTCGGCAGATTGTCGGGATTCGCGCTCAGCACCACGAACCCCGCCACTCCCACCAGCACGGAGATCCCAAGATTCACCGCCAGCAACCCTACACTCTGCGCGTAAATCGCACAGCATACGGTTCCCACAAACAAGATCCCGCCAATCACTTCCTCCCAGTTCGGCGGAATCGTGGCCGGCACAATCGCAATCCCCATCCGCACCAACTCGCGTTTCAGATCTTCGAAGTCCGCAACTCCGGATGGGATAAAAATCCACCGGTACCTCCGCCGCGACCGCACGTACAAACCCCAGCCAATCTCTTCTACCCGGCAAATCTCATGGCGCGCCAGATGCCGCGCCGGTCCCAGGCTCGCCATCGTGATTCCTTCTCCGGACACCTCCACCCGCGTCGCCCGCAGTGACTCCTCCAACCTGCGCGGACGGCTCTTCCAGCGCACCAGACTCTCCACGAGCGGTCCCACAAACAAAACGAACATCGCAAGCACCACCCACGCGCGTGCATGTTGGCTCGCGCCAAAAATCCACGTGGGCCGCACCAACCCGCACACACTCGCCGCCACCAGCACCGCCGACGCTGTCGCGCAATGCCGTAGACGCGAACGTTTCATCGCGCCGATAATGCTTTCGACCTGACTGGAGTCGTACCGATACACGCCCATGGGCGGATTCTAGATCGGCCCGCGCGAAATCGAACGGAGAAAGACATCATGAATCGCAGATCATTCCTGAAATGGGCCGAGATGGTGGGTGTGGCCGCGAGCCTCCCGATAAAACTCTTAGCCGAAAGCACAGCCGCAAAGAAGACCGCGCCAGCCGGACCAACAAGATCTGCGGCTTCCCCCAACACGATTCTGCTCAAAGACTACCGTCCGCGCTCCATCTACAAAATCCCCGTCACCGCAGTCCCCCGCGCGAAGTTTCCCGCCATCGATATGCACACGCATCCCTACGCGAAAACTGCCGCTGAAGTCGACTCCTGGGTGCGCACCATGGACGACGTCGGCATCCAAAAGTCGATGATCCTCACCATGACCACCGGCGCGGAGTTCGACGAAATCCAGAAACGCTTTGCTCACCATCCCGAACGCTTCGAGATGTGGTGCGGCCTCGACTTCACCAGCTACAAGCAGCCCGGCTTCGAGACCGCCGCAGTCAAAGGCCTTCAGCGCTGTCACGACGCGGGCGCGCGCGGCGTCGGCGAGATTCACGACAAAGGCAAAGGCCTGCGCTCCGGCAAGTCGGCCGCGCCCGGCATGCATCCCGACGACCCGCGCATGGACGCCGTCTGGCAGAAATGTGGCGAACTTGGCATGCCCGTCAGCCTGCACGTCGCTGATCCGATTTGGATGTATCAAAGTATGGACCGCTACAACGACGGCCTCATGAACGCCTTCGAGTGGCGCCTCGATAATCAGCCCGGCATCGTCGATCTCTCCGGCATGGTCGATATCTTCGAGCGCGCGCTTGCCAAACATCGCAACACAACCTTCATCGCCTGCCACTTCATGAACCTCGATTACGATCTCGCGCGCCTCGGCGAAGTCCTGGAACGCAATCCGAATCTCTATGCCGACATCGCCGCCCGCTACGCCGAGACCGCGCCCATCCCCCGCTTCGCCGCCCACTTTTACGAGAAGCACGCCGGCCGCCTCGTCTACGGCACCGACATGGGCTTGGACAAGCCGATGTACCACATCACCTTCCGCATTCTCGAATCCCTCGACGAGCATTTCTACGAAACGGACCAGTTCTCGTATCACTGGCCGCTATCTGGACTCGGCTTAAGCGATGCCGTGTTGAAGCAGGTCTATCAAGAGAACGCCTCAAATCTGCTGGCGGCGCGCGATGCGATGCGCAAACCATAGGCGATAAAAACTAGGCTTGGGATGCCCCGTGTCTCGCCGCTTTTGCGAGACATGGGAACTCCCTCGGCCTGCCGGGAAATAATCGTTCCCCCGCGCGCACGTAACGCGAGCGCCCAGCCCGCTCATCGACAATCCAAATCCATCCGCCTACAATCGCCTCATGAGCAGCCCGGGTCAATCTCAGATCGGCCAACCCACCGGCCCCAGCCTCGGTCCGCCTGTGCCGGAGAAGGAAGAACGCGACTCCAGCCGCACCATCATCGCGGCCGCGATGGTCGGCGTGGTCCTCCTCATGCTCGCCGTCGCCTACCTGCTGCGCGAACCCACCAAGCAATCCAAGGGCGTGCCTCCTTACGCCGCAAATTTGAGCCTCTCGAATTTCAAAATGAGTGCCGCCGAAAATTTCATCGGTGCCACCGTCAGTTACGTCGATGGCACCATCACCAACTCCGGTAACAAGACCGTCATCGGCGTCACGCTGGAGGTCGAGTTCAAAGACGAAATCGGCCAGCTCGCCCAGCGCGAAGACGTTCCCCTCCGCGTCCTGAAGACCAGCGGACCCTATGACGAAGCCGTCGATCTCAGTGTCGCTCCGCTCGTCCCCGGCCAGAACCGGCCGTTCCGCCTCGCCTTCGACAGCATCTCCGCCCAGTGGAACCACGCCTATCCCGACCTGCGCGTCATCGATGTCACCCTCAAGTAGGCGGGTGCCCCATTCAAGCCCATCGTTGGCTTGAGTGGGGATTTGCGCAAGCAGAGTAAACGCCGTCCCCTGTGTCCCTCTGTGTCCTCTGTGGTCAACGGTTTCGCCGGGCCCCATCCTCTACAATGGGTTGGTGCCAGACACAAAGCCATTCCGCCTCACCGAATCGGTGAAAGCTGCGGGTTGAGCGTCCAAGCTGAGTCCGGCGGCGCTGGACAAGGTGCTTGGGAAATTAGCCCGGCAACATGATCCGAATGTTCTAGTCGGCTTCGACCACGCCGACGACGCCGGAGTGTATCAACTCACGCCCGACCAAGCGTTGGTGCAGACCGTCGACTTCTTCACCCCCATCGTCGACGACCCCTACACCTTCGGCCAGATCGCCGCCACCAATTCGCTCAGCGACGTCTACGCCATGGGCGGACGCCCCATCACCGCGCTTGGCCTCGTCTGCTTCCCCGACAAAGCCGATCTCGAAATTCTCGAACGCATCCTCGCCGGCGGCCTCTCAAAAATGATCGAAGCCGGATGCACCGTCATCGGCGGCCACAGCATCCGCGACGAAGAAACGAAATTTGGATACTCGGTGACCGGCCTCATCCATCCGAAAAGAGTGTTAGCGAATCAGGGAGCCAAGGCGGGCGACTCGTTGCTGCTCACCAAAGCGATCGGCACAGGAGTAATTTCCACCGCGATCAAGAAGGGCAAAGCCGAGCAATCGTGGATCGACGCCGCAATCCAATCCATGACCACGCTCAACAAGCGCGCCGCCGAAGTCATCACAGGCCATGTGGGGACGGCCGCCCCCGGCCGTCCAGCCGAGCGAAGCTCCGCGGGTTTCCCCGTCCACTCCATGACCGACATCACCGGCTTCGGCCTGATCGGTCATCTCCGCGAGATGCTTCTGGCGTCAGAAGTGTCCGCGCGCATCTCCGCCAGCGCCGTCCCCTTGCTCCCCGGCGCTCTCGACTGCGTCCACGCCGGCCACGTCCCCGGAGGCTTGAATAACAATCGCGCCTTCGCCGAATGCCTGGTTTCCTACGACGACGATGTTCCCGAAGACGTTCGCGCTCTTCTCTTCGATCCCCAAACTGCCGGCGGCCTCCTGATCGCCACTCCCGAAGGCACCGAACTGAAGCGAGCCCTGAACGACGCCGGCGTCCCCGCCGTAACCATCGGCCAAATCCTGCCCAACGAGAAACCAAAAATCCACGTCACTGTGTAGGTCACAAGAAACTTGGGAACCGTCCACCCAACCGTCGCGGGTGCCCCATTTCTCGCGCGTTCTCTGCGCGAGAAGTGGGGATTTTGTCGACGAACTCAACTCGAATGAATCATCTCCCAAATCCGCGCCAGATGATGATCGTCATGCTCCGCCACAAAGTACAAATGATCTACCAGCCGCATCGCCTTCTTCATTCTCGGATGCAGCAATGTTCTTCCCGGTGCAACAGACGCGGCTAGCTCTGCCCGATCCACCAGCCTCATCCGCGCCCGCCGAAACTCCGCCAGGATCTCTTCCACCGACCGCGCATTGTGATTTGCCTCATGCGTCTTGCGATTCTGCAGGTCGGCAACCGTGAGTTCCGTGCTGCCCCGTGCAAAATCCTCCACCCGCGCCGTCCACAACGGCTCCAGGTCCAGCAGATGCCCCGCATGTTCCTGCGCCGACCACTTACCTCCGCTCTTACGAACCAGAATCTCGCGTGTCCGCCCGCGCATGATGTCTTCGATCCTCGCCGGTGTTCCCCGCAGCCGCACCAGCAAATTCGGAAACAGCTCCGCCGGAAACGAAAACTCAAACTCCCGCTCGAACCACGCTTTCACGTCGCTCATGATTTCACCCTCACCTCTCTTGGTTTGTCATTCCGACCGTGCTCTTCAATTTGTCATTCCGACCGAAGGGAGGAACCTGCTTTTCCCGCCTACTCAGATGCCCCCGCCCTCGCCGCCGACGCACAGATTCGTGCACCCCACCTGCCCTCCGAACATCTAAGATGAACAAGCCAACCAAGGAGCACGTATGCAAACACGCGAACTAGGACGCAGTGGTCTGAAAGTCTCCGCCCAGGGCCTGGGATGCATGGGCATGTCGGAGTTCTACAGCGGCTTCGACGACGCCGAATCCATCGCCACTATCCACCGCGCCCTCGAACTCGGCATCACCTTCCTCGACACCGCCGACGTCTACGGCCCGCACAAGAACGAAGTGCTCGTCGGCAAGGCGATCGCCGGCCAAAACAAGTGCAAGCGCGATCAGGTTGTCCTCGCGACCAAATTCGGCATCGTTCGCGATCCCGCCAATCCCGCCGCGCGTGGCGTCAGCGGCAAGCCCGACTACGTTCGCAAATCCTGCGAGGCCAGCCTGCGCCGCCTTGGCGTCGACACCATCGATCTTTATTATCAGCACCGCGTCGACCCCAACACTCCGATTGAAGAAACTGTCGGAGCCATGGCCGCGCTCGTGAAGGAAGGCAAAGTCCGCTATCTCGGCTTGTCAGAGGCCTCGCCCGCCACGCTGCGCCGCGCCGTGAAGGTGCATCCCATCGCCGCGCTGCAGACCGAATACTCGCTCTGGACGCGCGATCCCGAGCGCGACATCCTCTCCACCTGCCGCGAGCTCGGCATCGGATTCGTGGCCTACAGCCCTCTCGGTCGCGGATTCCTCACCGGACAGTTCCAGAAGTTCGACGACCTGCCTGCCGACGACTATCGCCGCACGTCGCCGCGCTTTCAAGGCGAAAACTTCCAGAAGAATCTTGACCTGCTGCGCCGCATTGAAGAGATGGCGCGCCAGAAGCAATGCACGCCCTCGCAACTCGCGCTCGCGTGGGTGATGGCGCAGGGCAACGACATCGTCCCCATCCCTGGCACGAAGCGCCGCAAGTACCTGGAAGAGAACGCCGCCGCGAATGCAGTCACGCTGACGAAAGAAGATCTAAGTCGCATCGACGAAGTTTTCCCGCCGGATTCCGCCGCCGGCCAGCGCTATCCCGCGCACGTGATGGCGCTCGTGGAAAAGTAGCGCGGCGAAGGGTTACGACAAGTTTTCCCACCGGTGAGTGCAGGTAAGTCGTTGAAAATCCGACTGGGTAAATTTTGCATATGTCCCGGTTTAAACACTTGCATGTACAAGTCTGTACATACGAAACTATATTACGTTGTTGATTCGAATGGGGATAGTCGGTTTGGGATGGATTAACTAAAGAGTAATCCGAGGGGAGGCGAAAGTGGGAAATGGCCGCTGCAACGCCGACCGTCGATTGTGTCTAACCGGCAAAAGGCGTTTTGACGGTTAGAATCTCGTTTTGAGATGAATTCTAACCGGTAAAACGGCTTTTGGTGGTTAGAATTTCTAACCGGTGAGCACCCCAAACGCTTTTAGCCGTACTTGTTCTGAAAAACATCCAGAACATACTCATTGCGCGAGCGCATTGCGTGATCGAAGGCGTCGCATATCCGTTCGTCAACTAGATTTCGGTTGCGTAAGGATTTCAGAAACTGGGGTACACTCCGTCTGCGGACGGTGCCACTTCGACGGTTGAGCGTCTCGTGCGCCTCGAGATCGCTGCTGGTTGCGCGAGCCACGAACCAGTACCCAGGTTCTCGGATCATTATCATTTCGTTGTTACCCTCCTATAATTCCAATCGTGGATAATGTAAGTCGCAGCGAGCGCAGCAAGCAGATGAGCTTGGTGCGTTCAAGGAATACAAAACCCGAGATGGCCGTCAGGCGTCTTGTATATGGCATGGGCTACCGTTACCGACTACACCAGAAGGACCTGCCCGGACGACCCGATCTCGTATTCCGTGCGAGGAGGAAGGCTATCTTCGTCCACGGCTGCTTCTGGCACGGCCACAAATGCAGACTCGGTCGAATGCCGAAGTCTCGCCTCGAATACTGGAAGCCGAAACTTACAGGCAATCGAAAGCGAGACGTGCGGAACCTCCGTGGACTGCGCGGTATGCGCTGGCATGTGTTAGTACTGTGGGAATGTCAACTTCAACATCTAGACGCTGTGACTAAGCGAGTACAGACCTTCCTTCGGTAACCAAGGAACCAAACTTGTCTATATTGCGGTCGCTTTGCGGAGCCTAGAATCCGAGGCATCAGCTCTCTAAGGCGACGCACGGCGATGACGCAAAACGAGTTCGAGGAACTTCTGACTGCGGTCGCCGGAACTCTCACCAAGGAAGTCAGAACCAAGCCCGAATTGAGGAAGCCAAGTGCCTTCGAAGGCCGAGCTAGGGCGTTCCTGCGTGAACTAGCAGGCAAGTACGGCGTCGACGTTGACCCGGAAGCCCATGCTCAGATATTCCCTGACATCGCTGTGGGTGAGTTCGGTGTTGAGGTTAAGGTCAATTCGACGGATTCCTGGCGAAGTGTCGCCAACAGCGTTTTTGAGGGCACCCGCCACGAGAACGTCAAGTACGTCTACGTGCTGTTCGGGAAAATGGGCGGAAAGTCTGAAGTCAGGTGGGGCAGATACGAAGACAGCGTGAGGCACGTCAGAACGTCCCACGTGCCCCGATTCGAGGTTGAAATCGGAACGGAGAGACCCCTGTTCGCAAAGCTTGGATTGACGTACGACGAATTCTGCGCCCTGTCAGATGAAGGAAAGATGCGTCTGATTCGACAGTATGCGCGCGGTCGTCTCAAAGAAGGAGAGCATCTGTGGTGGCTGGAAGATAATCCAGAAAGAGAACAACAGCGTTCGCATGAACCCCAAATCCGCCTCTACATGCGATTGGAACAGGAAGAGAAGCGCAGGTTGAGAGCAGAGGCGGCGCTTCTCTGTCCCCAGATTGTCAAACCATCTCGCTCCAAGAACAAGTACGATGAGGCAACAGTTTATCTGCTCTCCTACCATGGAGTCTTATGTTCGCAGGCGAGAGACTTATTCTCGGCGGGCAGCGTGGCCATGCGAGCTGACCAAACACGCGGCGGGAACTATATACTTCGAGCGTTGCGAGACATTGAAGCGGAAATGAGGCTTGCGGCCAATCGGATGGAGGATGCTTTGTTCGTTGAATATTGGAAAGAGTCGGTGCCGCCTGGGAAGCGCATCAAGGAATGGCTTAAGCGTGCTGACCGCTATGCGAAAGGTTGGGTCCCCTCGAAGGAGTTGTTCTTGGACAAGAAGAAGTGAATCGCGTTCAGGCCTCAGGCGGTGGTTCAAGGCAAGCAAGAACTGCTTTTGCGACATGCCACGCGAGAACCGGGGGTACTGCGTTCCCCACCTGCCTCTCGGTCTCCCGCAATTTTGAATCGAAGATGAACGTGTCGGGGAAAGACTGAAATCTCGCCGCTTCGCGCATGGAGATCCGCCGTGGGAGTCGATAATGGTATTGGATGTTCCCGTGGCACTCCGCACGAATTGTGTATGCAGGACGGTCAGCGACGAGTCGGCGGTCGCCCTGCTCGGGACTTCTGTTCGCCCGACTCCATACGTGATTGATGGCCTCGTTTTCCCCCAACGGTTCCAAGTCAGCAATCACTTGTTTCGCTGTCAGAATCTTCTGTCTGGGTCGAGGCGGTGGCTCAAAGGGCCTGCAATCCGCCGACGTCCCAACAATGAAAACACGTTCTCTAGTCTGCGGCACCCCATAATGAGTGGCGAGGTAGAGTTTGTAAGTCACGGTATACCCTAAAGCCTCGAAGTCTTCGACAACCTGATGAATAGCCTTCTGATGATGCTTCATCAGCAAGCCTTTGACGTTCTCGGCGACAAAGACTTTTGGATGGGTTCTCCTAATGCCTTCGAGCATTGCCCTGTAAAGACCAGTGCGCTTGCCGTTGATCCCGATTCGCTTGCCATTGACGGAAACGTCCTGGCAGGGGAATCCCCCAATCAGAACGTCGGCCCGATTCGGCATCGTGTCGACCACCCTCCAGACATCGTCACAAATAATTTCGGTCCCGAGGTTGCGCCGATACGTTCTGCAAGCAGCAGGATTGAGTTCGTTCGCCCACACGACTCGGAACGGCAGCCGTTTGTATGAACGTCCGAAGACTCGGAATCCGCCGCGGAAGCCTAGATCCATTCCCCCACAGCCCGAAAACATCGACACGACCGAGTATCCTTTCGCCAGAGGTTCCGGCGAGAGGCCGAACGGCAGAACGTTCTGTATCGGGCGCGAAAATGGACGGAGCGCTGTTGCCATTGCATTCTCTTCTACACACGCTTGCTGGCCGTCGCAACTGTGAATCGTTTGCAAAACTCATGCTCCGCTGTGGAAGCTTCAGAACGACTGAGTATTACACAATGCTCCATAGGGAACAAATAGCGAAAGGCGACGCACTTTGGGACGTGGCATATCATGACCGGAGCACCCCACAGGCACTTGGCAACCTGCAGGTACTCTTACTGAATCAGCGTCCCGCCGTTTCCGTTCCCTTCTTCTTCGGGCGCGATCACCACGGCTGCTGCCACGCGGTCACCCGGCTCCATCTGCAGGAGGCGGACGCCCTGGGCGGCGCGGCCGGTTTCGCGGATCGTGGTCGAGTCCATGCGGATGATCTTGCCGTACTGGCTGATCAGGATCACCTGCGAGTTCTCATTGACCTGCGCGATGGCCACCACGTTGCCGGTGCGCGGCGTCGTCTTGAGATTGACGATGCCTTTGCCGGCACGGTTCGTCAGGCGATATTCGTCGGCGGGCGTGCGCTTGCCGAATCCGTTTTCGGTGACGGAGAGAATCAGGTCGCCTTTGAGGGCTTCATCGATCGGTTCAGCGGAGCCGCTCGCTTCGCCTTGCGGGACAGCCGAGGCGGCGCTCGCTACAGGCGTGCCGGGCTTGGTGGTGGTCGCCATGCCGACGACGTAGTCCTTCTCTTCCAAATCAATGGCCCACACCCCGAACGCCGCGCGGCCCATGGGCCGGACATGCGATTCGTCGAAGCGGATGGCCATGCCTTCGTGTGACGCGATGAAGATGATCTGGTTGCCGTCGGTAACGCGCGCGGCCACCAGCTCGTCGCCTTCTTCAATCGCGATGGCGTTGATGCCGTTCGAGCGCACGTGCATGAACTCGCGCACTTCGGATTTTTTCACCAGGCCGTTGCGCGTGGCGAAGAAGATGTACTTGTTCTCTTCTTCCAGATCGCGGACGGCAACGACGGTCTGCAGTTTTTCGCCGGGTTGCAGGCCGACCAGGTTGCCGATGTGCTTGCCTTTGCCGGCGGCGCTGACATCGGGTATCTCATAAACCTTGAGCCAGTAGACGCGGCCTGTGTTGGTAAAGATGAGAATGTAGGCGTGCGTGGAGACGATGAACAGATGCTCGACGAAATCTTCGTCGCGCGTCTTCATGCCGGTGCGGCCCGTGCCTCCGCGGCGCTGCATGCGGTAAGTGGAAATCGGCGTCCGCTTCAGGTAGCCGGAGTGGCTGACCGTGACCGCGACCTGCTCGTCGGCGATCAGGTCTTCGAGCACGATTTCGGCGGCTTCGTCTTCAATGCGCGTGCGGCGGTCGTCACCGTAGAGCTTCTTCACTTCTTCCAACTCTTTGATGATCACCGTCCGCAGCTTCTTCTCCGACCCCAAAATCGCCTCGTACTCGGCAATGTTGTCGCGAACTTCGCCCAGCTCTTTGGAAATTTCGTCGATCGAGAGCTTGGTCAGGCGGTGCAGTTGCAGTTCGAGAATCGCGTCGGCCTGCCTGGCGGTGAACGGCTTTTCCGGATCGAGTTTCGGCGCGCGGCCGGTGGTGTTGATGTCGATCTTCTTGCCGCCGAAGTAGAGCACCAAATTCTCGCGGGCATCGGCGCGATTGGAGCTGCCGCGAATGATGGCGATCACGTTGTCGAGGTGGTCGAGCGCGTTCAGGTAGCCTTCGAGAATGTGCTCGCGGTCTTTCGCTTTGGCGAGCAAATACGCGGTGCGCCGCCGCACCACATCCACGCGGTGCTCGATGAAATACTTGATGGTCTGGATCAGCCCCATTTCGCGCGGCTGTCCGTTCACGACCGCCAGCAGGATCATGGAGAAACTTTCCTGCATCTGCGTGTGCTTGAACAGCTGGTTGAGCACGATCTGCGGTTCGCTCCCTCGCTTCAGCTCGATTACGATGCGCATGCCGTCGCGATCGCTTTCGTCGCGAATGTCGGAGATGTCCTCGATGTCCTTGTTATTGACCAGCTGGGCGATGCGCTCGACCAGCCGCGCCTTGTTCACCTGGTACGGAATTTCGGTAACGATGATGGCCTGACGGTCTTTGTTGATATTTTCGATGGCGGCTTTGGCGCGCATCATGAAGCGCCCGCGGCCGGTGCGGTAGGCTTCGAAAATTCCGGCGCGGCCGTGGATGATGCCGGCCGTGGGAAAGTCCGGCCCCTGCACGAACTTCAGAATTTCCGCGAGTTGCGCGTTGGGATCGTTGATCAGCGTGATGGTGGCGTTGATGATTTCCGTCAGGTTATGCGGCGGAATCTTCGTGGCCATCCCGACGGCGATTCCGTCGGAGCCGTTGACCAGCAGATTCGGAATGCGCGCGGGCAGAACATCGGGTTCGACTTCGCTGCCGTCGTAGTTCGGATGGAAGTCGACGGTTTCCTTGTCGAGATCTTCGAGCAGCGGCGTCGCGACCTGCGCCAGCTTCGCTTCGGTGTAACGATCCGCCGCGGGCGGATCGCCATCGACGGAACCGAAATTCCCCTGGCCAAAAATCAGCGGATACCGCATGCTCCATGTCTGCGCGAGGCGCACCAGCGCGTCGTACACGGCGAGGTTGCCGTGCGGATGGTACTTGCCCATCACGTCTCCGACGATGCGGGCGCATTTGCGCGTGGCGCGATTGGGCTGCAACCCCATCTGCGCCATGGTGTATAAAATGCGGCGGTGGACGGGCTTGAGGCCGTCGCGGACGTCGGGCAGGGCGCGGCCGATGATCACCGACATGGAGTAGTCGAGATACGACCGGCGCATCTCCTCTTCAATGTTGACGGGTTGAATGTTCAACGCGCCGGGGCCTTCGCCGCCGGGAGGAGGAGTCAAAGGAAGTTCAGGATTCTGATCGTCTGGCATGCTTAGCTCTCAGCTGTCAGCTTTCAGCCGTCAGCTCGAAACGGTTCGCGGGCAGAAATCCGGCCTATTGTGGACAGTGATCGATGTCGTAAATTGTTGTATTTTAAGGATGTTACCTGCCCTGGGAACTGGTTTGATTATAGCATGATTCCGCCCTCGAAAGGCTGGGCTGTTGACCGGATTGAGGCCACCGGCGACGCCGTGCCAAGTCGGGAAATCCGCAGAAAATCCAGCGGTTTTCGGTCACTGGTCACAGAGTTTTTTGGCGCGAAGTTGCTAGCCTGCTCCGGTGAACCGGATTCCATCGCTCGACGGCCTGCGCGCGATTTCGATCGCGCTGGTGGTGGTGGGGCATTGGGCGGAGCTGCGGTATCACTCCGACGTGGCGGGTGCGTTTGCGAACCTCGGCGTGCGGATCTTCTTCATTATTTCCGGATACCTGATCAGCTCGCTGTTGCTGCGCGAATACGAGAAGCGTTCCACCATTTGCCTGCGCGAGTTTTATGTGCGACGGGCCTACCGGATTCTGCCCGCCGCGATGGCCTTCATGCTGCCGGTGTTCGTGATTTGCTGGCGCGATCTGCGCTGGTATCACATGCTGGCGGCGTTGCTCTATGTGGCGAACTTCGACTTCTCGCATCCCTGGTTCCTGGGCCATCTGTGGTCGCTGAGCGTGGAAGAGCAGTTCTACTTCTTATGGCCGGGAGTACTGAAGAAGTGGCATCGGCATCGTGTGCCGATCCTGGTGGGAGTGATTCTCTTCGCTCCGCTCTATCGCGTGGCGTGCCACCTGCTCGGACTGCATGGGCAAGCCGACGAGACCTTCCCCGCGGTCGCGGACATCCTCGCGTTCGGCTGCCTGCTGGCGGTGTTCGGCAGACGCATTCCGAGAATTTCCGGGGCCGTCGCGTGGCTGATGCTCATACCGGTGGCGCTGGTGCCGGTTTATCTTGGACGCCACCACTTCCATATCACTCCGCTCCTGCTGTTCGGGTTGTGGCCGGCGATGCATCTCTCCATTGCAGGACTGCTCCTGCACGTCGTGCAGCGGCCCTACCGGATTCTGAACGTGACGCCGGTGATGGGGTTGGGGAAGATCAGTTACAGCCTCTATTTATGGCAGCAGCTCTGCGTGTTCGGGACGCATCCCCGACCTTTGTACATGGGTCTGTTCGCGCTGGTTCTGGCCAGTGCATCGTATTACCTGGTGGAGCAGCCCATGCTGCGTTTGCGAGAACGGCGATCCGGGGATAAGAGACAGGGCACGCCGTTGCCCGAGGCTGCCTAACAAGAAGAGAGTTTCCGAGCGACGGCCAGCCGATCAGTTGGCCTTCAGCACGGGCAACTGGAACACCACGCCGTGGTCTTCGTTCACTTGGCGGGTCGCATCCAGATTCAGATCCGCCAGCGCCACTCTACGAGAATGGCCGGGCGTCAGGTCGATCAGGTTCTCGCCGATGATGGCGTAGTTCTGCAACTCCACCTTGTGGCCATCTTTGAAAACCAGGACTGTCGGATCCTGGGGCGGCTCGGGGGGCGCGGGCGGTTCGTAATTCGGCGCGGACGGGTCTGAACTGCGCGCATGCGGCCTGGGCACTTCCGTTACGGGAGGCACATACGATTTCTCGCCCGCTCCGCGACGGTCAAAGATGGTTGGCCCACCCTGGTACTCTTCCGCTTCGGGATCGCGGTCGTCGTCTTCCGTCTGTCCAATGTCAACGGCGTAGGGGACCGGGAAGGCGTAGAGAGCAGGCGCAGGATATTCGACGTAGTGATGGCGATGGTGGGCTCGCGCGTCAGTCCCTGAAAACACGGGCCCCGCCGAATAGCCCCTTGGGCCCAGAGAGGTCACACTGGATTGGGTGCCATTTACCGCGCGGCCGCCGAAACCCGGCGACGTGACTGACGACGGCACTCCATTCACCTGGGCCTGGCTGTTTGTGGGAAATAGTGCAGGTAGCAGGAGCGTACCCGCCAGCGCGACCGATACCGGAATGCAATGCCGCACAACCGTATGATACTCCACCTGAGAACTCATGGCGCACCTCCACGGCAGAACGTCCTGCCTGGCTTAGATTGCGCAAAAACCGCTGCGGATGCCTGATTTCTAGTGGTGGCGCAAGGGCGCTGCGCCCCCCGCGCCAGCCGCCAAGGATGCCGGCGCTGCGCGCTCCAACCTCGATCTATAATCGTTGCAAAGCCGGGAAATGAGATCTTTTCTTCGATTTGCGACGCTAGCGCTGATCCTGATCATCGTGGCGATGGTGTCGGCGCTGACGGCCATGAGGCTGGCCATCCACGGCCAGGAAGTGGCGGTGCCGCCGCTGGTAGGCTTGGCTCCCGCCGAGGCGGAACGTCAACTCTCCGCTCTCGGGCTGCATATGTCGGTCGAAACCCAGTACTACAGCCCGCTGATTCCCGAAGGCCGGTTAATGTCGCAGTTGCCGCTGCCCGGCACGAAAGTCCGCCGCGGATGGCAGGTGCGCGTGGCCCAGAGCCTGGGGCCGACGCGGGTTGCGATTCCCGATGTAACCGGGCAGAGTCAGCATGCCGCCGAACTGAACATCCGGCGGCGCGGGCTCGACATTACTTCGACGGCGCTGGTGCAGGCGGCGGGCATCCCGGCGGATCAAGTACTGGCACAGAATCCGACGGCCAACGCGACTCAGGTGCTGGCGCCAAAAATCAGCCTGCTGGTCACGACCGCCGCCGACCCGGCCACCTACGTCATGCCCAGCTTTGTGGGACAACTGCTGGGTACCGCGAATAAGACTCTGACCGATGAAGGCTTCAAGCTGGGCAATGTGACCGTGGCTCCGCCGCCTCCGCCGGCCGCCGATGCCACCGCTCCGGGCGCCACTCCGCCCGTAACTCCCGCTGCTCCGCCGGCCGCTACCGTGCCCTTGCCACAGCCTTCGCCGTCGAGCCTCATCGTGTCGCAATTCCCTGCCGCGGGGCAGAAAGTAGTTGCTGGCGCGACGGTGAGTTTCGAAGTGCGGTGAGAAAAGTAGCCACGGATTTTCGCGGATTGACACGGGATAAAGGTGGGGCTTGTAAGGTCCCGTCTCACCGGCTCTCGACCAGCGCCGCGAAGAATCCATCGCAGGGATGAATGCCCGGGATGGTGCGCAGATACGGGCCGCTTGTGAGCGAATTCGCGTCGACCATGAGTTCGCCTGAGGATCGCAGCCGGTCCAGTTCCGCAAAGCAATCGATCAGCCGGAAACCGGGGCGCTCCGCCAGCACCGACTCAACCACATCTTCGTCTTCTTCTTTTTCGAGCGAACACGTCGAGTAGATCAGTCGCCCGCCGGGGGCGAGCTGAGCCAGCGCGCTGCGCAGGATCGCGCTCTGGCGCTGCTGCAGTGGAATGAGGTCGGCGGACGTGAGCCGCCATTTGATCTCCGGATTCCGCGCCAGCGTGCCCGTTCCGCTGCAGGGCACGTCGGCGAGAACGCGATCGAACTGGGCGGAAGTCGGCAGCTGGCGGGCATCGGCGGCGACGATGCGAATCCGGGGATGCGGTCCGAGCAGTCTTCGCAGCAGCCGCGCACGATGCGGATGCAATTCCACCGCGGTGATCGCCGCCTGGGGATTGCGGTCGGCCATGGCCAGCGACTTGCCGCCGGGGGCGGCGCAGCAATCCAGAATCTGCTGACCGTGTCCTACGAGCGCTGCGACCAGTTGGGAGCCTTCGTCCTGAATCGCGATTGCGCCGGCGCCGAAGGCCTGCGACTTGGCGATGTCTCCCGCAGTCACACGACGCGCAGAAGCGAGCAGCGCTCCGGGAGCGAGTTCGAGGCCCGGGTTAATTTCGACATTGGCCGCGCGCAATCGAATGGCGGTTGGAGGGACTGACTGATTGTGCAGACAGATCGCTTCTGCCGCGGCCAGGCCATACTGATCGGTCCATCGCTCGACCAGCCATAAGGGATGGGCCAGAGCGCGCGCCAATCCTTCTGCCGAAGAAGTCCGCACACTCGGTTGCGGTTGCCCGGATGCGAGCTTGCGGAGCACGGCATTGACGAACGGCGCCGCCGAACGTTTGCGGGCGCGCTTCACCAGTTCGACGCTCTCGTGCAGCGCCGCCCGCTGGGGAATCCGGTCGAGCCAGCGGAATTGATACAACGCCAAACGCAGCGCGGTCAGAATCTCCGGATCGAGTTTCTTCAGCGGCTGCGACGAGGCGGTTGCCATCTCGTCGTCGAGCCGCGAGCGCCAGCGCAGGACGCCCAGGACGAGTTCGGTGGCGAGCCCGTGGTCGGCCGCGGAGAGGTTCCCCAGGGCTTCGGAGTGCAGAAGTTCCGAGGCGTAGGAATCTGCTTGTTCCACGCGCAGCAAAATATCGAACGCCGCGGCACGCGCCGCCGAGACGCTGGCTTGCGAGGTTCGAGACACAGGGTTCAAGCTGCCAGTATGCCTGAATTCGAGTCAGACCATGCAGGCGGCCTGGCAGCGCGCCGGTCGCCATTGGGGAAGCACGGGCTCGAACGAGGTGGGGGAGGCAGTCTCCTCGTACCGTTCGCAATCGAGCGGTGGCTGATGATATTGCGGTAAACTGCCGATCAGTCCTTTGAGGCGCGCCCCAGCGGGAACGCCTGGAGCGTCGGAATGCCGAGCGAACTATTTCGACTGTTTCCAGCGGACGGGACCAAGATTCTGCTGGTCCTGTTCCTGTCGTTCCTGATCGGGTTGGAGCGAGAGGGCAAGATGCAACCCGAGCGCTCTTCGTTCGGGGGAGTGCGCACCTTTCCGCTGATCGGCTTGATCGGCTATGTCATGGCACTGCTGGCCGGAAGCCAGTTGATGGTCGTGGGCCTGGGCTTCGCCGTCGTGGGTGCGCTTCTCGTGGTTTCCTACATCCACAAACTGCAAACCGACAGCAGTTCCGGCGTGACCAGCGAGGTTTCCGCGCTGGGGACGTACCTTCTGGGTGCGCTGGTCTATCACGACCAGCTCTGGATCGCCACCACCATCACCGTCATCAGCATGTTCCTGCTGGTCCTGAAGACCTCGTTGGAGGGTCTGACCCGGCGGGTGCCGCCGGACGAGATATTCACTTTCACCAAATTCCTGCTGCTGACTGCGGTCATTCTTCCGATCCTGCCGCGCGCGGAGTATACGCAGTTCCAGATCAATCCCTATAAGACGTGGCTGGTGGTGGTTGCCGTGAGCAGCGTCTCTTACGGCAGTTATCTCTTGCTGAAAGTGACGCACGGAAGAAACGGCGTGCTGCTCTCGGCCCTGCTGGGGGGCGCGTATTCCTCCACCGTGACCACCATTGCCTTGGCGCGGCGATCGGTGTCGGAACAGCGTCCGCATTTATTTTCCGGCGGAACGCTGATCGCCTCCGGGATGATGTATCTGCGGCTAGCGCTGTTGGTGGCTCTTTTCAATGGTGAGCTTCTCCGGCTGCTGGGCATTCCTTTTATTCTGCTTGCGGTCTCGGCGGCGCTGGCGGGATGGGCATGGTCGCGCGTCCCCGATCCATCGACCGAAAAAAGCGATCGCAAACTCGAGCCTGGAAACCCGCTGGAGCTGCGCGCGGCCTTGCTGTTCGCCGTCCTCTTTGTCGCGATGGTTGTGGTAACACATTTGGCCGTCGTCTATTTGGGACACAAGGGCGTCTATGCTCTGGGCGGGATTATGGGGCTCGCCGACGTGGATCCATTCATCCTGGGGATTGCGCAGTCCGCGGGACGAGGCGTGCCGGTGATTGTTGGGGCGGTGGGCATCTCGGTGGCGGCGGCGAGCAACAATATTGCCAAGGGAGTCTATGCGTACTCCTTTTCAGATCGGACGACCGGTTTGCAGAGCCTGGTATTGCTTACCAGCCTGGCGCTTGCGGGACTTGTGCCACTGATCTACCTGCTCCGCTTATCGACCCCCTAGAAGTTAATTCGGGGAACAATCCGAAGGCCGAAACGTTGCGGCTGCTCACACGCCAAGTTTCTCTCCGCTCTGCAAGCGATATCCGTGAACGAAGTCGCGCGCCGTGGTGCGCTTCTTGCCTTCGAGTTGCAGTTCGAGCAACTCCAGGGAAGTGCTGTGACCACAGCCAACCAGCAGACGATCGGACCTCAACATGAGTTCTGCTGGTGCCATCGATTCGTTCGAAGGCGCGGCCTGCAATACCTGCAGGCTCTTGCCGCGAAATCTGGTGTGAGCGCCGGGCCAGGGCTGAAAGCCGCGCAGTCGATTGCAGTTCTCATGCGCCGAGCGCGAGAAGTCCATCAGGCCGTCTTCTTTTTTTAGGATCGGCGCGAGCGTCGCACGCGCGTGGTCTTGCGGACGCGGAAGAACCGTCCCAGCCTGCAGGCCGCGCAGGGTCTCCACCATCAGTTCGGCGCCAATGGCGGCCAGGCGCGGGGCGAGCGTTTCGGCGGTGTCGCCGGGCGCGATGGCGAGCTCTTGCTGCAACAGGATGTCGCCAGTGTCGAGGCCGGAATCGATGCGCATTGTGGTCACGCCGGTGACGGTTTCGCCGCTGGCGATCGCCCATTGAATCGGCGCGGCGCCGCGATACTTCGGCAGCAACGACGCGTGCAGGTTGATGTTGCCCAGCGGCGGGAGGTCGAGCATCCACTGCGGAATGATGCGGCCGTAGCCGACGACGATGATGGCGTCGGGCTTGATGGCGGTGAGTTGGGCGCGAAATTCGTCGTTGGTCTTGATGCGCTCGGGCTGCGTGATGGGCAGGTTCAGCTTCTGCGCGGATTGCTTGACCGGCGAGGCAACGAGTTCGAGGCCGCGGCCTTTGGGACGGTCGGGTTGGGTTACGACGAGGTGGATGCGGTGGCCTTCGTCGGCAAGTTTTTCAAGCGTGGGCACCGCGAAGCGCGGTGTGCCGCAGAAAACCAAATTGAGCGATTGAGTCATTCAGTCATTGAGTCATTGAAAACCCAATGACCAAATGACTCAATCACTCAATGAGTCGTTGACTCAATTTCTACCACTCGCCGGCCTTCATCAGCTTCTTGATTTTGCGTTTCATCAGGTCGCGCTTGAGGGCGCTGATGTGACTGATGTAGAGCTTGCCGTTCAGGTGATCGGTTTCGTGGAGGAAGGCGCGGGCCAGCAGATCCTCGCCGGTTTTCTCGTACCACTTGCCGTGGACATCCTGGGCGCGGATGGTGACTTTGTTCGGGCGAGAGACGTTCTCGCGGAAGTCGGGAATGCTGAGGCAGCCTTCGCTCTGCGAGTGCTTGCCTTCGGTGTGAATGATTTCGGGATTGGCCAGTACGAGCTTGGCGTTGGGATCTTCCTTGAAGGTGACGTCGATAACGGCGAGACGCTTGCCGATGCCGATCTGCGGAGCGGCGAGACCGACGCCGTGCGCCTCGTACATGGACTCGAACATGTCGGCGACGAGCTTCTCCAGTTCCGCGTCGAAGACGGTGACGGGTTCGGCGGGGGTTTCGAGCACAGGATTGCCGTACTTCACAATGGGATAGATCATGTAGATGCAGTTTTCAGTTCTCAGTTCTCAGCGCTTCGGCTTTTCCTTTCCACGTTTCCATTTCAGTATGCGAATCAAAACGCCTTCAACTGTTGCACGTAGCCCTGGAAATTTCTGAGAGTCTCGGTCACGGAATCGCCGCCGAACTTCTCGAGCGCGCTGCGCGCGAGAGTCAGAGCAACCATGGATTCGGCGGCAACCCCCGCGGCCGGAACGACACATACGTCGGAGCGCTCGTAGGCGGCCTTGACCGGCTCGCGCGTGTCGAAGTCGACCGACTGCAGCGGGCGGCGGAGCGTGGAAATCGGCTTCAGGTAGCCGCGAACGCGAATTTCTTCTCCGTTGGAGACGCCGCCCTCCAGGCCACCGGCGTTGTTGTGGGCGCGAGAGAATGCGGTGAAAGCGTCGTGGGCCTGGTAGCCGATCTCGTCATGCACGCTTGAGCCAAGAGAGTAGGCGGATGCGACACCGGAGCCGATCTCGACGGCCTTGACCGCCTGCAGCGACATGACGGCGGCGGCGAGTTGGGCGTCGAGACGCTCGTCCCATTGAATGTAAGTGCCGAGGCCGGGCGGGACGTTGTGGGCGACGACTTCAAAGACTCCGCCCAGCGAGTCGCCGGTCTTGTAGATGTCGTCGACCGCAGCCTTCATCTTCTGCTCGACTTCTGCATCGGAACAGTTGAGCAGGACTTCCTCGCGGCCGTAAAGTTCGCGAATCTTCTCGAAGGAGACCTCTTTTTGCAAGGTCACATTGCCCGTGGCAACGACATGGCTTAAGACTTCAATGCCAAGCTCGCGCAGAAAAAGTTTGGCGATGCCGCCGAGAGCCACGCGGGCCGTGGTCTCGCGCGCGGAGGCGCGTTCCAGCACGTAGCGGGCTTCGGGGAAGTTGTATTTGAGCGCGCCGGCGAGATCGGCATGGCCGGGACGCGGTGAGGCGACGCGCTTGTGCTTGGCGGGATCGCCTTCGCCGACGGGGAGAGAGTCCTGCCAGTTCTTCCAGTCGCGATTCTCGATCAGGATGGAGATGGGCGAGGCGATGGTGATGCCGTGATGGACGCCGGAGAGGATGTGGGCGGTGTCGCGCTCAATCTTCATGCGTCCGCCGCGTCCGTAACCCTGCTGGCGGCGCCAGAGTTCGCGGTCAAGGAAGGCCTGGTCAATTTTCAGGCCGGCGGGTATGCCGGACAGGAAGGCAACCAGGGCCTCGCCGTGAGATTCTCCGGCAGTGAAGTAGCGCAGCATGAATCGACGATTGTAAATGATGCGGGCGGCGGCGGGGCAGGCGCGCGGCGAGATGCAAGATCTTTCATCATGGGGCACTGGGGAACGCACAGGGAAATCAGGGTTGCGTGAGGCGACCTTGATTCTGCCGGTCGATTCCTTGGCACTGTTTGGGGAGTGGAGGGTAGAATAGAGCAGTCCGATTTCGCCAAATTGGCCGATTTGCGGTTTCGCGTCACTCGCGTACTACGTTCAAGATAAGGAGAAGACTGTGTACCCCCCAACACAGGATTCCGGAGTGCAGGGCGCCGGCGAGAAGATTCGCTGCGTTCTGGTGCACGAGCACGTCCTGCTGCGGCAGGGATTACGACGGCTGCTGGAAGACGAGCGGGACATGGAAGTGGTAGCCGAGTGCGGCGATGCGGCGGAGGCTCTGCAGAGTGTCTACGAGCATCGGCCCGATGTAGTGCTCGCCGATGGCGGCATTTTCGGCTGCGCGCCGGAGCAGGCGGAGCAGTTGATCCTGCAGCAGTCGCCGGACACCAAAGTAGTGTTTCTGGCGGCGCATCCGGACCACCCTGTGCCCAACGGGGTGCGCAGCACCTTGCGCGATACCTCAGCTGAAGAATTGGTCGAGATGGTGCGCGGAATGTGCTCGGCTGTGTGGCTTGAGCAGGATCGGCGGACTTGGCCGATCGGCGAGCCCTTGCCGCGCAAGCGGGTGCTGACGGATCGGGAACGCGAAGTACTCAAGCTGCTGGCGGAAGGCCGCACCGTGCGTTCGACCGCGGATGTGCTCGGGTTGAGCGCCAAGACCGTGGACGCGCACAAGTTCAACCTGATGCGCAAGCTTGGCATCCACAACAAGGCCGAGCTGGTCATGTGGGCGATTCAGAAGAAGGTCGTCAAGGTTCCGCTGGACTCGTAGCGAGAAGTTTGAGCAAACGACCTGCGCCCCCGCGCTGCGCGTAAGAATTGCTTTTGCCGCATGCCCGCTGCATAACGCTCAGACCGGCAGCGGATCGCGGCGCGCCTAGAACCTGAACTGATAGCTGGCCTTCACGAAGAACTGCCGGCTATCGTTGAGATACCCGCGCGGCGTGTTGACCACGGACCCGGACACCGGCCCCACCTTCGGCACCACTCTCAGATTCTGCAGATCGCTGTTGTAGCCGACATACACTGCCGTCCCCGGATGCACCAGGTAGGTGATCAGGAAATCCGCGTTGAACTCCCTGGATGTCGGCAGGTAAGTGTACGGCGAGCCCACCCCCGGTGTTCCCGCAAGCAGCGAGTTATATTGCAGAATCACGCGCGCCGAAAGTTGCGGCGTGAACTGCCAGTTCCACTTGCTGCGCAGGATGTGATTGTTGAAGATCCCGCGCCCCGCCCCCGGATTCAGCGCCTGTACATAGGCCGCGGTGCTGTCGTTGGCCCGCAGCCGCTCGAACAGATACGAGTTGTCAATCTTCAGCGGCTTGATGGGACGCACGGTCAGCCCGGCCGAGGCGTTATCCTCGCGCGCCAGAAACGGCTGCAGGTACGGATTCGCCGGCGCGGCAGTGCTCGAGCCCGGCGCCACCACGTTGATGCCGTTTCCCCAGTAGTACGCCGCCCGCACGGTCGCCCACTTTAAATAGCTCGTCTGAAACTGCGCGCCGCTGGTGTGTTCGTGATAGTCCTGGTTGGGCAACCCGCCATATCCGTAGTAATTGAAATCCTGTGGACGCAGGCGCTCCCGCGTTTCCTCGTACGGCTTCACCAGAATGACGGTTTGCCCGCGTCCCTGCAGCGCGAAATAAGGATAGTAGTCCGTATCCAGCCGCAGCCCGGTGTGGTCGAAATCGTAGCGCGCGTACACCGACGGTCCCCAATCCACGATCCACCCATGCTTCGGACGAAACCGGTAATCCGCCATCTGCACCGTCTCGCGAATGTCGACCCGGTTGATGAATCCCGGAATCGTCAGGAATCCCGGCGTGATGTCGTTGTACGTTCCGTCGTAGGTGAAGTGCGCCCCGTCGCGGCGCAGTTCCAGCTTCGACGCCGGCCCCGCATAATAATTGTTATGGCCTGAATTGCCCGGGCTGAAGGGATAGTAGTTCGCCTCGCAGTTGTTCGCGGAGTATCCGTTGCTGGAAAAAGTGCCGATGACGTTACTCGAACTGGCCACCGCCTGCCCGTCGAGCGTCCAGTTCGGATTGAACTTCAGGTGCGTATCCACGCCGCCAATGCGGTTGTACTCGCCGGTCGACGGACACTCCCAGTCGGTATAGAGCGCGCCCACGCTCGACTGTTTGAAGATGTCGCGGCTCACGCGCGCAATCGTGAAATACGATCGAATCCCCGACTCCACGCTCTTGTCCGGCACGGCCAGTCCCGGACTGCGATCGTCCGCCGCCATCAGACCGACGGAGTAGGGCCCGTCCTTGCCCGTCAGCCGCACGCCCGCCGATAGGTCGCCGATGCTGCGCGTGAAGAACAAATCCATCGGCGTGCGGAAGAAGTCTTCATTTTCCAGAAAGAACGGACGCTTCTCCGGGAAATACACCGCGTACCGCTGATTGACCGTGATCTGCGGATCCTCCGACTCGACCTGGCTGAAATCCGGATTCGCCGTCAGGTCGAGCGTGAAGTGATCGTGGAACACGAACTTCGCGTCCATGCCTGGCTGGCCCTGCACGGTTGCTTTCTGAAAATACGGATTCGCCGGATCGCGCGTATCCAGCGCCCGAAAGCCGCGCATCACGCCATACGGCATCAACTCCACATCGCGCCCGGGAGAGATTCCTTCCAGCCCATTCAGCGTGGCCGCCTGCCCAAGCCGCCCTTCAATCCGGAACGTAAGATGCGGCCAGAACGAATCTTCCGTCTTCCGTGTAATCCCGCGATACAGGATGATTCCCCATTGCTGCGTCTGCTTCGCCGGAAAGCGCAGGCTCTTGAAGGGAATGGCGATCCACACCACAAAGCCGCGGTCGGTGATTTTGCCGCGCGAGTCCCACACCGTGTCGAACGATGTGTCGAAGTGTCCCTGCGTCTGTTCTTCGCGCGAGGCCTCGGTCCAGATCGCGTCCCACTGCACGCCCAGGGGCGTCGTCTGAAATGCGTAGGCGCGGCGGCGATCATGAAACGTATCGAGGATTACTTCTACCTGATCGTCATCCGCAATGTCCTCGCGCACCGACATTCTTCCGCGGACCTGCCGCGGATCGTCAAAACACACGAACACCACGTAGAGATTTTTCTGGTCGTACCCCAGGTATGCGTCTGTCGGTTCCGAGACGGCTTCGCCATCATGTGGATTGCGCTGCGTGAACCCGGTGACCTTGGCCATCTTCGGGCCGATTTCGCCCGCGGGCTTCATGCCAAGGAAGTCGTCCAGGGACGGCGCACGCTCGAGGCGGGGGATGGTCAGAGACGGGGTTGCGGTCTGTCCCGCAACCGGCAGGCACACCAAAGCCATCAGCGCCGCCAGCACTGCCGTGATCCAACCTGGACTGGTAACGGATCGTACTTCCGCGGAACGCACTCGCCCTCAGCCGCCTCCGAAGAGGAACAAGCACGATACACCAGTCGCGGCCCCAACAAAACGGAAAAGCGATGTTATTCCGGTTTTCCGAACGAGATCGGGTGAATCCCCTAGATGGGTCTTTTAGCGCTGGAACAGGTAGGAGATCTTCACGAAAATCTGCCGCCCGTCATTGATGAAGTGTTCCGGAGTGCGCGTCAGATTCCCCAGCCCATCCACGGTCGGTCGAAATTGCTCGACCCGCTCAGCACAAAGCGCCAGTTCACATTCGTGAACCACTCCAGACGCGTGCCGCTGTGATCCCAGTTGTTGATGGTAAAGATCGAGGGCCCGTGCCACTGCAGCGTTTTGCCCTCGCGCCGGAAGCGGTGCATGGCGAACTGGCTCAAGCGCCGGATATCCGGCCGCCGAAAGAAACCCGTATCGGTTTCAAAGCCCGCCGCCGTGTCCTGATACCACACGTTGTATTCGTTCTTGTTCGTGCTGCGTTCCGCGTACCAGTCGAAACTCGGTCCGCCCTTGTGCGTCCCATCGTTGAACTTGGTGTGGCTCTCGAGGGCCTGGATTGTAATCACCCACTTCGCGTTGGGCTTGATTCTGGCGTCAAATCCTCCGACCCGGTTCGAGCCGACAAGGCAGGGATTCCCCGTGCACTGGACCTCGCCCGGAACCGTGTGCAGCTCGCGATCGGTATAGATGAGCCCAACGCTGGAGTCTTTCCCGATATCGTGATTGACGCGCACCACGCCGAAATACGCCCGGTGGTGCGACAGCGGGTCGTAGGGCGTCACGCTCAGTCCGGGCGAGCGGTCGTCGGCGAATAGCATCCCCACCGACCAGGGGCCGCTTTTTCCGGTCAGGCGAGCTCCAAATTCCGGGTCGCCGATCCGGCGGGTGAACACCAGGTTGATGGGCGTCGAAAAGTAACTGGAATTCTCCAGGAAGAACGGGCGCTTCTCGGGAAAGAAAACTTCAAAGCGCTGGTTCACCGTGATCTGCGGCTCGTCCGACTCCACCTGCGAAAAGTCCGGATTGATCGTCGTATCCAACACGAACGAATTGTTCAGCACGATCTTGGAATCGAGCCCCGGCCGGATCTCCAGATACTTCCCGCCCCAGTACGGATTCGTGGGGTCGCGATCATCCAGATTGCGGAACCCGCGCCCCACCACGTACGGAATGAACTGCATGTTACGCCCGGGCACCACCTTTTCCATCCCGTCCATTTCCGTTGCCTGATCGATGAACCCGGTGTCGTTGCTGGTGATATGCGGATAGAACGAATATTCGCTGTTGCGCTTGATATCGCGTTCGAAGAACACTCCCCACTTCTGGATATCGGCGGCCGGGAAGCGCAGCGACTTGAAGGGAATCTCAAACCACACCACATATCCGCTGCTGGTGATTTTCCCTTCGGAATTCCACACCATGTCGTAGGAATAGTCCGGCCCGTTGTTGTTCTCCACCCAGATGCCGTCCTGCTGCACTCCTAACGGATTTAAGTAGAAGAACAAGCCGTGCTGGCGGTCGTGGAACGTGTCGAGGACAAAGCCGAACTGGTCATCGTCGTTGATCAACTCGCGCCGCACCAGCCGCCCGCGAATCTTGTCCGGCTCCGAATCGAAGCACACGCACACCACATAAAGATTCTTGTCGGTGTAGCCGAGGTAGGCTTCGGTCTTCTGTGAGATCGGAGATCCATCTTTCGGATCGCGCTGCTGGAATCCGTCCACCTTCAGCATCTTTCCGGCGAACGCCGCGGCCGGCTTCATTTCGAGGAAGTCTTGAATCGTGGGTCGCTGATCCAGGTGCGGAATGTGCAGCGTGGCGAATGTCGCGTGCGTGGCGACGGCATCGGACTTGTCTTTCGCCTGAGCGCACAGACCAAGGCCAAGAGCCGCTACCAGCGCGACTCCCGCCCGCAACGCTCTCCACCAGAACCGCATCCGCCCCAAGCCAGGAAACAGGATTTCGACCGTACGCTGGCTTAGACGCGGCCAAAGAGGGAAGGTTAGACAGTGTTTGGGTTGCGGAGGGCTTCAAGCCTAGAACAGCGACGCCTGCCTGCGATTCGGCGAAATCCCGAAATGTTCATACGCCGCCTGCGTGGCTACCCGTCCGCGCGGCGTGCGATTCAAAAATCCAATCTGCATCAGGAACGGCTCGTAGATTTCTTCGATGGCGTCGGGCTCTTCCGCCAGCACTGCGGCCAGCGTATTCACGCCCACCGGGCCACCCTGATATTTCTCGATGATCGTCAGCAGCAGCCGCCGATCGACTTCATCGAACCCGTACTGATCGACTTCCAGCATCTCCAGCGCCGCCTTCGCGGTCGGCTCGTCGATCTTTCCACCGCCGCGCACCTGCGCATAGTCGCGCACGCGCCGCAGCAGGCGATTGGCAATCCGCGGCGTCCCCCGCGACCGGCTGGCAATCTCATGCGCCCCCGCGTCGTCCACCTGCACTCCAATAATGTCCGCGGAGCGCTCGACAATGATCTGCAAGTCCGAGGGTTCATAAAACTCCAGCCGCAACACGATTCCGAACCTCGCCCGCAGTGGCGACGAGATCATTCCCGCCCGCGTGGTTGCTCCCACAAACGTGAACGGCTTCACATCGAGCGTGTGCGTCCGGGCCGCCGGTCCCTGCCCGATCATGATGTCGAGCTTGTAATCCTCCAGCGCCGAATACAGGATCTCTTCCAGCACCGGCTGCAGCCGGTGAATCTCGTCGATGAACAAGACCTGGCGTTCTTCGAGATTGGTGATGATCGCCGTCAGCTCGCCCTTGATCTGCAACATCGGCGCAGCCGTCGACTGAAAATGCACGCCCAGTTCATTGGCGATGATGTTGGCCAGCGTGGTCTTTCCCAGCCCCGGAGGCCCGTACAGCAGGACGTGGTCCATGGCTTCGCCGCGCGAGCGCGCCGCCTCAATGGCGACTGCCAGCTGTTCCTTGACCTTGGCCTGCCCGATGAACTCGCCCAGCCGTTGCGGCCGCAGCTTCAGCTCAAACGAAGAATCGTCTTCCACCGGAGCCGCCGACACCAGCCGCTCGCGGTTGTCGTTGGGATCAGGATTTCGCGCCGAGGCCACTGGTTCGGATGGTAGAACGAAATGCGAAACCGCGCAATCGGTCGCCCGGCTTCCGCCGTGGCGCCTGGTCTCAGCGGCTCGAGGGATTTTCGCGATGGCGAGCCTCGGACAGCGGTGCCTGCCAAATTCACGCACAGTTCACATTTCCGTCACCGCCAATTAACAACCTCCCGCTAACGTTCAGCACAACGCCTCTGTGGGTTTCTGGCCTCTTCAGCGGGATCTCAATTCCTGAAGGCCCAGGTTCCACGTCGCGCGTTTCTTTCCGAAGAATTCTTCAGGAGATCAATCGATGAAAAAACTGAGTTTGGTCCTGGCTGTGTGCGCCGCTCTTTCCGGCGCCTCGTTTGCCCAGCAGGGTGACGTTCCCGTCGGTATTCCGCATCTCGATCACGTGTTCGTGATCATGATGGAGAACCACGGCTACTCGCAAATGATCGGCAATCCCTTCGCCCCGTTCACCAATCACTACGCCCACACCGCGAATCTCGCCACCAACTACTTCGCCGTCGCTCACCCCAGCCTCACCAACTATCTGGAAGTCGTGGGCGGATCGAACTTCGGCGTGCTCGACGATTTTTCTCCGGATTGGCACAATCGTTCCTGCACCACCAACCTGGCCTCGGGCATTCCCAATCTGGAGTCATCCTCCAACAACATCTGCCCAATCTCGGGCAGCGGCACCGACCAGGCAACGCCGCTACTCGATTGCAGCAACGAAGTGAGCGGACCTCCCTGCGAAATCGAAATCGATGGCAAAACGACCTTCCCCGCTCTCACCAAGGCGCAAGGCATCACCATCGCCGACCAGCTCGTCGCCAGCGGCTTGACCTGGAAGAGCTATCAGGAAAGTCTGCCGTCCTCCGGCCCCAACAACGTCAACAATAGCGACGGCAACTTCTCCAACCTTACCGATTTCACAAAGATGACCGCCGCCGACCCGAGCATCACCTCTGCCGGTATCGTGAATCTCTACGCCGTCAAGCACAACCCGTTCCTGTATTTCCGCACTGTGCAGAACGGCGGCAACCCCATGCTCAGCCAGCACCAGGTCGTAGCTTTTGACGGTCTCAATGGCTTCTGGGCTGATCTCGCCACCGGCAACGTTCCCAACTTTTCCTTCATCGTCCCCAACCAGTGCAACGATCAGCACGGTCGCGGCAACGGCACCCCCTACTGCGGCTTCGATCCTGCCGACAATGGCACCCAGACCGGTCTGAACCCCGCTCTGATTACCCTTGGCGACCAGGCCATTCAGAAGATCGTGACCGGCATCCACAACTCGCCGGTATGGCAGCAGGGCCACAACGCCATCATCACCGTGTGGGACGAAAACGACTACTCGGTCCAGCCCGTCATCAACCAGGTGGTGGCCATCGTCGACACCAACTACGGCGTCGCCGGCGCCCGCAGCAATCAGTTCTACACGCACTTCTCGCTGCTGCGCTCGCTCGAAGGCGGATTCGGTCTGCCCTGCCTGAACAACGCCTGCAAGGTTAACGTCATGCAGGACCTGTTCGCGCAAGCCAGCAAGTAAGAAACGTTGGGCTGCAAAATAGAATCGGGACCCATCCAGCAAGATGGGTCCCGATTTTCTTGTGTAGGGCGGACGGCTTCGTCCGCCCCGGGCGGGCGGTAGCCCGGCCGTTTCGCTATTTCGGATACCACTCGAGCTGCCGCACTTCAATGCCGCTTCCTGCCAGCCCTTTCTGAAACACCGACAAGTCAGATCCGCGATAGTGATACGGAATCACAATCTTCGGATGAAACGCCTTCACCGCGTCCGCAGCCTCTTCCGGCGGCATGGTGTAAGGCAGGTTCATGCACACAAACGCCACGTCGATATTCTTCAGCGCCCTCATCTCCGGCACTCCTTCCGTGTCACCGGAAAAGTAGAATCTCTTGCCGCCGTAAGTCAGCACATATCCATTGCCGCGTCCCTTGTCGTGAAACAGTTTTCCCGGCTCTGGCCCGCGCTTCAGGTTGTAGGCGGGAATCGCCTCAATCGTCCACGCGCCCCAGGTTTTCGTCTCCCCGTTGGCGATGGGCTTGGCTGTGGTGACCGTCTGGGCGACCGCAGGCGAGGAAATGATCTCGGTGTCGGGCTTGCTTGCATCTTTTATCGCGTCCGGATCCATGTGATCGCCATGAATGTCTGTGATCAGGATCAGATCGGCCTTCGGCATCCCCTCAAACTTCACCGGCTTTGCCGGATCAAGGTAGATTGTCTTGCCGCCGGCCTCGATCCGCGTGGAAGCATGATTCAGCGGCGTGATTTTCACCGGCCCAGCGGAAGTGTCGAATGTCTGGGTCTGCGCCATCACGTGGGCAGAAGAAACCGCCGCACACAAAAGCAGAAGAGCAGTGAAAAACGAAATCAATCTCATCTGAAGCTCCTTGTCTCTCGAATGCTCGTCCTATAATTACATATATGTTCGTGAGGGAAAGTTTCGATGGCAGACGATCCCAAACAAGAAGAACCAAACAGGCTGAAGAAGGAACTCGATGACATCCTTGGTCGCGTCGACTCCCTGCCAGTTCTCGATCCGCGCCCGGCCGATGAAGTCATCGGCTACGATGAAGACGGCCTGCTAACTCGGAATGGAATCTCTCCGATGCCTACGGTGCCGAGCGAGTCACCCGGGAATGACTTCGATCTCGAGGCGTACAAAGAGGAAGCTCTCAGTAACCCGAAAGCAAGAGAAGCCATGGACTTTTTTCTGAAACATCGGCACCGCGAGTGGGAAGAGAATCTCGGCTGAGACCCCGGAGACGTTAGCGCGTCGAAGGGAGCGAATCGCGGTCGTTGGCTTGCAGCAATTCCGGGAGTTGCCACTTGGTGAGCGATCTGAGTAGAACATTGGTTAGAAACGTATTGAACACTGCGCTCTTACCCACCTCTAGGACATGGGCTACCTTCTTGGCAAATTCCCAGAACAGCGTTCCCCTCGCGCTTTCGCCCTTGACCGGGACCCACTTGGCATAGCCTGCATACTCTCCAAATCTGGCCTTCAGCGTTTCGGCGCTCGTCGTCGGATCGAGTCCCCTACCCTGAAGATCGCTCATGACGAATTCGATAAGCGTGTCGATAAACTCATTTGACAACTCACAACCCAATGCCGAAAGGGCGATCTCGTCAGCGATTCGAATAAATAATGCTGCATTCTCGAGAATTACCCTCCTTGCGTGCTCCTCTTCCAGTCGTTTGGGAGACGTTTCATCCCGATTTCTCATTGGGAGCGAGAGAATTAAGGCGTCGTTCCGGACGGAATCAATCAGAGAAGTTAGGACCTTGGCTTTCTCGCAGAGTACCGGGGTTGTGTTTTTTTCACCTCGAAAACAGGCCCACAAGCGGACAGCATCAGACTTGACTGTATCGTCTCCGTTCTGGCCCGTGGAGCCGTTCTCGGGTTTCCATCGGTCGGGAAGGCCTCGGCGGACCAAATCCTCCGCGATCCGATATACGTAGCCATAGGCGATGAACCGGCGGTAAAACTCCGACTGCATGTCTGGATCGCTTATATATGCGCGACTGGCCTCGATTGCCACGTCCACCACTTCGTCGAACGCGCTGCGAATGTCGTCGAATGGTGCGAGAACATATAGCCTGACGGGGTCGCCAAGCCCTTGGGCCTCGTGGGTGTCCAAGTACTCCGCAATCGCTGCCGTTTTTTCTTGAGATGGTCTGTCAGAGCGAAGGATGTCCTCAACCTGCCCGAGAGGAACAAGCATCTTGTTGCCTATCGCGGCTAGCTCGGCTAATCGCAGCCTGTAGCCTTCTCTCATCAAGTCACGGCTGCCTTGCTGCCGGTAGTTTTCTAGGCGTGCGCCAAATCCCGGAGCGTCCAAGGGGATAGAGGAATCTCTGACAAAAGCTGCAAGTATCGCAGTTGCGGCCTGCCCACGAACGGCAAGCTCCCTCAGCTGCTCGTTGGACTGGGGCTGAGGTGGCAACGGCGTGAGTCGCCGCAAGTCTTGCCATATCTCCCTGGCCTTTTCGCCGGATTGCCGCTGGGATGCCATACTCCTTCGCTACTCTTCCTCTTCCTTCACCTCGCCCCGCTCCGCCTTTGCCTTCTCGATGATCTTCTCCTGCAGCTGTCCCGGCACCACGTCGTAATGATGCATTTCCATGTTGAAGCTGCCGCGGCCCTGCGTCATCGACGTCAGTTCCACGCCATAGGTCAGCATCTCCGCCATCGGCACTTCGGCTTTCACCACGGTGTTGCCGCCCTTGTTGTCCATGCCCTGGATGCGTCCCCGCCGGCTGTTCAGGTCGCCCATGATCGATCCCGCGAAATCGTCCGGCACCGTAATCTCTACGTGCATGACCGGCTCCAGGATCGTCGGCTTCGCCACTTCCATGGCTTTCTTGAACGCGATGCGCCCCGCCATCTGGAACGACAAGTCGTTTGAATCCACATCGTGATACGACCCGTCATACAAAATCACGCGGAAGTCCACCACCGGAAATCCGGCGAGATATCCGCGCGAAGCCGCGTCCTTGACGCCCTTCTCCACCGCCGGAATGAAATTTTTCGGAATCGCGCCGCCGAAAATGTCGTTCACAAACTCGAACTCGCCGCCACGCGGCAGCGGCTCCATCTTGATCTTGCAATCGCCATACTGCCCGTGCCCGCCGGTCTGCTTCTTGTGCCGGCCCTGCACGTCGGCCTTGCCGCGAATGGTCTCGCGATACGGCACCTTGGGCGCTTTCAGGTTGACCTGCGTGTTGTAGCGCTTCTTCAGCTTCGATACCGTGACCTCAATGTGTTGCTGCCCCGTACCCGCAATCAAGAATTCTTTTGTCTGCGGATCGCGGAAGAACCGCAGCATCGCGTCTTCTTCCATCAGCTTGTGCAGTCCCGGCCCCAGCTTGTCTTCATCGGCGCGGCTCTTCGGCTCGATGGCAAACGTGATCGCCGGCTCCGGCAGCTTCACCCGCGGATACTGAATCGGCGCCGCCTTGTCGCCCAGCGTGTCGCCGGTCAGGGTCTCTTTCAGTTTCGCCACCGCGCCAATATCGCCGGCATGTAGCTCGTTCACCGGAACCGCCGTCTTCCCCTCCATCACCGAAATGTGGGCCAGCTTCTCCGCCGTGTTGCGGCTGTAATTCTGAAGCGTCGCATCGTTTTTCAGCACGCCCGAGAACACTTTGAAATACGAAATCCTTCCCGCAAACGGATCCGACACCGTCTTGAACACATACAGCGACACCGGCTCCGCGTCCGTCTCATGCCGCTTTGGAGCATCGCTTCCTTCTGCCGCTTCGCCCTGCACCCACTCATGCTCCGACGGCGCCGGCGTGTAATCGATAATGAAATCCATGACCCGGTCCGCACCCAGATTCCCCAACCCGGAGCTGAAGATCACCGGGAAAATCTTGTCTTCGCGAATCGCGTTATGCAGCGCCGGAACCAGATCTTTTTCATCCAGCGTCCCAGCCTCGAAGAATTTCTCCATCAGGGCGTCGTCACCCTCGGCGACCATCTCCACCAGCTTCTCGTGCGCTTCTTTCGCCTGATCCATGAGGTTCGCGGGAATCTCCGTCTCTTTCCCTTTGCCGTTCCCGCCGAGCTCGTACGTGTACGCCTTCATGCGTACCAGGTCGATCACGCCGCTCAGACTCTTTTCCGCGCCAATCGGTAGCTCGATCGGAATCACGTCGCGCCCAAACGCGTTCGTCAGCGACTCCATGACCCGCTCCGCATTCGCACGATCGCGATCCATGCGGTTCACCACGATCAGCCGCGGCGTCTTGAATTCTTCACAGTAATTCCACACCCGTTGCGTCACCACTTCCACGCCCGCCACGCCATCGACCACCACAATGGCGGCGTCCACCACCGGCAGCGCCATCTTCGCCTCGTGGACGAACATGCTGAACCCGGGCGTGTCGAGAATATTGATCTTTGTCCCGCCCCACTCCACCACGGCCGCGCCCATCGCAATCGACATCTTCCTGGCGATTTCTTCCTCGTCATAGTCCGTCGTCGCCGCGCCGTCGTCCACCAGCCCCATGCGCTGCGTCGCCCCCGAGGTATACAGCATCGCCGACACCAGCGTCGTTTTGCCGGCATGGCCGTGTCCTACAATCGCTACATTACGGATGTTTTCTCCCGAATAGACTTTCAAGTTGGGCTCCTTCCGGCAGGCGCGGGAAAGATGAGGCCTAGAGAGGATAAGTGCAGGGTACAGGCCAGCCCGATTCCACCTGCCAAAACTATGGATGCTACCACGCGGCAAGCAGCCGCGCCAACCAAGGTCCGCCTCATGTGTCGAGCTCATGTAGGGACAGCCGCCCCCGGCTGTCCGTCGAGCGCAGCTCGACGCGCTTCCCCCGGGGTCGCCAGAAGCGCGTGGGGACTCCGCCCACGGCCGCCCGCAAACGGAGATTCTGTTTTTCTTGTCGAGTGCCCCATTTCCCGCGCGTTCTCCGCGCCAGAATTGGGGTCTTTGGCTAGGCCTATTTGGGATGATCGAACCCGTCAATTCTGTAGTATGATCCTCCCCCGATGCTAGGCAACCGCACCTCCGAACAATGGATCGCCCAGTACTCCACCAGCCATCAGCATCCCATCAACCGCCTCTGCCACACCTTCGGCATCCCGCTGATCCTGCTGTCGCTCGCCGTCGCGATCGCGGCCATCTTCGTCCATCATCTCTGGATCTGTGCTGCCGCCCTCTTCATCATCGGATGGATCTTCCAGTTCATTGGCCACGCTTTCGAAGGCAAGCCCCCGGAGTTTTTCCACGACTGGCGTTTCCTCTTCGTCGGCGTCCGCTGGTGGTGGGCCAAGATGCAGGGCAAGGCCTAATGCTCGTCACAAACTAGAGGTTGTCCCACCCGCGCCGGGTGCCCCATTCTAAAATCGCGTCCTTTGCGTTTTTAGAGGGGGGATTTTGCTGCCCCCAATCCATTTCCCTCGCTCCCCGTACTTCCCATCGAGTGGCCGAAGCCACCGTTCAGGAGAGCATCGTGAAAAGACTCACCCCGTTCCCCTGCTGCACACTCGCGGCCTTCGCCGCGCCGCGGCGGATACGACGCTCGCTGCTCCTGCATGTTGAGGATTTCGGCTCTCGGATCAGGCGGGGCTCGGTCTGCGGATGAGTTGGACGATGACGGTGCCTAGGCTGAGCAGCGTCATGACGCAGATGATGCCGAGCGAAATGACGCAATAGATGCACCAGACGCCGAGAATGTTCTTCTCGATGCCGGCCAGGTGGAGGGAGAATCCGAGGCTGATGAGGACGAGCGCGAGCAACACGCGGTAAGAACGGAACCACGAGACGACCGCCATCACGAAATATCCGAGGATGCCGGCGACCGCGACCGGGATCGCGTTGAGGACGCGGTCGACCATGCCGATGTTGGTGGCGCCGAGCGCCCCGCCCACCATGGCGTAGGGGCTGTGGTTCACCACGCCGCAATCCCAGCGCTCGTTGATGGAGCAAGGGGAGTCCCCGTATTCGCGGTAGTGCTCGCGCAGCGCGAGAGCGGCGACGACAATGCCGAGGACGGTGAGAGTGAGGAAGACGTATTTCATGATTGAGTGCCCTGGGAAAAATCCCGGTTAGGGGTTGTCCCTACATAGTCTTGGCGCTGCCTGCGGCCGCGGCCTCTTTTATTAAATCAGAAACCTGCCAGTCGCCGCCGTGGTGCCAGGTGGAGATTTTGCCGTCGGGGCCGATGACGGCAGTCGAGAGATTGTGCGTGATGAGCCCGCCTTCGGGCTTCACGCTGAGTCCGAAGAATTTTTCGACCGCGGGCAGATCGTCGTCGAAGGGCGCGCCGAATTCCCATTGCTTGAATAGTGACACTTCCTGTGTATGGGCGACGGAGAATCCGTATGCGCGCAGAACCTTGGGCGTGTCGTAGCCGGGGTCAAACGTGAGGCTCAGCAGATGCACGTTGGACAGGCCGGGCGTGGTGCCCAGCTGCTTGCTGATCTCGAGAAAGTTGCCGCTCATGCGCGGGCAGAAATCGGGGAACGGGCAGCGCGTATAGATGAAGGTTACGATGAGCGTCTTGCCACGATATTTGTGGAACGAAGTCTTCTTGCCGTCCTGGTTCGTGAACCCGAAGTCGGGAACTTCTTCACCGGGCGATGGGGTGTGAAAGGCATCGCTGGCGGAGGCCGGCGGGGCGGGAGCGTGGGCGGTGATCTTAACGCTCTCGATCCAGTAGTCGGGAGCGGCGTTTTCGCTGCTGGGATCGGGCTGAACCACAACCACCGTGCCCGAGATGGAGTCGCCCGGCTGAAGCTGCCGGAGTACGGTCGAGGGCCGGAATTTGTACGGCATCGCCATGGCGTCCATGAACCCGGCGATGGCGTCTCCGTCGACAATGGCGGTTTCCGAGGGGGCGTCGATGGACTCGATCCGGCCGGTGAAGGGATATCGCTTGGCGGTGGGCGGCGCGCTGCGATGACAGGCCGCGAGGACCAGAATCAGAAACAGCGGGAGTAGGCGTTTGATCGGAGTCACCCTTCAATGTAACTCGGGGCGGCTGCGCGTGGAAAGGTTTCTGACGGCGCAGGTCATCGCGGCAAAGGGGACAACGAAGCCCTCGTTTCGGAACTCAATCCTACTCCGCACGCATTTCAGGCCTTCTAGTCACGCTTCCTTACTATGCAGGGCTTCGGTCTTTGAGTTTCATACACAATGATGAATTTCGCAACAACCCGGCGCGGGTTAGAGGAACCGCATTCCCAAAACGGGTATTGACCGTCGCCCAGCCATCCGCCACCCCGGCGTCACGGACCTGTCCTTCCGCGTCCGCCCCTACATTTTTGCGGGGATTTGTGACATGCTACGCAGTTTGAAATTGGCTGGACGGGGGATGCAATGGCGTGCAATCCGGAAGTGTTGAAGCATGTTCCGCTGTTTTCGCTCTTGGATGAAGAAGAGACCGCGGTGCTGGCGGGGCAGGTGCGGCTGAAGACGTTTGCGCCGCGGCAGCGGATTTACAAGATGGGCGAAATCGCCGGACAGGGATATGTGGTGGTGTCCGGCAGGGTGCGGGTATCGACGGTGGACCAGGACCAGCAGGAAGTCGTCATCGACGAGCCCTCGCATGGAGGGTTTTTCGGATTCGCGTCGATGCTGGACCAGACGGCGCATCAGTCTGAGGCGACGGCGGTCGACGAAGCGGTGTGCCTGGAAGTCGATCGCAATGACATTGCCGTGTTGCTGCAAAGAAAGCCGCTGGCGGGAATGGACATGTTGACGGTGCTGGGCCGGCATTTTCATGCCTCGCAGCAACTGGTGCGGCTGCGCGCGAACCGGCACCCGAATGAAGTGATCGAGAAAGATGCGACCTTTGGCGAGCGCGTGGCGGATGCGGTGGCAGGGTTCGGCGGGTCGTGGACGTTCATCATCCTGTTCGGCATTTCGCTCGCGATCTATATGACGGCGGACGCGAAGCTGGGGGCGCGGGCGTGGGACCCGTATCCGTACATTTTGCTGAATCTGTTCCTGAATATGCTGGCGGCGCTGCAGGCCCCGATCATCATGATGAGCCAGAACCGGCAGGACACCAAGGATCGGCTGCGCGGCGAACTGGACTACGACGTAAACCGGCGTGCCGAAGCGGAGATTCAGGGCATCGCACGGAAACTGAACCTGCTGGGCGAGAAGATCGGCGACGTGGAGGAGATGCTGCGGGCTCGGGGGTGAGCGCGCCCCGAGTCCGAAGCCGGTGTCTCTCGAAGCGGGCACGCAGACACCGAGGAACAGCGAGGGGAATGTCCGAATGGTCATCTCGGCTTTCACTTTCGTTTCGGCGCATTGCCCTTTTGGGGCGCGACAGGGTGGGGGTGGACGGGTTCTCCTATGGAGGAGATCGTCTGTCGCGGGAGGGCTTATGCGGCTGGTGTGGGTCTTGCTGGCTGGGCTGATAGTGAATGTGGCGGCTTGGGGGCAATCGCAGGATGGGCAATCCGTAGCAGAGATCGCGCGGGCGAGTCGCGCCAAGCAGCAGGCCCAGGAAGCGACCGGGAGTGCGCCGAAAGTGATTACGAATCAGGATGTAGCACCGGGATCGGAAGCGACGCCGTCGCCCGATCCGATGACCAAAGCGTCGGGCGTGAAGAAGGCGGATCACGCCGCGGATGCGAATCTGTGGAAGCAGCAGGCGCAACTGAAGCTAAGTGCGCAGTGGAAAGAGCGCCTTCAGGAACAGGAAACGAAGATTGCAGATTTGCAGGGGCATATCGATCGGGTGAAGGCGCAGATTCAGGCTGCGGTGGGGACGGCCTCCTATGACACGCCCGCGAACCGCTTCCAGGCCGTGCAGAATGAGAAGCTCGCCACGATGCAGGACACGCTGGAGCAGGAGAAGCGGAAGCTGGCGTCCATGCAGGATGAGGCGCGGCGGGCGGGGGCAGGGCAGTAGCGCCGCTCTTGGTTCAGATCAAAAACCCCGCTCTCTCGCTAACGCGCGATAGAGCCGGGGCACCCTGCACGATCGCCTGAGAAGCCCCGCAGTATTCCTTACCTACGTTTTGCTTCCTCAAAAGTGGAACCGGTAGCGCAGTTCCACGAACAACTCTCTGGGGTTGTTCCAGTGGAATCCGCCGAAGGTCTGGCTGTTGTCGAGTTCAACGCGGCGGTTGGCCACGTTCAGCGCGTTGACCGTCGCGGAGAACGACTCGCCGAATTCTTTTCCCAGCGTGACATCAAAGGTCGTGTGCCCAGGCAGGTGATCGCCCGCATACGGCTGGCCTGGGAACGCATTGCTGAATCCGGAGCCGTAATAAATGTTAGTCGAGGCGTAGGCGCGCCAGGGGAGCGTGAGGTCCGCGCCAACATTAAGCGTGTTGCGCTGGTCGTGGTCGAGCGGGCAGAAGCTGGTCACCGGCGCGGGATCGCAGAGGTTCGCGATGTTGTTGGTGAGGCCTCCGTTGACCGGGCCGCCTTGCAGGGCGACCTGATTCGAATATGCCAGATGAATCTGGGCGCGATGGGCCAGGCGCGGAGAACGGAGCGTGGCCTCCCATCCGGTGATGTGGGCGCGGCCAAGGGTTACGGGAAAGCACGTGCCCGAACCCAGGCAGTTGTGATCGAAGAAGTTTTGGGCGTGCGTGGTGAAGGTGTCGGCGTCAAGAACCCATCCGCGGAAGGGTACAGTCACACCGAACTGATGTTCTTCATCCCGCTCCCCGTTGAGCGGCGCGAAGCCACAGTTGTTCTGCTGACAAAAATTCTGTAACGGGCCGGAAACCGTGACCAGCGGCGGCGCCTGATAGTAGTGCCCATAGAACGCGCGGAACGTCCAGTGCAGGCGCGGAACCGTCGCGGCGATGCCGAAGCGCGGGCTGACGGTGTCTTCCACGATGACGCCGGAGAAATGCGTAGGCCGAACTCCGGCGGAGAGCGTCAACCACGAGAACGGTTTGAATTTGTCTTCGAAGAAGAAGGCAGCGAGACCTCCGGTGGGTTGTTCGCGATCGGCGAGCGGCTGCGAGCCGGTTTGGATCAGCCCGAAGAATTCATTGTTCTGCTGGTAGAAGCCGTAGGCTCCCGTCTGGAACTGATTGCGCGCAACGTTGGCGCTCAAACTGACCTGGCCGCCGGCATAGCGCGATGTTCGGTGATCGGTGGAGGCGCTGGGCGAATCCGATGCAGGGCTGTCGTAGTTGGCGGTGTTGTCATGGAAGAACGGGGACACGGTCAGCAGGGTCTTCGAGTTAAAGGTGTGCACCCAGGAGAAGTTCACCAGGGCATCCGTCTCGTGCTGGGCGTCGCGCAGGCAGATCGTGGGGTACTGGGCGTCCGGATCCGTGGTGGCGCAGGACGACGCGCCGTTTTCGAGATCACCGATATTCGGGTCGTAAGGAATCTGATAGAAGTCTTTGCGCAGCGAGGTAATCAGCCGGAGCTGGTTGGAGGGATTCACGTTGTAGATAAACGATCCGAATCCGCCGTAGCCGTTGGCGGCATCGTGAACCACCTGTGGAACGGGCGTTTGCAGCCCGAGATTGCTGCGGTTGCCGTTGGCGCTGACATACCATGCGAAGCGCTCGGTGTGACTACCGAGGGAGAACTCATCGTTGGTCTGATAGAAATTTCCGGCGCTGAGAACGAGTTCGGCCTGGCGGTTGCGCTCGAATCCGGTGCGGGGAACGATGTTGAAGACGCCGTAGGTGCGGTCGCCGAGGTCGGCATCATAACTGCCGCGCGAGACTTCGAGATAGTCGATGTCTTTGGGATCGAATTGCGGGCCCAGATTCGATGCGATGTTGGTGTTGGGAACGGGAATGCCGTCGACCAGCCAGCTGGTTTGGTGTCCGCCGCGAATGTGGAGCTGGTCGTGAGTGAAGTAGGCACCGGGGACGAAGTCGGTGATCATGGCGAGCGAATTGGAGCGGTCGGCGCCCGGCGTGCGGGCCACGTCCAGGCGGCTGATGAGCGTGGTCGGCGTGGCCGAGTCCGCCGGAGCGGCTTCCGCTTCGCCGGAAACATTCACCACTTCTTTCGCGCCCGCGACGTCGAGCGGGAAATGCAGCACAGGCTGCGATCCGGAGGTGACGACAACTGTCTGTTCGCTCTGTTCGAATCCGGGCGCGGCGACCCGGATGAGGTATTCGCCCACAGGAACGGCGTTGAAAGTAAAGTTGCCGTTGGCGTCGGAGTTGGCCGTGGCCGACCAGTCCGAGGCCTGGGCGCGGATCATCACCATCGCGTTAGGCACGGGACGATGCTGCGGGTCGTGAATCACCCCGCGCACCGAGCCGAAGCTGGAAGCGAACGCGCCTGGCGCGATCGCGAAGAAAATCAGGAGCGGCAAACTGCGGACGAAACGCACGCTTCTCCCCTATAGAACGTGCCCGGTTTCGAGAGCAGGCGTAAATCTTCAGGCTGCAATCGGGCCGGCGGCACCAGCAGACGACGATTGGGACGGGATGGCGCGATTTCCGTCGTGCCATTCGGTGTGTCTGGCTCAGGCGATGGCGGGTTGCGGAGGAGCGCGCGTCGTCTGCGACGCGAAGAACGTCGTGTGGGGGCGGTCTGAACGGGGGTCGGTAACGCGAGTCTCGATCGCCTGGTGGATGATCGATGCATTCGCGGGCAGCGGACTGGCCGATGGCGAAATTCGTCCGGCTCGGCAGCAGGAGTGATCGCAGCAGGAGGCGCCCCGAATTTCCAGCTTCGCGGAATCTGCGCCCTCGTGGCAACGATGCGCCTTGCGCAGGCAGCAGGCATGCCGGGGCGGAGCCGTGGCTGCCAGCGCCAGCGGAAACCATGTTCCGCCCAGCGCGAACATTAACAGAATCTTGGCTGTAAGGCGGTGCATGCTTTCGGTGAAGCCGAACCCCGATGAAAGAAGGATAGAACAGAAAGGTTAGGGCGGCAACCGGAGGGCAAGGATGATGCTCAATCCGAACCCAAGCCGTTCACTGGAACGGGCACAGAGGATGCGCCCCGTGATCGTTGCGCCCCGAGATCCGAAAGCCTGAAGCCGAGCGCCCTCGCTCACCCTTCACAAAACCCGAAAACTCCCTTGATCCCCGCCACTTCGATGACGTCCCCCGCTTCGATCGGCCTCTGGCCAACCTCAACCACCACATCATTCACCCGGGTTTTCACCCGGCCTCCGGCCGGAGCGATGAAGTATCCATCCTCGGCTCGGAATATCGAAGCCACCACCTGGGGCGCGAACCATTTCTTGAGCCGGATGCCCGCCATCTTCGATCGACCGATCAAGGTCAGCTTGCTGGTCAGGATGTAGCGCTTCTGGTCCGTTCGCCCCTCGACGATGGTGAGCGTACCAATCGTCTGGTGTACCGCAGGCGCACCATTCACCGGAGACTTGCTTTGCGCCGTCCCGATTCCCGCAACCGGGCCGCGAGCCGCAGCTCCGGCCGCTGCCGCTTTGGCGAGAATTTCTTTTGCTTTTGCCGTGTCCAACACCATCGTGCGATCCAGCTGTGGCGCCCGGACCTTCGACACTTGCACCATGCTGTCCAGCGTTCCATATTCCGCAGCCACGCGAAACTCGATCACGTGCTTGCCGACGACCGCGCAATCTCCGTCCTTCAATACCACCTTGCTGATGCGCTGGCCATTGACGTAGGTCCCGTTATAGCTCTCGGCATCCTCGATCACATAATGATCGCCTTCCCCGTAGACCTTGGCGTGATGTCCCGACACTGCAGGATTATCCACGCGCACGATGTTGTCCGGCTGGCGGCCAATCGTCACGATCCCGCCGGATAGCAGAATCTCCTGTAAAACCCGGTCTTCAAACTTGAGAAGCAGCTTTGCCATTTCGGCTCCCGATTGCCTGACCTATGAAAGCGACCCTGGAATGTAGAGGAAGACTTCCTCGGGCGATGCCCCTGCCCCCACCCTCTATTTTCCCCGCCAAGTCACTCGAGGGAAGAGTACCAAGGTACTCCCAGCCGAGAGCGTCGACCTTTCGGATATTCCACGGACGCAGACTACCAAGCCCCCGGATTTCCTCTGTGTTCCCCTGTGACCTCGGTGGTGAATACCCTTCGCAGCCAGAGCCGAGGCCGCATAATTGTTCGGGGTTTTGAGCGCGATGGCCTGGTTGCACTACCGGAGAATCGCTCCAGGTGCGCATGATCACTGGCTACCAGGTCAGTCTGTGACTGGCGTCACTCCGTCCGCCCGCTTCGGTACTCGATACTCGCAACTACCCTCGCTCAAACGCGTGCTTCTTCTCCAACTCCTCCACCGCCGCTCGCCGCGCGCTCTCGAACCGCGCCGCCTGATTCATCAATCCCTGCGTCGCTTCGCCCCACTCGCCTTCGATATGCAGCAGCCCTTCCGCCGCCACCAGCCGCGCCGCCACTCCCATCAAATGCTCCACCGTCGTCTGCAGATACTGTGCGTCGGCCGGATCCCCAATCCACACGCGGGATTTCCCAGACGACGAACTCAGCTTTGTCGTCCAATACACCTTCCTCTCGATGAACTCCGCCATCGCCTCATCCGTCGCCTTGCCAAATACCCACTGCCCGCTTTTGAAGCTGTAATGCCGGCTCGAGAACGCCACCGGCAGCATCTTCCCCGATTTCAAAAACTCGATCTGCCGCCGATCTACTTCCTTCCGCAGCGCATTGATGACTGGCGCTTCCGCATCCGCCGGCTCCAGCGACGCCATTACTTCCCGCACCGTCTGCGACAAGTTCACCGCGATCGGCGCATGCAGCCCCTCCGACCCCGCCAGATGAATGTCCCCATGCAGCACCCAGAAATCCGCGCCCGATGTCGACCGGTGAAACGGCCACTCCAGCTTCATCGTTAGCGGCAAGCCCGTCAGTGTCATCCAGATCTTCCGGCTTGCCGCTTCCTGCGCTTCGTCCAACACTCCTCCACTCCCCTGTGTCATCGTCATGTCCTCTACTTGGTTTTGATTTGTCATCCTGAGCGGAGCCGCTTTTCAGGCGTAGCGAAGGACCTCTGCATTGTGACCGATCTAATGCCCCCCGCGACTTGCTCGGGACTCGCGACTCACTTCCCGTCCAGCGTCGTCCGCACCTTCGTCGCCAGCTCCAGCTTGGTGAACGGTTTCTGCAGCAGATTCACTCCCGGCTCCAGCACCTTATGCTGCACGATCATGTCGTCCGTGTAGCCGGTCATATAAACAATCTTCGTCTCCGGCCGCCGGGCCACGATCTTCTCCGCCAGCTGACGCCCGCTCATCCTCGGCAGCACCACGTCCGTCAGCAGCAAGTCAATCGGCCCGGCCAGCGTCTCCGCCATCTGCGTCGCCTGTTCCGCGCTGCTGGCAGTCACTACTTTATATCCATACCCTTCCAGAAAAATCTTCGTCAACTCCCGCAAGTCCGGTTCGTCTTCGACCACCAAAATCGTCTCTGTCCCTCCCGCCACCTTCCCCTGCGGGGTATTGAGCGCCGGCTGCGGACTCTCCTTTGCCGCTGGCAGCAGGATGCGAAATTCCGCTCCGCCTCCCGGCTCGCTCTGCACCTCAATGCTCCCGCCGCTCTGCTTCACGATTCCGTATACCGTCGCCAGCCCCAGCCCGGTGCCTTTCCCCCGCGCCTTGGTCGTAAAGAACGGCTCGAAAATGTGCGACACCGTTTCCGGATTCATGCCTTCCCCGGTATCGATCACGCGCAGCATCACGTATCGTCCGGGCCCCAGCTCCGCGTCCCGCGCTTCCTCCACGCCGATGTCAATGTTCGCCGTTTCCATGATCAGCTTTCCGCCTCGCGGCATCGCATCCCGCGCATTGATCGCCAGGTTCATCAGCACCTGCTCCATCTGCCCGGGATCCGCTTTCACCGCCGCCAGCGACGGATGCAGCTTCGCCACCAGTTCAATGTCTTCGCCTATCACTCGCGCCAGCATCTTGTGCACGTCCGCCACCGCTTCGTTCAGGTCGAGTACTTTCGGTTGCAGCACCTGCTTGCGGCTGAAGGCCAGCAGCTGCTGCGTCAGCGACGCCGCCCGCGTCGCCGCGCGCTGGATTTGCTCCAGCCCCTTCACGATCCCCTCCTCCGGCTTCATCGCCAGCAGTAGTTCGCCGTGCCCCATCATGATGCTCAGGATGTTGTTGAAGTCATGCGCCACTCCGCCCGCCAGCCGCCCAATCGCCTCCAGTTGCTGCGCATTGCGCAACTGCTCTTCCAGATGCATCTTGGCCGTCACGTCCCGGGCAATGCCCCAGGTTCGGATCCAGTGCCCGTTCTCCACCATCCCGATCATGGTGTTGCGCAAGATCTTCTTCTGCCCGCGCGCATCCACTTCGCGGGACTCCTGGTCGGTGGTCCGGTATCCCGCGCGGATGAAGTCCTCCATAAAACTTTGGGTCACCGGATCGTTGAGCACCCACAAATCCAAAAGCGGCTTTCCGATCAGCTCCTCGGCCGTCGCATAGCCGTACATCTTCGCCATGGCGTCGTTGCATTCCGCCAGGTAGCCATGCTTGCGCGCCAGCCTGAGTTGCTCCTCCGCTGGAAGGTGGCAGGGAACCGCCGGCTCGTACTCCAGCCGGAAAATGGCCTCCGAACTCTGCGCTACAAACATTCGGTAACATTCTTCGCTGTGCCGCAGCGCCTCCTCCGCTCGCCGCCGCTCCGTGATGTCCAACATCAACCCACGCGTCATGCGCCGCCCCGTCTCCGGATCGCGGAACACAATCGCCTCGTCGCGAATCCACACCTCCCGCCCGTCCTGCGCCCTCATCCGGTATTCCATCTGGAACGGCCGTCCCTCCTGTTGGCCGTCTTCCGTCATCGCAATCGTGCGGTCTTCCGGATGCAAATGGTTCCACCAGAAATGCGTGTCGGCTACGCAACTCTCCGGACGATATCCCAGAATCGTCGTGACCTGCGGGCTCATATAGACGAACGCTCCCAAAGCTCCCGTCTCCGCCACGTAGGAAATCGCTGGCACCTCCTCCACCAGCTGCCGGTAACGCGCCTCCGCTTCCCGCAGCAAAGCCGTCGCCCGCCGGTTTTCTTCCTGGGTGCGGATCGCGGTGATCCCGTACCCCACGACGTCGGCCACCTCCGCCAGCAGTCCTACTTCTGAATTCTCGAACGATCCCGCTTGCTCCGAATACAGCGCCAGCACCCCAAACGCCTCGCCGCCCACCCGCAGCGGCAGCGCGATCATCGCCGCGTATCCCCGCTCCCGCGCCGCCTCCCGCCAGGGCGCGAACGCCGGATCCTGCTGCGTGTCCGTCACCACGCAAATCCGGTTCTCCCGGATCGCCGTCCCCGCCGGGCCTCGCCCCGTCGGCGTGTCCGACCACCGCAGATCGATGTTCTCGAAATATCCGCTGTCGTGCCCGTCGTGCGCCTTCACCTTTATTCGCTGCGCTTCATCCTGCATCGCGTAGCCGATCGCCGACATCCGGTACTCGCCGATGCCCACTAGAATCCCACAGATCTTCTCCACCAGTTCCTGCTCGCTAGCCGCGTTCCCCTGCGCCTGATTGCACGCCCGCAGCGCCGCCAGCGCCCGGCTCACCCGCCGCAGTTCTTCCGCCAGCGCGTTCTCCGGCCCCGGCACTACCTGCACGGCATGGCGGGTGGGCTCTTTCGTTGCGGAAAAAGACTGGCCCGAAAAATGGAAGCTGGGTATGCTCGGCGATGTCACTCGCTCGCTCGCGCTCGAAGATTGCAGAGAAGAAGCTGGATTCGTGGAAGCGGCGCCGTCCATCGCGCCTGCGCGGTTCACTCGATCTTCTTGGGGAGGTTGCGCCCCCGCGGCCGTCCCCAGCACTGCTCCGGCCTCGAGTTTGCCTTCCTCGTTCACTGGAAACTCCTAACATCCACCAGTCGCCAGTAGTGTACCCCTTTCGGCGCGTCCGTCCAGTAGCGTGATTCGCTGGTAGGGATCAGTTTGATTTGGCTGAGCCGCTGCCGATTCGCTCCCCAGCTTGAGCTCGACGGGATTTCCCGTGCCCTCCGCCCTCAAAGGATCGGCTCATGTGGGGACAGCCGCCCTCGGCTGTCCAGCGGCCCGGACCTATCGGGCCGCAGCCGCGCTCACCACTCCCTATCCCTCCTTCTTCCTCACCTTTGTCCCCATGCGCAGCAATTTCCGCACGGTCCCGGTCGGCAGCCGTCTCATCTCGTCATACAATTCCGTCACCGCCTCGAAAAATCCCGCCATCGCTTCCAGCCGCTCCCGCGTATACTCCGCTCCCGGTTCCTTCGGATCCACTTCCGCCAGGCACTGCCGCAGCACTTCCCGCGTCGGATCGATCTCCCGCCGCTTCCTCTGCTCAATCACCAGCCGGAACATCTCCCACACATCCTTCATCGACTCATAGTGCTCCCGCCGGTCGCCCAGCACGTGCACCGCCCGCACAATGCCCCACGTCTCCAGTTCGCGAATCGACGTGCTCACGTTCGACCGTGCCACGCTCAGCGTCTGCGCAATTTCCTCCGCCGGCACCGCTTGCGGCGACAAGTACAGCAACGCATGAATCTGCGCCACCGTCCGGTTGATCCCCCACTTCGTCCCCATCTCCCCCCAGTGAAGGATGTACTGCTTCTGCACCCGACTCAGTTCGGCCATATCGATCCTTTCAGTACAGACTGAACATACAGAATAAGCCGCTGCTTGTCCAGTTCCTGCCCGGCTTCTGTCATCCCGAGCGCAGTCGAGGGACCTTATGTTCAGTCGTGTCCCCACCTGCTGAGCGCCTTCCTCTGTGCCCCTCTGTGTCCTCTGTGGTGAAGTCTTCTTTTCATTCCACCCCGATTTTCCAATCGGCAATTCGCCATCTACAATCTGAAATTCATGCTTCCGGCCCGCATCGCCGAACTCCTCGAACCCTACCTGGGCGAAGCCAACGGACAACGCTTAACGACCAACGACCTCGATCGTATATCGACCTACGTCGATCTACTCCTCCGCTGGAACGCTCGCATCAACCTCACCGCCATCCGCAACCAGGAAGAAGTCGTCACCCGCCACTTCGGCGAGTCTTTCTTCGCCGCCAGCCATCTATTCCCTCTGTGTTCCTCTGTGCCCCCTGTGGTGAAGGCTTCCGATGTTGCCAACGACCAACGACCAGCGACCAACGCCCGCCTCACCGTCGCCGACCTCGGCTCCGGCGCCGGATTCCCCGGCCTCCCCCTTAAACTCTGGGCCCCTGCGATCTCCCTCACTCTGATCGAATCGAATCACAAGAAGGCCGCCTTCCTCCGTGAAGTCGTCCGCGCCCTTACATTGACGGACGTCAATATTAAAAACACCCGCGCCGAACAAGTCACATCGTGCTTCGACCTCGTCACCCTCCGCGCCGTCGAGCGCTTCGCCAACGTCCTCCCAGTCGCTACATCCTTGGTCGCCCCCGGAGGCCGCCTTGCTCTCCTCATCGGAGCCGCTCAGGCACCTGAAGCGCTCGCTGCCTTCCCCACATTCGCCTGGCAAGCCCCCATCCCCATCCCAGCCTCCCGCTCCCGCGTCCTGCTAGTTGCCACTACTAATAGATAGTGGGAAATAAAAACGTATATGCTTGCATATTGCAATAAGTTGTTCATCACAATAACGATTATGTAATATTCATTGTGGGAAATAATTCTATATGCTCGTGCAAGTCGTTGATAATGTTTAGAATTCAGCGCAGAGTCTGAATATTCCTGCGGAAAGAGGATCGTACCAAGTTTGCAATAAGTGGGAAATCTACGCAGTAACAACGACTTTTCGACGGTTATGGCCCAATCTGCTGGCTTAAGGCGCCACATAAAGTGGGAAATAGATTCCGATTCTACCAAGTCTATGGGCCAGGCTGTAACGCCAAAGTTGGGAGTTTTCCACAGTGTCCCGGCCGGGACACTTCTCCATATTTGCAGCTCCCATTCGTCCCGTCAGTGTCAATCCGGCAAATCCAGGAAAGTGTCCCGGACGAAACACATCTCTGATTTGTGCCCCGCTGCTTCCTCCCTTGGATGAGTTCTTGAAACGGACGAAGCGTCCCGGACGAAACACTTCCACGTTTTGCACACACATTCACTCCTCTGCACAGCACTTCTTCGTTGCTTTGAAATGTGCAACAGGATTATCCTCGCCAGTGCTCTCAGGTTCTCCAGCACAAACAATCCCATGGGACGTGTCATCGCTGTCGCCAATCAGAAGGGCGGCGTGGGCAAGACCACGACTGCCATCAATCTGGCTGCGTCGTTTGCAGCTGCAGAAGTCAACACCTTGCTGGTCGATTGCGATCCGCAATCGAATGCCACCAGTGGCCTAGGGTTCGTCAAGGATCCTGAACGCATCAGCAGCTACCACCTGCTGATGGGCGCGGCCACGGCTGAGGAGGCTCTGCTCACCACGCAGCTTGAGCAGCTGTGGCTGATTCCAGCGCACAAGAATCTCATCGGGGCAAACATTGAGCTGGTTGCCGCAGAGTCACGCGAGTTTCGCATGCGCGAAGCGCTCGCGCCTCTGCGCGATCGCTTCCAGTTCATCGTGATGGACTGTCCGCCTGCGCTGGACCTGCTCACGCTGAACGCGCTCGTGGCCGCGGATGCGGTGCTCATTCCCATGCAGGGGGAGTACTTTGCGCTCGAAGGTATCAGCGAGCTGCTGGATACGATTGAGCGCATCCGCGCGTCGCTGAATCCTGAATTGAGCGTGGAAGGTGTGCTGCTGACCATGTTTGATGAGCGCACCAACCTGGCGCAGCAGGTGATGGCAGAACTGAAGAAGTTCTTTGGCGAGAAGCTGTGTACCACAACTGTGCCGCGGAACATACGGCTGGCGGAAGCGCCGAGTCATGGGCTGCCGGCGCTGGTGTACGATCCTCGGTCGAAGGGTGCGGAGAGCTACATCAAGCTGGCGAAGGAGATGATTGAGCGAGCGGAGCTGTCGGCTGTCAGCTCTCGGCCGTCCGCGGAAACACCCGTCACCACAGAGGGCACGGAGGAGCACAGGGGAGATGTTCAGGAGATTGGGGCGGCGGAGAAGATGGATAAGACGGCGTAGGGAGTCCTATGTCCCAAGCCGCGACGCTCGTATATCAATATTTATCGATATTACAGATTGATGAACATCGATATATAAACGCCCGTGGTTCGGCATGCAGCCGCAGCTCGATGCGGCCGGGCTGTCGAGGGCAGCTGTCCGCACAAGGGACGCAGATCAAATTCCCCACTTCTCGCGCACAGAACGCGCGAGAAATGGGGCACCTTGGGCATGAGTGAACACAGGGTGCTTCGACCGCGCTCGGGATGACAGATGTTCAGGCCGAGTCCTTCCGGAATAGATCGATGGTGGTCGATGTAGGAGCGAGGGTATGGCGGAGACAGTCCAAGGCAAGCCGGGGGCCGTTGTTTCCAACGATATACGTCTAGCGGCCGCGGCGCTGCTGGTGGCGAGTGACGGGGACGTTTTGGGGCAAGCGACAGTGTTGTCGCTAGATCTGGCAGTCACGACGGCTGAGGTGGCGCAGTACGCGAGTGCGAAAGTGGCGAATGCCTCCAGCCTCGGATCTGGACCGCTCGCGATTGCGCTTCCGCAGTTTCAGGGGCCAACTCCCGCGACGCCATTACCCGCTGCGATCGAAGCGATTGATTCTGAATCAGGCTTCGCGGTAGTTCGGTTCTCCGGAATGCTCCCCGTGACTCTCCCGGGGGGACTATTGGGTGCCGGCGGAACTCCGGACGTTGGCAGTGGGTGCGATATCTTCTATTCCGATCCCTCGTGGTCCGCCTTCTACCAGATCGGGGGAAAGCTGGAGACTCCGGCAGCGGGGATCCGGTTGCGGGTCAGGCTGGCAGCTTCGCCTGACGAGCCTGTGGCCACCGCGCTGGCAGCGGCGCCGGTTTTTGTGGGTACCCGGTTCCTAGGGATTGTCTTGACGGCGTCGTCGGGGCTCGCCGAAGTGGTGAGCGTGGACGCGATGGCGCTGAGCCGAGTGACGCCAGCCGTGCGGGGCTTGCTGCCCTGGATCGATCCGACGGTCGAGGAGGGGAGTTCGGCTGGACCTACACCTTCTGTACCTTTCTCCCCGACGGAGACGCCACAGGGTCCACCCCCACTCAAGCCAGAGGACGGCTTGAATGGGGCACCCGCACACCCACCCGCAACCGATGTGGCGTCGCCGACGCCGAAGGTGGATTCGGATTTGTGGAGCCGGAAGGATCGGTTGGGGTATGAGGCGTATGCGCGGACGATTGCGGAGCTGATCACGCATCGGGAGACGGTGGCGCCGCTGACGATCGGGATCAAAGCGCCGTGGGGCGCGGGGAAAACGTCGGTGATGAAGCGGGTGCAGCATCTGCTGGATGGAGATGCGAACCTGAGCGAGAAAAATGTGAGCAGCATGTTGCAGGCGGGACAGGCGCCGCAGGTGACGCTGCGGGAGTTGCTGGGAAAGCTGGATGACCGGGGCAAGCCGGAAGGAATTCTGCTGAAGGCGAGCGAGGATGGGAAGGGGTACAACCTGCCGCCGCGCATCACGGTGTGGTTCAACGCGTGGAAATACCAGACGAGCGAGCAGATCTGGGCGGGGATGGCGCACTGCATTATCAGCCAGGTGACGGCGCGGATGAAGGCGAAGGATCGGGAGTTGTTCTGGTTGCGGTTGCACGCGCGGCGGGTGAATGCGAATGAGGTGAGGAAGAAGATCTATACGGCGGTGGCGGCGCACGTGGTGCCGTGGGCACTGATTGCGATGGCGGTGACCGCGCTGCTGATTGCGGTGGGCGGGTTTGCGCTGTCGTATTGGGGGAATCTGAAGTGGGCGCAATCTCCGGCGTGGCAGCTGGTGACGCTGGCGTCGGGATTGGTGACGGGGCTGGTGAAACGCCAGAAGGAGTTGGGAGAGAAGGCCGCGGACACGGTGAAGGAGTTGGTGCGGGAGCCGGATTACGAAGGGAAGATGGGGTATCTGCACCTGGTGGAGTCGGATATTCGGGAAGTATTGGATTTGGTGACGACGGCGGAGGAAGAGTCCTCCGATTCCACAGAAAAAGCCCCACTCAAGCCAAAGGACGGCTTGAATGGGGCACCCGCACCTGCACCTGGCGAGTCAGTTTCCCCACCCTCTCGCACAGAACGCGAGAAGGGTGGGGCAACCTCAGGAGCTAAAAAACAGGTTCCTCCCGTTGGTCGGAATGACAAGACGGAGGATGGGGTGAGGCGGGCGCCGCTGGTGGTGTTTGTGGATGATCTGGACCGGTGTGCGCCGAACAAGGTGGCGGAGGTGGTGGAGGCGATCAATTTATTTTTGTGCGGTGATTATCCGAACTGCGTGTTCGTGCTGGGGATGGAGCCAGGGATGGTGGCGGCGGCGCTGGAGGTGGCGAATAAAGATGTGATCGAGAAAGCGCTGGAGATGGGAGTGGTGGACAACACGGCTCCGGTGGGATGGCGGTTCATGGAGAAGATTGTGCAGCTGCCGATCACGATTCCGCCGCCGACCAAGCATGGGCGGGAGAGTTATGTGGAGTATCTGACGGGAGTGCGGGAGTTCCACGCCGAGATGGCGCGGATGCTGAGCATGGACGCGCCACCGAATGCACCGTTGAGTATGCCGCTGCAGGTGGCGACGATGGTTGGCCAGGGGATGGCGGAGGAGGTGAAGGCGCGGCAGCTAGCGGAAGCGCCGCTCAATCAGCAGGAAGTGAGGAAGTTCGAAGATCATCTGGCAGCGCGGAGCCTGGTGGAGGTGGAGGAGAAGACGAAGAAGGCGCTGGAAGTGGCTGCGCCGGCGGAGCGGCGGGCGGTGGCGGAAGCGAGCAAGCGGGTGTATGCGAAAGCGTTCAGCGAGCGGGATCCGGCGATCCGGGAATTTGTGGACATGCTGGGGGAACTGGTGGATGGGAATCCGCGGCAGATCAAGCGGTATGTGAATGTGTTCCGGTTTTACAGCACATTGCGGCACAGCTTGCAGGTGGATGGCACGGTGGCCGAGAAGGAGTTGCCGTCGCCGAAGATGCTGGCGAAGTTCGTGGCGATGAGCATTCAGTGGCCGCATGCGGTGGATTGTCTGCGACTGAAAAAGGATGGAGGGGTGTCGCGGCTGGAATTCCTGGAAGGAAAAGCCCGGGAGATTGGCGATAAGGCGACTGCGGACGCGGAGTGGAAGGAATTAGTGGGGGAAAAGGGGATGGGGTTGGGACGATGGGCGGAGACGCGGGCGTTCCGGGAGTTTTTGAGGAGTGGGGAATCGTTGGGGAGAAGTACGGGGCATGGGTTGTGGTGAGCGGCTGCATCGTGTCGGGAAGAAGCAGGTTCCTCCCGTTGGTCGGAATGACAAGGGAATTTGTTGGAAATGATAAGGATTTACAGGGAGAGATATGACGACTACTTCGGCGGAGAAGGTTGTGACGGAGAAAGAAAAGATGGAGAAAAGGAGAGCGTTGGGACGGGGGTTGGAGTCGTTGCTGCCGGGGCCGAGGGTGGTGAAGCCGGCGGCGGTCGATGCACATCCTGTTGCAGAGAACGCGGCGAGAGTGGGACAACCTGCGGTGGTGGAAAATCCCCACTTCTCCCAGAACCGGGGAGAAGTGGGGCACCCCGATGTCGCGGTGACCACGCAAGGACAGCCGGGGGCGGCTGTCCCTACACAAGACGCGATCACGATTTATGCGCAGGCGGATTCGACTTCACGGATTCCGGCGAACATCATCGTCAATGTGAACATTGCGGACATCGACAAGAATCCGTTTCAGACGCGGTATATCGATGACAACGACGCGCTGGAAGAATTGTCGGAATCGATCAAGGTGAGTGGAGTGATCCAGCCGGTGGTGGTGCGGCCGGCGGAGGAGCAGGGGCGGTATGTGCTGGTGATGGGGGAGCGGCGTCTGCATGCCTCGAAGAAGGCGGGGAAGACGACGATTCCGGCGATGGTGAGGAATTTGTCGGCGCAGCAGGCGGCGGAGATGACGGTCATCGAGAACCTGCAGCGAGAGGATTTGAATTGCATGGAGCAGGCGGAGGCGTTTCGGGTGCTGGCGAGGGAATTCCAGATGACGCAGGCGGAGATTGGGCAGCGGGTGGGACTGTCGCGGACGGCGGTGGCGAACTATATGAGGCTGCTGAAGCTGACACAACCGACGATGGAACATCTGATCGCGGGGCGGCTGACGTTTAACGATGCGCGCGAGCTGCTGAAGCTGGAGGATCCGGCGATTATCGAGAAGACGGCGGAGAAGGTGATCCGGGAGCAGATGAAGTTTGAGCAGATCGAGACGATGGTGAATCAGATGAGCGGGTGGGGCTCGATGCCGGGGATGGAGGAGGAGAAGAAGAAGGGGAGCGGGTCGAGGTGGGTGGATCCGAATGTGCGGGCGGCGCAGGTGGATCTGGAGCGGCTACTGGGAGTGCGGGTGAGGATTCGGGATAAGAGGGGGAAGGGGAAGATCGTGATCGAGTATAAAACGGTGGACGATTACGAGCGGGTGGTGGAGGCGTTGCGGGGGAAGAAGTAGAGACAGTACCGAGTAACTAGTACCTAGAGGGGCGGCCTGACGGCTGCCCTTTTTTTTGTAGCGAGTTTGGCACGAATCAAGGTAGTAAACAGGTGGAGTGGGAGCATCGGTTTTCGCTGGCCCCCGGCGGGGAGTGTGGGTTTCAGGCGTCCCTCTGGGACTGGGGCGAGGGTTGGGGTTTCGCCGCTTCGCTCGGAGCGGCGGGGAGAAGCAGGTTCCTCCCGTTGGTCGGAATGACAAATTCAGGGTTGGGACGAAACCCCCGGCGGTACCGTTTGTGACGAAAGAGAAGCAGGTTCCTCCCGTTGGCCGGAATGACAAGCGGTAGTGCGTTGAATCGGCGGGGAGTGTGGGTTTCGGGCATCCCTACAGGAAGCGGGGAGTTTTTGTGGACGGCACCCGCCAGTGAACTGGCGGGCTATTCTCGGTGGTCCCTACGGGACCATTCGAGGACTGTGGTTTGGTTTCGCGCTACTGTGCTGGGGTGATCATGAGGTTGCGGAAGGAGACGTGGCCGGCTTCGCTGCCTTGCAGGTAGATGGGGCCGGGCAAGCCTTCGTGGCTTTCCAGGGCGCCGCCGGTGAGACCGGGGATTTCCCGGTGATCGATGATGATGTGGCCGTTTAGCAGAACGGTGATGGTGCGGCCGATGAGAGTGATGTCGTAGGTTTGCCATTCGCCGGGGCGGCGGGGTTGGGCCGGAGTGGCGGCGAGGAATCCGTAGATGCCGCCGGTTTGCATGGTCGGGCCTTCGGGCTCGGGATCGTCTTCGATCTGCAGTTCGTAGCGGCCGCGGAGATAAATGCCGCTGTTGGATCCTTTGGCACAGTTGAATTCGACGTGAAGCTTGAAGTCGGTGAACTTGGCGGTGGTGATCAGCTCGGGGCCGCGACCGGGAGTGATGAGCGTTCCGTTCTCGACGGTCCAGACGGTCTTCGAGCCGGGATCGCTCATGGACCATCCGGTGAGGTCCTTGCCGTTGAATAACGAAACGGGTTTGCCCCACCTTGGCTCACCGTGCCGTTCGAGACTGGGCGCGCGTTCAGCGGTCCACTTCCAGGGAGTTCCATCCTGACCGGTGGTGGTGCCGGCGATTTTTGCGCCGGAGAGCTTGCCTTCAAAGACCATGTCATCTTTGCGGTCTTCTTCTTCCTTTGGCGAAACGAACAGGATGTGTCCGTTGGAAATTTCGACTTTGGGAAGAGGGCGCGGATGTCCCCAGCGGCTGGTGAAGCGGGCGTGGAACTGGCCGCCGTCTTTGGTGATTTCGAGCCAGGAGGGATAGTCGCGTTCGGGCGCGGTGAGGGTGAGATCCCAGCGGCCGAGGAAGGCGTCGTCGGAAGTTTGGGCGGAGCTTTGGTTGGGAAGAAGGAATGAAAGCAGGGCGACGATGGAGAGCATGAAGCCATTTCGCAGAGTCATATGGAGGGACCTCTCGGCGTACGAGACAGTGTACTGCTTTGGTGGAGTGGCGGGGAGAAGCAGGTTCTCCCGTTGGTCGGAATGAGAAATGGTGGTGCGTTGAATCGACGGGAGGGTGGGTTTCAGGCGTCCCTGAGGGGACGCGGGGAGTTTTTGGGGACGGTACCCGCCACTGAACTGGCGGGGTATTGCCGGTGGTCGCTACGGGAGCGAGTTGTGGCATCGCGCTAGATGAGGCCGGCGCGGAGGCGGCGGAGGAAGTCGTCGGCTTCGGCTTGGGCCTGGGCGAGGACTTTGGGCTGGTTGCGGTATTCGAGCTGAACTTCCTGGAGGAAGAGTTCAACGGCGTCTTTGGGCTTGAAACCCTGGCTGATCATTTTTCGGATGCGGGAGGTGAAGCTGTCGGAAGCGGAGGAGGGAAGACGGGAGAGATGGTCGGAACATGTGTGGTCGCGGAATTTGGAGGCGGAGAGGCGGTCGAAGGCGGTGCGGGCTTCGGGATCGGTGAGCAGCGTGGGGAGTGGGGAGTTCCACTCACATTGGGAGCAGGTCCATCCCTGGAAGGAGTGGTTGACGGTCCAGACGAGTTCTCGATTGGTCGGTGTGGAACTGCTTGGCATGAGCAGGCGCGACTCCGCAACGCGCGCTTACCGGGCCCATGGGGGATTGGATGCAATGGTAACGCGGAGATGGGCAGTTGGGGCTGACTAGAGCGGTTCGGGGGGAAGCAAAAAAGGCACTCACTAACAGGGGGCGACTTTGGGGAGATGCCTGGGTGCGCCTGGAGAACGGATACGCGCAGGATGACACCGGGCCGCAGGCGGAGCTATTTGGCGAAGAAGTAGTCGAAGGATTTGACGGCGTGAAATTCGTCGTCTTTGATGTCGAAGACGGTGTAGAGCTTGGTGACGTGGAGGACGTCGTGGACTTTCTGGGAGAGGGAGAGGAGTTTGAGTTCGCCGCCGGAGTTGCGGACGGTGGTAAAGGAGCCGACGAGTTCACCGACGCCAGAGGAATCGATGTAATCGACGGCGGCGAGGTTGAGGACGATGCGGTTCTTGCCCGCGGCGAGGAGGTTGCGGACGGCAGTGCGGAGCTGGTCGATTTCGTCGCCCAGGACGATGCGTCCGGTGAGATCGAGGATGGTGACTTTGGCGACTTCGCGGCTGTCGATGGCTAGGGCCATGGGTGGCTTTCGGCGGAATGGTAGTGGGTGCGGGGCGTCAAGTCAATGGGACTTGGCGGCTCAAGAACACTCACCACGGAGGACACAGAGGGGCACAGGGGAATGCAGGGATCCTTCGACTGCGGTTGATCTTTGGGCTTGGGCGAAAAGATCAATCCTCGCTCAGGATGACAAGAAGTCTATGAGATTAAGAGTGGGCGCCGTGGAGTGGGGTGTCGAGGGTGATGGGAGGGAGCGGCATTTTGTCGCGGATTTCCTGGATGGGACTGGTGATGATGGGAGTGGGGTAACTGGGGTGGCGGAATTCGAGGTGCATGCCGCGGCCGACGTATTGGATTTTGAGCATGGAGCCTCCCCAGGTGGAACCGGCGATGGCGACCTGAACAGGCTCAGGGCAGAACTCGGGATGGCCGGAGAGCAGCGCGGCGCTGCCGCCGAGCAGGACGGCGGTGTAACGGTGATGCAAGGTGCGGATTTCGAGAACGGTTTCGGGGGGCAGATCGTTGAGGAAAACGCCGCCCTCAATCTCGGACTGAACAATACCGCGATTGACCTCGTCAGCGAGATTGGGATGCGGGGAAAACATACCGGGGGTGAGTGTAGGGTACTTCGTTTCAGGGCGGGCGGCAAGAGGGGGGTGGGGAACGGAGGGGCAGGGGGCTTTTGGTGTGCCGAGCACCCAGTGCCTAGTACCGGGACTGAGGACCTTTCACCACGGGGGGCACGGAGGGGCACGGGGGAAAGCAAAATCACGAAGGACACTAAGGGACACGAAGTCAAAAATCCCCACTTCTGCCGCAAAGGGCGCGGCAGAAATGGGGCGCCCGGCGGAACGAAGCTGGTAGAATCTAAGGGCAAGGGGTTCTGAACAAGATATGCCAGTACCTGTGTCCCAAATGTGGACGGTGAGCACGTATGTGTTGCGGCAGAAGCTCGCCGGACGCAAGCAGTATCCGCTGGTGTTGATGCTGGAGCCGCTGTTCCGGTGCAACTTGGCGTGTGCGGGGTGCGGGAAGATCCAGTATCCGGCGCATATTCTGAAAAAAGAGCTGTCACCGGAAGAGTGCTTCAAGGCGGTGGAGGAGTGCGGGGCGCCGATGGTGTCGATTCCGGGGGGCGAACCGCTGATGCATGCGAAGATCGCGGAGATCGTCGAGGGGCTGGTCGCGCGGAAGAAGTACATCTATCTGTGTACGAATGCGCTGCTGCTGAAGGAGAAGATCGATCAGTTCAAGCCGTCGAAGTATCTGACGTTCTCGGTGCATCTGGATGGGCAGAGGGAAGAGCATGACCTGGCGGTGTGCCGCGAGGGCGGGTACGACGTTGCGGTGGAAGGCGTTCGCGAGGCGGTGAAGCGCGGATTTCGAGTCACGACCAATACGACGCTGTTTGACGGGGCGAATGCGAAGTCGGTGCGGGCGTTTTTTGACGAGATGATGGAGATGGGCATCGAGGGCATGATGCTCTCGCCGGGGTATTCGTATGACAAAGCGCCGGACCAGAAGCATTTTCTGGGACGGGCGCGGACGCGGCGAATGTTTCGCGCGATTTTGTCGAACCGGAAGAAATCGTGGCAGTTCAATTTGTCGCCGCTGTTCCTGGAATTTTTGATGGGGAAGCGGACCTACCCATGCACCCCGTGGGGCATGCCGACGTACAACGTGTTTGGATGGCAGAAGCCGTGTTATCTGCTGCAGGATGGGTATGCGGACACGTTTGACGAATTGATGAAGACGACAGCGTGGGAAAAGTACGGGACGGAATCGGGTAATCCGGCGTGCGCGAATTGCATGGTGCACAGCGGATATGAGGCGTCGGCGGTGAATGCGACGTTCTCGTCGTTGTCGGGATTTTTTGCGACGGTGAAGGCGTATTTGTCGACGTCGTATAAAGATGATGAGGCGCTGCGGATGCTGGAGGAGAAGGTGGAGCCGGTGCATCCGCTGGTACAGATTGCGACGGCGAGTGAGGAGTTGCAGGGGACGCGGGGGTAGGCCGTGTGAAGCTTCTAGGACAAGTCGAGGATTCGCTTGCGATTTCCTTTTTTCGTCCTCCTCGGTGCTTGATCATTTTCCGTTTTTTGGCCCCGGACGGCCGGATTCGAGTTAAAGATGAGATCCAGCTTCGGACTCCGGATGGGCGCATCACAGACACATACGTTGCAGGCTTCGAGCATGTGAAGTATCAACAGCCTGCGCCTCCTGTGGGAGAGCGCCCGATTTACGTCTGCTTGCCCCCAGAGCTCACGAAAGAAGATGTGCCTGCCGGAACAGAAGTCTGGGTGAGGGCGGATGCGGCACCGCTACTCGAGAAGAGAGTTTAGGACGCACGCAAAGGCGATTACCACGGAGGGCACAGGGGAACACAGAGGTCCTTCGACTGCGGTTGATCTTTGCGCTTGAGGCGCAAAGATCAATCCTCGCTCAGGATGACAATTCTGATTTGATTCCACACGAAATCTCATGACAGGCAAAGAAGCAGGACATCAGGAGCAGCATCCGGCGCATGTGAATCCGGATGCGCTGGAAGTGGTGGCGGGGGCGGAGCGGGAGCATCTGGAAGGATGGATTCCGGAGCTGGCTTCGGAAGAAGAACTGCGGGTGGCGCTGGAGAAGGCGTTCGATTATCGCGGGGATATCACGATTACGCGCAAGGATGGGGCGAAGGTGGAAGGGTATTTGTTTGACCGGCGGACGGCGGGGACGCTGCGGGAGTCGGTGGTGAGGGTGTATCCGAAAAATTCAAGTGACAAGGTGGCGATCGCGTATTCCGACATTGCGGCGCTGGCGTTTACCGGACGCGACACGGCGGCGGGCAAGAGTTGGGAGGCGTGGATGAAGAAGTACGCCGAGAAGAAGGCGCGCGGGGAGAGCGTGAGTTTGCATCCGGAGGAGTTGGAATAGAGTCCTACCAGTCGAGCTGCGCTCGACGGACAGCCGGGGGCGGCTGTCCCCACATTCGGGAATTTCTAGTTTGCCGCTGCGCGGGTGAATCGCTCAAAAGAATCATTTAGGGGAGATCCAAAGTCCCCACTTCTCGCGCAGAGGACGCGCGAGAAATGGGGCACCCCGAGACGGCGTCAATGTCGTTTTGGGGATACGGCATGGCGCGCTCCAAAAGCCTTGTTAGGCTTGACGTTCGGGAGGCCGTGGCTTACATTGGCGGCACTTCAACTTTGGAGGAGTACCGTTATGTTAGACGGGTTCAAGAAATTCATCCTGCGTGGCAACGTGGTGGATATGGCGGTGGGCGTGGTGGTGGGCGCGGCGTTTGGCGCCGTGGTCACGGAACTGACGAAGGCCTTTATTACGCCGCTGATTGCGCTGCTGGTCGGGAAGCCCGATTTTTCCGCCCTGAAATTCACCATCAATACGACAACCTTCCCGGTTGGCGAGTTTCTGAATGCGTTGGTTTCGTTCGTGCTGATCGCCGGCGCGGTGTACTTCTTTGTGGTGGTGCCGGTGAACTGGATGATGGCGAAGATGAAGAAAGAAGAACCGGCAGCGGCGCCGACGACGAAGAAGTGTCCGGAGTGCCTGAGCGAGATTCCGCTGGATGCGCGGCGGTGCATGCACTGCACGCAGCCGGTGATGGGGCGGGCGGCGTAGTTTATTTGCAAAGTCAAAATCCCCACTCAAGCGAAAGGCGCGCCTGAGTGAGGCACCCGGTTCACAGGTATCCACGAGAATCCCCACTTCTGCCGCAAAAAGCGCGGCAGAAATGGGGCACCCAGATTCTTATCTCCTTTCTACCCTTCCTGGTTGGGCAACTCGCATCTATTAAGATGAGGTGTATGGCAGTGCTACGCATCCTTTTCGTCTTGATCCTGCTGGGTGTGTCTGTGACCGCGCAAACGAAGGCGGGGAACCGGAGTGCGCCGGCTACGCTGGATGCGGGGTCGACTTCCGGAAATATGTACAGCAATAAAACGCTGGGGATGACGTACAAAGTTCCCGAACAGTGGGTGCTGCGGACCGAGGAGATGAATGGACGCGGGGAGAAGTCGGCGGGAGAGAAGAACGAGAACTCGGGAGCGCGGGTGTTGCTGGGAGCGTTTTCGCGGCCGCCGGAGGCGAAGGGCGAGGACGTGAATGCGTCGGTGCTGATTGCGGTGGAACCGGTGGAGTCGTATCCGGGGCTGACGGAGGCGGCACAGTATTTTGGGCCGCTGACGGAAGTGGCGCGGGCCCAGGGGTTCATGCGGGATGAGGATCCTTATGAGGTAGCGTTCGACAAGCGGACGCTGGTGCGGGCGGACTTTCATAAGAATGTGGGAGCGCGGGTGATGCGACAGTCGACCATGGCGTGGCTGGATCATGGGTGGGCGGTGTCGGTGACGGTGATTGCCGGGACTGAAGATGACGTGGAGGATTTGGTGGACCGGCTGGGGCTGGAGGCCGTGAGTTCGAAGAAGTAATTGCTTTCACCACAGAGGACACAGAGGGGCACAGGGGAAGGCAAGCGCGCTGCCGCGAGAGAGTCAAAATCCCCAGCCTCTCGCACAGAACGCGAGAAGGGTCGGGCACCCGGGGCTATTCGTATCTATCTGCAAGAGTCCCCACTTCTGTCGCGGGTAGTCGAGCTGCGCTCGACGGACAGCCGAGGGCGGCTGTCCCCACATTGCATTCGCTCGACGGACAGCCGAGGGCGGCTGTCCCCACATTGCTTTCGCTGCATGGATTTGTTCCCTGGCTGGGAAACTGGCACAATGCGGATGCAATTCTCTGGAGGCCGCATGGATCACTTCCCTGTTTCTCTTCTCTTATTGCCCTTGGCTGTGCTCATTCTGGGTGCGGATGGCACGACGGTGAAGCCGCCGGTGGCGAAGATTGTGCCGCACGTCACGGAGGTCAATGGAAGAAAACTCATCGACAATTATTTCTGGCTGCGGGAGAAGGAGAATCCCGAGGTGCGGGCGAACCTAGAGGCGGAGAACGCGTATGTGGACGCGGTGATGAAGCCGACGGAGCCGTTCCAGAAGAAACTGTATGACGAGATGCTGTCGCGGGTGAAAGAGACCGACGTGGAGGTGCCGTACCGCGAGGGGGACTACTTCTATTATTCGCGGACGGAGGCGGGGAAGCAGTATCCGATCCGGTGCCGGCGCAAGGGCAGCATGGATGCGGCCGAGGAAGTGGTGCTGGATCAGAATGAGCTGGCGAAGGGCCATGCATTTTTCAATGTGGCGGCGTTGGCGGTGAGTCCGGATGGGGATTTGCTGGCGTATTCGTACGACAACACGGGGTTCCGGCAGTATCAGCTGGCGGTGAAGGATCTGCGGACGGGGCGGACGTTGCTGGATCATGCGGAGCGGGTGGGGTCGGTGGTGTGGGCGAACGACAGCAACACGATTTTCTATACGCAGGAAGACGCGACGTCGAAGCGGCAATACCGGTTGTACCGGCATACGGTGGGGAGCAGCGGGAATGATGCGCTGGTGTATGAAGAAAAAGATGAGCGCTTCACGGTGGGCGCGGAGAAGACGCGCAGCGGGAAATATATTTTCCTGATCTCGCGGAGTCACACCACGACGGAGGCGCGCTACATTCCGGCGGCCGAGCCGGAGGCGGAGTGGAAGGTGCTGGAGCCGCGCAAAGCGGGGGTCGAGTACTATCCCGATCACAATGCAGAGCGGTTCTACATTCGAGTCAATGATACGGGACGGAATTTCCGGCTGGTGACGGCGCCGGTGGACGATCCGGGGAGCGCGAACTGGCACGAAGTGCTGGGGCACGATCCGGACGTGATGTTGTATGACGTGGACTTATTTCACAATTTCATGGTGCTGCACTCGCGCGAGCGCGGGCTGCCGCAGATGCGGGTCATCGATTTGCGGAGTGGGCAGTCGAAGCGGATTGACTTTCCGGAGCCCGCATATGCGGCGTATGGGTATGTGAATCGGGTGTATGACACGACGGAGTTCCGGTATGGATATCAGTCGCCGATCACGCCGGCGTCGGTGTTCGCGTACGACATGGAGAAAGGCGCGTCGACGCTGCTGAAGCAGAAGGAAGTGCCGGGGGGATACGATCCGAAGAAGTACCAGGTGGAGCAGATTTATTCGACGGCAGCAGATGGGGCGAAGATTCCGGTGTCGGTGCTGTATTTGAAGGGCACGAAGCTGGACGGGAAAGAAGGGCTCTATCTGTATGCGTACGGGTCGTATGGCATCTCGATTGACTCGACGTTTAACTCGAATATTTTTGCGCTGGTCGATCGTGGGGTGGTGACGGCGGTGGCGCATATCCGCGGCGGCGGGGAGATGGGCAAGGGGTGGCACGATGCCGGGAAGATGATGAACAAGAAGAACACGTTCACGGATTTCATTACGGTGGCGGACGATCTGGTGAAGCGCGGGTATGGATCGAAGGACCGGCTGGTGATTGAAGGACGCAGCGCGGGCGGGTTGCTGATGGGCGCGGTGCTGAACATGCGTCCGGACCTGTTTCATGCGGCGCTGGCGGGTGTGCCGTTTGTGGATGTGATCAATACCATGCTGGATGAGTCGCTGCCGCTGACGGTGGGCGAGTTCGAAGAGTGGGGGAATCCCAAGGAGAAGGCGGCGTTCGATTACATGATCACGTATTCGCCGTATGACAACGTGGAGGCGAAGGCGTATCCGGACATGCTGGTGAAGACGTCGTTCAATGATTCGCAGGTGATGTATTGGGAGCCGGCGAAGTATGTGGCGAAGATGCGGGCCCTGCGGACGGATAAGAATACGCTGTTGTTCAAGACGAATTTGAGTCCGGCGGGGCATGGCGGGGCGTCGGGGAGGTATGACCGGCTGCATGAGACTGCCTTTGACTATGCGTGGGTGTTGGGCGAGATGGGGATCAGGAATTAGAGGAAGCAAACAGTCGAGCTGTGCTCGACGGACAGCCGGGGGCGGCTGTCCCCACATTTCTTGGCTGCGCAGATTTCGGGAGAAGGGGCACCCGGTTTTCACCACGGGGGGCACAGAGGGACACAGAGGAAGAACACGGCTGATGAACATGCGATCGATTGTGGTGAGTCTTCTGGTCATGGCTGCGCTGGTGACGTCTGCGGTTGGGCAGAACTCTGAGCCGATAGGGCTGCATCCGGAGAATCCGCATTACTTTCTCTATCAGGGGAAGGCCGTCGCTCTCATCACCAGCGGGGAGCACTATGGTGCCGTGCTCAATGGGGACTTCGACTATCACAAATATCTGGCGACACTGACGGCTGATGGCATGAATTACACGCGGCTGTTTGGCGGGAGCTATGTCGAACTGCCGGGGAAGTCGTTCACCATTCAGCGGAATGATCTGGCGCCGGCGGCGGGAAGATTCATTGCGCCGTGGAAGCGGAGCGATCAACCGGGATATGCGGGCGGCGGGAACAAGTTCGATTTGAACGAGTGGAACCCGGAGTACTTTACGCGGCTGCGGGATTTTCTGGGCGAGGCCGAGCGGCACGCGATTGTGGTGGAGATCACGCTGTTCTCTTCGCAGTATGGGGAGATGCAGTGGAATCTGAGCCCATTCCTCCGCGCGAACAATCTGGACCAGACGGACGCGATCGACTGGAAGAAATTGAACACGCTGGAGAATGGAAACATTCTCGGCTATCAGGAAAAATATGCGCGCGCGCTGGTGCGCGAGGCGAATCGCTTCGGCAACGTCATTTTCGAGATTTGCAACGAGCCGTGGTCGGATCGTTCGGCGCTGGCGGATGTGGTGAATCCGTATTTGTTTACCGGGCGCGACCAGTATCCGAATTCGGTGGACTTGCCGGATGAGGCGACCATGGCGTGGCAGGCGCGGGTCGGGGAATGGATTCGCAGCGAAGAGGCGGTGCTGCCGCATCGGCATCTGATTGCGCAGGATTGCTGCAACTTTCGGTATCCGCTGCGCGAGGTTCCGGCGGGAGTGAGCGTGGTGAATTTTCATTACGCGTATGCGGAAGCGGCGTCGCTGAATTACGGGTTGGGCAAGGCGCTGTCGTATGACGAGACGGGCTTCCTCGGCCGCGACGATGCGGCCTATGCGCGGCAGGCGTGGAATTTTATGTTATCGGGCGGAGGCGTGTTCGACAGCCTGGATTACTCGTTCAGCGTGGGGCATGAAGATGGGTCGGACAACGATCCGAACGGGCCGGGCGGGGGCAGCCGGGGATTGCGGCTTCGGCTAAAAATTTTGAGCGAGTTCTTGCGCGCGTTGCCGCTGGTGGAGATGAAGCCGGACTTTGATGGGGTGACGCACGCGGGCGGCATCTATGCGCATGCGTTGTCGAGCACGAAGGAGTGGGCGATTTATCTCGATGGCAAGGGGCCGACGGAGATTTCGCTGCGACTGCCAGCGGGGGAGTATTCGATGACGTGGGTGAATGTGGTCACGGGCGAGGCCTCTGCGGCGGAGAAGTTTCATCATGCGGGCGGGGTGAGTGTGGTGAAGACGCCGGAGTTTCGCGAAGGAATAGCGTTGCGAGTGATTCGGCGGTAGGCGCAGTCGAGCTGCGCTCGACGGACAGCCGGGGGCGGCTGTCCCCACATTTTTGGGCTGTGCGGATTTCGGCACCCCGCAAAAAGCCCCACTTCTCGCGCACAGAACGCGCGAGAAATGGGGCACCCGGCGCTTACTTCTTCTCACACAAAAAGCCCCACTTCTGCTGCAAAGGGCGCGGCAGAAATGGGGCACCCGCGTTTATTTTTACTTTGCCCGACACCGGTCATCCGGTTCGAGGGGATGTTACGCGGCTTTGGTGGGGCCTTTGGCTTCGATCTGCTTTTCGGAGCTGACGGTCACTTTGATCTGCTTCGGCTTGGCTTCGGCCTTTTTGGGCAGCGCGATCTTCAGGACGCCCTTGTCGTAGGTGGCCGAGACGTTCTCGGTGTCCACGGTCTGAGGCAGGGTGAAGGTGCGGGTGAAGCTGCCATACTGACGCTCCACGCGGCGGTAGTTCTCTTCTTTTTCTTCCTTCTCGATCTTGCGCTCGCCGTGCACAGTGAGGGTGTTGTTCTCCACGCGAACGTCGATGTCCTTCTCGTCGATTCCGGGCACTTCGATCTTGAGCGCGACCTTGTGCTCGTCTTCGTAGACGTCGACCGCGGGGGCGAAGCTCGAGGTGGTGAGGGATTCGTCGGGGCCTTCGTTGAAGGACTCACGGAACAGGCGGTTCATGCGGTCCTGCAAGGTGGCGAATTCACGGAACGGTTCCCAACGGGTAAGTACGGTCATGGTTACATCCTCCTTCAGATATTTGGTTTGGATCAAAACTTTGAATTTGTGACCGGCGCCTAGCTTTGAGCCTGCGGCTTCGGTCACTTCATTAGACGCATTGTTATCGTGAAAGAAGCATAAAACCTGAGTGCGTTATTGTCAACATAAATATTATGCTTATTTTCATTAACTTACCGATGCTATGACGCATTTCAAGTAGGAGGTTTCGGGGACATTCAGCAGGATGGGGTGGTCTTTGGCCTGGGTGCGGACGTCGAGGAGACGGAGGGCGCGATGGGCGTCGAGGGCAGCGGAGGCGAGCATTTCGAGGAAGGCGGACTGGCTCACGTGGTAGGAACAGGAGCAGGTGACCAGAATGCCGCCGGGGCGGAGCATCTTGAGAGCGCGGAGATTGAGTTCCTTGTAGCCGCGGAGGGCGGAGTCGAGGTCGCGCTTCGTCTTGGCGAAGGCGGGAGGGTCGAGGACGATGGTGTCGTAACGGCGGCTGGAGGAAGAGTAGTCCTTGAGCAGGTCGAAGGCGTTGGCCTCGATCCATTCAATTTCCGGCTTAATTTGAGCCTTGTTTAGCGTGGCGTTCTGGTCGGCAACTTCGAGCGCGGGGCGGGAGCTATCGACGCCGGTGACTTGATCGCAGACGCGGGCGAGGTGAAGGGCGAATCCGCCCTGGTAGCAGAAGACGTCGAGAGCTTCGCCGCGGGCGAAGTGAGCGCCGGCGGCGTAGTTTTCGCGCTGGTCGAGGAAGGCTCCGGTTTTCTGGCCTTGGAGGGCGTCGAAGTGAAAGTGGATGCCGTTCATGGTGAAGGTGGTGGACGTTTGGTCGCCTTGCAGCAGGCCGGACTCTCGCGGCGGGAGGGCTTCGAGTTCACGGACGCGGGGATCGACGCGCTCGATGATGGAGGCGGGAAGGAGGCGATCGGTGAGTTCGGCGAGGATGGCGGCGCGGACGAGAGCGGCGTCCATAGCCTGGGTGAGGACTTGGAGCGAGAGAAAGTTGTTGTAGCGATCGACGATAAGGCCGGGGAGGAAGTCGGCTTCGCTGAAGACGAGGCGGTAGGCGTTGGAGTCGCGGACGACTTGCTCGCGATAGGCGATGGCGGCGGCGATGCGCTGGCGGATGAGTGCGGGGAGATCGGGGACGGGGTCGTGAGAGAGGAGGCGGATGGCGATTTGCGAAGAGCTGGAGTAGAGCGCGGTGCCGAGCGGCTTGCCGCGATCGGTCGAGACGGCGACGAGGGAGCCGGGCGGGACGTCAGCGGACGAGATGTCGGAGCGGTAGACCCAGACGTGTCCGGCTTTGAGGCGGGAGGCGCCGCGCGTGGATACTTTGACGGTTGGAAGTGTGGTTGAGGGCATGGGGACATGGTACCGAAGATTCCGACGGTCGCCACCTCGCGCGCCCCTACATGGCCAGTCGAGGCTTGGCGGCGAGCGAATTCAGGCAGGCTTCGAGCGCTTCGACTGGCACGGAGTTTAGTGGAGCTGGACAGGAATGCAAGTCCCTCTGACTCTTGCCTTTCGTTCGGACGAAGCCGTTGGATCGGCTTCCGCCCCTGTATAGGCCCAGTCGAGCTGCGCTCGACGGACAGCCGAGGGCGGCTGTCCCCACATAAACACCTGTCCACATAAACACCTATCCCATAAACACCTGTCCCATAAACACCTGTCCCCACATAAACCTGTGCGTTCAGGAAACGTTAGCTGGCGGCTACTTTGGGTTGGGCTTCGTAGCGGGCGAGGTCTAGATCGGATTGCAGGGCGTCGAGGACGACCATGGGGAGCTCGGTGCCCCAGGCTTCGAGATCGTCCTCCGACCATGCGCCGTTGAGGCGAGTGGCGCCGTTGATGTCTTCGGGGAAGGCCTGGCGGTAGTTGCCTTCGCGAATGAGGATGTCGCCGAAAAGGCGCCCGGTGTGCATTTCGTAGACGCGGCGGCTGGCCTGGCTCCCGGAGTTGGTGAGGCAGAGGTAGACCTCGCCGACTTCGGCGAACTCGGCGCGATAGTACCAGGCTTGCGGGGCGTCGATTTTGGGATGATGGCGCTTGGGGCGATGTACGGTTTCAGGTTTCGCGACCAGCTCCTCTTTCGGATCGAAATAAAGGATGCGCTGGCAGGAATCGCAAACGACGACGTGCTGACCGGTGCGGATTTCGTTGTAGGTCTGCGGGCGGAGCATGACCTGGCAGGCCATGCATTTGTGATCGCGGACCTCGGAGATGCCGGAGCCGCGAAACTTGGAGACGCGCTCGTAGTGGCGAAGCAGGCTTTCGTCGACGCCGGTGCGGAGTTGACTGCGCCTGGCGTGGGCTTCGGAGAGCAGCTTTTCGTCGACGGCGGTGCGCTGGCGGGCGTCTTCTTTTTCCTTTTCGATCTCGGCGGTTTCGGCTTTGAGCTCGGCCTGGGCGGCTTTGACTTCCTTGTCGCGGGCGTCGGCGTTGACCATCAGCTCGAGGATCTTGTCCTCGTTCGTCGTGATTTCCTTTTCGGTGAACTGGATCTCGTGGAGGAGCGCCTTGTACTGCTCGTTGGTCTTTACGTCGAGGGACTGGTCGCGGTACTTGGAAATCTTTCCGCGGAGATCGCTGATGTTGGTTTCGAACTTGCGGCGGGCGGCTTCGTCGGCCTTGACGGCGGCCTGGGCTTTTTCGAGTCCGGCCTTGGTGCCGGCCAGCTTCTGCTCGATCGCGGCGATGCGTTTGGGAAATTCGGCGATTTCGTCCTGCAGACGGCGGATTTCCTTGTCGACATCTTGCAGTTTGAGCAGGTTTTCTATGTCAGGGAGCATTCCGAGTGGCTTCAATTCTAGCACGCGGAAGAGGCTGGGTTTCGGGTCTCGGCCAAAATCAAAAACCCCGCACCGGAGAAGACTGTGAGGACGAACAACCCACTCACCACAGGGGGCACAGAGGAGCACGGGGAAGGCCTCATCGCGGGTGGCACCGGAAAGCGCGAGGGAAGATCGTGGGTGGTACACTTTTCCGTTCGCGGTGCGTGGGTTTGCGGTCGATTTCTTGCCGGGAGAGTACTCGTGAAAAGACAGGGAATTTTGGCGGTTGGCATTGCCTTGCTTGCAGGATGTTGCGGGGTGCGGATGGCGGGGGGGCAGACTGCGCCGACCAAGCCGCTGACGATTGAGACGCTGTATCAGCCCGGCGGGATGGCTGGGCGCGGGCCGGAGACGGTGGAGTGGAGTCCAGATGGGACCAAGCTCACGTTTGTGCAGCGGGAGGGGGAGCAGGCGGATCTGTATTCCATGGATCCGTCGACCGGCGAGAAGAAGGTGCTGGTAAGCGCGGCGAAGCTGGCGTCGCTGGATCCGGATGTGAACAAGGTGAAGGATGAGCGGGAAAAGGAGCGGCGGACGCGGTATCACGTGGCGGCGTATTTGTGGGCGCCGGATTCGAAGCATCTGATTTTCGATTCGATGGGGCAACTGTGGCTGTACGACCTGGGAACGGAGACAGCGGTGCAGTTCACGTCGGCGGCGGATCCGAGCGGGGATCCGAAGTTTTCGCGGGATGGAACGCACGTGGCGTACACGCGGAAACATAACCTTTATGTGCGTCCGGTGAGCGGGAAGGATGAGAAGCAGCTCACGAAGGATACCGGCGAGAATCTGTTCAACGGGGATATCGACTGGGTGTATGCGGAAGAGCTGTCGGTGCGCAGCAACCATTTCTGGTCGCCGGACAGCAAAGAGATCGTGTTCCTGCACATGGACGAGACGAATGTGCCGACGTATCCGATCACGGACTGGATGCCGACGCATCCGACGGTGGATCAGGAGAAATATCCGAAGGTAGGAGATCCGAATCCGGTAGTGAAACTGGGCGTGGCGGATGCGGACAAGGGGAAAGTGAAGTGGCTGTCGCTGCCGAGCGATCCGGATAATTACATTCCGCGGTTTGGGTGGATTGCGCCGGGGGTGGTCTGGGCGGAAGTGCTGAATCGCGTGCAGGACAAGCTCGATTTGTATTTCGTGGACACGAGGTCCGGAAAGTCGCGGCTGGTGCTGACGGAGGAGACGCCGGGGGCGTGGATTGATTTCGAACGCCTGGAAGCACGGTTCCTGACGAACAGCGGGAAGATTGTGTGGCCGAGCTGGCGCGACGGCAATATGCATCTTTATCTGTACAGCTACGACAAACAGAACCCGATGGGGGCGGACGCGAAGCTGGAGCGGCAACTGGAGAAAGGCGACTACGAGGTGCTGAGCCTCGAGGGTGCGGATGAAGCAGCGGGGACGGTGTTCTTTGCGGCAAATAAGGATGATCCACGGCAGACGCACTTGTATTCGGTGCAGTTGGATGGTTCGGGATTCAAGGCGCTGACGTCGGAAGAAGGTTTGCACTTTGCCGACTTCAGCGACGACGGGAAGCACTACACGCATACGTATCTGGGACCGCACGCCAACGCTTCGACCTCGCTCTGCGCCGTGGGCGGGACGTGCTATCCGCTGTGGAAGGCGAAGGACACGATTACAGAGTACGGGCTGCGCGCGCCACAGTATCTGGAGTTCAAGGCGGAGGATGGGACGACGCTGTATGGAAGGCTGTTGCTGCCGCCCGACGGAGCGGCGAGCGGGAAGATTCCGGTGATCGTGAATATTTACGGCGGCCCGGCGGCGCAGACGGTGCGGAAGGCGTCACCGGACGCGTTTGATGAGATTCTGGCGAGGAAGGGATTTGCGATTTTCTCGGTGGACAATCGCGGGACGCCGGGACGGGATCGGAAATTTCAGACGGCGATCCGGCATGAGTTCGGCGCGGTGGAGTTGAAGGATCAGCTGACGGCGCTGGATCAGTTGCTCGGGCAATTTCCGCAACTGGATAAGGATCGGGTCGGCATCTGGGGATGGTCGAATGGTGGATCGATGACCGTCTATGCGATGACGCACTCGGAGCGGTTCAAGGCCGGAGTTGCGGTGGCACCGGTGACGGATCAGCGGGACTACGACACGATCTACACCGAGCGCTATATGGGGTTGCTCAAAGAAGATAAAGCAGGATACGAGCAGTCGGACGTGAGCCTGAATGCGGACAAGCTGCACGGAGCCCTCCTGCTGGTGCACGGAACGAGCGACGACAATGTGCACTTTCAGAACAGCGTGCAGCTGATCGATGCGCTGATCAAGGCAAACAAGCAGTTCCGTCTGATGATTTATCCGAACAAGACGCACAGCATCGCGGGACGGGATGCGCGGATTCACCTGTTCACGATGATTGTGGAGCACTTTGAGAAGGAGTTGAAGTAGGCGGGCCCTGAGTCGCGAGGATGACAGGTTTACGGTAGCCCATGTCTCGCAAAGACGGCGAGACATGGGGCATCCCATTCAACGTAAGACAGCAAGATCATCCCCGTAGGTGGTGTGCCGGAACTCTATTTGTGTTTGTCGGGCTTCTTTTCTTTGGTGGTCGAGCTTTCCGACTTCTTCTCTTCTTTCTTCGATTCCTTGGAATCCTTCGATTCTTTACTGCCGGAATCGGAGCCGACGTGCGACTTCTTGGCGTAGTCGGTGACGTACCAGCCGGAGCCTTTGAACTGCACGGCTGGGGCGGAGACGACCTGCTCGACCGCGCCTCCGCACTCAGGGCACTTCTTGATGGGCTTGTCGGAAAACTTCTGGATTTTCTCGAAGCGATGACCGCACTTCTTGCACAGATATTCGTAAAGAGGCATGGATAGTTGGTTTGGAGAGAGTGTTGAGACTCCCATTGATTTTAGGGGCGGGGGTTTGACGGCGTCAATTTTCGCGGGGAGAGTCCTGCTACCGGATTCAGGCTTTTCTCAGCGCGAGGGGCGTAGAGCGCTGACCGAGGTGCAATCCGCGCAGGCTGCGGTCTTGACGTAGCGATAGAAGCGAGGCTGGCCGCGGGCGGCCCAGTAGCGGGAACGGTAATCGTCGGTGCTTGGTCCGGCAGTAAGGAAACTGAAGAATACGTGGCGGGAGGGTTGGACGATGATGCCGGCGTGGCCGGGCCAAACGATGAGGTCGCCGGGCTGCGGGGAGTTGACCCGGCGGAAGCCGTTGACACCGTCGTAGAGGTCGTCGGAATCCGCATAGTCATATGGGAAGCCGGCGCGTTCGTAGATGGCGTGAACCAGGTGAGAGCAATCGTGGGCGGAGTCGCGGCGCACTTTCGCATCGAGCGCGGCGGCGATCACGGACATGCCGTCGTCGGGGGTCAGAGTTGGAACTGGTTTGCGAGCGTGATGAGACCGCGCGGGTTTTGACGCGCTAGAGTCTGCGGATGTTTGCTGCGCAGAGGCGGCACAGAGCGCCAGAGCGCACATCAACGCGATCGCCGATATTCTCGCTGGACTCTGCATGATTCCAAGTTTGATGCGAGATTCTACTACAGCGATAGTTACGGGAGTGCAGCAGCGTGTAACTGGCAATCCGACAGAGGTTTAGGAATGAGAACTCGACCTCAGTCGCGATGGTAGACTGCGGACCATGAGCGAAGGGGCAACATCCGGGAGAGCGGCGCTTTATCTGGTGGGGACGCCGATCGGGAACCTGGAAGACATTACGCTGCGGGCGCTGCGGGTGCTGAAGGAAGTGGACGTGATTGCCTGCGAGGATACGCGGCAGACGCAGAAGCTGCTGAATCATTTTGCGATTACGACGCGGACCACGAGTTATCACGAGCACAACGAGGCGGAGAAGGCGGCGGATCTGGTCGCGCAGCTGCGGGCGGGGGCGAGTGTGGCGCTGGTGAGCGACGCGGGGATGCCGGGAATTTCCGATCCGGGGTATCGACTGGTGACGCTGGCGATTCGTGAAGGCGTGCCGGTGGTGCCGGTTCCGGGGGCGTCGGCGTTTCTGTCGGCGCTGGTGGCGAGCGGCATGGCGACGGATGCGTTTCGCTTTCACGGATTTCTGCCGGCAAAGCGCGGCGAGCGGCGGACGGAGCTGGAAAAGATTCGTGCGTCAGTGGAGACCGAAGTGTTTTATGAGGCGCCGCATCGGGTGGTGGAAGCGTTGGCCGATGTGGTGGAAGTGCTCGGGCCGGGGCGCAGCGTGGTGGTGGCGCGCGAGGTGACGAAGATTCATGAAGAGTTTCTGCGCGGGCGGGCGGAGGAAGTGCTCGCGAGTTTGCAGGCGCGGGAGGCGGTGAAGGGGGAGATTACGCTGCTGGTGGCTCGGGCAGAAAACGACGCGGAGCTGCGCTCCGCTGGACAGCCGGGGGCGGCTGTCCCTACATCCGTGCGCGAGCGTGTCGAGCAGATCATGGCCGAAGAGAAGATCGATCAGAACGCGGCGCTGAAGAAGGTGGCGAAGGAGCGGGGAGTATCGAAGAGCGAGGTGTATCGGGAGTGGCAGAGGGGGAAGTGAAGGTAACCGAGAGGCATCGATGATTCACGCGGGCAAGAAAGCTCAGATCAATTAGGGCGACGGAAATTGGATCTTTCTGGACATCGGCTTCTCCGAAAAGGCACGTAGCTGCGGTCTTCTCATTGGCGATGGAATTCCACAGTGTCTTAGATTCTCCGATGCGAAATCAGAGATCAAGCGGGCGATTGCATTGGCGCCCATGCTCAATCTGGTGGTTGAAGCACCTCTGTCGGTTTCCTTCGATGCTCATGGCAATCCGACCGGTAGGTCGATTGAGATAGAGGGGTCTAAACCGAGGTACTGGTACGTAGGTCCTGGGTGCGCGGTTATGGTCGCGACCATGTACTTCCTTCGCGACCTTACTTCTGTGAAACAGGAAGCATCGATTCGTCTATTCGAAGGATTCGTTTCCTACAAACTGCAGAAAAGGAACAACCATCTAGAAGACGTCGAAGCCATGCGTGAGGTAGTGAGGTATCCGGCTAAGTTCCAATCTTCTATCCATGAGGGGGCTCAACTCAAGCGGAATCAATCGGACCAGCTGTTCAGTGCGTTTAGGGTCCTAGGCCTCGACTTCGGGGTACCCGCCGTCATTAAGCCGGCGAGTCGTCAGCCTTAAGGGGACGAAAAGGTCGAGCTGCGCTCGACCGGACAGCCGGGGGCGGCTGTCCCCACATTTGCATTGCTACTTCCCTGCTAGTTCCTTCTTCACCGCGTCGCTGACTACTCTTCCATCCACGCGCATGCCCGCTGCATTGAACTTCGCCATGGCGTTTTTCATCACCGTGCCCATGTCTTTCATGGTCGGCGCGCCCATTTCGGCGATGGTGGCTTTGACGCCGGCGACGATATCGGCTTCGCTGGCGGCTTTCGGCAGATAGGCTTCGATCACGGTGATTTCGGCGGCTTCTTTGTCGGCCATCTCCTGGCGTCCGCCCTTGGTGAATTGCTCGATGGAATCCTTGCGCTGCTTGATGAGCGTGGCGAGGACCGCCTGCGATTCCTTGTCGTCGAGCGGAGACATTTTCTCGACGGTCTTCAGTTGCAGCGCGCTCTTGACCATGCGCAGGGTGGAGAGGCGGGCTTCGTCTTTGGCCTTCATGGCGGTGACGATGTCCTTCTGAATCTGATCGACTAGGGGCATGGGGGGATTATAGACGGCGAAGCCATTTTCACCACAGAGACACCGGGGCACAGAGAAAGCAATTGATGATTGTAGATTTCAGATTGCTGATGGGGATGGCTTCCGGCCTCGGCTGAAAAATCAGCCACCACAGGGGCACGGGGGCAACACAGGGATTGCAATCACTCGCTCTTCTCCACCTTCTGCACGGTTTGGCCGGCGGGCAGGGATTTCAGCAACTGGCGCATGGTTTGATCCAGGCGGGGGTGGCGGAGGTTGGGAGCGATTTCCGCCAGGGGTTCCAGGACGAAGCGGCGCTGGTGCATGGCGGGATGGGGGATGGAGAGATCGGGGGTATTGAGGACAACGTCGCCAAAGAGGAGGATGTCGAGGTCGATGGTCCGCGGGCCTTTGTCGCGAGTGCGGATTCGGCCCATGCGCTTTTCGATGGCGAGAATCTCGGCGAGGAGTAGCTGGGGCGAGAGATCGGTTTCGAAGGCGACGGCACAATTCAGAAACCAGGCCTGATCGGTGACTTCGACGGGCTCGGTCTCGTAGAGCGAGGAAACGCGCACGACGTTGCCGAGGTTGCTGAGGCGGGCGATGGCTTCGCGCAGGTGGTGCTCGCGGTCGCCAACGTTGGATCCCAAAGACAGATAGGCGCGGCTTGGCATGGGGGAGAACTTTTCCTTTGTACTCCGGCCCGACGCGTCGGCACAAATCCCAGGGGGACACATTTCGTGAATCCACATTCTTTCGCTCCACTGGGTGGGGACGGTGGCCGCGTTTCCGTAGCAGGGTGCTGAAATGCTTTTGAACGAGCGGAAGGCGACCCTCAGGCGCTACAGCGCGGATCTACTTCTCAGCGACCCTGCTGCATGACCGGAAGTCTTGCCCTTCCCAAGGCCAGCGCGAACCGGTTCATTCGCAGCCTGTCAGGAGCGGGGGGAAAGTTGGGACAGAGTGTCCCACTGCCCGGTCCTCGCGACAGAGTGTCCCGACCCGACCGGGCGAAGAGTTCAAAACCATCAATCAAATCAGGCAGATACGGCTTCTTCTTTGGATTGCCGCGTGCTGGGAGAGGGTGGGTCTATTTCTGCTTTTCTGAAAGAGGCATTGAATGATCGCGGGCAAACGGGGCAAACGGGACGAACGCCATAGCGCTGCATGGGGCAAGAGATGGAGCGTGGTGCTGATGTTGGTGTCGAGCCTGGCTTCCGGGCAGCAGCGGGCGTCGGTGATGTCGTCCAAAGCGCCATCGAACGTTTTGTCGCCTGAAATTTCAAAGCTGGTGAGCAGCCCGCCGCTGCGCGCCAACCGGACGGTGAAGGTGATCGTGCAGTACAGGCAGGCTCCGAAGTCTGCCGCGCTGGCGCGAGTGCAAGGGTTAGGTGGCCGAGTGTCGAACCGGCTGGGTGTGATCAACGCGGCGGCATTCAGCGTGCCGGCCACATCGCTGGCGGCGCTGGCGAACGATCCGACCGTGGCCTACGTGAGCCTGGACCATCCGCTGAAGGCGATGGACGACTACACGGATGCGGCCATGAACGCGAGTGCATTCTGGAATGCCGGCTACACCGGCGCCGGCGTCACCGTGGCGGTGATCGACAGCGGCATCAATGACTCGCATTCTGACCTCGGGAATGGCAGCACTTCCCGTGTGCTGTATCACCAGGACTTTACCGGGACGACGACCTCGATCAAGAACAAGCAGGTGTGGGACCTGTACGGACACGGGACGCACGTGGCCGGGATCATCGCCGGCAACGGCAGCAAGTCGAACGGCCGGTATGCCGGGGTAGCTCCGCAGGCGAACCTGGTGGACTTGCGGGTTCTGGATGTGAATGGCGCGGGCAGCGACAGCATGGTGATCGCCGCGATCCAGCAGGCGATCGCGCTGAAGAGCACCTACAACATTAAAGTGATCAACCTGTCGCTGGGGCGCGGGATTTCGCAGAGTTATACGAAGGATCCCCTGGATCAAGCGGTGGAGTCGGCGTGGAAAGCGGGAATTGTGGTCGTAGCGGCCGCCGGGAATTTTGGACGCATCAGCGTCAATGGCAGCAACGGCTACGGAACGGTGGCTTCGCCGGGCAACGATCCTCTGGTTCTGACGGTGGGCGCCATGAAGTCGATGGGCTCGTATTCGCGCACCGACGATCTTATCGCCAGCTACAGCTCGAAGGGGCCCACGACGTTCGACCATGTGGTGAAACCCGACGTGGTGGCACCGGGCAACCTGGTGGTTTCCCTGGATGCTCCGGGGAGCACGTTGGAAGGGGAGTTCCCCGGGAACGAAGTTGCGGGGACCGGATCTCCGAAAGACTACTTTGCGCTGAGCGGCACGAGCATGGCAACGCCCGCGGTCGCCGGTGGGGTTGCGCTGATGCTGCAGAAGGATCCGACACTGACGCCCGATCAGGTGAAAGCTCGCCTGATGAAGACTGCGTACAAGACGTTCCCGGTGTCGTCGGTTGCGACCGATTTGACCACGGGCCAGACGTTCACCGCGTTTTATGACCTGTTCACGGTGGGCGCAGGATATGTCGACATGGCGGCGGCGCTGGCCAGCACGGATCGCGCGCCGGCTACCGTAGGATCGGCGCTCTCGCCGAGTGCGACGTTCAACTCCTCGACCGGGATGGTTACCTTGTCGAACGGAAACAGCTCGGTGGCGTCGTCCTCGGTGGTATGGGGATCGTCGGTGGTGTGGGGATCATCGGTGGTGTGGGGCAGCAACGTGGCGGGCAGTTCGGTGGTTTGGGGAAGTTCGGTCGTGTGGGGCAGCAGCGTGGCGACTGGCTTCAGCGTGGTGTGGGGCTCCTCCACCGATTCGGCGACCAGCGTGGTTTGGGGTTCGTCGTTGCTGGGAGCGAATGGAGCGTTTAGCGACACCGACTCAGAACAATAGTGATGCCGTGTGAATCAACGAGGAAGGAGGGGCCAAGTGTGAACACACGGCAAGTGAAAATGTTTATCGGCGCGATGGCAGTGGCAGCAACGGCCGCCGCCGGATATGCGGGGCTGGCAAGCCACACGGTGCACGCCTACTATGCGTTCGCTGTCCTGGCGCTGGCGGCGGTTACGTCGCGGATGAAAGTGAAGTTGCCGGGGTTGAATGGCAACATGTCGGTGAACTTGCCGTTCCTCTTGACCGCGGCGGTGAACCTGAGCGCGGTGGAAGCGATCCTGGTGACGTGCGTCTCCACGGCGGTGCAATGCTGGCCGCGGAAGAACGGCCAAGTCAATGCGCAGCAGATGATCTTCAATTTGAGCATGATGAGCTTCGCTACTTGTGTGGCCAGCTTCATTGCACGCGCCGGGCACACGCATTGGAATTCCGCAACGCCGTGAGTGGCGCTGGCCGGCGGCGCACTGTTTCTTGGACAGACGGCACCGGTGGCCGCCATCATCGGCATCAGCGAGGGCAAAGCGGCGGGCAGCATCTGGTGGGGTCTGGCGCATCTTTCGTTTCCTTACTACGCCGTGAGTGCGGGAGTTTGCTCGCTGGTGCAGACCGCGAGCGCGCACCTGGGGTGGCCGCTGGCTTTGGCGATGCTTCCGGTGATGTATGGGATGCATCGCTCGTACCGCACCTATTTCGAGCAGCCCGCGGCATCCGCCGTGGGACCACGCGCGGCCGCAGCGAGAGCCTGAGCGTGAGGAAATTCACGAATCTTAAACCGTCGGTTCGCGCGGAAGACCGGTCCGCGAAGGGCCTATCACCTTGGTCACTATCGGCTTTGCTTAGGGATCCTTAGAATCGAAAGCGTATGACGTTGGACTCCCTCCTTCTGAGCCATGACCAGGAGACGGTGCGGATACTGCGGCCGACTCTGGAGAAGCTTTCGATCGATGTGGAAATCTGCCAGGAAGCCCGGGCAGGGGCCGATATCTTGATCACGGAGAAGTTCGACGCCGTGATCGTAGACTGCGACGACCTGAAGGGCGGACTGGCGGTTCTGCAGGGGCTTCGCAATACTCCCAGCAACAAAAACTCGGTTGCGTTCGCCCTCTTGAATGGAAAAAAGACCACCACGCAGGAAGCATTCGGCATGGGCGCGAACTTTGTATTGCAGAAACCGATCAGCGCGCTGAATGCTTCGCGTTGCTTTCACGCAGCGCTGAATTTCATGCTGAAGGAGCGGCGGCGGTATTTCCGGCAGCCGGTCAAGATGCGGGTGCAGGTGAAGCTGGATGACAAGACCCTGCAGGCTACGAGCACGAACGTCAGCGAAGGCGGCATGGCGCTGATGTTGCACGAAGCCTTGCCGAAGGGGGCCAAGCCTCATCTGAAATTCACGTTGCCGGACAGCAATCTGGCGATGGAAGTCGAGTCGGAAGTAGCCTGGACCGATGTGAAGGGTCTGGCTGGTTTTCGCTTTCACAATGTTCCGAAGTCGTCGCAGGTTGCCCTGGAAGCCTGGCTCGACGCGCAGATGGAACTGGAGTTTCCAGGAGTGAAAGAGCGCCTGGCAGCTTCGGAGCCCGAAACGACCCACTGATCGAGATACACGCGAGGGCGATCCGCCGCCTTCCACAGCCGCCGAGGACGGCGGCGCCAGCGGAATCTTCCTAATGACTTGTTAGCGACTTCTGGCGTTGGCATTCTGGCCTGACGACAGGAGGGTCACGGTGACCTACGATCTGCGCATTGAGCGGGTGCAACGCACGCTGCAGTGGTTTGAAGAGGATATTCCGCTGCTGGATTTGCGGGTACGGGAACTTTCGAAGGAACGGCAGGAATCAGCACGCAAGTTCGCGGCGGCGATGATCGATCAAACGCGGGCGGAGTTGGAGCGGTTAATGCGCGAGCGGCCAGTGATGGTGGATGAACCGAGCCATCCGCCGTGCGAGCCTGCGGATTGAGCTGGGCGGCGATACGACTGTAAAAAGCTACTCGAAACTAGGGCGCGGCGGAGGCGTGGGCGGCGTAAGGCGCGGGTTCCGATTCTTCCAGCGGAAGCGTGACTTCTTCCCATAACGTCTTGTCGCGCAGAATGCGTGAGACCAGCGCGGTATGCATGGCGTGGCCGGCGCGGTCGGCAACCACTCTTCCCAGCAGTTGTTTTCCGAGCAAAGCCAAATCTCCGACCAGATCCAGAACCTTGTGGCGCACGAATTCGTCTTCGAAGCGCAGCGGACCGTTCTCGATGCCCTCACGGGTGAGGACGATGCAGTTCTCGCGCGATGCGCCGCGAATCAATCCCATGTTGCGCATGGCCTGCTCGTCTTCCCGCGAGCCGAAGGTGCGGGCGGCGGCGATGTGGCGCAGGTAGCTGCCGTTGGTCAGCTCAACCTCGAACGTTTCCTTGCCGATGAGCGGATGCGGGAAGTTGATGGAGTAGGAGACGGAGTAGGAATCGGCGGGATAGACGGCGATGAACTTGTCGCCTTCCCGCAACTCGATCTCGCGGCGCATGCGCAAATACTTGCGGGCGCGGCGCTGCTTGCGGATGCCGACTTTGCGAATCATGTCGACGAAGGGGCGGGCACTGCCGTCGAGAATGGGCAACTCGAGGTTGTCGATTTCGACCACGGCGTTGTCGATGCCCATGCCGATGAAGGCGGAGAGCAAGTGCTCGGTGGTGGAAATGAGCACGCCTTTTTTCATCAGGCTGGTGGCGTAGCTGACACGGGCGACGTTGCGGCTGATGGCCTCGACTTCAAAGCCGTCGAGGTCGGTGCGGCGGAAAACAATGCCGGTGCCGGTCTTGGCGGGAAGGATGCGCATGGAAACCGGCGCGCCGCTATGCAGGCCAACGCCGCTGGCTCCCACCGCGGCACGAATTGTCTGCTCGTAGGTCAAAGTGGGTCAGGAAGGCCATATCTTACGTGCCTCCCGGCGAAATTGTCTGTGGCAAAAAGGCCACAGTCCGTGGCAGGAATCCAGGCTGGGCCCTACCGTCTGTAAAACCCGAAAGCCGACAGCAAGTTGTTTACAAATAGTGATTTAGTGGAGACGAGCGCGCGTCGGCAGGCGGCAGCAACCAGCAAGGGCCTGGGGTTACCCTCGTTGTGCGCTTCTGAGCCGGTTAGTGTTTGGTGGACGGCTGCTTATTGGGGTTATACCCGGAGTTGGGGTTGAACATGGCGGGATCGAGGCCCTGATTGATGGTGACGCTGAACAGGAAGCGCTGCGCGGCCATGTCCCCGTTGAAGTAGCGCGTGATGTTGAAGGGGGCCATGATGCCGGCGACGGGCCTGTAGTTGTCGTAGACCTCATCCTCGAGGTTCTTCTGGCGGTCGACCGGATCGCGCCACTCGAACGACTTCTTCAGCGGCAGGTGGGTATCGCTGTCGAGGTAGACCGTGACGCTCTCGTTCTTCGGGTTGACCAGCGTGATCTTCTGAGCGGAGTGGTCTTGCGCGATGGCGGTGCCTTCATACAGGAGGATGACGCCGGGATCATTGATCCAAGTACGAAGCACGTTTTCGAGCGAGTAGTGGCGCCGGCGCAGATAGTCGGTGACATCCTTGGCTTCCATGGGATGGGGGCCCTTGTACGTGATCTCGAATCCCTTATCTCCGACGAAAAGTTCAGCGATGTCGCGTTCCTTGGTGAGTTCGACGCGTTCTTTGTCGGGGAATTCCCAGAAACTCCAGAAGAGAGCTCCGCCGCCGGTGGATTCGCCATGATGGAGGCTGTAAGTGCGTCCCTGGGATTCGCGGTCACGGATGTTGAGATACATGGGGCCGCCGAGGGCGGCGACGGCCTGATCGATCAGCTGCCGGGCCTTTTGGGCGTTTTCATCCACCGGAGCAGCGGAGGCGGTTTTCGGCGCCGCCGAGGGCGGAGTGGTTTGGCGATCCCAAGCATAGGATGCGACCGCACACACCAGAGCCAGAATGGGCAGAATCCGTCTCATTACCTACTGAAGGAAAAATCGCGCCAATCAGAATGGTGGCGATCCCTGATTGTACCGTTTCTTGGGGACTGCCTGCGGCGGTCGTCGAGCTCCTTTAGAGGATTGGATGCGGGCCGGGTGCTGCGGGGTGTCCGAAGGCGACTCTGCTTTGAGGGTTGCCCACCGCCGGGCGGCCTGCGCTGCGCGGTTCGCGCGCAACTCCGGAGCATGGATCCGGGGCATTCAACCGGTGAGCACCGCACCGCCGTTGACGTTGAAGACTTCGCCGGTGATGAAGCTGGCGTGTTGCGTGCAAAGGAATAGCACGGGAGCGGCGATTTCTTCGGGAGTGCCAGCGCGGCCGAGTGGGATGGCGCGTCGAATCTCCTCGCCGGAGCGGGGATCGGCGAGGGCTGCGGCGCTCATGCCGGTATTCACCCAGCCGGGAGCGACGCAATTCACGTAAATGCCAAACGGGGCGAGCTCGCTGGAAAGGCCTTTGGTCATGCTGATGAGGGCGCCTTTGGTGGCGGAATAGTCGGTGTGCCCGGCTTCGCCGCGCTGGCCGCTGGTGGAACTGATCAGAACGATGTGTCCTGCCGGACCCGCGGTGCGCGGCTGAGATTTCATTTGTGCAACGGAGTGCTTGACCAGTCCGAAGACGGCGTCGAGGTTGATGGCCAGAGTCGAGCGCCACTGCTCGTCGGCCATGTTCTCGATGGCGACATCGTCGGGAGGCCAGACGCCGTGATTGGCGACGAGAACGTCGAGACGTCCGAAACGCTGAACGGTTTGCTCGACCAGCGCGCGAGCGGACTGAGGAGTATTCAGGTCGGCGGGGATAGCGTGGCAGTTCGGGCCGCATTCTTTCGCCAGCGCCTCGGCTTCGGCCCGGGCACTGCGGTAGCTGAAGGCGACTTTCGCATCAGCGGCAGCGAACAGGCGGACCGTGGCCGCGCCAATGCCGCGCGATCCGCCAGAGATGAGCGCAACCTTGCCGGAGAGAGATAGAGGGACGGGCATAAGGGTTAAAGACTATCGCACATCCGCGACATAAGCTAAGCGGCGCGGGCATCGGCGGTCGTGTTCCCATGTCTCGCAAAAACGGCGAGACATGGGGCATCCCATTCCTGATTTCCACGGAGAAGGAGGTGACTCTCAGTCGGCCGAGTTTGACGGTGCGCGCTCCGCTTTCAATCCGCGGAGCAGCAAGCGCACCAGCAGGCCGTCGAAGCGGGTGCCGCTCATTTTGGTGAGTTCGTCGAGCGCCTGGTCGGGAGTGCGCGCCGCCGCGAATGCCTGCTCGGTGACCAGGTTGGCGTAGGCGTCCGACAGGGCGATAATGCGCGCCCAGAGCGGGATCTCCTCGCCGCGACGGCCATCGGGATAGCCGGTGCCATCGAAGCGCTGGTGGTGGTGAGCGACGGCTTCGCGCATCATGTGGCTGTTGGGAATCATGCCCACAATTTCCGCGCCCGTGAATGTGTGCATTCGTATGATCTGGAATTCCTCCTCATCGAGCGGCCCGGGCTTGTTGAGAATCCGGTCGGGGACGAAGATCTTGCCCACATCGTGGACGCGGGCGGCGTACACGAGATCCGCCGTTTCGGTGGCGGGCAGGCCGAGGCCACGAGCGATCACTTCGGCGTAGCGGGCCACCAGGTCGCCGTGACCGGCGCTCTGCAATTCGCGGGATTCGGCGGCGCGGCTCAACGACTCGATGGCTTCCTTGAGCAGCGGCACGTTGCACTGATCATCCGTAGTGCAGAGCTTGACGAGAGTCGAGGTCAATTCCTCGATCTGCGCGGGCTGGTTGCGCTCGCGCTGCAGGAATCCCTCGATGTAGGCGGAAATCTGCTGCCGCTGGCGGGCGAAGTCCTGGCCTTCGAGGAATTCCTGGGCGGTGGAAACCAGGTTGCCGCCGGAGCGTTTCGATACATACATGCCGGCGTCGGCGATGCGGATGATGTCTTCTATGGTAAAGCCGTGCATGGGAAAACTAGCGACGCCGAAGCTGCCGGTGACGTGGTGTTCCATCAGCATGGGATCGGTGGCGATCCATTGGCGCAGGCGCTCGGCCAGGACCTGTGCCTGCTCGGAGCCGGTTTCGGGCATGAGGACGATGAATTCGTCGCCGCCGTAGCGCGCGACCACATTCGACTGGCGCGACTTCTGCTCGAGCAGGCGGCCAACGCGCGCCAGGACCAGATCACCCTCGAAGTGGCCCATGTTGTCGTTGACTTCCTTGAACTTGTCGAGATCGATGAGTACGACCGAGAAGGGGCGTCCGGAGCGGGAGGCGCGCTTCCACTCCGCAGACAGAGCCTCCCAGAAAAAGCGGCGCGTCTTGATGCCGGTGAGGCCGTCGGTAATCGACTGCTGCTGCAGCTTCTGGAAGACGAACGCATTGTGCAGGGCCGTGGCCAGGAGGTCGGCGAGGGTGTTGAGGATGAGGACGTCTTGCGGAGTGAAGGCATTCTCGTTGCGGCTTTCCACATTGAGCACGCCGAGAAGCGATTCGCCGTAAGTGACGGGGATGCAGAGGACGGCGCGGGAATCGGGGAGGATGCCGGTGAGGTTTCCAGGCAGCGCATTTTGTACCAGAGCGCGTTCGCCGGTGCGGGCCACGCGGCCGAGAATGCCGGTACCGAGGGGAATGCGCTTGCCGGTGGCGTGAGCGGTGAGTCCAGCTTCGGCTTTGATTTCGATTTCCTTGGTGCCGTAGTCAAGCAGGCCGATGCCGATGTGGTCGAAGCTGAAGTTTTTTTGCACCTCGCCGGCGATCTGGCTCAGCATGTGCAGAGGATCGTCGCTGGAGATGGCCATGCGCGACACGTTGTTGAGGAAGGCGAGTTGCCGCGAGCGGCGCTGCTCCTCGGCAAACAGGCGCGCGTTTTCGACGGCGACGGAGACCTGCCCGGCGGCGGTGACCAGCACGTCGAGGTCGCGCTGCTCGAAGACAAATTCGCGGTCGGGATTCATGGCGACCATGATGCCGCAGGCTTTGTTGTTCAGGAAAATCGGCGCGGCGATCAGGCACTTGGCAGGGCGTTGCGGCACGTGAGTGATTCCGAGCCGGCGGCGGGTGGCTTCCAGATCGGAACGGATCAGCATGGGCTCGCCGGTGCGGATGATGTATTCGGTGAATGCGTTGCGCAGTTCCCGCGTGCGTTTGGGCAGGAAGCGGTTGTCGCGGACTTCCAGTTCGAAGCGGATCTGGTCGCTTTCCTGAAACGCGATGTAGAAATGGCTGGTGTCGGTAATCTGGCCGAGTTCGGTGTGGATGGTGCGGAGAATTTCATCCTGATCGAGACGGGAACTGATGGCCTTGCCGATCTCGGTGAGCAGTTCGTATTCCTTGGTGCGGCGATGGGCGTCGTGGGTGACGACGTAGTTCTCCAGCGTGAGTCCGAGCTGGAGAGCAAGGCCGACCATCAGGCGCGGTCCGGAAGAGCCGAAGGCGCGGCGCTCCGCATGCGGAAAAAGCACCGCGCCGAAATTGTGCTGGCGCGTCCGCAGGTTGACGGCGGTGAGATTCTCGACTTCCGCTTCGGTCAGAATGCGCTTGCATTCGGCGAACGTGCCGACGGCCGCCACGGGTAGAGGTTCGGTCATGTCAGCGAGATTCTGCACGGTGTAAAAGCCGCCGTTTCGATACGCGAGTTCCGAGAGATAGTCGGCCGCGCCGCTTCTTTCAAGGGCCGGGAGGAAGTCCGGGGAAAATCCGTGCTGCACGGAGGGCAGAAGGCCGCGCCAACGTTCGGCGATCACGATGGCAGCGCGTTCCATGGGCACTGCGCCGCGCAGACGGTCGAGGGCCGCCTGCATACTGGGTACCAGATCGTCGGCAAACAGCAGGCGGCTGGGATCGACGCCGAGCGTGGAGAGCGCCAGCGTGTTCTCCTGCACGGCATTGCGCTGGTTCTCAAACAACACCATTACCATGGCGATGCCCAGCAGCATTTGCGGGACCGGGCCGAACAAGCGGCTGGCAGTGCCAAAAATCTCCGGGCCCCACGGACTCTCCACCTGGCCAACGCTCAGCAGGACTCCCCAGAGCGCGAGGGAGACGGCGAGTACTTGAAAGGCCAGCGAACCGCGCTTGTGGCCGTTGAGATAGAAGACCGCAGAGCAATAAAGCAGAATGACAGCGATACCCAGGCCGAGCCGAATCGTGGGCTCCACTTCGGGGTGGAAGACGCCGCTGACCATGTGACCGCGCAGGGTGATCAAGGCGAGAACGCCGCCGCCGGCACCCAGGGCCGCATCGTACCAGCGAAAACTGGATGGGCCGCGCATCAGGCGGGTCGAAATGAAAATGCAGAGCGCCATTGCGACCAGAAACAACTCGCTGGCCAGGTATGCAAGAGGAGAGGAAGGAAATGCGTCGAGGACGTAATGCAGGGAATAGAAAGCCCACGCCAGCTGCCAGGCGAGGAAATAGGGCTGACGGCTCTGCTGGTGGAGATAGTAGAAGACGAGGAACAGCAGTACCGAAACAAAACCCGGAATGACGACGGTCGTGAGAACCACACTGTTCATAGGGTCTGTAAGAGACACCTCTGAGCCGAGTTGAATCGCTCAGTTTCGGGGGGAAACAGTGCAATGATGGTTTCACACTACGGGTGCGAATGACAATAAGATTTCGGTACAGGGTGTGCGCGGGAAGGTGCGCGGGATGCGCGAAGTGACGCTAAATCGTTATGGCACCAAGGCTTGACGGGCGTTTTCAAACGCCCGTACCATCGATTAACTCTTATGGCAACCTCATCCAGTTCGGGTTCGATCGCCAACCCGCGCGTGCGCTTTGCGCCGTCGCCCACCGGATTTCTGCATGTGGGCAGTGCGCGGACATTCATCTTTAACTGGCTCTACGCCCGCCGCAACGGCGGCACCGTGATCCTGCGGCTCGATGACACCGACGTCGAACGCAATACCGACGCTTCCGTAAACTCAATCTTCGAAGGCTTGAAGTGGCTCGGGCTGGGCTGGGATGAAGAGTACAAGCAGTCGGAGCGGCTCGACCTGCATCGCAAAATTGCGTGGTCAATTTTCGAGAGGGGCCTGGCCTATCGCGACTTCACTCCCGCGCATACCGGCGACAGCGAGAAGTCCGGCGCGCAGGGAACATGGCTGTTCAATCCTGGAATGCGCGAACTGTCACCTGCGGAAAGCGATCGCCGCGCGGCGGCCGGAGAGCCGTTCGCACTGCGTTTTCGCGTGCCCCGCGATGGGCAGGTGGTGCGCTTCACCGACGCCGTCTATGGCGAGCAGATGAAATCCGGCGCCGACATTGAAGACTTCGCGCTGCTGCGGTCTGACGGCATGCCGACGTATCATCTGGCGTCGTGCGCCGACGATGCCGATCTGCGGATTACCCACATTATTCGCGGGCAGGATCATCTAACCAACACCTTCAAGCATGTGCTGATCTTCGAGGCGGCCGGGTTTGCCGCGCCGCAGTTCGCGCATCTGCCGCTGCTGGTCGCGCCGGATGGGACGAAGCTCTCGAAACGCCGCCATGGTCCGGTGGTCAGCGTAACGACGTACCGCGATGCCGGGTTTCTTCCCGAGGCGTTCATCAACTTCCTGTGTCTGCTCGGGTGGTCGCCGAAAGACGATCGCACGAAGATGAGCGGCGAAGAGTTGATCGAAATCTTCTCGCTCGAGGGCATCAACCGGGCGAACGCCGTGGTGAACTTCAAGGAGCCGGCGATCACGCCCGAAGAAACGTTCGATCCGAAGGCGGTGTGGCTGAATGCCGAGCACATTCGCGGGCTGGCGGTCGAGGATTTGAGCACGAGGTTGCTGCCGATCGTGCGCGAGCAGTTCCCTAACGTTAGCGCAGAGAGGATGCTGCAAATCACACCGTTGATTCGCGAGCGAATCAAGTTTCTCCGCGAAGTGTTGAGTGCAGCCGACTTCTTCTTCGTCGACCAGTTGCCGCCATATGACCCGGCTGAACTGATTCCGCAGAAGGGGGACACCGCTATGGCGCGCAAGGCGTTGGAGAAGGCTCAGATCGTGCTGCCCAACGTGGAGTTCAAGCACGATCCGCTGGATCAGGCGTTGCGCGCAGCGGCTCAGGAACTCGGCTTAAAAGCCGGACAAATGTTTCAGCCCATTCGCGTCGCCGTCTGCGGCAGGAAGAACGCTCCCGGGCTGTTTGAGACGCTGGAAGTGCTGGGGAAAGAAGTGACCCTAATCCGGATCGGGCAGGCGCTGGCTAGAGTCGGCTGACATCTTCTCGCGGGCTGGTAACGTCGTCCCGTTAGCAAATTGTCCTGTCAAGAAAAGCCGTGAGCCACACCAACCCGGTGTTGGAGTTTTTTGCATCCCGGCGACTGCGAAGCTTATCAATAAATCTTGATCGCCGATTGATGAAGCAAGCGCTTCGGATTGCCTCAAACTCTTACCGAAATCGATCCTGAGAGAGGGTTCCCATGAAGGTCGTGCAAATCAGCAAGCCAGGTGGAAACTTCGAAGTTGTCGAACATCCGCTTCCCCAGCCGGGTCGTGGCGAGGTCCGAATCAAGGTCGAAGCCTGTGGCATCTGCCACAGTGACGCGCTGGTGAAAGAGGGCCACTGGCCTGGCCTTCAATATCCGCGGGTTCCAGGACACGAAATCGCCGGCCGCATTGATGCGGTCGGCCCAGACGTCACTCCGTGGAAGCCCGGTCAGCGCGTCGGAGTTGGTTGGCACGGCGGGCACTGTTTCACCTGCGACCCGTGCCGTCGCGGCGATTTCATCCACTGCCAGAATGAGAAAATCACGGCGATTCATTTCGATGGCGGCTATCAGGAATACATGCTCGCACCTGCCGAGGGCGTCGCTCTCCTGCCCGACGATCTGCCCGCCGACGAAGCGGCTCCGCTGCTCTGTGCGGGCATCACGGTCTTTAATGCGCTACGCAATTCCGGCGCGCGGGCCGGCGATCTGGTCGCGGTGCAGGGCATTGGAGGACTGGGCCATCTGGGCATTCAGTATGCGCGCCAGATGGGATTCCGCACAGTAGCGATCGGACGTGGAGGCGACAAGAAAGCATTGGCTTCAAAGCTGGGAGCGCACGAATACATCGACACCAGCGATGGAAATCCGGCGCAGGTTCTGCAGAGGATGGGTGGAGCGCACATTGTGCTGGCCACCGCTCCGGATTCCAAATCCATGTCGGCGCTCATCGACGGGCTCGGTCCCAACGGCACTATGGTGGTCGTGGGTGCGGGCTTCGAGTCCCTGAGCGTTACCCCTCTTCAACTGATCATGGGTAGCAAGACGATTCGTGGTTGGGCCTCCGGCACGGCGCGCGATTCGCAGGATACGCTGGAATTCAGCTCGCTCAGCGGCGTCCGACCGATGATCGAGCGTTATCCGCTGGAGAAGGCTGCTGACGCGTATCAGCAGATGATCACGGGTAAGGCTCGGTTCCGGGTCGTGCTGACGATGAGCTGAGAACTCCGGATCAAGGACGAAGTTGTAAGGAAGGCTTCGCTTTTGCGCTTCGTCCGCGAAGTCGCAAATGTGGAACTTCCCTGCTCTCAAGGTTGCAACCAATACCAGCCGATGACGATGGCTGCGATCGCCAGGGAGTATTGACATGAAGAACTTTGCGCTGTAAAGTCTAGGCATGATTTCCTCCGCCGCGCCTTTCCTTCAGCCCATTCGAAAATGCTGGATCCCCCGCGAGATGACCACGGCGCCGGCGCTCGACTCCCGGCAGTCCGGGTCCAGGATTGAGCGGCGCTACGCCTTGTTGATCAATCCGTTCTATCCCAAGGATGCGCACGCCAGCTTCGGAAAACATGTATTAACCCCGACGTTGGCGCTCACGAGTTTCGCGGCCACGACACCTGCTCACTGGCGGGTCGAGTACTGGGACGAAAATCTGCTGGACGGCCGTCCGCCGTTTGATCCGATGCCTAAAGTGGCGGGGATCACCGTGCATCTCACCTTCGCGCGCCGCGCGTATGAACTGGCGGACTGGTATCGCGGGCGCGGGTCGAAGGTGATTCTCGGCGGCCTGCACGTGCTCTCCTGCCCAGACGAATGTGCGCCGCACGCCGATGCTCTGGCGCTCGGCGATGGCGTTCAACTTTGGCCACGAATTCTGCGCGACGTCGAAGCCAATGACCTCAAGCCGCGCTATGTGGCGACCTACGAAAACGACTACCGCGACGATCCGCCGCCGCGGCGAACCATTCTCCCCCGCCGCAGCTTTCTGACGACCACCAGCCTGATCGCAACACGCGGCTGCCACAACCGCTGCGGCTTCTGCTATCTGGCGACCGATGGACTGCGCATGCCGTACCGCATGCGCGATCCGAAGCAAGTGGTGGACGAGTTCAAAGCGGACAATCAGCCGTATGCGGTCTTCGTCGACAACAATCTCGGGTCGCGTCCAGACTACCTGCACGCGCTCTGCGGTGCGCTACGCCCGCTCAACAAGATCTGGAGCGCGGCCGTTACGATCGACGTAACCGATGATCCTTTCCTAATTCGCCACATGGCTTTGGCCGGGTGCACCGGCGTGTTCATCGGGTTCGAATCGCTGTCTGATGAGAACCTGGCGGCGTCGCACAAGAAGACGCCAAGAACTTCCGACTACGCCCGGCGCGTCCGCATGCTGCACGACTACGGGATTCAGGTGAACGGATCGTTCGTGCTCGGATTCGACCATGACCGCAAGGACGTCTTCGCGCGCACGGCGCAGTGGATCGAGGAGAACCGCCTGGAGTGCGCCACGTTTCATATCCTCACGCCCTATCCAGCGACACCGCTGTTCCGGCAGATGGAGGCCGAAGGCCGCATCCTTCATCGCGATTGGAGTCTGTATGACACAGGCCACGCGGTGTTCCGCCCGCGCCACATGACGCCCGAAGAACTGGAGCAGGGCTACGGCTGGATCTACCAGCGGCTGTTTTCCCACGCCTCGATTTGGCAGCGGCGGCCGGAGCAGTGGCAGGCTGTGCCGCTGTACCTGGCGATGTCGTATCTCTATAAGCGGTCGAACCGGATCTGGCATCTGCTGATCAAGCACGACCTGGTGAATCCGGTGTGGAAGCCGCTGGTGGAGATGACGCGCTGGCGGCACGTGCGCTACCGGCGAAAACTCGCGGCGCAAGAGTTGCCGGTGAGGGCGCCCGGACAGGTAGTGTCAGCGGGAGTGTGATCGCGACGGCTCAGCATGCCGCCGAGCGAGTCCTTTACACAGATATTGAGGCGATGCACTCATGTCGCGGCATCCGCGGACTGGGCTGGGCGGGTTCATTCGCTTGAAATCGACGCGATCCAAAACAGGAGTGTCCCAACAGAACAACCGACAGATTGCCAGCGAATTAAGTTCACGCGGGCGGTCCCTAGTCCGCTCAACATAACTCCAAGAAGCGAGAGACCAACGCCGCACACGTCAACGGCGAGGAGGCGTCGATCGTAGTGGGGAAAGCCGCCAATAAAGAACGAGTAGACGATTGCTGCGATCGCCAACAGCGCCGAAGCCGTGGCGAGAAGGAACCCAGCGAAAGAGAGGGCCGCCGACTGATCACGCCGGCCTGGGTGCGAGATCCATCGAACCCAGCCCCAAACGAGTAGAGTGGGAGCGGCTAGGAATCCGCCGACGAACAAGGTTCCAAGGAATAGTTGCATGAACAAGGTTATGCTGATCCTTTTGCTGGCGACCTGAGTAGGATATGATTTCGTCCCGCTGAATCAGCGATGGTGCCTCCCGCCGCCACCGCCATGGCCGCCACCGCCTCCGTGCGAATGACCGCCGCCAAAGCTGTGGCCTCCGCCAAAGCCCCTGCCGCCACCAAAGCCCTTGGGAGCGTGTCCACCCCCGAAGCCTGCGGAGTGTCCGCCACCGAAGTTGCGCGAATGTCCGCCCCCGAACAGGCCTCCGGAGCGCGACCTGCCCGAGGAACCACCGTAGGAGTTGTACGAGCGCCCCCCGAACCCGCCGTGCGAGAAACCGCTCCCGGAGCCTCGATAGGATTCACCTCGATTCAAGCCGCCGCGATTGATGGCAAACTCTCCGCGGGCCGGCGGCATTCGACCTGACGATCTTCCATTGAAGTTGTGAAAGCCGGCGAACGGCTCGTGGTTGCCGCGAAACGATTGAAAGGCGCCACCCGAGCGCCCGCCGCCCCAGGTTGACATGCGGCCTCCCGTTCCGCGATTGAACGTACGCCAGCCGCCGGAGTTATATCCGGAGTGCCTCCAACCTTCGTTGCCCCAGCCTCTGTTACCCCAGCCTCGCCCATATCCGCCGCGGCCAAAACCTCCACGGCCCGAATACGCGTAGAAGCGGTGATGCTCAAATCCCCAGTCGGCAACCCGACCGCAGTGTGAGTAGTAGTCCGAGTGATCGAACAGCAAGGCATGAGCGAACCAGTCGAGTCCCCACGCGATCCATCCCCAAGGCTGTGTAAAGGCTGCAACTCCAATCCCCAAGCCGTAACGAATCGCTGCCGAACCGAGGAAGTCGCCGATTCCATCCAGCAGCGAAAACCCGGGATAGGGATTGACCGGCTCGCCGTACACCGCCCACGGATTGTAAGCGGGCACATACACCACCTGCGGCTCGGCCGGCGCGAGCTCGATGTTGCCCTCGTCATAGCGGACGACTTCCTGCGGAGTGCTTCGCAGATTGCCGGCTACCTGCGCGCGTCGGCGCATCACCTGGACGGCCTCGAGAACATCCTGCGGCTGATTGAAGTAGGCGCTGCCCAAGTCTGCCATCCACTGCTGGTTGCGATCCATCTGGGCCAGCACCTCCGGAAATGCGGTGAGCGCCTTCACGCTGGGGTCCCAGTTCTGAGCGTCGGCCCCGGAGGCGATGGCTTCGGCAGTGGCGTATCCCTGCTCGTGGCGCCAGCGGTCGGCCTCGATCACTTGCTGCGGGTAGGTTGACGCGGCCAGTACTTGTGCGACGAGCGCATCGGGATAAAGCGCGATTGGAGCCACCAACTGCTCCAGTTGTCCGGCAGCGAGAGGTTGGCGAGAGGATTGGCCATAGTCCGGATAGGACTGACTGCTGTTGCCGTATCCCGGCTCCGCATACGAATCCTGGGCACGAGACTGGCGAGGTGCCATAAGCATGCAAAAGAGAATTGCCAAGAGCAACGCGCGGAAGAGATGAGAACGCATGTTAGCCAAGATGCACGAGACCCGTCGAGAGCTCAATGCACCCCGGATCAATTGGCAATAAAGAGTTAAACCAATGAATCACAACCAGTTATCTGCGGATGTAAGTTTTCTTGGATCCGGAATCAGGCTTTCGCAAGCGCAGCCGCAAGAAGGTCGTTGAGCGTTTTCACAGAAAAAGGGCTTGACAACGGACACCATGCGGCATACAGTATGGTGTGTCGCACAGTATATGACGCACACTGTATGAGAAATAGTACTCAGATAAGCGGCGAGGTGTTCGAAAACCTCAGGCTCGAACTTCGCCGTGGCTGTCTCTCCCTGGCGGTGCTGGCTCAACTTCGCACCGAGCGCTACGGATACACGTTGCGCAAGGCGCTCGCCGACGACGGACTGGAAATCGACGAAGGCACGCTCTATCCCCTGCTGCGGCGTCTTGAGAGCCAGGGACTGCTGGTCAGCCAGTGGCGCGAAGAGGACAAGCGCAACAAGCGTTTCTACCGTCTTTCGCCGGAGGGCTCGCAAGTGCTGCAGCAACTGCTCGAGGAATGGCAGCGCATGAGTGATTCGCTCGGCAAAATTCTGCAAGAGGCATAAGCATATGAGCAAAGCAAAGGACCCAATGGAAATGGTCGACCGCTACCTGCAGGCCGTTCGCTTCTGGATGCCCAAGACCCAGAAGGAAGGTGGCCTGATTGCGGAGTTGGGCGACGACCTGCGATCCCAAATCGAGGACAAAGAAACGGAGCTTGGGCGTGAACCGAATCCAGAGGAAGTCGCGGAGATTCTGAAGCGCTGCGGGGCTCCCATGGTAGTTGCCAGCCGGCTTGGACCGCGACGCTACCTGATCGGCCCAACGATATTTCCGGTGTATGAGTTCGTGTTGAAGATGGTCCTGCTCTGGATCCTGGTGCCCGTGTTCATCTTCATCGTGGGTCCGGCAACCCTGGCCAGCACCAACGGGGACTGGGGCAAGGCGATCTTGATTACCATTGGGAACCTGTGGTCGGGAGCATTCATTGCGGCCGGAGTCATTACGCTGGTCTTCGTGATTCTGGAGCGTACCCATGCGGTCGCCGACATCACCTGCAAGTGGGACCCAAGCAGCCTTCCGCCGCTGGAAGCAGCCGAGCGGAAGACTTCCGCTTTTCAAGCCGTATGCGAACTTGGGTTCGGCGTTTTCGGGATTGTCTGGCTGCTGCTGGTGCCCCAGCATCCCTTTCTGATCCTGGGCCCGGCGGCCGCCTTTCTGAAGGGCGCGCCGCTCTGGCACACGTACTATCTCCCGATTGTGCTGTTGTGCGCCTGGAATCTATCGCGGTCCGCGATCACGCTGGCCAAGCCGGCATGGGACTGGTATCCGAAGCTCAGTGAGCTCATCAGCACGGCGCTTACTCTCGTGCTGATTCATTTCATGCTCAAGGCCGCAGGTCAGATCCCACCCGGAGGCTGGCAACCTTTCGTCGAGGTGGCCGAAAATCTGCGAAACTCGGCGCACTTTATCAAGATCGCGGCCATTGTGAACATCTGCATTGTGTTGAGTCTGGCTGGGATGTGGGTTGGACTCTGCATTGCTGCGCCGATACAGCTGTGGGCATTCATGAGCTTCCTCCGCAAGCGGGATTACCGGCCACGCCAGACCGCAACCCTGCATGTGCAGTAACGCGTTTCCACCGGGGAATTGAGACGGAAGGCGGGCATTCCTCCCACGGATTGCCCGCCTTTGTTTGCGTTAAGATCAATGGATTATGAATCCGTCATCCTCTGACGCGTCCAAGGGAGAAAACTCCGCGCCCGAATCGCGTCCCTCCAACTTTTTACGCGACAAGATTCTCGACGACCTGAAGACCAACAAGTACAACGGCCGCGTGCAGACGCGTTTTCCTCCCGAGCCCAACGGATACCTTCACATTGGCCACGCCAAGGCCATCTGCATCGACTTTGGACTGGCCGACGAGTTCAACGGCCACACCAATCTCCGCTTCGACGACACCAATCCTGAGAAGGAAGACGTCGAATACGTCGAGTCCATTAAGGAAGACATTCAATGGCTCGGCTTCCATTGGGACAAGCTGTTCTACGCCTCAGACTATTTCGGCCAGCTTTATGAGTGGGCGGTGAATCTGATTCAAGACGGCAAGGCCTATGTCGACGATCTCTCCGCGGATGAGATCCGCAAGCATCGCGGAACGCTGACCGAGCCGGGCAAGGAAAGTCCGTATCGCAATCGGTCGGTGGAAGAGAATCTGAACTTATTTGAACGCATGAAGGCTGGGGAATTCCCGGACGGATCGCGGGTTTTGCGGGCAAAGGTCGATATGTCGTCACCCAACATCAATATGCGCGACCCGGTGATGTACCGCATCCTGCACGCCGAGCATCACCGCACGGGCGACAAGTGGTGCATCTACCCGATGTACGACTACGCCCACGGGCAGTCGGACTCGCTGGAACAAGTGACGCACTCGATGTGCTCGCTAGAATTCGCCGACCACCAGCCGATTTACCGCTGGTTCATCGAACAGCTGGGGATCTTTCCGTCGCAACAAATTGAATTCGATCGCCTCAGCCTGACCTACACGCTGATGTCGAAGCGCAAGTTGCGGCAACTGGTGGAGCAAGGCACGGTTGCCGGCTGGGACGATCCGCGCATGCCTACGCTTTCCGGCCTGCGCCGCCGCGGATACACGCCAGAAGCGATTCGAAACTTCGTCACTGCCGCTGGAGTTTCGCGCACCAACGGCATCGTCGAACTGGCGATGCTCGAACACTTCCTGCGCGAAGATTTGAACAAGCGCTCCTCGCGGGTGATGGCCGTGCTGAAGCCGCTGAAAGTGGTCATCGACAACTATCCCGATGGTCAGACGGAAGAGATGGACGCGCAAAACAATCCGGAAGATGCGGGTGCGGGATCGCGCAAGGTTCCGTTCTCCCGCGAGCTCTACATTGAGCAGGATGACTTCCGCGAAGTGCCTCCGCCGAAATATTTCCGGCTGTCGCCGGGAAAGGAAGTGCGGTTGCGCTATGGATATTTCATCACCGCGAAGAGCGTTGTGAAAAACGACAAGGGAGAAGTTGTGGAAGTGCACTGCACCTACGATCCCGCGACGCGCGGGGGCAATGCGCCCGACGGACGCAAGGTGAAGTCGACCATCCACTGGGTCTCGGCCCAGCACGCGGTGAATGCGGAAGTGCGCATGTACGAGACCTTGTTCACCAAAGAAAATCTCGGAGATCTGAACGAAGGCGAAGATCCGCTCGATTATCTGAACCCGAATTCGCTGGAAGTGGTCGCCAGCGCCAAGCTGGAGCCGTCGCTGGCGAACGCGAAGGCCGGAGATCGCTATCAATTCGAGCGCCTGGGATATTTCTGCGCCGACCCGGACTCAAAGCCCGGAGCGCCGGTGTTCAACCGCACGGTGGCTCTGAAAGATACTTGGGCGAAGGTGGAGAAGAAGCAGGGGGGAAAGTAGGTCACCCGCACCTCGCCTAACCCCTTCACAATTTCCTGTACTTGCGTAAACTGACTGGTTCCTGAAAGAAGGGCCAACCCATGGGTAAGTGGATTTCTCTGCTCGTGCTGTTTGTAAGTCTTCTCTGTTCTGTAGCTTCAGCTTCGGACGAGCGCGTCCTCTACAACGGCAAGATTTTCACTGGCGAGCCCGAGCATCCCTACGCCGAGGCGGTCGCCATTCGCGAGGATAAGATCGTCGCTGTCGGCAGTCGCGCCGAAGTATCACGAGCGGTCGCACAGGACGCCGAACAGATTGACCTGAAGGGCAACTTCCTGATGCCCGGCCTGATCGACAGCCACTGCCACGCCATCGAAGGCGGGCTCACGCTGATTTCCGCCGACATCAGCGAAAAAGCTGCCAGCGTCGACGACCTTGTCGCCTTCGCCAACGAAGCCAAGCGGAGCGGGCGCGGCATGCGCGGCGACATCCTGATCGTCAGCGGCGTTCCCCTCGCCATCTGGTCGCACAACCAGGAATTGAATGACCGCTTCAGCAGCGGGCCATATACCGACCAGCCCGTGTTTCTTCAGGGCATGGACGGCCACACGGCCTGGGCGAACAAGACTCTGCTCAAGCGCGCCGGGATCACGAAGCAGTTGATCGGTGGGCTCGACTCCGTAGCTCGCGGATATTACGGCTACAACGCGGACTTCGAGCCGAATGGTTTTCTGGTGGATGCCGGGCAGGAGAAAGTCGAGGCGGTACTGCCCGAACAAACTTCAGATCGGATGCTCGCCGCCGGGCACGCGGCGGTCGAGTACATGCACAAGCTGGGCATAACGGCGTGGCTCGATGCCGCTGCCAGCGACGCGATCCTCGATACCTACCGCAGATTGGCGGAAAAAGGAGAACTCAATTCCCACGTCGCGGCGCTGCCCGTCATCGAATTCAAGAAAGGACATCCCGACGAGCAACTGGAGAAGGCGCTGAAGTTGCGCGAGCAGTTCAAGAATGTGCCGTATGTGCGCATTCCGGGGATCAAAGTCTTTGCGGACGGAGTGGCTGAATACCCGTCACAAACCGCGGTGATGTCGAAGCCGTACCTGAATACAGGAAGGAACGGGGAACTGCTTTTCGATCCGAAGGATTTTGCACGGATCGTGATCGCCGCCGACAAACAGGGCATGCTGGTGCACGTGCATGCGATCGGAGATCAGGCGGTGACCGAAGCGTTGAACGGCATGGCAGCCGCGCGGAAGGCGAATGGAGACTCCGGCTTGCCGGACACGATCACGCACCTGCAGTTCATCCGTCCCGATGACATTCCGCGCTTGCGCGAGCTGGGCGTGATTGCGTCGTTCCAGCTTTATTGGGCGACGGCCGAAGCCGACTCGATTGAGCTGGTCAAACCGCACCTCGATCCGGCGATTTATCGGTGGCAGTATCCCGCGCGCTCCGTGCTCGATGACGGCGCTATCGTCGCCGGCGCCAGCGATTGGCCGGTCTCGACCGCGAATGTGTTTCTGGCGATCTATCAAGCGGAAACGCGCAAAGGCCCCGAAGGAGTGCTCGATGCCGGCCAGCGAGTTCCGCGCGAGGCCATGCTCTATGCCTATACCCGCAACGCCGGCCGCGCGCTGGGACTGCAGGATAAGATTGGCTCGATCGCCGTGGGCAAGCAGGCGGACTTTGCCATGCTCGATCGCGATGTGTTGACGGTGACCGCGGAAGAGGCCCGCGACACCAAAGTTCTGTGGACGATGGTGGGTGGCAAGACCGTTTACGGGGCCAAGCCCTAGATTCAAGGGTCTCGCGCAAGCTCTGCGACAAACATAACAGCGCTAACAGTCCGCCCCCAATCCAGTTTTGGTGCGTCGTTCCGTGTGCGCGCGTCGTACAATCCAAAAATCATTCTGATTCCGGCGCAGGTGGGCTGCGCCCATGGGGTGAAGATGCACCCAACGATGCTTGCGATTTTCCTGGAAGTTTCCCGCACCGCGAACTCGATGCTAGCCGCCGGCGTGGCTGTGCTCGCGATCGGAGGCTTGGCAGTCAAAAATGATTTCGCCGAAGCGAGCGGCCTCGAAAAGCTCGTGGCGCTCAGCAATCTGTTCTTCGCCATCCCGCTGGCGATTTTCGGCGCGGAGCACCTCTCCGGCGCGCAATTCATCAAAGACCTTGTGCCCGCCTACATGCCGTGGCACCTGTTCTGGGCCTATTTCGTTGGCTTCGCGCTGATTGCCGCGGCCCTGAGCATCGCTACCAAGATTCAGGCGCAATGGTCCGCTCTGCTGTTCGGCATCATGATGCTCGCGTTTGACGCCATGATCCACATCCCCGGCGCGCTGGCGAACCTGCATGATCGGATCCCGACAACCATCGTTTTCCGGGAGGCATCATTCGGCGCAGGCGCCTGGTGCCTGGCGGGGCTTGCCATGCAGAACTGGCGGGCTCAAGGGAAGAGCAAACTTGTCCTCGTCGGCCGCCTGATCATCGGGGTGGTCGCGATCTTTTTTGGGGTGGAGCACTTTCTCCATCCGGCCAACGTCCCCGGCGTGCCGCTGGAGAAATTCACGCCCACATGGATTCCGGGGCGCATGATACTTACCTATCTCACCGGCCTGATTTTGCTGGTTTCCGGCTTGGCGATTCTGCTTGGGAAGAAGACGCGGATGGCGGCGACGTATCTCGGTGCCTGGATCACCTTGCTGGTGGTGTTCGTCTACGGCCCGATCCTGATCGTCCAGTTGCTGGACCCAAGCACGGCGGTGAAGGTGGAGGGGATCAACTATTTTGCAGACACGCTGCTGTTTGCCGCCGTAATCCTGGCGCTCGCCCGCGCGACGCCTGCCTCTGACTAGACCTCCAGATCCGTGTCATCCTGCGGCGAAGCGTTCTTTCCTCGCCGAAGGACCTATGCATCCTCTCGGCGTGAGCAAACTGCATAGGTCCTTCGCTCCGCTCAGGATGACAAGAGTTTCGTGAGATTCAGAACTACTGTGACTTCGCCGCCTTCTCCACGCCGGCCAGCATCTTGTCGAGATCCTGGCGCGAGAAATAATGTCCGTTCGCGACAACGGCTGCGATCTTCTGCGTATTGCGAATGTCGTCGAGCGGGTTGGCGTCAAGCAGGACCATGTCGGCCAGTTTGCCTTTCTCGATCGTGCCCAGGCGGTCTTCCATGCCGAGGAATTCTGCCGGATTCAGAGTCGCGGTTTGCAGGGCTCCAAGCGGCGTGAATCCGGCGGCGACAAAGCGCTGCAATTCCTCATGCAGGCTGAAGCCCGGAAAAACATAGACTCCCGGGGGCGTGTCGGTGCCTGCCAGAAACGGCACGCCCATCTTGTACATCTCGCGAACCACTTGTAGCTCTTTCTCCACGAAGCGGCGGCGGGTGGCAAGGTCGTCGCCGCTGAATTCTTCCATGACCTGCCGCGTGAAACGTTTCCAGGTCACATCTTTCCAGTAAGCAGGCACGTATCTTGCCCGCGCATCGTGGTCGAAGTCGCTTAGTTCGATCAGATTTCCACCACGCTCCCAGACCAGCGTCGGGCACTGCCACGTGTGATTTTTCGCCAATTGCGCGAACAGCTTGGTGGCGCGCGCCGGATCATACGTCGCAAGAAACTGAGTCTCGGTCTTGGAGCCTTTGAGGAATTCATCTTCAAGCGGAGAGCTGCCTTCAAAAACCCCAATCAGATGCTCAAAGCTCTTCTGCCCCGCGTCTGACATTTCCGAGGCGCGCACCGAATCGGGCACGTGTCCTACGAATGGGATTCCCTGCTTCCTGGCTTCGTCGGCGATGGCGAACACGGCGTCGCGCGGAATCAGCGACTGCAGCTTGATGAAGTCCGCGCCGCGCCGCTTCAAATCGTCCACGGCTCGGCGGCCGTCTTCTGGAGTCTTGATCGCGATCGAACTGGGAAAGCGCGGCTGCGGGCCATCGAGCATCGGTCCGGAGATCACCATGCGCGGACCCACCAGCGTGCCAGCACTGATTTCCTTGCGCCATTGCTGCAGTGTCTCGAGATCGCTGCCCATATCGCGAATGCCGGTGATGCCATTGGCGATCAGCAGCGGCAGCGTGATTTCCCTTGCTTGCGGAAACCAGTCGCCGAACACCGCATGCACGTGCATGTCCCACAGCCCGGGAATCAGGTATTTCGCCGTGCCGTTCACGTGCAGGACGCCCTTGGTGCGGGCGTCTATGATTCCGTCGCTTACTTCGTCGATCTTGCCGTCGCGGACCACCACCGTACGGTGCGGCTGCAACCCTCCATCTTTCACGTTGATCACGGTGACGTTGTGAATGATGATGGGCTGAGGCGTGGACTGACCGAGGCAGAGCGATCCCCAGAGGACAATGAGCGAGTAAAGTAGCCGTCGCATAGACTGCGATCTTACCGTGGTCGAAGCCGGCAAGTAAGGGGGATCCGTCCAGACCTGTCGAACTGGCGCTCGACCGGACAGCCGAGGGCGGCTGTCCCTACATTCTTTCGCTGATGGCTGAGAGCTGACAGCGGCTAATGTACGTGCGGGCTTTGCGCCGGATTACGCTGCGGGCTCGATTTTTCCCTTACGACTTTCACATCGAAGCTCACCGGCAGAGTTTTCGGCGGGAAGCATTGCGCGTTGTCGCAGGCCTGATAGCGCAGAACTCCGTGCATCACATATTTTCCCGGCACCACCGACTTCAACGGATGCACCGCTACCGTGATGGTGAAATCTCCGGTGTAGACGTTCAGAGCCTCATCAGGCGAAAAGGGAAAGCTGACGTCCTGCCCCGGCGGATACGCGATTCTTCCCAACACAATGTCGGTGGGCAAATCCATCTTCAGATTGGTGGGGATCAGGAACTCGGACTTTGGAGTATTGGAGTTGATGTGGAATCCGGACGCGACCCGGAAATTCAGGTCCACCATCGTTTGGGCAACGCGCGGAGCCGTCACCGTTCCCACCGGCGCGAAACTGACCGATGGTCCTTTAGACTGAGCCGCGAGCGCTGTTCCCAGCAGGCAAAGTACAGCCAGAATCCACGGATTCTTGCGCAGAATCATTCCGCACCTTAAACGAACTATCCCAGCATGATAGTCCGAGCGAGCGGCTGCAACTATTGTCAGTTCTGAGCCTTCATGCTGGGAGACTCGTTGGAATCGGCGGGCGCATCGAGCGCCTTCTTGATGGAATCTTCAATCTCGGCCCGCCCGCGCAGGCCCATGATCTTGTCAACGATCTTGCCGTCCCGGCTGATGAAGAAGCTCTCGGGCAGCGCCGGGACGCCGCCGTATTCGTCACCCACCGCTTCTTTGCCAAGGAGCACCGGATAGTTCACGCCCATTTCCTTGGCGAACTTGGCGATGTCGTCTTTGCTCGAGTCGTCCATCGCCACGCCGACAATCTGGAATCCCTGTGCGCCATACTGGTTCTGCATCTCCACGAACCACGGCATCTCAATCTTGCACGGGCCGCACCAGGTCGCCCAGAAGTTCAGCAGAACCGCTTTGCCCCGGTAATCGGAAAGATGGATGGTCTGGCCGTCGAGCGATTCCAGCGTGAAGTCGGGAGCGAGTTTCGGTCCTTTCAGCGCCGCCTGTCCTCCGGCGGCTCCTACCGTCGCTGACGGGCGCCGCGCCGCGTGAAATCCGAAATAGAGCATTCCAGCAATCACAACCGCCGCAACGATCAGGGCGACAGGGCTCCGGCCGCTTGCCGGCGGCTGCGGCGTCGGAGGTGTTTGCGGGAGCGTATCTTCCGGGGTGGAGTCTGGCGAAGCTACGGGGGAAAAGTCTTCAGGCGTCGACATAAATTTCATCCTTGACTGCTTTACAACGCGAACCGATTCAAGAACGACAGCCAGCTGGAAATCAGCGTGAACCGCCCGGTCACCAGCAGCAAGCCAAGCGCGATCATAACGCCGCCCGAAAAGACCTCTAACGCGTGCATATATGAGCGGAAGCGGCTGTAAAACTTCAGGAAGCGCTCCATGAGCAGCGACGTGGCCAGAAACGGCACGGCCAGCCCGAGTGAGTACACGGCCAGCAGAAGGATCCCCTTGACCAGCGTATCTTCCTGGCTGGCAAAGCCCAGAATCAACGACAATATCGGACCTAGGCATGGGGTCCAGCCGAAAGCGAAGGCGAACCCGATGACGAAGGCACCAATCAACGTGCTGTTGCCTTTCACGTTGTGGAGGCGCGCGTCCTGTAACAACCACTTGATCTGGAAAATCCCGGTCAGGTGAATTCCGAAAACAATCACCACTACGCCGGCCACAATCGACAGTGTGTGCTTGAATTGCGCCGCCACCTGCCCGATGCCGGTCGATACCGCTCCCAGCGTGATGAAGACCACGCTGAATCCCAGGATGAAGCCGATGGAGTTCATCATCACGCGGCGTCTGAGCTGGCCTTGCGGCGATTTCAGTTCCTCGATGCCAGCGCCGGAGATCATCGAAACGTATCCCGGCACCAGCGGAAGTACGCATGGCGACAGGAACGAAAACAGGCCAGCGAAAAAAGCAAGGATCGGCAGTGGAAGGCTCGACATCGATTCTTATTGTACCTGCTGAGGGATTTCCACCCCGGAAGGCTCTAACCAATCAGACGCGCGGCCAGACATTAAGTTGCAGAAATCACTGCGCCTAATTTACCGAGCCGCCGCCGGTTGCTGTGCACCGGAAGCCGGCTCTACCAGCTTCCGGAACAAGCTGGAGGGGACCGTTGCCGAGAGCATGGCCCGGCTGCCATCCTGACGCACCTGCAGGCTATCGAAGAAAGCCTTCACGTCGGCGTCGTTGCCGGTCGAGCCGACCGAGGTTTCGGCATTGTGAAATAAGGAGAGGTAGACGTTGACTTTGTCGACGATGCCGCGCGCATCGTCGTCGCTGCTGGTCCAGGCTTCGGCGCGCAGATGCACGGCCCCGGACCGCAAGGGCAGATGCAGCGGATTGTAGCTGGCCGAAACCATCAAGTCGGCAGGCTTGGGAAACAGGTCGGCCCATCCGCCAAACGGTGTCGCCGAAGGCGGAACGTGGGCCACCATCCACACCGGACTGGCCAGCGGCACATGCTTGTAATAGCGGCGCAGCAGCGCCGGCCCGCCAAACGGAGACGCCAGCCGCCGCGACCGGTCCACCATGCCGCGAATCACGTTGGCATCTTCATGGTTCGAGGCCGCCACCGAATCCACGCTCAGGATCGCCACCCGGAACGTCCGCCCGTCGAGCGGAATCGAATAGATATTGACCGATTCGTAGTTCTCGACCTCCTTGGCGGTATGTTTCAAATATGCAGTCAGGCGCCCGCCATCGAATTTGCCAACGAAGACTTCGGAAAACCGCGGCTCCGGCGCCGCTCCTCCGGTGCCGCCACCCGGCCAATTTGCGGGGTAGTGAACGGCAAAGGCTACCGCCTGCAGATCGCGCTCGAACTGAAAGCCGGTTTCCTGGATGAACTGTTCGTAGTCGGGATCGTGCGAAACTGCCGGCAGCGGATTCGCATTGAGCTTTCGCACCCAGCTCAGGTCGGCGTAGAAGAATGCATCGCCCCCGGGCAAAAGGCGTGCCGGTTCAGGCGGAGCGTGCTTGCGGAGTTGGACGGCGAGAGTTAGAGCGGCGGCGACAGCTACGACCGCAAAGGCGATTGGGAGAGTGCGTCTTATTCGCATGAAATGCGATCAGGATTAGAATCATAACAACTATCCGCTGGGATACCAATCCTCTACAAGTTTTCGGCGACGTTGGGCGATTCGCCTGGTGGGCGAACGGTTTGGGAGCAGCGAGGAGTGGTGCAAGTTCGGATCAATCGATCGATGCTCTTTTGAAGAACTGAGGAGCGGATTGTAGTTTGCGCCCGAACTTCCGGTTGTGGTACTTTATATAATTGTCCCGGACATCTGGCAGGGATCCGTGGGATAGGTTTGCGCGGAGGCGCGGCTTTCCCCAGTATTGCTGGCGTAGCTCAGTCGGTAGAGCATCTGATTTGTAATCAGAGGGTCGGGGGTTCGAATCCCTTCGCCAGCTCCAGAGACAGGCTTCAACGAAGACGAATTTCCGGCAGGCGGCGGACTCGGTAGCGCGCGACAGTTTTTCCTGAACGCACTCCAATCGTACTTTTCCGGCGTGTCGTGGTTCTTCTCGGTGGTCTTGCGCGATCCTAGGTTTTCCTGTTTGACGAAAGTCCTCGGTGGCGACTGAGTTTTTGTGCTGGTGTTTGTCTGCGGATTTGGCGTGAGTGCGTTCCGGCGGCCCAGCATGTGGTGAGTGGGCGGGCCAGAACCACCGGCCGCATCGCCCGAAAAGTTTGCACAGGTGGGTGAGTGGTTAAAGCCAACAGACTGTAAATCTGTCCCTCCTAGCGAGGTACGAAGGTTCGAATCCTTCCCTGTGCACCAGAGTTGAGCCGTTTAGCAGGCGTGAGCGAAGCGGGAGCCTGCCGGCGAAATCCTGAGCGTAGTTCGCGAAGGAACTGCAAAGCATGAGCCGCTTGTCCATCGCGCTGGTCTGTTACGGAGTGCTGGGTGCGCTGGCGTGGGCGACGCTTCCCGACCCAAGGTTTCGGGCCGGAACGCTGGCGGTTCTGGCTCTGTTGGCAGTGAAGTCGGTGCTGCGCCGCAATGAGGTCCTGCATCCGGACAAAAGCCAGGACGCAGAGTAGGGGTTAGCTGAGAGCTGAAAGCTTAAGAGCTGACAGCTGGTTTTTTGAGCCGTTGTAGCTCAGTTGGTAGAGCACTCCCTTGGTAAGGGAGAGGTCACCAGTTCAATCCTGGTCAACGGCTCCAGAGTTTTCAGAGGTGCTGAGTGATAAGCGACGGCGTAATCGGAGTGATGAGAGGGCCGTGGCTGATCGTGAAGTGGGCAGGAATCGGGATTCTTCTGAGTTACCTGGCTCTGCTGATTTTTGCGATTTTTCGATTTCGCAGTCGTTTGGTCCGGATGCGATTGGCGTACGTGCCGATCGTCTTGGGAAATTTCGTTTCCCTCAGCCTGCCTTGGATCTTTATGAAGGCAGCAGTTACCCGGATCTGCTTTGTGCTGGCTCAAGTGATTTTCATTTACGGCATTACGGTTTTGGTCAAGGATCTGGCGCGTAAAGAGCAATTGAGTTTAGAGAGCTGACGGCTGAAAGCTGACAGCTGCATTTTGGCGGGAGTAACTCAGTGGTAGAGTCACAGCCTTCCAAGCTGTTGGTCGCGGGTTCGATTCCCGTCTCCCGCTCCAGAGATTAGGGCGAATTGCAAATGGCGTTCGAGCAGGCAACGATCAAGGTCGAGAAAGAGCAGGAATTCGGCGCGCTGAAGGCCGCCGTCGAGCAGGCGTTTTCGCCGGCCCTGGCGGAAAAATTCCTGAAGCAGCTGGATCGTAAGACCGTGCGCGTGCGCGATTTTCCGGCGGTGTTGACCGAGCGTGCGCTGGAAAGCGTGGTCGAGGGGCTCAACGCAAAACAGCTTTACGACGCGTTGGCGGTTTCCGACCAGGCGCAGATTCGCGAGCTCTATCTGTCGAAGCTGGAATCGGTCGAGCAATCGCTGCGGCACAAGTTTAAGAAGCTGTACCAGTATTACTGAGAAATACATAGGTCCTTCGCGGCAAAACGTGCCGCTCAGGAGGACAACGGTTTTGAGCACGAAGCTAGAAGCTAGGAGCAAGAGGCAGAGTTATGGCGAAGGAAAAATTTGATCGGACAAAGCCGCACTGCAACGTCGGGACGATC